>NZ_JADK01000008.1:0-385795 GCF_000518345.1 Bradyrhizobium sp. URHA0013 | reverse complement strand
GCATTCGAGGAGCGACCGCCTCATGAGGTCCTGGCCGCTGCGATCAAGCGGCGCTGCGCCATCCTGTTCGTCGGTGCCGGCGTCTCGATGGCTGTCGGCCTGCCGTCCTGGCAATCTCTGATCGACCATCTGCTGGATGACCTTGGACTTGAGCGCAACGTGATCGATGGAATGCACGGCGGCTATCAGATGCTGGCGGAGTACTACCGGCTGAAGCGCGGCGGAATTGGCCCGCTTCGCAGCTGGCTCGACCGCAACTGGCGCGTCGACCCGGACAGGATCGCGGCCTCACGGCTCCACAAGCTGATCGTGGAGCTCGATTTTCCGACCATTTACACCACGAACTACGACCGCAACCTCGAGACAGCCTTCGACGTCCTGGAAAAGCCTTATGCCAAGATCAGCAACGCAAAGGACATTGCAGGCGCGCGTTCCGGCGTCACGCACATCATCAAATTCCATGGTGACTTCGACGACGATGCCTCGCTCGTCTTGACCGAAACCGATTTCCTCAACCGACTCGCGTTCGACTCGCCGCTCGATATCCGGTTTCGCGCCGATGCCTTGGGCAGCACGCTGCTTTTCATCGGATACAGCATGTCGGATCCCAACATTCGGCTCCTGCTGCATCGGGTTTGGCAGAGTTGGGATGAGTCCGGGCACCGCCAGGACCGACCGAGATCCTTCGCTTTCGTCACGCAACGCAATCCGGTGCAGGAGGCCGTATTGGCGAACTGGGGCATCACCACCATCGCGCCGCCTGACGGCGTCAGCCCGGATGAAGGTGTTAGCCGGTTCTTGCTGGACATCCGCCAGCGTATCGACCGAGAGACCTAGCCGGACTCTGGCGCGCTGAAACGCTGCGAGCCTCGCCTTACGCTGCATAGCCCGTTCCGGAGAGCCACGGATCCGGCATGCTGCATGTCCAAAAAGCCCGCGCGCCAACGCTGCGCCATGGCCGCTCCGACAGGTCGAAAGATTTTTCAGGGCCGGCTTCCTCGCGGCCGGGTCGGTAGCTCAGGAGATAGATCCTGTCGTTGCGATCCCGGCCCTGTAGCTCGGCGCGAAGCTGGCGAGCTTCGAGGGCGTGACGAAGGCGCTGAAAGGTCTGATTGCCGAAGGTGAGATCGCTCTTGCGCTCAGCCGCGGCCTCGAGGCCGTCAGGGACGTTGCCGTCCCGTGCATAGAGGTCGACGACGCAAAGGCGAAGCGAGGCTGGAGCTTCGAGGACCGGATCGAACGGCGCGTTGAGCGAAAACCCGCCATCGCCGAGCCATCTCCCGGCAACCTGCACCGGACCGAATTCGGGAGAAATCCGCAACTGGCCAGGATGTGATCCATTTCGATCGGCTCCGAAGACGAATCGAACAGCACGGCATCGCCACTTTCGAGGTCCGTTGCGCAGATGGAAATGCGCAGCTCGCCAATGTTCACACGCCCGAAATCGATCAATCGCTGAAGGCGTTCGCGTGTTGGGCCGAGATCGTACAGACCCGTGAAGGGGAAGGACGGTAGAGGTAGGCGGGGATGGAAAAAGCCGGTGTGGCCAAGCAGGCGCGTATTGATTGAACTCAGCCAAGCGGACAGGTGGCGGCTGGGGCTCGTTGTGACGGCAGGCGCGGCAGGAGCATGCCAGTAGCCGCGCAAATTCGCGAGGCGGTCGGGGATGGGACATCCCGCGATCAATGCCGCCGTGATCGCGCCCGCGGACGAACCGGTCACCTAGTCGATGTGCGGCGAGACAGAAGTGAGGGCTTCAAATGCGCCGCCATGATACGCGCCAAGGCCGAGACCGCCGGCGAACACAACGGCCGTGAGCGTTGGCTCTGCTGCCATGGGTTCGCTCGGGCTAGTGAGAGGGTCGGTCTGAGAGACGCTCGCTTACCACCCGAAAGCCGGGCATTCCAAAGTGCAACGTTCATGGCTCCTTTTCCAGGTTCGAGGCGAATCGTTAACCTGTGTGAAGCCGTCCGACGTCGATCACGATTAAGGTGAGGGATGTCCTCGATCGGAAGCGATATGCCTGAGCAGTCTCCCAGCTTGAGAAACTTCACCATCAACTTCGGTCCCCAGCATCCCGCCGCCCATGGCGTGCTTAGGCTCGTGCTTGAACTGGACGGCGAAATCGTCGCACGCGTCGATCCGCACATCGGTCTTTTGCATCGGGGCACCGAGAAGCTGATCGAGGCCAAGACCTATCTTCAGGCGATCCCGTATTTCGACCGGCTCGACTATGTCGCTCCCCTGACGCAGGAGCACGCGTTCTGCCTGGCAATCGAAAGACTGATCGGCCTTGAAGTTCCGCGGCGAGGGCAGCTGATCAGGGTGCTCTATCACGAGATCAGCCGCATCTTGTCTCATCTTTTGAACGTCACGACGCAAGCGATGGACGTCGGGGCCTTGACGCCACCTCTTTGGGGCTTCGAGGAGCGCGAGAAGCTCATGGTGTTCTACGAGCGTGCGTCCGGCAGTCGGATGCATGCCAACTATTATCGTCCCGGCGGCGTGCATCAGGACCTTCCACCGAAACTGATCGATGATATCGAAGCCTGGTGCGATCCGTTCCTGCGCGTCGTCGACGACCTGGATCGGCTGCTCTCGCTCAACCGCATCTTCAAGGCCCGAAACGTGGATATTGGTCGGGTAACGCTCGAGCAGGCCTGGGCCTGGGGCTTCTCCGGCGTGATGGTGCGGGGGTCGGGCGCGGCTTGGGACTTGCGAAAGGCAGAGCCCTACGACTGCTATGCCAGATGGACTTCGACATCCCCGTCGGACGAAACGGCGACTGCTACGACCGCTATCTCATTCGCATGGAGGAGATGCGGCAATCCGTGCGCATCATGAAGCAGTGCATCGAGAAGCTGAAGTCTGCCGACGGCCAGGGTCCGGTGCTCGTGCAGGACAACAAGGTCGCGCCGCCTAGACGTGGGGAGATGAAGCGTTCGATGGAGGCGCTGATTCACCACTTCAAGCTATACACCGAGGGCTTCCACGTTCCCGCCGGCGAGGTCTATGTCGCCGTCGAGGCTCCGAAGGGCGAGTTCGGTGTGTTCCTCATCGCGGACGGGACCAACCGTCCCTACAAGTGCAAGATCAGGTCGCCGGGATTCGCCCACCTGCAAGCGATGGACTTTCTCTGCAAGGGACATTTGCTCGCGGACGTCTCGGCGATCCTCGGGTCGCTGGATATTGTCTTCGGCGAGGTCGATCGCTGACTGGAAAGCTACAATGGAGGATCAGGATGGATATCAGGGAAAGCTCCGCCATGACCGAAGCGTCCGGCCTCGTGGACGATCAGTTCACCGCGCAGAACGGCTCGCAGGCGCCGCACGCTGATACAAGAACAGGACTCGATGCGCCTTCCCAGGCGCCCTCGGCGCAATTGGCCGACCAACTGCGGAAGATGACCAGGGCAGCACCGCTACAAGTGGTCTTTGCGGCGTTTCTGTTGGGCGTTCTGGTGGCTCGGCGTCGCTAGACGTCGGCCGGGGCCGTCCCTTTCATCGGACGACCCCGGCCGTTACACGAGAATCAGGCCAACGCGTTCGTCACCGGCCGGCTCTTCATCTGCTCCACCTGTGCGCCGCTATCCGGCCGCGCCGATCCGAGCACAGGCTCGTCGCCCAAAGGTTCGAACCCGGCCCGGAAGCTGCACGACCCCTAGCCGTCGAGCGAAGGGCCTTCGCAGTAGCGCCCCGGCTGCAGCGGCGCCGCGTTGCGTTCGGTGCCCATGAACATGTAGGCAGCGAGGTCAAGGGCGGCGACAAGCTCTACGAGCTCGAGAAGGGCCCGTTCGAGGCCGACCTCGCCGCCCGGCAGGCTGCCCTCGCGCAGTTGCAGGCGACATTGGAGAACGCTCGACTGACCACCGAGCGTGCGCGGGCCTGCTGAGCGGCCCTGCCGGATTGCAGTCCAACTATGATGCGGCGATCGCTAACCAGCGAAGCCTCGAAGCCCAGGTCCAGGCCGCGCAGGCGCAGGTAGAGGCATCGCAGATCAATCTTGGCTACACCGACATCACGTCCCCCATCGACGGCAAGATCGGCCGGACCGCTGTGACGGAGGGCAACGTGGTCAGCCCGTCTTCGGGTGTGCTCACGACCATCGTCAGCCAGGATCCGATGTATGTGACTTTTCCGTATCGGTTCGTGAGGCTCTGACGCTGCGCGACCGCTATGCGCGGCGCGGCGGCTTCAACGCCGTGGTCATTCGCCTGCGCCTGCCAAACGGCAGAGCCTACGAGCGCACCGGCCATCTGAATTTCGCGAACAACACGGTCACGACCAATACGGATACCATCACCCTCCGGGGCGAGATCGAAAACCCTCCCACCCAGCACATCGAGGGCAGCGGCACGCCGATTCGCGAGCTGTTTGATGGCGAGTTCGTGACCGTGCTGCTCGAGGGCGTACAGCCGATCGAAGTCCTTGCGGTGCCGCGCTCGGCTGTGCTGTCGGACCAGCAGGGCAGCTACGTCTTCGTGGTCGGAAAGGATAATATGGCGGAGCAGCGCCGCATCCAGGTCGGGCAATCGACGACGACGCTGGCCGGCGTGATCGGTGGATTGCGGTCAGGCGATCAGGTCATCGTCGAGGGCCTGCAACGGATCAGAGCTGGAGCCAAGATTTCGCCAGCACCGGGAAGCTCTCAGATCCAGGCCCAAATGAAGGAAAGTGCGGGGGAGGGCGGCGGCACAGCAGCGGTTGGCCGTGCACACGGGTCGGCAGCAGCTTCGGGCGGATCCACGACCGTGGCCAAGGCGCTGGCCAGGGAGGCGGGGGGCAGCAGGTCCAAACAGCAAGAGCGGCGGGCACTGATTTGATCTCGGCGATTTTCATCGACCGACCGCGTCTCGCCATCGTGATCGCATTTGTTATCACCATCGCCGGCGGACTGGCGTTGCTGCGCATCGCCGTCGCTCAATTCCCGGACATCGTGCCGCCCCAGGTGACGGTGTACGGTACGTTCCCCGGAGCGTCCGCCGCCGTCGTCGAATCCAGTGTCGCGCAGCCGCTCGAGGCGCAGATCGTCGGCGTCGACCAGATGCTCTATATGAAATCCACGAGCGGGAATGACGGCAGCTACAGCCTCACCGTATCCTTTGCTCTCGGCTCCGACCCGAACATCGATACGGTCAACGTTAACAACCGGGTGCAGACCGCGCTGTCGCAGTAGTCATCGCAACGGGGGCTGCCCAAATGAGCCGGCGCGCGGTAGGCACCGCGGTCTTCGGGGGTATGCTGGCGGCAAGCTTGATAGGCATATTCCTGATCCCGATGGTTTATATATTCTTCCAGAATGCGCGAGAGCGAGTGAAGGGGCCCGGTTCGCGCGGGCGCAAGATCACTGCCGGCCGTCGAGTAGCCAATGGCTTGAACGAGCGCGGGCGCTGGCGATCGCTTGTCGCCATTCGCAGATCGAGCTTCGGATGACGGGAGGCCGGAACAACTCCAGCCACCGATCGCGAGCAGATCAGTTGGGCGGATGTCGTCCGAAAGGCCTGGCTCAGGAGCTTCGCTATCAAATCTCAAAACGGCGACCGTGGCGAGGAACGCTCCCCCAATCGCCTGCATTGCGTTCGCAGATTGTAGCCGAACTGGAGCAATGCGATGAGCTATACGGGACGTTTATTGACGTTGACGATTGCATTCCTCCTGATCGGGAGCGGCATTTTGGCAAATCTCGGCTATAAGCCCTTCCGCGATTCACGCGGCCTATGGTTCACCCAAGCGATGCGCGGCATGGCTTCAAATTAGTACGTCTGCCGGCGCACGTAGATGCGGGTGGGGCGGATCGACCGGAAGTCGCATTTTTCCGTTGCCCTCATCACATGTTATTTCGGTCTCCGCCGTTTCGTCTACACAAGACGTATAGACCTGCTTCGGCCGTGCAGGGCGGATGTACCCCTGACGAGCCGCAAGGCCTCGGCCGGGGCCTTTTGCATGTGGCGAGGCTCGCGCAGATGGCTCCCCCTCGGTCGAGCGCTTGAAAGCGCTTCGACAGGGACGCCGCCCGAAGAAGCGATCAGGCCATGGGCTCGTCGTCACGAGGTGGCGCATTCGTTCGCTGCCCTTTGCGGCTCAGATCGCTGGGGACGATGCGGTTGTTGCGATCGACTGCGACTTGCGCCGCCGCGCTGGTATCTCCGGCTCGTGCCGCGAGCTCTTTCAGGATCTGGCGGGACTCGCGCGCGGCCTGGCCCCGGCCAAGTTCCTGCGGGGATTTTCGTCGACCGGCGGTCAGACGAGCGATGGCGAAGACAAGTACCAGCGCAAGGACTGCAAACGCGATGATTTCCATCGGAGATGAACAATGTGGACGGCACCGCAGTTCCTAGTGAGCTGGCGTCGGCCGCCCGTTCGAACAGAGAAAGCCGCCGGCTTCCTCACCCTGACGGCTTCAGAAGTACGTAGCTGTTGATCGTCTTCTAAGCTGCCGTGCGTACCGCCGTTACCTTCGTTCGCGCATGCCGGCCCTTCCGACGCAGGCGGCCGTGTCTGCTGTGATCTGAAAGCAGAGATTGCGAAGCGGCCTCCCAGCCGGAAAGTGTCTTAGGAACCGCCGCGCATCGTTGCAGTTGCCGGTCGAAGGAGCCGCCCATGCGAAGCCTAAGCCTAGGTCAGGCAATTCTCATCGTCGCGTTGTGCGCCATGCTCGCACTTGTCGTGGTCGGTATCGTGTGGGTCTCGGATGCAACCAATGGCGTCGACGACGTCGCCATGGACGAGAACGGCTGGATCGCACTTGGTCTTGGATCGTTCTTTTCGCTCGCGATTGGCTGCGGACTGATGGCGCTGATGTTCTTTAGCAGCCGGCGCGGCTACGACGAGGCTGCAGATCCATTTCGAAAACGGAGCCGAGATAGAACATGAAGTATATCGCGATGTTTCTGAGCCTCATGTTTGGCAGTTTGCCCTTTGCCCTCGCGCAGAGCAATTCGGGCGGGTCGGCAGCGGGACAAACAACGACCAATTCGTCGAGCGTGCAGGGTACCGCGGGCACGAACGCCAGCGGCACCATCCATACCAACCAGGGCAACAGCTACGGCAACAATGCGGCGGGTGGGATCAGTCCAGGAAGGGATCGGACAAGCCAACCTGCGACGAGCAACGCCACGTCCGGCTCATCGGGGCAGGGCAGCGGCAAGTAGCCCGCCGGCGAAGTCGGACGAGCGGGCGCGGCTCAAGTCGCGTGCTGCACCCGGATACTGGCTCTCCAGTTTCGCCGTCGTGACGTGCCAGCCTGGACTATCGAGCATGCGGCCGCGATCAGGGGCGAGGGATGTCGCCACTTTCATTCACAGCAGTGCTGTTGTGTCTCGCGTCCACCTTGGGTCTCCTCGACCGGACGGTTCTGCTGCTTCCCGGTACGTTGGGCTGACGGTGGTCGCGCTCATCGCATCGCTTGCTGTGATCGCGGTCGGCGCTGTCTTTCCCGCTTTGAATCTGGGACTGGCGCTCCGGGACATTTTAGGGGCCCGGGAGTTGCCGGACACGCTGTTGAACGGCGTCCTCTGCTTCCTGCTTTTTGCCGGTACATTGCAGGTCGATGTTTCTGCGTTGTGGTCCCGCAAAATCACGGTGTTTCTTCTGGCGACGGCCGGCGTAGTGATCGCAACCGCGCTGTTTGGGCTGGGAATCTATTTCGCGTTCGGCCTCACCGGTGTGAAGATGCCGCTCTCCTGGTGCCTCGTGCTTGGTGCAATTCTGGCGCCAACGGATCCCGTGGCTGTCGGTACGATACTGTCGCGAGTTGGATTGTCCAAGAAGTTGCAGGCGGTGATGGCCGGAGAGAGCCTGTTCAACGATGGCGTTGCGGTGGTGCTTTTTCAGACCGCGCTGTCCTACGCGGTAGGGGCGCACCCCACCTTCGGCTCCATCAGTTTCGATCTTCTGCGGGAGATTGGTGGCGGCGTCATCATCGGCGCAGGAACTGGCTGGATTGGCTATTTGGCCATGAAGCGCATCGACGACTATCCCCTGGAGTTCACCATGTCATTGGCTGTTGCGAGTGGGTCTTATACGCTTGCCAACGGTCTCGGCGCCTCCGGCCCGATCGCGGTGGTGCTTGCGGGCTTTTGATTGGCAGTCGCGGACCCCGCCAGGCAATGAGCGAAAAGACGCGCCGCAATCGTACTCTGTTCTGGTCAGTGGTCGACGAGATTCTGAACTCGCTGCTGTTCATGTTGATTGGCTTCGAGATGCTCGGGCTGGCTCGTCTCGAAAGCTCGACCTTGTTCGTCATTGCACTTGCGATCCCGCTCGGTCTGCTCGTCCGAGCCGCAAGCATCATAGGCACCGCCTTGTGGCTTCATGCCAAGAATCCGAACCGTTGGCGCGCAATCGTGATCCTGACCTGGGGCGGGTTGCGCGGAGCGGTTTCGGTCGCCTTGGCGCTGAGTACCGGCTCCAGCGAATGGAAGAGCGAACTCTGGCGATCTGCTACGCGGTAGTCGTGTTCTCGATCGTTGTGCAGGGTTTGACGTTGGAGCGGGTCGTGCGCCTGACCCGTTTGAAGGACGAGGTTGAGTGAGCTCTCTTGAGTGATGGCAAAAAGGTAAGGGAAGCCGATGCTCGAGCATCTTGCACGTGGGCGCAAACGACGCCCATCGCAAAAAAAGTTCTCGCATTTTAACTCAATTGAATCACTGAAATCCCGGATTCCGGTATCGCTTCGGGTGCCGGAAGAGGAGTTCCCATGTTCGACGCTGAAACTACGGCCATCCTGCGGGCCGTTCTCGATGAGGTTTGGGTGAGCGTCTCCCGCTACGAAACCAGCGCTCGCACAGATCTGCTCAGCCGTCCATGATCTGGACGTCACGCGTGCTCGTGATCTCAGTTGCGTCGGGGGAGGATCGTGGTGTTTCCGTCAAGCGGTAAGGGATGAGACGGCCGGAACGAACAAGACGGTGGATAGGAACGATGTGCAGCAGCCAACTTTGTTTCTGCATGCGTTTCAGACGCATGAGGCTACCTGTACGGTAGTCCGGAGCGGCCTCAGCCCTGGGTCTTTCCCCCAGGCCTGGGGCCGTTTCGTCAATTCCGACGGCCTCACTCCGTCGCCCGCAGACCCTGCTTTGTCGGCTCATAGCGTTGGCCGTGCTGCTCAAGCCAGCCGCCTTCGACCATTTTCCGCGCCAGAGCCATTGTGCATATCGGCTGAGTGCCGCCGGGATGGTAGAGCGCGTCTCCGTACTGAACCAGGTAGCCGTATACACGGGCCACTCGCAGCGGCTCGATCATCCCGGGAAAGAGAACGAACGGCTTGTCGGTCATTGCTTGTCTCAGGCGCGGGTACTCCCGCGTCGCGCTCCACTGACGCGTCTGGCCGCTCGTTCGACAGCCGCGCCCAAGGTCAGTCCCAGCACGACATCGGTCGTCCAGTGCGCAAGTACGGCCACTCTGGTTGCCGCCAATGCGCCCCCAATCGCCAGGAATACTGCGGTTTTCTTGGGATAGGCCCAACTCAGAGCCGAGACGATTGCACCAATATGCACACCATGGCCCGAGGGAAAGGAGTCATGCGGCTGGCCTGACGTCCCAACACCGCGTCGGTCCTCGCCTACGACCACTCGGTCCGGTCGTGTTCGATCGATCACTCGCTTGATGATCTTCGGCAACATGACTGCTGCCGTGAGCGATACAGCTACGTGATTTGCGACAACGCGTTGCCGCCTATCGCCTCCGCGCGACATGATCCAACCCACGGCCGCCAACGTACCGAGTACACGAGCATCAGCCGCCCATGTCATAGATCTCGCAAAGTCCTGAAGAACGGGGGTGGTGTGGCGGGCTGCCGAAGTCGCTATCGCTGTATCGATTGGAGTAGGCGGAATTAACAAATGTTTCATGGTCTCTTTTGGTTGATGGCGAGCGCGAGAAACGCGCACCTGTGACGACGCGCCGCACGTTCAGGCGTTCCTACTTGCCAGCGCAGCAAGTCGCTGGCCGCGGTGCTGGGAAGCAAACACCATCCTCTATTCACTGCCGGGCGTGGTGACCCCACGCGAATAGGAACGTGCAGGTCGTTGAGCGTTCAAAAGCACGACCCTGCTTGAGAGGGTCGACAAGTCACAGGGACTATTGTGCGAGATGCGCGGGTGATCTCGGTTGTGCTGCTTGCGCTGCTGATCGCGGGCTTCCTCATCTCGGAGGCAGTCCGCCGCGAGACTCGCGACCGGCTGATGCCAGAGTGCCAGCTGCGAAACATCACCTATGCTCAAGTCCGCGAGTGCGCGGTCACGTCCCAGATGCAGACCCGAACTCGTTCATTTCAATCAGGCGGGTGATATCCGAATCCAGGAGTTTCGTGTCCGAGAGTTTCGCGTCCAGGAATTCGCGTCCGAGAGTTCGCGTCCAACAGTTCGCGCCTCTCGCGAGCTTAGGAACAGCCGCTTTCGCTGAGGAGTTGCAGGCACACGGCCCGCACCTGCATCAGGTCTGCTGTACCTGCAGCAAACCGTTTTCGCGCTGAGGTGCCGACGGAATCTCATCTGCAAGGACCGAAAGAAGAGATGGCGCGCTTCGGATACCACGTTTCACACGAGCAGTTTTCGCCTTCGGATCTGCTGCGTTGGACCAAGCGCGCCGAGGAGGCGGGCTTCGACTGCGCGATGTCGTCCGACCATTTCCATCCGTGGAGCGAACGCCAAGGCCAATCCGGGTTCGCCTGGTCGTGGCTTGGGGCCGCTTTGGAAGGGACCTCGCTACCCTTCGGCGTCATCTCGGCACCGGGTTATCGTTATCACCCCGCCGTACTAGCTCAGGGCGCTGCAACCCTGGCGCAGATGTACCCTGGTCGCTTTTGGCTGGCGCTCGGCAGCGGTGAGGCGATCAACGAATCTATCACTGGTCTGCCATGGCCCGAAAAGCAGGAGCGCAACGCACGCCTTCTTGAATGTGTAGAGATCATCAGGGCGCTTTTCGCCGGCGAGACCGTTACTCATCGTGGCCGCGTCACTGTCATCGAGGCAACGCTCTACAGCCGCCCCGAAGAGCCGGTCATGTTGGTCGGTGCGGCCGTGACGGAGAAGACGGCAGAATGGCTGGGCGGCTGGGCCGACGCTCTCATCACCGTTCAGGCGCGCCCGAAGCAGCTTGGAAAGGTGCTAGAGGCGTTCCGTCGCGGCGGCGGGCACGGCAAGCCTGTCATCCTGCAGGCGGCGCTATCATGGGCACCGAGCGAGCAAGAGGCTGAAGCCGAGGCGCTCCAGCAATGGGCTCCAAACGTGGCCGGCGGAGAGGTGAACTGGGACCTGCGCCGGCCACAGGACTTTGACACAATCGGCCGTCTCGTGAAGGCGGAGGACATTCGCCGGTCAGTCCTGATCTCCGCGGACCTGGGACAGCACCGAGCCTGGCTGGGCGAGTACGCGGGAATGGGTTTCGCCGAAATCCACCTGCACCAAGTCGGGCGGCGGCAACTGAGCTTTATCGACGCATTCGGGGAGCACGTGCTGCCGGCCTTGAGAGAGGTTTAACAGGTGGGCCCGGCACGACTCCCAGGCGCCCCATGAATTGGTCACCGGGTGTGCTCGGCGAGCGAGCGCCTGCGCCAAACGACTGCCACGGAAGCAACATCTGCGGCTTCTTGGCGTTGACACGCATGCAGAGGATAGCCTTCATCGCGCTCATGTTCGCGTTAGCTGTCATGATAGGCCGCTGGGCGGACGGTGACTTGCATACGGCAGATCGCAACCACCGCGAGCAGACCGTAGGACAAGCGCACTGAACGGACGCCGAAAGCAATGAGCGACACTGGTCCAAGCCCCAGACGATTGGCTTCTGTGGCCTGAGCTGAGCGTCAAACTGGCACGCCATAATCACAATCGTGACCGGCACCGGGGAGCCCGGAGACGCGAAGTACAGGAGGGCATCCTGTTGCTTGTCGCTCGATCGTGGCCGAGCCGCCCTAGCCTTTGAGCCCGAACTCTGGGCCTGCGGGGCTCTTTTGACCCGGATGCCGGGACGCATCCTGCGCGGGGACAAAGCAGCCACGCCCGGAATCGGCAGCCACTTGGCTGCAGGATAACAGCGGCTAGGAACGACCGTCGCATCTTCCCGTTCGACTCTGCATGCATCCGCACGACTACCGGTTGGCGCTTACGATCGCCCGAAACTACTTCGGGCGTCGAGGTTATGCCGATCTAGCCAGCTCTCGCGCGCTGGGTGACGCGATCATGCTGCTGGGTGACGCGATCATGCTGATGCACTCGAGAAGGGAAGAGCGACCACTGGCGATCGCTAATAAGGCGATAACTTTCCTGGAAAACCAATTGCAGGTAAAGGAGGGCGAGCAGGCGGAGCCGTTTTCGTCGTTTCCGCGGTTTGTCTTCTACTAATACATGTGCCTGAGCTACGCCATCGGCCGCCTTTCCGCCCTTCCCGTGCTTTGGGAACGGTGATCAATGCTCAGGCGGGGAACGCGAACGGAGACGGTCGCAATGGTCGAAAATCTTTCCCTGAATGAAGAGAGAGAGGTACTCGCAAGTTATGATTGGGGAGCCCTGTGGCAGCACAAACTAAGAGGAACGATCGGTGCGCCTGACCATTTCCCTGGTTAATTGCAGCTTGGAATCTGACATGGCCACGCGAGTCGTACTGGACAACAGCGGTGACAGCCGCCACGTCTTCGACAGGGTCAACGCGGAAGCCATCCTCCGAGCCGAGACTTTTTTCAATGAACTGACTGCCAAGGAGTTATACGGCGGCGGTACGGACGGGGGCCCGCGAGGTCACACGACTCGGAAATTTCGACCCGCTTACGGAAGAGACGCAGTTCAACCGGCGCCTGGTCGGAGGTTGCTCGAGCGGACGTTGGCCAACCGACGGCACCCGCTCCGATATGGGCTGCAGACCCTTGCGATCACCAAGCTGTATGGCGCATGTTGCGAAGAAAAGACGAGCCATGCGCGCTCGTGGCGGCTGCTTCGCAGCTGGCTTTCGCCCGAGCAAAACGTTCAGCTCGCTCGAAAGGGATATTTCGAGGTGGTAGGAAGCGACACCCGCAAGCGATACCGTATCGGGCGGGGGACGTCAGCCAATGTCAACGAGGTCGATAGCCGCGGAAGGCTCGGCCGAGGATGGTGCTTCGTACCGGTGGGGGGCTTGGCTGAAGGCGATGTGATGCTCAGTCAGAAAATAGCGCTCGAGACAAATGAACCGACTGCGCTGGCCGTGGCCAATAGTTTTCCCGCGCCCACGAGCTTCCATACATCCCGATCCCGGCTTTGGATCTCGTGGATGGAGCCATGCTTGATTTCTGTAGCAGTGGCAAAATGGTGTTTCCGTGGTGGGTTCAGCTGACTAGAGGCGGCGGCGAGGGAGAGGGGCCGCCGATCAATTCGCCTCCTCGTTGACAGGCACAAGTGGGAAGACGTGCGTGCAGGAATGTTCGATGATTGCGCTTAGAGGCGCTCTTAGCGAGCTGGCTGAAGGTCTTGCCGGCGCAAAGCTTCGTTCCGACTTTGTCGGCAGTTGGAGATGGGCGCGGCGGAGCCGCCTTACGCGTCGTTGGGACATGTATTGTTCATGAGCCGCTCTCTCGTGATCGCAAGGGTTGGCCGAACGTCGCTTCACAGAAGCTGGATCGATTCCACCAAGAGACGTGATTGGGATCTCTATCTCTGTCCCTACGAAGAAATTGCATCCCAGACCGATTTGGAGTGCCAAGTTGGAGAGGTTATCCCCGGCCCGAAGTGGACAGGCCTCACCAAGCTGCTGAACTCTTGGTCCGGCTGGCATGACTACGATCAGATATGGATGCCGGACGATGACATCTTTGCCGCGCAAGACGGCATCACGAAGATGTTTGACATTGGCCGTGCGCTCGATTTTCATCTCTTCGCGCCCGCTCTGCATGAGGCTTCGTATTTCGCTCACTTCATCGCGATGCGAAACACGAGCTTCTTTGCCAGGCGAGTGGGTTTCGTGGAGATCATGATCCCGTGCTTCCGCCGTACGACGCTCCAGGAGCTCCTTCCCACTTTTGAGCTCTCGACCACAGGCTGGGGCTTTGGACTCGATTCCGCATGGCCGAAGATTCTGGGCTACCAGCACCTCGGCATCATCGACGGGGTATCTGTCGTGCACACCCGCCCCGTCGGGACGTTCAAGCAGCCGGAACTCCGCAATCGCGTGATGCAGGAGTCCGATGACATCCTCGCGCATTTCGGCTGTCGCCAGCGTATGGTCACATTCGCGGGAATCGGTGCCGACATGTGTGAAGTCAATCTCACCCCGGAGGCCCTCCTGATGCAGCTCGTGCGAGGATGGCAACACCTCTTTGATGGGTGTCCCGAAGCACTGCGATGGCTCTTTGATCAGCAGCGGTGCCTCTTATCGGATTCGTCCTACCCGACGTCCGGCCTGCCGACCAGTCCAGAATCTCGGGCCAAGAGCGGGTCAGAGGGCAGCAACTAGCTGCGATCCATGGATCAAGAGCGAATGACCCGGGCAGCGCTTGAGCCTGAAGACTGCTCCAGCAACCTGCCCGAGGTCAGGAAGGCTTGATGCACGTCGGACAGGCTGCCGACGATCGCCTCTGACAAAGCTATCATTTCCGTTGTCGCGGGAAGCAAGTCCGGAACCATTATGACCCTAATTCCCGCGGCATGGGCCGCGCGAACGCCGTTGTATGAATCCTCTAGCGCGATGCATCTATCAGCTGGCAAACCCAACTCGCACGCCGCCTTTGCAAACAGGTCGGGGCTCGGCTTTCCCCTTGCAACATCTGTTCGGGTGACAACAGCCTCGAACCATTCCGTTGCCTGTACCGCGGTCAGCGTCCGCATGGCCTTTTCTCGGGAGGAGGAGGTTGCGAGGGCCTTGGGAATTCCCAGGCGCTTCAGAAGCGTGAGGAGCTCTTCAGCTCCCGGCTTGAGAGCGAGATGACCTGCCCTTACCAGCGTTTCGCACGCAACCGCCGTCTCTCTGACGTATTGTTCCGCCGGAAAATCCAGACCGTAGCGCAGTCGCAATAGACTGAGCGAGCCGTCTTCAGGAAGACCGATCATGCCGGTGAACGTTTCGGCGTCAGGCTCGATCGCGAATACCCCTGCTGTTTGGACGAGAGCTTCGCGTGCCAGCCGCTCACTATCGACAAGCAATCCATCCATGTCAAAGATGACGCCGCGGACATTTGACAGGTTCACGTTGAGACCCTCGCGGCCGTCATCAGCACTCTCGACACGGCTCCGCGTGCGCCCAGCAGCCTCAGAAGGTCTATCGCTTCGGCCAGTTGATCGCCAAATGCCGGGACCTGCGGCAGCTCGGTC
This sequence comes from Bradyrhizobium sp. URHA0013, assembly GCF_000518345.1. Lineage (NCBI taxonomy): Bacteria > Pseudomonadati > Pseudomonadota > Alphaproteobacteria > Hyphomicrobiales > Nitrobacteraceae > Bradyrhizobium > Bradyrhizobium sp. URHA0013. The sequence goes on along the minus strand of NZ_JADK01000008.1, from coordinate 370,521 downwards.
CCGAATATGTCTCTCCTGCACAGCAGTCGCCGGACAAAATCTCTGGTGTCGCCCGACGTGGCGGCGAGATCTTGCAATGCGGGAGCGGCATCATCCTCGAGATTGCCGGCATAAGGCATCATTCTGGCAGTGCAACAGGCCCACGCAGCCACCGCCAGCACCGTACATGGTGATGACCGGCCCGCGACGATGTTTTCTCTCACGGAGTCCAGCAAGCGCGGTTGCAGCTTTTCCGCTCCATTTCTGGCGATCCTCTGTAGCTGGTGCACGATGTACCTGTTCTGCCAGCGTTCCAACAATTGACAGCAATAGGCGATCAGGTCGTGATTGCTCGGGGGAATCGTCGGGACCTGCTCGTCCACCATCAGACGCGATACATACCTCAGGTAAAGCGGGTCAAGCACGAAGTCGGAGACAGTCTCCAGCTGTGACAGCATGCCGAGGAACGCAATGGCCATGTGTGTGCCGTTAAGAAGCCTCAGCTTTGAAGCCTCCCATGCGGCTACGTCGGAGACGTATGTGGCGCCCGCCCGTTCCCAGCTCGGCCGGGGTCCTTCAAAGTCTTCGATCACCCATTGGCGAAAAGGCTCGGTTGCGACGGCCGCCAGATCCTGGAGGCCCAGGAGGCCGGTGGCTGCAGCGCCGTCCTCGCTGGTCGGTACCGGCACGATGCGGTCCACGACTGACGACGGGGATTGTACGTTCCGGTCGATCCAATGCGCCAACGAAGCGCTCTCACGGTCGGCTCGCTCGAGTAGCGTCTGGCGCAGGCGGCGGCCGTTGGCCGGCATGTTGTCACAGGAGATTAGAACGGGCGGGGCTGTTCCACGAGCGCGTATTGTTGCGAGGCCCTCGACCAGTATCCCTATCGGATCAACAGGAGAGTCCCACGGCACCTCGACGGGCGCGGCGTCCGGCAAATATCCCGAGGGCGTGATCGTCAGGGTGACAATGCGTGTCCGAGGGTCAGCGAACGATGCAATTACACGCGAGCGTTGAGCCCGTGCGAAAAGGACGTCCCTTAGCACGCCGACCACTTGCGCACTGACGTGGTCGCCGCCTCGCTCAAGCACCGTGTAGAGGAAATCCTGAGGCGCAAGCAATTGCCTGATTTTTCTGCTGCGGAAGCTCACCCCGACCACGCCCCACGCGGAGCTACCTTCCAGTTCGATGGCCCTCTGGGTGAAGACGTTCTGATGTGCCCGGTGGAACGCGCCGCAGCCAAAATGCAAAATGCCTGGCCGTAGCGTCTGGTGGTCGAAAGACGGCCATCGGATGTTTTGGTTCTCACACCTTCCGTTGGCAATACCAAGCCTCTGCACCGGCCGTGTCCGCGCGCCGAGACTTATTGCAAACGAGCTTCGATGAAATGCCTTGGTCATCGCCTTTTCCGTGAATGCGAGTTGGCAATGCCGGTGTGTGAGGCTGGTTGCTATTTGACAGGCGCTCTTCAGAAAAACAGCAACCAACGTCTTCGAAAGGCATTGGCTCTCCACCACTGAAGGAGGAAACGGTCAGTGAGACAGCATCTCGTCATCGCCCGTGTCGGCAGAAGGTCGTTGCATCCGTTCTGGCTCGAGCCCGCCAGGGACCGCAGCTGGGACCTTTACCTATGCCCATTCCAGCAGCTTGATCCGGCTCACGGTGCCGACTGTGAGGTCGGCGATGTAGTGCCTGGTCCGAAATGGGCCGGGTTGAGAACCCTGCTCAACATCTGGAGCGGGTGGAAAGACTACGAATACGTATGGTTTCCGGACGACGACATCTTCACCAACCAGGATGACATCAACGCCATGTTCAGGCTTGGAGGGGCCTTGAATTTCGAGCTTTTTGCGCCGGCGTTGCAGGAGGGCTCGTACTACGCCCACTACATCACGATGACAAATCAGAGCTTCTTCGCCAGGCGCGTCGGCTTTGTCGAGATCATGGTCCCTTGCTTTCGAAGCGAAACCTTGGAGCGCTTGCTGCCGACCCTGGAGCTTACGACAACGGGGTGGGGCTGGGGTTTGGACTCCGTATGGCCGAAGCTCCTGGGGTACGAAGGGCTCGGAATCCTGGACGGTGTTCCAGTCCTTCACACGCGTCCTGTCGGCAGTTTCAGGGATCCGGATCTCGGAAGACGTGTGATGGAGGAATCCGATCGGCTGCTGCAGCAGTACGGCTGCCGACAGGAAATGACGACCTTCAGCGGCATCGATGAGGCGCTTGCAGATGTTGCGCTTACGCCGGACCAACTGCTAGTTCGCCTCGCCGAAGGATGGCACTACCTCCTCGACAGGGACCCGGCCATCTTGCGGTGGACCGTTGAACACCAACGGAGCTCGTTCGAGTGGAAGCAATATGGGACGGAAGGCGCGCCGAGCGGGCCGTTCCGAAGCCTTCCGATTACCCTTCCGGGCACAGCTCAGACGAGCCTGACTGCAAGAGCCGCTCCTCCCGGTAATAACCTTTGCGCCGGTCGCGCCGGTGAGCCAGCTCTCTATCCGAATTCCCATTGTGCTTGAGATTGGCCAGGAGCGAGCGGCTTCCTGCAAAAGAGCCCGAACATGCGCGGAAATCTGCTTGGCAAGTCATCCCGCACCCGCAAGCCATCGGCACGGATTGCCCAGAAAGCAAATGAACCTGCGGCTCAGTTCCGCCTCGGCTCAGTTGTCGCAACGGTCTGGCGCGATGGTCAATCGTACAGCACCGTCCTGGCAAAAACTTTCCCGGAAAGAGATGATCACATGCACACCGACCGTCTCGATTCCGATGATCTTCTGAATGCGGCGAAGTGCCTCGAGCAGGCGGAAAGGTTTGTTGCCGCTCAACTCGGTAGGCCGCCGCGGCGCTAACATAGGCGACTGGAACGGGTACTCCGTTGTCCCAAGGCGCGCGCGCTGGTGTTCAGGTCTGCCACTTTCAAGATTATTCCAATCACATAACCTGTGTTAACGGTCATTGCGACGCTCAGGGCAGCGATCTCCCTGCGCAGCCGCTACTTGCCGAGCCCGCGTGGTAGCTCAGAACAGCGCACGTAAGGCAATGCTTCCGAACAGCGCGTTTCTGCTGCGGAGAATCACTTCTAGGAACGCGCCACGATCGGCCATGTTAGCTTTGCTGAAGCAGCCACAAGGCTGAGCAAGGCGGGCGAAGATCTGATCATGAAATTGCCTATTCTCGTCACCGGCGGTGCCGGATACATCGGAGCCCATTGCTGCAACGCCTTGGCGGATGCCGGCTTCGTGCCAATAACATTTGACAATCTCAGCACGGGCCACACTGAATTCGTCAAATGGGGGCCGCTGGTCGTTGGAGACGTGCGCGATTGTGCAAGTGTGAACCGAGCCATCTCGGACCACAAGGCCGCCGCTGTGGTCCATCTCGCCGCCGCCAGTCTGGTCGGCGAATCCGTCGTCGATCCGGAGAAGTACTATTCTCACAACGTGGAAGGCAGCCTCTCAGTACTCCGTGCTATGCGCGAGACCGGCTGCAACCATATGGTTTTCTCAAGCACGGGCGCTGTGTACGGGAACGCCGGCAGCGAGGCGCTGTCCGAGCAATTGCCGTGCTCTCCTGTCACTCCGTACGGCCGTTCCAAGCTCATGGTTGAGCAGGCCTTGGCCGACTACAAGGCAGCCTACGGCTTAACCTCATTCGCCCTGAGATACTTCAACGCGAGCGGCGCACGACCAGAAGCGGGCATCGGCGAGCAACGCCAAAACGAGACGCATTTGATACCGCGAGCCATGTCGGCTCTCTCGGGACAGCTTGGCGAGTTCGCCATATTCGGGACCGACTATGCCACCCCCGACGGTACGGCCATCCGCGATTATATCCATGTCATGGACCTTGCTGCGGCCCATGTCAGCGCGGTGCAGGCCCTGCTGGCGGGACAGAGTGGAGCTTGCTGCAACCTCGGCACCGGCCGTGGATATTCGGTCAAGCAGGTGCTCGACGCTATTGCAGACGTTGCTGGACGCAATGTTCCGCGTGCCGTCCGTGAACGTCGGGCTGGGGATCCTCCGGTTCTTGTTGCGGACCCGTCCGCGGCGAGGCGGATCATCCATTTCAGGGCCGCGGCATCTGACCTCCGGACCATCGTGTCGAGCGCATGGGCCTGGCATGTCTCCCGTCACGGCGAAGGCGCTCCGGCTCGTGCACCCGTCATGAATAGTGCCGCGTCCGGCAAGATTGCGAACGCGACTGTGCAGCCCGGAGTGTGAGCCGTGTTGGATATGGTTCGGGATGAGGTTACTGAAAGAGCGTTCGTCGTTCTGCCGACCTTGTCGGCCGACGGGGCGCGGAATGCGCGCTTCTCGCGAGATCCGGCGCAAAGGCTCGCGGAGACCGTGGGACTTACCGAGGCAATCGGGCTGCGCGTCGAAGGCTCCATGCTCGTCAAGCTGGAACGGCCCCACGCCCGGGCGTACGTCGGGACCGGAAAGGTTGAGGAATTGCGTTCTCTCATCGATGCTCATCATGTTTCCCTAGTGATCTTCGATGAAGCGCTATCGCCTGTTCAGCAGCGAAATCTCGAGCAATCCTGGCAGGTCAAGGTGCTTGATCGGATAGGGCTCATTCTCGAAATCTTCGGTAGACGCGCAAAGACGCGGGAGGGGCGACTTCAGGTCGAGCTCGCGCATCTCGAATATCAGCGCAGTCGACTGGTTAGGTCATGGACACATTTGGGGAGGCAGCGGGGCGGCTTCGGCTTTTTGGGAGGTCCCGGAGAGACCCAGATCGAGTCCGATCGGAGAAATCTAAGGGAGCGAATAGGCCGCATAAAGATCCAGATCGAAGAGGTCAGGTCCAAGCGTCGGATGCATCGGTCGCGGCGCCGACGTAGCGATTTTCGCAGCGTCGCCTTGGTAGGCTACACGAATGCAGGAAAATCGACCCTCTTCAACAGGCTCACGGGAGCGCATGTCGAATCCAGTCCGATGCTATTCGCGACCCTCGACCCGACGGTCAGGTCGTTATGGTTGCCTCACGGGACCAAGGCGGTCCTCTCCGATACTGTCGGTTTCATTTCCGACTTGCCGACGACTTTGGTCGCTGCATTTCGGGCGACGTTGGAAGAAGTGACGCAGTCCGACCTGGTCTTGCACGTCCGAGACATTGCCAACTCGGAGACCGAATCCCAGCGCGAAGACGTCCGGATTGTGCTGAGACAAATTGGTTTGGAGCCTGACGATGGAGAGCGATTCCTGGAGGTCTGGAACAAGGTCGATCAACTTGATCTGGACGCGCGGTCCGCCCTGTACAAGAAGGCTGCGCGTCCGCCGGGCGCTCCGCAAGTGTTCGTTCTGTCCGCGCAGAGTGGCAGTGGTGTCGATGCACTCAGGGGGGGTATCGAAAAGCGCCTGATTCAGGGCCGAAGGATTGTGCGAGTCTTTCTCGACCCGGCTGCAAGCGACGCGGTTTCCTGGCTCTATAGCAACGCCGAGGTTCTAGAGTCTCATGCTGAAGCGGGTCGTCTTGTGCTTAGTGCTCGTATGCAAGAAGGCATGTACGAGATATTCAGCAACAAGTTTCCTGGTCCAGAAGCTGACTTCTCCGAGGAGGGGCGAGGAGGAGAGGCAGCTGAGTAAATCTAGCCTGTACTCTTGGCCGGCGGCCGGTTTCTTATTGTGAGACTGGAAGGTGGGGATAAGAGGTAGGCCAGCCCTTGGACCGCACCCCTGGCTTGCACGGGTCTAGGTTCGGGCCGCCTTCGGTCCGGTGTTACGGCTTGGCAGAATGAATGGTGGTCTCTGATTGTCCGGTCTTGAACCCATTGCTGCTGCAAGTCCAAACTCCTTGCTCACCGTCAATCAAGAGGTCGATAAGAGTATCGACCGAATTGGGACTGCCCAGAAAGATCAGTGCCGTTGCATGCGAAAGCGGGGCGTCCTTGGCTCCGCTCACAGCGAAGCGAATTGGGACTGGTTGCTCTCGCAGGGCCTCGACACTTTCATATTCCAGTTTGTCTGAAACTTGTGCGACGCGGACACCGATCTGGTGGCAAGTACGGTAGAGGGACGAGCGATCTTTGCCCTCATGCGGCCCAGCGGCATACCCTCGCACATCGATCAGAGCCCAGGCGCGCAGTCGTCGGAGGCTCGCCAGCAGGGGCTCCTCGGCGCCTGCCCTCAGCCTGCCGCCGGGAACAACGGCATATTCGAGCCCGCGGCTTCGGGCCGAGCGGATGGAGGCCTGTATCCATTCCCGATTGTCCCCCGCAAGGACGAGGGACGGACGACGCTTCCGGCGTCGCCTAGAGTCGGCCTTGTCGTTGCTCGTGTAGAGCCGTTCAGGCCGGTGCCACCAGCCGGGGGCATTGGCAGCGACTGGATGGCTGAAGGTGCCTTGCTTTGCGAGACATCGGACCGCTTCACCGACCGCCGTCATGCGCGGACGGTCACCGCGCACATCGAAGGCCCCGGACTCATAGAACCCGGAGTCCCGCGTCAACAGAGAGTTCCAGTCCACAGCTCCGAAGAGTGACCAGCTCGTAACGGAACGGATATCCACTGCCGCCCGGCGCAAGTGGACGGCGGCTTCCCAGACCTCGAGCAGCCAACGCAGCTGTTCGTCGCGGGTGCAGCCGAGGTGCACTTCCGTGATGGCGATCGGCAGTTTATATCGTGTCCACAACTCCGAGAGGCGAGCCTCAGGCCCAAGGTGCTTCCGCGGTAGCTCCATCCGAACCGCTTCCAGGTCAGCGTAACGATCACGGCCATTGCTGGCTGCAAAGCAGGCCGGAAATGCTGGGACGCGGGAGTGGAGAAAGCGTTCGCTCGTAAGATAGTGGTTCATTCCGATGAGATCGGGGACGCAGGGGTTTTGACGGTGCAACTCGAGTTCTTCGACGGAAATACCCTGTGCGGCGAGATACGGAAAGAGGACGTGATCACGGTGCACCGTGCCGCATAGAAGATCGAGGCTCAGCCAACGTCGCGCGTTCTCGAAGTCGGCCTGGTAGCGGAGCCGAGGCGTGCCGAACACCTTTCCAACGTCTTCGGTCTGGACGAGCTTCGCCGACGGCGTGATTCGCCGGATGGCATTCATCGCTTCGGCAATCGCTCGACATTGATTGAAAAGAGCACGAAGGAAACTGCGGTCGTCCCGGGCGTGGGGATACCAATGTCCGTACAGGCCGCAGAATCTTGCTGTCGTGAGCGGCTCGTTGATCGGAGTGAACAGATCGATCCAGGGATAGCGACCGGCTACGTTGCGGGCGTGCCCGGCGAGCAGCGTAGGAAAAGCAGGGTCGAGCAGGTCCGTATAACGCGGGCCGCTGCCGTGATGCAGCAGCCCCGCGATGACGCGGATGCCAAGCGCTTTCAGGCGTCCCAGACGCTCGTCGTGCCAACGCCAGTCGCAAACGTCGGGGCGGTCGGGCGCGATTGTCTCCCAGATGACCGGATAGCGCACTGTTCGCAGGCCTAAACCGGCAATGAGGTCGAGGTCAGCAATTCGATTTTGATGGCCGGTCTCGATGACCTGGTTCCGAAACCGATCGCCGATGCGAGCGACCGAGCACTCAAGGCCGCCCCACATCTCCAAGTCAGGCATACCCTGGATGTCCTGTTACGGGCGATCGCTAGGCGATGCCGCTTTATTTTGGGGCCCGCTTGGCCGCTCACCTGCACGTAATGTGTCGGCCGCCTGCGTGTTCCTAGGCAGTTGTCTCGAGGGCGATGACCAAAGGAAAACATGCCGTCATGCTTGGGCCCCCTGCGCACTCGGGAGTTATCTCGCTTGGAGCAATCGAAGGCAGATACCGGAACCCATCTGCTTCAATCGCCTTCCTGCTTACGCACGTCGCGGTTCGGCGGCGGACCGCGGACTGGAGAAGTAATCGTGACAGATGATCGGTTGATGCTTGACGGAAAATGGTCGTTTCTGCACGTGCCCAATGACAGCGTATCGCCGGCTGAAGTGCGCTCCATCACGGTTCCCGGGGTGTGGCAGGCCCAGTTTGCGGATCTGCGCACGCAAGCAGGGATAGGCATCTACCATCGGCGCTTTACCCTCAGCCGGGATTGGTTCCGTGACAGGCTGTTCGTCCGCTTCAGGGCCGTGTTTCACCACGCCAGGGTATGGATCAACGATCATCATGTCGGCGATCACGAGGGCGGCTTTCTGCCGTTCTTGCTCGACATAACCCCCTGGGCCAAGGAAGGCGCCAACGACATCGTGGTCAGGGTCGAGAGTCCGACTGACGACCCTGAGGAGTTTGAGGCCCCTTTTGCCGAGATCCCGTTCGGCAAGCAGAGCTGGTATGGGCCGCTGTCCGGGATCTGGCAGTCGGTCTGGCTTGAACAGCGCCCCGCGGATCACATTGCGCACACCAAAGTCCTAAGCGACGCGCGAACCGGCGAAGTCTCGGTTCAGCTTCGCCTCGCCTCGCCGCTGCCGGACGACGCGTTGCTCGAGATGAAAATCGTAGCGCCTGATGGGGAGATCGTGGCGGAGGCGAGTGGTGCGGCCAAGAGGGGCGAGGACGCCGTGAGAGCCAATGCTCTGGTCCAGCCCGTACGCAAATGGTCGCCCGCGCAGCCAAACCTCTATCGCGCTCAGCTTGCCCTCCTCCGCGGCGGGCAGCTTGTCGACAAAGTGGAGGAAACGTTCGGGTTCCGTACGTTTGAAGCCCACGGCGGCAGGTTCTACCTGAACGATGAAGTCTTCTATATGCGCGGTGCTCTCGATCAGGACTATTATGCGGACACTATCTGCACGCCGCCTTCGGTCGCATTTCTCGAGGATCAGCTCTTGAAAGCGAAGCAACTCGGATTGAATTGCCTGCGGTGTCACATCAAGGCTCCCGACCCACGATACTACGAGGTGGCCGATCGCCTCGGCATGCTGATCTGGGCCGAGCTTCCCAACGGAGGATTTTCAACCGAGCGGTCCCGCGCCCGCAAGCGGCGCATGCTGACAGGCATCGTCGACCGGGATTGCAATCACCCCTCGATCGTGTGCTGGACGATCATCAATGAAAACTGGGGTGTCGATCTGGTCCATGATGCTGAACATCGGGACTGGCTGCATTCCCTGTACTCGTGGTTGAAGACCTACGATCCGTTGCGCCTGGTGGTCGATAACTCTCCCGTGGCGCCTAGCTTCCATATCTGCACCGACATCGCCGACTATCACTATTATGCTGCTTTTCCGGACAGTCGCGGTGCCTGGGACGGGTTTGTGGAAGGCTTGGCTCAGCGAGCGGACTGGCTGTTCAGCCCTTATGGGGATGCGGTCCGCTCCGGCGAGGAGCCTCTTGTGTGCTCAGAGTTCGGGAACTGGGGCCTGCCGGACCCTCAGCAACTTGCCGGGCCAGAGGGCGAAGAACCCTGGTGGTTTGAGACGGGGCACGATTGGGGCGAAGGCGTCATGTACGCGCACGGTATCGAAAACCGATTTCGAGACTGGAGCCTTGACCGTGTGTTCGGATCTCTAAAGGCATTCATCGAGGCGGCTCAGTGGCAGCAATTTCATGCCCTCAAATATGAGATTGAGAGCATGCGCCGACGATCGGAGCTGGCTGGATATGTCATTACGGAGCTGACCGACGTCAATTGGGAATCCAATGGGCTGCTCGATTTGTGCCGAAACCCGCGCGTATTCCATGATGTCTTTCGAACCATCAACTCGGATACGATTATTATTCCGGTCTGGCAGCGGCTGAGCTTCTGGGACGACGAAAAGCCTACCCTGCAAGTGGTCGTCGCAAATGGCCCAAGCCATTTGGAAAATGCGGAGCTGACGGTCGCGGTGGAGGGGGTGAGTGTAAGCTGCGCTTGCACCCTCGCGCCCGGGGTCGTCAGCGCGGCTTATCCGTTTGAGCTGGCTCTGCCTCACGTCGAAACGGGGCGGATGGTGGCTGTGTCGATGGAACTGCGTGGGCCGAACGCCAACGTCATCGCGTCGAACGGTCTGGACATCGCTCTGCATCCGCATCGGCTGCGGGGCGAGAGGCCAAGTAAATCCGTGTGGTCCCCCTCCGGTGCGCTTCTCGAGCGGCTGCGGCTGACGGGTTACGGGATGGCCGACACCATCGAGCAAGCTGATGTTGTCGTCGCCGCGAGCCATGACGAGGACTTGGCGGGCTTCGTGCGCTCCGGGGGAACATTGTTGCTACTGCCTGAAATTGAGATGTCGCTCTATCCCTTCTTCCCGCACTGGCAAAACGTCAAGGTGCAGGCCAGGGCAGGTGCCCTTTGGAGCGGGGACTGGGTCTCATCGTTTGCCTGGTTACGTCGCCGGGGAGAGTTCGCCGGGCTGCCCGGAGGACCACTCGTTGATGCAACCTTCGACCGGGTCATTCCCAAGCTCGTCATCAGCGGCTGCAACCTACTGGATTTTCAGGCGCGAGTTCACGCGGGTCTCGTCGTCGGTTGGGTCCACAAGCCGGTGGCGCTGGTGGCCGAGCGAGCCTACGGAAAGGGACGGCTGCTGGTCTCGACGTTCCGCCCTCTAGGTCAAGAGGTCGGGAGCGATCCGACCGCTACCCTCCTGCTCGACGCGCTGATCAAAACCGCGGCTCGGGTGGCCCCTGCGCCCGACGAAGTCTCACGCAAAATCCCTCAGCCGTTTTCAATCAGCAAGGCTGAGCATTTCAACAGCACGGGATAAGGATCGCCGCTTTGCAAAGCCGATCACACTCACGTCACCGCAACAGTCGCCATTCTGCTCGCTCTTAACGTCTGTTAACTACCGGAGACTCTGCGGCATGATTTAGGAACGAGCACCTCAGCGCAACCTTGGTGTGCAGCCGCAAAGGAGCCAACATGCTGCAGCAGGATTTCGCTGGTCTTGGACGTCGCCCCGCTCTGATCTGTCTGTCGCATCTCCGCTGGAACTTCGTCTATCAGCGCCCTCAGCATCTGCTCTCCCGGGCAGCGCGGCATGCGGATGTCTTCTACTTCGAGGAGCCAGTCTTCGATTCCGCTGAACCGAGGTTGGTTGCGACCGAGGTTGGCGCAGGGATCCAGGTGCTGGTTCCCCATCTTCCCGCAGCATCGTCGGTGGAAGCGGCAGAGGCCGAACAGCGCCAGCTCTTGGACCAATTCCTGGCCGCGCAATCCTTTTCTGAGCTCATCATCTGGTATTATACGCCGATGGCGTTTGGCTTTACGAGCCATCTGCAGCCGTGTGTTTGCGTCTATGACTGCATGGACGAATTGAAGTCGTTCCGCTTCGCACCGGCCCAGCTGGTCACCCGCGAGATCGAGTTGCTGGCGCGCTGCGACGCGGTCTTCACCGGCGGGCAGAGCCTGTTCGAGGCCAAGGCGGGTTTGCATCCAAATCTGCATTGCTTTCCAAGCAGCATCGACAAGGCACATTTCGAGCAGGCGCGCCGTCTTCGCGGAAAAGCCGGCCCGCAGGACCAGGAAGCAATCCCGACACCACGGGCAGGCTTTTTCGGGGTTATTGACGAGCGTATGGACATGGACCTGCTTCGAACAGCGGCGCTGCAAGCCCCGCACGTGCAGTTCGTTATGGTCGGTCCGCTCGCCAAGATCAGTGCGTCCGAGCTACCGAAGCTGCCGAACCTGCACTGGCTGGGCTCCAGGCAATACGATGAGCTGCCGTCGTATTTGGCGGGTTGGGATTGCGGCATCATGCCGTTTGCGCTCAATGAGAGCACGCGGTTCATCAGTCCCACCAAGACCCCGGAATATTTGGCGGGTGGCCTGCCGGTCGTGTCGACCGACATCAATGACGTTCGAAGGCCGTATGGGGACATGGGCCTTGTCTCCATCGCGGCCAATCCCAACCATTTCGTCGACGAAATCGAGCGCAGCATTCGTCTTCGGGGCGATGAGCGACGGCTCAATCGTGTCGATGAATTTTTGGCCGACAAATCCTGGGACGCGACATTTGACGATATGCTTCAAATCTTGCGGAAGAGCGGCGCCAAATGGAGGATGACGCGCGCGCAAGCTGATCTCGACGCACCGGAGTGGGCCTAGCAATTGGCACCCTCGCATAGAACCGCCGCCTACGCGCCGTCGGCGATCTTTGAAAGCTTCTTCCTAGGCGGATTCGAATGCTCAACCCACCGCCGGCCTGACGGAAAGCGTCTCGACCTCACTGCCGGGAGCGGCCATGATCACTCGGCGCTCGAAGATTATCGGCAGCTCACAGAGGCGGGACTGAAGACGTTTCGCGACGGGATGCGCTGGCATCTCGTCGAGAAAGTGCCGGGTCACTACGACTGGTCGAGCCTGCTTGCGCTCATACGTGCCGCGGAAGAGGCTCAGGTCCAGATCATCTGGGATCTGATGCATTACGGCTGGCCCGATGGTCTGGATATATTCTCGGCGGAGTTCGTCGAGCGCTTCTGTAGGTTCGCCGCTGCCGCAGCAGGCGTAATCCAGCAGGAATGTCGTCATACCCCGTTCTATTGTCCGGTGAACGAGATCTCTTATTTCGCGTGGGCCGGCGGCGACAAAGCGCTGATGAACCCATTCTGCCTGGACCAGGGTGACGCATTGAAGCGGCAGCTGGTTCGCGCCTCGATCGCGGCGATAGAGGCGGTTCGCTCGGTCGATGCCGCCGCGCGCATCGTGCACGCCGAACCGCTGGTGCATGTCGCGCCGGATGATCCAGAATGTTGGGAAGGCGTGGACAGGGCAGCCACAGTACACGAGTGGCAATATCAGGCGATGGACATGCTGACGGGGCGGATGGCGCCTGAACTGGGCGGCAAGCCGGACTATGTCGACGTGCTGGGGGTGAACTACTATCCTGACAACCAATGGCTCCTGAGCGGCAACACGATCCCGATGGGGCACCACCGCTACCGCCCGATGCGCGAGCTGTTGCAGGAATGCTACGCGCGCTATCGGCGGCCACTTTTCCTGTCTGAAACCGGCGCGGAGGGCACCGCGCGGCCGGCGTGGCTTTACTACGTCGTACAAGAGACGCTGGCCGCGCGCCGGTCAGGCGTGAAGGTGGAGGGGCTCTGCCTTTACCCCGTGCTGGATTATCCGGGTTGGCTGAATGACAGGATTTGTCAGACCGGGCTACTTGGGCCTCTGGATCAAAACGCAGTGCGTCACTTTTACAAGCCACTGCTCGACCAGCTGATCTCGTCAGCTGCGGATGTGCGAAACCAAGCCGCTGAAGTTAACCTTTGATAGTTCGTGTTCGACGTTTTCGTCGGTTAGGAACGTTCAATTTCCTCGCAGCTTGGTCCGCCAATAAACGAGGAGTTTTCAGAAATGTTTGACTGGTTGATCGTAGGCGCGGGCTTTGCAGGCAGTGTATTGGCGGAGCGCATCGCCAGTCAGTTGAAGCAGACGGTGTTGATCATTGATCGCAGGCCGCACATCGGCGGGAATGCCTATGACTGCTTCGACGAGGCCGGTGTGCTCATGCACCGTTACGGGCCTCACATCTTTCACACGAACTCCAGTGAAATATTCGATTACTTGTCGCAATTCACGGAGTGGCAGCCTTATGAGCATCGGGTTCGCGCCCACGTGCGGGGACAGCTCCTGCCCATCCCGATCAATCGCACGACACTTAATCTTCTCTACGGCATGAAACTCGGGACCGACGAGGAAGCTGAGGCGTTCTACGAGAGCCATCGCGAGCAGGTGGAAACGATCCGCACCTCCGAGGACGTCGTCATCGACCGGGTCGGCCGCGAGTTGTACGAGTTGTTTTTCCGAGGCTACACGCGCAAGCAATGGGGTCGTGATCCCTCTGAACTGGACAAGTCGGTGACCGCGCGCGTGCCGACGCGCGTCAACACCGACGACAGGTATTTTGGGGACAAGTTTCAGTACATGCCCAAGCAGGGATATACGCGGATGTTCGAGCGGATGCTGGACAACCCGAGAATATCGGTCATGCTGCAGACCGACTTCAACAAGGTCAGGCAGATGCTGCCGTACCGCAACCTGATCTATACCGGCGCCATCGACGAATATTTCGACCGCTGCTTCGGGCGGCTACCCTACCGGTCTCTTCGTTTCGAGCACGTATCCCTTGCCAAGGAGAGGCATCAGGAAGTTGCGGTCGTGAACTACCCTGGGAACGAACCGTTCACCCGCGTCAGCGAATACAAGCACCTGACAGGCCAGATTCATCCCTGCACGACTGTGACTTACGAATACCCCAGCGATGTGGGCGATCCCTACTACCCGATCCCGTGCGAGGAAAATCGCTCGCTTTATCGGCAGTATCAGGCACTGGCGTCCAGGCAGACCGGCGTACACTTCGTGGGCAGGCTCGCTACCTACCAATACTACAACATGGATCAGGTCGTCGGCCAGGCACTCTCGGCCTTTCGGCGGATCAGGGAGGCGGAGTCTCGCGTCACCGCCGAAGCGGCCGATCCCGCATTGGTTTCGGCCTAGGGCGGAGGCAATGGCTCCGGAGGATTCCGACGAGGGTGCTGCGCTCGCCAAGAACGGAGTTGGTCCCCTTCACTTCATTGCGCGCTACGTGTGGGTAGCGCGCCGTCGCTTTGCGCCACTCTTCGCGCTTGTCATCCTGGCGGGTGTTTGTGCCGTTGCCGTCCAGTACGAAATGAAGGCATTGGTCGATGCAATGGCATTGCCGACGCGCCAGACCGGCGCCGTCGTCCAGGCCTTCCTCCTGTTCATCGGCATCGTCGCGATCGAGACCGCTTTGTGGCGCACCGCGGGTTGGCTAGGAGCGCGAGCCATCGTCGACACCGGCGTTCGGATCCGTTTGGACCTGTTTGAACGATTGTCGGAGAGGCCTCTGACGTTCTTCTCCGCGTCATTCTCCGGCGCGCTCGGGGGCCGCATCACCGCCGTCAGCGGCGCGTTCGGGGCTATCATGAACACGCTGATCTGGAACGTCATGCCACCCGTCGTCGATTTTGCCGGCGCGTTGTTCTTGTTCAGCCTGATGGACATTTGGATGGCCGCTGCGGTCTGTGCACTCGTCCTGGCCATTGGTGGCGGGTTGTTGATCCTTGGCAGCAGGGGTACAGGCTTTCACCAAGCGTATGCCAAACAGGCCGGGCGCGCCTCCGGGGAATTGATCGACACTATCGCCAACATCCGGGCCGTCAAGATGTTCGGCATGCGCCGCCGCGAGCATCAAAGGCTTTCCGAAATCCTCTCCGAGGAGGCGGAAGCGCAGAGGCGGAGCTGGACCTATCTCGAGAAGAGCCGCATGGCGCATGATTGCCTTTTGTGGCTCGCTGCGGCCGGTATTTTTGCCTGGGCCATCCTGCGTTGGGTCGAAGGCCGCTTTTCGCCAGGAGATGTGGTCCTGGTCAGCGCGTTGACGTTCCGCATTCTTCACGGATCGCGCGACCTTGCGATGGCACTCATAGGCACCAGCAATCAGATTGCGGTGGTGAAGGAAACACTTGCTGTCCTGGGTCCCGAAATCCCGCGCCGACCAGAGCCGGCCGGCCTTGCCCGAAATTCACCACCATCCATTGAAGTCGCTGGCCTGTCTTTCGCTTATCGAACCGATGCTCCGGTTCTGAACGATATCAGCCTTCATATCCCGCCGGGACAACGCATAGGGATCGTCGGAGAATCGGGCGCCGGGAAGTCGACCTTGCTCGCGCTACTGCATGGCCTTCACGAGCCCCAGAGCGGCGAGATCAGACTGGCTCGACGGAGTTTGAACGCATTGCCGGAAGAAAGCCTTCGCGAGCTCGTCGCGTTCGTTCCGCAGGACGTTGGCCTGTTTCATCGCTCCATTTTGGACAATCTGCGGTATGGCCATCCGGATGCGCGCCATGAAGAAGTTCTTGCCGCCGCAGAGATCGCTCAGTGCGGCTTCATCAACGAACTGCCGGACGGCTATGACACGGTGGTCGGCGAAGGTGGAACGATCCTCTCCGGCGGGCAACGCCAACGCATCGCAATCGCTCGTGCGCTGCTGAAGAAATGCCCCATTTTGCTGCTCGATGAAGCAACATCGGCGCTCGATATCGAGACCGAACAGAAGCTCCGCGCAGGCTTGGCCAAGGCCTGCCTGGACACGACCATCATCGCGGCGACTCACCGCGTTGCGACGCTGGATGTGTTCGACAGGATTGTCGTGCTACGACATGGCCGCGTCGTCCAGGACGGCACGCCCAGCGCGGTGTTCGGAACGAGGAGCGCTCCTGTAGCGCCTCACCGCGATCCCCGTCAGTTGGCGGCTCGGTAGATTGCGCCCCTGAATGAGTTCGGCCAGGCATTCAGTCACCGCTCAAGCCTCTGGGACGCGCCTGATCAGGAAGAGGTGACTATGCCGAAGTTTTATCTGGATCTTAAAGGCGGCGGCCAGGTCGCGAAGGACGACTTTGGCATCGAGGTGGATAGCCTGGGTGACGCAAGAAAAGCCGCCGAGGCGCTTCTGGGGAATAAGGACCAAGCAAGCGCCGCGTCGCAGTATCCCGTTCAGTCGGTCGTTGTTGTGGACGAGAATGGTGAAGAAGTGTTGACGGTCAAGAAAGCCGATCAGCGCGATTAGATTTGCGCTCCCTCGACGGCATCGCTGCATGAGACATGCCGCCTTACAAGTGACGTATAGTCCCAGCGCGCGCGGACGCGCCAAACGGAACCTGTCCATGAGAGCTCGTGCCCGCACCGCTCTTCTCTCGCTGATCGCCGCTTGCCTCTTCGCGATGCCATCCACCGCAGCGGACCAAAAGCTAATCGACCAAATGAAAATAGCCGATCCAGAGGCTGGTCCGGTGCAACTGAGACCGAAGTTTCTGACAGATGGCTCTTACGATACCGCGGACCCGTCAGCTCCCATCCAGGTCCAACTGCCCGACGGGCAACAGGTCTGGATGATCATCTTTTCAGGCGGCACGGTGATTTATGCGAACTCGCTTGAGGAGTTTCTGAGAGGGGGCGCGCACGCGCTTCATGACATCGATTTCCTCTACCCCGACGGCACCAAGGTAACCACGAAGCCCTACCGAATAAAGGCCGCACCTTGGGATCCCGATCTGGCGTTCTTTCGCTCGGATGCGGGACGCCGCATGGTGGGATACGCGGGCATGATGGAAAAGTGCAAGGAAGGTGTTGAGCCCGTGCGAGCGAAAGACAACTGGACGCGCAATCGCCATGCGTTCGATGTCCAGTTGTGGCGGGACAGCGTTACTTCAAAAGTCCATCAGTTGTGGAAGGACCTGGGCTCGGTGCAAGGCTACCGGCCTTGCGAGCATAGCGAGGACCCATGGCTGGGCGCAGCTCATGCGCATGGATATGGCAGCCACTATATCGAGGACAGCAGCGGCAGGCCTTTCCTTTTCTTCGATGAAGTCACCGAGCAGAAGCTGCTGAATGGAGCTCCGGTGCCGTATCGGACCGAGATCCTCGTTCGTCAACTCGATAGCTCGCGGACGCGCGCAATTGGTCCCAAACGGTTTGCGCTGAGGGTCACCCGGCCCGACGATCCCAATCGTCCATTCAAGGCGGCCAGACGCTCGATAGGCGGGCTTTTGATCGAGGGCCCGCATCTCATAGACGTCGCGATCGACGGGGTGGACTACTACCTCATGTTCTTCAGTGCAGGAGACGCTTTCACGGACCAGTATGGCAGCCATTATGCGTACCGCCTGAAATCCGAAGGCTTGGACGGTCCGTTCACACCGGCTGTTGATGACGATGGAGAACTCATCAACATCACCGGCTCGCTTTCAGAAAGGATTGATGCGACCTGGGGTATCGGCCGTCCAAACCCGTTTCGCGATCAGCAGGGCAATCTGTGGATTGCCGGCCACGTCATCCTGAAACAAGATATTCCGGACGATGAAATCAAGAGCGGCTGGCCGCCAACTTACGAACAATTGGTCAAACGGGCGCGTCGATCCCTCGTGATTCCACTAGCGACCGAGTTGCGCGAAGGTAGACCACTGGTGAAAACCATAGAAGCAGCTCCGTAATCCCCAGGCCTGGGGAATGAGCCCGCTCCACCGGCTTGGTCCCTCGGCGCAGTTCAAGCCGTCGGGCAGGTCGAGTTCACGACAGCAGACTGGCGCGACCTGAACGGATCCGCCTTCTGGTGCCAAGCCGGGCGGTTCGGATCACGCTGGGGAAGTCTGGGTGGCTCGGCAGGAAAGTCAGCAGCTTTCGCCCGCGGAGGGATCGGCGACCAGATAGTGGGGTCGGCTCGCGCGGCGCGGCTTGACCGAGTGCGGTACCTGCTGAATCCCACTCAGGATCTCGCGCACGGAAAAGCCGGAGCCGGTGCCGAGGTTGAAGCCGCCGGCAGATCCCTCTTCCAACAGCTTCAGCGGGGCGACGTGCGCTGCGGCAAGATCGGAAACATGGATGTAGTCGCGCATCGCGGTCCGGTCGGGTACAAATCGTAAGTGGGTTCCCATAGCCCTTAGTCGCTGCCCCGTTTCGCGTCCAACCTGTCCGGCAAGAAGAACCCGGCCAGCGGTGCTGACCGGGTCAGTCAAGGGGAGGAAGACAATGTGTCGTCCATGTCCCGCAACCCCGCGCATTCTGAGCCGTTCCCACCCAATTGCCGAATGCTACCGCACCGTGAAAACTTGCTGATCCAGGTTAATCTCAACAGCTTCCCGGATATGCTTCATCCCGAGTTTCTAGGTACGGCATCTGGCTCAACCCCGGGGAACCTCAGCGATGCATATAGGTTAAGTCGGCGAGGTGTTCGCCATGAGTCATTACAGTTTTGGCAGTAGATGATGATCCCGGCG
This sequence comes from Bradyrhizobium sp. URHA0013, assembly GCF_000518345.1. Classification (NCBI taxonomy): domain Bacteria; kingdom Pseudomonadati; phylum Pseudomonadota; class Alphaproteobacteria; order Hyphomicrobiales; family Nitrobacteraceae; genus Bradyrhizobium; species Bradyrhizobium sp. URHA0013. The sequence goes on along the minus strand of NZ_JADK01000008.1, from coordinate 351,887 downwards.
TGCTCGACGTGACCGCATCTATGCTCAAGGAGCTTGGCTGCACAGTTGTTTGTGCGCATAGCGGCCCCGAAGCTCTCGATACACTGGCGAGGAATTTAAGGGATCCGGCTTGCCCACCATCCGCAAGCCGTGCCACATTTTTGGTGTTTTTGATCGGGTTCGCCTGATGGAGGCGATTTTCGCGCATGCCTTTGTCCGAGTCGAGAAGCGCGCCGGCCGGCTCGATCGAGCAGGCTCTCGAAGATTGCCGACGGGAGCTGGCCTCCGCGCGGGCGCTTAATCAGCGCTTTCAGGCGGAACGGTCGGAGCTCGCCGCCGTCTTGGAAGGGTCCAGAGACGCCATCTGGAGCTGGGATCCGGATGGCACCATCGTGCGCTGGAATAAGGCAGCCGAGCATCTGTTCGCTACAGCGCCGAGGAGATGATCGGAACATCTCTCTTGCGCCTGATCCCGTCCGATCGCCTCGTCAAGGCCAAGGCCGTCATCGCGAGCGTCCGGGCTGGTGCATCGTACGTCCACTATGAGACCGTGCGAATCCGCAAGGACGGTACCGCAGTGGATCTGGAAATGACGGTCTCACCCATTCTCTGCGAAGCAGGCGACGTGTTGGGCGCCTCGACCATGTGCCGCGAAATCACCGAGCGAAAGCAATTCGAGCCTCGCTTGCACAACGATTGACCGAGCTGACGGCCATCCACGCGCTTTCGGAGCGACTGCAGGCCGCGAATAGGCTGGACGAGATCTACGGCGCCGCTCTCGATGCCATCACGACCGCCCTTGACTGCGATTGTGCCTCGATTCTCCTCTTCGTGCGAACAAGGTCATGCGGTTCGTCGCCTCGCGCGGCCTGAAGTGCACGCCGACGCCGTATCAAGCGATGGGTGCACGAGGACGTTCTCGAACGCGCTCAGGCGCGGCTCGACAAGAATCCAAACGCCATGCGCACACGCCGCGAGACCGTCGAGCATCCGTTCGGCACACTGAAGATGCGCATGGGCGCGACGCACTTCTTGTGCGTGACGCTGCCGAAAGTAGCGACCGAGATGGCGCTGTGCGTGCTCGGCTACAATCTGACACGCGTGCTGAACATCGTCGGGATGAAACCGCTGCTGGCGGCGGTGAGGGCGTGATACGGGCGTTGCCGCGCGCCGTTGCGGTTCATGGGGCGCGTAAAAGAGCCCCGACATTGCCTCAGGATGAGTTCTGGTCGAGCGGCCGTAAAACTTGCCCAAATTGATCGGACCGCGATAGCCTGAGTTCGACCGCGCCGGTCCGCGTCATGCAACAGCGTTTTTACACGACCAACAGCAGAGAGGTCACAATAGGTCCCATGCCATCGGGGTTGATTGAGGTGTCACAGCGATCCCGAACAAGGCAGGGAGCATCCGATACTTATCGAGTGGCGGCTGATCGAAGTGATCTCCTTGGGCAGGTCGCCAAGCTATTGCCGCATGTCGCGCTAACCCGCGGTTCTGGCAGCATCTCACGCTGGCTTGACACCTCAGCGCAGCGCAAGGCGGCCGGAAAGGGGAGTGGTTATGCGTTTGGCTAAATGCTTGGCGTCCCGGTCCTCACCACGGTACTCCCCCCGAATTTTGGAGGGCAAATCCGATTGTTGCAAGTTTCCGAGTGTAGCCCCGTGTATCCCCCAACATCATTCGCGGCCTACGACCCAGAAAACCCGGGCTACATTTGTTGGCTAAGTCATTGTAAACAGTGGTGCCGGCTGAGGGGATTGAACCCCCGACCTTCGGTTTACAAAACCGCTGCTCTACCGCTGAGCTAAGCCGGCGACGCCTGGAGAAGCGGGCAGGGACCAGCATACGCCGGAGCCCTCCGCCCGTGCGCGCCGCAATACCAGACTTGACCGGAAAGTGCCAGAACCCGCGATCCCCCGATCCAGACATGAATCAGGCGGCCCGAAGGCCGCCTGATCTATCGCGTTCGGTGTTCAAACCGCCTTACTGGCAGATGTGGCGACGGCCGTCTTGGCCCTTAAACCAGGTGCCGGGCGTGCAGACGAAGCCGTTGCGCTGGGCGTAGGTGCGGGTGTCCCAGCCGCGGTTGTCCCAAGAATTATTCCACGAATTATCCCAGCCATTGTCGTAGGCGTAGGCGTCGTTGGTGGCACGGAACGGGGCGGTTGCGATCGCGCCCGCAGTCCCGATGGCTGCGCCGGCCACACCAGCGGCTGCTCCGACCGCGCCGGCGGCGACGTCGGTCGGCCAGAAGCCGGTGCGGCTCCTGTTCCAGTCGTTATTCCAATCGCCGTTGTTGGTCTGGCGATAGGACACGCGACGATGCCGATAGCCGCTATCGGTGTACGGATTTCCCGGTCCGACGTTCTGGCAGTTGGCGTTGGGGAATTGCGCCGCGCAGCGGCCGGGATTGGTGATCACGGCCTGCGCCATGGCAGAGCCCGTCACCAGGGTCGCCGCAATCGCCGTGGCTCCGAGAAGTTTGATATTCATGATTGTTGGCTCCCATTTTGTTGACGGGGGCTAAACGCCGAGGACGCCGGACGTTCCGCTGAAACCGGCGGATTTTTGTCAGCAACAGTCAAACGGAAGTGAGCACGCGCCTTGGTTCCAGACTGCTGGATCCGGCGGCGTTAATGCTTCGCTAGCTCGCTTTGGCGCATTTGAGCGGCGCGCAATCCTTACACATTAGGCTTACCGGCAATTGGTGAGAGGGCCTTAACCCTCTCTGCGTCGCCATCGGGTAGGTTTGTCGCCGGATAAATGGGATTTCTTCATGCGCGTTGTGGCGCTCGCTGCCTTTCTGATCGGACTGCCCGCGACGGCGTTTGCCGGCGGCGGCTTCGATATCGTCGTTCCCGGTCGGCCGGGCGTGCCCATCATCATCAACAACATCGACGCGTCCTATGCCGTGGTCGAGGGGACCTGGGGCTTGGGGAAGAACGTCCAGGTGCAGCCCACCATCTATGGCGGACGCTATGTCGCCGAGCGCCAGCCCACGGACGTCGGCCACTACTACCCGACGCTGGGCCTGCGGCCCGGCTACGGCCGGCTCGAGGTCGAGCCGCCCGCGAACCGCAAATTGCCCAAGCCGCCCGAGAGCTATCACCAGAGCTGGGGCGCCCAATCGGCGCCGCTGCCGCCGCAGATGGACGTGCCCGTCAATCCGCCGCCGGTGATCCTCGCGCCTGAGATCAACGACTATCCGCGGCGTCCTCGGCCGCGGCCGCGTGCAGAGATACCCGGCAGGCCGCCGGGTTAAGAAACGAAAACAACAAACGAAAATCAACAGGAGAGAGTAATGCGTCAGATGATTTCGGGACTGGTCGCGGCGGCTGCCGTGATGTTCGCTGCCACCGCGCCCGCCGCGGCCTGCGGCTTCAATCCGTGCCAGCCGGTCGCGCCGGTCTATTCCGGCTGCAACACCGGTTGCGGCGGTTACGGGGCCGGCTACGGCTACGGCTATGGCGCCTATGAGCGTCTCGCCGAGCCCACCACGCAATATTATCACGTCAATCAGGGCCCGACCTACACCGGCCCGGGCGCCTTCGCGCCGTATCCGACCTACCGTGAGGACGCGGTGGTTGCGCCCGCCAATTACGGCTACGGCCGTGGCTATGGCTATGGGCACGGCCATGGCTATCGCGCCGCCGCGGTCGAAGCGCCCGCCGCCTATCCCTACCGCCGCCCGTATTACCGTCCGTATCGCTACGGCTACGGCCCGCGCGCCGGCTATCTGCCGCGCACGCATTACGGCTACGGTCCGCGCTACGGCTACGCCCCGCGCCATGCGCCGTACTATGGCGGCCACCGCGTGCTGCGCCGCTATTACTGATCGCTTGATCGGTTGAGCCAACGAAACGCCCGTCCACGATGCGGACGGGCGTTTTGTTTTGTTACCGCTTCATCAGCCCGAGCCGGCTGGCGCCGACATAGAGCGAGAGCACGGCGGCATTCGAGACGTTGAGGCTCTTGATCTCGCCGGGCATGTCGAGCCGCGCCACGACGCTGCAGGTTTCGCGTGTCAATTGCCGCAGGCCCTTGCCTTCCGCGCCCAGCACCAGCGCGAGCGGCTCGCGCAGGGTGACCTCGGAAAGATCGGCGCTGCCTTCACTGTCCAGCCCGACGGTCTGGAAGCCGAGCTCGTTCAGCGTGGTCAGTGCGCGGGCGAGGTTTTGCACCGTCACCATCGGGACCAGCTCCAGCGCGCCGGAGGCGGCCTTGGCCAGCACGCCGGTCGCTTCCGGACTGTGGCGCGCGGTGGTGACGATCGCCTTCACCGCAAACGCCGCCGCCGAGCGCAGGATCGCGCCGACATTGTGCGGGTCGGTGATCTGGTCGAGCACCAGCACGATGCCGTCCTGCTCCAAATCCTCGATGTCGGGCGAGGGCAGGGGGTCGGCCTCGGCGAGCAGGCCCTGGTGCACCGCGTCCGGCGACAGCAGCCGGTCGATCTCCTGGGGCCGGACGATCTCGGGCGTGACCGGGATCGCGATGTTCTCGTCCGCCAGACGCCTTGCGGCGTTCTCGGTCAGCGTCAGCTTGCGGATCTGCCGCTGGGGGTTGGCGAGCGCCATGGAGACGGTGTGCCAGCCATAGAGGATGACAGGACCGTCGGTGTCCGAATCGCGATCGCGCCGGGCCGGGCGCCCGGCGGATTTTCCGGGCCTGTTGAAGGGCTTAGACCCGCCGCGGGGGCCCCTCGGGTTGAATTTTCGATCCTTCATGGGCTCGCTTGTGTCACGGGTCCCGGAATATGGCAATTTGGGTGGCTTCGGGGGCGATTTTAGCTGTTCGCCTCGGTTGACTTTACCCCATCGCTTCGCCGATAACCGCGCCCGGTCGCGCCCCCATCCGGGCTGTCGCGGCCTTCACGTTCCATGGCCGTCTTCGGTCGCCGGCAAGGTCCGGCCCGATTGTGCTGCCGTCGAGCGGGGGAGTGTCCCGAGTGGCAAAGGGAGCTGACTGTAAATCAGCCGCCTTATGGCTTCGCAGGTTCGAGTCCTGCCTCCCCCACCATCCTGTAATTGCTAGAGAATTTTTAATTCTCTTGCCCCCCTTTGCCTCCGAGCGCAATCCCTCCGTTTTCCCTCCGAGCCCCACTTCAGGCCCCACTAATCCCGTTGCTACCTTCCCCGACGAAGGGGCGGGGGTGGCCCGGGCCGTCGTCCACGAGCTTGGCCACCGAAACAGTAACGGCCTAAGCTGCTCCAGATTCGAGCCGAGGGGGGCAAAGGCTAGTATTCAAGAGTGCATCACAGAACAGCCAGCGCCGCGTCGGTCGGTCGAGCAAGAGCGAACACGCCGCCAAGCTGCGCAAGCTCGACATGATCGTCGACGCGAAGGCGTTGAAGGGCCTGCGCGGCAAGCTGAAGAACATGGAAGATGGTCAGGCGGCTCGCGCCGAGAAGTTGAAGATGAGGGCCGCGCTTCAGCGCCCAGCCGTTGATCCGACGAAGACTCGGAAGCAAGCGAAGAAGATCGCCGCGAAGCTGGCCGAGCGGATGCGCGACGTCATCGTCGAGGTCAAGAAGAAGCCCCGATGAAGCGCCTTACCGGTTTTGGCGACTGCCATTCCCCAGCGCACTACCCCCTGCCTACTAGCTCACTACCGTCAGTCTGTCCGGCCGGCGTGATTGCAGCTAAGGTTGAATCCCTTGAGCCCTTGATACACAGCGCCTGGCGCTCGAAAATCGCAACTCAGTTGACTCGTTCCCGAGTCGTATTGCTTTGAATGGTAGGAATAGTGTCTAGGAATCAAGAACAAGCATGAACGCCGTCGAGATTGAGGAAGCCATATCGGTCCTTGCCGAGCAGCCTTTCAACGGCGGCGAGTTTCCGTATCTGTTCCTGCAAGCGTTCGGGAATAAGGAAACCACGATCAAGCGGCTGCGCGCTGGCGCGTCGAACAAGTCCGACCTGGGCGGCGTCCTGCAAACCAATAACATCCATATCGCCGCCGCTGCGCCCGGCGCGGTAACGAAAACGCTGGCCGCGCTGAAGGCCAGTCCGGCCACGGCGAAGGCGAAGGCGCGGTTCATCCTCTCAACCGACGGTGAGGATTTCGAGGCGGAGGATTTTGACAGCGGCGAAACCATTGCCTGCGCCTATGCCGACTTCCCCGATCATTTCGGTTTCTTCCTGCCGCTCGCCGGAATCACTACCGTCAAGCAGGTCCGTGAAAGCTCCTTCGACATCCGCGCCACGAGCCGCATGAACCGGCTCTATGTCGAGCTTTTGAAAGACAATCCCGATTGGGGTGCCGCCGCGCGCCGCCACGACATGAACCACTTCATGGCTCGGCTGATTTTCTGCTTCTTCGCCGAGCGTACAGACATCTTCCACGGCAGCGGCCTGTTCACCCAGACCGTCGAACGCATGAGTGCCAAGGACTCGTCCAACACCCATGAAATCATCGGCGAGTTGTTCCGCGCCATGAACACCAAGCGCGATGACCGCGAGAGCGCCGACATTCCCCGTTGGGCCGATGCCTTTCCCTATGTGAACGGCGAACTGTTTTCCGGCAGCGTCGACGCGCCGCGCTTTTCCAAGATCGCCCGTTCCTATCTCATGCATATCGGCAGCCTCGACTGGACGAAGATCAACCCTGACATTTTCGGGTCGATGATCCAGGCCGTCGCCGAGGACGAGGAACGAGGCGCGCTGGGCATGCACTACACGTCCGTGCCGAACATCCTCAAAGTCCTCAATCCGCTGTTTCTCGACGATCTGCGCGCCCGGCTTGCGGAAGCGGACGACAATCCCCGTAAACTGCTGAACCTCCGCAATCGCATGGCGAAGATCAGGGTCTTCGATCCGGCCTGCGGTTCCGGCAATTTCCTTGTCATCGCCTACAAGGAAATGCGCGCGATCGAGGCCGAGATCAACAAGCGGCGGGGCGAGGCCGACCGGCGCACGCATATCCCGCTTACTAATTTTCGCGGCATCGAACTACGTGATTTCCCGGCTGAGGTTGCGCGGTTAGCGCTGATCATCGCGGAGTTTCAGTGTGACGTACTCTATCGCGGGCAAAAGGAAGCCTTGCAGGACTTCCTGCCGCTCGACGCGCAAAACTGGATCACCTGCGGCAATGCCCTGCGGCTGGACTGGCTCAGTGTATGCCCCCCAACGGGAACAGGCCTGAAGCTCCACGCTGATGATCTATTCCATACGCCGCTTGATCAGGCGCAAATTGATTTCGAGAACGAGGGTGGTGAAACCTACATCTGCGGCAACCCCCAGTTCAAGGGAGCACGAAAGCAAACAAAAGCTCAAAAAGAGGACATGGCACATGTCTTTGGAGGAGGAAACGAGTTCAAGGACTGTGACTATGTGACTGCCTGGTACTTAAAGGCAGCCGAGTTTGCGGAAGACTGCGACGCGATCTTTGCGTTTGTCTCAACCAGTTCGATTAGTGAAGGGGAGCAAGTAGCTCATCTTTGGTCTCATCTCTATAGGCTCGGTTGCCATATCATTTTTGCACACCAAGGATTCAAGTGGAGAAACAACGCATCTAACAACGCGGCGGTGCAGTGCGTAATCATTGGCGTTGGGAGGTCCAAGCCAGCACGGTGTACGTTGTATGAAGGCGAGACAAAGAGGGACGTCGAGTCGGTCTCTCCGTACTTGATAGCTGGTCCAGAATTGTACGTGAAAACGAGAGATGTGCCGCTATCTCAGGAACTAAACTGGATGGTTTCTGGCAGCATGGCTCGCGATGGCGGTAGCCTCATTCTGACACACGACGAAGCAAAAGCTCTAATCCACGACGAACCGACTGCGATGGAATTGTTAAGAGAGCTCGTCGGGTCCAAGGAGTTGGTGCACTATAGGAATAGGAAGTGTCTTTGGATTGATGATGAGTGTTTGCCGATCGCACAAAAAATAGCTGCCGTGTGTGAGCGCATTCAAGAGGTGAGATCGTTTCGGGAGGCGTCTCCGGCGAAAACGACGAAAGGGTACGCCGCAATCCCCCATAAGTTCGCGCAGCGCGCTCACAAAAATACCATAGCAATCGCGGTGGCGGCAGCTTCATCGGAAGAAAGGGAATACCTTCCCGCAGATATTTTCGATCAGAACACGGTAATTTCCAACCTCGCTTTCGCTGTTTATGATCCGTCACTGTGGGAGTTCGCAGTTGTATGTTCGAAAATGCATATTGCGTGGGTCGCCACGGTATGCGGAAAACTGGAAACTCGACTTCGATATTCGTCCACTCTCGGCTGGAACACTTTTCCGCTCCCCTTGCTCACAGAAAAGAACAAAGCTGACTTAACTCGCTGCGCCGAGGACATCCTGTTGACGCGCGAGGCGCATTTCCCCGCGACCATCGGCGACCTCTACGATCCGGAAAGAATGCCAGCCGATTTACGCGCTGCGCATGACCGCAACGACGAGGTGCTTGAGCGCATCTACATCGGCCGCCGCTTTCGAAACGATACGGAACGGCTGGAAAAGCTGTTTGAGCTTTACACTAAGATGATCGCGTCGCCGGGGGCTGCGACGAAGAAGAAAAAGGCTGGGGCAAGCACGTGACCGACGACAAGAAAACCATTCCTTCCGTTTCGGTCTCCTATGCCCGCAACGGTACCTCGACCAAGGCCAACGCGCTCGGCATGCGGGAGATGCAAGAGCGCGCCTATGAGCGGCGCGGCGAGCAGTATCTTCTCATCAAGTCGCCTCCGGCATCAGGCAAGAGCCGAGCGCTTATGTTCATAGCCCTCGACAAGCTCACTAATCAGGGATTGAAGCAAGCCATCATCGTTGTGCCGGAGAAATCCATCGGCGCGAGCTTCCATGACGAGCCTCTGACCAAGTTCGGCTTTTCGGCCGATTGGATCGTTGCGCCCAAATGGAACCTTTGCGACGCGCCCGGCTCTGACAATGGCGGCAAGGTCAATTCTCTCGGTGCGTTCCTCGACAGCGATGATAGGGTTCTGGTCTGCACCCATGCGACCTTCCGCTTCGCCGTGGACAAGTTCGGCGTTGAGAAGTTCGACAACCGGCTGATCGCGGTGGACGAGTTTCACCACGTTTCCGCCGACCCCGAGAGCAAGCTCGGCCAGCATCTCGGCGCGTTCATCGCCCGCGACAAGGTGCATATCGTCGCCATGACCGGCTCATACTTCCGGGGTGATGCTGTGCCGGTGCTGGCCCCGCAGGACGAGACGAAGTTCGAACCCGTCACCTACACCTACTACGAACAACTCAACGGCTACGAATATCTCAAGCAACTCGACATAGGCTATTTCTTCTATTCTGGCTCCTATGCCGACGACATCCTCGCCGCCCTCGACCCGGCCGAGAAGACGATCATCCACATCCCGAACGTCAACTCGCGCGAGAGCACGAAGGACAAGATCAAGGAGGTGGAGCACATCATCGAGGCCTTGGGCGAATGGCAGGGGACCGATCCTGCGACCGGGTTCCAATTGGTCAAGCGGCCGGACGGAAAGGTGCTGCGCATCGCCGATCTCGTCGATGACGATCCGGCCAAGCGGGACAAGGTTTCGGGGGCGCTGAAAGACCCCGCGCAAAAGAACAACCGCGACCATGTGGACATCATCATCGCGCTCGGCATGGCCAAGGAGGGCTTCGACTGGATTTGGTGCGAGCACGCGTTAACCGTTGGCTATCGATCCAGCCTTACTGAGATCGTGCAGATAATCGGCCGCGCGACCCGTGATGCGCCGGGCAAAACCCGCGCCCGTTTCACTAATCTGATCGCCGAGCCGGATGCCTCCGAGGAGGCGGTCACCGAGGCCGTCAACGACACGCTGAAAGCCATCGCCGCCAGCCTGCTGATGGAACAGGTGCTCGCGCCGCGCTTCAACTTCACGCCGAAGAATACGCAGAGCGGCCCGGCTGACGGCTTCGACTACGGTGAAGGCGGCTACGACCCGAGCAAAGGTAATGTGGGCTTCAATGAGCAAACCGGGCAGTTCCACATCGAGATCAAGGGGCTTGCCGAACCCAAGAGCAAGGAAGCCGCACGCATCTGTACCGAGGATCTGAATGAAGTCATCGCCGCTTTCGTTCAGGACAAGACCACCATCGAGCGCGGGCTGTTCGACGAGGAACTGATCCCCGAGGAACTTACCCAGGTACGGATGGGGAAGATCATCAAGGACAAGTATCCCGAGCTTGACGAGGAAGATCAGGAGGCCGTGCGTCAGCACGCCATCGCCGCCCTCAATATCACGCAGAAGGCCAAGCAGATTGCGCTTGGCGGCGACGGAGCTGGCGGCGATGACCAGCCGAGCGCCAACACTGCGCTGATCGATGGGGTGCGGAAATTCGCGATGGACGTTCGTGAACTTGATATCGACCTCATCGACCGGATTAATCCATTCGGCGAAGCCTATGCCATCCTCGCCAAGGCTATAAGCGAGGAAAGCCTGAAGCAGGTTGCCGCGGCCATCGCCGCCAAGCGCACCAGCCTGACGCCGGAGGACGCTAAGGAGCTTGCCGTCCGCGCGTCGCGGTTCAAGAAGGAGCGCGGCCGGTTACCCTCGATCGACGCCCAGGACCCTTGGGAAAGGCGCATGGCCGAGGGCGCCGTCGCGTTCATGCGCTTCAAGAAGGAGGGCCGCTATGACGGATGACCTCGATCTTGACGAACTGGCGGCGGACCTCGCCGACTTCGCTCCGCAGGACAAGAAAAGCGGCCGTAGCCCACGCGAGGAACGCATTATCGCAGGCTTCGAAGAAATTCAGCGCTTCGCCGAGGCCCACGGCCGCGCGCCAACGCATGGCGAGAGCAACGATATATTCGAGCGGCTTTATGCCGTGCGCCTCGACCGCCTGCGCGGACTCGAAGAATGCCGTTCGCTTCTCGCACCGCTCGACACGCACGGCCTTTTGGCAGGCGCGCCGACGCCCGCCGTCGAGCCTGCCGAATCGATAGATGACGATGAATTGCTTGCCGAGCTGGAAGGCATGGGCGCGTCCGACATTACCGAGCTTCGCCATGTCCGCACCGCCGCCGACAAGCGAGCGGCAGAGGAAATCGCCAACCGCACGCCATGCAAGGACTTCGATAACTTCAAGCCGCTGTTCGTTCAGGTGAAGAAAGACCTCGACGCCGGCATACGCCAGACGCGGCTATTCCAGACGATGGCCGAGATCAAGCAGGGCGAGTTTTTCATCGTCGGCGGCCAGATCGCTTATGTCGCGGAAGTCGGCGAGGAATTTATGGCCGAGTACGACCGGCGCGACAGCCGCTTGCGCGTTATTTACGACAACGGAACGGAAAGCGACGTGCTTTTGCGGTCTCTACAGCGTGCACTCCACCGCGACGGAGCGGGGCGACGGATTACTGATCCAGTCGCTGGGCCGCTGTTCGCCGATGTGAGCGAAGATGGAGACCTTGCCAGCGGCACGATCTACGTGTTGCGCAGCAAATCCGACGATCCCAAGATCGTCGCCAGCCGCGATGTTCTGCACAAGATCGGGGTGACAGGCGGCAACGTCGAAACGCGGATCGTCAATGCTCGTCTCGATCCGACTTTCTTAATGGCTGACGTAGAAATCGTTGCCACCTACAAGCTGTCCAATATCAATCGGACGAAGCTCGAAAATCTGATCCATCGAGTCTTCGAACCAGCGCGCCTTGATATTATGATCAAGGATCGCTTTGGCCATCCGATTGTCCCGCGTGAATGGTTTCTCGTCCCGGTATTTGTGATCGATGAGGCTGTAGAGCGGATCAAGGATGGAACAATTACGGACTACCGCTACGATCCAAAAACGGCCTCGCTGGAGCCGATTGTTGGGTAGACACTCGCCCATCGTATCTGATCACCGAATACACGAAGCGAGGCCGTGTGGTTCAAGCCTTACATGAGTTAAGCGCGACCGGAACTTTCGTTCGTCTCGTTGAGCAGCAACCGTACAGCTTCCATTGTGAAGGCCGCTGACACGAAGGAGCCATACTCCTGCAATTCGTCCCCCTTGGCTTCGTTCGCCTTATCGACGACCACTTTCGCGCTGAAAGCGTGGATCGATCGGGCGCATAGTTCGACCGCCCGGTGAAATCCGTAAACTTCCATATCGATCCCGGCAACCTTCCGATGCTGACCTTTTACGGCTTCTAAGCGCGCTTCGCTTGCAATCACGGCTGAACCGCTCGTGAATGCCGCCAGTTTCGGCGTCGATAATTTCGATGGGCGATCGCTTCCGGAAAACGATGCTTCTAGACGTGAAATCAAACCCCTCGTCTCGAGAAGCTTGCTTAAAGTTAGACGGGTATCTTGTTGAATGCTTACTTGATAAGGCTCGGCCTCAAAGGCCTCCTTGATCCACTTTCCTGATTGATACTCCCAGACTACATCGGCAATCAAAAGTTGGCCAAGCTCCGCGTTGTCTCCGATGCCCGCACAAATGCCGCTCATTGCAACAACGGAGGGGCTGTAGAGCTCCAGGGCGCGCGCCGTTGTCACGGCCGCATTGATAATACCCATACGCGGCAAGAGAACGATGGCCCCAGCGCTCCCTTCAATCTCAGTTTCCCATAGATCTAAGCCCTCTCTTTTGGTGCTGTCTTCCGTGAATCTCGGTAACTTGAGGTAGGCGTCTCGTTCCTTCTTGAGTGCGGTAAAGAGCAAGAAATCGTAGCGGCCCTTTTCCTTTGACTGTGCTATGAAAATATCGAGGGCCTGAGACCATGTCTGGCGATCGTTATAGTCGTAGATGATGCAGCCCCGCGAGGCGAATGCGCTTTGATGAAGGTTCGCCTCATCCGGATAAGCCGTGATTGCCAATACAGGCACCCGCTGCAATCGCGAGTAGTCGAGCATCTTGAGGAGTTCCAATCCGGCGCTCCGCGTTTCGCCACCTGAAACAGCTGGCATCCTGATGTCGATGATGCAGAGATCGATCGGCTTGCCTGCTAATTGGGCGAACTGCGCTATGTTGCCAATGCGTTTAATCCCGTTCTCCTTAATGCCCTTTGCGCGCAGACTGTCTCGTATTACTGCCCATTTGTTTTCGTCGTCCTCAAAAACAACTATTGCCATTTCAGCTTTCCCAACAGCGCGTCAAATGCAGCTTCCCATTCTGGTGTTTTGTATGAGTATAGAACTGCGCCGAGCACTTCTTGCCGATACTTGGCGGACAGTACGCGTGCCGCCTGATGCAGTCTTACACGTTCGCCCCCGACGATAATGTCCGGATACTGCGTGACGATGATTACCTTTGTAGAGACCTTTGTGCTCGAAAGGGCCCGTAAGATCTCTATGCCGCCGACTGCCTGACCGCCGCCACCACTGCCGTCGTCACCAGTGCTTGAAAAGGTCGGCAGAGCCATGTCAACAATGATGAGATCGTAAGCTCCCTTCATCACTTCGAGCACCGCCTGTCGCACCCCGATCGCGCGCGTTAGTTCTGATGCCGCGAGTCCCGTTTTCAGGAGGCGTCGCGTAAGATCTTCTGCCTTGTGCTCTTCATCTTCGATCAACAGCACTTTCATTCTGTTGATCCGCTTGCTTTTGCGAGTTCGACCGTCAACAAAAAGGATACCGTGCATTGATCGCCATCGATCTTATACGCAGCGGTAGCTGTCCCTTCGCTGCTCCTTGTTATATAGCGCAATTTCTTTATGCCCGAGTAACCCTCAACTACCATTGCCTCTCCGGGGTCATCGGAGCTGAAGTTCTCTTCTAATCGCGTCTCATGCAGAGGACGTTCAGCAACATCATCAAACGTTGACGTGACTGACACCCGCAATTGTGACAGCCGCTCGCTTGATTTCGCCGTCTGATTTGCTGCAATCGTAATAGGGGCCTCTGCGTCACCGTATTTTAGAGCGTTTCGTAGAAGGACGAATAGGCAGTCATACATTCTGTGGACTGAAAGACCGTCGATCACAACTTCAAATGCGTCGCCTTGCCAATCGATCGCGCGATCGTTGATCAGGTTTCCGCCATTGGCTTCGAGGAAAATAAGGTCGCCGACTTGACGCGTAGTGGCGCTGACGAACCCGTCTTCCGGTTGCCGAAACCAGCTGGCCAGCCGCGTAAATCGCTCGTGTACGGCCTCACGCAATTGCGCTCGGTACTGTCCCTGCATATCGTCCGCAAAATGCCCGAGATGCGCCTCTATGTCGTCGTAGGTCCGCTTCAAAAGGTCGACTGATATGAGTCTGGCTGCGGCTTGCAGTTGCGGGTTGATCTCATGCCAGCAAAAGCGGATCAGAAGCTCATTCATTAGTTCGATGCTCGGTAGTACGGCAGTCATCGTGCTGCTCAGCGCCGCGATGCCTAGAAAGGTATTCTCATCGCGTTTTAGGGAAGCGATGAAGATGCCATGCGGTTTCGAGTCAGTTCGGAATTGCAGAATGTCGCGCCGCAGGTGCTCAATGAGCCGCTGATAGCTCTCTATCCACGCGTCGTTAGCCGCGACAAATCGATCATCATACTTAAGGATGTGATACGATGGGCGCTCGATAAGGTCTTCGACGCCTCCGCGCATCATTCCGGTCAAGGTATTGTGCCGGATGCGCCGTCCGAGATAAGATTCAATTCCAAATTGACGGTTTGTGCAGAATTGCTCATAGGCGATTTTGGCGACTTCCATCAATACGTAATCAAAGGCCTGAACGGCCGGAATATCAATCGTCCCTGTGTCCACTAGCTGTCCATGCTCAATCTTAGCAGATCTCGCCGGCACGCTAAGATTATGCTCGATCATCTTGATGTATTGTTGCGCGTAAGTGCTAGGATTTGCGACGAGCCATTCTTGCATTGCGATGCCATCAACATAGAGGCGACTATCATCGAAGTATTTTCGCAGTTTTGCCACCTGGCGCTGTGCTTCGATTGCGTCGGCTTCGACAAAGTAGGCGATAGAGTTTCGTTGACGACCAACCGCCCTCAACAGAGCTTGCCTCGTGGTATCAGCTTCGTCCGCTGAACTCACCAGCCAGTAGAGTTTTTGCAGGGTCTGCCTGTCGAGTATTTTGACTAGGTAGTTGGCGATCTGGGGTGTGCCCTTCAGGAGCCATTCGATAAACTCTTGTAGACTTCCGCGAAACTGCGTGTTGACGGTCTCGCAGAGCGCGAAGCGGAACTTAAAATCAACATCTTCGTCGCGGCTTCGAGCCTTGTGAAGTGCCAATGCCAAGACGGTCACTAGAGGCCGTGATGCTTCCTCTGCGGAAACATACAGCCGCTCCAGCTCCACTTCGGTGAGAAGATATTCCAAACCAGTCGTGTGCTCGCAGATGAAGCGCATTTCGTGTTGATCAAAGCGAGCAGCATTCCCAACCGTTTGAAGATATGTGATCAGTTGAACGGTTTTCAAAAACGACCCGCAGCATTGATGCTTCAAGAAATCGTTGGGTTCCCGAAAGCCCTGCAACGCCTTCGTAAGATCGCGCACCGTGAGAGACTCGTGTGCCGCAAAGGAACGATCGATTTTGGGCGACAGCTTCGACAACAAACGGGGGGCTAGGACAGCGTCAACAAACGCGCGGTAGCGCGCGCAATCCACAAACTCGGTGAATGCGAAGGCGCGTTGGTAGTAGACCATGTCGGCTTCGGCCGCTGACACGTCGTTGTACAGTGCGCGGGCATCAAACGGAGTATTTGCGAATGCAGATAGAGCTCCGACAATGCTTGGGTCGAGTAAATCGAGGACGAGCGATCTGATATCATCCCACCGATCACCAAAATTCAGCGCAGAAGTAATTCCGCAGATCTCATCTATGAGCGACATCGAATGGGATTTGCGAAGTAGCGCGCCCAGATCAGGCCGCGAGAGCGGCGCGGGGACAAGGTCATGTAAGGCTAGAAGCTTGCGATAGTCGTCTTCCTTAAGCTTCTGATGAATCTGGACGCGTGTGGAAACGCCGGGAAAGTAAGCGAAATTGTCGTCGACCAATTCCATCGCTATGAAATAGGGGCCCGGATTTCGAGATTGAGCGACTTTGTTCGCAATAAGCTGGAAGGGTTCCTGAAGCGCGGCGTCATCAGGAAATCGAGCCATCAAATAGGCAACTTTCCGAACGCCATAACTCGAAGCGCCAAATTGTTCGGTGAATTTGGCAAGCGCTTGCATTGCATCGGACGCTGGGGAGGTCGGGATAGCGGCGAAGGTGCGGATCGCATCGACAATCTTACAGGTCTCTTCTTTCCATCCGTTTAGATGCCCTACGACGAATGCAATCTCTCTTTCGATGGAGGCAGGCTCTAAGGAATGAATGCGGAGGAGGCTGCCGTAATCCCGCCCCAGGTTCGCGAACGGGAATGCCCCAGATTTGCCAAGCAGAAGCGTCACGCACTGGGCTAGATCTCGTGGTGACGCCGCCTGCCGCAACGCGTTCATGACCGCGATCGGCGGCCGTGTTGCGCGCTCGTCGGCAAGCGCTCCACGAATTAGGTTGCGAGTCCGCAGATCGCGGATCTTCACGATCTCTCGGAAGGCGGTAACCCGGGTTCGGCGTAAGAAGGCGGATTTTCCATGGCTGAAAGCGCGCGGTCTGGATTTCTTCACGAAATAACTAAGTCGCTTGATATTGTGCGTTGCAGCATCTTCTGATTCCCTAGAGCAGTACAAGTATAGTAGCTAGCATATGGCTAGCCCTGCAATCACTAGTTACAAAGTGCAATTCAGAGCGGCGAATGTGCTGAGTGCAGCCTGAAAAGGTAGCTCGTTGCGTATCTCTGCTTATCCGCAAATGGCGTCTAAGCTGGGCTGAACCCGCAAACGAACGTAGGCATGCCGGTGACCACGTCGATCGACTGACGCAGCGCCGGCAACGCTAGCGCGGCCAGTGACGGACGCCGCCGGCAATTCCCGCAGGAAGCATAATGTCGCTCAGGCTGGCTTCGAGGCCGCCCGCCCTAAACTTGGTCCTCTCAAGGACGATCTCGCGCTCCTCAAGTACCGGCTTAATGATGATTTCGCGCCCGAAGTAGTTGTAACGTTCCGGGCCGACAGGAATCGCCCTACCGGTGTCTGCGCTGATGGTTGCCTGGACTACTTCCTCGCGTGCGGCCTCTCGGTGAAAGCTAACCCGCTCCGTATCCGGCGGACTGGCGGGGTACCTGAACACCCAGCAAAGACGCTTCTCACGCCGTTCGCTGGCGTAGCGGTCAGGATTCTTGCGATGGGCGACATCAGTGCTGCGCACGGCCTCGAAGCCTGAGATGTATCGGCCAGTCTCGTTGCACGCTTGCGCTTCCGCGTCGATTTGATTGAGCCGCGCCAGGATGTCGGCGATGGCGGCGGCGTGCTGATCATATTTTGCGAGAAGCTCGGCGGCTTCAATGTTTACCGCTCGACGTGCGGCCGCGATACGCTGACTGAAACGTTCTTCCTCCGCATTCTTCTCGGCCTCCACTTCGGCCGCCAGCGCTTTAGCATGCGCAGCATCGAGAGCAGCGAGGCGCGCGGCAGCGCGATCGGCAGCGCGCCGGTGCACTTCGTATTCTGCTTCAGCCTTCTGATGGGCGGCATCATCCATCAAGCCGAGACCGGCCAGCGCTGCGCCGCGCTTAGCAAGGGCAGCGTCTTGTTCGGCGCGCGCCTTTTCGATCTCGGCAGCGATGGCGGTGGAGGTAATCGGCTTCTTGCCGAACAGGGACTTCAGAATGCTCATTGTACTTGGTCTCAAGGGGGTTGAATCACGGCCGCCAGTAGTCGGAAACGGCTTCTGCGCCGGGGTCTCGCGGCGCGACGGCCGATGCCTTCGGGGCAGGCTTCGGAGCGGGCTTCGGTGCACTGGTAGCGAATGCTTCATGAGCGCCGAGCCAGCGGTGATAGGCAACATGCTCGCGGCTCTCGGCGAACATCAGATTGTGCGCGATTCCGTGCTGGACGTTGAAACGCTCGGCCGCAAGCTGCCGCTGAGCCGTTGCGTAATCTGCGGACGCCGCCTTGAGGTCGGCGAGAAGCTTGGCACGGCTCATTGGGCATCTCCGCCGGCTGCTATCCAGACTTGAAGCTGATCGGCCGGATAAGCAGGCCGGTCACCGATCAACAGAAACGGGGGGCCATCGCCACGCTTGGCGAGGTTGCGGAGGGTCTTCGCGCAACGGCCGACCCGCTTTGCGGCCTGGGTGCGCGAGAAATAAACTTTAGACATGATGTCCCATCTGGAAGTGGCCGGTGCATCTGGCTATCAAACGCACCGGCCTCGGTTTCACCCATTAGTTGGTGTGGAGGAGCACCAACTAATGGGCCAAGTATGGGAAAGATCGAAACCGGCGGCGAGGCTAGTTTGGTCGCCCCTTAAGTCGCCGAAGTTTCACTGCCGAGCGACCGCTTTACATTGTCATTGGCGGGGATGCGAGCAAGGCGAGCATCGTGCTCGGCCAGCACAGCGGCGCGCTCTTCCGCTCGCATGCGGAGAAGCTTTTGCTCGACTCCGATATCGATCAGCGCGCTAAAAGTTTGGGGAATGCTCATTCGCATCTTGAGGGCGAGCGCAGTGAGTTCACCCGCGAGTTCGGGATGGGGCAGTACTTCAAGCGCGGGGACGGGGACAAGGCCGTACCCGAGAGTCGCTAACACAGCCTCAACCGACTCCAAGCCCGGCCGATTCTTCTTTCTCCACGCTTTCAGCGTGGCATGCTGCACGCCGCTACGTTCGGCCACGTCAAGGTAACGCAGCTTTTGCCGCGCCATTTCGGCGAAGACCAGCTTCACATGCGGACCCACCCTGTCGGGCATCGTGACCGTGCGCGGGTTTTTGCGACGCTTTCGGTTCAAGGGCGCAACGGGCGCGGTGCGGAAGTCGGAAGGATACAGCGGAAGAGCGTTGGGCATTGGCGAAAATCCTGAAGGCGATTGAACTCCCTTCAGGGTCGGATAATGGGCTATTCCGCTACAGCCCAATCCAGTATCCGCTGTGTATATCCTTGGCTCGGAGGCGGCAGGTCATCCGAGAACAACAACCTCCTTCAATTTTTTTGTATCTGCCAAAAGGGCGGGGTCGCGCGTCATCCTCAAGGACGGGGGCGCCGGGAGGACCCAAGAGGTGCCCAAAGGTGGGTTCGTTCGATGTCCGCTTGTCGCCTAATGACAGCGCAACGGCTGTCGTAGCCTGAGGTCGCAGATGGGCCAGGTGCGGAAATCCTAACTCTTCTCAGAGCGGCACCTTTGGGGTACAGTCCATGCACTAGTTGCCAGGAATGGGGCCCGAACTAATTTTGCTACGTCAGCCTGTGTGCGCATTGCGGGTAGGCATCACATTCATCATTGACCTGGAACCGCGTGTGGACGCGCCGTCGCTGGGAGGAAAAGATGAAGCGTGTACTGCAAGGATTGGCCTTCGCGATCAGTGTCGTGGGTTCGTCACATTCTGTCGACGCAAAGCTCATCAAGTTTGAGGTCCTTCGCACTGAATCGCCGACATTCGAAGGCCGCACGTTCCCACCAGTTGGCACCTACGACCGAATCATCGCCCGCGCCACAATTGCGGTGCCGCCCGATGATCCGCACAATTCGGTGATCGTAGATATTGACCACGCGCCGCGGAATGCCCACGGACTCGTCGAAGCGGTAAGCGATGTGGAGATACTGCGCCCCACGATTGCAACAAACGCAAATCGTCGCCTTTTCTATGAAGTTGTCAATCGCGGCAACAAGCTTGGGCTGGCGCTGTTCAATGACACAGGGGTCTTAAACGATCTGGCCAAGGCTGCTGATGCGGGCAATGGGTTTCTGATGAGCCGCGGGTACACGATCGTGTGGAGCGGCTGGCAGGGGGATACGGCTGCTGTGGGTGGGCGTCTTACGTTTTCGCCGCCCATCGTGCCGCAGGTAACCGGCCTCTCCCGCGAGGAATTTGTTTTCGACCACTTGGAGAATCCTGCAGTCGCAACGCTGAGCTATCCCGCCTCCGATCTCGATCCTGCCCAGGTGAAGCTCACGGTGCGCGAACGCGAGAGCGATCCGCGAACTGCGCCGAACGATCTTTCGATGAAGTTTGAAGACTCGAAGCGGGTTGCGATCAGTCGCCCCGCCGGCTTCGATGCCGGGGCAATATACGAAATCATCTACCTCGCCAAGGATCCGAAAGTGATGGGGGTCGGGTTTGCGGCGACGCGCGACATCGTCTCGTTCCTTCGGTATGAGAAGGCCGATGAAGAAGGCACGCCGAATTTGCTGGCTGGCCAGGTCGATCGAGCGATTGCGTTCGGTGCCTCGCAGAGTGGCCGGTATCTGCATGATTTCCTCTATCTTGGCTTCAACGCCGATGAGGCGGGCCGCACAGTTTTCGAGGGGCTGATGCCGCATATCGCTGGCGGGAAGAAGACATTCACCAACTATCGCTTCAGCCAGCCCGGCCGCTCGCCCTACCAGCACGCCGACACTGTATATCCGGGCTCTGAATTTCCGTTCACCTATCCGGTGATCACGGACACCATCACGGGTCGCACCGACGGCGTCCTGGCCCGGTGCCTCGCTGCAGGCAACTGTCCGAAGATTATCAAGACCGACAGCGAAATCGAATTTTACCAGCAACGCGCGTCCTTGGTGGCCACCGACACGCAAGGCAATGGTTTGGCGATGCCTGACAATGTTCGGCTATTCCTGATCTCCAATCTTCAGCATTTCGCGCTAGCAAATGACCGCTCCGCGCTAGCACGGACCTGCATGTTCCCGACGAACCCGCTCCATGCGGGTCCGCCAGCGCGAGCTCTGTTGGTCGCGCTTGATGCATGGATAACGGATGGGACGCTGCCGCCCCCGAGCCGCTACCCGAGTCGAGACGATGCCACGCTAGTGCCGCCAACTGCCGCAGCGGTTGGCTTTCCGCAAATTCCGGGTGTTCATTACTCAGGGCAGATGACACGAGCGACCGTCGTCGATTTCGACAAGATGCCGCCGGTCAAAGGAGCCGCCTATCCGGTATTTGTTCCAAAGACCGACGCCGATGGCCGCGATATCGCCGGAGTGCACCTGCCTACGCTGGCCGCTCCCATCGCAACGCATACGGGCTGGAATTTCCGCAAATCCGGATTTGCGGAGGGCGAGCTGTGCGACAACAACGGATCGATGTTCCCGTTCGCAGCAACTCGCGAGGAGCGGGTCAAGAACAACGATCCCCGCCTATCGCTAGCTGAACGCTATCCAAGGGAAGGCGACCGTGCTGCGGCCGTTTCGAAGTCCGCGAAGCAGCTTGTCCAAGATCGACTGCTCCTGGAGCAGGACATCAAGCTGTTCATGGCAAACATCAACTAGATCAGGGCGGTAATCGCTGGGCTACTCCGCGCCAATGTCGCCTTTGGGTCCACAAGCGGCTTGCCGGCAGTGTCGGCCGACAGTCTGCTCGCGGCACAATACCGGTCGTTCGGGCCCTGTTGAGGCAAATCCGTCGGGCCCTTATTTCTTCCGTACATTGAAATTGATCTGGCCATCGAGGTCCTGATAGAAAAGCAGCTCATACTGTCCGAGCTTTTGGCTAACGAGCTGCGGCCGCCGAGGGTGCTCTTGCGCGTCTTCCGCCTTTCTAAGTAGCGCGGACAACGCCTCAACCTTCACCTCGGGATATTCATCTGGCGCGACAAGCTCGATAATTATTTGCATTGAAGTCTTCACCATCTGCCGTCGCGCTAACGTGTCGATGCTCGACGTGAGGGCCAGCTCGGTGGAGTGGCTCGAAGTCCCCGGAGCAATCATCGTCAGTACCGAATGCTCGCCGAGCCTGTAGCGGCATAGGATCGACCGCTCGCCGCGCTCGCAGCCGGTTAACGAGGCTTTTAGGTCCACGATCCCGTTCTCGATGGCGAGAGTATTGAACAAATCTGCAAATGCGTTTGCGCGGATCGGCAAAGCGCCTTCAGCTTGTGACTGAAGCTCGGTCGCCTCCGGAAGTGAGCCGGTGAGGTTCAAGTTGGATGCAATCAGCACCGTTCGTACTTGTCCGGGCCGTGCCTCCCACCTCACATCGTCCAGCTGAAAAGTGATAGCAGTCATGCAGCGCATTGGGTCACTGACAGAGGTTCCGCAACCTCGATCAACATAGTCTTGGAAGGTCGAAGGTCTCACGCGGGCGACAACAAACAGTTTTGCAGTCTCATGAAAGCAGGCATAGACGCCTTGAACGAAGGTGCAGCTTACGTGGTCGAGAGCAATCGTCTCGCCCTTGTGGGCTGCGGGATTCTTTTCAAGTTCCGCTGCCGGCACTTGGCTTGGCTTCGCTGCATAGCTTACGGCCGAGAAAGGAAGTGCGATTAAGATCGATATGATCGTCCTTACTAATATTTTCATTTTCATTAGTCCGCCACTGACGCCGCTACTCGGAGTTCTCTTGTTTGTACCGAAGCTCGATACCCGTTCTCACAAGGCTGTTGCTGATGCTGTATTCCATCACGTAAGAGCCGAGCGTCTTTTCGGCCTGCCCACGCAACCAGCCTGATTTCCTCTCGTTTTCGCGGGCATCCGCTAGAGCTTCCTTGGCTACGTCAAGAAAGAACTTGAGCGAATCTGCGTGGTAGAAGGTAGGCTCGGTGGCGCGCACGGCCGCAGCCGCGAAGCGCGCGAATCGTTTGACATTAGCCTCGTCTGTTTCGAGCAGAGTGGCGCCGAAGCCCTCGAACATGCCGGTCGCGTTGCAGCCAATTGCCGCCTGAATACCTGGCACCTCGAACTTCTCTCTCTTAGGTCCGGTGAAGAGGTCAGATAACCAAATTCCGTCCCGATTGCCCATCAGCGCTTCGGTGAATCTTTCTCGAAATTCGTCGCACTTTATCGTGGGAGCCAATTTCTCAAAGTCCTCTTCCGCAAAAAGAAGTGTCGGGAAAGCGCAGATCGCGAGAGCAAGGGTAAATTTTTTCATTGTTTTTCGCTTGAGGAGGAGGGTGCCCCATCTACCTGCTCGAATCGCGCTGCGTCATTCATCCTTGAGTCTATGTTCCGCCGAGGAACTGCGACCTGACGGCCATGCAGCTGAGAGCGCTCACGTTGGCGGACTGCAAGCCATTGACTTTAGCTAAAGCAAAAGATTAAGCCGTCATCGAAAATGAGCTTGGAACATGACTAGCAGGGAAAACAACAGCATCGAAGATGCGGAGTGGGTCGAGACGCTCACGCTTATCATCAACGAGTTCAGGAAGATCAGCCCGGACATCACTGCAAACCAGATGCTGGTGCTGCTGCACGCCGGAGCCAAGCCTGGCATTACGCAAAAGGAGCTGTCGAAGGTCACTAATCTGGCCGACGGCACCGTCTCGCGGATCTGCGCTCTTATGTCGGATCGTGGACATCAAGGCCGTGAGGGGCTCAACGTACTGAGTATCGATCCGATTCCCGGAGACTACCGTTCCAAGGGTCAGAAGCTAATAGGCGCCGGCAATAAAATGTACGCCAGGGTTCGTGATCTGATGACGTCGAAATAAGCGTTAGATCAGCTTCAACATCGTAAACTAGTAATCGCGAACATCATGGCGAACATGTTCGCGAACAGTTCGCGCTTTTGTTCGAGGGGTAGTTCTGAAGCGAACAGACGAACACGAACACTCCCCTCTTTAGGGGAGTGTTCGCTGTTCGGCGTTCGCGATACCAGCTATTTTCTCTTAAAATTGTCGTTCGCTGCAGTCGGATAGAACCATTCCCCGATCTTTTCGGCCTCGCCCTTCTTTTGAAGCTCGGCCATGTCCCTGCGAAGCATTGATGCAAGGGAATCGTCTTTCACATGAGGTCCCCCGCGTTCCCGGCTCAAATGCTCTCTTAGATCGCGGTCGTGAACTGCCATTCGACCATTGCCGGGATTGATCCGACCTGCTGACTTGAGCGCGGCTTCAAAGGCCTGTACCCGGATCGGCTTAGCGGGGTTGCGCAGGTTGATAAGATTGCCGTTAGGCAGTTTCTCATCGACGAACGAATCATTTGGCACAACAACGGGCGCCGACGTGGCCTTTCCGGCATCGTCAGTACCGATCTCAACGGACATCATGGTGAAGGCGGTAATGGGACCAGCGTCGCCATCGTTAGCACCATCACATCGGAAGACATGCCCTTTCGTCGTTTTGCTCACGACGAAGGAAGCATCGACTGCGCCATCCAGATCAATAGCTCCCTTGGCGCGATCTTGTTCCCAGGGGGTGTGGTGAATGACAGTGACGTGGGCACCGGTCCCAGCAATGAGCGCATCGGCCGCCTGAATGAACCGCCCCATGTCCTGGGACTTGTTTTGGTCGCCACCACCGAACGAACGGGACAGCGTGTCGATGATGATCCAAACGGGAGGCAGGCCACGTTCCTGCGCGAGCCTCGTGATAGAACCAACCAATTCATTCGCGTCGGAGAGGCCGTTGGTTAAGTCGGGCGTCCCCTCGATAATTGCCAATGCAACGCTGCCCGGCTTGTTGTGCTTACGGAACGCCATCATGCGTCGCCTCGTAAGCGCTCCTCGTTCCGCAGCGATGTATACGACCAAGCCACGTCGCACCTTGCGTCCATGCCATTCCATTCCAGCGCCGACGTGACAAGCAACGTCGGTAATAATGGCGCTTTTTCCAGAACTGGGTTTTCCGACTACGTAAGTAAATTCACCGACGCCAAAAACGCCATCGACCACCCATTCCTTCGTTACGTTGTCCTGGATGTCGTCGAACCACGTCGCGCGGAACTTCGAGCGCTTCTGCGAGCTGGTTTGCGCGATTAATGCAGTGTTGGTGATCGGGGCCATCTATCGGGCTTTCTTCTTTCTAAGCGCGCTGGCGACGATCCGGTCTGCCATTGCGGCGGCGTCGGGATCATAAAGTTGCACTCCAACACGCGGCGCCAACCATTCCAGCGCGTTGCTAGGGGACAAGCGGCGTGCCTCCACTACGACATCAATAGGGGAGTAACCGCGCCCGTCGCCGAAGTCGCGGATGCCGTCCGACCTGAACGACAGATTCGGGGCGCGCAAATGAAGCGCCCGACCGGTGCCGGACGCCCGCCAGTTGGCGACGGCCTTGAAACCACCACCAGCCCGATAGCAGCGCTGCAAGCCGAGATGCGGCACCCAGGCGGCAAGGCTCGCCAGCGCCTGGTTATTCACAGCGCGGAAGAGGGGCGCCGTGACGGACCCGCCGGCAGACGCCGTAGATGCGGCAAACGATCCCAAGCGATGCGAAGGACCCTCAAGATCGGGATCATAGCCATACGCCTTCAAGACTTCGCCGATGCGTTCGGCGATGTCGTCGGGCAACTCGGTCAGTTCGCTCAGACGCACGTCCATCAACGTGTCGTCGGTCCACCAATAGTAGGGCTCGCCGGTGTCGGGATGGATCGAGGGCGGCAACACGGTCTGCTTGCCTTCCGAGAGCAGATCGACAAGGCCGACGCGGTCAGGCGTGCGGAAGTTGCGCGAGCGGATCACGTCGGTATTGCCGCGATAGAAGAGCGACACCCCCTTTTTTCCTCGTTTCTGCACGTTCGACTGCGGGAGCATCGCGATCAACGCTTCCATCGCGGGCTCGAAATCGATGTCGATGCAGATCAGGCCCATGCCGCAGGCCACGCCGACACCGCAGTCGGCGTAGCGAGACCATCCCGCGATGGCGTTCGGCGGCGGTGCCTTCCGACACCACTCTTGCCAATTTTTCATGGGCGAGTCAGTGCCGGGCGTCTTGCTGTTCGGCATGATCGGCAACGGACTGTAGCCGAGTGCGACAAGGGACGGCGCGGTCTGCGCGAAGGAAGATTCACCCATGAGCCTACCGCCGAGTTGCGCGCGGCGGCGAGGGGCGGAAATCTTGCGAACGTACCAACTCGTAAATGCCGGTCAGGCGCTCAAGGGCCGGCCCGCAGCCAAGAGGCCCGGTAATGAGGTTGGCTACCTGCTCACCAAGCAACTCGAATACTCGGCCGTCGCGGCCATAGAAAGTCAAATTCACCCAATCGCGCCCGCTCCGCCGGCGCGCGACGATCCTGACGGTCGATTGGGGGTTCTTCGCAAAGTATTCTGCGCACGATTTGAGATATCGAGGGTTCAAATGCCCCTTCGGTACCGCGTTGAATGCGCTATCAATGATCTTGCTCATTATCGTTGCTTCCTTCTAGCCGTCCTGCTCTCCCAAGCAGGGCGGGTTTTGGTTATTGGGTTACGCGGCATCGACCTTCGTGCGGTTGATGAATGAAACTACGTCGTCGAGACAGAACATCACTCGGCCGCCAATTCGGTGATATGCCGGCCCGTAGCCGCGCACACGCCATGCAGCCAGACACTTCTCGGTCCGAGACAAAATTCCCGCGCATGCCTTCTGGTCGATGTAGGTCTTACCGTTCAATTCAATCCGCATTTTAGATCTCCACGTAGAGGGTTGGGTTAGTCGGGGATAACGCTAGGCGCGCGTGGGGGTGGTTAGGAGTCTATTCGAGTATCCCTCTCCGAAATTCCGCTTGCACAAGGCAAAAAAACACAGGCGCGAAGGTATACGCCGCGTCGGTGGCAACGTTTCGTTGATACTTATTGCTGGGATGTATCAGGCGAGTCCGGCGTCGATCAGGTCGGCGCGGTCGAGAAGCGCCTGCTTGCACAAGGCCTGATCGGTCGGGCCAAGAGTGGCCTCTTCGTTGCGTCCGAGGCAGTCTGCGAGCAGGCGCAGGTATTCGGGCGAACCGATTTTGGGGTTGTTGTCGTCCACGGTCAGCCCTCCCTTACGCCGCGCGTTCATTGGAGTTGGCCGCCGACCGAGTCGCGAGCCATGCGTCAATCTCCGCCGCATCGAAGAAACGAGAGCGGCCAATATAGATCGGCGTGGGAAAATTGTTCGTCCGCAGCTTAACCAGTCGCTCGAAAGTGGACTGCGGCATGTCGAGTTTGCCGCGCACGGTTTCGGACTTGATCAGTTGTTTCATTCTAGACCTCCTGAGATTTGATGGTGGCTCAAAAGGTATCGGGAGCCTCATGCGATTTCGAGGTAAAAGGAAGCCGACGGATTTTACCCTCAAAGTCAACGGATGATCCGTTGGCTATCCGTCGCGGCGAAATTTCTGCCAGGCCTTTCTTACTATCTCAGTATTACGGCGGGGCGGCCCATCCGCAACAGCTTCGATCGCCGCGCCGACCTTATCGCCGCTTTCAACGCGCCGCCAGACTTCATGGCCAACCTTCATGTCCCGCCAGTCGCGCCGCAGAACGTCAGCGGGGTTCTGTCCGCCGTTGCCGCGCCATAACGCACCTAACTTCTCTGGCGTGAAGTACAGCGGCCTGTCATCGGACGGGGATTGCATCGCTCGTTCGGCCACAGCACCAACACCCGCTGCGAAGCGATCAACCTCAAGCGTGACAGAGTCAGGTATGGGCCTATTGTGCTGGCGTGAGAGCGCAAATACTCGCCACGCCGCAACGACGTTTCCCGTCTCCTCGAAATAGGCGGTCAGGTCGGCAATCTCATTGCCAATAAAATCGATGTCGAGTTTCGTCATCGATCACGCCTCTGCCTTGAACGGAACGATATTCGATTTGCGTTCTATCGTCAGGTTAGCGAGAAAATCTGCCCATAGGTTGAGCGCGTGCCGCTTCTCGGCGGCAAAGGTATGAAGCTGATAGACCGCCATCACGCCGCGCATCTGATGATTCAACACGCGCTCGACAGTCACCACGTCCACACCCAGTCGGGGCATCGTCGTGGCTGCCGTTCGCCGCAGGTCATGCAGCCGCCAAGGCGCGACGGCTACCGCCTCCGGGTCGGCGCCACGCGCCGCAGCGTCTTCCCGTGCGACCTCAAGCATCACTTCGTCAACGCGCTTCTTTACGTGGGATTCAGAGAGCGTCGCGAACACGCGGGGCGAGCCCGCGATCCGGTCCATGCCGTCCAAAATCTCGACAGCGGCGGGGGCGAGGGGGACGACATGGGCGGTGCCGTTCTTCGCGCGGGCGTCGGGGAGCGTCCAAGTCGGCGTGTCGCCGGTCAAGTCTAGTTCCACCCATTCCATGTTACCGACCTCGCCTAGCCGCTGCGCCGACAACAAGAGCAGATGGACGAACTGACGCCGCGGCCATTCGAGGCGATCGATCGCCCGCAGCAAGAGCCGCAATTCATCGTCGGTCAGCACCCGTTTGCGCGAAACCTCTTTGACGACTGCCGTCCCGTCGAACGGGTTCTTCTCAACAAGCTCCTTGGAAATGCACCATTGGAAGAACTTCCGCCCATGCGCCCGAAGCCGGTTCGACTGGACGGGCGCACGCGCCTTCACCGTGTCGAGTACCCGGATTGCATCACTGCGTTGGATGTCATCCACGCGCCTTTTAGCCCAGCCCTTCAATTCCTTGTCGAGAACGCGTCGCACCTCCCGGCCGGACTTCAACCCATCGGCGTGGTCGGCGTAGTAGCGCGCCAGCACGTTCGCGATCGTATCCTCCCGGCGTCGAGCTTCTTTCTCTTCGGCAGCAATCCTAGCGGCTTCCGCCTTGCGCGTAGCGCGCTTCTGGTCGGCCGGGTCCGCGCCCATTGCGCGTTGCCGGCGTGCATCACCAGCCGCCTCACGGGCCTGTACAAGCGTAAGCGCGCCGGGACCGCTGGCAGGGCCGAGCACTACAGTCACGTCTTGCTTGTCACCCCGTCGGAACCTGTAGACGAACGTCCGCACCCCCGACGGATACACCAGCACCCGCAAGCCCGGATGACCGACATCGGGCAGGGCGTAGCGCTTCGCTCGCGGTTTTGCGTGCTCGATCGCCAACGCAGTAAGCGGTCTTTTCATTAGCTCCCCCTTCCAAGCCCCACTCTAAGCCCCACAAAATACCTAGCTGCAGTGGTATTTCGGGAGATGTCATTAGCCATCAATAGGGAGCTACGATCTTGATTGGAAGAGGATTTTTTGTCTCATGTGGGGCTTCGTGGTGATCACTGAAACCACAAGATGGCTGACTGTAAATCAGCCGCCTTATGGCTTCGCAGGTTCGAGTCCTGCCTCCCCCACCAGCCTTCGCTCGCTTCGCGAGCTACGGCTCGGCAAGCCGGCACCGATGGTCATGGCGCGAAGTGAGCGAAGGCTGTCGCGCCGTAGCCCGCAGGGCGCAGGCGGACTGGGTCAGAGCGTAAGTCACCCCATCATCTCCCGCACCATTGGCACCACCTTCCGCCCGTAGAGCTCGATGCTCTTCATCAGTTTGCCATGCGGCAGCGGGCCCGCCGAATATTTCAGCTGAAACCGCGAAATGCCGAGTGCCTTTGCCGTCTTGGCGATCTTGCGCGCGACCGTCTCCGACGAGCCGACATAGAGCGAGCCGTGCTCGGCCTCGTTCACGAACTCGTCGCGGCCCATCGGTGGCCAGCCGCGTTCCTTGCCGATGCGGTCGCGCATCGCCTTGTGGTCGGGCCACAGCTCCTCGCGCGCCTGTTCGTCGGTCTCGGCGACATAGCCTGGCGAGTGCACGCCGATCGGCTGTGCCGGGCGGCCGAACTCCCTGAACGCGCGATGATAGAGATCGACGAAGGGCGCGAAGCGCGCGGGATCGCCGCCGATGATCGCGAGCATCAAGGGCAGGTCGTAATGCGCCGCGCGCACCACCGATTGCGGGCTGCCGCCGACCCCGATCCAGGTATTGAGCGTGCCGTTCTCGACCGGGGGATAGACCAGTTGATCCTTCAGCGGCGGACGCAGCTTGCCTTCCCAGGTCACCGGCTTCTGCGACAGCAGTGCGGCGAACAGATCGAGCTTCTCCTCGAACAGCTCTTCGTACTTGCGCAAATCAAAGCCGAACAGCGGGAAGGATTCGGTGAACGAGCCGCGGCCGAGGATCACCTCCGCGCGCCCGTTCGAGAGTGCATCGAGCGTGGCAAAGCGCTGGAAGACGCGGATCGGATCGTCCGAGCTCAGCACCGTCACGGCCGAGCCGAGATGGATGCGGCTGGTCCGCGACGCGATGGCGGCCAGCACGGTCTCAGGGGAGGAGATCGCGAAGTCGGCGCGGTGATGTTCGCCGAGGCCGATGAAGTCGAGGCCGAGCTCGTCGGCGAGCACCGCCTCGTCGACGACGTTGCGGATCGCTTGCGCGTGCGGAACCATCGCGCCGGAGGCGTCCCTGGTGACGTCGCCAAAGGTGTCCAGTCCGAATTCGAGCGGTGCGGTCATTGATGCGGTCTCTGCGGGCGCGGCTTGCGCGCCTGTCACTGGGGGAGGGGATTGCTTTGGTTGGAGCTAAGCAGCGGGGACTGGTGCACAATGCTGCTTCGAGAAACCCATTGTTTCTCTTTTTTCATGGTGTCGGGGGCCCGCCGCCCGCGGCTCAGTCGGACCTGGCGAACATCTCGACCAGGGTGTCGCGCAGCCAGCGCTGCGCCGGTACGGTGTCGTTGCGCTGGTGCCAGAACAGGCTGACGATGCGTGGCGGCGCCTTGAGCGGAAGCGGCATCGCGTGCAGGAACGGCGCGTGCCGGGATTGCGAGCGCAGATCGCTCGGCAGCACCGCGATCAGGTCGGACTGACGCACGATTTCGTAGGCGGCGCTGTAGTGATTGACGGTCGCGACCAGGTTGCGCGACAGCCCGCGCGAGGCGAGGAAGAGGTCGTAGGACGGCAATGTCTTGCCGGCGAGGCTCACATCGACATGCCCCGCGTTGAGGAAGCTGCGCGTGCTCAGCCGCTTCATCGCCGCGAGCGGATGGCCGCGCCGCATGAAGCAGGCGTAGTCGACGGTCCACAGCGAGCGCGAGCGGATGGCGGCCGGCTGCTGTGCTTCGTTGACATAGACGCTCAACACACAATCAACGCGATTGTCTTCGAGCTGGTCGGCGATCTCCACGACGGTGTTGGGGACGGTATGGATCCGCGCCTTCGGCGCGACCTTGCCGAAATGGTTCAGCAGGTTCGGCATCACCAGCGAGGCGACATAGTCCGACATCGACAGGCTGAACTCGGTCTGCGCACGGCGCGGATCGAACACCTGCTCGTCGAGCGCGCCGCGGACGGTTTCGAGCGCTTCGCCGATCGGCTCCCACAACACCACGGCGCGCTGGGTCGGACGGATGCCGGTGCCGGACCTGACGAACAGGGGATCGCCGATTGCGTCCCGCAGGCGTGCGAGCGCGTTGCTGACCGCCGGCTGCGTCATCAGAAGCGCGTTAGCAGCGCGCGTGACGCTGCCCTCGGTCATGAGGGCCTCGAACACTTTCAGCAGGTTGAGGTCGAGCGTTCGAAAGGACAGAACATTCACCACAGTGATGTACTAGATCATGATTATAAATTATGACGATAATATCTCCTTGTCTATGGTTCCCCAGGGAATGAGCGGAGTGCCGGGCCGCCAGACAGAGGGGACTTTCATGTCGATGATCTCGGCGCGCATCGAGCGCCTTCCATTTGCGCGCTTCCACGGGCATCTGCTGCTGATGGGCGGGCTCGGCTACATGTTCGACGCGATGGACGCAGCCGTGCTGGCGTTCATCCTGCCGGTGCTGCGCACGACCTGGAATCTGTCGAGCGTGCAGATCGGCGTGCTCGGCAGCAGCACCTATATCGGCTTCCTGTTCGGCGCGCTGCTGGCGGGCACGCTGGGTGACCTGATCGGCCGTCGTGCGGTGATGATGTCGGCGCTGGCGCTCTATTGCGTCGCCTCCATCGTCAGCGCGGCGGTGAACGACTGGTCGTCCTTCTTCGCCGCCCGCGTGGTCGCGGGCATGGGCACCGGCGCGGAGAGCGCAATCATTGCGCCCTATCTGGCGGAATTCGTCGCACGGCGTTACCGCGGCAGTTTTACCGGCGCGCTCGCCGGCTTCTTCTCCTTCGGTTTCGTCGCGGCGGCCTTGCTCGGCTATTTCATCGTGCCAGCCTATGAGAACGGCTGGCGCATCGTTCTAGTGATCACCGCCGTGCCGGTCGTCATGCTGCTGTGGTGGCGCAGGGCGTTGCCGGAATCGCCGCGCTGGCTGGAAAGCCGGGGCCGGGAGAAGGAAGCCGCAGCCGTGCTGGACAGGATCGAGGCCGGATTTGTGAGCCAAGGCCACATCCTGCCGCAACCGGTCGTCGAAATCACGGCGCCTGCCGTGACTGGTGGGACGCTGCTTGCCAATTTCGCCGCGCTCGTCGCCGGCCGCCAGGCGCGCATCACCATCATGACCTGGATCATGTGGCTTACGATCACGTTCAGCTATTATTCCTTCTTCGTCTGGATCCCCGGCCTTCTGGTCCAGAACGGCATGAGCATCACCAAGAGCTTCGCCTATTCGATCGCGATCTATTGCGCGCAGATTCCCGGCTATTTCAGCGCTGCGTACTTCAACGAGCGCATCGGCCGGCAGGCGACGATTGCGTCCTACATGGTGCTCGGCGGCGCCAGCGCGCTCGGACTTGCATTCGCGCAGAGCGACCAGCACATCATGGTCGCCGGAATTCTACTGTCCTTCTTCATGAACGGCACCTATGCCGGCGTCTATGCCTATACCGCCGAGGTCTTTCCGACGGCGGTGAGAACCACCGGCGCCGGGCTCGCCTCCGCGATCGGCCGCATCGGTGCGATCGTCTCGCCGATCCTGGTCGGCTACCTCTATCCCAATTTTGGCTTTGCCGGCGTGTTCGGCCTCACCACGAGCGTGCTGCTGTTAGGCGCGCTCACCGTGGTGCTGATGGGGGTGCCGACGCGCGGCCGTTCGCTGGAAGAGATCGCGGCGGGTGAAGTCGCATGAGGGAGACGAAACACCGATCCGATCCGCTGCTCTGCGCCGTGGCGGCCGCGCAGGGCAGGCCGGATCAGCCGGATGCCCTGTACTCGGCGCTGGACGACGCCTTGAAATCGGCGATCGGGCACAAGCTGTTCACGATCCTGACCTATGACGACGACACAAGGGAAGCAGCGCGGGTGTATTCCAATCTCCCCGGACCTTACCCGGCGGGCGGACGCAAACGCCTGGCGCCGGGGCCGTGGACCGAGGCCGTGCTCGACCGCGGCGAGGCCTATATCGGCCGCACCCGGGACGATCTGCGCGAGGTGTTCTCCGATCACGAGCTGATCGCTTCGCTCGGCTGCGAAAGCGTGCTCAACATGCCCGTGCGCTGGCGCGGGCGCACGCTCGGCTCGCTCAATCTGCTCCATGAGGCAGGCTGGTACGGCGAGGACGATAGCGCCGCGTGTCTCCCATTCGCCCAACTCGCTCTCCCCGCGCTGCTCATCCAGTCCTGATAAGACAGGAAGTCGTCATGTCCCGTGTGCTCTTCAAGAATGCCGCTCTGCTCGATCCGCTTCAGCCGGACCTC
The DNA here is from genome assembly GCF_000518345.1 of Bradyrhizobium sp. URHA0013. Classification (NCBI taxonomy): domain Bacteria; kingdom Pseudomonadati; phylum Pseudomonadota; class Alphaproteobacteria; order Hyphomicrobiales; family Nitrobacteraceae; genus Bradyrhizobium; species Bradyrhizobium sp. URHA0013. Next base: position 318,773 of record NZ_JADK01000008.1, on the reverse strand, counting down.
CTCGAGGGACATCACGTGCTGGTCGAGGACAATCTGATCAAGGAGGTCTCCGATCGGCCGCTCCAGGTGGAAGCCGACCGCACCGTCGATCTGAAGGGCAAGACGCTGATGCCCGGCCTGATCGACCTGCATGTGCATGCGATCGCCGTGGAGCTAAATCTGGCGCAGCAGGTGCACATGCCGAACGTGCTGGTGACGCTGCGCTCGACGCTGCTGCTGCGCGGCATGCTGCGGCGGGGCTTCACCACGGTGCGCGACGCCGGCGGCGCCGGCCATGCGCTGAAGCAGGCGATCGAGACCGGGCTCACCGACGGTCCGCGGCTGTTCGTCTCGGGACGTGCGCTCAGCCAGACCGGCGGGCACGGCGACATGCGGGCCCGCTCGGATTATCTCGCCAGCGACGCACCGTGCCCCTGCTGCGTGCGTGTCGGCGCGCTGGCGCGCGTTGCCGATGGTGTCGACGGCGTGCGCAGGGCGGCGCGCGAAGAGCTCCAGATGGGCGCCGACCAGATCAAGATCATGGCCTCCGGCGGCGTCGCCTCACCGACCGACCCGGTTGGTGCCTTCGGCTACTCCGAGGACGAGATCCGCGCCATCGTCGAGGAGGCACGCGGGCGTCAGACCTATGTGCTCGCCCACGCCTACACCGCTGCCGCGATCGAACGCGCGGTGCGCTGCGGCGTGCGTACCATCGAGCACGGCAATCTGGTCGATGCTCCGACCGCGCAGCTGATGGCCGAGAAGGGCGCCTATGTGGTGCCGACGCTGGTCACCTACGAGGCGCTGGCTAACGAGGGCGCTCAGTATGGCCTGCCGCCGGAGAGCGTGGCCAAGATCGCCGATGTCCGCGACGCCGGGCTGCGTTCGCTCACGATCTATCGCGATGCCGGCGTGAAGATGGGGTTCGGAAGCGACCTGCTTGGGCCGTCGCAGCGTCTGCAGAGCGACGAATTCCGCATCCGCGCCGAAATTCTCGGGCCGCGCGCCGTCATTGCCAGCGCGACATTGGTCGGCGCCGAGGTGCTCGGCATGGAGGGTAAGCTCGGCCGCATCATGCCCGAAGCCATCGCGGACCTGCTGGTGGTCGACGGCAACCCGCTGCGCGACGTGGCCTGCCTGCTCGGCCAGGGCGAGCACATTCCGCTGGTGATGAAGGCAGGCAAGGTCCAGTTCGACCGGCTGGGCGCCTAGCGCCACATCCCGCGCATCCGCGCGCCGATGTCGACCTTTGGCCCATGCGCCGCCGTGCGGGCCGCGCCGGCGGCGGCCTTCGGCCAGGCGGTCCGCTCGAACAGATAGACGAGCTGCTCGGGGATGAAGCGGGTGCGCGAGGCGTAGACGTGGCGGTCGCCCTTGGCGGCCTGGCCGTGGGTGAAGAAGCGCTGCGGCACCACGAGGTGCAGATCGTCCTTGGCGCGCGTCATCGCGACATAGAGCAGGCGGCGTTCCTCCTCGAGTTCGGCGCTGGTGCCGGCGCCGAGATCCGACGGCATGCAGCCGTCGACGACGTTGAGCACGAACACCGATTTCCACTCCTGGCCCTTGGCGGAGTGGATGGTGGAGAGGATCAGATAGTCCTCGTCGCGCAATGGTGGCCCGGATTTGTCGCTGGTCGCATCCGGCGGGTCGAGCGTGAGCTCGGTCAGGAATTTCTCCCGCGAGGCATAGCCGCTCGCGATCTGTTCGAGCTGCATCAGATCGGCGCGGCGCGTCTCCGAATCCTCGTGGAGGCGATCGAGATGCGGTTCGTACCACAGCCGCACGCGTTCGAGATCGGCCGGCCATTCCGAATAGCGCAGATTTTCGATCGTGCGGACGAAGTCGGTCCAGTCCGCGCCGGTGCGCGCCGGCACCGGGAGCTGGCCGAGCGCGGCGAGCGGATCGGTGCTCTCGGCCATCTGGTCGAGCACACGCTGCGCCGTCGCGGGTCCAATGCCCGGCAACAGATGCAGGATGCGGAAGCCAGCGACGCGGTCGCGCGGATTTTCGGTGAAGCGCAGCAGCGCCAGCACGTCCTTGACATGCGCGGCGTCGAGAAACTTGAGCCCGCCGAACTTGACGAAGGGAATGTTGCGGCGGGTGAGCTCGATCTCCAGCGGGCCCGAATGCGAGGACGTCCGGAACAGCACCGCCTGGTGCTTCAAGAGCGCGCCTTGCTCGCGGTTGGCCAGCACTTCCTCGACGATGTAACGGGCCTGGTCGGCCTCGTCATGCACGGTGACGAGCTGTGGTTTTCGCGCGGAACTGCGGTCGGTCCAGAGGTTCTTGGTGAAGCGCTCGCGCGCCAGGCCGATGACGCCGTTGGCCGCCGCCAGCACGGGTTGCGTCGAGCGGTAATTGCGGTCGAGCGTGATCATCTCGGCGCGGGGCGAGAAGCTCTGCGGAAAATCCAGGATGTTGCGGACAGTGGCCGCGCGGAACGAATAGATCGACTGCGCGTCGTCGCCGACGACGGTGAGGCCGCGTCCGTCCGGCTTCAGCGCGAGCAGGATCGAGGATTGCAGGCGGTTGGTGTCCTGATATTCGTCGACCAGTACGTGATCGAAGCGGCCGCCGATTTCTTCCGCGATCAGCGCATCGCTCATCATCTGCGACCAGTAGAGCAGCAGGTCGTCGTAATCGAGTACGTGCTGGGCCTGCTTGGCCTCGACATAGGCCGCGAACAGGCCCTTCAGCTCGGCCGCCCAGCCTGCGCACCAGGGATAGTGCGCCCCCAACACCTTCTCGATCTCCATCTCGGCATTGACGCAGCGCGAGTAGATCGACAGGCAGGTGCCTTTGGCGGGAAAGCGGCTCTCTGTTTTCGACAATCCGCGCTCGTGCCGGACCAGGTTCATCAGGTCGGCGGAATCCTCGCGGTCGTGGATGGTGAAGGCGGGATCGACACCGATCCGCTCGGCATATTCGCGCAGCAACCGGGCGCCGATGCCGTGGAACGTGCCGGCCCAGGTGAGCGCGTCGCGCATGATCGCGGCATTGTTCTCGCCGAGGACTTTCCGGGCGATGCGCTCGACCCGGCCGGACATCTCGGCCGCGGCGCGGCGCGAGAACGTCATCAAGAGGATGCGGCGCGGATCGCTGCCCGCGACGATCAAATGCGCGACGCGGTGGGCCAGCGTATTGGTCTTGCCGGAGCCTGCACCGGCGATGACGAGCAGGGGCGCGCCCACGGTCGCACCCTCGGCCACGCCATGCTCCACGGCGCGGCGTTGCTCCGCATTGAGCGTGTCCAGATATGTCGCCACGAATCGCCCCGGTGAAACAGCCAGAGTCGGCGATCCCGCTGCGAATCGCAATGCGTCTGGACGAGACCGATGTTAAGACCTAGGGACAAGACGGCCCGAGGTTCCATTCCGAAAAGCGTCTCCCGGCATGACCGAGCTCAAATCCGACCAGTTCGAGATGCGACGGCTGGAATCGCTCAGCAACACCATCTTTGGCGTCGCCATGACGCTGCTCGCCTACGACCTGCCCAAGGCGGCGGTCTTCACCAGCGCGCCCGACTGGAACGATCTCGCCCGGGTCTATTCCGGCAAGCTCGCGGGTCTTGCGCTCAGCTTCATCATCGCCGGCGTGTTCTGGATCAGCCATCACCGGCGACTGGCGCGCCAGCCCGTCGGCAGCCGCGGCGCGGTGATCCTCAATCTGTTCTTCCTGCTGTCGATCGTGCTGCTGCCGGTGACCAACGGCCTCTACACCAACTACCCCACGAGCAGTGCGGTCGCCGTGCTCTACGGCCTGCACCTGACCACGATCGCCGGCCTCAATGCCTGGCTGTGGTGGAGGATCCTGGGCGGCTGGCGCCAGGAGATCATGGCTTCGCTGTTTCCGCTGCTGGTGTTCATCCCGGGCACGGTCGTTGCGGCGTTCGCGCCGCAAGTCGCGCCGTTCGTGTGGTTCATCGCCTTCGGCGGCCTGCTGATCCAGCGCTTCTATGTCGGGCCGACCGGGACGGACAAATAGGCCTGCCACTCATTCGTCGGAGGGCGTCGTGCCGAACCCGTCGGCCGGCACGTAAAGCTTGACCGGTCGGATTTCGTAGACCGCTGACGGATTGACCTGGCGCAGCGTCCGCGCGGCCGCGATCGCCTCCTCATCCGTGTCGTATTCGACGAGGTGGAAGCCCAGAAGCTGCTCCTTGGTCTCGGCAAACGGGCCGTCCAGCACGACGCCCGCGCCGGGGCCGCGCAAGGTGCGGGCCTTTCGGGTCTCATCCAGGCGGGCGGCCGGGCCGAAATGCCCGCTTGCCCGGAGGGGCGCCTGAACCTCGATGACTTTCGCCACGACCGCGGCGTCCTTCTCGGGAGTCCAGGACAAGATCTCGTCTTCCACGTGATAGGCCAGGATAGCGTAAAGCATCGTCACCTCGTTGATTTTCGCTGCGCGCGTCCGAAGGACGTATCACCACCGCCGCGGCCGACAATGGGGCTGCGGAAAATATTGCGTCGGGGTGCGGCGACGAAACCTTCCCGAAACCCGATTGCGGCCGAAAAATGTGAACGCCGGCCGAATGAGGCGCGACTGATTGCCACCAAGAACACTTCCGAGGCGGCCATGTCGACCATCAAGATCATCTGCGACGCGCGTCGGGCGGGAAAGTCGGACGCTGCGGATCTGCACGACCAGAGCGGCCACCACCGCTATTACGGCAGTTCGGCCGAGAGCGGCGGCGAGCGCATCGCCGAAAGCCGGCGCGGCAAGCGCCCGCCTGCAATGAGCGTTTGCGGCTTCTAAGCCCGACGCTTGCGAACAGCCTGTAACCATGAACGTCGTGCAGATATCGATCGCCGCGATGCCGTTCCTGCTCTCGCTCGCGAGCAGGTCCGGCAAGGCGATCGCGCCATGCCTGCTTGCGGGCATCTTCACCGTGCTTCTCGGCGACGCGCCGCCGCGGGCGGCCATGGCCTGGTGCGTCGGGCTGCTGATCGCGGCGGTAGCGGTGCGGGAGCGGCCTCGCACGACCTGACTGCGTGTCACATCCCGCTCAGCACCTGCTTGACCAGGGTTTCCCGCAACTGGGCGAGGTCGCCGCTCGCCTCCATCTGCGCGATCATCCTTCCGACCTTCGGCACGAGATCGCGGTGCCGTTCATGCAGATGGTGGTAGATGCTGATGCGCTCGAGTGGTGGTGAGAGCGGACGGATCCTGGCCTGCAGATTGAGTTTCTTCACCGCAGCCAACCCGCTGAAGAGGTCGGTGACCATCACGTCGAAGCGGTCGGCATCGAGCATCTTGACCATGTTGTCGAGGCTTGTGGTCGCCGTGACCCGGGTCATGCCGCGCGTGCCGGCTTCCGACGAGCCGACGCCGCGTACGATGCCGATGCTGTAGTCCCTGATTGAATTCCAGCCGGCGACGTCGAACTGCAGTTTCGTGGTGAAGACAGTGGGCTCGATGTAATTGATCGCAGGTGTCACCTGGATCAGCGTCGGATAGTCGCGAGAGAGCGTTCCGATCCGCTGGACCTCGCCGTCGACCTCGCCGGTACTCGACAGCGTGAGCGCGCGCTTGCCGGGGACATCCTCGAATTCGAGCTTGATGTTCAGCCGGGCATAGACCGCGCGGAGCATCTCGCCGCCGACATATTGATCGGGGATATCGGCGATGCGTGCCAGCCGGATGACCTCTTGCCCCTGCGACGGGCCTGCCGCGAGCAGCAACAGGCAGACCACGACTATCCGCCTCATGACGCATCTCCTTGGCCATGCCTTTGGGCGTGCTCTGCTACCATCGGATTCCGGTGCCGCGCGATCTATCTCAGATGGCAGCTGTGCCGGTCCGCAACGTTGACAGCGCGTTCTCGTTGTGCGGCGGCTCCGGACTTTCACCGGTGTTATTCTAGCACGCGAGGTGGTAGTTTGCCTGGAATCCTGTTGCTGGGCGCAAGATATGACCCCGTCGAGCTCAAGGCGCCCAAGGGCCGACAGGATCAAAGGCCGACAGGATCGCCACGTGTACGCGTGCTGAGGCAGGGCCTCAACCGTTCACCTTGCTCGCGGCTGCGATCGGCAAGCTGAGCAGGTGCCGCCATTTTCGAGGACATGGTGCATGGGCAACGCAGGTGACGATGAGACCAAGCGTGGCCACGCCATTGCGCCGGCGGCTGCGAAGCAGGATTTGACCGGCATCGGCGCCGCGCTCGCGCCTGCGATGTTCGCGGCGCTCCTGTCGCGGATCTTCAACTGGTCGCGCAGCGGCGTCGGGCCCCGTCTGCTGGCCGCCGTGCTGCTGTTCTCATCGGTCGTGACGCTGACCCTGACCGCGCTCCAGCTCTATCTGGATTACAATCGTGAGGTCGGACTGATCGAGACGCGGCTGGACGAGATCGGCCGCAGCACCACGGGCAGCCTCGGAGAGAGCTTGTGGAATCTCGACCAGAACCAGCTCAAGCTCCAGCTCGATGGCATTCTGCGGCTGCCTGACATCCGTGCGGCGGAGGTCCGCGAGATCGCCGATCGGCCTAATCCGATCCGTGTCGAAGTCGGCGAGCGAAACACCCGTTCGATCATGACCCGGGAATTCCCGCTGAGCACCAAGGTGCAGGGGACCTCGCGCGCCATCGGCACGCTCCGGGTCGAGGCGACGCTGACCGACGTCTATCAGCAATTGCTGAACAGGGCCCTCGTCATTCTGGCAAGCCAGGCGGCAAAGACGTTCCTGGTCTCGTTGTTCATCATCTACATGTTTCATCTGCTGGTGACGCGGCATCTCGTCGCCATCGCCGAGTACGTCGGCAAGTACAGCCTCGGACGGCCGCCGCCGCCGCTGCGCCTGGAGCGCCGGCCGCCTTACGAGGCCGACGAGCTGGACAAGGTGGTCGTTGCTTTCAACGCCATGTGCGCCAACCTCGAACATGCCTATGGCGAGCTGCGCGAGGCCAATGGCAATCTCGAGCGTGACCTGAAGATCCGGCAGCGCGCCGAGGAGAACGCCCACGCGAGCGAGCAGCGCTTCCGTGATTATGCCGAGACCGCATCCGACTGGTTCTGGGAGACCGGGCCGGATCACGCCTTCACTTACATCTCTGATCGGTCCGACTCCTTCGGGATAGATCGAACCGCCATGATCGGCAAGCGCCGCTTCGATGTCGCGCTCGGCCGCTCCACCGAGGCGCAGAAATGGCGCGCGCACATCGCCACCTTGGAGCGGCACGAGCCGTTTCGAAAATTCGAGTATCGCGCCCTTACGGCCGGGGGCGCGCGCTATTTCAGCGTCAGCGGGCGGCCGGTGTTCGCCGCGGACGGATCTTTCAGGGGCTATCGCGGCTCGGCCACCGACCTGACCGAGCAGCACGAGACCGAGGAGCGGCTTCGTCAATCCCAGAAGATGGATGCGATCGGTCAGCTCACCGGTGGCGTCGCGCATGACTTCAACAACGTGCTCACCGTCATCACCGGCACCATCGAGATCATCCGGGAGGGGCTGGCGGACAAGCCCGACCTCGCCGCGATCGCCCAGCTCATCGACGACGCGGCGGCGCGAGGCGCTGAGATCACCTCGCAGCTCTTGACCTTTGCGCGTCGCCAGCCGCTGGAGCCGCGCGAGATCGACGTCAATGGCCTCGTGCTCGAGACGGCGAAGCTGTTGAAGCCGATCCTGGGCGGAAACGTCGAAATCGTGACCCGCCTCGCGGACGACGCCTGGCCGGCGATGGCCGATCCGTCGCAGCTGTCGTCGGCGATCATCAATCTCGCGGTCAATGCGCGCGATGCTATGCCTCGCGGCGGCACGCTGACGCTCGAGACCGCAAACCGCGAGTTCGATGGCGCGGATGGTGCCGGTGACGGCGACGCCACGCGCGGCGCCTTCATCATGGTCGCGGTGGCCGACACCGGCCATGGCATCCCCGCCGACATCCGCGACCGCGTGTTCGAGCCGTTCTTTACCACCAAAGGGGTCGGTCGCGGCACCGGGCTCGGCCTCAGCATGGTCTACGGTTTCGCCAAGCAGAGCGGCGGCAGCGTTGCGATCGAGAGTGAGGAAGGCCGCGGCACCGTGATTCGGCTGTTTCTGCCGCGATCTGCGGGCGGAGCGCAGGCGAGGACCGGGTCGCTGCAGGCGCCCGCGGCGGCACGCGGGCACGAGACGATTCTCGTCGTCGAGGACGATCCGCTGGTGCAGGGCTATGTCATTGCCCAGCTCGGCAGCCTCGGCTATCGCACCCTCGCAGCCGGCGACGGCGCAACTGTGCTTGCGCTGGTGCAGCAGGGCGCCCAATTCGATCTGCTGTTCACCGACATCATCATGCCCGGCGGCATGAACGGGCAGGAATTGGCCGAGGCCGTGCGGCGCCTCCGCCCGGGGATGAGGGTGCTCTATACGTCCGGCTATACCGACAACGCCCTCGACCACGAGGGGCATCTCGGTCCCGGCGTTGCCTTGCTGAGGAAGCCGTACCGGAAGGCGGACCTGTCATTGAGGATCCGCGAGGTGCTCGCCGGCAAGCCGCCCGCCTGAACAGCAGGCGCGTGACCTACGAAAAGGCGCGGCGGGGAGGCCCCCGTCGCGCCCGATTTCTTGCTCGCTGGTCCAGGGCTGAGAGCGCCCCGATGCCAAGCCTTTATTCAAAGCTTAGCGGGCGATCCCAGCGAGGTGACAGCGCTTGGTAAGAGACACTGGATCACCTCCTTTCGTTGGTTGCGGAAGACATCAATATAGGCGGCAATTCCGGTGTTGTTAAGGGGAGGCGGGTCGGGAGGAACCAGCAGCTGTTCGCAAGACCGGGAAGGCGCTGGAAAGCAGTCGATTGGGCAGTTGATGGGCAGTTGAGACCGCCGCCCGGCCGTGTTAGGGAGCCCCTGTCGCGGGTGTAGCTCAATGGTAGAGCAGCAGCCTTCCAAGCTGAATACGAGGGTTCGATTCCCTTCACCCGCTCCAAGGCTTTCAATACCAGCCCGAAGACAGGGGTCACGGTACGTACCTAAGACGTGGGTGACAGCCTCGTGCCGAATGGGTTGTCGAGAGGTTGCAGGGTTTTCTGCTTCAGGTCGAAGTATCTCAGATCAGAATGCATGAAGCTGACGAGCCAAATGCCCTCGCTCAGCGCGAGGGTTCTTGCAGCTGCACTCGGAGGCGTGACTCGTGTGTCGAATACCGGGAGCGGCAAGTTGAAGGCCAAGGCGAGCGCTCCCCGGAAAAAGCGGCGAGCTGCCCAGCCCAACGCCTCTTGGCCGTAGTGTCCGGCGCCGAGCGAAGGCAACCACGCGCTCAAGTGGTTCGGTCGCCGGACCTGGCCTTCTTGGGTGAAGCAACACCTCGCTCCCGGCGGGACTTCGCAGGAGCTTCAGGTTCGATCCCATTCTGCTGGTCGAACTTCCTGATCCACGATTGAATGTAGCCCGGATCGTCCGGACAAAGCTGTTCAAGCAAACGAAGGTTCTGCGCTCTGAATTCCACTAGGGTTTTCGGCAATTGTGCCTCCTCAAAACCCTGCCCATATCTAGGCTGCTGCATCGGGAAAAAGTGGTCAAGCCAAAAAGGGCGCTTGAAAAAATCGGTGCGTTGATGCAGCGCCGACAGCGAAAACCCCGCTGGGGGAAGCGGGGCTTTCTGGTAGGAGTGAAGCTTAGGGACGCTTCGACTGTATGACGCGCGATAGCGAAAAGGTTCAAAGCCTAAAAGGCGAACCACGCCAACACCGCAATGATCGGAATGATTGCCACGCCGAAAAGCACCAAGGGTGCAGGTTCATTGCCGGTCCTGTCGCTCAATGCTGATCTCCTTAAAATGTCTCGGGTTAGCGGCGTGCCAAGGGGCTTTTAGGGGCTCAAACGTCACGTTTTCGGACTTGGCTGCGGCGCAGGTGTGGCTTGCGGAGAAGGTGCCGGATTGCTCAGTTGCTGAGGCGCTGTGGCCTCGCCGCCTGCGTGAGGAACGCAGGTACCGATGTTGCTGAGCAGCCGTTTGGCCTGGAGGTCGCGCACCTTTGAGTATTCGCGTCGTCGCTCGATATTGGCCGCGGCCCATCGGTCCCAAGCCTCGAAAGCGTCCGTATAGTGCTTTCGCATCTGCTCCTCGGCGGCAAGGCAATCGGCAAACTTGTCGAAAACCAGGTCGGTGTTGACCGGGGTCATGCCTCCTACCAAGACAACGAGCATCCATTTCATCTTGCCGATCGCCTTTCGCGCCGGGCGAATTCTCCGCTAACGCGCGGAATTCCGTCCACTGTGGTTAGATGGCCCGACGGCTGCGACCAGCTACAAAACCGTAGACGAAAAGCACGATGATGGCGCCTACCACTGCCCCCACTAGTCCTGCGCCTTCTCCTGGCCGGTACCAGCCGAGGGATTGGCCAAGATAGGTCGCAACGAATGCGCCCACTATTCCCAGGATCGTGGTCAGGATGAAACCCGAGGGCTCGTTGTCGCCGGGCATGATGAACTTCGCGATGACGCCTGCGATGAAACCGATGATGATCGTCCAAATGATGCTCATATCTTTTCTCGAGTCTTGAGGAGTGTTATCCCGCGGATTGCGCCGGAAGACGTCCGTCCGGCGTGTATTTGTCCACCGCTGCCGGGAGCTCGCGCGACAATCGGTCGAGGATCTCCTGCTGAGACAGGCCGGTCTGCTGCTCCAGTTTCTGAAGAACGTCCGGACCGATCGCCTGCTGGAGTTCGGGCGGGGTGACTTCGCGGTTTGGCCCCTGATTGATCCAGGATTGAGCCGCATCGCCTTGCCCGTTCTGCCTGAAGTGTTCGAGCAACTCGCCGATCCCGCCGTTCAGCAGCGAACCGACACCGCCGCCTCCCACAAGGCCGCCAAGATTGCCGAGCATGACGCCCAGGGAATCCTTGGTACCCGACGGCTGACCGGAGGTAGCATTGCGAAACATGTCGGCGAGCTTGTCCCGATTTTGATAACCGGCGATTGCGAGCATACCCAAGAGGGCGGTCATCGATGGCATTCCGCGGCTCATTTCGGGCTCCTGAGTTCGATGATGGGCAATCGTCTGCAAGAAATGGCGCCCGCCTTGTACTGGCCGCCGCATCACTCATCGCCCACAACATATGCGGGGCTGGGAAGTTCCACGTTTTCCAGAACCACGTTTCCTCGGAACGATGGGCTGTCAGTCATTGCCAGTCCCGAACAAATTGATGCGTCTCGCTTGACCGACTTGGCGTTTCGGGTCGGCAGAGCGATTCTATTCCTGTTCGCTATCCTTCTCCTCGCGCTGCTTGCGGGCACGATCGACTGCGCCGCCCTGCGGCTGCCCGCTGACCTTCACGCCGGGGAGATGATCGATCTTGTTGTTGGCCGCATCTTCGGAACGCTGCAACTCACGATCGATGATGTCGCGTGATCCTTCGGCCGGTTCCTTGTCGAATGGGCTCTTGATGTTGGTGCTCATGATTGATCCTGCTCGTCGCCGCATGTTGATTTGTTGAGGCAAGCTCGGCTCGCGCCCATCGTTCCTGTCGAGGCGGCAGCTTTTGTGCCGGCTTTTTATTGCCTGTGGTCGTCGATTTCGGGGGCGACCTGTCCGTAGTTCAGCAGGGCCACGAGGGTCGTTCCGCCCAGAATATTGCCGAGGAGTGTCGGTACGAAGAAGTCGGAGGCATATTGTGAGAGCGACGCGCGGCCGCTCTGTACGAGAAAGGCGCACTCGACCGAGCCCGCGATGATGTGCGCGAACTGGCCGAGCGCGACCACATAGGTCATCACGACGATGATGTGTGCGCGCGATCCCTTGGCCGCCGGAAGAAGCCACGCCATCAAGGCGATCAACCAGCCGGCAAAGATCGCTCGGACAAGGGTCGTCGCGAACGTGCCCTCGATGGTGTGGCGGCTGAGATCGACGAAGGCGTCCACGATGCGTGGTTCGAAGATGCTGGTGTGCGCGAGCACGTATCCGACCGCCCACGTTCCCGCGATGTTGGAGGCGAGGACCAGGCCCCACAGCTTGATCACGCTTGCCAGCGTGCCGAGATCCCTGTTGTGCAACAGCGGCAGGATCGGCGTCAGCGTGTTCTCGGTGAAGAGCTGCTGCCGTCCCAGCACCACAACCAGGAAACCGACCGTGTAGCCGAGCGGAGCCACCAGGCGCCGGGTGGCCTCGTCGGAAATCAGCGCGTGAAACTCGCCCTGGACGATCAGGGACAATCCCATCGAAAGGCCGGCGGCAAGACCGGACAGTACGATGGCCCACCATCGCCGTTCCAGTTCCTGCTCACCCTCGGCGCGGATCGTCTCATGGATCAGCGCTGCGCTGGGCCGGCTCTGGGATTCGATCTGTTTCGTCTGCCGCCGCGAGACGCCGTCGAGCTTCGAGGCTGGATTGAAGGAGGCGCCGTCGCCAGGCTGGTCCACTCCGCGGTCTCCTGAAGGGCAGGTTCATCTCTATGCCGGGATCAAGGCCCGGAACGGCAAGGGGTTCCTCGTGAGTGCTTCGACGCCGCAGCGCTGTTGAGGCACGGCGGAGCTGAGGCCGACCATCAGGAACCTTCGCTGGAAGCGGGTGTTTTCCACCGGGGAGGGGTGGCGATCTGACAAGAGGCCAACCGTGCAAGATAATTTGCGTGTGCGCTCGACCGCGCAAATCGCAGGCCATCCGATTCATCCGATGCTGGTGCCGATCCCGATCGCGTGCTTCATCGGGGCGCTGCTGACCGACATCGCCTATGTAATCACTGCCGAGATCATGTGGGCGGATTTTTCCGCCTGGCTTCTGGTCGTCGGCGTCATCTTCGGCGTGCTGGCCGCCATCGCCGGCCTGACCGATTTTCTCGGCAACCGCCTGGTGCGGGCGCAGCCGCCGGCCTGGCCGCATCTGATCGGCAACGCGCTGGCGCTGGTCCTGGCGACCATCAATGCGTTGATCCACACGCGCGATGCCTGGACCTCGGTGTGGCCGACCGGGCTCCTTCTTTCAGCCATCACCGTATTGATCCTGCCGGTCACCGGCTGGCTCGGCTGGGCCATGGTGTACCGCCACGGCGTAGGAGTTGCGCGATGAACTCCGCAATCGCTCGGGTCCTGTTGTGTACCTCGCTGCTGTGTCTGGCCGGCTGCAATGACGGCAGTGGCGATCCCAAGGCGCAAACCGGCGCCAACCCGACGCTTCCCGACATCCAGCAATATCTGCTGCCGCCGATGCACATCGCGCGCATCGTCGGCTGGAAAAAGGACGAGACGCCGGCCGTTGCGCAAGGCTTGCAGGCCAAGGCCTTCGCGACCGGCCTGCAGCATCCACGATTCCTCTACGTGCTGCCCAACGGCGACGTGCTGGTGGTGGAATCCAAGGCGCCGAAGGGCGCTCCGATCAAGCGGCCCAAGGAAATCGTGATGGGATACATCGAGTCCTGGGCGACATCCGGCGGCGACACCGGCGAGAGCAACCGCATCACGCTGCTGCGCGACAGCAACGGCGACGGCGTCCCGGACACGCAAAGCGTCTTCCTCGACCATCTCAACTCGCCGTTCGGCGTCGCGCTGGTCGGGAACGATCTCTACGTCGCCAACACCGATGCGATCGTCAAATATCCCTACACCGAAGGCGATACCAAGATCACCGCGCCGGGCACGGTGCTGACGCAGCTGCCGGGCGGGCCGATCGACCATCACTGGACCAAGAGCCTGGTCGCAAGCCCCGACGGTTCAAAGCTGTATGCCGGCGTTGGCTCCAATAGCAACATCACCGAGAACGGCATGGAGGCCGAGCACAATCGCGCCGCCATCCTCGAGATCGACCGTGCCAGCGGCCGCTGGCGCATCTTCGCAAGCGGCTTGCGCAATCCCAACGGCCTCAGCTTCGAGCCGCAGACCGGCGCGCTGTGGACGGTCGTGAACGAGCGCGACGAACTCGGCCCCGATCTCGTGCCGGACTACATGACGTCGGTGAAGGACGGCGGCTTCTATGGCTGGCCCTACAGCTATTACGGCCAGCACGTCGATCCGCGCGTCAAGCCGGAGCGTCCCGACCTCGTCGCCAAGGCGATCGTGCCTGACTACGCGCTGAGCTCGCATGTCGCGCCGCTTGGAATGGCTTTCAACACCAGCGCGAGTTTGCCGGCGGCCTATCGCGGCGGCGCCTTCGTCGGCGAGCACGGTAGTTGGAACAGGCAGGTCTTGAACGGCTACAAGGTGGTGTTCGTGCCGTTCACGGACGGCAAGCCCAGCGGCCCGCCGCAGGACGTCGTCACTGGCTTCCTCAACAGCGACAACCAGGCGCGCGGGCGGCCCGTCGGCGTCGCCATCGACAAGACCGGCGCGCTGCTGGTCGCCGATGACAGCGGCAACACGGTGTGGCGCGTGACCACCGCGCACCCGCAGCTCACGCAGCGATAGATTTCGAGGAGTTAAATGATGGGCCTTGCTCAATACACGATCGTGCCGGTGCAGGACGATTGGGGCGTGCTGCACGACGGCGACGTCAAGAACAGATACTCCACCAAGGAAGCGGCCTTCGAGTCGGCGGTTGCCGCAGCATCGTTGGCGCTTCGCGAGGGACACGAAGTTCATGTCAGCGTGCCCGGCCGCGAAGCCGGCGAAAACGCGCTGGGAATTTGATGGACACTCCGAGCGACACACTTCAGGAGCCTGCGATGACCAAGCCCCGTGAGCCGAACGGCATTGAGCCCTCCCGCTCCGAAGACGACATCCAGCGCGACCAGCTGGGGCCGCGCGGCGTGCCGAATGCGCCGGATCCGGCCAAGATGACACCTCAACGAGACAAGAAAACGCCGAAGCAGGTCGATCCCGGCCATACAGCCTGACGGCTGCCGGCGGCTTTACTGTTCGGCCGGTAAGTCGCCGCACCGGCGGTCGTCGACTACGCCGCCGCAACGATATCCGTCTTGGCAAAGTCGTCGCCGACATAAAGAAGTGCGCAGCCATGCTCCTTGGCGACATCGTAGGCGAAGCAGTCACCAAAGTTGAGACCGGCAGGACGAATGCCTTTGCCCCAACGCGAGTAGATTTGCGCCACGCGTTCGGCCGAAGCTTGGGTCACCGAGATCACGTTCAAACCGAGATCGTTGATCAGCTTGTTCATCTCTTCGTTGACGCCCCGCCGTGCCGCGACGATCAGGCTTTCTGCAACGGAGGCCGCCGAGATCAGGATTTCGTCGGCGGTGTCCAGCGCGGTGATGCAAGCATCGGCTTGCGGTTCGTCAAGCACAATCGCCATCAGTGCGGAGGTATCGACCGCGATCATTCCGGCAGTCCGTCATCGCCGAAAAGAAAGTCCTGACTGCGTGCGGCGCTCGGTCCGGGAATAGCCTTGGCCCCGCCGGTCCTTCGTGCCGCCTCGAGGAGGGTCCGGCGGGCGGCGCGGTCCGGCGGAAGCTTGACCGGGACGAGCCGCACCGCCGGATGTCCATGCCGCGTCAGGATCACCTCGTCGCCGGCCTCTGCGCGGCGGACAAGATCGGTCAATTGTCCTTTTGCGTCGGTAACGGAGACCCGCATCTCATTGTCCTTCCTCAATTTCCATAAAATGGACCATGCAATGGTCCAATGTCAACCACCTCCCACCAGCCATCGTCGGACGCGATCTCGCGGCCGATCTCGGCATAAGCCTGCCGGCGGTGTTCGCCGGGACGTGGGCTCTCGCACAAATAACATCATGTTAGGTTTGTCGGATAACTGGGTAATTGTGTTAGCCCGGCGATAGCCTATCGTCCCCACCAAGCAGACACCCATCGGCAGTGACAAGCGCTCGCGAAACTCCGCAGGGCGGCCGGAGAGTGCTGCCCAATTTTGAGCGAAGCCCGTCAACGGGACGTCAGCAAAACCCAAGGGAGGAATCTTGAGATGACCGCGATCCATCAGATGAGTCAGTCCAGGAAAGCCGCTGCCAGCGGCTGGATCGGGTCGGCTCTCGAATATTATGACTTCTTCATCTACGCGACCGCCGCGTCACTGATCTTCCCGCAAATCTTCTTCCCGTCGGAGAATCCCACCGTCGCGATCGTCGCCTCGCTGGCGACCTATGGCGTCGGGTATGTGGCCCGGCCGATTGGCGCGTTCGTGCTGGGGCACTGGGGCGACACCCATGGCCGCAAGACGGTTCTCATCGTCTGCATGTTCCTGATGGGCATCTCGACGATGGCCGTGGGTATCCTGCCGACCTATCAGCAGGTTGGCATCCTGGCGCCAATTCTGCTCGTCATTCTGCGCCTCGTGCAGGGATTTGCCGTTGCCGGCGAAATCTCAGGCGCAAGCTCGATGATCTTGGAGCACGCGCCGTTCGGTCGGCGCGGCTTCTATGCCAGCTTCGCCCTTCAGGGGGTGCAGGCCGGACAGATCCTCGCCGCAGCAATCTTCCTGCCCTTGGCGGCCTATATACCGACCGAGGCCTTCAACAGCTGGGGCTGGCGGATTCCCTTCCTGCTCAGCTTCTTCGTCATCGTCGCGGGCTACATCATCCGTCGCGAAGTCGATGAGACCCCTGCCTTTGCCCGCGAGGGCGAACGGGGAGAAACGCCGCGCGCGCCCATCGTCCAGGCCATCAAGCTGAGCTGGCGCGACATGCTCAGGGTCATCTGCATGGCGCTGATGAATGTCATTCCTGTCGTTGCGACCATCTTCGGCGCGGCCTATGCGGTGCAGCCGGCCTACGGGATCGGTTTTGCCAAGGACGTCTATCTCTGGATCCCCGTGCTCGGAAACATGCTGGCGGTGTTCGTCATTCCCTTCGTCGGCAATCTCTCCGACAAGGTCGGCCGCAAGCCTCCGATCATCGTAGGCGCGCTTCTCTCCGGCTTGCTCGCCTTTTGCTATCTCTATGCCATCAGCATCAGGAATGTGCCGCTGGCAATCTTGGTGTCGCTGCTGATGTGGGGCGTAGTTTATCAGGGCTACAACGCGATCTTCCCGAGCTTTTACCCGGAGCTGTTTCCGACCCGCACCCGCGTCTCGGCGATGGCGATATCGCAGAACATCGGAACCACCATCACCGCATTGCTTCCCGCCCTGTTTGCGACCGTCGCGCCTCCCGGCTCGACAAACATCCCGTTAACGGTGGGGGCGATTGCCTTCGCTATCACGGTCATCGCCGCGCTGGCGGCCCTGACCGCGCGGGAAACCTATCGGATCAGGATCGACGATCTCGGCAATCCCAATGCCGTTCCGATGCCGCGGGCAGATTATGACCGCCAGCGGGCCGGCGATGCAGTGAGCGGGGCTGCCACGGTTCGGACCTGACGGTATGGTAGAGGCAACTGCCGCCGCGATCGACGATGTTCGCGGCGGCAGGGCCTCACTGCATAGTCAGGCTGCCGATTCGAATTTGGTGCGCGTGAGCGCAATCAATATGAGGTTGCAAGATGAACCCCGTCGTCGTCGCTGTCGCCATCACCGGCTCCGTTCCGCGCAAGAAGGACAATCCGGCGGTCCCGATCCTGCCGTCCGAACAGATCGAGTCGACGCACCAGGCCTTCGAAGCCGGTGCCACGCTCGCCCACATCCATGTTCGCAACGACGACGAGACGCCGTCCTCCGATCCCGAGCGTTTCGCCGTGGTGCAGGAGGGGATCAGGAAGCACTGTCCTGACATGATCGTTCAGTTCTCGACCGGCGGGCGGGGCCGCGATCCCTCGGCGCGCGGATCGTCGCTCTACCTGAAGCCCGACATGGCCTCGCTGTCCACGGGATCGGTGAACTTTCCGACCATCGTCTACGAGAACAGCGCCGCGCTGGTGGAGACTCTCGCCACCGGCATGAAGGCGAATGGCATCCGGCCGGAAATTGAGATCTTCGATCTGTCGCATCTGCACGGGGCCCGCCGCTTGATCGAGGCCGGGCTGATCGACGCGCGTCCGCACGTGCAGTTCGTCATGGGCGTCAAGAACGCCATGCCCGCGGACGAGCATGTCCTCGACATTCTGCTGGGAGAGCTCAGGCGGCTGATCCCGAAGGCGACGTGGACGGCAGCCGGGATCGGACGCCACCAGGCCGAGGTCATGGGCTGGGCGCTCGCGCGGGGCTCCGATGCGGTCCGCACCGGACTCGAGGACAATATCAGGATCGACAAGGCGCGCCTCGCCGCCAGCAACGCCGAGCTCGTGGCCGTCGCCGGTGAGGCTGTCGCGCGCCACGGCCGGCGCGTGGCGACTGCGGCCGAGGCGCGATCCCTGCTCGGGATCGCGGAAGCTCCTGCCGCCTCCTGACATGCTCCCGGCCGCCTGCTGCCATTCGGCGGCCGGCGTTTCCCTGCACTGAGTCCGGGCGTAAGACTGGCGTCACAGGCGTGATTTGCGCCTGGCGGGCAGGCGACGGTTGGAATGCGGTTTCTGAAATCTGACAGCAGGCTCATCGGGGTCCTGCTGGTGCTCGCGGTCTCCCAGCTTGTTGGGTGGGGTACGATAGGTCTTCCCGCCATCGTCGGACGCGATCTCGCGGCCGATCTCGGCATGAGCTTGCCGGCGGTGTTCGCCGGGACGTCCGTGCTCTATGTGTCGATGGGACTGTGCGCGCCCTGGCTCGCCAAGTCGTTTGCACGGCACGGTGCACGAAAGGTGATGATCTCAGGCACGGTCCTGACCGTGCCGGGCTTCATACTGCTGTCCCTCGCGCGCGAGCCGAGGGTGTATTTCGCCGCCTGGATCGTCCTCGGCATCGCCGGCAGCGCCACGCTGTCGACCGGCGCCTATATCATGCTGAACGAGGTCGCCGGGCGGCAGGCCAAGAACGCGATCGGCGCGCTGATGCTGGTGACTGGCTTGTCGAGCAGCATCTTCTGGCCGACGACGTCGTTCCTCAGCGGTCTGCTCGGCTGGCGCGGGACGTGCATGGTCTATGCGGCCATGATAGTCGTCATCAACCTTCCGCTCTACGCGTTCCTCGCCCCGCGCCGGAAAATCGCCGCGGGTCGTGGTGGTGAGTCGGTGAAGTCTTTGCCGCCGCCTGCGATTCCCAGGAGCACCTTTAGCCTCGTCGTCGCCGCGATCACGCTGAACGCCTTCGTCAATTTCGGCATCGGCGCTATCATGATCGAGTTGCTCCGGGCGGAGGGGCTTCCCCCGGCGCAGGCGCTCGCGTTCGGCTCGATGCTGGGCGTGATCCAGGTCAGCGCGCGCGGGCTCGATTTTCTCGGCGGAGGGCGGTGGGATGGAATCACGACCGGGCTCGTCGCCGGCACGGCGCTGCCGATCGCCATGCTGCTGCTGATGACGAGCGAGGGCGCGACCTGGGCGGTTGCGGCCTTCATCCTGCTCTACGGCGCCGGCAGCGGCGCGATGGCGGTGGCGCGGGCAACGATCCCGCTCGTGTTCTACGATCAGACCGAGTTCGCCAAGGCGATGTCGATGATCGCGCTGCCGCTCAATCTCGCATCCGCGGTCTCGCCGCCGCTCCTTGTCGGCCTGCTCACCCAGTTCGGCAGCCGCGGCGCGCTCGGTCTCACCTTCATCTGCTCCAGCGCCACGGTGCTGATTCTGGTCCTGCTCGGCCGCCGGCGGCCGCAGGTGGCTGCAGCGGCCGCGACCTGAGAATTCGCGCTGCGGAAATTCGCCGCGGTGACCTGGGCCGGGCGGGCGGGCGGATAGCTGTATGCCGCCAGCGCAGTGCTCGGACCGCCAAAATAGTGTATCCGCAGGGAGCGCGGCCCGCGATCTCGCCGCCGCGCCAATATCCAGGTCCCGGAGGAATTCGACATGTCGGCCCTGCCGCTCTCAGGCATCAAGATCCTTGACCTCACCCGCGTGCTTGCCGGGCCTCTGTCGGCCCAGATGCTGGGCGATTTGGGCGCGGAGGTGATCAAGATCGAGCGGCCGGGCACGGGTGACGACGCGCGCGCCTTCGGCCCGCCCTATTTGACCGACCCCGAGGGCAAGGCCAACAACAACAATTCGTTTTACCTCTGTGCCAACCGCAACAAGAAGTCGGTCACGGTCAACATCGCCAAGCCCGAGGGGCAGGCGATCATCCGCGAGCTCGCCAAGGACGTCGACGTTTTCATGGAGAACTACAAGGTCGGCGATCTCAAGCGCTACGGCCTCGACTACGAGACCATCAAGGCGATCAATCCCGGCATTATCTACTGCTCGGTGACCGGCTTCGGCCAGACCGGCCCTTATGCGCCGCGCGCCGGCTATGACGCCATCCTGCAGGCAATGGGCGGCCTGATGAGCGTCACCGGCCATATCGACGGCGAGCCCGGCGAGGGGCCGATGAAGGTCGGCCCGTCGATCGTCGACTACATGACCGGCATGAACACCTCGATCGGGATTCTCTCGGCGCTCTACCATCGCGACGCCAATGACGGCGTGGGACAGCATATCGACGTCTGCCTGTTCGACACCGTCATCGCCTCGTTGTCGCACTGGCTGCAGATCTATCTCGTCAACGGCAAGACGCCGCCGCGCCGCGGCACCTGGGGCAATGGCGGCATGCCGGCCGGCGTGTTCCGCTGCACCGACGGCGAGCTGATGCTGGTGGTCGGCAATGACGGCCAGTTCCAGCGCACCTGCGCCGTGCTCGGCGAGCCCGAGCTCGCGAACGACAAGCGCTTCGTCAAGAACAACGACCGCGTCGTGCACGGCAAGGAGATCATGGCGATCTTCGCCGGCCTGTTCCTGAAGCAGCCGGTGGCCTATTGGCTGGACAAGCTGGAGGAGGCCGGCGTGCCGTCAGGTCCGATCAACAATTTCGAGCAGGTGTTTTCCGATCCGCATGTCCAGTCGCGCGGCATGCGGGTGAAGGTCGATCATCCCTTCCAGCCCGATCTCTCGCTGATCCGCAACGCGCTGACGCTCTCGGAAACCCCGATCAAGGACTACCGCGCCCCGCCGCTGCTCGGTGAGCACACCCAGGAGGTGCTCGCCGGCAAGCTCGGCTATGATGCCGGCAAGATCGAGACGCTGAAGCAGCAGGGCATCATCTAGCGATTTCTTACCCTCGCTCCTTGTGGGAGAGGGTGGCTCGCCGCATAGCGGCGAGACGGGTGAGGTTCTGTCCGCGCGCGCCGTTGTGAGTTGAGTTCGTGGAGAGAACCCCTAATCCGGCTTCGCGCCACCTTCTCCAGCAAGGAGAGAAGGAAGAGGTCCGGTGCTCGTGGCGCGTTTTACGAAAAGGGACAGTACGCATGACCCCGACCAAGACCATCATCACCTGCGCGATCACGGGCAATCTGACAAAGCCCGAGCAGTCGCCGCATCTGCCGATCACGCCCGAGCAGATCGCGACGTCGGCGCTGGAAGCGGCCGAAGCCGGCGCCGCGATTGCCCATATCCATGTCCGCGATCCCGCAACGGGGCGGCCTTCGATGGAGATCGATCTCTATCGCGATGTGGTGGATCGCATTCGCGCCCGCAACACGTCTCTCGTCATCAACCTCACGACCGGTCCCGGCGGGCGGTTTGTTCCTTCGATTGAGGATCCCCGCGTCGCCGCTGCAGGCACCACGTTGCTGCATCCCGAAAAGCGCGTCGAGCATATCGAGCTGCTCAAGCCCGACATCTGCACGCTCGATCTCAACACCATGAATTCCGGTGGCGAGGTCGTGATCAACACCCCGCGCAACGTCCGCATCATGGCCGAGCGGATGAAGGCGGCCGGCGTGCTGCCGGAAATCGAGCTGTTCGATTCCGGCGACTGCCATCTGGCCCGCGATCTCCTTGCCGACGGCACGCTGAAAGGACCGGGCCTGTTTTCGCTCGTGCTCGGCGTCAAATACGGCTTCTCCGCAACGCCCGAGACGATGTTCTATGCCCGCAGCCTGTTGCCGCCGGGCGCGATCTGGTCCGGCTTCGGTATCGGCCGCGCTGAATTCCCGATGGTGGCGCAAGCCTATTTGCTCGGCGGCCACGTCCGCGTCGGCATGGAGGACAATCTCTATATGTCCAAGGGCGTGCTGGCGAAGACTAATGCCGAGCTGGTCGGGCGTGCCGCCGGCATCGTCAAGAGCCTGGGTGCGAGCGTCGCGACCGCCAACGAGGCGCGCGCGATGCTCGGGCTTGCCTGAGGCTTGCGGGCCATCCCCAGATAATCCCGGTCCGTACTCGCACAGGCTTCCGCTCCGCGCGCGACTCAGATTCGATCCTTCCACTCAGTCCGGGAGGGAACGCATGTCCTACACGATCGGGTTTCAGGCCAAGAACCAGAAGGCAATTCTGGCGACCGAGGCGGCAACGGCCAACCAGGCCGTCGCGATCGTTGCCGCGTTGCGGCAAAGCGCCGACGAAATAAAGTTCATTCGCTCGCCTCAGGAAGGCGACATGGGCATCGAGATGCTGCTGCTGCTCGCCAAGGAAGAGGCCGAGGAGATGCCGCAGCACGCCTAGGCGGGCTCGGCGACACACTTCGGTCGAAAGCGAAGCATGACGGCTGCGCTATGATGTAGCAAGCCGTCATCTCGCTTGAACCGAAGGTGGCCGCCCATGAACCTCGAAGTGAAACCCGGAATGAAACGCGAAGCGCTCCGCGTCGAACCGATCTCGACATTCCTTGACCGCCGGAAAGCCCCGGTCTCGCCGGTCACGCGCGCCGGCAACATGATCTTCGTCGCAGGGCTGCCGCCGTTCGACCCCGACACGGGCGAGATCGCGGAGGAGCCGATCGAACGGCAGAGCGAACTCGTCATGGAGCAGATGAAGCTGTGCCTTCAGACGGCAGGCGCAAGCCTCGACAACGTCATGAAGTGCAACGTCTATTGCACCTCGACACAACACTTCGCCGCGTTCAACGCCGTTTATGCGCGCTATTTCCCGCACGATCCGCCGGCGCGGATCTTCGTCTGCACGCCGGAATGGTTCGGCCCCTTCGACGTCGAGATCGACTGCATCGCGATGATGTGAGGTTAGCGCGCCGCCACCTTTGGCGGCGCCTTCGCCTCTGTCCGTCCCGCCGTCAGCGCCATCGTCGCCACGCTGACGACGCGCGCGACCACGTCCTCGACGTCGTCGAGATCGCATTTGCCTTCCGATAATTTCGTCAGCCGCTCGCTCTCGCGGATGGTGTGGTGCGCCATGGCGAGCGCGAAATTCAGGCCCCAGTAGATATCGACGTCGCTGCGATCGGGCAGGGACCTTCGCATCGCGCCGGCGAATTTCCGCAAATGGTCGATCTCGCGATTCTTGATGCGGCGGATCGGCGGCACGGATTCGATCGAGGCGCGGATCATGAAGCGCGCCGCGCTCGAGCGTTGGTTCTCGGGACCGAGGCAGCCGCGCAGCGTCGGACCGACCAGCGCATGCAGGATCACCTCGATCGGCGCGCGGCCGTCGCCTTGTTCTTCCGCCGCCTTCAATTCGCGCAAGCGCTCGCGGTTGGTGGCGATCGAGCGTGTCACGAACAGCTCCGCGATCAACTCGTCCTTCGAGCCGAAATGATAGTTCACCGCCGCGAGGTTGACATTGGCCTCCGCGACGATGTCGCGCAGCGTAACGTCGCCGAACCCGCGATCGGCATAGAGCCGTTCGGCGGCGGCGAGAATGGCAGTCCGGGTATGATCGCTGGCCATGGGAGCCCCTCGGGGAGGGAGTTGCAATTCAAACAGTTGTATGAAACTATCGTTTGAAGGCCGGGAAAGTCAATCCGCAATCAGGAGTCGTTCGCAAAAGTGCGAATGGGTTCCGGGGCGTCCGCAAGCCGCGCATTCGCACTTGCGGGTCGCACAATGCGGGTGGACAGTCCGGCGCAAAACAAGTTCGCCAAAACAAATTCGCCAAAACGAGTTGGCAAAGACGAGGAGCGTCCCATGGATTTCGATCTGTCGCCGAAGCAGAAGGAATGGCTCGACCGCGTGCAGTCCTTCATGGCCAAGCACGTGCGCCCGGCCGTGCCGGTCTATGATGAGCAGGATCGCAGTGGCGAACGCTGGAAGGTGATCCCGGTGCTCGAGGATCTCAAGAAGAAGGCGAAGGCCGAAGGCCTCTGGAACATGTTCATGCCGCCCAACGAGCATGAGGATGACGAATTCCGCGGCGCGGGACTGACCAATCTCGAATACGCGCTGCTCTCCGAGCAGATGGGTCACATCTCCTGGGCTTCGGAAGTCTTCAACTGTTCCGCGCCCGACACCGGCAACATGGAAGTGTTCATGCGCTACGGCTCCAAGGAGCAGAAGCGCAAATGGCTGCGTCCGCTGATGGACGGCGAGATCCGCTCCGCCTTCCTGATGACGGAGCCGGCGGTGGCCTCGTCCGATGCCACCAACATCGAGACCAGCATCGTGAAGGACGGCGATCACTACGTCATCAACGGCCGCAAATGGTGGTCGTCCGGCGTCGGCGATCCCCGCTGCAAGATCGCGATCCTGATGGGCAAGACCGATTTCAAGGCGGCCAAGCACCAGCAGCAGTCGCAGATCCTGGTTCCGCTCGACACCCCCGGCATCAAGGTCGAGAAGATGCTGCCGGTGTTCGGCTTCGACGACGCGCCGCATGGCCACGCCCAGGTGCTGCTCGAGAATGTGCGGGTGCCGAAGGAAAACATCCTGCTCGGCGAAGGCCGCGGCTTCGAGATCGCGCAGGGCCGTCTCGGTCCCGGCCGTATCCATCACTGCATGCGCACCATCGGCAAGGCCGAGGAGGCGCTGGAGAAAATGGTGAAGCGGCTCACCTCGCGCACTGCCTTCGGCAAGCGGATCGTCGAGCATTCGGTATGGGAGCAGCGCATCGGCGAGGCCCGCACCAATATCGAGATGACGCGGCTGTTGTGCCTCAAGGCCGCCGACATGATGGACAAGGTCGGCAACAAGACCGCGCAGGCCGAGATCGCCATGATCAAGGTCGCAGCCCCCAACATGGCGCTGAAGATCATCGACGAGGCGATCCAGGCCTTCGGCGGTGCAGGCGTCTCGGACGAAGCCGGCCTTGCCAAGGACTACGCCCACATCCGCACGCTCCGTCTCGCCGACGGCCCGGACGAGGTGCACAATCGCGCCATTGCCAGGCTCGAGGTTCGGAAGTATGCAAACTCTTCCAGTCATTAAGCGGGAGAGCATGCTGGCGCTCCCGATTTGAAGAAACGACAGGGCATGATCCGTGATCGGATGACCGCTTGACGCAAGTGCGCTGGGGGTTACCGATTAGGATCATGTCCGGACTGAAGAGGGAGCGTCATCGTGGCTGACGGCGTCAGGAAAGACGAAGAGTTCTCGGGCACCAAACCAGTCGAGGAGCGTCATCGTATCGACGAGATGCGGCTCGAAGCCTGGATGCGCGACAACGTCGAAGGCTATCAGGGGCCGCTGGTCGTGCTCCAGTTCAAGGGCGGCCAGTCCAACCCGACCTACCGGCTCGACACGCCGAACCGCTCCTACGTGATGCGCCGAAAGCCGTTCGGCAAATTGCTGCCGTCGGCGCATGCGGTCGATCGCGAATATCGGGTGATCGCGGCGCTGGGAAAGCAGGGCTTTCCGGTCGCGAAGGCCTATGCGCTATGCCAGGACGACAGCATCATCGGTTCAGCGTTTTACATCATGTCGATGGAAGACGGCCGGGTGTTCTGGGATCCGACGCTGCCGAGCCAGATTCCGGAAGATCGCCGAAAGATCTTCACCAGCAAGATCGAGACCCTGGCCAAGCTCCATATGTTCGATCCCGTCGCGATCGGTCTTGGCGACTTCGGCAAGCCCGGCAATTATTTCGCGCGCCAGATCGACCGCTGGACCAAGCAGTACCGCGCGTCCGAGACCCAGACCATTCCGGAGTTCGAGAAGGTCGCCGAATGGCTGCCGAAGACCGTGCCGGAGCAGGCGCGCGTCTCGATCGTCCACGGCGACTATCGCCTCGACAACATGATTTTCCATGCGACGGAACCGCGCGTGCAGGCCGTGCTCGATTGGGAATTGTCGACGCTCGGCGATCCCATGGCCGACTTCACCTATCTGCTGATGCAGTGGGTGATGCCCGGCCTGGACGGTGCCGACCTCAAGGCGCTCAACATCCCGAGCGTGGAAGAGGCCGCGCAGATCTATTGCAACGTCACCAAGATGACGGTGCCTGACCTCAACTGGTATTTTGCTTACAACCTGTTCCGCCTCGCCGGCATCACGCAAGGCATCGCTGGCCGCGTCCGCGACGGCACCGCGGCGAATGCCAAGGCGCTGGAGTCAGCCAAGCGCACCGTACCGCTGTCGAAAGCGTCTTGGGAGTATGCTCAGAAGGCCGGCGCGGTTTAAGGACTCCGAAGGCGCTGCCGGCGGCCGCGCCTTTGCTTGCGTTCCTCTCGTGTCCGGGACACGGGACAGAATGACGAGAGAGATACCCGCATGATCGACCACACCACGCTCATCACCTACATCCTCATCGTCCTCGGCTTCGTCTTCATTCCCGGTCCGGCGACGCTCCTCACCATGGCGCGCGCCGCGAGCTCGGGAACCAGGGTCGGCATCGCGACGGGCGCGGGAATTGCGGCTGGTGACGTGGTCCACACCACCATGGCCATCGTCGGCCTCTCTGCGATCATTGCAACGTCGGCGCTGCTGTTCAGCGTCGTCAAATACGCGGGCGCAGGCTTCCTGATCTATCTCGGCGTTCGCGCCATGCTCGACAAGGCGCGATCGAGGTGAATGGCGGTGCGCCCGCGATCAGCGCAGCGCGGGCATTCCGGCAGGCCGTGCTGACCGAAGTGCTCAATCCCAAGACCGCGCTGTTCTTCCTCGCGTTCCTGCCGCAGTTCGTCCGTCCAGAACACGGCTCGACGACGCTACAGCTCGCGCTCTTCGGCGCTGTGTTCGTGTTGCTCGGCCTCCTCAGTACGGTGGTGTTCGCCGTCGGCGCCGGCCGCCTCGGCAATTTGCTACGCCGCCATCCGGCCGTCGTGAAATGGCAGGGCAAGGTGGTCGGGACGATCTACTGCGCCGTCGGTGTGCGGCTGGCCTTGCAGGAGCGATGAGGCGCACCGCTCACGTGGGATACGCGCTGCCCCACATACTCCCGTCATTGCGAGGAGCTCTTGCGACGAAGCAATCCAGACTGCCCCCGCGGAACCATTCTGGATTGCTTCGCTTCGCTCGCAATGACGAGGAGAAGCCTTACCCCTTCACGCAATGCGCGATCAGCTTCTCCACGAAGCCGGCGCATTTCTCCAGCTCCGCCATTTCCACGAATTCGTCCGGTGTATGCGCCTGCGCGATCGAGCCGGGGCCAATCACGACGGACGGGATATCGGCCATGCTGGCGAACAGGCTTGCCTCGGTGCCGAACGCGACCTTGGCGTGGTCGTTGCGGCCAGCCAGGCTCTTGGCCAGCGTGACGATTGTCGCATCGGCCGCCGTGTCAAGCGCAGGGTAGTCGAGGATCTCTTCGAAATCGATGCCGCAGTCCGGATGCTGCTTCTTCATCGCTGGCTCGATCTTCGCCTTGGCCCAGGCGACGATCGCATCCGTCACCTCGCGCGACTCCGTAATGCCGATGCCGCGGCATTCGAAATCCACCGTACAAGTATCAGGGACGATGTTCAGCGCGGCGCCGCCATGGACGATGCTGGTGAGCAGCGTCGAGTGCGGAACGTCGTAGAGGCTGTCGGCCGCTCGCACGGCTGCGAGCGCCACGGCGCGACGGCGGATTTCGACGATCAGCTCGGCGGCGTATTCGATGGCGTTGACACCCTCGGGCGCGATCGAGGAGTGGCGGGCGAGCCCCTTGAAGGTCGCGCGCACGCCGTGCTTGCCCTTGTGGCCGATGATGACCTTCATCTCGGTCGGCTCGCCGATGAAGGCGCCGAGCGGCTTGATCCGTTTCTTCGCGACCTCGCGCAGCATCGGCCGCACGCCGACGCAGCCGATCTCCTCGTCATAGGAGATCGCCAGATGGATCGGTGTCGCGAGCTTCGCTTCCAGCATCTCCGGCACCATGGCGAGGCACACCGCGACGAATCCCTTCATGTCGGTGGTGCCGCGGCCATAGAGCCTGCCGTCGCGCTCGATCAGCTTGAACGGATCGTGGCTCCAGTCCTGGCCGACCACGGGCACCACGTCGGTATGCCCCGACAGCACCAGGCCCGGGCAGTCCTCGGGTCCAATGGTGACCCATAGCGAGGCTTTCTGTCCGGTCTCGTCGACGATGCGCTCACCCTTGACGTCGAGCGTGGCGAGATAGCTCTCGATATGCGCGATCAGGGGCAGGTTGGAGCGATCGCTGATCGTGTCGAAGCCGACGAGGTCGGCGAGCAGCTTGCGAATACGGTCGGGTCTTGAGCTTGGCATTTTCACGTTCTTGTCAGGGGGATGGAAGCTGAAGTGCTTGCACGAACCATACCAATGTTGCGGGTGGTAGGGCAAACCAGCACAAATCCGAGCCTGCAACGCCTTGCGTTGCCGTCGAGCAAAACACGCGAGCCGTGGCCCAACGCGCGGCGGCGAAACTTTGCCGAAATTCGGAAGCGGCGTATGCCGTCTGGGTGAGACGACCAAAGCAAAGCTCGGGCGAACAAGCCGCGAGGATGCGAAGGTGCATCTGCGATCGAGAATGTGAATGGAAGCGTGACGCTGCCATCCAAAGACTCCGTCATTGCGAGCGCAGCGAAGCAATCCAGTCTGCCGCCGCGGAAAGATTCTGGATTGCTTCGCTGCGCTCGCAATGACGGTGCCGAAGCAGTTGCGCTAAACCGGTTTCCCCGTATACGGCATCGACGCCGTGAGGCCACCGTCCACCGGGAAGGCCTGGCCATTGACATACGACGCCTCGTCGCTGGCCAGAAACAGTCCCATCGCGGCGAGCTCGTGCGGCTGACCGGGGCGCTTGAGTGGATTGAGCTGGCCGATCTTGTCGGCGGTGCCGCGCTCCTTGGCGCGGTCGAAGATCGGCTTGGTCATGCCGGTCTCGATCAGGCCCGGGCACACCGCGTTGATGCGCACACCGGTGCCGGTGAGCGAATAGGCCGTGGTCTGCACCAGGGAGATGACGCCGGCCTTGCTCGCCGCATAGGGGTGACCGCTGGCGCCGGCCTTGAGGCCGGCGACGGACGCGGTCAGCACGATCGCGCCGGACTGCTGCTTCACCATGTGCGGCATCGCATGCTTCACCGCGAGAAACGGCCCGATCAGATTGATGCGCAAAACCTCCTGCCACTGCTCGACGGTCTGCTCGCCGAGCGGAACGAGTCCGCCGGAGACGCCGGCATTGGCCCAGATCACGTCGAGGCGGCCGTGCGTCTTCACCGCCTTGTCGATCACGGCGATGACGTCCTGTTCGGAGCCCGCGTCCGCCATCATGGCTTCCGCGACACCGCCGGCCTTCTTCACCTCGTCGACCGTCTCCTTCACTGCCTCGGTGCGATCGACCGCGATCAGCTTGGCGCCTTCCCTGGTGAACAGCAGCGCGGCCGCGCGACCGATGCCGCTGCCGGCACCGGTGATGATGACGGATTTGCCTTGCAGACGGCCCATGCGGTTTCTCCCTTTGGTTCGCACGCGACGCTTGCCGCGCGACGGAATTTCAAACAAGATTTCAAACGGTAAAGTGTCTTGAGGCGCGTTCACTACTGACGTACAGCGACATCAAACGGGATGGAAGGGTTTCGATGGCAGGTGCAGACAAGCCCAAAGTGGTCACGACACGCTGGTGGTGGGTCCGTCACGCGCCCGTGCGCAATGACGGCGGCAACATCTACGGTCAGTCCGATCTCGCTTGCGACACCAGCGATACCTACGTCTTCAATGCTGTTGCCAAGGTGCTGCCACGCAAGGCGGTCTGGTATTCGAGCAATCTGATGCGCACGCATCAGACTGCCGAAGCGATCTGGGCAGCGGGCTTCCCGAGGCCTGCATCGATGAAATGGGAAGCGGACCTCGCCGAACAAAATCTCGGCCGCTGGCAGGGCATGAACCGCGCCGAGTTCATCGCCAGCCGTCCCGTCGGCTCGAGCTGGTTTGCCGATATCAACGAGCCTGCGCCCGGCGGCGAAAGCTTCATGGATCTCTACAACCGTGCCCGCCGCACCATCGAGCGGATCAACAATGAGGCCGCCGGGCAGGACGTGATCGCGGTTGCACATGGTGGCACCATCAAGGCGGCGCTGGGCTTGGCGCTCGACAATCAGCCGGAGCGGGGGCTCGCGTTCGATATCGACAATTGCTCGGTGACGCGGCTCGACTATTTCGCAAGCCCCGAGCGCAGCGTCTGGCGGCTGCCGATGGTGAACCAGCAGCCGTGGATCGCGGACGACGCGCATGCGGCGATGCATCAACCCGCGGGACCGGAAGTCAAGAAGCTCGCCTGAGCAATTGCCCGGTCGCGCGGATGCGGCGTAAGCTTCAAGCAATCAAACGTACTCTGGGAGAGAAACATGACCTTGTTCGACATGAAGGGGAAAGTCGCCGTCATCACGGGCTCGACGCGCGGCATCGGGCTTGCGATCGCCGAGCGCATGGCCGAGCACGGCGCCAAGGTGGTGATCTCCTCGCGCAAGGCCGACGTTTGCGACCAGGTCGCGAAGGGCATCAACGACAAGTTCGGCAAAGGTACCGCGGTGGCGATCGCCGCCAACATCTCGTCGAAGGAAAACCTGCAAAACCTCATCGACGAGAGCAACCGCGCCTTTGGCAAGATCGACGTGCTGGTCTGCAACGCCGCGTCGAACCCGTATTACGGCCCGCTCGCCGGCATCTCCGACGATCAGTTCAGGAAGATCCTGGACAACAACATCGTCGCCAACAACTGGCTGATCTCGATGGTGGTGCCGCAGATGATCGAGCGCAAGGACGGCTCGATCATCATCGTCTCCTCGATCGGCGGCCTGAAAGGCTCGACCATCCTCGGCGCCTACGCGATCTCGAAAGCCGCAGACATGCAGCTCGCGCGCAATTTGGCCTGCGAATATGGCCCGCACAACATCCGCGTGAACTGCATCGCGCCGGGCCTGATCAAGACCGATTTTGCGAAAGCGTTGTGGGACAATCCGGAGAATTTGAAAGCCTCGACCGCGCGCTCGCCGCTGCTGCGCATCGGCGTCCCCGACGAGATCGCGGGCGCCGCGGTGTTCCTGGGCTCGCGGGCCGGCGACTTCATGACCGGCCAGACCATGGTGATCGACGGCGGCGCCACGATCAGCTGAGGCCCCAGTAGCTGTCATCGCCCGCGAAGCGCGGGCGATCCAGTACTCCGCGGCCTTCGTTGCAGAGCTCGCTCCCACGAGATCCGCCGCGGCGTACTGGATGCCCCGGTCAAGCCGGGGCATGACAGCGAAAATGTGGATGCAGCGCCGCGCATAGCGGCGCCGTTTCAATCCACCGCCGCGTACACCAGATCCCGCACCAGCGTTCGCGTAAAATCGCGCTGTCCCGGGCCCTGGCTCATGAACACGACGAACAGATCCTCCTTCGGATCGATCCAGAAGAACGTCCCCGCAATGCCGCTCCAGAAAAACTGGCCGACGCTGCCGGGGAAGGGCGCGATGCCGGCATCGCGGCGCACCGCGAAGCCGAGGCCGAAACCATGGCCGGGTGACAGCAGAGTGCCGTTGGTCACGACGTGAGGTCCGAGATGATCGGAGGCCATCAGCTCCAGCGTCTTGCGGCCGATGATCCTGTTGCCGTCGAGCGTGCCGCCATTGCGCAGCATCAGCGCGAAACGGGCATAGTCCATGGTGGTCGAGACGAGGCCGCCGCCGCCGGACTCCATGATTGGCTGCTCGAGCATGTTGAACAGCGCGACCTTGTCGCCGGTCCAGGGATCGGCTGCGAACGGCTCGGCGAGCCGGACGGCATTGGCCTCCGCTGTCGCAAAGCCGGTCTCGGCCATCTGCAAGGGCGTAAGAATGCGCTCAGCGAGGTACGCGCCGAGCGACTTGCCGCTGACAACCTCGATGATGCGACCGAGGATGTCGGTGGAGCGGCTGTAGTTGAACTCGTCGCCGGGATGGCAGACCAGGGGGAAGCTCGCCACCAAGGCGGCGTGCTCGGCATTGGTGATCTTGCGGCTGCGCACCCGCGAGTCCTGGTAGATCTTGTGCACGGGGCCGTCGCCCTGGTGCTCGTAGGTCAGGCCAGAGGTGTGGCGGAGCAGGTCCTGCACCGTCATCGGGCGCTTTGGCGGAACCAGTTCCAGCTTGCCGCCGCTGACCACGCCGACCTTTTGGTTGGCGAACTCCGGGATGAATTTCGCGACGGGGTCGGCAAGGAGCAGGTGGCCGTCCTCGACCAGCGTCATGATGCCGACCGACACGATCGGCTTGGTCATCGAGAAGATGCGGAAGATCGAATCATGCGCCATCGGCGCTGCGCCTGTCGGGCTCTGTCTGCCGAGCGCCTCGAACCAGCCGACCTGGCCGTGCCGTGCCACCAGCACGGTGACGCCCGGAACGGTTCCCTTGTCGATCTCGCGCTTGAAGGCGTCCGACATGGCCTGGAGGCGAGGACGCGACAGCCCCAGCGTCTCGGGGCGGGATTCCGGCAGAGGCGGGGTTTTCGGCGCAATCGAGGGGCGGTGGGCTGTCGCGGACGCAGTCATGGGTACTCCCGGTGCTTATTATTGTTCGGAGCGGACTGTGGCCCAGAAGGCGCGGCACAAACAAGCGAAGCCAGCGCGCTTCACCCTTGCAATCCGGCCTTGCAATCCGGCCGCCCCCTGTGCTTCAAAGCGGCCTGATCCGGGCGGCAACGCAGGGTCCGTAGGAGTGTAGCTCAATTGGTAGAGCACCGGTCTCCAAAACCGGGGGTCGCAGGTTCGAGCCCTGCCACTCCTGCCAGCCAAATCAAACACTTAGCTGGAACGTGGGCGATCAGCCATCGCCCGGATATTGCCGCCGGACGGCGTGAAACCTAGCGACCGACCCGCGCTTTCCAGATCGCCTCCGCAAGGGCGATGTCGGCCACGGAATCCTCGCCGGACGCCAACGGCGTCCTCTGTTCCACGATATCAGCGACGAATGCATCGGCCTGACGCCGAAACGCCCAGCTCGTGTCGCGCGGCAATTGCGTGCGTTGTCCTTGCTGATCGAGGATGACCTCCGCCTCCTGCTCGGCAAAAGGCGGGGGCAATTCGATGGTCAGCGTGCCCCGCTCGAATTCGATGCTCAGCCCCTCGCGCCAGACGCCTTCGAGTTCATTCGCGAGTTGCAGCGCGCAGGCGACGCCGTCGAAGTCGAGTGTCACGGTCGCCGCGCCCGAGGTCTCGACGGTGCTTTCCGCAACTGTCGGTGACGATCCGAGCACGTAGCGCGCGAGATTGATGATATGGCTGAACACGTTCAGAAAATTGTCGTAGCCGGGGCGCATCGCGCCCGGCATCCAGTCGGGGCCGTCCTGCCAGAGCTCGAGCCCGTCCGGCCGCACTTCGCCGGTCATGACGAAATTGTCCTGCGACCGGCCCGTGCTGCCACCGAAGCACCAGCCTCGCGCGCCAACAATCCGTCCAAGCGATTGATCCGCTCGCAGGCGCGCCAACTCGGCAATCGCGCGCGCCACCCCGGCATCATGACGCTTCATGTAGCCGATGCTGTAGACGAGGTTGTGCCGCCGCGCCGCCTCGGTCAGTGAAACGGCCTGAGCCGTGGTGTAGGCCATCGGCTTTTCCGAGAGCACATGGCGACCGCTGTTCAATGCATCCAGCACGATCGGGCCGGTGGCGCGACGCTTCGTCACGACGACGACGGCCGACACCTCGCTATCCGCCAGCAATTCCCGGTGCGTACCGTAAACCCGGGCGATGTCGAATTTCTGCGCCGCTGCGGCGGCGAGATCAGGCCGCAGATCCGCAATCGCGACAACGCGGCAGGTGGGGTTGGCGGCGAAATTGGCGAGGTGGCACATCTGACCGACCATGCCCGTTCCGATGATGCCAATGCCTGGCCTCACTTGCTAGGACCCCTCGAAGCGTTTCCGGAGAACGAGGAAATGCGCCGGCTGTCCCCAGGTGTTGATGAACGCCTGGTCGGATTGGGTGAGGGCTATGACTGTGGACGCATCCCGTCGCCCGATCGCGCCAAAGATACGGTGGAAACTGTCGAGGGTCGCAATGATGGCGTCGACGTCGGAAGCGTCGTCGGCGAGAATTTCCATCGTCGGTATCGTCTCGCGCAGTGACGCGAGGCTCGCGATCGCACGGGGCAGGCTGTCGCCGAAGGGATCGTCGATCATCGCATCGACGTCGAGAACCAGTGTCTCGATCGAAGCCGAAATCGCGTCGACCGCTTCGGTCTTGCCGGCCAGATAGAGCTTCCGTCCGCCGAGAAAGCTCAGACGACTGCGGCCGAGGTGGCGCGTCGCGCGCCGCAGCTTCTCATCGTCGGACAGGATCTTCTTGTGCCAGTAGACGTCCAGGCCGTCGCGATAGGCGGGCCACGCCGAATGGATATCGAATCCCTGTTCGTGCGCCGCCGTGCACAAGGCGCCCGCGTCGAGGAAGTAGCGGTGCCGGACGAACGGATTTTCGAGCACGTCCATCAGCCAGGATTCGAAGCTGCGCGTGTGCGGAATGCTGTTCCATTTCGCGTCGAACAGCAGCTTCGCCGTTTCGAGTCCGGGACGGCCCGTCAGCACCTTGCCGGCCGCATGAATCGCCTTGAGCGCGAGCTCGAAGAAGCCGCCGTAGCGCTCGTAGTAGGAAACGACGGCGTAACCGTCCGGATTGAGCAGCCGATGAAAGATGCCGAGCCAATTTTCAGTCGGCTGCACCGTGTAGATGAATCCCTCGGCATCGATGATGTCGAAACGGCGATCGCTGTGAAATCCTTCGACGTCGAACGATAGGAGTTCGCGGAGACGTTGGGCCTGGTTGAAATGCGCGAAGTAAGCCTGGATTTTCGCGTGCGCATGCCGGTTCGGCTCGGCGAGCGTCATGTTTGCGCCCCAACCGGCGAACACCAGCGCGTTCTCGCCGGAATCGGGGCCGAATTCGAGCACGTCTGCGTCGCGGAACAACCGCGGCGGCAGCACCAGCTTGTCGGAAAACAACTCGCGCCGCAGGCCGGCATAGGCTTCGAGTTCGGCGGCGGATTTGAAATTGCCGAACGTCGGCAGGACGTCCTGACGTTCGTAATAGTTGAAGAGCTTGTCCTCAGCCATGCCGCGACCCTGCGGCGGGCTCAAGGCGATCGAGCTCGCTCCAGATGTCCGATGGCGCGAAGATCGAAACGATGTGGAGCGGACGCTTCACGTTTTCGCGCAGCCGGCTGCCGACCTTGTCTTCGTTCTCCTGGTTCACGGCCAGAAGACAAACGAGCGGCTCCGACTTCCCGGCGAGGTCCTCCGGCGGGCGGATCGGAATGCCGGTGCCGGGCAGGAACAAGCCTTGGCGCTCCTTCTGGTCGTCGACCGAGAGGTCGACGAGATCCGCGAGTTCATGGGCATTGGTGAAGGTGCAGGCGCGGCAGCCGGCACCGTAGATGGCGATCTCGGCGCCGTTGGCGCGGGCCTTGACGAGGATCGGGCGGAGACGCGCGCCGTACTCCCTTGCGCGCTGGCCGAACCTCTCGCCGACGCCGGACGGCGCGGGCGGGGCCGTAACGTCGCGCGTCGTATGTCGCGCTGCGATCGCGAGGCTGCCGCCGCTGAAATTGTACTTCTTCACCGAGACCGCTTCGAAGCCGTGGCGCGCCAGCAGCGCGAGCAGCGTCGGCTCGGTGAAGTAGCTGACGTGCTCCTCCCACAGGACCGAGAGGTCGCCCGCGGTCGAGCCGGGCGCGAAATCAGGCACGTCGATGAACAGCAGACCGTCGTCGCGCAGCGCGATTTTCACGCAGTCGAAAAAATTCTCGAAATCGACGATGTGTTCGAGCACCTGTCGCGAGACGACGAGGTCGAACTTGCCGGCCTCCGCGACCGCGTCGTGACACAGCGCCGGGCTGATCATGTCGGCATAGACCTTGATGCCGCGCTCGCGGGCGATCTTGCCCGACACCGGGTTGGGCTCGACGCCCACCAAAATCTTCGCACCGCGTTCGCGAAGCCTGTCCATGAACAGGCCGTCATTGCATCCGATCTCGAACACGGATTGGTGGGCCGAGAATTTGGCGATGGTATCGAGTTCGTCGACCTGGTGCGGCTCCGGCTTCCAGCTGCTGAAATTGTAGTTGAACTGCCGGTACAGAATGTCGGGATCGATTGGCTTGACGATCTGGGGGAGGCCGCATTCGCCGCAGGCGAACACCTCGAACGGATACCGTTCCTCCTGTTCGTCGCGGCTGTGCCGAAGCCGATGCGCAATCGGCATCTGTCCGAGGTCGATGACCGGGCGCAAATTGGTCGAGTGGCAGAGGCGGCAATGATCAGTCATCGAATAGGAACCTCTGCTGGATTGGCTCGTGAAGCATGGCGATGGGCCAGATGCTCCGCGGCGAGCGCACCGGTCCTAGTGACATAGACCTGCACTTCCGCGGCATCGCCGCCATCCGGTGCCCAGTCGGGAAACGCCGTGCGGGAGGGATCGAACGGACCGGCGGTGGTTTCGTGAAACACCAGCCACTCCGAGGTGATCAGGATCGAGTGAAAAACCTGCTCGGGCATCCGGTAATAGCAAAGCACGCCCCGGCCGTACGGCGCCATCTCGAGCACGTCGCGAATGCGGCCGTCGTCCTCGAAGATCACGACCTGCGCAGTGCCCTCGATCAGGTGAAACGATTCAGGTTTGCCAAAATGCTTGTGAGGCCGCACATAGGACTCGCGGTGATGCACGATCAGCATCTCGTGCAGGCCGGACGAAGGATCGGGATGCGTGCACAGCCGGCTGCGCAGACGCGGATTGCCTGCGGCGATGCGCTTCAGCTCCGCGATCGTGGCGTCGTCCGCCGTGACGATGGCGTCGTCCGAATAATACACTTCGGGATTTTGCGCCCGCAACGAGGCCGGCCGGCGCAGGCCCGTTGCTTCATTCGAAGAAGATGAACCCATGGTCGCCCCGGTAGCCGCATTTGTCGTAGATCCAGGCCCACGTCTCCGGACCATGGAAACTCAGGCAGGTGAGCTGCCAGTAGAGCAGGTTCGCCTTCTCGCGCTCGTCGCGGAACGATTCCACCATCAGATATTTCGAGGCGCCGCGCCCCACGCGCTCGATCTCCGACACGGCGCGGAAGACGTCCTCGAGCGGAAGATTGTGGAGCACGCCGAGCGACACCACGAGATCGAAGCTGTGGTCGGGGTAGGGGAGCTCGACGGCGCTGCCGACCTTTAATTGCGGCCGCACCTCCTCCTTGGCGTTGGCGATGCCATAGTCGGAGATGTCGATGCCGGCGATGGTGAGGTCGGGGACGAGCTGGGTGAATTCGTAGAGCAAATAGCCCTTGCCGCAGCCGACATCGAGCACGCTCATCCCGGGCTTGATGCCATAGCGGTCGATCAGGGTCTGGGCGAGCGGGCGCCAGCGTCCGTCGTAGCGGTAGCCGCCGTAGCCATAACGGCGGTCGCCGTCCCAGTAGTCGTGTCCCCATTGCCGAGCGACAGTGGCGGATTCCGCCTTGTCGTGCTCGACGACCCGCTGAACGTAGTTCCGCTTGGTCGATGCGTGCATCGGCTGGAGCAGGTTGATCTCGGCCATTGTCCTCAACCGGTCCGCAGCATCGTCACAGGATGGTCGCGAATTTGTTGACGAGCAGGATGTCCTCGACGGCCTGGATGTTGTCGCGCGAGGACAGCGTGATCTCCTCGACGGCCGCGTGCAGATCGCAGCCCTCGCTCAGCACCCGGTCATAGATCTCCCGCCGCCGTGCCTCGTCGGGCGGCAGCATGAAGATGCTGTAGAGAATCAGGCCGCGCAACCGCGGCAGCTCGTCCAGGATGTCCTCAAGCACCATGTAGCTGCCGGGCATGGTGTGCTCGGCGGCGCTGAGCAGATAATGCAGTTTCTTCCGTCGCGCATAGTCGCGGATCACGATGTTCTGGACGTGCTGCGGGGTACGGCTGCCGTTCAATGGCCGGGCGCCGATATAGCCGCGATGGCCGGCTCGCTCAGCCATGGAAGCCTCCCGGGAGCTTGTATTGCATGCCGACACGTGTCGCCGGGCGCAACAGGATCGGTTCGAAGAATTCGCCGAATCGCTTGTCCGCATAGGGCGACATGATGCTCTTGAAACGGCAGTTCATGCTCCAGCGCGAGCCGGCTTCCTCGTTGATGCGATTGCCGTGCATCAGGGTCTGGTTGAACAGCATCACGTGACCGTAGGGAATCTCGATGAAAGTCGCGTGCGGCTTGATCGTCTGGTAGAGTTCCTCGGCGCTGCGCAGGCTGGCCATCCGGTCCTGCATGTTGCCGTTCAGGGATGGCGGCAGCAGATACATCGATTTGGTGCGGTGGACGTCGACCAGCGGTACCCACACCACGACCTCGAACGGCGAGTCGCCCGACCAGACGTCGGAATGGGTGGCGAGCAGCGACGAATCGTCTCCCGGTAGCTGGATGCTGAGATTGACGCGGCGCTGCATGCAGAGCTCGTTGCCGACGATGGTCTCGATCGTCGAGCGCGCCAGACGGAAATAGGTCGGCCGGAACCAGGGCTCGGCGTTGAGACCGTTGAAGACGTGCAGCCGCAGGCCGTTGAGATCATCTACGCTCACCCGCGTGTGGATGGTGTCGAGCATCGCGTAGGGGTCGTTGCCGTGTGGCAGCTTCAGATAATCCGCCGCGAGCTCGGCGGCGCGCCGTTGGATACGATCGAGCCCGGCGCGATCGTCGGCCGGCGTGGTGACGAAGCCGTCGTCGATGAAGCGTTGCGCCAATGCCTGCTCATCGGCCTCGAGGAAAGCCGTGTCCGTCATGCAAAATACTCCCGGGCCGTCGCGCAAATATAGCTGATGTCCGAGGTCGAGAGGAACTGGTTGATGGGAAGCGTGAGGATCTGATCCGCCTGCCGCTCGGTCACCGGGAACGCGCCGCGACCGTGGCCAAGATGCGCCGCCGCTTCCTGGAGGTGGATCGGTACCGGATAGTGGATCGCGGTCTCGATGCGCTTGTCAGCAAGATATTTCTGGAGGTCGTCGCGACGGTCCGTCTGCACGACGAAGGTGTGGAAGGTGTTGAACTCGATGTTGCGGCAAACCGGAATGAACAGGGGAAGGCCGCCGAGCTCGGCGCGATATTGCGCGGCGTTGCGGCGCCGGCGTTCAATGACAGAGGGCAGGTGACGCAAGCGAATCCGGAGCACCTCGGCCTGGACCGTGTCGAGGCGTGACACGATGCCCCATTCCTGGACGTCACTGCGATTGATCAGGCCATGATTGCGCAGGCGGCGAATTCTCGCGGCAAGCTCGGCGTCGGCGGTGACGACGAAGCCGGCGTCGCCCGCGGCATTGAGGTTCTTCAGCGGGTGGGCGGAGAAGCAGCCGAACGTTCCGATGGTCCCGCTCATCCGCCCGTCATAGGTCGAGCCGACGGCCTGTGCGCTGTCCTCGATCACGGCGAGAGCGTGCTTGGCCGCAATCGCCATCAGCGGGTTCATGTCGGCCATCCGCCCGGTCAGGTGCACCGGCATGATTGCCCTGGTCCGCGGGGTGACGGCGGCCTCGACCGCGGCCGGATCGATATTCTGGTCCGGCAGCACGTCCGCAAATACTGGCGTGGCGCCGACTGCGATGATGGCGGCGGTCGACGCCACGAACGAATTCGGCGGGGTGATCACCTCGTCCCCGGGACCGATGTTGAGCACCCGCAACGACAGGATCAGCGCATCGGTGCCGGAATTCAGCGCCACCACATGCGGCGAGCCGAGATAGGTGGCGAGCTCCTCTTCGAGCTTCGCAACGGCCGCGCCGCCGATGAAATCGCCGCGCCGGAACACGCCCTCGACCGCCTGCATGATCTCGACGCGCTCTTCCTCGAATTGCGCGGGAAGATTGACGTAACCAATGCGCCGGCGGCCGGTGTCAGCGTCCATGGCAGAACTTTCGAACGATCTCGATGACGCGGTCCTGCTGGGCGCGCGTCAGATGCTGGTCGACGGGGAAGCTGATGACTTCCTGGGCGTGGCGGTCGGTGACCGGGAAGGTGCCCGGCGCGTAGCCGAGGTGCCTGAGGCCTTCCTGCTGATACAGCGGGATGGGATAGTGGATCTTCGCTTCGATGCCGTTGTCCAGGCAGTATTTGTAGAGCTCGTCGCGGCGCTCGGCGAACACCATGTAGAGATGGTAGACGTGCTTGACGTTGGGCCGGCGCGGCGGAATCCGCAGGCCGGGCAGACCGGCAAGGCCCGCATCGTAATAGGCCGCGTTCTCGATCCGACGGCGCGTGATCTCGCTGGTCTGGCCGATCAGCCAGTTGCCGACGACCGCCTGGAGGGAATCGAGCCGCGAATTGCAGCCGAGAATCGCGATCTCGTCGCGATTCTTCATGCCGTGGTTGCGGATCAGGCGAAGCCGCTCGTTCATCCCGTCGTCATTGGTGACGACGACGCCGGCATCGCCCCAGACGTTGAGGTTCTTGAGCGGATGCAGCGAGAAGCCGGCCGCGATACCGTGTGTGCCGGACCGTTTTCCCGCGAACTCCGACAGGATGCCCTGGCAGGAATCCTCGACGACGGGGATGTTGTGACGCTGGGCGATCGCCATCAGCTTGCCCATGTCGGTGACCTCGCCGGTCAACTGAACCGGCATGATCGCCTTGGTCTTCTTGGTGATCGCGGCTTCGACGTAGTCGACGTTCATGCAGAAGGAGTCGTCGCAGTCGACCAGCACCGGCGTCGCGCCGGTCTCGGCGATGGCACCGACCGTGGCAATGAAGGTGTTGGCAGCCGTGATGACCTCGTCGCCATGGCCGATGCCGAGCGCCTTGAGCGGCAATTTGAGCGCATCGGTGCCCGATCCGACGCCGATGGCGTGACGCACGCCGATCAGCTCGGCAAAGCGCCGTTCGAATTCCGCGACCGGCTTGCCCAGGGTGAAGTCACCGGTCGCCACCAGTCGGCCGATCTCGGCCAGGATCGGTGCCGGGTCGGAGAATTGCTCGAGCAGATAAGAATATCGAACGTCGTGCATGGGGCCCGTCAGGTGGAATGAAGTTGCGGAGAGGAGATGAGCGAGGCGGGGAGCGCGCGCGCGATCGAGGTCGCAATGGCGTCGGCGGAAAGTCCGTGCTTCTTCAGCAGCGAGTCCTGCGATCCGTAATTGTGCATGAACCGGTCCGGCAGCGACAACCGCAGCATCGCGGGCAGGCCAGAGCCGAGCTTGTCGATCAGCGCCTCCGCGACCGCGCTGCCAAGGCCGCCCGAGGGCACGTGCTCCTCCAGCGTCGCTACCAGCCTGGTGCCCCGGATCGCTTGCAGCAGCGCCTCGGTGTCGAGCGGCTTGACGGTGTGCATGTGCAGGATGCCGGCGCGAATGCCTTGCGCCGCCAGCAGGTCGGCCGCAGCGAGTGCGCGCTGGAGCATGATGCCTGTCGTGACCATGACGACGTCGCCGGGCGGGCGTATCAGGATGGCCTTGCCGATCTCAAAGCCGTGCTCGGCCTTCGAGACCACGGCGTCGCCACCTTTGCCTAGCCGGATGTAGATCGGCCCGGTCCAGTCGAGGGTTTGCTCCATCAGCCGCGCCGCCTCGTCGGCATCGCACGGGCAGACCACCGTCATGTTCGGCAGCGCCCGCATGATGGCGATGTCCTCGATCGCCTGGTGAGTGGGGCCGAGCGGCGCGTAAACCAGCCCGCCGCCATTGGCGATCAGCCGCACCGGCAGATTGTGCAGGCACAGATCGACCGCGACTTGCTCGTAGCAGCGGCGGGTGAGGAATGTGGCGATGGTGTTGACATAGGGCACGAAGCCTTCCATCGCGAGGCCGGCTGACATGCCGATGATGTGTGCTTCCGAAATGCCTTCGATCAGGTGGCGCTTGGGAAACTCCTTGCTCATCGCGCGCAAGGTACCTGCGCCGGGATCGGAGCCGATGTAGAGCACACGCTCGTCGCGTGCGGCGAGCTTGTGGACCATGTTCATCGCGGTGTTGCGCATGAGGACCCGATCAAAAATCCCCGACGGCGACGCGGATGGCGTCGAGCTCGCTGTCGGTGAGCTTGTTCTTGTGATGCCAATCGGCGTTGGATTCCGCGGCCGGCAGACCCTTGCCCTTGACGGTATGGCAAACGATCGCGGTGGGTTTTCCCGGAATGGCTGGGACCTGCTTCAGGACTGTGCGCAGGGCGCCGACGTCGTGGCCGTTGAGCTCCTGGACGGCAAAGCCGAAGCTGCGCCACTTGTCCGCGAGCGGCTCCAGCGGCAGGACGTAATCGGTGGGCCCGTAACTCTGCAGCTTGTTGTAGTCGATCAGCGCGATCAGATTGTCGAGCCCGTGCTTGGCCGCGCCCATGGCGGCTTCCCACACTGATCCCTCGTTGATCTCGCCGTCTCCGAGCAGGACGAAGGTGCGGTAGGTGCGCTCGCGCATGCGCGCGGCGAGCGCGAGGCCGACACCGATCGACAGGCCGTGTCCGAGCGCGCCCGTCGAGGCCTCGACCCCCGGCACCATTCCGTATTCGGGATGTCCGCCCAAAATGCTGTCGGGGCCGCAGAAACGGTCCAGCTCCGACAAAGGAAAGAAGCCGCGATCGGCCAGCAGCGCATAGAGCGCCAGACACCCGTGTCCCTTGCTGAGGATCGCGCGGTCGCGGGCCGGATCGCGCGGGTTGTTCGGATCGATCCGCAGCACGTCGTCGTAGAGTACGCGGACCATCTCGATCAGCGACAATGCCGGACCGACATGTCCGCGTCCCGCGGAGCGGACAGAACCGAGCACCAGTCGGCGCAGATAAAGGCTACGCTCGTCCAGCGTGCAGGTGAGGGCGGCTTCAGCGTGGGGCGAGATCTGGGTCACTTCGGTAAATCGGTTGGGCGAATCGTCTGGTGAAGCCGGCGGGCTTTGTCGAGCTGACCGGCGAGGCGGATCCTAACATCGCCACCTTGCGCAGCCATTGCGCGCCGGGAGCGGCTGTCCGGCAAATAGGCGTTCAGGACAATCAGGCACCAGATTCCCTTGAACACAGGATACAGTACGTCACGTCGGACCGCAAACGCGTCATCGTTCGCCTCGAAGGCGCGCGACAGCCGTTCAATCAAGCGATTCGCGCTCGCTTCCGGCAGGTCACTGCCGGGGTGAATGGCGGTGTCGGACACGAGCTTGACCGGATCGTCCCAGCCGAAATATTCGAAGTCGATGAATCGCAAGCGCCCGTCTTCGGCGCGCAGTGCGTTGTGCAGTCCGAAATCGGACGGACTCAGCGCGCGATGGGTGGGCGCAAGGTCCGCTGCGGGATCCCGACCCAGTTCCGCGTAGCGCCGGCGGAGCTGCCGAATCGCGACGTCAATGCTGGGAACCAGGCTGCCTTCGAGGAACGCACGCAGGTCGGAATGACTATCCGAGGCTCGCCTCAATGCGTCCAGGCGCTGTTCGTACTGGGCGATGGCCGCCTCCGGCGAAAAGATGCTGGCTGAGGCGTTGCGCAAAATCTGCGCGCCTTCGGCTTTGCGCAGCTTCTGCAGCTCTATGAGGAAATCGGCGAGTTGGTCGGCGTCGTCGCCCTGGGGACGCAGCGCCGCGGCCTCGCCGTCGAACCATTGGTACAGCGCGCAGAATGCATCTGCGTCCTTCGCGACTGGCCGCGGTGTCGACGTGATGCCGTGGCGCGCCAGGAACGAGAGTGCATCATACTCCTGTCCCAGGCGATCGCGTCCGTCGGACGGATAATGCTTGAGGGCGAGGGGCGGTCCATCCGCCATCTCCAGCCGAAACACCCTGTTGTTGCCGCCGGATCGTGCCGGCTGGGCGGACGCAACACGCGCACCGGCCAGGCGGCTGCCGATCGCGATCGCATCCGGCGCGGTGATGTCGGTCTCGCTCATGCCGCAAACACCTCGCGGCGGATATCGGCCCATGTCGCGATTGGCTTGCAGTGTTCGGGGTGGGGCGGCTGCGACTGCGTGAACAGGATCGATCGCGTGGCCTTCGGAAAATGCGGTT
The DNA here is from genome assembly GCF_000518345.1 of Bradyrhizobium sp. URHA0013. Taxonomy (NCBI): domain Bacteria; kingdom Pseudomonadati; phylum Pseudomonadota; class Alphaproteobacteria; order Hyphomicrobiales; family Nitrobacteraceae; genus Bradyrhizobium; species Bradyrhizobium sp. URHA0013. The sequence goes on along the minus strand of NZ_JADK01000008.1, from coordinate 275,017 downwards.
GCTCGAAGACGTCGACGAGGTCATCGATGAAGACGTCGAGCTTCAGGATCACGAGCCTCTCGACCTTGGCGGGCAGTGTGTCCTCGAAATAGATATCGCCGATAGCCAGCGCCGCATCCGCAGCGTCGACTAGGCCCGCCCCCCGCAGCCAGCTGCGCGCGGCGTCACGCAGGTCAGTGCGGTCGGGGTCCTGATGACCGAATCGGGTCTTGTGGCTGACGATGCAGACCTTCGAGCCGGCCTGCTTGCACGCCGCCAGGAATTCCCGCACTCCCGGATAGATTTCGGCGCCGCCAATTCTCTTGCCGTAGACGAAGCCTTGCAGTCCTTGCCAGGCGAGCTCGCCGCCGGGGCGGGACCGGAGATGATCCCGCAGGTCGGTCTTAAGCCCCTCCCACCCTTCCGGCACCAGCCCACGCTCACGTGCGACGGCGGCAAAGACCTTGTCGTAGCAGATGATCGTGTTGTCGAAATCGATGCCGATCCGCACGCCGCTCACTTCAGGCTGATGTTCTGCATCATCTTGATGTTGAAGTACCGGGGGTCGTTGAGCGAGTTCGGCAGGCGGCCGCCCTTGAAGGCGTTCACGAGGCCGGACACGGCCTGCTCGATCGTGTGGGTCGGCGCAAAGCCGAGCTCGCGGCGGATCTTCTCCGACGAGACGTGGTAGGAGCGGAGATCGTCGGTCGGCTCGACGACGACGTCGACATTACTGCCGACCACCGACTTGACGATGTCGGCGATCTTCATCAGCGAATGGTTCTCGTAACCGATATTGTAAGTCTTGCCGTCGATCTTTGCGTCATCCTGCTGGAGCAGGAACAGATAGGCCGCTGACATGTCCTCGATGTGCAAATTGGGCCGGCGCTGCGTTCCGCCGAACACGCGGATGCGGCCGGTGTTGACCGCGAGATTTGTCAGGATGTTGACGACGACGTCGAGCCGCTGCCGCGGTGCGTAGCCGCAGACGGTGGCGGGACGAACCGTGCAGGTGACGAAACCGGACGCGGCCTCGTCGGCAAGGTCGGTCTCGCACATCGCCTTGAACTTCGAGTAGTCCGTGAGCGGCTCGCAGGACAGGTCCTCCGTCACCTCGGCTTCGTCCTTGATGCCGTAGACGCTGGACGAGGAGGCGTAGATGAAGCGCTTGATGCCCGCCTTCTTGGCGGCGCGCACCATCGGCCGGAAGCAGTCGTAATTGATGGACTTGCCGAGCCCCGGGTCCAGCTCGAACGACGGGTCGTTGGAGATGCAGGCGAGGTGAATCACGGCGTTGTTGCCGCGCAGGGCCTCGTTGATCGCGGCTTCGTCACGGATGTCGCCCTTGATCAGGCGCAAATCGGGATTGCTGCGGACGGCATCGAACACGTCCTCGCCATACATGAACAGGTCGAGCACGGTGACCTTGTGGCCCGCAGCGAGCAACTGGGGAACCAGCACGCTACCGACATAGCCGGCACCACCGGTGACCATCACATTCCATTTTTGACCAATCACTGTCGTTCTCCAGTATCTGCCGTCGCGCTACTTCAGCAACGCGGTGACGAACTTGACCAGCGGCACCTTTTCGACCGAGCTGCGGTGGCCAACGATCCCGACCTTGATTGCGCCGGCCGCGTTGCCGATGAAGGCGACGTCCTCGATATTGCCGCCGGCGGCGACCAGCGGCGCGGTGATCGTCAGGAAGGCGTCCCCCGCGCCGACGGTGTCGACGACGGTCTTGGTGAAGGCGGGGACGCGCGTGACGCCGGTTTTCGACGAGAAAGGGTAACAGCCGAAGGAGCCGTGCGTGATGATCATGTTGTCGCAGTCGATCTTGCCGTGCAGGCCGGCCTCGATCACGGACGCGATGTCGCTGAACTTGTCGGTTGCAGCCAGACGCGCCTCCGGCGCGTCGATGCAGATGTAGTCGGCCCGCGGATACCTCGTGATCAGGTTGTAGCCGTGATTGCCGCTGTTGCTCTGGGCATTGACCGCCAGGAACTTGGAGTTGGCGATCAGGGTGTCGATCGTGCTCGACGCGATCATGCCGTGACCGAAATCAGTGGCGATCACCACATCCGCGCTACGCACACGCTCCGTCGTGATACGGTCGATTTCCGTCCGATCGGCCTCGTCGAGCGGCGTGTCGTCCATGGTGTAGACTTCGAAGAGCTTGTGCAGATATCCCAGCTCGACGTACCGCGATTTGCGGGTCGTCGGACGGCCCTGAAGGCGGATCGGCGTCAACGTGACGTTTGGGCGGACATGCGCCCGAATGAACTCCTCAGGGTAGTCGTTGCCACCCAGCGTCGTGACGACCTCCACCGACTTGCAGAAGCTCGCGACATGGTTCGCCGCGGCAATGACGCCGCCGGCAAATTGCTCGCCACTCTTGAACAGCGTGGCGACGATGTTTTCCTTCGATGCCTTTCCAAGCGCCGTGACGTACTGGTATTCGTCGATGATGGTGTCGCCGACCAGCACGACGTGCATGTCCTGCACCTTGTCGATCAGTTTCAGCAGGCGATCGGCGCCGCCACCTTCACGGACCTTTTGCAGGTAGTCGCGGAGCGGCGGATCGTAGATGTCGAAATACCGGTTCACCAGCGACGAGGAGCTGAATGTCACGTCCCGGGTGAACACGATGCGTCCGCCGTGACGCTCGACGACGTCGCGCTCGCTCCGGATCTTGCCGGTCACGTCGTCTTCGGGATTCTCGTAGTCGGATCCCTTCACGTAGATGTCCGGCCGCACCGTATCCAGGATCGGCTCGGCGCTGGAGGTGTGATTGATGCCGACCCAATCGACGGTCGCGAGCGAGGCCAGCATCTCGGCCCGCATGTTTTCGGGGAAAATCGGCCGACCCGGTCCCTTGTTGACATAACGGTCGGCGGTGATCGTCACCATGACGACGTCGCCCTCGTTGCGCGCCGCCTGGATGTGTCTGATATGGCCGAGATGCACGAGGTCGAAGACGCCGTGGCAGAGCGCAACCTTCCGGCCTCGCGCTTGCGCGGACCGCGCGATCTCGCCCAGTTCCTCGATCGTCTTGATCTTTTCGTGCGCCGCCAGTTGGTCGTTCAACGCGGGATTGCCGGTCGGAATATTGCCCATGTGAATAACCTAAAGCGCCAGCCGGCCTCAGCCGGGCGGCCCGGAATTGATCGATTCGCGGCAACGATACCCGGCGAACCTGTTCACTGGCTTGCCTTCTGCGGCACGCCGGGCGCCGCGTCGTTGTTGTCCCCGAGATATTTGAACCAGTCCTTCGTGGCGTCCGCGATCTTGTCCACCGTCCACAGGGGGGCGTCCTTGTACTGATCCATCGCCTTCAGCATCGTCGCGACCCCGTCCTCAAATTTTACCTTCGGCGCCCATGTCAAGATACGCTTGATCTTGGTGATGTCGGCATAGGTGCAATCGGGCTCGCCGGGACGCTTGGGAATGTGGACCTTGTCGCCGCCGAGAAGCTCGACCAGCCGGTTGACACTGTAGGTGTTGTCGGAGCCGACGTTGAAACTCTCGTTCGAGACATCGGAGCGCGCGGCGGTCACGAAAGCGTCGGCGACGTCGCTGACGAAGGTGAAGTCGCGGGTCTGCTCGCCGTCGCCGACCACCGTGAAGGGCTTGCCGGCGAGCTTCTGCGCCATGAACACGCCGAACACCGCACCGTAGGTTCCCGTGGTGCGATGGCGCGGCCCGTACACGTTGAACAGGCGCAGCGCGACCGCGGGCAGCTTGTAGACCTGGCACCAGTGCATGACGCACTGCTCGCCGAGATTCTTGGTGAGGGCATAGGGATACATCGGCCGGATCTCGGCGCTCTCCGGCGTCGGATAGACGTCGGGAATTCCGTAGCAGGACGACGACGCGGCATAAACGAAGCGACTGACGCCCGCCTGCCGTGCAGCCTCGAGAACGTTGACGGTGCCGTCGACGTTGGCGCGGTGATACGGGATCGGGGACTCGATCGAGGGAACGATGTCTGCCAGCGCTGCGAGATGGAATACCCAGTCGATGCCGTCGAAATGCGGCTTGATCGATTCGAGCTCGGTGACGTCGGCCCGCACGATCTTCAGTCGATCAGAATCGACGCGCGAGGCCAGATTTTCGGGACGTCCGATCACAAAATTGTCGAGCGCGACGACCTCGTGGCCGTCGTCGAGGAGGCGGTCGACGAGGTGACTGCCGATGAAGCCGGCGCCACCGGTAACGATGCATTTCATAGGAACATCCGTGATGCGAATGCCCAGCGAAACAGGCCCGCCAATGTTGAGTGAAGGTGGAAACCGAATCGGCTGCTGGTCAACTTCGAAGGTAATATACCTTTGCAATCACTGGTGATAGCCGGTATCAGGGCGTCATGTCGCCGTCGAGCTGCGAGCCCATGCCTGCCGAGTCCGTCGATCCCGATCACAAGGCTTTCCTTGACGACTACGTAGGACGCCTCCATCGCGCGACGGCGATTGACGACGGTGTTTTCGCCAGGATTTCCGCCACCCGCACGGCCTGGTTGTGCGCGCGCGAGCAGGGCGGCCGCGTCATCTTCATCGGCAATGGAGGCTCGGCCGGCATCGCCTCCCATCTCGCGATCGATCTGGCGAAGAACGCATCGGTGCCGGCACTCTGCTTCAGCGATGCCAGCATGATGTCGTGCCTCGCCAATGACTATGGTTTCGAGGACTGGCTTGCGCATGCCGTGAGGTTGAGCGCCCGCGCCGGCGACTGCCTCGTCGCGATCAGCTCGTCGGGACGCTCGAAGAACATTCTCAATGCGGTCGCGCAGGCGCGGACGATGAAGCTCGATGTGATCACGCTGTCGGGCATGACCGCGGAGAATCCGCTGCGCAATCTCGGCGACGTCAATTATTACGTCGACAGTCGCAGCTACAATATTGTCGAGACCACGCATCAGTTCTGGATGATGGCCGCGATCGACCTCATCATCGGTCGCGCGGAATATCCGGCCTCCTGAGGCGGTGCCCTCTATCTGATCACCACGGGTGAGATTGCCTCGCCTGTTCGCATGTCTCCGTCTTACGGTCCTACGATGAAAAACCTGTTCTACGTCCGCCATACCTGCCGCCTCTGTCATTCGGACAAGCAAGAGCTCGTCGTGCCGATGGCAGGCATGCCCATCGGCACGCCGAACTTTCAGGTGCCGGACGCAAGCGTCGACGATCCCGTCTTTCGGGCCGCGGTGCCGATGGCGCTGCACCTGTGCGCGGACTGCGGCCATCTGCAGATTCTCCACGTCGGCAATCCAGAGATCCAATACCGAAACTACGTCTATACCACCTCGCTCTCGCTTGGCCTGCGGGAGCACTTCGCGGGCTATGCCAACGACGTCGTCAGCCGATTCGCCATCGCGCCGGGCTCGCTGGTCGTCGAGCTCGGCAGCAACGACGGATCGCTGCTCGGTTCCTTCAGGGAGCGCGGCATGCGGGTGCTGGGTGTCGATCCCGCCGTCGACATCGCGCGGCGTGCGACGGAAGCGGGGATCGAGACCATCGGCGATTTCTTCATCGATGCCATCGGTCGCCGCATCCTGCAAAGCCACGGCGCGGCCAGTGTCGTGATCGCCAACAACATGATCGCCAATGTCGACAATCTCGACCCGCTGGTGATCGGGGTTCGCGACGTGCTTGCGCCGGACGGGCTGTTCGTTTTCGAAACGCAGTATGGCGTCGACGTCACCGAGAAGAACCTTCTCGACACCGTCTATCACGAGCATCTGTCGTATTTTAACATCAAGCCGCTGACGCGCTTCTTCGCGCGGCTCGGCATGGAATTGATCGACGTCCAGCACATCGAGACCAAGGGCGGCTCGATCCGGGTGACGGTGCAGCGTGCCGGCGGCGCGAAGAAGCCGTCCGCGGAGGTCGCGCGCTTCATCGCCGAGGAAGACCGGCTCGGCGTCGACCGGCCGGCCTACTATGTGCCCTATGCGAAGAGAATCGCCGCCATCCGCGACGAGCTGGTCGCGATGGCCGATGCCGCCCATGCGCGCGGCCAGCTCGTGGCCGGCTACGGCGTCTCGGTCGGGACCACGACCCTGCTGCCGCAGTTCGGCCTGGAGAACAAGATCGACTTCCTGGTGGACGACGACCCCAAGAAGGGGAGCGTGATGGCCGGCCCGGGGTATGACATCCCGATCCTGCCGCCCGCCGCCCTTTACGAGCGCAAGCCGGCGTTCGTCGTCGTCTTCGCCTGGCGCTATGTGGATCCGATCCGGGCCAAGCATGCCGGCTATTTCGCCGAGGGCGGAAAGTTCGTTGTGCCGTTGCCGGGCATTTCGACGATCGATCGGGCCGACTGACCTTGAGGGGTCGCCAAAGAGGCCGCAGGTGAGGGGGACGGGCCCGGTGGTCTCGTTCTGCGAGGAACCGGCTGAGGCCCTGGGAAGGCGCTTTGCAGGCGGCAGATAAGCCCTTGATCGGCCTGATCTCTAGTCGGTCGCCCGCGGAGGTCGGTTTACTCGCGCGGGCCCTCTCTATCTTGACCTTTGGTCCCATCCGCAGTAGATACCGCGCACTCGCAGCCGGCCCGTTAGACGCGGATTTCCGGCGCGGCTTTGAAATCCCCGAACAATCGAGCCCGATTTCCGGCTCATCCTTCGACAGAGGGCTGGGCCAACGGCGGCTGTTCGGATCCCTGAAATTCATTCGCGTCTGTCGACGGACGTTGGACATCAAACGATGGCAGTCAGCCCGTTCAAGTTCTTGCAGGAAGTGCGCTCGGAGACCGCCAAGGTCACCTGGCCGACCCGCCGCGAGACCACGATCACCACCATCATGGTGTTCGTGATGGTCGCCGTGGCCTCGATCTTCTTCTTCGCCGCCGACCAGATCATCCGCGTCCTCATCACCTTCCTTCTGGGCATTCACTGATGGCAACAGCAACGGCTCAATTGTCTGACAAGCGCTGGTACATCGTCCACGCCTATTCGAACTTCGAGAAGAAGGTCGCCGAATCGATCCGCGAGCAGGCCAAGCAGCGCGGGCTCGAGGAGCTGTTCGAGCTGGTGCTGGTTCCGACTGAGAAGGTCACGGAAGTGCGCCGCGGCCGCAAGATCGACGCCGAGCGCAAGTTCTTCCCGGGCTACGTGCTGGTGAAGATGAAGCTGACCGACGAGGCGTTTCATCTGATCAAGAATACGCCGAAGGTGACCGGCTTCCTCGGCGCGGAAAACAAGCCGATGCCGATCTCGGAAGCCGAGGCCATGCGCATTCTGCACCAGGTGCAGGAGGGCGTGGAGCGGCCGAAGGCGTCGGTGTCGTTCGAAATCGGCGAGAACGTGCGCGTGGCCGACGGCCCGTTTGCCTCGTTCTCGGGTGTGGTCGAGGAAATCGACGAGGCGCGCTCGCGCGTGAAGGTCGCGGTGTCGATCTTCGGCCGCGCCACGCCGGTCGAACTGGAATTCGGTCAGGTCGAGAAGGTCTGATCGGGTAGGCGTGAGGCTTCGGTCTCGCGCAGCAAGAGGCCGTGGGAGGGAGAGGGCGGTTGCCAGCCGCATCCGACCCAGACCACGAACCTGAAACCGCCGGCCCAGGCCGGCCCAACAGGAGTGATACATGGCAAAGAAAGTGACCGGATACCTGAAGCTTCAGGTCCCGGCCGGTGCGGCGAATCCTTCGCCCCCGATCGGTCCCGCGCTCGGTCAGCGCGGTCTCAACATCATGGAGTTCTGCAAGGCGTTCAACGCCCAGACCCAGAAGGAAGAGAAGAATACCCCCATTCCCGTCGTGATCACGATCTACGCCGATCGTTCGTTCACGTTCGAGATGAAGACGCCGCCGATGTCCTTCTTCCTCAAGCAGGCTGCCAAGATCCAGTCCGGCTCCAAGGCGCCGGGCCGTGACAAGGCGGGTGCGGTGACCAAAGCGCAGGTGCGCGAGATCGCCGAGAAGAAGATGAAGGATCTCAATTGCGACTCGATCGAGTCGGCCATGAAGATGGTCGAGGGCTCTGCCCGTTCGATGGGTCTGGAAGTGGCGGGGTAAGGGCTCATGGCAATCGGAAAGCGTTTGAACAAAGCCCGCGAAGGTATTGATCGCGAAAAGCTTTACCCGCTCGCGGACGCCATCAAGATGGTCAAGGAACGCGCGAAAGCGAAGTTCGACGAGACCATCGAGGTCGCGATCAATCTCGGCGTTGATCCGCGTCACGCCGACCAGATGGTCCGCGGTGTTGTGACCCTGCCGAACGGCACCGGCCGTACGCTCCGCGTCGGCGTGTTCGCCCGCGGCGCCAAGGCCGACGAGGCCAAGGCTGCGGGTGCCGATGTCGTCGGCGCCGAGGACCTGGTCGAGAAGGTTCAGAACGGCACGATCGATTTCGACCGCTGTATCGCAACCCCCGACATGATGCCGCTGGTCGGCCGCCTCGGTAAGGTGCTCGGCCCGCGCGGCCTGATGCCGAACCCGAAGATCGGCACCGTGACCATGGACGTCACCGGCGCTGTGAAGGGCGCCAAGGGCGGCTCGGTCGAGTTCCGCGTCGAGAAGGCCGGCATCCTGCAGGCCGGCGTCGGCAAGGCCTCGTTCACCGAGGAAAAACTGGTCGAGAACATCAAGGCTCTCGCTGACGCCGTCTCCAAGGCCAAGCCGGCCGGTTCCAAGGGCACCTACATCCAGCGCGTTGCGGTGTCCTCGTCGATGGGTCCCGGCGTGAAGGTCGAGCCGGGCACCATTCTCGGCTAAGGTTTGGAAACGACATGAGGCGAGGGGCGGAATTGGGCAACCGATTCCGCCCCTCGTCGTTTGTCACGGCGTTCACCGGAAACAAGAACAATGACTGACAAGGTCCTGATCTACTCGCGCTTTCCCAAGACGATGATGGCGCGCTTCGCCGAGCGGTTCGAGCTGCTCGACACCGGCGGCAAGCCGGCGCGGGAGATGTTTTCGGCCGACGCGCTCGGCGATATCCGCGCAGTGCTCACCGCCGGCGGCACGCCGCTGGGCGCGGAGGCGATGGACCTGTTTCCGAAGCTCGGTGCCATCGTCTGCTACGGCACTGGCTATGACGGTGTTGACCTGAAGGCCGCTGCTGCCCGCAACATCGCGGTCGGACATAGCCCGGGCGCCAATGCGGCCTCGGTCGCCGACATAGCGATGACGCTGATGCTCGCGACGACGCGGCGAATCCTGGTTGCCGACCAGTACGTCCGAAGCGGCGATTGGGCCGCGTCAAAGCCCTCGCCGATGATGCGCCCGCAGGCCGGGATGCCGGGCCGCCGCATCGGCGTCTACGGCATGGGCGAAATCGGCCGCAAGATCGCAGCGCGCTGCGCCGCCTTCGAGAGCGAAATCGGCTATTTCAGCCGCAGCAAATACGATCTGCCCTATCAATATTTCCCGACGCTGAAGGCGCTCGCCGACTGGTGCAGCGTGCTGATGATCGCGGTCCGGGCAGGGGCCGAGACCCAGCATGCCGTCGGCGCCGATATCCTCAGGCGCCTCGGGGCGGACGGCTATGTTGTCAACATCTCCCGCGGCTCGGTGATCGATGAGAAAGCCCTGGTGGTGGCGCTCACCGAAAAGACCATCGCCGGAGCCGGTCTCGACGTCTACGACAAGGAGCCGCACGCCCCGGACGCGCTGACGGCGCTGCCCAACGTCGTGTTCGCCCCCCATATCGGCGGCCACACCCTCGAATCGCACGTCGCCATGCAGAACTGCGTGCTGGCGAACCTGACCGCATTTTTCGAGGGCCAGCCGCTGCCTTACGCGGTCAAAGGAGCCTGAATCGGCCCTTGTCGGCCCGGGTCAAGCGCCAGCGGCAACGGATTGGAACTGGTGTGAATTTTGCTCTTGGCAAGCCGGCGCCGAGCGGTTAAAGAACCGCTTCCGGACGTGCCGGCCTCGGCTGGCGCGTTCGTGCACGCATTCCGAAAACAAGCGATGGAGATCATTCCTTTTCAGGGCGTCCGTGAGGATTTGCCGGAAAAGGAGGGAAACCCGTCGGGTGTGGGATGCGGGCAGAGGTCGGGCGGTTCGCCGGCTGACCTTGTCCTGTCCAAGACTGCAGGCGCCCGCGGGGAATTTCGATTTCTCAACGGCTTAATCGCATGGCCTGCATAGACGGGTGAAGACCGGATTTCACGTCGTGACCGCCTTAGGGTCGGTTGCGGAATGAGTTTGGTTCGGACCTCGACACGCCGTGGGCTCCAACGAGCTCCCGGAGGGCAGGCTTTGAATTGTCGTCTTGCCCGGCGTGTCCGATGGGTTTGGCCCTGAGGTTCAGGTTTGGGCGGGACGATGGGTGCAACCCGGCGGTCCCGCTTTCGCGATGACCGCCAACCGGAAAGAGCTTGCTGTGGAACGAGCGGCAAAAAAGGAAGCGGTCGAACAGCTCAATGGGGTCTTCAAGACCACGAGCGTCGCGGTCGTTGCCCAATATTCCGGCCTGACCGTTGCCCAGATGCAGAAGCTGCGCTCGCAGATGAAGCAGGCTGGCGCCTCGGTGAAGGTCTCGAAGAACCGTCTCGCCAAAATTGCTCTTGAAGGCACTGACGTCGTTGCCATCGGCCCCATGCTGAAGGGACCGACCGTGATCGCCACTTCGGACGATCCGGTAGCGGCGCCAAAGGTCGCCGTCGAATTCGCCAAGGCGAACGAAAAGTTCGTCATCATTGGTGGCTCGATGGGAACGACCGTCCTGAATGTCGACGGCGTGAAGGCTCTTGCCTCGCTGCCGTCGCTTGACGAACTGCGCGCCAAGATCGTCGGCCTGCTTGTGGCCCCGGCGACCAAGATCGCTCAGCTCGCCAACGCGCCCGCGGGCAAGCTCGCGCGCGTCATCCAGGCTTATGCCTCAAAGGGCGAAGCGGCCTGACGCCCTTCGCAAAACTCAAACCCGAACCAGACTTACATTCAAGGAAACTGAACAATGGCTGACCTGCAGAAGATCGTTGACGACCTCTCGAGCCTCACCGTGCTCGAAGCTGCCGAACTCGCGAAGCTCCTCGAAGAGAAGTGGGGCGTTTCGGCTGCCGCGGCTGTCGCCGTGGCCGGCCCGGCTGGTGGTGGCGCCGCCGCCGCTCCGGCCGAAGAGAAGACCGAGTTCACGGTCGTTCTTGCCGCCGCCGGCGACAAGAAGATCGAGGTCATCAAGGAAGTCCGCGCCATCACCGGCCTGGGTCTGAAGGAAGCAAAGGACCTCGTCGAGGGCGCGCCGAAGCCTGTCAAGGAAGGCGTGAACAAGGACGAAGCCGAGAAGCTCAAGGCCCAGCTCGAGAAGGCTGGCGCGAAGGTCGAGCTCAAGTAAGCAGCGCTTACTGGCACGAGATCCCGGTCAGCATCATCGCAACCGGGATCTCGGTCCACTCCTGAAAGGGTGGGCCAGATGCAAAAGGCGTGCGACGGAACGACCCGACGCAGGCCGAACACGAAAAAGTGTGGGGATTTGAGGGTTTACCCCTCGAATCTGCACTAATGTCGCCCCATATCGGGTCGGCAGCACGAAAGCGCGGTGGGCAGGGATGCCGGATTCCCTGTAAGCCGTTGGGAGAGCAAGCTATTTCGGGCTTTTGCAGTCCGTGAAGAGGTTGGTTGTGACGGGCGGGCGCGCTCCTGCGCCCCGCGCGTCGTTTTGCGTTTTGAAGGTCTGAAGAACAGATTCAGGACATTCCTGCCTGAAACTGAGTCTCCGGCCCCCAAGACGGGTTCGAAAAATTCAACCCGGGGAGCGGCGGTCGCCGCGTTCCGGAGGGCGCGCCCAAATCGGGCGACGAAAATGAGAGGCCACGATGGCGCAGCAGACATTCACCGGTCGCAAACGCGTTCGCAAGTTCTTCGGACACATCAAGGAAGTGGCCGAGATGCCGAACCTCATCGAGGTTCAGAAGGCGTCCTATGACCAGTTCCTGATGGTCGACGAGCCCCAGGGCGGTCGGTCGGACGAGGGCTTGCAGGCGGTGTTCCGCTCGGTGTTCCCGATCTCGGACTTCTCGGGCACCTCGATGCTGGAATTCGTCCGCTACGAGTTCGAGCCGCCGAAATACGACGTCGACGAGTGCCGCCAGCGCGGCATGACCTTCGCTGCCCCCCTCAAGGTGACGCTGCGCCTCATCGTGTTCGATATCGACGAGGAAACCGGCGCGAAGTCGGTCAAGGACATCAAGGAGCAGGACGTCTACATGGGCGACATCCCGCTCATGACGATGAACGGCACCTTCATCGTCAACGGCACCGAGCGCGTCATCGTCTCGCAGATGCACCGTTCGCCGGGCGTGTTCTTCGATCACGACAAGGGCAAGACCCATTCGTCGGGCAAGCTGCTGTTCGCCGCCCGCGTGATCCCGTATCGCGGCTCCTGGCTCGACATCGAGTTCGACGCCAAGGACATCGTCTATGCGCGTATCGACCGTCGCCGCAAGCTTCCGGTGACGTCGCTGATGTTCGCGCTCGGTCTCGACGGCGAGGCGATCCTCAGCACCTTCTACAAGAAGATCCAGTACAAGCGGATCAAGGAGGGCTGGCGTGTTCCGTTCGACGCCAATCGTTTCCGCGGCTACTCGACCATCAACGACCTGATCGACGCCGATACCGGCAAAGTCGTGCTCGAAGCCGGCAAGAAGCTCACCGTGCGCGGTGCGCGTCAGATGCAGGAGAAGGGGCTGAAGGCGCTGCGCCTCTCGGATGCGGAGCTCGTCGGCAACTACATCGCCGAGGACCTCGTCAATCCCAAGACCGGCGAGATCCACGCGGAAGCCGGTGAAGAGATCACCGACAAGTCGATGAAGGCTCTCAACGAGCAGGGCTACAAGGAGCTGCCGCTGCTCGACATCGACCACGTCAATGTCGGCGCCTACATCCGCAACACGCTCTCGGCCGACAAGAACATGACGCGTGAGGACGCGCTGTTTGACATCTACCGCGTGATGCGTCCGGGCGAGCCGCCGACGCTGGATTCGGCGCAGGCGATGTTCCAGTCGCTGTTCTTCGACGCCGAGCGCTACGACCTCTCTGCGGTCGGCCGCGTCAAGATGAACATGCGCCTCGACCTCGATGCGCCCGACACCCAGCGCACGCTGCGCAAGGAAGACATCCTCTCCGTCATCAAGACGCTGGTGGATTTGCGCGATGGCAAGGGCGAGATCGACGACATCGACCATCTCGGCAACCGCCGTGTGCGTTCGGTCGGCGAGCTCATGGAGAACCAGTACCGCATCGGCTTGCTCCGCATGGAGCGCGCGATCAAGGAGCGCATGTCTTCGGTCGACATCGACACGGTCATGCCGCAGGACCTGATCAACGCCAAGCCGGCGGCCGCCGCCGTGCGCGAGTTCTTCGGCTCCTCGCAGCTCTCGCAGTTCATGGACCAGACCAACCCGCTGTCGGAGATCACCCACAAGCGCCGCCTCTCGGCACTTGGACCGGGCGGTCTGACCCGCGAGCGCGCCGGCTTCGAGGTGCGCGACGTGCATCCGACGCATTACGGCCGCATCTGCCCGATCGAGACGCCGGAAGGCCCGAACATCGGCCTGATCAACTCGCTCGCGACCTTCGCGCGCGTGAACAAGTACGGCTTCGTCGAGACCCCTTACCGCAAGGTCAAGGACGGCCGCGTCACCGACGAGGTCGTGTACCTCTCGGCGATGGAAGAGGGCCGCTACACGGTCGCGCAGGCCAACGTGCCGCTCGACCCGAAGGGCCGCTTCACCGAAGATCTCGTGGTCTGCCGTCACGCCGGCGAAGTCTTGCCGGTGACCCCGGACAAGGTCGACTACATGGACGTGTCGCCGAAGCAGCTCGTTTCGGTCGCGGCCGCGCTGATCCCGTTCCTCGAGAACGACGACGCCAACCGCGCGCTGATGGGCTCGAACATGCAGCGCCAGGCGGTGCCGCTGGTTCGCGCCGAAGCGCCGTTCGTCGGCACCGGCATGGAAGGCGTGGTTGCGCGTGACTCGGGTGCTGCGATCGCAGCGCGCCGTTCGGGCGTGATCGACCAGATCGACGCAACCCGCGTCGTCATCCGCGCCACGGAAGATCTCGATCCGACCAAGTCGGGCGTCGATATCTACCGGCTGATGAAGTACCAGCGCTCCAACCAGTCGACCTGCATCAACCAGCGTCCGCTGGTGAAGGTCGGCGACATCGTCAAGAAGGGCGACATCATCGCCGACGGTCCGTCGACCGATCTCGGCGAGCTCGCGCTCGGCCGGAACGTGCTCGTCGCGTTCATGCCGTGGAACGGCTACAACTTCGAAGACTCGATCCTGCTCTCCGAGCGGATCGTGAAGGAAGACGTGTTTACCTCAATTCATATCGAAGAATTCGAGGTGATGGCCCGCGACACCAAGCTCGGACCCGAAGAAATCACCCGCGACATTCCGAACGTCTCGGAAGAAGCGCTGAAGAACCTCGACGAAGCCGGCATCGTGTACATCGGCGCGGAAGTGCGCGCCGGCGACATCCTGGTCGGCAAGATCACGCCGAAGGGCGAAAGCCCGATGACGCCGGAAGAAAAGCTCCTGCGCGCCATCTTCGGCGAAAAGGCTTCCGACGTCCGCGATACCTCGCTGCGCGTTCCTCCGGGCGTGCAGGGCACCATCGTCGAAGTGCGCGTGTTCAACCGGCACGGCGTCGACAAGGACGAGCGTGCGCTGGCAATCGAGCGGGAAGAGATCGAGCGTCTGGCCAAGGACCGCGACGACGAGCAGGCGATCCTGGACCGCAACGTCTACAACCGTCTTGCCGAGCTGCTCGAAGGACGGCAGGGCATCGCCGGTCCGAAGGGCTTCAAGAAGGACACCAAGATCACCCGTGCGGTGCTCGAGGAGTACCCGAAGTCGCAGTGGTGGCTGTTTGCTTCGCCGAACGACAAGCTGATGGCCGAGATCGAGGCCATGCGGAAGCAGTACGACGAGTCGAAGAAGGGGCTGGAACAGCGCTTCCTCGACAAGGTCGAAAAGCTTCAGCGCGGTGACGAATTGCCGCCCGGCGTGATGAAGATGGTCAAGGTCTTCGTCGCAGTGAAGCGCAAGATCCAGCCCGGCGACAAGATGGCCGGCCGCCACGGCAACAAGGGCGTGGTGTCGAAGATCGTGCCGATCGAGGACATGCCGTTCCTCGAAGACGGTACGCATGCCGACATCGTGCTCAATCCGCTCGGCGTGCCCTCGCGCATGAACGTCGGACAGATCCTCGAGACCCATCTCGGCTGGGCCTGTGCCGGCCTCGGCAAGCGTATCGGCCAGACGGTCGATGCCTATTTGTCGAAGCAGGACATCAGGCCGCTGAAGGAAACCTTGAAGAAGGTCTACGGCGAGGACGAGACGATCAAGTCGCTCAACGACAACGAGTTGATCGAGCTCGGCCACAATCTGAGCCGCGGCGTTCCGATCGCGACGCCGGTGTTCGACGGCGCCAAGGAAGCCGACATCGAGGAGATGCTGAAGCTTGCCGGTCTGGACGCTTCGGGCCAGTCGACCGTCTATGACGGCCGCACCGGCGACGCCTTCGACCGCAAGGTGACGGTGGGCTACATCTACATGCTCAAGCTGCACCATCTCGTCGACGACAAGATCCACGCGCGTTCGATCGGTCCGTACTCGCTCGTTACCCAGCAGCCGCTGGGCGGCAAGGCGCAGTTCGGCGGCCAGCGCTTCGGTGAAATGGAAGTGTGGGCGCTCGAGGCTTACGGCGCGGCGTACACGCTCCAGGAGATGCTGACCGTGAAGTCGGACGACGTCGCCGGCCGTACCAAGGTGTACGAGGCGATCGTGCGTGGCGACGACACCTTCGAGGCCGGTATTCCGGAATCGTTCAACGTGCTGGTCAAGGAAATGCGCTCGCTCGGCCTCAACGTCGACCTGCACAATTCCAAGGTCGGACCGGGGACGGCGGAAGCGGCCGAGTAATACGACCCTTCATGCCCGGCCTGAATGGCCGGGCATCGGCGCCCAGTCCTCGAATCGCGAGGGCAGGGCGCCCCGCATAGTGATTTTCGAATTTGCTGCCGGAGGCGACCGGCACGCGAGGAGAAGACGATGAACCAAGAAATTATGAATCTCTTTAATCCGACGACGCCGGCTCAGGTCTTCGACCAGATCCGGATCTCGATCGCGAGCCCCGAGAAGATTCTGTCCTGGTCGTACGGCGAGATCAAGAAGCCGGAAACCATCAACTACCGTACCTTCAAGCCCGAGCGCGACGGCCTGTTCTGCGCCCGCATCTTCGGGCCGATCAAGGACTACGAGTGCTTGTGCGGCAAGTACAAGCGCATGAAGTACAAGGGCATCATCTGCGAGAAGTGCTCGGTCGAGGTCACGCTGTCGCGCGTTCGGCGCGAGCGCATGGGCCATATCGAGCTCGCGGCCCCCGTCGCCCACATCTGGTTCCTGAAGTCGCTGCCCTCGCGCATCGGCCTCCTGCTCGACATGACGCTGAAGGATCTCGAGCGGATCCTCTACTTCGAATATTACGTCGTGCTCGAGCCGGGCCTCACCGCGCTGAAGGACCGTCAGCTCTTGTCGGAAGACGAGTATCTGAAGGCGCAGGACGAATACGGCCAGGATTCCTTCACCGCCATGATCGGCGCGGAAGCGATCCGCGAGCTGCTCAAGGGCATGGATCTCGAGAAGCTCGAGCTGACCTTGCGCGCGGAGATGCAGGAGACCGACTCCGACATCAAGCACAAGAAGCTCGCCAAGCGCCTGAAGATCGTGGAAGCGTTCCGCCACTCCGGCAACAAGCCGGAATGGATGATCATGACCGTGGTCCCGGTGATTCCGCCGGACCTGCGTCCGCTGGTGCCGCTGGACGGCGGCCGCTTCGCGACCTCGGACCTCAACGATCTCTACCGCCGCGTCATCAACCGCAACAACCGCTTGAAGCGGCTGATGGAGCTGCGCGCGCCGGACATCATCATCCGCAACGAGAAGCGCATGCTTCAGGAGGCCGTCGACGCGCTGTTCGACAACGGCCGCCGTGGCCGCGTCATCACCGGTGCCAACAAGCGTCCGCTGAAGTCGCTCGCCGATATGCTCAAGGGCAAGCAGGGCCGGTTCCGTCAGAACCTGCTCGGCAAGCGCGTCGACTATTCGGGCCGTTCCGTGATCGTGGTCGGTCCCGAGCTGCGCCTGCATCAGTGCGGCCTGCCGAAGAAGATGGCGCTCGAGCTGTTCAAGCCGTTCATCTACTCGCGGCTTGACGCCAAGGGCCTGTCCACCACCGTGAAGCAGGCGAAGAAGCTGGTCGAGAAGGAGCGGCCCGAGGTCTGGGACATCCTGGACGAGGTCATCCGCGAGCATCCCGTGCTGCTCAACCGCGCACCGACGCTGCATCGCCTCGGCATCCAGGCGTTCGAGCCCGTGCTGATCGAGGGCAAGGCGATCCAGCTCCACCCGCTGGTCTGCGCCGCGTTCAACGCCGACTTCGACGGCGACCAGATGGCCGTGCACGTCCCGCTGTCGCTGGAAGCGCAGCTGGAAGCGCGCGTCCTGATGATGTCGACCAACAACATCCTGCATCCGGCGAACGGCCAGCCGATCATCGTGCCGTCGCAGGACATCGTGCTCGGTCTCTACTACGTCTCCATCATGCGCGAAGGCCTGCCCGGTGAGGGCAAGATCTTCGGCGAGATGGCGGAGCTCGAGCACGCGCTGCACGCGAAGGTCATCCACCTCCACACCAAGATCAAGTACCGGTGGGAAGGCATCGACGATACCGGCAAGATCTCCAAGCGCTGGATCGAGACCACCGCTGGCCGCGTCATGCTGGGCAATTTGCTGCCGAAGAACCCGCGTGTTCCCTACGAGATCATCAACAAGCTGATGACCAAGCGCGAGATCTCCGGCGTCATCGACCAGGTCTACCGCCACTGCGGTCAGAAGGAGACGGTGATCTTCTGCGACCGCATCATGGCGCTCGGCTTCTACAACGCGTTCAAGGCCGGCATCTCGTTCGGCAAGGACGACATGGTCGTGCCGCACTCCAAGTGGAAGATCGTCGACGCCACCCGTACGCTGGCGAAGGATTTCGAGCAGCAGTACAACGACGGTCTGATCACCCATGGCGAGAAGTACAACAAGGTCGTCGACGCCTGGTCGAAGGCCACGGAAGAAATCGCCAAGGCGATGATGAAGGAGATCTCCTCGACCAAGAAGACGGCGAGCGGGGCGGATGCCGACATCAACTCGATCTACATGATGGCTCACTCCGGTGCCCGCGGTTCGCCGGCCCAGATGCGCCAGCTCGCCGGCATGCGCGGCCTGATGGCCAAGCCGTCTGGCGAGATCATCGAGACGCCGATCATCTCGAACTTCAAGGAAGGCCTCTCGGTGCTCGAGTACTTCAACTCGACCCACGGCGCCCGCAAGGGCCTCGCGGACACCGCGTTGAAGACCGCGAACTCCGGCTACCTGACCCGTCGTCTCGTCGACGTCGCGCAGGATTGCATCATCACGCAGGACGATTGCGGCACCAAGCTCGGCATCAAGATGCGCGCCATCGTCGATGCCGGCACCGTGGTCGCTTCGCTCGGCTCGCGCATCCTCGGACGCACGGCCTGTGAAGACGTGCGTGACAGCACGGGCAAGGTGATCTTCAAGCGCGGTACGCTGATGGAAGAGAGCCATCTGGATGCCATCCATCAGGGCGGCGTCCAGGAGGTGAAGATCCGCTCGGCGCTGACCTGCGAGCTCGTCAACGGCATCTGCGGCAAGTGCTACGGCCGCGATCTCGCTCGCGGCACGCCGGTCAACCACGGCGAAGCGGTCGGCGTCATCGCGGCGCAGTCGATCGGCGAGCCTGGCACCCAGCTCACCATGCGCACCTTCCACATCGGCGGTGCGGCGCAGCTGAACGAGCAATCTTTCGTCGAATCCAACTTCGACGGCAAGATCGTGATCCGGAACAAGGCCATCGCTCGCAACAGCGACGGCCACCTGGTCGCGATGGTTCGCAACATGGTGATCGCGATCGTCGATGCCGACGGCACCGAGCGTGCGACGCACCGTATTCAGTACGGTTCGCGCCTGCACGTCGACGAAGGCGATACGGTCAAGCGCGGCCAGCGCATCGTAGAGTGGGATCCCTACTCCCGTCCGCTTCTCACCGAGGTCGAAGGCACCATCGGCTTCGAGGATCTGGTCGAGGGACAGTCGATCTCGGAAACACTGGACGAGGCCACCGGTATTGCCAAGCGCGTGGTCATCGACTGGCGCTCGATGCGCGGCGGCGGGGACCTGCGTCCCGCCATCGTGATCAAGGGCAAGGACGGCAAGGTGCTCAAGCTCGCCCGTGGCGGCGATGCCCGCTACATGCTGTCGGTCGATGCCATTCTGTCGGTCGATGTCGGCGCCAAGGTCCAGGCGGGCGACATTCTCGCCCGTGTCTCGACCGAAAGCGCCAAGACGCGCGACATCACCGGCGGTCTGCCGCGGGTCGCGGAACTGTTCGAGGCTCGGCGTCCGAAGGATGCGGCGATCATCGCCGAAATCGCGGGCACCATCCGGTTTGGGCGCGACTACAAGAACAAGCGTCGCATCTCGATCGAGCCGATGGACAAGACCGACGAGCCGCGTGAGTACCTGATCCCGAAGGGCAAGCACATCCACCTTCAGGACGGCGACATTGTCGAAAAGGGCGACTTCATCGTAGAAGGCAACCCGGCGCCGCACGACATTCTGGCGGTCAAGGGCATCGAGGAACTCGCAGCCTATCTGGTCAACGAGATCCAGGAGGTCTACCGGCTCCAGGGCGTGCTCATCAACGACAAGCATATCGAGGTGATCGTTCGTCAGATGCTCCAGAAGGTGGAAGTCACCGACCAGGGCGACACGGACATGATCTCGGGCGAGCAGATCGACAAGATCGAGTTCGACCAGATCAACGCGAAGGCCAAGGAAGAGGGCAAGAAGATCGCCACGGGGACGCCGGTTCTGCTCGGCATCACCAAGGCGAGCCTTCAGACCCGCTCCTTCTTCTCGGCGGCCTCGTTCCAGGAGACCACCCGCGTCCTTACGGAAGCGGCGGTCAACGGCAAGGTCGATCCGCTCGAAGGCCTCAAGGAGAACGTCATCGTCGGCCGGCTGATTCCGGCAGGCACCGGCGCCTCCATGGCGAAGATCCGCGAAGTCGCCGTGAAGCGCGACAAGATGATCCTCGACGAGCGCGAGAAGCAGGCGGCGGTCGTGCCGCCGGCGCCGGAAGTGGAGCCGATGGCGCTGCCACCTGCGGAATGATCGTTCATCCGTAGGAATACCGAGGACACTGAAAAGGCCGGCGAAAGCCGGCCTTTTTGCTGCTTTGTTTCCCTGTTGCGGTGCAGGATCAACCTTTGTTCATCTTTCCTTCAGGCGCAAAAGCGCTTCTGCTAGGAGAGCTTAGACCGGTGGTCCCGTGAAGGGGGCGGGCCGGAGACCACGGAATTCTCATGCTTGATCTCGCAATCGTAGGCGGCGGCCCCGGCGGGCTGATGAGCGCTTGGTATTTGAAGCGCAAGCTCGGCGATCTCTGCCGCGTCACCATCTACGAGGCATCCGACCGGCTCGGCGGCAAGATCGTCACGCGCAAATTCGATTCCGCGCCCGCGATGTACGAGGCCGGCGTTGCCGAGATCTACGACTACTCGATGACCGGGCCGGATCCGTTGCGCGAGTTGATCCAGCATTTCGGCCTGCAGACCATTCCGATGGATGCCGAGCAGGTGCAGTTCGGCGGCGAACTCCTCAACGACGTCGCTGGCATGCGCCGTAAATACGGCGCCAAGACCGCGGCCGCGATCGAGGCGTTCCGTAAGCGCTGCGCCGAGGCGATGACGCCGATCGAGTATTACGAGGGTGTCGGTGCTCACGACAACGAGAATCCCTGGGCCTACAAGACCGCCGAACAGGTGCTCGACGAGGAGGTCGAGGACGAGACCGCAAAGCGATTCTTCAAGGTGATGGCACGCTCGGACCTCGCGACCGAGAGCCACAACACCAACGGGCTCAACGCGCTCAAGAACTACCTGATGGATGTCGACGGCTACATCGGCCTCTATTCCATCCAGAACGGCAACGAGCAGCTCATCGAGTGCCTCCAGTCCGAGGTCAATGCCGACATCCAGCTCAATCACCGCGTCCTCACCGTCGGCAAGGCGCCGACCGGCCGCTATCAGCTCAAGATGATGAACGGCAAGGGGCCGGAGACGCGCGACTTCGACCTTGTGCTGGTCTGCTTGCCGCATTCCTGGCTCGGGACCGTCGGCTGGGAGGGCGAACAGCTCCGCAAGTCGATGGTCAAGCACGTCTCGTACTTCGACCGTCCCGCGCACTATTTGCGCGTCTCAATCCTGTTCGACACGCCGTTCTGGGGCGACAAGATCGCCGGCGCCTGGTTCATGTCGGAAGCCTTTGGCGGTTGCTGCGTCTACAACGAGGGCGCGCGCCATGATGTGGGCAAGCACGGCGTACTGAACTGGCTGATTCCGGGCTCCGACGCGCTGGCCTTTGCGAATCTCTCCGACCAGGAGCTGATCGATGCCGCGCTGAAATCGCTGCCGGCATCGCTCGGCGATGCGCGCGCCCATTTCATGGAAGGCAAGATCCACCGCTGGCTGTCGTCGGTGAACGCGATTCCGGGCGGCTTGCCCGTGCGCGACGTCATGACCAATCACCGGCCGGAGCCGAAGGAACATCCCGGAATCGTGGTGGTCGGCGACTATCTGTTCGACTCGACGCTGAACGGCCTGCTCGATTCCTCGGACGCGGCGACCGACATCATCTTGACCGAAATGATGCGCCTGCGCCGCGAGCGTTCGCAGGACGACAAGCCGCTCTCGGACAAGATCGATCGCGACTATTTTGACAATTACCGCGGCCAGGGTCCCTACAGCGAAGCGTGGCAACACTTCACCGATCCCGACTATCTCACAAAACTGATCGGCATTGTCTGGGGCAAGGCCAAAGGCACGAAGCTCTTGATCGCGGGCTCGGCCAGCGGCGAGCTTGTCGGCGCGCTGCGCGATCGCGGCATCGATGCCTGGGGCATCGAGAACAACCGCACCATTCACGCCAGAACGCCGAAGGCGCTGAAGAAGTACAACAAGCTCGGTTCGATCACCGACATGCCGTTCAAGGACGGTGCGTTCGACTTCGTGTTCGAGACCAGCCTCTGCCACGTTTCCCCGAAGCAGGTGGTCCGTGCGATCAGGGAGCTGAACCGTGTGGTCAAGACCGGGCTCGTGTTCGGCTCGGTCACCTCGGACATGGCGCCGGCACTGATCGACCGCTACGACCTCCTGCGTGGGGTCAAGAAGCTCGGCACCTGGTGGGAATGGTCCGAACTGTTCTTCGGCAACGGCTTCGAGCTGTCGATGCACCGTAAGGACTGCACGGACGCGCTCTGGGAGACGACGCTCGCCGCCAACAAGGGGCCGGGCCAGTGGTACGCCGACGCCGATTCCCTGCGCTATTCCTTTTTCGACAAGGTCGAGGACGAGGAAGACGACTAGCCGCCTGAACGGGCGCCTTCGCCAATTGTTTTGCCGAATTCATCCTGATCGCATAGAATCGATGCAATAGCGGTTTCCGCTATTTCCTGCTTTCTCCGCGGTCATGCCGGCCGTCAGCATCGGTTGGTTTCATGGCGTCCAAGCCCCTCCCGCCCGACAAACAGAAGCTCGCCGCGGAAGAGGCGGCCGAGCTCGACGAGAAGCTCGTCCCTACCGCCAAGCCGGACCTCGAAGACGACGAGGACGATGAGGACGAGGAGGATGACGGACTGGAGCTCGATGACGATGATGAGGACGAGGACCTCGTCGTCTTTACCGCGCGCGAGGCCGCCGGCGCGCTCGCGACCATCCTGGGCTTCGTCAAGCCGTTCCTGGTCAACTACAAGCAGATGCTGTCGTTCGTGGCGTTCGGCGTCTTCGTCGAGACGCTCTTCAACGTCATCATGCCGCTCAGCCTGAAGTACCTGATCGACGACGCGCTCGGCGAGGAGGATTTCCAGGCGCTGTACAAGATCCTCGGCGTGCTCGCGGTCGCGGGCATCTTCACCTCGATCGTCGCGGTCTGGTACGAGCGCTGGGATGCGAGGCTCGCGGCGTGCATCATCTCCGACGTCCGCAAACGGCTGTTCGAGCACGTCCAGGACCTGCCGGCGGCCTATTTCGGTCGCACCAAGCGCGGCGAGATCCTGTCGCGCTTCTCCGTCGACCTCGCGGCCTTCGAGGGCTCGGTCAAGACCTTCGCCAACAGCGCGGCGTTGCCGTTCCTGGAATTGATCGCGGGCATCATCCTGATGGTGTTCCTGAACTGGCAGCTCGCGGCGGTTGCGCTGCTGGTGTTCCCGATCACGCTGATCGGTCCCCGCATGCTCACACCGAAGGCTGTTCAGGCGAATTACGAGCAGAAGCTCAATGAGTCCGCGCTGCTCGGCATGGTGCAGGAGAACGTGGCGGCGCAGGCCGTGATCAAGGCGTTCAGCCTGCAACGCCGGATGTTCGGGTTCTTCAAATTCCGCAACGACGAGACGCGAAACAAGATGGCCTCGGCGGCGTTCCTGTCGACTATGGTGGAGCGGACGGTCACCATCTCGGTGCTGCTCCTGCATCTCGTCGTGCTCGCGATCGGCGCATATCTGGCGACCAAGGGGCAGATCACCATCGGCACCTTCGTCACCTTCGAGAGTGCGTTCTGGGAGGTGTCCTACAACATCGCCCATGTGATGCATTTCATCCCCGTGTCGATCTCCTCGGCAGCCGCGATTCGTCACATGCAGGAGCTGCTCGACGAGCCCACGCGCAGCGCCGATCGTGCCGGCGCGCCCGATCTGCCGCGCATCACCAACGACATCACCTTCGACCACGTGACCTTCCAGTACGAAGGCAGCCAGACGCCGGTGCTGGACAATCTCAGTCTCAAGCTCAGTGTCGGCAAGCGCATTGCCATCGTCGGTCCCTCGGGCTCCGGCAAGAGCACGCTGCTGAATCTGATCCTGCGGCTCTATGTGCCTGACGAGGGGCGCGTCACCATCGACGGCGTCGACGTCCGCAAGGTGACGCTGGATTCGCTGCGCCGGAGCATGGCGGTGGTGTTCCAGGAGAACATGCTGTTCAACATGTCGATCCGAGAGAACATCCGGCTCGGCAAGGAGGGCGCGACCGACGAGGAAGTGGAGGAGGCGGCCAAGAAGGCCGAGATCCACCGCTACATCATGAGCCTGCCGCAGCGATACGATACGCCGGTGGGCGAGCGCGGCGATACCTTGTCGGGCGGCCAGCGCCAGCGCATCGCGATCGCGCGCGCGGTCATCCGTAATCCTTCCGTGCTACTGCTGGACGAAGCCACGTCGGCGCTCGACCAGACCACGGAAGCTGCGATCAACCGCACGCTGCTGAAGGTTGCCAAGGGCCGCACCATGATCTGGTCGACCCACCGCCTGACCTCGGTGGTCGAGATGGACGAGATCATCGTGATTTCAGGAGGCAGGGCGATCGAGCGCGGCTCGCATGCGGAACTGCTCGCCAGGAACGGCACCTATCGCAAGCTGTGGAACGACCAGATCCACCAACCTCATGGCGCGCCGGCTCACGTCGACGAGGACAGCGACGATGACGACGAGGATGAAGACGATCTCGACGAGGACGATGAGGAGGAGTGACCGAGGAAGTTCGGCTCCAGATCGAAGGCTCCTCCAAGCGGCCGCAATAGCCCCTGAACCGACCAGGCAATGAAGCGTGCCCAGCGCTGCGCCGTCCAATAGGGGCTCGTCGCAATCGAGACTGAGCGGAAGTCGAAGGCCTTCGCCGCCGACCAATCGTCGCACGCCCGCTTGACCGGATCTGCGTAGAAGGTGGCGATCTTGCTTGTATCCATCCCGTCGGAGGCCAGCCATCGCGGGATGTAGAGGTTGCAGAGCCGCTCGACGTCGGTGAAGACCTTGTCGCAGCCGGTGCCGGCGGCAGGGCAGGAGGTCGAGAAGGCATCGCCCACCAGCACGAGGCCGGGTAGGCCGCTGGCATCGTTCACATAGAGATCGACCGGGCGGATTTTCAGTTCACCGGGAATGTCGAATGGTCCGGTGATGCGCTTGAGTCGTGGCAGCGCGGCGTTCAGCGTCTCGGCGGGCGCGCGGCGCAGCTCAAGCAGCCAGGGATCGTCGAAGCTGCGGTAGACGAACAGATTGGCGCGCATCCGCGTCCCGATCGGGAAAAGCGTGAGGTAGGGGATGCGGTCGCTCGGCCGTTCCGAGAAATAGGTCAACGCCGGGAAGTCGAAGGAGTCCCGTCCCGCGGGCACCACGTCGAACCCGATCGAAATCGAATGGCAGGCACTGACGATCTTTCGGGCGATTCCCAGCTGGTGGCGCAGGCCGACATTGAGGCCGTTGGCGAGCACGACCAACCGGGCGGAGATCATCTCGTCGTTGGAGAGGGTGACCCTCTGCCGCTCCGCGCTTGTCTCGACCAAGATGGCCTTGGCGCAGATGCGCTCGACGCCGGCAGGAATTTCGTCGCGAACAGCGTTGACGAGGGAATCGTAGAGGATGTTGAACTGCCGGCTTGGCGCCTTGTCGAGAAGGTGGCCGAAGCGGGCGATCCAGTTCTCACCCACAAAGGTCGCGCGGCGCAGCACCGATTCGGCGATTCCCGTCTGCAGGAATCGCCCGACCTGCACGTGACCGCTGAGTTTTTCGACACGAAAGTCCGCCGAATAGCTCTCATGCGGATCGATCAGAATGGTCGAAATGCCGCTACGGCCGAGCATCGCGGCGGCGGTTGAGCCGGACAATCCCCCGCCGATAATGGCAATGTCGGTGTACCGCATGGTGCTAATCTCTGCTCAAGGCGGCACATTGGCGCTCCAACCGGAAAGAAAGCCTTAGCCAAAGGTTACAAAAGTATATTTAACCCGGGTATAAATTGGTTTCGAGGTGGCGGAACGCGCTCTTCGTTTCCATCTCGCGAACGTGCAGCGAGCGGCCCGTGAAGCGATTTCAGCAGGCGCGGGAAGCGCTTCTGACTGACGTTTCGCCTTGACTTGACCGACTCCCACTTATAGAACCCCCTCACTTAACGACAGGCGGTGAGCATCGCCAACGTCGGAACGGGCCACCTGTTTGATCCCCTGGGATCGCCAAGACAGGCACCAACCTCGACGAATGCCGCTCAAACGCTGTCGATCATAGCTAGGCAATGCCAGTGCGATTTTAGTTCTCTTGAGCATGTTCTCTCGAGATCAAATTCGGATGCATGACCTCGGTGCGCGGGCCGCAGCTTCAAGCTGGCCGGTTCAACTACTGCGGTCCTCTGTGGCGTCGAAGCGCTTTCCGCCCGTTGATGGGTGGTTGGCGCGATTTCGCTTTGTGCGGATTGTTCCGCGCAAGGCGGCCTCGTCGGGCGGGTAGCTCGAAAGAATTTGCGGACCCGGTGACGGGCCGCGGCAGAACACAAAGGGTAATGCCAGGATGCCGACGATCAACCAGCTGATCGCTCAACCGCGGGAAGTGCAGAAGTCGCGCAAGAAGGTGCCGGCACTGCAGCAGTCGCCGCAGAAGCGCGGTGTTTGCACGCGCGTTTACACCACGACCCCGAAGAAGCCGAACTCGGCGCTTCGTAAGGTTGCCAAGGTGCGCCTGACCAACGGCTTCGAGGTGATCGGCTACATCCCCGGTGAGGGCCATAACCTCCAGGAGCACTCGGTGGTCATGATCCGCGGCGGTCGCGTCAAGGACTTGCCCGGCGTGCGCTACCACATCCTCCGCGGCGTTCTGGATACCCAGGGCGTCAAGAACCGTAAGCAGCGCCGTTCGAAGTACGGCGCCAAGCGTCCGAAGTAAGCGGGAACCAGGTCCATGTCTCGTCGCCATTCTGCCGAAAAGCGCGAAGTCCTTCCCGATCCGAAGTTCGGGAACATCATCGTCACGAAGTTCATGAATTCGGTGATGTACGCCGGAAAGAAGTCTGTCGCCGAAGGCATCGTCTACGGCGCGTTCGGCCTCATCGAAAGCAAGACCAAGCAGAACCCGCTCGGCGTGTTCGAGCAGGCACTCGAGAACGTCATGCCGACGATCGAAGTGCGCTCCCGCCGCGTCGGTGGCGCGACCTATCAGGTTCCGGTCGAAGTTCGCTCGGTGCGCCGTCAGGCGCTGGGCATTCGCTGGCTGATTTCGGCTGCGCGCGATCGCAACGAGAAGACGATGACCGAGCGGCTCTCTGCGGAGCTCCTGGACGCGTCGAACAACCGGGGTAACGCCGTCAAGAAGCGCGAAGACGTGCACCGGATGGCGGAAGCCAACCGCGCCTTCTCGCACTATCGCTGGTAACGGCGACACACGGAATCTAAGGAACACTCCATGCCCCGCGTTCATGCCATAGAGAACTACCGTAACTTCGGTATCATGGCGCATATCGATGCCGGCAAGACCACGACCACCGAGCGCATCCTCTATTACACCGGCAAGAGCCACAAGATCGGCGAAGTGCACGAAGGTGCCGCGACGATGGACTGGATGGAGCAGGAGCAGGAGCGCGGCATTACGATTACGTCGGCCGCGACCACCGCGTTCTGGGAAGGCAAGCGTCTCAACATCATCGACACTCCCGGCCACGTCGACTTCACCATCGAAGTCGAGCGCAGCTTGCGCGTGCTCGACGGCGCCGTGTGCGTGCTCGACTCGAACCAGGGCGTCGAGCCCCAGACCGAGACGGTCTGGCGCCAGGGCGACAAGTACAAGGTTCCGCGCATCGTCTTCGCCAACAAGATGGATAAGACCGGCGCCGACTTCTACAAGTGCATGCAGGATATCGTCGATCGTCTCGGCGCGAAGCCGATCGCGATCCAGCTTCCGATCGGCTCCGAGAACAACTTCAAGGGCCTGGTCGATCTCGTTCGTATGAAGGGCGTGGTCTGGGAAGAAGAGAAGCTCGACGCCAAGTTCGTCGACATCGATATTCCCGAGGACATGGTCGAGAAGGCCAAGGAATATCGCGAGAAGCTGTTGGAAGCCGCCGTCGAGCTCGACGACGAAGTTCTCGCCGCTTACCTCGACGGCAAGGAGCCGGACGAGGCGACGTTGAAGCGCTTGATCCGCAAGGCCGTGCTGACTGGCGCGTTCTTCCCGGTATTGTGCGGCTCGGCGTTCAAGAACAAGGGCGTGCAGCCTTTGCTCGACGCGGTCGTGGATTATCTGCCGTCGCCGGTTGACGTGCCCGCCATCAAGGGCGTCGACGAAGACGGCAACGAGGTCGTTCGCCTGCCGGACGACAAGGAGCCGCTGGCTCTGTTGGCCTTCAAGATCATGGACGACCCGTTCGTCGGCACCATCACCTTCTGCCGCATCTATTCCGGCACGCTGCTGTCGGGCACCGGCGTCATCAATTCGACGCGCGACCGCAAGGAGCGCATCGGCCGCATGTTGCTGATGCATGCGAACAACCGCGAAGACATCAAGGAAGCCTATGCCGGCGACATCGTCGCACTGGCTGGCCTGAAGGAAGCGCGCACCGGTGACACGTTGTGCGATCCCGACAAGGCGGTGATCCTCGAAAAGATGGAATTCCCCGAGCCGGTCATCGAGATCGCGATCGAACCCAAGTCCAAGGCCGACCAGGAAAAGCTCGGCGTGGCGCTGGCGAAGCTCGCTGCGGAGGATCCGTCCTTCCGCGTGTCGACCGACCAGGAGTCCGGCCAGACCATCCTCAAGGGAATGGGCGAACTCCATCTCGACATCAAGGTCGATATTCTCCGCCGCACCTACAAGGTCGATGCCAACATCGGCGCGCCGCAGGTGGCGTTCCGTGAGCGCGTCACCAAGAGGGCCGAAGTCAAGTACACCCACAAGAAGCAGACCGGCGGTACCGGTCAGTTCGCGGAAGTGTCGATCGTGGTCGAACCGAACGAGCCCGGCAAGGGTTACGAGTTCGAGTCCAAGATCGTCGGCGGTGCGGTTCCGAAGGAATACATCCCCGGCGTCGAAAAGGGCCTCAACAGCGTGATGGGCTCTGGTGTCGTCGCGGGCTTCCCCGTAGTCGACGTCAAGGTTCAGCTCGTCGACGGCAAGTATCACGACGTCGACTCGTCGGCGCTCGCCTTCGAAATCGCATCGCGTGCTGCATTCCGCGAAGCCTTGCAGAAGGGCAAGTCCGTCCTGCTCGAGCCGATCATGAAGGTCGAAGTGGTGACCCCGGAAGATTACACCGGCTCGGTCATCGGCGACCTGAATTCCCGGCGCGGTCAGATCCAGGGCCAGGACATGCGCGGCAACGCCAACGTCATCAACGCGATGGTGCCGCTCATGAACATGTTCGGTTACGTGAATAACCTGCGCTCGATGAGCCAGGGTCGCGCGACCTTTACCATGCAGTTCGACCACTACGCAGAAGCGCCGGCCAACGTGTCGGCAGAAGTCCAGAAGAAGTTTGCCTGATTGTCGTCGGTCTCGAACTGACGATTGAACGGAGAGTCAAATGGCCAAAGCAAAGTTTGAACGTAACAAGCCGCACTGCAACATCGGCACCATCGGTCACGTCGACCATGGCAAGACGTCGCTGACCGCGGCGATCACCAAGGTCCTCGCCGAAGCCGGCGGCGCGACGTTCACGGCGTACGACCAGATCGACAAGGCGCCGGAAGAGAAGGCGCGCGGTATCACGATCTCGACGGCGCACGTCGAATACGAGACCAAGAACCGCCACTACGCGCACGTCGACTGCCCCGGCCACGCCGACTACGTGAAGAACATGATCACCGGCGCCGCCCAGATGGACGGTGCTATCCTGGTCGTGTCGGCCGCTGACGGTCCGATGCCGCAGACCCGCGAGCACATCCTGCTCGCCCGCCAGGTCGGCGTTCCCGCGCTCGTCGTGTTCCTCAACAAGTGCGACATGGTCGACGATCCGGAACTGCTCGAGCTCGTCGAGCTCGAGGTTCGCGAGCTGCTCTCGAAGTACGAATTCCCGGGCGACACCATCCCGATCATCAAGGGCTCGGCGCTCGCCGCTCTCGAAGATTCCGACAAGACGCTCGGCCATGACGCGATCCTCGAGCTGATGAAGCAGGTCGACGCCTACATTCCGCAGCCGGAGCGTCCGGTCGACCTTCCGTTCCTGATGCCGGTTGAAGACGTGTTCTCGATCTCGGGCCGCGGCACCGTCGTGACCGGCCGTGTCGAGCGCGGTATCGTCAAGGTCGGCGAGGAAATCGAGATCGTCGGTCTGCGCGCCACGCAGAAGACCACGGTCACTGGCGTCGAAATGTTCCGCAAGCTGCTCGATCAGGGCCAGGCCGGCGATAACATCGGTGCGCTGCTTCGCGGTACCAAGCGCGAGGACGTCGAGCGCGGCCAGGTGCTGTGCAAGCCGGGTTCGGTCAAGCCGCACACCAAGTTCAAGGCTGAGGCTTACATCCTCACCAAGGAAGAGGGCGGCCGCCACACCCCGTTCTTCACCAACTACCGTCCGCAGTTCTACTTCCGCACCACCGACGTGACCGGTGTCGTGCATCTGCCGGAAGGCACCGAGATGGTGATGCCGGGCGACAACATCGCGATGGAAGTGCACCTGATCGTGCCGATCGCGATGGAAGAGAAGCTCCGCTTCGCGATCCGCGAAGGTGGCCGTACCGTCGGCGCCGGCGTCGTCGCCTCGATCATCGAGTAATTACGAGAATAGGGATCGGCGAATAGCGAATGTGACATTCGCTATTCGCTATTCGCCACCCCACTGAAGAAAGACCACGGCAATGAACGGCCAAAACATTCGTATCCGTCTCAAGGCGTTCGACCATCGTATCCTCGATACGTCGACCCGCGAGATCGTGAACACGGCGAAGCGCACCGGCGCGCAGGTCCGCGGACCCATTCCGCTGCCCACCCGCATCGAGAAGTTCACCGTCAACCGTTCGCCGCACGTCGACAAGAAGAGCCGCGAGCAGTTCGAGATGCGCACTCACAAGCGCCTGCTCGACATCGTCGATCCGACCCCGCAGACCGTCGATGCTTTGATGAAGCTCGACTTGGCCGCCGGTGTCGACGTCGAGATCAAGCTCTAAGATTTTTGGATCACGTTCGCCACTAGCGGACAGAAAGAACAGGAAGCACGCCGATGCGCTCCGGAGTGATCGCACAAAAGGTCGGGATGACGCGGGTCTTTACAGAGGCCGGCGAACATATCCCCGTGACCGTGCTGAAGCTCGGCAATTGCCAGGTCGTAGGCCACCGCACCGAAGAGAAAAACGGTTATGTCGCGCTCCAGCTTGGTTCTGGCAGCCGCAAGACCGTGTACATGCCCAAGGCGGAGCGCGGCCAGTTCGCGGTCGCCAAGGTCGAGCCGAAGCGGCAGGTCGAGGAATTCCGCGTCTCCGCGGATCAGATGATCCCCGTCGGTGCCGAGATCCTGGCCGACCACTTTGTCGTCGGTCAGTTCGTCGACGTCACCGGTACTTCGGTCGGTAAGGGTTTTGCCGGCGGTATGAAGCGCTGGAACTTCGGCGGTCTGCGCGCCACTCACGGCGTCTCGGTCTCGCACCGTTCGATCGGTTCGACCGGTGGCCGTCAGGACCCGGGCAAGACCTGGAAGAACAAGAAGATGCCCGGTCACATGGGCGTCGACCGCATCACCACGCTCAACCTTCGGGTCGTTCAGCTCGATGTCGAGCGCGGTCTGATCCTCGTCGAAGGCGCCGTTCCCGGTTCCAAGGGCGGCTGGATCCGCGTGCGCGACGCCGTCAAGAAGCCGCTGCCTAAGGAAGCTCCGAAGCCCGGCAAGTTCAAGGTTGCTGGCGAAGCGGACGCTGCTCCGGCTGCGCAGGAGGCGTGAGATGGAATTGAAGGTCACCACCCTCGAAGGTAAGGAAGCCGGCTCGGTCCAGCTTTCCGACACCATTTTCGGCCTCGAACCGCGCCAGGACATCATTGCACGTTGCGTGCAGTGGCAGCTCAACAAGCGCCAGGCCGGCACGCATAAGGCCAAGGGCCGCGCGGAGATCTGGCGCACCGGCAAGAAGATGTACAAGCAGAAGGGCACCGGTGGTGCTCGTCACGGCTCGGCTCGCGTGCCGCAGTTCCGCGGCGGTGGCCGTGCCTTCGGTCCGGTGGTGCGTTCGCACGCCACCGACCTGCCGAAGAAGGTCCGTGCGCTCGCGCTCAAGCATGCGCTCTCGGCCAAGGCCAAGGACGGCGATCTCATCGTGATCGACAAGGCCGCGCTGGAAGCCGCCAAGACCAAGGCGCTGCTTGGTCATTTCTCCGGTCTGGGTTTGACCAACGCGCTGATCATCGACGGCGCCGAGCTCAACAACGGCTTCGCCGCTGCAGCCCGCAACATCCCGAACATGGACGTGCTGCCGATCCAGGGCATCAACGTCTATGACATCCTGCGCCGTCGGAAACTCGTTCTGACCAAGGCCGCCATCGATGCGCTGGAGGCGCGCTTCAAATGACGAAGAACATCGAGCCTCGCCACTACGACGTGATCCTGTCGCCGGTCGTGACCGAAAAGGCAACGATCGCCTCGGAGCACAACAAGGTGCTGTTCAAGGTGGCCGCGAAGGCGACCAAGCCGCAGATCAAGGAAGCGATCGAGAAGCTGTTCGACGTCAAGGTCAAGAGTGTCAACACGCTGGTCCGCAAGGGCAAGACCAAGATCTTCCGCGGCAACCTCGGCTCGCAGTCGAACTCCAAGCGCGCGATCGTGACTCTCGAAGAGGGTCACCGGATCGACGTGACCACCGGTCTGTAAGGTCGTACGACGATGGCACTGAAGACATTCAATCCCACGACGCCGGGCCAGCGCCAGCTGGTCATGGTCGATCGTTCGGCCCTCTACAAGGGCAAGCCGGTCAAGGCGCTCACCGAAGGCAAGCACTCCTCTGGCGGCCGCAAC
Organism: Bradyrhizobium sp. URHA0013; assembly: GCF_000518345.1. NCBI lineage: Bacteria > Pseudomonadati > Pseudomonadota > Alphaproteobacteria > Hyphomicrobiales > Nitrobacteraceae > Bradyrhizobium > Bradyrhizobium sp. URHA0013. The sequence goes on along the minus strand of NZ_JADK01000008.1, from coordinate 242,218 downwards.
AACACCGGTCGCATCACGGTGCGCTTCCGCGGCGGCGGTCATAAGCGGACCTTGCGTACCGTCGATTTCAAGCGGGACAAGGTCGATGCGCCCGCGACGGTCGAGCGGCTGGAATATGATCCGAACCGCACCGCGTTCATCGCGCTGGTCAAGTACGAAGACGGCACCCAGGCCTATATCCTGGCGCCGCAGCGCCTGGCCGTCGGTGATTCCGTCGTCGCCGGCAACTACGTCGACGTGAAGCCGGGCAATGTCATGCCGCTCGGCAACATGCCGGTCGGCACGATCATCCACAACATCGAGGTCAAGATCGGGAAGGGCGGCCAGCTCGCCCGTTCCGCGGGCACCTACGCCCAGCTCGTCGGTCGCGACCAGGACTACGTGATCGTCCGCCTGAACTCGGGCGAACAGCGCCTGGTGCACGGCCGTTGCCGCGCCACGATCGGCGCGGTGTCGAACCCGGATCACATGAACACGTCGATCGGCAAGGCCGGCCGCAACCGCTGGCTGGGCCGCAAGCCGCATAACCGCGGCGTCTCGATGAACCCAATCGACCATCCGCACGGCGGTGGTGAAGGTCGTACCTCGGGCGGCCGCCACCCGGTTACTCCGTGGGGCAAGCCGACCAAGGGCAAGAAGACCCGCTCCAACAAGTCGACCAACAAATTCATTCTCCTAAGCCGCCACAAGCGGAAGAAGTAAGGAACGCCGGACATGGTTCGTTCAGTCTGGAAAGGCCCGTTCGTCGAGGGTTCTCTGCTCAAGAAGGCAGATGCCGCGCGCTCGTCCGGCCGTCACGACGTCATCAAGATCTGGAGCCGTCGCTCGACGATCCTGCCGCAATTCGTCGGTCTGACCTTCGGCGTCTACAACGGTCAGAAGCACGTGCCGGTGGCCGTCAACGAGGAAATGGTCGGTCACAAGTTCGGCGAGTTCTCGCCGACCCGGACCTTCCATGGCCACTCCGGGGACAAGAAAGCCAAGAAGGCTTGAGGATTAAACGATGAGCAAACCTAAGCGCGAACGGAGCCTCGCCGAGAACGAGGCCAAGGCGGTCGCCCGGATGCTGCGGGTGAGCCCGCAGAAGCTCAACCTGGTCGCCCAGCTCATTCGCGGCCGGAAGGCGGCTGCTGCGCTCGCCGACCTGCAGTTTTCGCGCAAGCGGATCGCGGTTGACGTGAAGAAGTGCCTGGAATCGGCTATTGCCAACGCCGAGAACAACCACGACCTCGACGTCGACGATCTCGTCGTGGCGCAGGCCTTCGTCGGCAACGGCCTCGTGATGAAGCGCTTTGCGGCCCGCGGCCGTGGCCGTTCGGGCCGTGTCTACAAACCATTTTCACAGCTGACGATCATCGTTCGTCAGGTCGAAGCCGCAGCAGCGGCTTAAGGGACGCAGGAGAACACGATGGGTCAAAAGATCAATCCGATCGGTCTGCGTCTCGGCATCAACCGGACCTGGGATTCCCGCTGGTACGCGGGCAAGCAGGAATACGGCAAGCTGCTGCACGAGGACGTCAAGATCCGCGAGATCCTGCACAAGGAGCTCAAGCAGGCGGCCGTCGCCCGCATCGTGATCGAGCGTCCGCACAAGAAGTGCCGCGTCACCATCCACTCGGCTCGTCCGGGCGTGGTGATCGGCAAAAAGGGTGCCGACATCGACAAGCTGCGCAAGAAGGTCGCGGACATCACCGCGTCCGACGTCGTCATCAACATCGTCGAAATCCGCAAGCCGGAGCTCGATGCGACGCTGGTGGCCGAGTCGATCGCGCAGCAGCTGGAGCGCCGCGTGGCGTTCCGCCGCGCCATGAAGCGCGCCGTGCAGTCGGCGATGCGTCTCGGCGCGGAAGGCATCCGCATCAACTGCTCGGGACGTCTGGGCGGCGCGGAAATCGCGCGCATGGAGTGGTACCGCGAAGGTCGCGTGCCGCTGCACACGCTGCGCGCAGACATCGACTACGGCGTTGCGACCGCGTTCACGACCTTCGGCACCTGCGGTGTCAAGGTCTGGATCTTCAAGGGCGAGATCCTCGAGCACGATCCGATGGCCCAGGACAAGAGAATGGCCGAAGGTGAGACTGGTGGCGGCGGCGATCGCGGCGGCCGGCAGCGCCGGGACAACGCTGCAGCCTGACGCCAGCACAGAGAATTTGAGGGCTTGAAGTCATGATGCAACCTAAGAAAACGAAGTTCCGGAAGGCGCATAAGGGCCGTATCCACGGCGTTGCGTCTTCGGGCGCGACGTTGGCGTTCGGCCAGTTCGGTCTGAAGGCGACCGAGCCTGAGCGCGTCACTGCGCGCCAGATCGAAGCCGCTCGCCGCGCGCTGACCCGCCACATGAAGCGCGCCGGCCGCGTCTGGATCCGCATATTCCCCGACGTTCCCGTGTCGAAGAAGCCTGCCGAAGTCCGCATGGGTTCCGGCAAGGGCGCGCCGGAATTGTGGGTCGCGCGCGTCAAGCCGGGCCGGGTGCTGTTCGAGATCGACGGCGTCAACACCCAGACGGCGCGTGAAGCGCTGACCCTGGCGGCAGCCAAGCTGCCGATCAAGACGCGCTTCGTCGAGCGCATTGCGGAGTAATGGCCATGGCTCAGATGAAAATCGAAGATATCCGCGCGTTGAGCCCCGATCAGCAGGATGACGCCATCCTGAACCTGAAGAAGGAGCGCTTCAACCTGCGCTTCCAGCGCGCCACCGGGCAGCTCGAGAACACCTCGCGCCTGCGCGAGGCCCGCCGTGACATCGCCCGGATCAAGACCGTCGCCGCGCAGACGCGCGCGAAGAAGAAGTAAGAGGCTTACGAAGATGCCGAAACGTACTTTGCAGGGCGTGGTCGTCAGCGACAAGCAAGCCAAGACCATCGTGGTGCGCGTCGATCGCCGCTTCACGCACCCGATCTACAAGAAGACGATCCGCCGTTCGAAGAACTACCACGCGCACGACGAGAGCAACGAGTTCAAGCCGGGCGACATGGTGTGGATTGAGGAATCGAAGCCGATTTCGAAGTTGAAGCGCTGGGTCGTGATCCGGGGCGAGCACAAGAAAAGCGCCTGATCTGTTGGCTTTAGCCGACTGACTTCAGGTAAATGTTGAGCGCCGGCTGGGCTGGCGCAAATAGAAGAGGACGAGGTGCATCAATGATTCAGATGCAGACCAACCTCGACGTGGCCGATAATTCTGGCGCACGCCGTGTCATGTGTATCAAGGTGCTCGGGGGCTCCAAGCGCCGCTACGCCACGATCGGCGACATCATCGTTGTCTCGATCAAGGAAGCGATTCCGCGTGGCAAGGTGAAGAAGGGCGACGTGATGAAGGCCGTCGTGGTGCGCGTCCGCAAGGACATCCGCCGCGCCGACGGTTCGGTCATCCGCTTCGACCGCAACGCCGCCGTTCTGATCAACAATCAGTCCGAGCCGGTCGGTACCCGTATCTTCGGGCCCGTGCCGCGCGAGCTGCGCGCCAAGAACCACATGAAGATCATCTCGCTCGCGCCGGAGGTGCTGTGATGGCTGCGAAGATCCGCAAGGGCGACAAGGTCGTCGTGCTGACCGGCCGCGACAAGGGCCGCACCGGCGAGGTGTTCGAAGTGCGTCCCGACGCCGGTACGGCGCTGGTGCGCGGCATCAACATGGTCAAGCGTCACCAGAAGCAGACGCAGGCCCAGGAGGGCGGCATCATCTCGAAAGAGTCGCCGATCCAACTGTCCAACATCGCGTATGTCGGCAAGGACGGGAAGCCGACCCGCGTCGGATTCAAGATTCTGGCGGACGGCAAGAAGGTCCGCATCGCCAAGAGCTCGGGAGCTGAGATCGATGGCTGAGGCCGCTTACACGCCGCGCCTGCGCGCGGAATACGACGCGAAGATCCGGACGGAAATGACCGAGAAGTTCGGTTATGAGAACGTCATGCAGGTTCCGCGCCTGGACAAGGTCGTGCTGAACATGGGCGTTGGCGATTCCGTCAACGACCGCAAGAAGGCCGAGAACGCCGCTGCGGAATTGACCCAGATCGCCGGCCAGAAGGCGATCGTGACCTATTCGCGGATCGCGATCGCGACCTTCAAGTTGCGTGAGAACCAGCCGATCGGCTGCAAGGTCACGCTGCGCAAGGCCCGCATGTACGAGTTCATCGATCGCCTGGTGACGGTCGCGCTGCCGCGCGTCCGCGACTTCCGCGGCTTGAACCCGAAGAGCTTCGACGGCCGCGGCAACTACTCGCTCGGCCTCAAGGAACACATCATTTTCCCCGAGATCGACTTCGACAAGGTCACGGAATCCCGCGGTATGGACATCACCGTCTGCACCACGGCCAAGACCGACGACGAGGCGAGAGCCTTGTTGACCGCTTTCAATTTCCCGTTCCGGCAGTGAGACGCTGACCTAAAGCCTCTCAAACGCGGATACCCAGGAGCCAAACATGGCAAAGAAGAGTTCAATCGAGAAGAACAACCGGCGCAAGCGGATGACGAAGAACGCCGCTCCGAAGCGCGAGCGGTTGAAGGCGATCATCGCCGACAAGACGTTGCCGATGGAGGAGCGGTTCGCCGCGACCCTGAAGCTAGCGGAAATGCCGCGCAACTCGTCGGCGACCCGCATCCGTCTGCGTTGCGAGCTGTCGGGCCGTTCGCGCTCGAACTATCGCTTGACCAAACTGTCCCGCATCGCAATGCGGGACCTTGGCTCCAAGGGCATGGTCCCGGGCCTCGTGAAGTCCAGCTGGTAAGGAGGGTCGTTTAGATGTCTACGCACGATCCAATCAGCGATCTGATCACCCGCATCCGCAACGCGCAGATGCGCTCCAAGAACAAGGTCTCCACGCCGGGCTCGAAGATGCGCGAGAACGTGCTCGAGGTGCTGAAGAGCGAAGGTTACATCCGCGGTTACGCCACGCTCGAGCACTCCTCGGGTCGCAGCGAGATCGAGATCGAGCTGAAGTATTTCGACGGCGAGCCCGTTATCCGCGAGATCGAGCGTGTCTCCAAGCCTGGGCGTCGCGTTTACGCTTCGGTGAAGAACCTGCCGCGGGTCAATAACGGACTCGGCATTTCGGTGTTGTCGACACCGAAGGGAATCATGGCTGACCACAGTGCGCGTGAAGCGAACGTGGGCGGCGAAGTTCTCTTCACGGTGTTCTGAGAAGGATTTTTGATCCATGTCACGTGTTGGCAAAAGGCCGGTAGCGGTGCCGTCGGGTGTGACCGCGACCGTCGACGGGCAGACCGTCAAGATGAAGGGGCCGAAGGGCCAGCTTCAGTTCGTCGTCCATAGCGACGTCGAGGTGAAGCTCGACAACGGCCAGGTCAAGGTGAACCCGCGGGTCGAGACCAACCGCGCGCGGGCCCTTTACGGGACCGCTCGCGCCCAGGTCGCGAATCTGGTCGAAGGCGTCACCAAGGGTTTCGAGAAGAAGCTCGAAATCACCGGCGTCGGTTACCGCGCCGCGCTGCAGGGCAAGAACCTGCAGCTCGCGCTCGGCTACAGCCACGATGTGGTCTACGCGATCCCGGAAGGGATCACGATCACCGTGCCGAAGCCGACGGAGATCACGGTGACCGGCAGCGACATTCAGCGCGTCGGCCAGGTCGCCGCCGAGATTCGCTCCTATCGTCCGCCGGAGCCCTACAAGGGTAAGGGCGTGAAGTATGTTGGCGAATTCATCTTCCGCAAGGAAGGCAAGAAGAAGTAACGGAGCCGGTCATGTCGAAAGCCAAGGTTACGAATGCCCGGCGCAAGCGCAGTGTACGTCTGAAGCTGCGCCGCTCGGGTGGCGGCCGTCCGCGCCTGTCGGTATTCCGCTCGTCCAAGCACATCTACGCCCAGGTCATCGACGACCTGAAGGGCGAGACGCTGGCCTCTGCCTCGTCGCTCGAGAAGTCGATGCGCGATGGCGGCAAGACCGGCGCCGACATCGATGCGGCGAAGGCGGTCGGCAAGCTTCTGGCCGAGCGCGCCGCCGAGAAGGGTGTCAAGGAAGTCGTGTTCGATCGCGGCAGCTATCTCTATCACGGGCGCGTCAAGGCTCTTGCCGACGCGGCGCGTGAGAGCGGGCTGAGCTTCTAACAGAATTTGAGGATTGAGGCGTAAGCCTCTGAAGGACTGGAAAAACCATGGCAGAACGCGAGCAACGTGGTGGACGCGATCAACGCGGCGGCGGACGTGAACGCAGGGAAGAGCGCGACAGCGAGTTCGTCGACAAGCTCGTCCACATCAATCGCGTCGCCAAGGTCGTCAAGGGCGGCAAGCGCTTCGGTTTCGCAGCGCTGGTCGTGATCGGCGACCAGAAGGGCCGCGCCGGCTTCGGTCACGGCAAGGCGCGCGAAGTGCCTGAGGCGATCCGCAAGGCAACCGAATCCGCCAAGCGCAACCTGACCCGCGTGTCGTTGCGCGAGGGCCGCACGCTGCATCACGATATCGCCGGCCGTCATGGCGCGGGCCGTGTTTACCTCCGCGCAGCTCCGGCCGGTACCGGGATCATCGCCGGCGGTCCGATGCGCGCCGTGTTCGAGACGCTCGGCGTCCAGGACGTGGTTGCGAAGTCGATCGGCTCGTCGAACCCGTACAACATGGTTCGCGCGACCTTCGATGCGCTGAAGCATCAGGATTCGCCGCGTTCGGTCGCTGCCCGCCGCAACATCAAGGTGTCCACCCTCCAGTCCCGCCGTATCGGTGGCGACGCCGAGGCGGTTGCCGAATAACGGAAGCTTTTCGGAGTAGACGCCCATGGCCAAGAGTGCCGTTACGACCGCAAAGACGATCAAGATCGAGCAGACCGGCAGCGCGATCCGCCGCCATCACTCGCAGCGCTCGACGCTGATCGGGCTCAAGCTCAACAAGATCGGCCGCACCAGCGAACTGCCGGACACCCCGGCGGTGCGCGGCATGATCTTGAAGGTTCACCATCTCGTTCGCATCGTCGACGAGAAGTAAGCAAAGGCGCACGATCCCGAAGCGGGGACCCGTTTTCGGTGAAGGTCATGCGCAAGAAACAAGGAGCAGGGCGATGAAGCTCAGCGATATCGCCGACAATGCCGGCTCACGCAAGAAGCGTATGCGCGTCGGCCGCGGCATTGGTTCGGGCAAGGGCAAGCAGGCCGGCCGCGGTGGCAAGGGCCAGACCGCGCGTTCGGGCGTGCGCATCAAGGGTTTCGAAGGCGGTCAGATGCCCTTGCATCGCCGTCTGCCCAAGCGCGGCTTCAACAACATCTTCCGCATCGAGTTCGCCGAGATCAATCTCGACCGGCTCCAGGACGCGGTCGATGCCAAGAAGATCGATGCCGGCAGCGTCGTGAACGTCGAATCCCTGGTCAAGGCCGGCGTGCTGCGCCGCGCCAAGGGCGGCCTGCGGCTGCTCGGCCGCGGGGAGTTCAAGGCCAAGCTCAACATCGAAGTGCACGGCGCCTCGAAGACCGCGATCGCGGCAGTCGAGAAGGCCGGCGGCTCGGTGAAGATCCTCGCGCCTGCCAAGGAAGAAGGCGAGGCGGCGTAACAACTGCGTCATCGGCCCGCGGCTCGCGGGCCTTTACGCATGCGGGACGATGGACTTATCGAAGCCGTAGCCCCAGATAATGTCCGGTGTCCGGTATAATGTAGCCCGGCCGCGGGCATAACGGCGCAAAAGGCGGCGGGAGAAAGTCCAAGATGGCCTCTGCAGCGGAACAACTGGCAGCCAATCTCAATTTCGGTGCGTTTGCCAAGGCCGACGAACTGAAGAAGCGCATCTGGTTCACCCTGGGTGCGCTGCTCGTTTATCGGCTCGGGACCTACATCCCGCTGCCCGGCATCGATCCCAACATCTGGGAGCAGGTCTTCCGCTCCCAGGCGGGCGGCATCCTCGGCATGTTCAACATGTTCGCCGGCGGCGGCATTCACCGCATGGCGATCTTTGCGCTGAACATCATGCCGTATATCTCGGCCTCCATCATCATCCAGCTCCTGACCACCGTCTCGCCGCAGCTCGAGGCACTGAAGAAGGAAGGCGAGTCCGGCCGCAAGCTGCTGAACCAGTACACCCGCTATCTCACGGTGATCCTGGCCGCGTTCCAGTCCTACGGCATCGCGGTGGGCCTCGAAGGCGCCGGCAACGTCGTCAGCGACCCCGGCATGTTCTTCCGTCTGTCCACCGCGATCACGCTGACCGGCGGCACCATGTTCCTGATGTGGCTGGGCGAGCAGATCACCTCGCGCGGCATCGGCAACGGCATTTCCCTGATCATTCTCTCCGGCATCGTCGCCGAGCTGCCCGCGGCGCTCGCCAACATGCTCGAGCTCGGCCGTCAGGGTGCGATGTCGACCGGCCTGATTCTGGTCGTCATCATCATGGCGGTGGCCGTGATCGCCTTCATCGTGTTCGTGGAGCGCGCCCAGCGCCGGCTCTTGATCCAGTATCCGAAGCGCCAGGTCGGCAACAAGATGTTCGAGGGGCAGTCCTCGCATCTGCCGCTCAAGCTCAACACTTCGGGCGTGATCCCGCCGATCTTCGCGTCCTCGTTGCTGCTGCTGCCGACCACGGTTGCGAACTTCAACGCGGGGAGCGGGCCGGAATGGTTCCAGTGGATCAACACCCAGCTCGGCCACGGCCGTCCGCTGTTCCTGATCATGTATCTGGCGCTGATCGTGTTCTTCGCCTTCTTCTACACCGCGATCGTGTTCAATCCGACCGAGACCGCAGACAATCTGAAGAAGCACGGCGGCTTCATTCCGGGTATCCGTCCGGGCGAGCGTACCGCGGAATATATCGACTACGTGCTGTCGCGCATCACCGTGCTCGGCGCGGTCTACCTGGCGATCGTCTGTTTGATTCCGGAAATCCTGATCTCCTACGCCTCGGTGCCGTTCTACTTTGGCGGCACTTCGCTGCTGATCGTCGTCAGCGTCACCATGGACACGGTGGCGCAGGTGCAGGGCTATCTCCTGGCGCATCAGTACGAAGGTCTGATCCGGAAATCGAAGCTGCGCGGCCGGCGCCGCTAAGCGCGGAGTCCTCTCAGGCGGCGCAATTGCGCCGCCGATTCGCCGCGCGAGTAACGCGCGGCGCCTGCGGGAGCGGCCAGCCAGCCATCCGGTGGCATCGGCAGAGCCACTCGCACTGAAGCGCAATCACTGATCTCAAAGGCTTCTTGGCGTCCGGCCATTTGCTCCCCTATGATATGGGTAGCGGTGCGGCGCTGATTATGATTTGCACTGTAACTGGACTTCAAAACACAGGTGCGCGACGTATCGCGCACCAATCGGGGGGCGTACGCCGATGAGAATTATACTTCTGGGGCCGCCGGGATCGGGCAAGGGCACCCAGGCGCAGCTGCTGGTGCAGCGCTATGGCATCGTCCAACTCTCGACCGGCGAGATGTTGCGTGCCGCGGTGGCGGCCGGAACGCCGGTCGGTCTCAAGGCCAAGGAGATCATGGCCAGCGGCGGTCTTGTGCCCGACGATGTCGTGGTCGGAATCATCTCCGATCGAATCGATCAGCCGGATGCCAAAAACGGTTTTATCCTCGACGGTTTCCCGCGCACTGTGCCGCAGGCGGAGGCGCTGGATGAGCTGCTCAAGCACAAGCACCTCAAGCTCGACGCCGTGATCGAGCTCCGCGTCAACGAGAGTGCACTCCTGAACCGTGTCGAGACCCGCGTCGCCCAGATGCGCGAGCGCGGGGAGGAGGTCCGACTCGACGACACCCCGGAGGTCCTGACCAAGCGGTTAGCCAGCTACCGCAACCAGACGGAACCGCTGATTCACTACTATTCCGAGCGGCGGAAGCTCTCGACCATCGACGGCATGATGGCGATCGACGAGGTCACCCGCGCCATCCATCGCCTGCTCCTGGCGCTTGGGGCGGTCGAGCCCAAGACGCATGGCAAGACGCACGGCAAGGCCCCCGCCCGGCGCGCGGCCAAGGCGGCCCCGGCCAAAAAGGCCAAGGCGGCGAAGAAATCGGCCAAAAAGCCGGCGAAGGCGGCCAAAAAGGCCGCCAAATCCAGGAAAGCGGCCAAGAAGGCCGTGAAGGGTCCTAAGAAGGCGGCCAAAAAAACCGTTAAGAAAACCGTGAAGAAAAAGGCAGCCAAAAAGACCGCCAGGAAGGCTGTCAAGAAAGGTGCCAAAAAGGCCGCAAAAAAGGTCACGAAAAGGCGAGCTAAGCGCTAGCAGCGGTTGACGAAAGCCCCCTGAATCCCCTAATAAGCCCCGCATCCAAGTCGGATAGTTTCAAACGATGCCGGGCCCCAGGAAGACCGGGGGTGGGCGTCGTGTTCGCGTTTGTGAACACCTGCCCGAGAAACCAAGCACTTAAAGCCCGATTCCTGACGAGGGATCGGCGACAGGAGAGAAGGCCGTGGCCCGTATTGCCGGCGTGAACATCCCGACCAACAAGCGCGTGCTGATCGCGCTCCAGTACATCCATGGCATCGGTCAGAAGATCGCCGGTGAGATCATGGAGAAGGTCAAAATCCCGGACGATCGTCGGGTCAATCAGCTCAGCGACGCCGAAGTGCTTCAGATCCGCGAAGTGATCGACCGCGACTATCTCGTCGAGGGCGATTTGCGTCGTGAGGTCGGCATCAACATCAAGCGTCTGATGGATCTCGGCTGCTACCGCGGCCTGCGCCATCGTCGCGGTCTGCCGGTGCGTGGCCAGCGTACCCACACCAATGCGCGCACGCGCAAGGGTCCGGCCAAGGCCATCGCCGGCAAGAAGAAGTAAGTTTTCGCATCCAATTACGGCGTGTGGCGACCCGGGGATGACCCGTTCGCCACACGCCTTTCGTTCTACAGGTGTAGCCGCTGGCATTACGGCGGCGTTTGAGATCTTCAGGAAAGGTAGTCTATGGGCAAGGAAGCCACCCGCGTTCGTCGTCGTGAGCGCAAGAACATCGCCTCCGGCGTCGCGCACGTGAACTCGTCGTTCAACAACACGACTATCACCATCACCGACGCGCAGGGCAACACGATTGCCTGGTCCTCCGCCGGCACGATGGGCTTCAAGGGCTCGCGCAAGTCGACCCCGTATGCCGCACAGGTTGCGGCCGAGGACGTGTCGAAGAAGGCGCAGGAGCACGGCATGCGCACGCTGGAAGTCGAAGTCGCCGGTCCCGGTTCGGGCCGCGAATCGGCGCTCCGCGCGCTCCAGGCCGCAGGCTTCACCGTCACCTCGATCCGCGACGTGACCACGATCCCGCACAACGGTTGCCGTCCCCGCAAGCGTCGGCGCGTTTGATACGAAGTTGCGGGCGCATCGTCGCCCGCGATGACTTTTTTAAGAAGCCGCAGGTGCGACCTGTGGCCTTTCTCCAACGCCAGTATCTGCAACGGCAGTTTGACTGGCCTGTATGGGTGAAACAGTGACGATCCAGAAAAATTGGCAAGAACTGATTCGACCGAACAAGCTCCAGGTGCAGCCCGGCAGCGATTCGAACCGTTTCGCGACCATCGTCGCCGAGCCGCTCGAGCGCGGCTTCGGCCAGACGCTCGGCAACGCGCTGCGCCGCATCCTGCTGTCGTCGCTCCAGGGCGCGGCTGTGCAGTCGGTGCACATCGACGGCGTGCTGCACGAGTTCTCCTCGATCGCGGGCGTCCGTGAGGACGTCACCGACATCGTGCTCAACATCAAGGACATCTCGATCAAGATGCAGGGCGAAGGCCCCAAGCGCATGGTCGTGAAGAAGTCCGGCCCGGGCGTCGTCACCGCCGGCGACATCCAGACCGTCGGCGACGTCGTCGTGCTCAATCCGGACCTGCAGATCTGCACGCTCGACGAGGGCGCGGAGATCCGCATGGAGTTCACGGTCGCCACCGGCAAGGGCTACGTGCCCGCCGAGCGCAATCGTCCCGAGGACGCGCCGATCGGCCTGATCCCGGTCGACAGCCTGTACTCGCCGGTCCGCAAGGTCTCCTACAAGGTCGAGAACACCCGCGAGGGCCAGATCCTCGACTACGATAAGCTGACCATGACGATCGAGACCAACGGCGCGCTGACGCCGGATGATTCCGTGGCCTACGCTGCGCGCATCCTGCAGGACCAGCTCAACGTGTTCGTCAATTTCGAAGAGCCGCGCAAGGAAGTCGCCCAGGAGATCATCCCGGACCTCGCCTTCAACCCGGCCTTCCTCAAGAAGGTGGACGAGCTCGAGCTGTCGGTGCGTTCGGCCAACTGCTTGAAGAACGACAATATCGTCTACATCGGCGACCTCGTGCAGAAGTCGGAAGCCGAAATGCTCCGCACTCCGAACTTCGGCCGCAAGTCGCTGAACGAGATCAAGGAAGTGCTGGCCCAGATGGGTCTGCATCTCGGCATGGAAGTGCCGGGCTGGCCGCCGGAGAACATCGACGAGCTCGCCAAGCGCTTCGAGGATCATTACTGATCCGAACGACGACAGGCTGAGGCGCGAATTCATCGCGCCTTAGCGGGCGAACGCAGGCAGCCCACCTGAGCAACTGGTCCGACGAACCGTCGCGACGAATGAAATTCAAGGAATAGATAAAATGCGTCACGGCAAGGTTCATCGCAAGCTCAACCGCACCGCCGAGCATCGCCGCGCGATGTTCGCCAACATGTGCGCCGCGCTGATCAAGCACGAGCAGATCGTCACCACGCTGCCGAAGGCGAAGGAATTGCGTCCGATCGTCGAGAAGCTTATCACCCTCGGCAAGAAGGGCGGGCTGGCCATGCGCCGCCAGGCCATCTCCGAGATGCGCGACAAGGATCAGGTCAGGAAGCTGTTCGACACGCTCGCGCCCCGCTACAAGGATCGCCAGGGTGGCTACACCCGCATCATCAAGGCCGGCTTCCGCTACGGCGACAACGCCCCGATGGCCGTGATCGAGTTCGTCGACCGCGACGTCGATGCCAAGGGCCAGGACTCCGGTCCGGTGCAGGAAAAGGAAGCCGAGGCGGCGTAAGCCGACCGCGGAGAGTTTTCAGAAAGCGGCGCCTTCGGGCGCCGCTTTTTTGTTGGCGCGGCTGCATCTCATACCGCGCATCGTTTCGTTGAACGCGATTCCGGCCGGGGGGGCTCTCGATGAGGATTGTGTCAGGGATTGCGCTGGCGCTGCTGATGGCGCCGGCCTCTGGCGAGACGCTCGTCGAGCGCGGCGCCTATCTCGTCAACAGCGTGATGGTTTGCCACAACTGCCACACGCCGCGAGGGCCGCAAGGGCTCGATCTCTCTCGCGCGCTCTCCGGGGGCAGCCAGGTTTTTGACGAGCCCGCCTTCAAGGTCTCTGGCTCCAACATCACACCGGACAAGGACACCGGCATCGGCAACTGGACCGACGCCGAGCTGAAGCGGTTTCTCGTCAGCGGCGTCAGGCCGAACGGAACCAGGGTCGCGCCGATCATGCCGACCGCGTTCTACACCGTGCTCACGGCCCGCGATCTCGACGCGCTCGCAGCTTATTTGCGCTCAGTGCCGGCCGTACGCCACGAGACGCCGCCGCCGGAATACAGAAGCGCGCCGAAGCCGGAGACGCCGATCTACGCCGGCAAGCAGGCGAACGAGGCTGAGCTTTCCGACGGGCTTGCGCGCGGCCGCTATCTCCTGACCATCGCCCATTGCCTGGAATGCCACACGCCGGACGGCCCGTCCGTCGTGCACGATTTCGCCGGAGCGAGCGGCAAGGGCGGCCGGACATTCAAGGGGCCGTGGGGCGAATCCGTCTCCGCCAACATCACCGCGGATATAGCCGCGGGCGTCGGCGGGTGGAGCGACGACGAAATCAAACGTGCGATTGCGCAAGGCATCGCACGCGACGGCCACAAACTGAAGCCGCCGATGGCCTATGCTGCCTATGCCAGCATGACGGCCCAGGATCTCGATGCCATCGTCGCGTTTCTCCGGACGCTTCCGCCTCGCAACTAAATCCTCACGCGTCGGTGAGGGGCGATTGCACCCGCCCGCGCAGCGCACGATATCTCCGTCAGTTTCAATGGAGACATCGCATGAAGATCGACCTTTCCGGAAAGACCGCCCTCGTCACCGGCTCGACCGCCGGCATCGGCCACGCCATCGCCAAGGGCCTTGCCGGCTCCGGTGCGAGCGTCGTGATCAACGGACGCGGCCAGGGCAAGGTCGATGCGGCCGTGCGCAAGCTGGAAGGGGCGGGCGGAAAGGTCCGCGGCATCGCCGCCGACGTCTCGACCGCGGCGGGCTGCAAGGCGTTGGCGGCGGCGCTGCCAGACGTCGACATCCTTATCAACAATGCCGGCATCTTCGAGCCGAAAGACTTCTTCGACATTCCGGACGAAGACTGGAGTCGCTTTTTCGAGGTCAACGTGATGAGCGGCGTGCGTCTGTCACGCGCGTATATGAAGGGCATGCTCAAGCGCAACTGGGGCCGAATCGTCTTCATCTCCTCGGAATCAGGGCTCAACATTCCCGTCGAGATGATCCACTACGGCATGAGCAAGACGGCGCAGCTCTCGGTCGCGCGCGGCCTGGCGCAGCTCACACGCGGGACCGGTGTCACCGTCAATTCCGTGCTGCCGGGCCCGACCATGTCGGAAGGCGTCGAGACCTTCGTGAAGGATCTCGCCAAGCAGAACGGGCAGTCGGTCGATGAGGCCGCGGCCAATTTCGTCAAACAGCATCGCCCAAGCTCGCTGCTCCAACGCTTCGCCAGCGTCGACGAGATCGCCAACATGGTGGTGTATGCGGCTTCGAAGGAAGCCTCCGCGACCAACGGTGCGGCGCTGCGCGCGGAAGGCGGCATCGTCAACACGATTGCCTGAGGCCGTCTCATGCCGGCCTATGTGATCTCGGAGGTCGAGGCGCGTGATCAGGCCGCGATGGAGGCCTATCGTACGCTGGCTGCTGCTACCATCGCGCAATATGGCGGCCGCTATCTCGTCCGCGGCGGCGCCGCCGAATTGGTGGAGGGCGGCCCGCCGCCCAAGACCATCATCATCGTGGAGTTTACCTCGATGGAACGCGCGCGCGAATGGTACGCGTCGCCGGAATATGCGGAGGCGCTAAAGCTTCGGCAGACCGCGCTGGAGCGGCGGTTGATGTTCGTCGAGGGCATGGTTCCGGTCTAGCTGGTCTGCTCGCTTGCCTCTTCAATTCGCGGCGGGACCGGCTAAACCTCGGTTTTATGCTCTGGCCCCTCTCGACCCGCCATAAACGCCTGTTCAGGCTGACATCCGCGCGATGGCAGCGGCGGGCGATCTTCGTGCTCGGTGGAATCGGGGTTGGCGCCGCGGCGGTGGCGCTGGCGCAGCTTGCCGATCTCGCCCAGCACGCCTTTGCGCTGCTGCTAGCCAAATCGCGCTACGCCGTGCTCGCGGTGACACCTCTCGGCTTCATGCTCTCGGCCTATCTGACCACCCGGTTGTTCCCGAACGCACAGGGCAGCGGCATTCCTCAGGCGATCGCCGCACGGCATCTGACCGACCAGACGGCGCGCGAGAGCCTGGTCTCGATCCGAATCGCGATCGGAAAGGTGATCCTCACCTTGTTCGGTCTGCTGTGCGGTGGCTCCGTCGGCCGGGAAGGACCGAGCGTTCAAGTCGGCGCTTCCATCATGTTCGCGCTCGGCCGCGTCTCGCCACGCCGCCAGCCCGGATTGATCCTGGCCGGCGCGGCTGCTGGCGTCGCGGCCGCCTTCAACACGCCGCTGGCGGGGATCGTCTTCGGCATCGAGGAGATGAGCCGTGCTTTCGAGACGCGTACCAGCAGCCTGATCATCGCGGCGGTGATCGCGGCCGGCCTGACCTCGCTCGCGCTGATGGGCAACTACGCCTATTTCGGCAGCAGTGCGATGTCGCTGGCCCCCGGCGCCGACTGGCTCGCGGTTCCGGTGTGCGGCGTGGTTGGCGGCGTGGCCGGCGGCGTCTTCAGCCGCATCGTCATCACCATGGCGCGGGGCTCGGCCCATCCGTTCGGGCGTGCGGTCAAGGGCCACCCTTTGTGGTTCGCGCTCGCGTGCGGATTGGCGGTCGCGATCTGCGGCATCGTCTCCGGCGATACGGTCTATGGCACAGGCTACCAGCAGGTAAAGACGGCTCTGGAGCAGGGCGCACCGCTGCCGCAGGACTTCGGCATCCTCAAGCTTCTCGCCACCACCTTCGCGGCGATCAGTGGCATACCCGGCGGAATTTTTTCGCCGTCACTCGCCGTTGGAGCCGGCCTCGGCAGCAATATCGCGTCCTTCTTCCACGACGCTCCGCTCGGTGCGATCATGTTGCTCGGCATGGTGTCGTATTTTGCAGGGGTGGTGCAGGCGCCGATCACCGCTTTCGTCATCGTGACCGAGATGACCGACAACCACGCCATGGTGGTGCCGTTAATGGCCGCTGCCCTGATCGCACACGCCACCTCACGGCTGATCTGCGAGGAAGGGATCTACCACGCGCTCGCCAAGGGCTTTATCGAGCGGGCGACGCGTCCGCCGGAGACGAAAGCGGCGCCCGCTTCGAGCTAAGACCTACCACCCCTCCAGCACGATCTTGCCGCGCGACTTGCCGCTCTCCAAAAGCGCGTGCGCGCGCTTGAGATTGGCCGCGTTGATCGTGCCGAAGGTCTGGTCGAGCGTGGTACGCAAGACGCCCTTGTCGATGAGGTCGGCGACGTCGTTCAGCAGATGATGTTGCGCGATCATATCGGCGGTCTGGAACGAGGAGCGCGTGAACATCGATTCCCAATGCACCGAGATTGCCTTGCCCTTGAACGCACTCATGGTGAATTCCGGCGGATCGTCGATCAGGCCGAACTTGCCCTGCGGCGCCATCAAATCGGCGATGCTCTTGTAGTGCTGGTCGGTGAAGGTGAGGCTCGCCACCAGCGCGACTGGCGGCAGCTTGAGCTTCTCGATCTGCTCCTTCATCGGTTGGCCGTGGTCGATTACTGCATGCGCGCCGAGATCGAGGCACCATTTTTGCGATTGCGGCCGCGTTGCGGTTGCAACCACGGTCAGCCCGGTGAGGCGGCGAGCGAGCTGGATCAGGATCGAGCCGACGCCGCCGGCGCCGCCCGTGATCAGCAGCGTACGTGGATCGACACTCTTGCCGGGCACCGCACCCAGCCGGTCGAACAACAGCTCCCAGGCGGTGATGGAGGTGAGGGGAAGGGCGGCTGCCTGCGCGAACGACAGGCTCTTCGGCTTGTTGCCGACGATGCGCTCGTCAACGAGATGGAATTCGGAATTGGTGCCCTGGCGCAGGATCGAGCCGGCGTAAAATACTTCGTCGCCCGGCTTGAATAAGGTGACGTCGGGACCGACGGCGTCGACCACGCCGGCCGCGTCATAGCCCAGAATCTTCGTCTCGCCCTCGGGCGGAGCGGCGCGCTTGCGCACCTTGTAATCGACCGGATTGGCCGAGATCGCCTTCACGGCGACGCGGATGTCGCGGCCGCCGGGCTCGGGCTTTGCGGTCTCGAAATCGATCAGCGCGTCCTGATCCTCGATCGAAAGCGATTTCTTGTAGCCGACGGCCTTCATGGCTTGTCTCCTTCAGATAGCGTTGCAGATGCTGGGTCCCGGGTTCGCGTTTTCGCGTACCCCGGGACGACAGGCGATACCTAGAACGCGAACTGCGTCCGCATGGCGACCGCATCGAACTTCGAGCCGACATCGGCGGTCGAGACCGGCGAGGCCTGCCTCGACACCGTGCCATGCAGATAGTCCAGCATGAAACGGACGTTGCCGTTGACATACCAGTTCAGCGCCGCCGTGTAGACGGTCTGCCGGCCGCCTGCGATGCCGGTGGCGGTCCCGAGCTGATCGTTGAGGTCGATCGTGGAGAAGCGTCCCGCGACTTCCCACGCGCCCCAGCCGCCGCCCTCGAGCGAGAACGGGTGCGCCGGCTTGACGCCGCCATAGGCCGCATTCGCCGCATTATAGCTGCGACCCTCGCCAGTCAGCACGTAGCCGGCCTGCGCGTAGCCGCCCTGGAATTTGAGGCTCGGCGCACCCAGCGGCGGCAGGCCGGTATTGGCGCTGCGATCGATGTTGTACCAGAAATACTCGCCTTGCAGGATCAGCGGTCCATAGGTGGCGGCGGCTTCGACGCTGTAGACCTGCGCGCCGGAGGCATTGGCGATCGCGCCGGTCGTAGCCAGCGCCGTGGGATCGATGCGCAGTTCCGGACGATCGGTCAGCGTCACCGTCTGTGCACCCGTCACCAGATTGCGCGTCGGCTGGATCAGCCATTCGGCATTGCCCCCGAGATGGACCGAGTAGTCTTTGCCGCTGACGACCTGGCCGGCGACACGCGCGACCGCGCCGTATTGTTCCGTGGCGCCGTTCGGCGCAACGCTCGACGCTGAGTGGATCGCACCGGTGGAGGGGCCGGTGACATAGGCGCCGACCCAGAACTCGTCGTTGTACCAGCGCGTGCCGACCGCCGAACGGAAGTCGCCCGCGGCGATGCTCGTGGCGACGATCCCCGCCGAGGCGCGCTCCATGAACATGATATCGTTGGAGCTCGTGGCCTCATCGAGAGTGTAGGGCAGGTCCATGATGCCGCCTTCGATGGCCATCTTGCCGCCGAACGGTTTCAGGCCGGTATAGCTGAGATAGGCGTTCTCGACGCCAGAGACGCCGCCGCCGGGCAGCGAACCCGGAGCTGCGCCGCCAAACCCGTCGGAGGAGCCGCCGAAGTCGTAGACCAGCGCGAAATTCCAGTCGTGGAAGAACTTGCCGGCGACACCGATGCGCGCGCGGCGGACGTTCTCGCCGCTGTCGAGCTTTTGCGGCACGGTTGCCGCCGTGTTGGGCCGATAGTCATAGCCGCCGACATCCCAATGCACGCGGCTTGTGATCCCGACGCAGTTAGCCCCATCGGCAGTGCAGATGGTCGGTCGGTTGTTCGGCATTGTCACGACGACGCCGGATGCGGGCGCCGGTCCCTTGAGCGGGATCGCCGCGTTGGCGTTGGCGACGGCGGCCTTCGCTTCGGAACGCGCTTCGGCTTTTGCCTCCGCCTTCGCCTCAAGCCTGGCCTTCGCTGTGGCCGCAGTATTCGCGGCGGTCTGGCTCTGGAGCTTGTCGAGCTTCTGCTCCAGCATCTTCAGCTGCTGCTTCAGGAGCGCGATCTCCTGGTCGCTGCTGCTCGCCGATTGGGCCTGGGCCTGCGAGGCTGCCAGTGCGGCGGCGAGACCCATCGCCGTGGCTGCAATTCTTGTCCTACTCACGTCATGACTCCATCGTTTGACGAACTTCCCCAAGTCGCTGGCGGAGAGCCTAGGTGTGATCGATGACTACCCCGCGACGCTGCGGCCGGTTGCGCGGTTCCCACTGGTGTAAATTCGCCGCAACCGAATCCGCCTTGCGCCACCATGCAAGATGACGCACATCGTGCCAATCGGCAGCCCCGGCAAATTGCGATTTCGCACGCAGAGCTTGCAGGCCGGCCACACCGAAAAGGCCCCTGAATATGCCGCCGGGCGCCCTTCTAATGGGGGGCGAACGCGCCTATATTCCGGCGTCTTTTCCAAGAGGTAGGAATGTTTCGATCGACCTGGACCGCCGTCGTCACGGCACTGTGCATAGCCTTTTCGGCCAACTTCAATCCGGCCGCCGCGCAGGACCGCCGTGTGCCGTCCTCGCCCGCCGAACTGCGGCTGTCCTATGCGCCGATCGTGCAGCGGGTGCAGCCGGCGGTTGTCAACGTCTATGCCGCCAAGGTGGTGCAGAACCGCAACCCGCTGCTCGACGACCCCATATTCCGCCGCTTCTTCGGCGTGCCCGGCCAGCAGCAGGAGCAGGTGCAGCGCTCGCTCGGTTCGGGCGTGATCGTCGATGCGTCGGGGCTCGTTGTCACCAACGTCCACGTCATCGAAGGCGCCGACCAGGTCAAGGTGTCGCTGTCGGACAAGCGTGAGTTCGAGGCCGAGATCGTGCTGAAGGACTCTCGCAGCGATCTGGCCGTGCTGCGTTTGAAGGACACCAAGGAGAAGTTTCCGGCTCTCGAATTCACCAATTCGGACGAACTGCTGGTAGGCGACGTCGTGATGGCGATCGGCAATCCCTTCGGCGTCGGCCAGACCGTGACTCACGGGATCATCTCGGCCTTGGCGCGCACGCAGGTCGGTATCACCGACTATCAGTTCTTCATCCAGACCGACGCGGCGATCAATCCTGGCAATTCCGGCGGCGCGTTGGTCGACATGAACGGCAGGCTCGCGGGCATCAACACCGCGATCTATTCGCGCTCCGGCGGCTCGCAGGGCATCGGCTTCGCGATCCCCGCCAACATGGTGCGCGTCGTCGTCGCCTCCGCCAAGGGTGGCGGCAAGGCGGTCAAGCGGCCCTGGTTAGGGGCGAAATTGCAGGCGGTGACTCCGGAGATCGCCGAGAGTCTCGGCCTGCGTTCGCCGACCGGTGCGCTGGTCGCAAGCGTCGTCCCGAACGGGCCGGCGGCCAAGGCCGGGCTGAAATCCTCCGACCTGATCGTCTCGATCGACGGCCAGACCGTGGATGATCCCAACGCTTTCGACTATCGCTTCGCCACACGGCCGCTCGGCGGCACGGCGCAGATCGACGTGCAGCGCGGCGGCAAGCCGGTCAAGCTGACGGTGGCGCTGGACGCCGCGCCCGATGCCGGCCGCAACGAGCTCGTCATCACCGCGCGCTCGCCTCTCCAGGGCGCGAAGGTCTCGACCATCACCCCGGCGCTTGCCGACGAGCTGCATCTGGACGCCGATACCGAAGGCGTCGTGGTCACCGATCTCGGCGGCGACAGCGCGGCCGCGAATGTCGGCTTCCAGAAGGGCGACGTCATCCTGGCGGTCAACAACCAGAAGATCAGCAAGACCAGCGATCTCGAAAAGGCGGCGGCCGAGCGCCAGCGCATCTGGCGCATCACGCTGGTGCGCGGCGGCCAGCAGATCAACGTCACGCTGGGCGGATGAGTCCGAAGCGACCACAGGAGACGCCAACTCTCTTCGCCGCGGCGGGGCTCGATCACGAGGCTCCGCATCCGCTGCCGGATCGGCTGCGGCCGCGCGCGCTCTCGGAGGTCGTCGGCCAGGATCACATCCTGGGTCCAGACGGCGCGCTGACGCGCATGCTGGAGACGCGCACGCTGGGCTCGCTGGTGTTCTGGGGCCCGCCCGGCACCGGCAAGACCACGGTGGCGCGGTTGCTCGCGGACGCCACCGATTTGCATTTCGAGCAGATCTCCGCGGTGTTCTCCGGCGTCGCCGATTTGAAGAAGGCCTTTGAGGCGGCGCGTGCACGCCGCGAGATGGGCAAGGGCACGCTGCTGTTCGTCGACGAGGTGCATCGCTTCAACCGCGCCCAGCAGGATTCGTTTCTGCCCGTCATGGAAGACGGCACGGTGGTGATGGTCGGCGCCACCACCGAAAATCCGTCCTTCGAACTCAACGCGGCGCTTCTGTCCCGGGCGCGCGTGCTGGTGTTTCGCTCGCTCGACGCGGCCGCGATCGAAAAGCTGTTTGCGCATGCCGAGGAGGTCGAGGGCCGCAAGCTGCCGCTCGACGAGGAAGCGCGCGCCGTGCTGGTGCGCATGGCCGATGGCGACGGCCGCGCGTCGCTGACGCTCGTCGAGGAAGTCTGGCGCGCCGCGCGCAAGGACGAGATTTTCGACGCCGCGCAGTTGCAGGAAATATTGCAGCGTCGCGCGCCCATCTACGACAAGTCGGCCGACGGCCATTACAATTTGATCTCGGCGCTGCATAAGTCGGTGCGAGGCTCCGATCCCGATGCCGCGCTGTATTATCTCGCGCGCATGCTCGATGCCGGCGAGGACCCGCTGTTTCTGGCCCGTCGTGTCGTGCGCATGGCGGTCGAGGATATCGGGCTTGCCGATCCGCAGGCGCTGGTCATCGCCAACGCAGCCAAGGACACCTTCGACTTCCTCGGTCATCCCGAGGGCGAGCTCGCGATCGCGCAAGCCGTGGTCTATCTCGCCACCGCGCCGAAATCGAATGCCGTCTACACCGCCTTCGGCAAGGCGATGCAGGTCGCAAAGCAGGCCGGCTCGCTGTTGCCGCCGAAACATATCCTCAACTCGCCGACCAAGCTGATGAAGTCGGAAGGCTACGGCGCATCTTACGAATACGACCATGACGCCCCCGACGCCTTCTCCGGCCAGGATTACTTCCCGGAAGCGCTGGGCCGCCAGACCTTCTACGACCCGCCCGACCGCGGGTTCGAGCGGGAGATCAGGAAGCGGCTGGATTATTGGGCGAAGTTGCGGAAGGAGCGGGGTGGGGCCTAACCCTTTCGGGCTTGCTATAGGGTTCGATTTACGGTTTACGTAACGCGTAATTCACGCTAGTCCGGCCAAGAAATCGCCATGCCCCGCACGCCCATACATCCCGGTGAACATCTTGCCGAAGAACTGCGACAACTCGGCATCTCCGCCGCAGAACTCGCGCGTCAGGTCGATGTACCCGTGAACCGGATCACCGGCATCATCAATGGACAGCGCGGCATCACGGCCGATACGGCGTTGCGTCTTGGTCACTGGTTCGACACCAGCCCGCAGTTCTGGATGAACCTGCAACAGCAATATGAGCTGCGCCTCGCGGAAAAAGAGGTGGGGGCGCAGGTTGCGTCGCTGCCGCGCCGCGCGACGGTGCAGTCGACACGAACGTTTGGAAAAACCACATGAGCCGCCGCATCAAGAGAATGAACCCAAAACCTCGCGAGCGCGATGAGCGCAAGGAGGCGCGCCCGTTCAAGGCGCGCAGCGCGAAGGCGGCTGGGCCTCGGCCGGGCGGAAAGCCGGGCGCGAAGCCGCCGCGCTTCGCGAGCGAGCGCGTCGAGCGGCGCGCGCCCAAAGCCGAACCGGAAAAGGCTGCGCCGGCAAAGCCCCCCGTCGAAGCATTGCTGCCGACCAAGGTGCAGACCGTCAAGGTGACGGCCGACGAGAACAACATGCGCGTCGATCGCTTCCTTGAAGCGCACTTTCCCGGCCTGTCGTTCTCCCACATCCAGCGCGTCGTTCGTAAAGGCGAGCTGCGCGTCGACGGCAAGCGCGTCGACAGCAAGGACCGGCTGGAGGAGGGCCAGAGCGTCCGCATTCCGCCGCTGAAGCTCGACACGCCGAAGGCACCCAACCCCGAGTCGGAGGCGGCGCAAAAAACGCTTGCCGCGCTGAAGGAGATGACGATTTACGAGGATGACGACGTTCTCGTGCTGAACAAGCCGGCCGGACTCGCCGTGCAGGGCGGCTCGGGCATGACGCGACACATCGACCAGATGCTGGAGGTGATGCGCGATTCCAAGGGCCAGAAGCCGCGCCTCGTGCACCGCATCGACAGGGAGACGTCGGGCTGTCTCCTGGTCGCCAAGACCCGCTTTGCCGCCTCGCATCTCACCGGCGCATTCCGTTCGCGGTCGGCGCGAAAAACCTATTGGGCGCTGGTGCCGGGCCTGCCGAAGCCGAAGCAGGGCCGCATCTCGACATTTCTCGCCAAGGAGGAGAGCGAGGACGACACCATCATGCGCATCGCCCAGCATGGCGACGAGGGCGCAAGCCACGCGGTGACCTACTATGCGGTGGTCGAGACTGCCGGCAACAAGCTGACCTGGGTGTCGCTGAAGCCGGTGACGGGGCGCACCCACCAGCTGCGCGCCCACATGGAACATATCGGCCACCCCATCGTCGGCGATCCCAAATATTTCAACATCGAGAACTGGCAATTGCCGGGCGGCCTGCAAAACCGGCTGCATCTGCTCGCGCGCCGTATCGTCATTCCGCATCCGCGCGGCGGCTTCATCGATGCCACCGCGCCGCTGCCGCAGCACATGCAGCAGTCGTGGAACCTGCTCGGGCTCGATGCAACGAGATTTGATCCGATCGAGAACGCGCCTGAAGAGTAATTGAACGGGCCGGCGGCGGAAGGTTGGTGACTGAACAGGGATCGGAACCAGATGCGCGAATTGTTTGATGAAGCTGCGGGGCGATCCCCGCTTGATCCGCAGGAGTTGGTCCGCCAGGCCGCGCGCGTGCCGTTGCGCAAGCGCTTCTACAAGGAGGTGGGGGTGGCCGAGGCTGAGGGCGGCTTTGCCATCACCCTCGATGGCAAGCCGATCCGCACGCCGTCCGGCCGCCAGGTGATCATCCCTTCGCGCGCGCTGGCCGACGCAGTGGCTGCGGAGTGGGCGGATCAGGACGAGACGATCAAGCCCATGACCATGCCGCTGACGCGGATCGCCAACAGCGTCGTCGAGGGCGTCGTCGACCGCGTCGATCTCGTCACGGACGACCTTGCAAAATACCTCCAGTCCGATCTGCTGTTCTATCGCGCCGGCCATCCCGAGGGGCTTGTCGCCCGCGAAGCCGCGCATTGGGATCCCGTGCTGTTCTGGGCCGCGGAGACGCTGGGGGCGCACTTCATCCTGTCCGAAGGCGTCATGCATGTGACGCAGCCAGATGAGGCGCTCCAGGCCGCGCGTGGGGCCTTGCCAGGGGACGCCTGGTCGGTCGCCGCCCTCCACGTGATCACCACCCTGACCGGCTCGGCGCTGCTGGCGCTGGCGCTTGCCCATGGCGTGCGCGACGCCAACCAGGTTTGGGCGGCAGCCTATGTCGATGAGGACTGGAACGCCGAGAAATGGGGCGTGGACGAAGAAGCGGCCGGCCGCCGCGCCGCCCGACTGCGGGATTTCGAGGCTGCCGTGGCGGTTTTGGCCGCTGTGAAGCCGCCTGCGGCCAAAGGTCCTTAACGAGAGGTTTACGAGGGCGGCCTTAGGGTGGGGGCCAGCGTTCCATGGGCCCCACGATGCCGACGCCGATAAGCTCGATTCTTCCCGTCAGTGCCGCCAGCCCTGTTGCTGACGCGGCGACGCCCGATCTTGTGCTGCAGGCCGGCAGCGTGGTCGACGCCCGAGTGGTCAGCGTGCTCGCCGATAATCTGGTGCGGATCGCGATCGCCAACCTCTCGATGGATGTGATGTCAGAGGTGGCGCTGACACCAGGCCAAAATCTCCAGCTTGCGGTGTCGCAGAACGGCGGCACCATCCGGCTCGCCGTCATGGGCGGGGCAGGCGAGGCGGCCGCCGATCAGGTCACATTGACGCCGGCTGCGGCCTCGCTGGTGGACAGCCCGCCGCTAGTGCCGTCGGTGGGCGCGGCCCGCAATGCCCTCACACCGACCGAGCAGGTCGCCGTCACAGAAGCCTCGGCCGAGGCCGTGACGAAGCAAGGCAGCCAGGCGCCGCTGTTCGCCAATCTGGCCGCGGTCGTCACCGGCAGCGATCTTCCGGCGGGGCTGAAGCAGGCGATGCTGGGCGTGCTGGCGCAGCAGACGCCGCTCAACACCGGACTCGAAGGCGGCGACATCGAGTCCGCTTTCCAGAAGTCCGGGCTGCTCCTCGAAGCCTCGCTCGCCGCAGGCGCGACTCCGTCCTCCGGAACGATGCCGGATTTGAAAGCCGCGCTGCTGGTACTGCGCCAGACGCTGACGACGCTCGAGGCCACCGCGCCACAGGCGCAAGGTGCCGCCCTTCCAGCTGGCACCGTGGCGACACCGCAGGTCGCTGCCGCGCAGACGCAGGCTGCACAGGCCGCAACGCCGTCAACCGAACCCGGGATCGCCCAACCGCCGCGTAGCGCCAATCTCGCAGCCTCTGTGTTGGCGGACGCCGCTGGCGGCGCGCCGCAGGCCGCGATGCCGCGGACCATGACCGCAGGCCTTGCCGCGAGCCTCCTGCAAGAGATCACGCAAGATCTGCCGCGCATGACGGGTAACTTGCCGGGCTCGAACAAGGCCGTGCCCGACGGACATGTTTTTGAAGCCGCCGCGCGCGCAACGCCACCGCCGGTTCGCGGCGCATTGCCGTCGCCGCAATCGATTGCCTCGCCGTCACTCGTACCGGACACACCACTCTCTGCGACCGTGCATCGCCTGCTCGACGACACCGATGCCGCCCTCGCGCGGCAGACCTTGCTCCAGGTCGCTTCGCTCCCCGATCGCACCGACGCCAGCGGTCACAGGATCGATCCGACTGTGCCGCAGTGGAATTTCGAGATTCCGTTCGCAACGCCGCAGGGCACTGCAATGGCGCAGTTCGAGATCTCGCGCGACGGCGGCAATGAATCCGCTGATCCCGCCAGGCGGGCCTGGCGTGCGCGCTTCACACTCAATGTCGAACCGGCCGGCCCCGTGCACGCTTTGATTGCGCTGAACGGCGACAAGACCTTCGTGCGGATGTGGGCGGAGCGGCCGGCGACCGCACAGCAGCTCCGCGCCGGAATCGGCGAGCTCAACCAGGCCCTGACCAGGGCCGAGCTCAAGCCCGGCGACATCCTGGTCCGCGACGGCACCCCGCCTCAGCCCGCACCGGCCCGCGCCGGCCACTTCCTGGATCGCGCCACATGAGCGACCCGTCGAAGCTTGCGATTGCGCTCCATTACGAGAAGGGCAGCAACGCGCCTGTCGTCGTCGCCAAGGGCAAGGGCACCATCGGCGAAAAGATCGTCGAGATCGCCAAGGCCAACGACATCCCGATCGAGGAGAACGAGATCCTGGCCGGTGCGCTCTCCAAGGTCGAGCTCGGCGAGGAGATCCCGCCCGACCTCTACAAGGCCGTCGCCGAAGTGCTGGTGTTCGTACTGCGGCTGTCGGGCAGGCGGTAGCTGTCATCGTTTCACCACGATAGCGGCTGCATGGTCGCGGCCAACTTTATCGCGTAACGGACATCGCCAGTGCTCACCCGCCGTTCCACCCTCGGCCTTCTCGCCGCAGCTGCCGCTTTGCCAGCGCGTGCATTCGCCCATGTCGCGCCGCCGCGCAACGAGATCCGTGACAGCCTCGCAAAGCGCTTCACCGACCTCGGCACGGCCGGGACGTTCGTCGGCTACAAGGTCGAGGACTATCTGGTCGTCGCCAGCGACAAGGAACGTTCGGGCGAAGCCAAGCTGCCGGCTTCGACCTTCAAGATTCCGAACTCGCTAATCGCGCTCGAAACTGGCGTCGTCACTGACCCCGACAAGGACGTATTTCCCTGGGACGGCGTGAAGCGTCCGATCGAGGCCTGGAACAAGGACCACACGCTGCGCAGCGCGATTCTCGTCAGCGCGGTGCCGGTCTATCAGGAGATCGCACGCCGGATCGGACAAGAGCGCATGCAGAAGTATGTCGATCTGTTCGACTACGGCAATCGCGACATCGGCGGCGGCATCGACCAGTTCTGGCTCACCGGCGCCTTGCGCATCGATCCGGTCGAGCAGGTCGATTTCGTCGACAGGCTGCGCCGCCGCGCGCTGCCGATTTCGAAGCGCAGTCAGGATCTTGTCGCTGACATCCTGCCGGTGACCAAGGTCGGCGATAGCGTCATTCGCGCCAAGTCCGGGCTGCTTGGCGCCGAGCGCGGCGAGCCGTCGCTGGGCTGGATGGTGGGCTGGGCCGAGAAGGGCGAAGCGCACACCGTGTTCGCGCTCAATATGGACTGCAAGGAGCCGCGTCTGGTCGGCGAGCGCATGCCCCTGACGCAAGCCTGCCTTGCCGAGATCGGCGCGATCTAGCGCTATCACGCTGGTGTTGCTCGACTAGCATCCCCCGGTCAAGAAAAACCGGGAGGACAACATGAACTCAACGCCACTCTGGCTGTCGTCGCTCACACTCGCCGCGGCGGGCGGCTGGCTCGCCGCCACGATGTTTGCAGCGCCCGCCACCAGCAAGGAGCCGCGCTTTCCGCAGCTCACCATGGACCAGCTCGACGCCAAGCAGAAACCGCTCGGCGAGCAGATCATGAAGGTCTCGAGCGTCGGCATCGGCGGTCCCTACAATCCGATGATCCGCAGCCCGGTGCTCGGCCAGCGCCTGTTCGACCTGTTCCACTATCTGCGCTGGGAGACCTCGGTCCCGACAAAACTCAACGAGTTCGCGATCCTGATCATCGGGCGGCAATGGCGTTCCCAGGTGGAGTGGTACGCCCATGCGCCGCTCGCGGCGAAGGCGGGTCTGTCGCCCGAGATCATCGCGGAGCTGAAGGCGAATAAGCGGCCTGCGAACATGGCCGAGGACGAGGCCGTCGTGTACGACTTCGTCACCGAGCTCACCACGACGAAGAAGATCGGCGACGAAACTTATGCGCGCGCGAAGAAGGTCTTCAACGACCAGCAGATTGTCGACCTCACCGCAGTCGCCGGCAATTACGTGATGGTCGCGATGCTGCTGGCAATGGCGGAGGAGACCGTGCCGCCGGACAAGCAGGAGCCGTTCAAGCCGGGCGAGCCGTAGCCTCCGTCATTGCGAGGAGCCCTTGCGACGACGCAATCCAGATTGCCTCCGCGGCGAGATTCTGGATTGCTTCGCTTCGCTCGCAATGACGGAGTATGTGGCGCCGACGCCGGCTCCCAAGGCCGAGCTGCTTCCCAGCGCTACCCCAGCTTGAACAGCGCCTGCAAAAACTCCTCCACGGCCTTGCGCGACTCGGCGGCAGTGGCTGGATTGCCGCCGACACGCGGATTGAGCTCGACGCAAGCGTCCTGGTAGGTGAACGGCGCTTTCGTATCGGCGTTCATCAGCACGCCGCCGTCGCCTTCGCGGATCTGGCAGTTGCGCACCGTCTGCGCACCCGCGGACACGGCGACGGTACTGACGCCGAGCAGCCCACTGTCGAAGCCGTGCGCGCTGTCGGGGTATTCGGTCAGCACCACGTCGCGGCCGGCCGTCTTGAGTCGCTCGACGAAAGCCTTGCAGCTCTTGACGGGATTGTAGTCGTCGGGCGTGCCGTGGAAAATGCGGATCGGGCGCGGGGCGATGTCCATGTCGTTCTGATAGGTCGTGGAGCAGTCGGGATAGAAGGGAATGTAGGCGGCGAACTGGATGCCGGACTTGTTCCAGAGCTTGTGGAAGCGGTTGAGGCTCGCATAGAGCGTCGCCTGTCCGCCGCGTGAGAAGCCCATCAGCACGATGCGATCAGGATCGACGCGGGGATGTTTTGCGAGGATCTCCAGCGAGCGGTAGATGTCGATGACGAGGTTGAGCCTGCCGAGCAGGGCCTGGTTCGGCCCCACCACCGTCAGCCCGCGGCCGGTAAAGCCGTCGATCACGAAGGTCGAGATGCCCATGGCGTTGAACGCGTGCACCCAGGCCTCGGTCGTGGCGCCGACGCCGCTCGAGCCGTGCATCAGCACCACGACGGGGAGCTTTCCGCTGCCTTGCGCGACGCGCAGTTCGCCGGCGACCGTCACCGGCTTTCCGGCCGCGGCATCACCGCTGAGGAATTGCTGGTCGGAGAGGGTGAGCGAGGGGATCGGGTAGATCTCGGCGCGGGTGGCGACTTCCCTGGGAAGCGATTGTGCGTTGGCGCCCATGCCGACGAACAGCGTTGAAATGCAGAGCGCCATGGCGACGCGGAATGCCGTCGGCATCGGATCCTCCCCCGTGATTTTCAGTGAGTAGAACAACAGGCCTGCGCGCTGTCAAATTGACGCAAGCCGGCGGTTCGCCTCAGGCGGGATCGGCCTTCTTCACCGTCAGCGCCTGGTCGATCGCAAAACCGCCAATCTCGCTCATCGCCTGCGAGATGACGTCGCCCTTGCGGGCAAAGCCGGCGGAGAGGAAATCGAACTGGGTGCGCGCCAGCCGCAGCACCTCGATCGGCACGGAGATTGCGGTCTCGTTGAAGCTGTCGACCGAGGCGTGCAGCGTCTCCAGCTCGCTTGTGAGCTGGCCGATATGGCTCTCGGCCTGCTGCATCAGGCCGAGCAGGTTGCCGCGCTCGGCATCGAATGTTGCGCGCTCGGCCGCCGCGGCCGCGGTGACCTCGGCAAGCTGGCTGCGCAGCGCGTCAATTTGCTTGACCACGGCGTCGGACGCCATCTCACCGGCCTCGCGCAGCTCGCGGTTGCGCGTGTTCTCTTCGTGCTCCCGGTGATAGAGGCGTTCCGCCGACATCGCCCGTTGCGTCAGCGACTCGATCAGCGCGGCCGCGCGCAACAGCATCTCGCCGTTCCGCCCCGACACCATGCTGGCCATGCGCCGCAGGAAGTCGGTGGTTTCGGACGATGGGTTCGGCGGCAGTGGAACGACCGTCGCGGACATGAGGTGATGCTTGCAGCCGGAAATGATGACCGCCGCCGTACCGACTGAGCTCACGCAACATTCGGCGCCTGATCGCAAGCCTGGAGCAAGCCTGAATCGCCGCGCCCGGTCAACCGGGCAGGGCCAGATTTGCAACTGCGTCAGGTATCCTTCTGCCGGCCGATCCGGCCGAGATGGGTGAAGCCGAACCCGGCCGAATATTTCAGGCCATAGCCCAGCGCCCGGTCGATGCCGATATGGGCGAGCCAGATCAAGGCGATGGACAGGGTGAGCGGCGAGGCGAGGCCGAAGCCGAGCGTCAGCAGCGCGACTGGCGCCATGTAGCTGTGGGCGGCGTTGTAGACCATCGCGCCGAGTTTGGCGTCCGACAGGTATGCCAGGAAGCTGAGATCGGGGACGAAGAACAGCAGTGCGAACACCAGCCATGAGCCGTCCCAGGCCCAGTAGAGCATCACCATCCCCACAAACAGGGTCAGGCCCTCCAGCCGCAGCAGGATGTTGACGCCGCCCGTCGCCGCGCCGGTCTCGGCCGCTCCTTCGGTCATGCTCGTCTCCCAGGCAAAACTTTGAAATTCCTTGCGCTTTCCCGCTGCGGCAAGGCAGCCCTGCGGGACCGAAAGCCGCTTCCCGGCCCGCAAAATGCCGTGTTAGAACCCCCGGCAATCGCATTTAGGCTAAGAACTGGCGGGAGCAAATGAAGAATATCCTGGACGCCCTTGAAGACCGTCGCGCCGGCGCAAAGCTCGGCGGCGGCGAGAAGCGCATCGAGGCGCAGCACGCCCGCGGCAAGCTGACCGCGCGCGAGCGCATCGAGCTCTTGCTCGACAAGGGATCGTTCGAGGAATTCGACATGTTCGTCGAGCACCGCTCCACCGAGTTCGGCATGGAGAAGAACAAGGTGCCCGGCGACGGCGTCGTCACCGGCTGGGGCACCGTCAACGGCCGCAAGACGTTTGTCTTCGCCAAGGACTTCACGGTGTTCGGCGGGTCGCTGTCGGAAACGCACGCGCTGAAGATTACAAAGCTCCAGGACATGGCGATGAAGGCGCGTGCGCCCATCATCGGCCTCTATGACGCGGGCGGCGCCCGCATCCAGGAAGGCGTCGCGGCGCTCGCGGGCTATTCTTACGTGTTCCGCCGCAACGTGCTCGCCTCGGGAGTGATCCCGCAGATCTCCGTCATTATGGGCCCCTGCGCCGGCGGCGACGTCTATTCGCCGGCGATGACCGACTTCATCTTCATGGTGAAGAACACCAGCTACATGTTTGTCACCGGCCCGGACGTGGTGAAGACCGTCACCAACGAGGTCGTCACGGCGGAAGAGCTCGGCGGCGCCTCGGTGCACGCCACGCGCTCCTCGATCGCCGACGGCGCCTTCGAGAACGACGTCGAGACGCTGTTGCAGATGCGGCGCCTGATCGACTTCCTGCCATCCAACAACACGGACGGCGTGCCGGAATGGCCGAGTTTCGACGACATCGGCCGGGTCGACATGTCGCTCGACACGCTGATCCCCGACAATCCGAACAAGCCCTACGACATGAAGGAGCTGATCCTGAAGGTCGTGGACGAGGGCGACTTCTTCGAGATCGCGGATGCCTTTGCCAAGAACATCGTCACCGGCTTCGGCCGCATCGCGGGCCGCACCGTCGGCTTCGTCGCAAACCAGCCGATGGTGCTGGCCGGCGTGCTCGACTCGGACGCCTCGCGAAAGGCGGCGCGCTTCGTTCGTTTCTGCGATGCCTTCAATATCCCGATCGTCACCTTCGTCGACGTGCCGGGCTTCCTGCCGGGCACCGCGCAGGAATATGGCGGCCTGATCAAGCATGGCGCCAAGCTCTTGTTCGCGTACTCGCAGTGCACCGTGCCGCTGGTCACCATCATCACCCGCAAGGCCTATGGCGGCGCCTTCGACGTCATGGCCTCCAAGGAGATCGGTGCCGACATGAACTATGCCTGGCCGACCGCCCAGATCGCGGTGATGGGCGCCAAGGGCGCGGTCGAAATCATCTTCCGCGCCGACATCGGCGACCCCGACAAGATCGCCGCGCGTACCAAGGAATACGAAGACCGCTTCCTGTCGCCCTTCATCGCGGCCGAGCGCGGCTACATCGACGACGTCATCATGCCGCACTCGACGCGGAAGCGGATCGCGCGGGCGCTGTCGATGCTGAAGGACAAGAAGGTGGAAACGCCGGCGAAGAAGCACGACAATTTGCCGTTGTGAGCGCGAGGCGTAGCCCGGATGAGCGTAGCGACATCCGGGTTTTCTATCCAAGTCCCGCATGTCGCTTCGCTCATGCGGGCTACCGATTCTGCTTCTGAGTTGGCATCCTCGATCCAAATCCAATGACCGACAGCGATCCGACCGACGAGATATCCGACATCGAAGCGCGTATCGAGGCTTTGGCCGAGATCGCCGAGCGATGCCGGAAGTACATCCTGGCATCAAAGCTCGCCATCGGCGGCGGCGCTGCGCTGTTGCTGATCACGATCCTCGGCTTGCTCGGGATGGGCCAGACCGCCGCGCTCGGCTCGATCGCTCTGGTGCTCGGCGGAATTGTCTCGCTTGGCTCGAACGTCAGCACGTTGCGGCAGACGGAGAGCGCGATCGGTGATGCAGAGGCGCTTCGGTCTCAACTGATCAGCCGCATCGACCTTCGCGTGGTCGCCGATACGCCGATGAAGCTCGTGTAACCGAGCAGCCTTACGCCGCAGCCCTGCGCGACAGCACCTGCAACTCCTCGCGGCATTCGGCTGCGAACGCCTGAAGCTGCTCCGCGGTTTGGCGGTCGAGGATCGCCTTTGCCAGCCGTTCGGCGCGGGCAAGCTGGTCTCTGAGATATGCGATGCGGGCCATGTGTCACCTTCCGCAGGGTTGATTTGATGGCCGTGACCCTACGGCCATCGCCGGATTCATTATGTGAGGCACGTCACACCTCACGCGGGTGCGGTGTCAGCGGGTCGCGTCCGCCGCAGCGAAATGCGCCATCTGGTCGGCGTGGGCCTTGGCGAAGGCCGGGCGGGCGGTGGCGCGCGCGACGTAGGCGCGGCAGGCGGGACTGTCCGCGAGCCCATCGAACTGATCGACGACGCGCAGCACGTCCGACATCAGGATGTCGGCGACGGAGAACGTGCCTGCCAGCCATTCGCGGTTGGCCAGCACCGCCTCCATGTGCTTGAGGCGGAGTTTTAGGAAGTCGTCGACGAATTTCCACGCGGCCGTATCGCTCGGATGGCCCATGAACTTCGACATCGTCCAGGGCAGGCTCGCCATCTCCACCGAATTGAGCGCGGCGAACAGCCATTCCGTGGCTTCGTTGCGGCCGCGCGGATCTGATGGCATCAGCTTTGCGCTGAGGCCGCCGAGATGCAGCAGGATCGCGCCGCTCTCGAAGATCGAGAGATCGCCGTCGGTCAGCCACGGCACCTGCCCGAACGGCTGGTGCGCAAGATGCTCGGCGCCGCGCCCGTCGAACGGCGCGCTCGCGACGCGATAGGTCAATGCGGCCTCTTCGAGCGCCCAGCGCACCCGAAGGTCGCGCACGAAACCGCGCGGGGGCGGGGGAACCCAGTCGAAGGTGGTGAGCGTGAGGTCGGGCATGTGGTGTCTCCGTCTGCTGTTCGGGCATAGGACGGGCGAGCGATACGCGTTCCGACACCGGTGCCGTCCTTTTTTGTCGTCGTCGCCGTCATCGGCTAGTCTCATTCCAAACAACAGGAGGAAATCCGATGCCGTCAGCCTTCTTCGTCGTCCGCGCCATCGTCACCGATGCCGGCAGGCGCGCCGCCTTCGACAGGTGGTACGAGACGGAACATCTGCCCGACGCGATGAAGGCGTTCGGTGTGGCTAAGGCCTGGCGGTTCTGGAGCCTCGACGATCCCTCCCTGCATCAGGCGATGTATCAGTTCGAGAGCGAGGCTGCGCTGCAGGCCATGCTGAAGGGCGATGCGCTGACGCAACTGGTGGCTGATTTCCACCGCGATTGGCCCGACGTGACGCGCACGCGCGAGTTGCTGGTGCTGGCGCAGGAGTTCGGGAAATAGAGCACCCGGCTACTGCTGCGAGTTCTCCTGTCACCCGCGCAACGAAGCTGAACGCGCGATTCAGCTTCGGTTCATGTCGTCACCGCGACACTCGCCTCCGCATCACTGGCACGACCATCCAAGAGGAAAGAAGTCATGGAGCGCCGGAACTTTTTGAAATTTGCAATCGGTGTCGCGGCCGGAGCTGCCGCGTTCACGACCGCTGCACAGGCCGCGCCGCTGGCGCTGCAGCCGCTCGGTGATCCCAGCAAGCCGCAAGGCAATCCCGACGCTCATCCCGCAGTCACGAGCAGCGATGAAGCCGCGCAGTTGAAGCCGGAGCAGGTGCACTGGCACGGCCACCACCGTCATTGGGGTTGGCGCCGCCGTCACTGGGGCTGGCATCGCCGACGCTGGCACCGCCGCCATTGGTAAGCGTCGCGCTAAGCGAGGCTTGAACGGGGACCGCGATCGCGGTCCCCGTTCTGATTCGAAACATCCCGGTGCGACGTCAGGCGCTCAAAAAGAAAATGGCCGCGCAGGCTTTCGCCGCGCGGCCATTTCGCAATGCGAAAAACGAGATCAGAACGGACGGCAGCGGCCGGCGTACCAGCGGAAGCCGTAGGGGCACACGCGCGCGCGGGGCACGACCACGACAGGGGCTGGCGCAACCACGATCGGACCCGGGCGGACAACGACCGGACCGCGCATCGGGCGGCAGCCGCCATAGGCGCCGCGATACCAGCCGGGGCCGCAACCGCCGGCGGCGCTGGCCGCCTCGCTGAAACCAACGACCGCGCTGGCGAGCATCACGGCGGCAAACAGGTATTTCATTCGATCTTCCTTCTCGTCCTTGGGGTAGGTTTTGGGGGCAGGATTGGGGCAGGTACTAGGAGGGCTTGGCGCTTTCGGCGCACCATGAATCAAAAGATACGATTCGACACGTTAAAATCGCAACATGCCGACACGACGCCAGCCAAACCTGCCAATCATGACCTGAATGCGGCATGAACATTCCCCGCACGCGGCTCCGGACGACAGCAATGACGCTACCGGCCGAGAAAACCCAGCACCAGCTCCTTGTACTTCTCAGGCGCCTCCAGGAAGACGAGATGGCCGGTGTCCGGGATCACCTCGGCTCGCGCATTCGGCATCTTCGCGGCGAGTGCCTTCGCCAGCTC
Organism: Bradyrhizobium sp. URHA0013; assembly: GCF_000518345.1. Classification (NCBI taxonomy): domain Bacteria; kingdom Pseudomonadati; phylum Pseudomonadota; class Alphaproteobacteria; order Hyphomicrobiales; family Nitrobacteraceae; genus Bradyrhizobium; species Bradyrhizobium sp. URHA0013. The sequence goes on along the minus strand of NZ_JADK01000008.1, from coordinate 207,060 downwards.
GGCGTTCTCTCCCATTTTCGCGCGCAGCGCCTCGGGCGCGTTCGGTCGGCCCGGTGCGTTGTGGTCGTCGGCGCCCATGATGAACAGCGTCGGCTCGGTGATCAGTGCGATCTCGTGCGCCACCGGCTCGCGATAGATCATCTGGCCGGAACTGACGAAGGCGCGCAGCCAGCGCGAATAATCAGGGCTGCCTTTGATGTTGAAGCGGGCGTCGATGAACGGCGTGATCGCGTCCGGCGGCAGCTTGATGGCATAATTGGTCTGGAGCTGCTTGCGATAGCCATCAGCCGTGAGCTTGTCCTCGGTCTCGATGATCTTCTCGGTCGGCGTCGGCGGTACATAGAGGCGGTAGTCTTCCAGCCCGATCGGGGCCGTCAGAACAAGGTGGGCGACGCGGTCGGGATAGGCGCGGGCGATGCGGACGCCCAGCATGCCGCCGAGCGAATGGGCGACGATCTCGGCCTTGTCGATCTTGAGGTGATCGAGCAGCGCGATGGTGTTGCGCGCCAGCGTGTCGAAATGCAATTCGCCCGTCGGCTTGGAGGATTTGCCGAAGCCGATCTGGTCCGGCACCACGACGCGGAAGCCGGCCTCGCTCAGCATCTTGATAACAGGCGCCCAGTAGCTCGACGGGAAGTTGCGCCCGTGCAGCAGCACCACGGTGCGGCCGTTTGGCTGCGCAGGCGGCACATCCATATAAGCCATGCTGAGCTGCTCGCCGTCATTGACAACAGGCAGCAGGTGCACGGGGTAAGGATAGGCAAAGCCTTCGAGCGCGATGCCGTAAGGTTCGCGCGGGACGATGTCGGCGGCGTGGGTGGAGGTGAGCGGAGAGGCGATGAGGACGGCGACGAGCGCGGCCGAAGCGAAGCGGATCATGGGGGTCTCTGTGTGTGACAACCGTGGCCATAAACACGTGGATGGCCGGGTCAAGCGAGAGACGTCGTTCACACGGAGTTGTGTTTAGTCCCGCCCGTCACCGAACAACGCGGCGAACTGCTTCTCGCCGGTGCGCGTAAAATTCACCACGCGGCTGCCGGGCGTGGCGTCGCGGGCGGCCCATTTCAGCTCGGCGAAACGCTGCATCATGGCGGCGCCGAGCGTGCCGGCGAGATGATGGCGCCGCTCGCTCCAGTCGAGGCAGGCCTTGCACACGGGGCGGCGCGGATGGGCGAGCATGTCGGGCGAGATCTGCAAATGCTTCGCCAGGAAGCGCTCGCCCTCCGCCGTCAGCTCGATCTCCTGCTTCTTCTGCCTGACAAGGTTTTGCGCGCGCAGGGTGTCGAGCATCTGCACGCCGAGATCGCCGGCGAGATGGTCGTAGCAGATCCGGGCCCGCCGCAGCGCCGGATCCTTCGGCCCGGTGCGCACGCGCATATGGCCCGTCCGCGCGGCGAGGCCCGCAAGGCCCTCCAGCACACCGGCGACGTCGTCGTCGGTGAGGCGGTAATAGCGATGGCGGCCTTGCTTCTCCGGCTCGATCAGGCCGCCGGCCTCGAGCTTGGAAAGATGCGAGCTCGCGGTCTGCGGTGTGATGCCGGCCTCCTGCGCCAGCTCGCTCGCGGTGAGCGCGCGGCCGTTCATCAGCGCCGTGAGCATGTTGGCGCGTGCGGGATCGCCGACGAGCGAAGCGATCATGGCGATGTCTGGACCTGATTTCATGCTTCGATGGTAGCCGAAGCATTGCGGTGGGGCAAGCGTGTAGCGTGGGGTTGCTCGTCATTGCGAGGAGCCCGTGATAAAATTGCGAAGCAATTTTGCACTGGCGACGAAACAATCCAGGCTGCCTCTGCAGAGGGATTCCTGGATCGCTTCGCTGCGCTCGCAATGACGGTGTGGAACCAGAGGAGCCCATCATGTCCATCACCGTCTTCATCCGCTACCAGCTCGATCCGTTCAAGCGCGCGCAGTTTGAGGAGTATTCGAAGCGCTGGCTCACCATCATCCCGAAATGCGGCGGCGATCTGATCGGCTATTTCATGCCGTACGAGGGCACCAACAATATCGCGTTTGCGCTGATCACCTTCGAGAGTCTGGCTGCGTATGAGGCCTATCGCGCCCGGCTGCGTCAGGATACGGAAGGCATGGCGAACTTCCACTTCGCCGAGGAGCACAAATTCATCCTCGCGGAAGAGCGCACGTTTCTGCGCCAAGTGGTTTTGTAAGTGGTATCGTAGGCCATCAACGACAGGAGAGATGCCCATGATCGCCGTGATCTTCGAGGTCTGGCCGAAGCCGGAACACCGCCAGGATTATTTCGACCTCGCGGCCGACCTCAAGCCGATCCTGCAAACCATCGACGGCTTCATCTCGGTCGAGCGTTTCGAGAGCCTGACCGACAAGGGCAAGATCTTGTCGGTGTCGTTCTGGCGGGACGAGGCGGCCGTGCAGGCCTGGCGCAACACGATGGAGCACCGCCGCACCCAGGCCAAGGGCCGCGCAAAAATCTTCGCCGATTATCACTTGCGTATCGCCAGCGTCATCCGCGACTACAGCATGAATGATCGCGAGCAGGCGCCAAAGGACAGCCGCGCGGTGCACGACGCGCACTAGCGCGCGCGGCGGCACGTCCCCATCTCTGCGCGGCCAACAAGGGAGAGAAACATGCACGTGACAACTGCTGACAAGCGCGCGACCTTCAGGAAGCTGCACGAGAGCGGCTGCTTCAGCCTGCCCAATCCGGTCGACGTCGGCAGCGCGAAAGCGTTGCAGCATCTCGGTTTCAAGGCACTCGCGTCGTCGAGTGCGGGCTTTGCCTGGACCATCGGCAAGGCCGACAACCACGTCTCCGTCGAGGACGTCTGTCAGCATCTGGCGGCATTGAGCTCGTCCGTCGATATCCCGGTGAACGCGGATTTCGAGGGCGGCTTTGCGGTCGAGCCGGACAAGGTCGCGGACAATGTCGAGCGCTGTGTGCGCACCGGCGTTGCCGGCCTGTCGATCGAGGATTCCACCGGCGACAAGGACAAGCCGATCTACGAGCGCGCGCTCGCAGTCGAGCGCATCAAGGCGTCGCGCAAGGCGATCGGCGATAGCGGCGTGCTCCTGGTCGGCCGCTGCGAGGCCTATCTGTGGGGCGTGACCGACCTCAAGCTCGTCATCGACCGGCTCACCGCTTACGCCGATGCCGGCGCCGATTGCCTTTACGCGCCGGGCCTCAAGAGCCGCGAGGACATCGCCGCGGTGGTGAAGGCTGTCGCACCCAAACCGTTCAACCTGTTGATCGGCGGCTCCGGGCTGTCATTGCAGGAAGCTGCCGATCTTGGCGTGCGCCGGATCAGCGTCGGCGGTTCACTCGCTCGCGCCGCCTGGGGCGGCTTCATGCGGGCCGCGAAGGAAATGGCGGAGAAGGGGACCTTTACCGAGCTCGGCAGCGGCTATCCCGGCGGCGAGCTCAACAAGATGTTCGGCTAAAGACAAACGAAAGCGGCGGGATCTGAATCCCGCCGCTGTCGCATATTGTTGCAATTCGTTACTTCGCGCCGTCAGCCGGTGCCGGCGTATCCGGGGCCGGCTTGCTCGGTGCGGCGCCCGTGGTCACGCCCGGCCCGGTGTTGGTGCGCGGCGTCACGTCGCGCATGCCGGGAGGTGCGGCCGGATTGGTGGCCGGTGCCTGCTGAGCGGTCTGCGTCGCCGGCGTGGTGCTGGCCTGGTTGCTGGTGCCGGTGTTGTTCAGGCCGTAGAATACGGCACCCAGCACCAAGGCGATTGCCACTGCGAACAGGGCTACTTTGCCGCTGGAGGCGGGGCCTTCGCCAAGCTCCGGGTCGACCTGAAGCTGGGCATCCCGTCGCGCCGCATTGCGATACTCATCATCGGCGAGATTCGGGCGGTACGGATCGTTGATAAAACGGTCGTCAGCCATCGATTGGTTCTCCTCGATTATTGCGGCGGGACAACCCGTGGATGCGAGATTCTGTTCCGCCCCTCTTAATGCTTTCGTCGCATGTTGCGCCCGCGGCGGGAATCGGGAACCTGTTCGCTGGGGAACCTGAAGCGTAAGCTCCGCTGACGGAAGGGAACAAAGCGATGTGGAGCTCGCCGCCGAGCGATAGCGTGCTGCATCTGTTGTCGCTGGTTGCGGTCGCGGCGCAAGGCATGACCGCTGCGCTCGCAGCCGGCCGCCGCAGCATGGATTGGCTCGGCGTCTGCTTCCTCGGCTGCATCACGGCGCTCGGCGGCGGCACTTTGCGCGATCTCTTCCTGGGGCATTATCCGCTGGCCTGGGTGCAGAACCCCATCTACCTCGCACTGGCCGGAGGCGCTGCCTTCCTCACCATCCTGATGGCGCGGCTGGTGCACCGGCTGAAACTGGCCTTCATCGTGCTCGATGCCATCGGCCTCGTCGTCTTCACCATGACCGGCTGCGACATCGCCTGGCAGATGGATGCCACGCTGCCGATCGTCATCGTCTCCGGCATGGTAACCGGTTGCGCCGGCGGCGTGTTGCGCGACGTGCTCTGCAACGATGTGCCGCTGCTGTTCCGCTCCGAGCTCTATGCCAGCGTCTCGGTGGTGACGGGACTGTTCTATGCCACCGCGTTCGGTCTCAAGCTGAACGCCGAGCTCTGGACCATTTTGACGTTCGTCCTCGGCATCAGCTTTCGCCTGCTGGCGGTGCGCTACAAATGGGAGATGCCGAAATTCGTGTTCACGGAGGAGGAGCGGGAGCCTTGAGCTACGGCTCCTGCTTCCGCGCCCTCGCCACCTGCGCCGGCGTCACCAGCGGCGCGGCATTGCCCCAGGAATTGCGGATGTAGTTCGTCACTGCTGCGACCTCTTCGTCGGAGAGCCGGTTGGAATAGGCCGGCATCTCCCCGGTGTTAGGCGCGCGCGGGGTCGTCACGGTGTGGGCGCCGTCGAGGATGATGCGCAAGGTCGAGGACGGATTGACTGATTGCAGCAGCGCGTTGGCGGGCAGCGGCGGATAGATGCGCGGTGCGCCTGTGCCGTCGGCCTCATGGCAGGCGATGCAGAGCTTGGCGTAGATGGCCTGGCCGGCCTTCATCTCGGCATCGTCAGGCGGCGTCACGATCGTCTCACGCCGCGCTGGCGGCAGGTTCTTCAGGTAAACCGCGATTGCGCGCACGTCGGCATCGCTCATCTTCGAGGTCGAGTTGACGACCACCTCCGCCATCAGCCCGCTGGCATGGCTCCTGGCGTTGCGCCCGCTCTGAAGATATTCGGTGACGTCCTCGACGCTCCACGATTTCAGCCCCGTGCGGGCGGCGCCATCGAGCCGTGGCGCGTACCAGCCGCCGACCTCGTTGCCCGCGAGGGCCTGCGCCTGCTTGTCCGCGCCGAAATAGTTCTTCGGCGTATGGCAGGCGCCGCAATGACCGAGCCCGGTGACAAGGTAACCGCCCCGATTCCACGCCGCGCTCTGGCTCTGGTCCGGCTCGAACAGGCCCGGCTTAAAATACATCACGTTCCAGATCCGCATCAGGCCACGATAGCCAAACGGCCAGCGCAGTTCCGGCGGCTTGTTGCGGCTCGGGACGGCCGCGAGCGTTCCGAGATAGGCCCGGATCGCCAGCGTGTCGTCCTTCGTCATCCGCGTGAAATAGGGGTAGGGAAACGCCGGGTAATAGTTGGAGCCGTCGGGCGCGACGCCGGTGCGCACTGCGCGGGTGAAGTCGGCGTCGGTCCAGGCGCCGATGCCGGTGTCGCGGTCCGGCGTCAGGTTCGGCGCGTAGATCGCGCCGAACGGCGTGTCGATGCGCTTTCCGCCCGCGAACGGTTTGGCGGGATCGGCGGTGTGGCAGCCGGCACAGTCGCCGGCTTCCACCAGCGCCTTGCCAGCGGCGATCAGCTCCGGTGACGGCTCGGCAGCGACGGCCGCGTTCGCAACCGCACTGCACAACGCCAGAGCCACGAGAGCCAAGCCAGCCAGAATCGTCCGCATCGAAAGCCTCTCCTGCGACCCATCGACGCCGTCCCGGATGACCAGGCGTCAATTCGTTGCGCGACGGCGGGGGTATGGTGACACAAAATGAAAATCGCGGATGCCAATGCAGCCACGAAATTGCGATTTTTACCCGGCGCTGCCTTTGGTCCAGAATTGTGATGCGGAGCGTGAAATATCCGACATAGAGTGGCGGAAATGGTCGGCGCGCCCTAGCTAAAAACAACGGGCAGGCAACGGCTTAAGCAGCCAAGCGCTCAAAAGGGCGGAAGAGGACATAATGGGCATCAACCAGGGTCCGATCAGTCTCGATCAGAAATACACCCAGGACACCGGACATATTTTCACGACGGGCATTCAGGCCCTTGTCCGGCTGCCGATGGCCCAAATCCGGCGCGACCGTGCCGCGGGGTTGAACACCGCCGGCTTCATATCCGGCTATCGCGGCTCACCGCTCGGCGGCTATGACCAGCAGCTGTTCGCCGCGCGAAAACATCTCGAGCAGTACAATATCAAGTTCCAGCCCGGCGTGAACGAGGATTTGGCCGCGACCGCGGTCTGGGGCTCGCAGCAGCTCAACCTCTCGCCCGGCGCCAAGTATGACGGCGTGGTCGGCATTTGGTACGGCAAGGGCCCCGGCGTCGATCGCTGCGGCGACGTCTTCCGCCACGGCAATGCCGCGGGCTCCGCCAAAAACGGCGGCGTCTTGTGTCTCGCCGGCGACGACCACGGCGCAAAATCCTCGACGGTCCCGCATCAGTCCGACCACGCGTTCATGTCGGCGCTGATGCCCTATCTCTACCCCTCGAGCGTCCACGAGATGATCGAGATGGGTCTTCTCGGTATCGCGATGTCGCGCTACTCGGGCTGCTGGGTCGGCATGAAGGTGATCACGGAGACGGTGGAGACCACCGCCGAGATCGATCTCACCGACGAGATGACGCCGTTCGTGATCCCGACCGATTTCGAGATGCCCGAAGGCGGCCTCAATCTGCGCTGGCCCGACGACCGCTTCGCCCAGGACCGCCGCTTGCAGGACTACAAGGGCTTTGCCGCGATCGCTTTTGCGCGCGCCAACAAGGTCAATCGCATCACCATGGACTCGCCGAATGCCCGCTATGGCATCATGGCGTCCGGCAAGAGTTACGAGGATATCCGGCAGGCGCTGCGCGAGCTCGGTATCACACCCGAGGTCGCCGCCAAGATCGGACTTCGATTGTACAAGATCGGCATGCCGTGGCCTCTGGAGCCGGAAGGCGTCCGGCAATTCGCCGTGGGCCTCGAGGAAATCTTCATCATCGAAGAGCGCCGCGAGATCGTCGAAAATCAAGTGAAGCAGGAGCTGTTCAACTGGCGCGACGATGTCCGTCCCCGGATCATCGGCAAGATGGACGACCACGACAAGCGCTTCCTCCCCTTTGCCGAAGAACTCAGCGTCGCCTCGCTGGCCAGCTCGCTCACCGAGCGGCTGCTTCGACTTGATCTCAATCCCGAAATTGCAACGATGCTGCGCGCCAAGGCCGATTGGTTCAACGGCCGCCAGGCGTCGCAAATGCAGGCGACCGCGCCTGTCGCCCGCACTCCCTATTTCTGCTCGGGCTGCCCGCACAACACATCGACCAAGGTGCCCGAAGGCAGTCGCGCCTTTGCCGGCATCGGTTGCCACTTCATGGCGCTGTGGATGGACCGCTCCACCGAGACCTTCACACACATGGGCGGCGAGGGTGTGCCCTGGGTCGGCGTTGCCCCCTTCACCAAGGAAGAGCACGTGTTCGCCAACCTCGGCGACGGCACGTATTTCCACTCCGGCAGCCTCGCGATCCGCCAGGCGATCGCCTCAGGCGCCAACATCACCTACAAGATCCTCTATAACGACGCGACCGCGATGACCGGCGGCCAGCATGTCGACGGCGAATTGTCGCCGCAGCAGATCACCTTCCAGCTTCACAGCGAAGGCATCCGCGAGATCTATCTGGTCTCCGAAAATCCCGACGCCTATCCGGCGAACGAGATCGCGCCCGGCGTCAAGACAGCGCATCGTGACGAGCTCGACGCGGTCCAGAAAACGCTGCGCAAGGTCAAGGGTGCATCCGCGATCGTCTTCGTGCAGACTTGCGCCGCCGAGAAGCGCCGCCGCCGCAAGCGTGGCACGATGGAAGATCCGGCGCGCCGTGTGCTCATCAATCCTTCGGTGTGTGAAGGCTGCGGCGATTGCTCGGTGCAATCGAACTGCATTTCGGTCGAGCCGCTGGAGACCGAGTTCGGCCGCAAGCGCGCCATCAACCAGTCGACCTGCAACAAGGATTATTCCTGCGTAAAAGGCTTTTGCCCGTCCTTCGTCACCGTCGACGGCGGCAAGATGCGCAAGCGTGCGCCGGCGGGCGTCGGCGATATCGGCGCGCTGCCTGAGCCGGCATCGCGCCCGAACCTGGACAGGCCCTACAATATCGCGGTCGGCGGCGTCGGCGGGACCGGCGTGCTGACCATCGGCGCGCTGCTGGGCATGGCCGCCCATATCGAGGACAAGGCCTCGATGATCCTCGACATGTCGGGCCTGGCGCAAAAGGGTGGGGCGGTGCTGAGCCACGTCCGCCTGTCCGATCATCCGGCCGAGGTGACCTGCTCGCGCATCGTCACCGGCACGGCCGATGTGGTGCTCGCAGCCGATGAGGTGGTCGCGGTTGCCAAGGACACCATCTCGCTCTGCGACAGCAGCCGCACCCGCGGCATCATCAACAGCCACGTCATTCCCACCGCCGAATTCGTTCTCAACCGCGATTTCAACTTCCAGACCCGCAAGCTGAACGGGTTGCTGGAAACCGCGCTGCACAAGGATTCGGTGTTCTTCGACTTCACCAAGCCGGCCGAGCAGCTGCTCGGCGACAGCATCGCAACCAACATGATGATGATGGGCTACGCCTATCAGAAGGGCCTCTTGCCGTTGTCGGCGGAAGCGATCGAGCAGGCGATCGAGGTCAACGGCGTCTCGATCAAGATGAACAAGGAAGCCTTCCGCCTCGGCCGGCTCGCGGTCGCCGACCCCCAGCGCCTGGTAGACATGCTGAAGGGGACTGACGACGTCGTCGCACCGAAGACGCTGGAGGCGATGACGCTCGACGAACTCATCGAGCACCGCGCCAAGCATCTTACGGCCTATCAGAACGGCCGGCTGGCCAAGCGCTACCGGAAGCTGGTGGACCAGGTCAGCGACGCCGCCAGGCAGGGCGGCTATGACGAGGCGCTGACCCGCGCCGTTGCGGTCAACTACGCAAAACTGCTGGCCTACAAGGACGAATACGAAGTCGCACGCCTTTACACCGACGGTGCGTTCGAAAAACAGCTCCGCAACCAGTTCGAGGGCGACTTCAAGTTCAACTTCAACCTCGCCCCGCCTATTCTCAGCAGGGGCGTCGATGCGCTCGGCCGCCCGAAGAAGCGCGCGTTCGGCCCGTGGATGCTTCCGGTGTTTCGCGTGCTGGCGAAGTTCAAGGTCCTGCGCGGCACGCCGCTCGACATCTTCGGTCGCAGCGCCGACCGCAAGCTCGAACGCGATCTGATCGCCGGCTACGAGAAGGACGTCGCCACCGTGCTCGGCCTGCTGTCGCCGCTCACGATCGACACCGCGGTGGAGCTGCTGTCGTTGCCCGACCGCATCCGCGGCTATGGCCCGGTGAAGGAGAAGGCCGTCGCGGACGCCAAGGCCCGCTACGCCCAGCTCGCCGCCGACCTCGCGAACCCGCCGCCGGCTCCGCGGCAGATCGCGGCGGAGTAGAATTTGTGGGGTGGGGGCGCTGATCCACCCACCAAATTCCTGTTTGAAATCAACCACCGGTCTACTGTGCATGGGGTTGTTTTCGCAAAAGAGGGCGTTCCGATAAAACGAAACCGCTTGTGCCGTCGGGCAAAACACCTTTAGGGTTCTGCCCGTCGCCCCCGTCATTGCGAGCGCAGCGAAGCAATCCAGAAATGCGTCCGCGGAAAGATTCCTGGATTGCTTCGCTGCGCTCGCAATGACGATTCCGGAAGCAGAGGCGTTCCGACCGCACCTCGGCGATTTGCGCGAACCCGCTGCCCTCTCGCCCGGCGGAATATTTCCGCGCTTGCCAACAGGGCGGCAGCGGTTCAGAAAAAAACGGAAGCGAGAAACGCCAGCGGAGACCTTATTTGACCATCAAGGGCAAGGCCTACATTGCCGGGATCTACGAACACCCGACCCGGCACGCGCCGGACAAATCCACCGCGCAGCTCCATGCCGAGGTCGCCAAGGGCGCGATCGAGGATGCCGGGCTCAGCAAGGACGATGTCGACGGCTATTTCTGCGCGGGCGATGCCCCGGGCGGCGCCTGGCCGATGGTCGATTATCTCGGCCTCAACACCAAGAAACTGCGCCATGTCGATTCAACCGAGACCGGCGGCTGCTCCTACATCATCCATCTCGGCCACGCCGCTGAAGCCATCGCCGCGGGCAAGTGCTCGATCGCGCTGATCACGCTGGCCGGCAAGCCGCGCACCGGGGCGATGCCGCCGCGCGCGGCCGGCGCCGAGGCCGATTTCGAGACGGCTTACGGCGCGACCACGCACAATGCCTACGGCATGTGTGCCATGCGCCACATGCACGACTATGGCACCACCAGCGAGCAGCTCGCCTGGATCAAGGTCGCGGCCTCGCACCACGCGCAGTACAATCCGCATGCGATGCTCAAGGACGTCGTCACCGTCGAGGACGTCCTGAACTCGCCGATGATCTCCGATCCCTTGCATCGCATGGATTGCTGCGTCGTCTCCGACGGTGGCGGCGCGCTGATCGTGACGACACCCGAGATCGCAAAAAGCCTGAAGAAGCCGCTGGTCAAGCTGATCGGCCACGGCGAGGCGATGAAGGGCCCGCGCGGCGGCAAGGATCTCGACCTCACATACTCCGCTGGCATCTGGTCGGGCCCGCGTGCGTTCGAGGAAGCCGGCATCACGCCGAAGGACATCAAATACGCCTCGATCTACGACAGCTTCACCATCACGGTGCTGATGCAGCTCGAAGACCTCGGCTTCTGCAAGAAGGGCGCGGGCGGCAAGTTCGTTGCCGACGGCAATCTGATCTCGGGCGTCGGCAAGCTGCCGTTCAACACCGATGGCGGTGGCCTCTGCAGCAACCATCCCGTCAACCGCGGCGGCATGACCAAGATCCTCGAGGCCGTGCGGCAGCTGCGCGGCGAGGCGCATCCGAAGGTGCAGGTTAAGAATTGCGATCTCGCCATCGCCCACGGCACCGGCGGGCTTTTGGGTGTTCGCCACGCCGCCTCGACTGCGATTCTGGAGCGCGTGTGATGAGCGAAGCCAAGAAATATCCGGCCCCGGTGACCAACCCCGAGACAGCCGCGTTCTGGGACGCGGCCAAGCAGGGCAAGTTCATGATCAAGCGCTGCACCGCCTGCGGCGAAGCGCATTACTTCCCGCGCGCGATCTGCCCGTTCTGCTACTCCGACAAGACGGTGTGGGAGGAGTCTTCGGGCGAAGGCACGATCTACACTTACAGCTTGATGCGGAAGTCGCCGACAGGCCCTTACGCGATCGGCTACGTCACGCTGAAGGAGGGGCCGTCGCTCCAGACCAATTTCGTCGATTGCGATTTGACGACGTTGAAGATCGGCCAGAAGGTGAAAGTGGTGTTCAAGCCGACCGATGGCGCACCGCTGCCGTTCTTCACGCCGGCTTAGGGCGGTCCTCATCCTGAGGAGCTTGCGAAGCAAGCGTCTCGAAGAATGGCCACAATAAAGAAAGCGTTTCGGGCATCCTCATGGTTCGAGACGGCGCAAGAGCGCCTCCTCACCATGAGGATGAACACCACGGGGAGGAAACAACAAAAATGTCAGCCAGATACGACGAACTCAAAGGCCTCAAAAACCTCGGCCAGAAATATTCCTACACCGACCGCGAAGTGATGCTCTATGCCTACGGTATCGGCCTCGGCGCCAATCCGATGGACGAGAACGAGCTTGCCTTTGTCAATGAGGGCACGTTGACACCGCGGCCGCTCAAGGTGGTGCCGACCTTCGCGTCCGTTGCGGCGTGGGGCGCGGGTCCGGGCGAGATGAACCTCAACCGCGTGATGGTGGTCGACGGCGAGCGCGATATCACCTTCCACCAGCCGCTGCCGGTCGCCGCGCACATCACCGCCGATTCCTCCGTCGTTGAAGTCTACGACAAGGGCAAGGACAAGGGCGTCGTCATCAGCCACCAGACCGTGCTCAAGAACGAGAAGGGCGAGAAGCTGGCAACGCTGGTCGCCTCACGCTTCGCACGCGGCGACGGCGGCTTTGGCGGGCCGAACCTGACCCAGCCGGATCCGCACAAGATCCCGTCGCGCGCACCCGACACGACCATCGACATCGTCACGCGCCCCGACCAGGCGCTGGTCTATCGCCTCTGCGGCGACCGCAACCCGCTGCACTCCGACCCTGAGTTCGCGAAGAAGGCCGGGTTTCCGCGTCCGATCCTGCACGGCATGTGCACCTACGGCATCACCTGCCGTGGCGTGCTGCAGACCTATGCCGACTACGACGCCTCCGCATTCCGCCAGCACGTCGCGCGGTTCTCCTCGCCGGTCTATCCCGGCGAGACCGTGACCATGGACCTCTGGAAGGACGGCAGCGTGATCTCGTTCGAAGCCAAGGTGAAGTCGCGCGGCGTCACCGTAATCAAGAACGGCAAGACGGTGCTGGGGTGATGATGCCGCTCGACGCGCTCTGAGTTATCTCGTCATGCCCGGGCTTGCCCCGGGCATCCACGTTCTTCGCGCGGTTGGCGATCAAGTTTGTGGATGGCGGGGGCAAGCCCGGCCATAACGGAGCAAAAGAACAAAACAGGGAGACGCCACCATGGGACTACTCGATGGCAAGGTTGCGCTGGTCACCGGCGCGGGCGGCGGGCTTGGTGAGGCCTACGCAAAGCTGTTCGCGCGGGAAGGGGCCTCCGTCGTCGTCAACGACCTCGGTGGCCCCCGCGACGGCTCCGGCGCCGACACATCGATGGCGCAGCTCGTGGTGGATGCGATCAAGGCCGAGGGCGGCAAGGCGGTCGCCAACGGCGCCGACATCTCCACCATGGAAGGCGGCCAGTCGGTGTTCGACGACGCCATCAAGCACTTCGGCCGCGCCGACATCCTCGTCAACAATGCCGGCATTCTGCGCGACCAGACCTTCGCCAAGGCTAGCGAGTCGGACTGGGACAAGGTCATCAAGGTGCATCTGAAGGGCACCTTTTGTTGCACCATGCCGGTGTTTCGCTGGATGCGGGAAAATGGCGGTGGCGTCATCGTCAACACCTCCTCGACCTCGGGCCTGATCGGCAATTTTGGCCAGAGCAATTACGGCGCGGCCAAGGGCGGCATCTGGGGCCTGTCCAACGTGCTGGCGATCGAGGGCCGCAAATACAACATCCGGATCTGGACGCTTGCGCCGGGCGCGCTGACCCGCATGACCGCAGACCTGCCCCGCTATAAGGAGAACCCCGGTGCGGCGCTGGGGCCGGACGGCATCGCGCCGGCCGTGCTATACATGGTCAGCGACTTGTCCGGCGACCAGACCGGCAAGGTGCTGGGCGTGTCCGGGCCCCGCGGCGTGCGCGAAATGCGGATGATGGAAATGGACGGCTGGAAGCCGCCGCACATGGGCTGGAAGGCCCAGGACATCGCCGATCATGCCAAGGAGATCTTCTTCTCCGAAGAGCAGATCAAGATGGGGGCGCGGCGGTTTTAGCCATCGACAGAGAGAAACAAGGACAACGATGAAGCTTACCGCCGACGCCAAGGGCACCTTCGCAATCGCGCCGACGCCGTTCCACGATGACGGCCGGATCGACGAGCGCTCGATCGACCGCCTGACCGATTTCTACGAGGAGGTCGGCTGCGACGGCGTCACGGTGCTGGGCATTCTTGGCGAGGCGCCGAAGCTCGATGCCGCCGAGGCCGAGCAGGTGGCGGTACGCTTCGTCAAGCGCGCCAAGACAATGCAGGTGATCGTCGGCGTCTCCGCGCCGGGCTTTGCCACCATGCGCTCGCTGGCGAAGGCATCCATGGAGGCAGGCGCGGCCGGTGTGATGATCGCACCGCCGCCGTCGTTGCGGACCGACGACCAGATCATCGGCTATTACAAGCAGGCGGCCGAGGCTATCGGCCCCGACGTGCCCTGGGTGCTCCAGGACTATCCGCTGACCTTGTCGGTGGTGTTCACTCCCGCCGTGATCCGCAAGATCGTCACCGACAATCCCAATTGCGTGATGCTCAAGCACGAGGACTGGCCGGGACTGGAAAAGATCTCGACGCTGCGCAATTTCCAGAAGGACGGCTCGCTGCGGCCGCTGTCGATCCTCTGCGGCAATGGCGGACTCTTTCTGGACTTCGAGATGGAGCGCGGCGCCGACGGCGCCATGACCGGCTATGCCTTCCCCGAACTCCTGATCGACGTCGTGCGGCTTTCGAAGGAAGGCAAGCGCGACGCCGCCCATGATCTGTTCGACGCGCATCTGCCGCTGATCCGCTACGAGCAGCAGCCCGGCGCTGGCCTTGCCGTGCGCAAATACGTGCTGCAGAAGCGCGGCATCATCGCCTCCAGCGCCCAGCGTAAGCCCGGCGCCACCATCACCCCGACGGCGAAGGCAGAGGTCGATTACCTGCTGTCGCGCGTCGCCCGCGTCGACAAGCGCGCCAATCTCGGCCCGCAATCCAGCGCGGCAGGTTAGTCGAATGGCCGAGGCATCAGCATCGCGCCCTGCGTCGACCATCCTTCTGCTGCGCGACCGCACGAAGGTCGACGGCAAAAGCCGCGACGAAATTGAAGTCTTCATGATGGTCCGCCATCATCAGATCGAGTTCAATTCGGGCGCGCTGGTGTTTCCCGGCGGCAGCGTCGATGCCGGCGATCAGGAGATCGTCAAGCGCTCCGACCTGTATTCGGGCGGCGAGGGCTTGAGCGAAGCGGACCGCGGTTTTCGGATCGCCGCGATCCGCGAGACCTTTGAGGAAAGCGGCATCCTGCTGGCGCGGTCGAAAGGATCGGGCACGCCGGTCGATGCCAGGCGCGCCGGCGAGATCGCCGATGCGCATCGCGTCGCGCTCAACGAGCACAAGGTCAGCTTCCTGAGCATTCTGGCCGACAACGGCCTCCAGCTCGCACTCGATACGCTGGTGCCTTACGCGCACTGGATCACGCCCGAGGGGATGCCAAAACGTTTCGACACCTGGTTCTTCCTTGCGGCAGCACCGCCCGACCAGCTCGGCGCACATGACGGCCGCGAATCGACCGATTCGATCTGGGTCTCGCCGCGCGAGGCGGTGGAGGGCGGCGAGAGCGGCCGCTTCAAGCTGCCGTTCCCGACCACGCGCAATCTGATCCGGCTCGCCAAGCAGTCGAGCGTCAGCGCCGCGCTCGAGCACGCCCGCGGCATGTCAGTCGTCACGGTGTTGCCTGTCATGACCGAGACCGAAACCGGCCGTCAGCTCCGCATTCCCCGCGAGGCCGGCTATGACGGCGAGGTGTTCGAGGTCGGGGCGCTCGGCTAGGACACTTCGACACACAACGAAGTATCCGCGAGGGCAGACGCGCTACGTTCCGTTCCTGACAACAGGACGAGGCACGCGACATGGACAACCGGCAGGACAACAACATTGTCGTCGAGCTGGCGCTGCTGCTCGCGCTCGCGACGCTCTGGGGCGGCTCCTACACCTTCATCAAGCTCGGCGTCGCCACCATTCCGCCGATCACGCTGATCGCGGCGCGCACCACGATTGCGGGCCTGCTGCTGCTCGCGATCATGTGGGTGCGGGGCATCAGGCTGCCGACGGCTGCCGCGACCTGGCAACGCTTCGCCTTCCAGGCCGTGCTCAACAGCGTGATCCCCTGGACGCTGATTGCCTGGGGCGAGCGCCACGTCGATGCCGCGCTCGCGACCATCCTCAACTCGGCAGGCCCGATCTTCACCTTCCTGCTCACGGCGGTCGTGACGCGTCACGAGGCGACGACACCGCGCAAGCTGGTCGGCGTGGTTGCCGGCATGGCCGGCATCCTGCTGATCGTCGGCGTCGATGCCTTCCATGATGTCGGAAGCGGCCTCGTCGCGGAGGCCGCCATCGTTGCCGCCACCATCTGCTACGCCTGCGCCGCCATCTTCGGTCGCGGCTTCAAGGGCCTCGATCCCATGGCGCCCGCGGCCGGTTCGTTGCTGGCCGGGGCGGCGGCGCTGATCCCGGCCTCGCTCATCCTCGAGCAGCCCTGGACGCTCTCGCCCTCGCTGAGTTCCGTGCTGGCGCTGCTCGCGCTGGCGACCTTCTCGACCGCCGCGGCCTTCGTGATCTATTTCCGCCTGATCCAGACCCTGGGCTCGGTCGGCACCACCGCGCAGGCCTATCTGCGCGTGCCGATCGGGGTTGCCATCAGCGTCGCCTTCCTCGGCGAGAGCCTGAGCCGGACCGCCTGGATCGGCCTTGCCTGCGTCGTCCTCGGCGTCGCCGCCATGACCATCCCGGCCAGGCGGCCGGCCGGCATCAAAACGTCATAAAGCCAAGGCGGAGGGGGTCCGGCAGGGCTTTAATATTAAGGATATTCGGCGGCTAGACGCATGTTCCCCCGGGACCGCAATACGTCGTATATTGGAGCTCCAATAGCCTGGTCCTCACATCGCCAATGTCCGCCGAATTGACGCCGACCCCTGAGAAAAAGCGAACATTCTCGCTCTCCATCGGCCAGCTCACCTTCGGCAGCTTCCTTCTGGTGCTGGCGGTGATCATCGTCACCTCGACCGCGAGCGTGATCGCGATCCGGCACATCGACACGACCTTTGCCGAGCTGCAGCGGCTCCAGAGCGTCGGCGACCTCGCCGAGGACATCGACCGCCGCATGAACGAGCTGCGGCTCGCCGCGCGCGACTTCGTCACCGATCCCGGCGCCGGCATCCAGTTCAAGCAGGTGGGCGAGGCGGCCTCGACGCTCAGTGACATCCTGAAGAAGACCCGCATCGAGCTCGTGCCCGAGCAGCAGGACATGATCGACGGGGTCAGCGAGCGGCTTGCGACCTATCGCAGCGGGCTGGAGCGGATTTCGACCTTGATCGACCGCCGCGCCCAGCTGCTCGCCGGCCTGCCGCCGCTCCGCGACCAGTTCGACGCGGCTGTCTCCGGCACAGCGGACCGAGAGCTGGCGTCCCGCCTGTCGGAAGCGCAGAGCCGGATCGCGCTCGGGTTGCTTGCGCGCAACCCGTCCGCGGCCGAGCAGGCGGCGCAGAGCATGCGGGCGATGGGCGTCACCGATCCCAAGCTCAGATCGGCCGTCAACGACTACGCCGAGGCGATCATCGCGGTCGCTGTCCGTGAACGGCAGATCGCCGACATCGATCGCGAGGTGCTGGGAACCGAGGGCCGGCTGATCGGCCGCGTCACCGAATTGCTGCGCGAGGTCAGCGCCCGGCGCGGCCACGTGCTGTCGCGCGACTTCGCCCGCACGCTGACGGAGGCGCGCTGGCAGAGCATCGTGCTCGGTACCATCGGCGTGCTGATCGGCATTCTCGCGGCCGGCTTCGTGGTGCGGCGGACAGTCCGTCCGCTCGCCCAGATCGCGCGGTCGATCCGCGCGCTCGCAGCCGGCGAGAAGAACACCTCGATCCCGTCCGCCGATCTCGACAATGAGATCGGCGACATCGCGCGGGCGGCCGAAGTGTTCCGCCGCGCGCTGGAGGAGGCGGACACGGCGCGCGAGGCGGCGGTGCGCGCACTGACCGAGCAGCGCCTCGCCGAAGAGAGCTACCGGAAACTGTTCGAGGGCTCGGTCGATGGCATCTATGTCACGACGCCTGCCGGCGACCTCCTCAACGCCAATCCGGCGTTGGCGCGGATGATGGGCTATGACAGTCCGCAGCAGCTGATCGACAGCATTAACGACATCGCCCACACCATCTATCTCAATCCCGAGGCGCGCGTCGAATATCAGCGGCTGATGGCCCGCGACGGCATGGTGCGCGAGTTCGAATACCAGGTGCGCCAGCGCGGCGGCGACATCCTGTGGCTGTCCGACAGTGCCACCGGCGTCCGCGACGAGGCGGGCAACATCGTTCGCTACGAGGGCACGCTGCGCGACATCACCGACCAGAAGCGCGCGGAAGACGCCATCGCCGAAGGACGGCGCCTGCTCCAGCAGGTCATCGACACCGTGCCCGCGGTCATCAACGTCAAGGACCGCGACCTGCGCTACGTGCTGATGAACCGTTACATGGCCGGCATCTTCGGAATCGAGCCGGGCGATGCGCTCGGCCGCACCACGGCCGACCTGATGTCGCGCTACGGCGCGGCCAAGTCCGACGAGAGCGACAAGCGCGTGCTGACGCTGCGAAAAGGTCTCGGCTTCTACGAAGAGGAGTACATTGATTCGTCCGGCCACATGCGGCAATGGCTCGTCAACAAGCTGCCGCTGCTCGATGCCGAAGGCGAGATCGAGCGGATCGTGACCGTGGCGCTCGACATCGGCGAGCGCAAGCGCGGCGAGCAGGAGATGCGGAAAGCCAAGGAATCCGCCGAGACCGCGCTGCGCAATCTGCGCGAGACCCAGGCCTCGCTGATCGAGGCGGAGAAGCTGGCGGCGCTCGGACGCCTCGTCGCCGGCGTCGCCCACGAAGTCAACAATCCCGTCGGCATCAGCCTCACGGTCGCCTCCGCGCTGGAGCGCAAGACCGCGATGTTCACCGCCGAGGTCGAGCGCGGCGAGCTGCGCCGCTCTGCGCTCAACGACTTTCTCCACACCAGCCGCGATGCGTCCTCGCAGCTCGTCTCCAATCTCAATCGCGCCGCCGAGCTGATCCAGTCGTTCAAGCAGGTCGCCGCCGACCGCAACTATTCGGACCAGCGCAGCTTCGATCTCGGTGACCTCACCGAGCAGGTGGTGATGAGTCTGCGGCCGGGCCTTCGCAAGCACAATCTGACGCTCAATGTCGAGTGTCAGCCCGATCTGACCATGAACAGCTATCCCGGACCGTACGGCCAGGTGCTGACCAATCTGTTTCTCAACGCGGTGGCGCACGCCTTCCCGGACGGCCGGCCGGGGACCATCGACATCCAGGTGCGCGAGTCCGGCAAGGACAATGTCGAGATCATCTTCTCCGACAATGGCTGCGGCATGTCGCTCGATGTCCGCCGCCGTGCCTTCGATCCGTTCTTCACGACGCGGCGCGACCAGGGCGGCACCGGTCTCGGGCTGCACATCGTCTACAGCATCGTCACGAACAGGCTCGGCGGACGGCTCGATCTGGATTCCGAACCGGGCAGCGGCACACGTATCCAGATCATCCTGCCGCGCGTGGCGCCGCTCGAGCAGGCCGCGGAATAGCTCACGCGTTTTCGAGCGAAGTGGATGCCGGCTTCGCGTGAAGAAAACGCGTCGAAACAACAATTGAGAGCTTCAGTTCTGATTCAATCAGAACCGAAGCTCTAGTCGGCCTCTGCAAGCTTGTGCAACGTCGCGCCGAAAATCTGGCTGGCCTTTCCGACCAACGCGGTGCCCGTCATGTCCCCGCGCGTCTCCGTGAACGTGCCGCTGACGCCGATGCCAACTGCGGCAGGTCCGCCGAACAGCGGATTGTCGTCACCCCGCGGCGAGGTGTGACGCTGGACCAGCACCTCGCCCTTGAAGGTGTTGTCCTTCACCGTGTAGCTGCCGGTGTAATAGAGGTAGGCATCGCCGCCAAGAATCTTGCCGTCGCGAAACAGAATCACGCCGCTGCCCTTGCCGACCCGACCATCGAGCAGGTTCACGTGAATCGAATAGAGGCCGTTCTTCATCACGTCCCAAGGCCGGCCGCCATCGCCCAATGGCGTAACCGGTAGTGCATTTATGCCAAAGGGCATGCAGCCACGCAACGCGGCAGTTTGGCTGCCGACCTTGCGAGCTTGCCCGTGAGCCGTAATTGTCCCGGCTTGTCTATGACACTGCCATGACGGTCTGATCATGAAGCGAGGCCAGTCGTTGCGAATCAAGTTGGCCCGCGAAATGCATAACCATTGTTGCACTGGCCGCGGGGTGCTGGAGCAAGACAAACGTGAGCAACTGGATCGATTCCGGCGGCGAGAAGCCGCGTCTGTACGGTGTGCGTCCGACGATTTGCGAAACACGACAACGGCGGATCGGCGGCGCGGCACGCTGGCGAACCGTTGCGAGCCTAGCATGCGTCCAGGCCCTGATCGCACTCGCGGCCCCCGTCGGCCACGCGCGCGACCGCGGCCAGTTCGTCAACACCAATGCCGAATTGAAGGCCTGGTTCGACGGACTGCGAAGCGGCAAGGGGCCTTGTTGCTCCGATGCCGACGGCTCGGCGCTTTCAGACGCCGACTGGGACAGCAAGGACGGGCACTATCGGGTCCGCGTCCCGCGCTATGGCTACGTGATCGACGGCCGACCGCAGGAGCTCGTCTGGGTCGAGGTGCCCGAGGAGGCCGTGATCTCGGAGCCGAACCGGGTGGGGCGCACCATGGTCTGGCCGATCTACGGCTACATGGGCGTCGCCGTCCGCTGCTTCATGCCCGGCAGCATGACTTGAGGCACGCCGGGCGGCAACGTCGCCCGGTGAGCCGATGCGGCGCGCGCCGTGTCAGGTATATTTCTTGTCGCGCTCGAGCAGCTCGATGGAGATGCCTTCGGGGCCGCGGATGAAGCAGATGCGCACGCCGGGGCGGATCGTGGTCGGTTCGCGCGTGAAAGTGACGCCCTTGGCCTTGAACTCGGCGGCGACGGCGTCGATGTCCTTCACCGTGAGACCGAAATGGTCGAGGCCTTGATGCGGGTGCGGCGGCGGCGGGTTGACCGCATTGTCGCCCTCGAGCGGCGCAATGAAGATCCTTGCGCCGCCGAGATTCACGTCGATCCGTCCGGGCGCTTGCACGATCTCGCCACCGAGGATGTCCCGCAGCCAGGCCGCCGTGGCCTCCGGATCGGGGCTGCGCAGATGGACGTGATCCCAAGTGACGACTGGCATTTCGTGTTCTCCCGACGGATCTTGATGTTGCAGCGCATGTTAGCGGCCTCGGCCCGTGACCGCCACCGCTCTTGCCGACTCGGCAGCTGCGCGGGAACCTTAGTTCGCCTTCCCGATTAAGGTAAGCAGTGGCCGAATCCGTTGTCGAACGTGCTTCCGCCGCGATCGGTGAGGCGACCATGAACGCTGGGTTAGACCGCATCGGGTTAGGGCGTTTCGCCGGGACCGGCGAACGACTGGCGCGGGCGGTGACGATCGCGAGCGTTTCATTTGGGCGAGGCTTGCTGTGGCTGTTGGCGGCAATCATCGTCGGTTGCGGCATCTGGATGCTGCTCCCCCTCTCCAGAGGCAACAGTGCAGAGCCGGTGACGTCTGAGATGGCAGCTGTCGCGACGGCGCCTTCGGGCGATGCGGCCGCCGCGTCGCCGCCTTCCGAAGCTCCGATTCCGACAATGGCAGAACTCGGCCGGATCAGGATTTCATCTCAGACCTGGCGCCGCGGTGGCCTTGGCTCGAAGGCGCTGGTGACGCTCACGCTGCGCAACGACAACGACTATGCCGTAAAGGATGTCGAGATCGTCTGCGCTTTTGCGCGGCGCGATGGCAGTCATCTCACCGACCGCACCCGCGTTCTGGCGGATCCGGTCAGCATGAAGAGCCGCAAGACTTTTGCGCGCATTCCTGTCGGCTTCGTCAACGTGAATGCCGATCAGGCGAAGTGTTCGCTTGTGGCAGCACGCCGGACATAAGGCCGGCAGTGCCGGGTAGCGGAAAAGTTACTGTCCCGGGGGCTTGGCCGAAAAACTTGGCGTCGCCATTTGAACCGAACGGCTGGGCCAGGAACCAATTAAATGATCGCCTGTTAAGGCGGAGAGCCCACGCGGGGATGCGGCGGGCGGAGCGTGGCCAATGCCCATCTTTCGGTATTTCTTCTTTGTCGGTGGAGCCTTGCTCGCACTGCTGTTCGCGGCGAACTACGTTCTGCCGACTTCGCCTGTGACGCAGGCTATCGCAACCGCAAGCAACGAACAGCCGTTGATTCGGATCCGGTCCGATCGCCACCTCCCGGAGCGTGTCGTACTCGACACCAGTCAGCCGACGCTTGCCGCCCCCGCGGTGAAGATCGCCGCCGTCGCGGCTCCCCAGCCGCCCGTGGAGAGCATGTCACCCGCTTTGGCAGAGATATCAGCCAAGGCGCGGGTCCGCGAGACGTTCGCCCAATTCACGCCGGCCGCGAAGGCCGATACCGCTGCGGTCAAGAAGACCGAAGCCAGGACGCAAATTCAGCCGCAAGTTCAGGCGCAGGCCCAGCCCGCTCCGACCCAATCCTCTCAGCTCTCGGCGCAGCAGCCCAAGCGCAAGGTCGCCAGAACGCATCCGGTGCCGCAGCAAGGGCGGCCGATGATGGTGATGGCGCAGCAGCCGCATTTCGGCTTCTTCAACAGCACCTGGTAAGGGCGGGTCTGACCCGCCTCGAATCGAGGCGGGAAGGGCTTTTTATTGGCCGGCCTCTCTGCTAATTCGAACCCATCCGAACGTCATCCGGCCTGCTGGCTCGCCAGCAGCGATCTGGGCGTCTCGGTTACGGCCCAGATCTGGGCCATGGCGCTCGTAGCTCAGCTGGATAGAGCATCGGATTTCGATTCCGAGGGTCGGGAGTTCGAATCTCTCCGAGCGCGCCAATTGTCAGGCCACAGTATTCGGATAGGGCGCGAGGCCGTGAGCCGCCTCTATTTGCCTTGGATCTTCAGCCCGTTGGGACCGACATTGATTTGTAGGCCATCGGGCTGCTTCGTCTGGTAGAGATTGTAGCCGAGCACGGCCGCCGTGATGACCAGAGCACCGATGATCAGAAACAATACGTTGCGGCTAATAGACATTTCTCTTCCTGAACCACTTGGTTGACGGCGAGAAAAACCCCGCACGTAGGGCGCGCGGGGTGCTTCAGTGCGCTGCCGGCGCACCGCTCGGATAATGCAGTTCGAGGGAACTGGTTCCCTTGAGGCGCGCGCCGCACTGGAAAGACTGGAGCCGGGTCTGGTCAACCAGCCGTCGGACCGGCTTGCCGGCCCCGGGCCAGCGTGTCGGACGGCGCTTCGTGGAAGGTCGCGCGGTAAGCTGCGGCAAACTCCCCCAAATGGTGAAAGCCTTGGGCGCGCGCGCATGTGGCGACGGTGGCGCCGCTGCCCTTGAGAAGGCGAGACCGCGTCGCCCACAATTTTTTCAGGCGAATGTACTGGTGCAGGCTCATGCCGCGCACCTTGCTGACGGCGCCGCCGAGCGTCCGGATCGAGACGCCAAACTCGCCGGCGAGATCGGCGGTATAGATCGGAGTAGTCGGATGTGCTGCGACGTAATCGTCGATCCGTTGCACAAGTTTGATCGACCGCTCGCCCTGGACGGACGCACTCCGGTCCGAGAGCGGATCGATGCGAAACAGATCGTCGAGCGCGAGCAGCAGGCCCTCCTGGAGATGGGCGGCGACCTCGGTCGTTTCGAACAGGGCCGGCTGCACCGACGCGGTTCGCAGAATGTCGAGCAGGAGCTGCCGTATGTGGAGCAAAGCGGGGCGGTTCGCGACATAGGCCCGCAAATCGTCCGCCTGATCGAACCAGCCCCGGTCGCTCATGCCGGGTGAGAAGATGATCATCGCATGATGATTGGTCCGGCGCTCGACGAAATGGCATTCATCGCTGCCGCGGAGCGCGATGAAGAAACGCGCGTCCAGGTCCATGCCCTTGGAATTGACCTGAAGGTCGTCCGTCATGGGCAGGATCACCATCCCCCCGGGCATCCGATAGGCGGCGTCGAGGATGCGCGCGAACGAGCGCATCATGACGATGCGGCAGCCGGGCAGGGAGACGACAGCGCGAGCCGCCGCGAAATTCCGGACGTCGAGCGGAATGCTTCTCGCATCCTCCATCGACTCGATCGGCCGAAACGCATCGACGTCGGCAAAGCCGATCAATTGAAGCGCCGAGGATGGGGCGAGGGCGTCGAACAACATGCGTGCGGCCGGCTGCTGCAATATGACAATCAAATGAACGTCGGAACATCGCCATCAATGGCGAAACATCGCGCTTCAGTAAACCGGATTCCGGGCCGTAGTATTGCGGACATCATGGCATGAAGCCGGCGGATCGATGTCGTCGTCAGCGGTCTCGAGTCATCGGCTGGCCGGAGGCGAGGTCGATGAAATGCAGCCGCGTGCAGGCGGGACAGGCGAAGGAGGCAAAGCTCTGCGCCTCCTGTCTCTGTTGCTTCTCAAGATGTGTCTGCACGTTCATGCCCGTCTGGGGACATCGAAAAACGATCAAATCGACCATCGTCGGAGAATGACGGCGTAGCGGATTTCGTCTTTGATCTAGATCAGTTTTGGAATGACTCCAGACCAACATCCTTGATCTCGCAAAAGCGAAGGGGCCCCGGAGGGCCCCTTTAGAATTACCAGCGGCGATAGCGTGGTCCGTAATAGCGAGGCCCACCGTAAAAGCGCGGTGCATATCGGGGACCGTAGTAGGGCCGCGGCGCGTAGTATCCATAGTAGTTCGGGCGCCAGAAACAGCGTCCCCAGGCGTCACAGACCATGCGGACCTGCTCGACGTCGGAAACCTGCGGCGTCGCAGGAGCAGGCGCGATGGGCATGGCGGACGCCGCCGATGATGCGACCAACGCACCCAGCAGGGTCGCGGCGACGAGGCCAATTCTAAGCTTCATGATGTCTTTCTCCGCTTACGCAATACAGGGATATCGAAGTTTGTTCTGATCAAATTGTGGCGGGGGCGAAATGTAATGCTGATGAACAGGTCTTCAGCCAGCCCGCCGCAGGCCTGACCTTTGGCTCCGCCAGACTATCCCAGGTTCGCGCTCTTGACCAATGCTGCGCTTGCGTTTGCGCCCCGCAGGACATCGCCACCATCCTTGATCCCGCGCAATTCTCCGATGCGGCTTCGTCCCTAAGCTTGGCGTCGTGGCCAGCCTTTCGAGCAATTCGAAGAGCAGGCTCGCGAGGTCGCTTTGGAGCTGTGCAATGGACAAAATGAGAATCGACAAGGGTGACTGGCTGGTCGTGTGCGACGGGCGCAAGGCGCTCATTCTGGAAAACCTCGGCGACGAGATGTTTCCGAATCTCCACACCAGGGAGGTGCACGAGCAGCCCAATTCCTCGACCGGCGCGCAAGGGACCGACGCGCCGGGCAGGCTCCATGGCGCGGCCGGCACCGCGCGTAGCTCGGTGGAGCAGACTGATTGGCACGACGAGGCCGAGCGCGCCTTCCTGCGCAGCCTGGCCGGACGGCTCGATGCCGCCGTCAGCTCAGGCGAGACCTCCGCCTTGACCATGGTGGCCTCGCCGCGTGCGCTTGGGATGATCCGCGCCGACTATTCGGATGTGGTGCGCAAGGCACTCCAGGGCGAGGTCGGCAAGGACCTCGTCAAACTGCCGGTCTACGAAATCGAGAAGCAATTGCTGCGGTCGGGCGCCGCCAAATAGCGGCCCCCGCGACGCGCCTGCGCCCCTCAGTAGCAGGGGTGCCGGCGGCGGTCCTGGCCGACATAGGCGGCTGCGCTCTGGTAGCAATGGTTGGTCGACGGGCCGTCGTAAAAGGCGAACGTCCCGGGAGTCATGCCGGGCCCGTAATTGTGGAGATAGCTGATCGGGTAGGGCAGCGGGTTCGTGGTATAGCGATGGTACCGGTGATGTCCCCGTGCCTCTGCGAGGCCAGGGGCAAGAATCGCGGCCGACAGGGCAGCAATCGCGGCTACAAGCTTCAACTTGCTCATCTCGAATCTCCGGAACCCGCACGAATAGGTCAGCCGTTTATAGCCAGTTCGGGCGGCCGGAACACCCGTCTGCAGCCCGGAAATCGGTGCCAATCCCGCGGATTCCCGGGTGGGTGTGACAGAATTGCCGGTTCTATGGTCCAGACTTGCCCATTTTTGGCCTTTTCGAGATGCTTAACGAATTCCCCACACAAGTATGACCAAAGAGAATTCGGTTAAATATCGTGTTGCCGGCCCGGGGATCATCTTGGGGGTCCTTCGAGGCCGGTCCATTCCTGAAGGCTTTCGCCGTCACCTCGCCATGCGCATCACGCTTCTGAGCCTGCTGTTGCTCTCGGTCGTCGCCGCCACGCCGGCGCGGGCCGAGCTGCACATTACCCGCGACCACGGCGGCTATGTCGAGGAGTACAAGGCCAAGTACAAGCGCGTCCGCGAAAAGGGCGAGCGCGTCATCATCGACGGCATCTGCAATTCGGCCTGCACCTTGGTGCTCGGCATCGTGCCGATGAACAAGATCTGCGTGACGCCGCGCGCCAGCCTCGGCTTCCACCAAGCCTACTACGACAAGGCCTTCACCTTCGGCATCAAGGTCACCAGCGCGGAGGGGACGTCCGACCTGATGGCCTATTACCCCGACGCGGTGAAGGACTGGATCCGCCGCAATGGCGGGCTCACCACCGACATGAAAAAGATCAAGAACGGCGTCGAGCTCTGGAAGATCATCGATCCCTGTCCGGACGAATGGTGAGCGGCTGAGCCGTCCGGTCCGTCGCAGCGCAGCATCGTGCGGACGAAATTGGCCGAAATTCGCATTGCCGCATTGGCCCCCGGTGGGGCAATGAGGCGGCAATGAATCATAATCAAGAAGCCCTGACCGCCCGCGCCGCGCCGATCCTGTTCGTCCTGCTCTGGAGCACGGGCTTCATCGGCACCAAATACGTCGTCAACAATGCCGATCCCTTGACCTACCTCGCCATCCGCATGGCGTTCGTGGTCGGTCTGATGGCGATCATCGTCGCGATTGCGCGACCGAAATGGCCGGACCGTATCGGTATCGCGCACAGCGCCGTCGCGGGCATTCTCGTCCATGGCTTCTATCTCGGCGGCACCGCAATCGCGATCGCGCATTCGATTCCGGCAGGGCTCTCCGCGCTCATTCCAGGCCTTCAGCCGATCCTGACCTCGACCATCGCCAACCGCTGGCTCGGGGAGAAGGTGACGCCGGTGCAATGGGCGGGGCTCGTCCTTGGCCTCGGCGGCGTCGTGCTGATCCTGCACGGCCGTCCCATGACCGGCGAAGCCGGGCTCGGCTGGCTCGCCTCCGTCGTCGCGCTGATCAGCATCACGCTCGGCACGCTCTATCAGCGCCGCTATTGCAACCACATCGACTGGCGCGCCGGCAATCTCGTGCAGTACATCTCCGTCACGATCTTCTTCGCGATCGGCGCCTTCCTGTTCGAGGACCGCGTGGTGCACTGGACGCGCGAGTTCATGCTGGCGCTGGCCTGGCTCGCCGTGGCGCTCTCGATCGGGTCGATCGGGCTGCTGTACTGGCTGATCCGCCATGCCGCCGCCACGTCTGTTGCAAGCCTGTTCTATCTGGTGCCCGCCGTGACGGCGCTGATGGCTTATCTGCTGTTTGGAGAAAAGCTCGATGCGCTGGCGATCGCCGGCATGGTGATGTGCGCGGCTGCGGTGTTTGTGGTCAACCGACGCTTCTAGGACCGGCGGGCCGGGCCGCCGGAATACATCCCTGACGTGCGCGGCAAGATCGTGCTAGGGTCGGCGCATTTCAGTGGCCCTTTCACAGGTGATTTCCATGAAGAAGGCGAGACGCGCGTTGCTTGGCAGGTCCCTGAAGCCGGTCCGGATTGCCTGCATCAACTACGCGGAGCCGACGATCAGCGGCCGCAAGATGGCCAGGCTCACAGCGGCGCTCCAGAAATGCTACGACAAGCACTTCCTGCCGGTGTGGGGCTATCCGGTCGACCTCTATGTCAGCGAAAAGCCGAAGCCGGGCGAGTGGCAGCTGGTCTATTTTGACGACGCCTCCCACAAGAACATGCTCGGCCGCCATGAGCTGACGCATCGCCGCCAGCCGATCTCAAAGATCTTCGTCAAACCGCTGGGCGACGAGCCGGTCAGCGTGGCGGCCTCGCACGAGCTGTTCGAGATGGTGCTCGATCCCATGGCCAATCTCTGGGCCGACAAAAACCCGAACACCCAATACGCCTATGAGGTCTGTGACGCCGTGGAAGAGGACACCTTCTTCGTCGCCGGCTTCGAGATGTCGAACTTCGTCTATCCGTCCTGGTTCGAACCGTTCAAGCATCCCCGGGGCACCAAGTTCGACCACAAGGGAACGCTGAAAGAGCCGTTCTCGATGACCGAGGGCGGCTACATCATCAAGAAGGTCAACGGCAGGAAGGTGATCAAGGCGTTCGGCTCGCCCGAGAAGCGTCGGCGCTTCAACGCCGAGGACCGGCGCGGTCATCGCAGCGAATTCCGCGATCCGCAGGGCGAGCATCACCCGGGCCGGCGTGCAGCCAAGCGGCGAGGGTAGGGCATCGCTGGAGCCGTCTCCGGGCGCGTCCGCCCCCGGAGACCTCGGCGTTGCGATCAGCGCTTGGCCTTCTTGGCCTTCTTTTTCGACTTGGTCGCCTTCTTGGCAGTCTTCTTTGCCGTTTTCTTGGCGGCCTTCTTCGACGACTTCTTTGCAGCTTTCTTCGAAGCCTTCTTGGTGGCCTTCTTCGAAGTTTTCTTCGCAGCCTTCTTGGCTTTCTTCTTGGAAGCCTTCTTCGGCGCTACTTTCTTCGCAGCCTTCTTGGCGGCCTTCCTGACCTTCTTCACCGCAGTGACAGCTGCGTCCTTGGTCGCTTCCACGGCGGCGGTGATCGTGTCCATCGCCTGTTCGGTGATCGGCTTGTCGTCGTCCATAGTGTCCCCCACGGTTTGCATGGAGCGATGACGATAGCGCGTTTCATAATTGTGTCAAAGCAACGCTCAACCTTTGCGGATCTTGGCGTAGGCGGCGAGCGCGCGCTCTCGTCCCTTGGCATGATCGACGATCGGCTGCGGATAGGTCTTGCCGAGCGTGACGCCGGCGCTCGCAAGCTCGATCGGCGTGGCCTCCCAGGGCTTGTGGATCAACTTGGCCGGCACGTCCTTTAGCTCGGGCGCCCAGCGCCGGACATAGGCTCCATCCGGATCGAATTTCTCGCCCTGGAGCACCGGATTGAACACGCGGAAATAGGGCGCCGCGTCGGCGCCGCAGCCGGCGACCCACTGCCAGTTGGCGGGATTACTGCCGGCATCCGCATCGACCAGCGTGTCCCAGAACCAGCTTTCGCCGTCGCGCCAGTCGATCAGGAGGTGCTTGACCAGAAATGAGGCGACCACCATTCGCACCCGGTTGTGCATCACGCCCGTGTGCCAGAGCTCGCGTAGGCCGGCGTCAACGATGGGATAGCCGGTGCGTCCGCGCTGCCAGGCGGCGAGCGCCTTGGCGTCGGGCTTCCATGGGAAGCCGTCGAAATTCGCTTGCAGGTTTTTGGTGGCAAGGTTGGGGTGGTCGTGGAGCAGGTGCCGGCAGAACTCACGCCAGCCAAGCTCGCTCAGGAACTTGTCGACACCGGGTCCGATCGCAGGGTTCTCCGCCGCGGCGAACCGCGCGGCGTGCCAGACCTGGCGCGGGCTGAGTTCGCCGAACCTCAAATGCGGTGACAGATGTGAGGTGCCCTCGCGGTCCGGGCGGTCGCGATCGCCGACATAGCCTTGTGCAGTATGCTTGAGGAAATTGCGCAGGCGGGCGCGGGCGGAGGCTTCGCCGGGGGTCCATGTCTCGCGCAGGCCGCCGGCCCAATCGGGCTTGCGCGGCTCGAGCTTCCAGGCCTCCAGCGCGTCGCTGGCGATCGTCGGCGCAGGACGCAGCTCCTTCGGTGCCGGCAGTGGCTTCGGCGGATCGCCGAGCGCCAGCACGCGCCGCCAGAATGGTGTGAACACGCGCAGGGCGCGGCCTTCCTTGTTGCGGATCGCCGCGGGCGGAACGAGCAAGTCGCCCGGGAAACTTTGCGAGTCCACGCCGATCTTTGCCAGTGCCGCTTCGTGCTGCCGCTCGATCGCCTGATGCGGCGCCTGTGCGATCCCGTTCCAGTAGACTGAACGCGCTCCGCTCTCACGCGCCACCTCCGCGATCACCCTGGCCGCCGGCCCTTTGCGCAGGATCAACGATCCGCCGCGGGAGGCAATGTCGGCGCCGAGCGCCCGCAGCGACTGCGCCAGCCACCAGCGCGCCGCGGCGCCCGGCGCTCGCCCGGCCGCGTCGTCCAGCACATAGAGGCAGATCACCGGCGCCCCGGTCGTCGCAGCGGCCTTGGCGGCAGCGTGGAGGGCGGGGTGGTCGGACAGGCGGAGGTCGTCTCGAAACCAAACGATGATGGGCGGAGCACTTGGCGTGATCCTTGGCGCAGTTCTGGGCGTGGTCAGGGTGTCCTCGTTAACGATTTGGAAAGCATGTCGCGGGGTGGCGATTGGAACCGCCGTTAATGTGACCGTAAGCCGATTGCACGAATATGCAGGAATTACGGAGGTAATTTCATTCATGTACGGACGAGCAACGGCGAAGTTTCTGCCGCAATTCAAGCTTGGCACCAAGGCGCTCCTGTGCGCCGTGCTGCTGATCGCTATGAATACGGCGCTCGTGGTCGGCGCCGGCTATTGGTCGCTCAGCTCCGCTTTCAATGATCGCGCGCTCCGCGACATCGAGGTGAGTTTGCGCACGTTGGCTCTGGCCTTTGCCGAAATCGTTCCCGATGCGAAGATCACGATGCGGGATGGCGCGGTCGCGCGCGCCGAGATTCCCAAGATGCCGGACTTCAAGGATCACGCCATCGTCGATCGCGCGGTGTCCTATGTCGGCGGCAACGCGACCCTGTTCGTGTTCGACGATGCGAGCGGGCAGTTCGTGCGGCGCTCGACCAACGTGAAGAAGGAAAATGGCGACCGTGCCGTCGGGACCCAGCTTGCCGCCGATCACCCGGCGCAGGCGCTGCTGCGTCGTGGCGAGGCCTACAAGGGCCCGGCCACCCTGTTCGGCAAGTCCTTCATGACCGCCTATTTCCCGGTCGCCGACGCCAGCGGCAAGGTCGCCGGCATCCTCTATGTCGGCATCCCGATGGCCCAGTTCGAGAGCATGCTGGCCCAGACGATCGAAAGCATGGCGGCTGCCGCCGGCCTCGCCGCGTTGCTGGTGCTGGTCCTGACCTTGCTGGTCGTCCGCCGTGTCACCAAGCCGCTCACCTCGGTCACCCGCTCGCTGACGGCGCTCGCCGAAGGCCAGAGCGACGTCGAGATCGATTGCGAAAATCGCGCCGACGAGATCGGCGAGATCGCCCGCACGGTCGCGGTGTTCAGGAGCAATTCGCAGGAGCGGGCGCGGATGCGCAGCGAGCAGGCGGCGGCTTCGGCCGCAGCCGCCGAGCAGCGCAAATCCGAGTTGCGCAATTTCGTCGAGGAGTTCCGTGGCGGTGTCGGCGGCATTCTCGACAAGGTGCTGACATCGTCAGGGGAATTCGAGCGGACGGCGCGGCAGCTTACCGACACCGCGCGCTCCACCGCCGATCTGTCGGCGCGCTCGGCCGGAGCTTCCGAAAACGCCTCCGAGCACGTGCGTTCGGCGGCCTCGGCCTCGGACGAGCTGTCTCAATCGATCTCTGAAATCACCCGGCGGGTGCAGGAATCGAACGTCATTTCCGCCGAGGCCGTGCGGCAGGCCGAGGCGACCGATCAGCGCATCGCGCAGCTCTCCGAGGCAGGCGCGCGCA
The DNA here is from genome assembly GCF_000518345.1 of Bradyrhizobium sp. URHA0013. Lineage (NCBI taxonomy): Bacteria > Pseudomonadati > Pseudomonadota > Alphaproteobacteria > Hyphomicrobiales > Nitrobacteraceae > Bradyrhizobium > Bradyrhizobium sp. URHA0013. The sequence continues at coordinate 175,548 of NZ_JADK01000008.1, read as the reverse complement.
TCGGCGATGTCGTCAAACTGATCACCTCGATCGCCGAGCAGACCAATCTGCTGGCGCTGAACGCGACCATCGAGGCCGCGCGCGCGGGCGATGCCGGCCGCGGCTTTGCGGTGGTGGCCCAGGAGGTCAAGACGCTCGCCGGCCAAACCGCCAAGGCGACCGACGAGATCTCGAACCAGATCGCCAGCATGCAGCTTGCGACCGAGGAATCGGTTGTCGCCATCAAGGCGATCAGCCAGACCATCGAGCGCATCAGCGGCATCGCGGGCTCGATCTCGGCGGCGGTCGAGCAGCAGAAGAGCGCGACCCAAAACATCGTCGCCAGCGTTCGCGCGGCGGTATCGGGCACGGCCGATGTCGCCGTCAACGTCCGTCAGGCCGCCGAGGGTGCGAACGAGACCGGTGAGACGTCCAGCCGGATGTTTGCCTCCGCCCAAGCGTTGTCGGGCGAGAGCCTGCATCTGAAGGCCGAGGTCGAGGGCTTTCTCGAACGCGTGCGCGCGGCGTAAGAGCTGACATCGTCATCCCGGGTGATGCTGACGCATCGCCCGGAATGACAGTTGGGTTATTTCGGCTGCGGCACGATCCGGATGTAGGGCTTCGGCTCCTTCCAGCCCTGCGGGTAGATCGTCTTGGCCTCGTCATTGGAGACCGAGCCCGCGATGATGACGTCGTCGCCCTGCGACCAGTCGGCCGGGGTCGCGACGCGATGCTTGGCGGTGAGCTGGAGCGAGTCGATGACGCGGAGGATCTCCTGGAAGTTCCGGCCCGTCGTCATCGGATAGACCAGCACCAGCTTGATCTTCTTGTCCGGCCCGATGATGAAGACGTTGCGGACGGTCTGGTTGTCAGCGGCGGTGCGGGTGAGGGGATCGCCCGAGATCGCGGCCGGCAGCATGCCGTACAGCTTGGAGACGTTGTAATCGGTGTCGCCGATCATCGGATAGTTCGGAGCCGCGCCTTGCGTCTCCTTGATGTCCTCCGACCATTTGGCGTGGCGATCGACCGGATCCACCGAGAGGCCCATCAGCTTGACGCCGCGCTTGTCGAATTCCGGCTTCAGCTTGGCGAGCGCGCCGAGTTCGGTTGTGCAAACCGGCGTGAAGTCCTTCGGGTGCGAGAACAGCAGCGCCCAGCTATTGCCGATCCAGTCGTGGAACTTGATCTTCCCTTCGGTGGTCTCGGCTTCGAAATCGGGGGCGGTGGCGCCGATCGGAAGTGTCATGGTTCTACCTCATGCTATTGAATTTACTTGAGAATTCATCTTTGACCGTCATGACCATTATAAGGTCTTCGCGATCCCAAGTGAACGCTAACTGAACCGCTTCAAGTAAAATGTGAATTCCTTCTTTGAAGGCCTGATTTCCTAGCACCTTTTTGTTACAGCGGCGCCTGCGGCGAAACATCTCCACCGGGGCTATACGGGCGTGATTGCCCCGAGAAAGCCTTTTATGACTTCCATCACCCTCGCCCGTCGCTTCCCAGAACCAAAATGGTCCTGACAGCGACCAATTGGCAACTATCTCGAAAAGTCGCGATCCCCGTACCGAATCATTAACCACCCCTTTACGCCGGCATGAAAATGCTGGCCGATCAGAAGAAATCTGGAAGTGAACTATGTCTGCCGCTGCGCATAAGTCTGTTGAGTCGCCGTCCCTCGAACCGTCCTGCCGCGATACCTCGGCCCATGCACTGACTATCGTGCGCGACGGCGTGATCACGGGCGAAGGCCCGACCACCAAGGGAAGGGTGCACTTCTCCCGCTCGCTCGATGCCGATGACACTGCCTGGTGCGTCCGCATTCTCACCGCCTCGGCCGTCAACGACCAGCCGGTCAGCCGTGCTGAAGCCGAAGCGCTGTTCGAGATCAACGAAGCTGCGACCGAGCGCACCGATGGCGGCCGGTTCGACGATTTGCTGGCCAAGGCGGTCGCCCATTATGCGGCGAGCGCCTCCGGCTTGAAGGTGCCGCCGCGTAGCCTCGCGCTGTCGGCCGAGTCCGATATCGAGGGGTGGGCGCCGTCCTATGCCTCCAAGGTCAACAGCGAAATGCTCGAGTGGATCGCCGGCCAGATGCGCGGCAAGCGCCAGAACAACCGTCGCCTGATGGCGATGGTGGCGACCTTCCTGGGCGCCACCGCGCTGCCTCTGGCGGGCCAATTGCCGAACGTGTTCGACATCGGCATGTAAAATTCTGCGCCTCTCACGAGGACGCATTTGAACGGCGGGGTTATTTCCCCGCCGTTTTTTGTTTGCCGGTGTCCAACTCGAGGCCGAGCGTGCGGCCCGGGAAACCGGCAGTGTCGAAATAGCGCTGGCTACCGACGCGCTGGAAGTTCAGCACGGTCTGAAGGCCGTTCTCTGACTTCTTCGACTTCTCGACCCCCTTGTACGCCTTCGGCACGATGCCGTTGGGCATGGCCTCCGACATCACGCGGCCGACGAGGCCGCCGTTCTGCGATGCGCGCAGGCCGAGGAGCTGGGCGGCCGTCATGCCGACGTCGGCATTGCTGACCGGGATCTCGCTGACATAGCCGGTTTTGAAGTCCGGACCGATCGCGGCCATGAAGTTCATGGTGTCGCCGCGGCTGAAGCTGCCATGCATGCCCTGGCCCTGGCGCAGCACGGTGTCGGCGACGTGCACCGAGCAGTTGGTCGGCGCCTCGCCGCAATCGCTGGCATAGGAGCGGAAGTTGACGACGATCGCCGGCGTCGGCGTCGCCGCCTTGCCGCGCAGGTTGACGCTCGACAGCGGCAGCGTGCCGGGGAAGCGGCCGAGCGAGTCGTCGACGAACAGGCCGGAGACGTAATCCTGCTCGAGCAGCACCTTGACGGTCTTGGCCGCCAGCTTCTTGTCCTTGTTCGGCAAATAGATCAGGTCGGAGCCGCCATTGGTGGCGACGATGAGATCGGGCTTTTCCGGATCCTTGCCGAGCACGCCGTTGCCGGCCTTGGGGTGCTTGTTGCCCTCGACCTTGGCGTTCTTGTCGTTGGGATCGAACAGCGGCAGGTCGAGCGCCTTGGCAAGGTCGAGCGCCAGAAAGCCCATCGGCAAAAAGTCCTTCGGCGTGTCGTCATAGCTGACCTTGGCCGAGGGGCTGGTCTTGCTTTCCTTGGAGATGGTCGAGAAGCCGTGGTCGGCTTGGACCATGATGTTGGTGTTTGCGGCAAGGCCGAGCTCGTCCAGCGCCTTGCGGAGCTGGGCGAGATTGTTGTCGGCATTCTTGATGCCGGCCATCGAGGTCGGCCCGTTGATGCCGGGCATGATCTGGTTGAGGCTGTCGCCGGTGTTGTGCTGACTGCCGTCGGGGTCGCGCGACCAGAACACCAGCACGAACGGCTTGTTGCGCGCCTTGAACATCGGCAGCACGACCTTGGCCGCGACGTCGGCGAAATAGGCCTGCTGCGCGACGTTGGCCGCCGTGGTGCCGGGCGTCTTGGCATCCCCCGCCTTGGAGTTGTCGCCGCGCGGCGGCGTGGCGAGGGGCAGGCCGGCCTTGGTGAGAGCGGCCTTGATCTCGTCCGATAGCGCCACGCCGTTCTTGCCGCCTGTGGCGTCGTCGAACACGACCGAATGCAGGCCGGCCTTTTCGGGCTTGTCGGTGTGGTCGAACTGATAGGTCGGACCATGCTTGCCGAGCGCGGCGGTGCTGTAGCCCTTGTCGCGGGCCAACTTCAGGATCGTGTCCTCGTTGAGGTAGTCGCCCTTGAAGTGCTCGTCGATGTCGCCGAGCACGGCGTCGTTCTCGATGAACGGGACGACGGTGTCGCCTGCGGGCACCGAGGTGTAGTTGGTCCAGATCGTGTTGGAGAACACGCCGGTGTCGCCGAGATAATGGCCGGTCGACATCGCCGAGCCGTTGGCCATGGTGAAGGTCGGGAATAGCGAGTGCGAATTCTTGAAATTGACGCCCTTGTCGCGGATTTCGGCCATTGCCGGGGCGGTCTCGGGTGTTACCTTCAGCGCCCGCAGACCGTCCGGAATGAACAGGATCAGGTTGCGGGGCGTGTTGTTCTCTGCGGAGGCAGGTCCGGTCGAAAGTCCGGCGGACAACACTGTCAGTCCGGCTGACAGCAACACCAATGAACGGCGCATCAAAATCTCTCCCTGCGAGGCGGCTTGGCCGCCAACCGCGGCCCCCGGCTTCGTTTAGTTTCGCTGCATGACGGTTTTGTTACAAGAGCGGAGCGGCATGTAAAGAAAGGGCAGGGCGGTCCGCGTGTCCCGGACGCGCTGCAGCGCACGGCCAAGAGGCGTTGCGCAGCGTCCGGGGCACGAGACAGGAATTTTGGTGGGCAGCTGCTTCAGCATCATCATTGCGAGCGCAGCGATGCAATCCAGAGTCTTTCCGCGGCGACAGCCTGGATTGCTTCGCTGCGCTCGCAATGACGGCGTCTTTGGGTGGCAGCGTCACGCTTCCATTCGCATTCCGGATCGCAGACACACCTTCGCCGTCTCGCGGCTTGTTTTGCCCGAGCTTTGCTTCATCGCCTCCCCCTCAAATGAAAGAGGGCGCAGGGAAGACCGAGTGCCGGCTGGCACCCGCGGTCCACTGTGCGAGATTGTCGTGAACAAGATTGCACAGCGGCATACAGGTGAAGCCCAACATCCGGCCTTCCCTGCGCAGTGGCTTTACGGCTTATGTCGCGCTCTCCCCGGGGAGCGATGCACTATTGCCCCCGTCGCCTTGCGGATGGCTGATGCGCGGGCCCGGTTGAGCCACCACATCACCGCAACGCTTGACGCACAGACCCCGGGCGTCAGGACCACACGATTTTGCCGTACGCCGATCACACCGGTCGTGTGCGCGAGGCCTTCACTCACGGTTGCCCGCCCTGCGAAGCCATTCGCGCCGATGTGACTAACGTCCACCGCCGTCCGGCCCGCGTTCGTGACGATCGCGATACGCCCCTCTTCCTTGGGCCGGAGTGAGAAATTCCTAACAAAAATCCGAATTCTAATAAAGAGAAATATTTTGCCGCCGTTCCGTTGACCCCGGACTTGGGTGTTTCGCCCGAAGTGACGCAAGGGATTGTGGCCCGGCGGTCAATCCGGCGCCGTCGGCACCAGTGTATTCTGCGCGACCGCCTTGGCCGGCGTTGCCGTCGCCGAATTGCGGCCGCCATTGGCCAGGTTGCGGCGAAGCGATGGCGGCGCCGCCTGGAGGGCAAAGATGATCGCGATCTGGGTCCGGTTCTGAAGGCGGTATTTGCGCATGATGTTGCCGATATGCGCCCGGACCGTGTTCTCCGAGATCTTGAGCTCGTAGGCTATGTTCTTGTTCTGCATTCCGCGTGCGATCAGCATCATCAGGTCCCGCTCGCGTGGCGTCGGCGTGATAGAATGTTTCGGATCCGGACTCATGACTGCTCCTCCGTGGCCTTTGGTCGATGCGAACACCCCAGCATATTCTCACTCCGTCTTGAGTGCCTCGATCGGGCTGAGCTTGGATGCCTTGTGGGCGGGATAAAAACCGAAGATCAGGCCGGTCGCGATCGAGAAGGCGAGGGCAAGGCCGATCGCCTGGCCGTCGATCGAGGTGATCCATCCTGCCATGCGAGCGACCGTCATCGAGAGCGTGACGCCGGCACCGACGCCGATCGCGCCGCCGAGCAGGCAGAGCACGAGCGCCTCGCAGAGAAACTGAAGACGGATGTCCCGCATCCGCCCGCCAAGCGCGCGGCGGATTCCGATCTCACGCGTGCGCTCGGTGACCGACACGATCATGACGTTCATGATGCTGATGCCGCCAACGAGCAGCGAGACCGAGGCGATGGCGACGAGCAGGAGCGCAACGGTGCGGATCGCTCCCTGCTGCGCTTCCATGGCGGCGGCCGGATCCTGGACCTTGAAGTCGTCCTCCTGGCCAGCGGGAATACGGTGGCGCTGCCGCAGCAGGTTTTCGATCTCCGTTCGCGCCCCCGCCATCTGTCCGTCCGCGGCCACCTTGGCGATGATGTAGGCGACCGAATCCCGGTTGATGTTGCTTGCGCTGCCGAGGAAGCGCAACTTGGCCGTGGTGAGCGGCACGAAGGCGACGTCGTCCTGCGCCGGTCCCTTGCGGTCGAGAACACCGACCACTTCGAGCGGCACCTTCATGATCCTGATCTGTGCGCCGATCGGGTCCTCGCCGGGCGCGAACAGCTCATGCGCCACCGTGCTGCCGAGGATCACGACCTTGCCGGCTCCTGCCTCCTCGCTTCCGGAAAAATAGCGCCCGGTCGCAAGCTGCCAGTCGCGCACCATGAAGTGCCCGGTCGTCGTCCCGTTGATGGTCGTGTTCCAGTTCTTGCTCTCGTGAATGATTTGCGCCGTTCCTGCAATCGAGCCGGCCGCAGCCTGGATCTCGGGGATCTGCTCGAGGATCGCCTGCACGTCACTCTCGGTCATGGTGAGCTTGCTGCCATCCTTGAGACGTACGCCGCCCTGGTAGACCGCGCCGGGGTTGATCATCAGCACGTTGGCGCCGATCGAGCGGATCTGCTCCTGCAGCCGAAGCTGCGCGCCGGACCCGATCGCAAACACGGTCACGATGGAGGCGACGCCGATCACGATGCCGAGCATGGTGAGGATGCTGCGCAACGGATTGAGGCGCAAGGCGTGCAACGCGATCTGGAAGCCCTGGAGCATCGTCATGGCGCAGCGCTCCGTTTCGGCAGGATCGGTACCAGCGTTTCGTCAGCGACGAGCTCGCCGTCATGCAGGCGGATCGTGCGCCCGCACTGGGTCGCGATCCCTGGATCATGCGTGATCATCACGATGGTCTGGCCGGTCCGGTTGAGCGCGGCGAACAGGGCCAGTATCTCGGCGCCGGTACGGCTGTCGAGCGCGCCGGTCGGCTCGTCGGCGAGCACGATCAGCGGAGAGGCGATCAGGGCGCGCGCGATCGCGACGCGCTGCTGCTCGCCGCCCGAGAGCTGCCGCGGGAAGTGGTGGGCCCGGTGCACCATGCCGACGGCCTCCAGGCTCTGCTCGGCGCGGGCCAGACGTTCCTTGCGGCCGATGCCGCAATAGACCAGCGGCAGTGCGACGTTCTCGATCGCATTGTGGCGCGCGAGCAGATTGTAGGACTGGAATACGAAGCCGATGCTGCGGGCGCGCAGGGACGACCGGTGGTCTTCCGAGAGATCGGCAACGTCGGTTCCCTCGAGATAGAGCGCGCCCTCGCTCGGCAGGTCGAGCAGCCCTAGCATGTTCATCAGCGTCGATTTTCCCGAGCCGGACGGTCCCATCACCGCGACGATCTCGCCTCGTTCGATGTCGAAGCTGACGTTGCGCACCGCGGCCACCGCCACTCCGTCGGCGCGATAGGTCCTGGAGACCGACTGCAGGCTGATGAGGGGCGGGAGGGCCGTCATGATCCGAACCTGATGCCGAGAAACTCCATGCCGGCCGGCCGGATGGCCTGGCCCACAGCGACCTGACTGCCCTCGACGAGGTCTCCGCTCCTGAGCGCGACCTGTTCGGTGCCGGCCGCGCCGACGGTCACGGGAATACGCCGGAGCGAGCCGCTTGCGGTGCGTGCCCACACCCCGCTGCGCGCCGCGGCATCCGGCTGCGTGCCGGAGGGCTGGAAGCGCAACGCGGCAAGCGGCACTTTCAGCACGTCATCCTGCCGCTCGATCACGATCTTCACCAAGGCGGTCATGCCGGGCAGCAACGCGCCGTCAAGGTTGGAGGTCGCCAGGACGACGGTGTAGGTCACGACGTGCTGCTGGTTCTGCGGAGCCTTGCGCACCTGCCGCACCACCGCCTCGAAGCGGCGGTCCGGGTAGGCATCCACCGTGAAATGGGCGCGCTGGTCGGGGGCGATGCGCCCGATATCGGCTTCGTCGACCTGCGCGTGGATCTCCATGTCCTCCAGCCGGTGCGCGACCACGAACGTGGTGCGCGATTCCAGTCCGACCGCGAGCGTCTGGCCCTCGTTGACGAACCTGCCGACGACGACGCCGTCGATCGGCGAGCGGATCACGGTGCGGTCGAGATCGGCCTGGGCCGCAGCGAGAACGGCCGCCTTCTCCGGTACGGCCATTCGTGCCTGTTGCAATTCCGCCTCGATCCGGCGGATATCGGCCTGCGCGCCGTCGACTGAGTAGGCGTTCAGGGACATGAGGACTTCGGCTTCGCGCTCTTGGGCAAGCCTCGCGGTGAACTCCGTCTGGGCGTCATCCACCGCCGTTATCGCCACGACGTTTTGTGACTGTAGAGCCAGCTTGCGCTGCAAGGTCTTCTGCGCCGACGCCTTGACCGCCTGCGCGCTGTCGAGCTTGGCCACGAGTACGTCTCTGCTGCCCCTGGCGTTTTGCAGATCGATCCTGGCGCGGTCGAGCTTGGCCCGCTCGATGTCGACAAAGGAGTTCGCCACCGCCACCGCCGCCCTGGCTTCGTCGACCTTGGCCGCAAAGCTGCGCGGATCGATCAGGGCGAGCGGCTGATCCTTGCTGACAGTGTCGTTGAAATCGACATAGACCCGGGCGAGCTGCCCGGATAACTGGGAACCCACCTCGATCGTCTTGACCGGCTGCAGGGCGCCGGTGACGGTGATGGTCTGCTCGATGCTGCCGCGCTGGATTGAGGCAAAGCGGAACACGGGAGCATCCGATCCGAAGCTCCGTGCTTCCGGCCCGACGGGTTTGAGCAGCCGTTGGGTCGATTCATAGGCGCGGGCCGCTTTCTCCGCCGCGGCCCCGGCCGCGTCGCCGATGACGGCCGGCCCCGCGGCGTAGACCGTGGCGAGGCCGCATGCAGTTCCGAGCAAGGCAATAACTGGCACAAATCGCATATCAAAAACCCCGCCTCTTGAAATGGCATCGTTGGCGGCACAGACAAAGGTCGCGCTATGGTTGTAAATCCCAGAAAACGCAGTCGATCGTCAGTGTGTCGCTGTTGCCGGGGCGACGGTCGGGCGCGCTTGATGATCCAGAAGTAAAGTCTGCGGGGTGCTATCTTTCGTGACTTGCCGGAAATGCATACGGAGCGTATCGATATGACGCGCGCGGTATCGAACTCGACAAGCTGACTGAACGTCCCGTCTGCTCTGGCCGAAGCGGCCAGCGCCCGGCGTTCAAGTCGGCACGTGGGTGGCGACGCCATGACGCAGTCGGCGATACCGAAGTTCCGACGCCAGATCGTCGCATTGTCGATATCGCGCATCGCCATGATGCCGCAGGTCGCCAGGGCGAATCCCCCCAATCACGAAACCCGATATGTGAACGCCTTCACTCGTCTTGAACGGGTGTTGGCCCTAAGACGTCGAAGCGGCGGACCGGAGCGACTCGCTCGATCCCCGCGAATTCATCCAAGCACCTTGATCTCGCTTGCAAGAAGAATGGATGGCTCGTTGCTTGTTCATCGAGCCCCAAGCCGGGGAGCCCGTTGCCATGAGTTCAGGTCAAGCTACAGTTTATGTCATTGACGACGAGATCCAGATTCGAACCGCGATAGGAAGTCTCTGCGAGGAGACCGGGCATCAGGTAAAATTGTTTGCATCGACCGACGAGTTTCTCGGGGAGATTATTTCCGGCGGGCCTTCATGCCTCGTGCTCGACGTCCGCTTTCCCGGCACCGCGCCGACCGGCCTCGAGCTTCAGCGCCGGCTCGCCGAGACGGGCGTGCTCATCCCGATCGTTTTCATCAGCGGCCATTCCGACGTCCGCGTCTCGGTAGAGGCGATGAAGCGCGGCGCAGTCGAGTTTCTTCCAAAACCCTTCCGCGAGCAGGAGATCCTCGACGCTATCAGGCACGGCATCGAGCGCGACCGCAGGCGGCTCGAACGTGAAGATAGCGTGCGCGAAGCGCGCCAGCGCGTCGAGACGCTCACGGCGAGGGAGCGCGAGATCATGCTGTTGATGGCCGAAGGTCTCGTTGCCAAGCAGATCGCCGCGAGACTCGGCGTGAGCGAAGTGACGGCCAAGGTCCATCGCACCAGGATGATGCGAAAGCTGGAGCTTCGTTCGCCGATCGAGGTGGTGCGGTTGGTCGACAGCATGGGACGCGAAGACGAGACAACACGAACCGGCACGGGACAACCGTACAGCTAGTGCGCGGACACCTAAGGCGCAGCGCAACGTCTAGTCCGTACCGATTAGCATGAACTGCAGTCTGTCGCATGCAGCCCGATCGGTTCAAAGTCGGTCCTGCGATGTCGGCCTCCTCCAAGACGGCATCCGAACCCAGTCAGAGATCTTAGCCAGAAAGGATATTCCATGCGCAAATTGTTTTTTGCTTCCGTTGCCGTGCTCGCCCTGTCCTCCGCCGCGCAGGCCGCCAACACCTCGACCACCGTGCAGGTGGGCGTCGTGAACGGTTCCAGCGTCTCGCAGCAGGGCCTCACCAACGACACCTCTTCGACCAGCCAGCTCGGCATCATCAACAGCGCGAGCACGATGCAGGGCACCAGCGCGGCCTCACTCAACAACGGCAGCACGGTCAACCAGGTCGGCGTGCAGAACTCGGCGACGACCGGCCAGGTGGCGTTCGGCAACAACGGCAGCGCGATCACCCAGAACTCGTTCGGGCCTGCCGCGCTCCAGAACAACGCCGCTGCCGTCGGACAACTCAGCGTGTTCGGCGTCAACGGCAGCACCGTCTCGCAGACGGCGCACTAAGCCAGCCCCGTTTGGCCGGACGCGTCAACTGCGGCGCGTCCGCGCCATCCTTGAAAGCACCGCCTCGGGCCGGACGACTCGGTGAGAGCTTGTCCGCCGACTTTCGCGGAGGAAATGTCATGCATCAAAAATATCTAGTTGCCACGATCGTCGCGTTCAGCTTGCTGACCGCCGTCGATGCCCAGGCCGGCAACTCGGCCAGCGTGCTGCAATTCGGCACCACCAACAACTCCTTCATCTCGCAGAGTGGCGGCACCAACAACAGCGCCACCACGATGCAATTCGGCGCCACCAATACTGCGACCACGTTGCAGACGGGCTCGCTCCTCACCGTCAACACTTCGGTGATCGGGCAGGGCGGCACCACCGCGACGGCGTCCAACACCGCGTTACTCGGCCAGGCCGGTGGCTTTAATTCGAGCCTGATCGGCCAGATCGGCGCGAACAACGCGGCGGCCGTCGGACAGCTCGGAATCCTGAACGGCTCGACAATTTTGCAGCAGACTCCTTGATCGCAAATCAATTTTCAGTCGCGAGGCATGTCATGAGGCATTTTTCAGGCGCCGCCTGTGGCGCATTTCTCACCTTGTGTTGCGTGGGCGCCGGATCGGCCGGTGCGCAGACCGCCGACATCAAGACCATCGTATCGCTCGGCGGCCCGCCGGTCGTGCTGAACCAGAACAGCCAGCTCAACATGGCCGGCGTGTTCATGATCGGCGGCAGCACCAGCGCGACCGTCACTCAAAACGGCACAAACAACGCGACCGGAATCCTGCAATTCGGCGGGACGACATCGGCATCGGTCGGGCAGGCGGGCGTGAACAATGTCGCGTTTGTCGGCCAGGCCGGCCAGTCCACCAGCAGTTTCCTGGCTCAGTTCGGTGCGTTCAACTCGGCGACTGTTGTCCAGAATAGCCATTGAGCCGGGCGCGACCTCGTCGCCAGAAATGTAATGGGGGCAAGCGATGAAATGCGCTAGGCTACTCCTGGCATTGGCGGCATTGTTCGCCGTCAGCGTCGCGTCCGAGGCATCCGCCGGATCCGTCCAGCGCGGCGTAACGAACCGGAACGTGAGCATCGAAACGGTCGTGCAGTTCGGCAACAATGTCCAGCCGGTCACGATCGAAGAGAACAGCCGTATCAATATCGCGCGTGTCATCCAGATCGGTGGCACGGGAACGGTCGATGCGACGATCATCCAGAACGGCACGCGAAATTATGTCGACGTGATCCAGGTGGGTGGCACGACCAATTTGGCGATCGGTCAGTCGGGCGTGAGCAACATTGCCGATATCACCCAGGTCGGCAAGTCCACCAACGCCCTTCTGCTCCAGATCGGAGACATGAACACGGGAACGGTGCGACAATTCGGGCGCTTCAACTGGCTGTCGATATTTCAGTTCAGCCGGTGATCGTGAAGATGAGGTGCAACATGAGGTTTATCGCACTTGCAGCAGGGACGATCATCATGATGGCAACGGCAACCGGGCCGGCGGGAGCCGGCGAGTCAGGTGACGGCCACACCACAATAGTTCAGGACGAGAATGGCACGTCCGTCATCACCCAGAGCGGCGATCCGGCGCAAGCCGAGGTCAAGATCGAGAAGGAGCCCGGGCGCACCACGGTCTATCGCCGCAGCGGTGGCAACACCACCATCGTGACGCAGGGCACCGGAAATGCGCAGGATATGCTGGACTGGCTGCGCAAGCAGCAGGGCCGCTGACGCACGAAGGCCCACCGTCCGCGATGGACGATGGGCCAGATCGTGAGCGGGCGTTACCAGCTGCGATAGACGCCGGTCAGTGTACCGTTGTTATTGCCCTCCGGGCCGACATCGCCCTGCGTCGAGCTCGGCGCCGGATGATTGGTGCCGTTGAGCGCACCGTATGGTCCAGCGACATCCGGATAGTACGCGCGGGGCTGAACCGGCTGATAGGCCGGGGCGGTGCGGTCCCATCCCGCGCGCGATCCGTTCCAATCATAGCCCTGAGCCGAGGCGGCCGACGTGCCCGCGACGAGTGAAGCCGTGATCAGGCAGAGGAGTTTCGACTTATTCTGCATTGGAGATGCTCCTTGCTTGTGTAGGGAGCCAACGACCGCAGTGCGGGAGCGTTCCGGGTGTCGTCGATCGAACCGATCAACTCCGATCAACTGGTTATGAAGTCCGTTTTCCGGAACACGTGCGACATCAGCCGGAATCCCGGGCGTCTTGCCGCAGTCTGTTCCCCGTTAATTCCGTGCCTTAACCAATAATTAATTATACGTTTGCGGGTGGGCGACAGCCCGGCCTAGCGTGTCGTGGGGAGCCGCTATCCGCGAAGCCAAACGAGTTGGTGCGTATCATGATGTCCAGATCATTTGGGGCGTTGCTCGCCTCGCTCAGCGCAGCCGCGCTGCTCCTTGCCCCCAGCGACAGCTTTGCCCGACCCGGCGGCACCGTCGGACATGCCGCCACGCCTTCCGGTCCGGCGGCGCGTCCGCCGATTGCGCCGGGCGCCAGGTTCCGTGGCCGCAACACGCCTTGGGTCTACTGGCCAGGCGGCGGCGGGTTCTACTATGACAATGCAGGTTACGGTCAGCCTTTTGCCGAGACCGCCCAACCCGTTTCCAGCGACGTGCGCTATACCTATACGTACGACGTTCCCTGGGATTGGACACATCGCTTCCCGCCGAACGTGGTGCCGTCCGACCGGCCCTACGTGCCGAGCTGTCCGACGGAGCAGGTGACTGTGCCCGGCCGCGGCGGCGGCGAGCACACCGTGAACATCATGCGCTGCTACTGAGCTAGCCCAGCTCGAAACTGGTCACGCCGAAGACGCGGTCGATCCGCAGCGGCGCGATAGGTCCCGTGTACATCCGCGCCGTCTCGAACACCGGCTTCAACCCGAGCGATTCCGCGAGCGCAATCGCCTCGCGATTGACGGCGGGGACGTCGAGGAATATCTCGCCGCCGTTCGCGCTCGCCAGCAAGGCCTGCACGATCGCCTCCGCCGCCGCGCGGTCGTCGGCGACGAGCGGGCCGATCTTGCGGCCGGTCCGGCACGGCCGGATCACACCCCATGCCGCGAGCTTGCCATCGCGCAGCAATGCGCGACCGACATGTCCTGACGTGCCGATCCAGGCCCGCAGGAAGGCACTGCGCGGAGCCGGAAACACCGTTGCATCGTTGGCTTCAACGAGCGCGAACGGGATCGTGTCGAGCGCAACGACATCGGCGGGCGGCCTCGATGGTGCGGCGGCGATGCCGCCATAGCGGATATTGGCGTAAGCAAGCTGGAAGCCGGACTTTCGGTAATTGTCCTGCTGCGCCACGACGCCGTCGAGACCGATCACGCGAGCGCCCGCATGCGCAATCGCAGCGTTCCAGATGCGCAGGCCGTGGCCTCTGTCGCGATGATCCGATCGCACGATGTAGAAGCCGAGAAATGCGAAGCGATCGTCGTAGTTGACGCAGGAGACGGTCGCGACCGGCTCGCCGTCGATCTCGCCGACAAAGAAGCCACGCGCGTCCGGGATCGCGAAACAGGCGGCGTCGGAGAAGCCCGGATTCCAGCCCTCCGCCGCGGCCCAGTCGACAGCGATGGCGATCTCCTCGGGGCGCAAATTGCGGATCTGCAAATCGCTCATCTTTCAAGTCGCTTTCGACGGTGGACCTTCCGCCTGGTCCGGCGGTAGAAGGCCTCATGATAGGCCGGGCATGCGGCTCGCCTCCGCGATATCATAGAGGATGATCGGTCATGGCAGCAGAGATGGCAGCAGAGAAGGTCGCACTCGTGACCGCCGGCGGCAGCGGCATGGGGGCAGGGGCTGCGCGCCGGCTCGCAGCCGACGGCTTTCGCGTCGCGATCCTGTCCTCCTCCGGCAAGGGCGAGGCGCTGGCAGCCGAGCTCGGCGGATTGGGGGTCACCGGTTCCAACAAGTCGAACGAGGATCTGAAGCGGCTTGTCGACGGCGCTATGGCCAAATGGGGACGCATCGACGTGCTCGTCAACAGCGCGGGCCACGGGCCCCGGGCGCCGATCACGGAGATCACCGACGAGCAATGGCACACCGGCCTTGACACCTATCTGCTCAACGTGATCCGTCCGACCCGGCTGGTGATGCCATACATGCAAACGCAAAAGGGCGGCGCCATCATCAACATCTCGACCGCCTGGGCATTCGAGCCGAGCGCGATGTTTCCGACCTCTGCGGTGTTCCGCGCTGGCCTTGCCGCCTTCACCAAGATCTTCACCGACACCCATGCCGCCGAGAACATCCGCATGAACAATGTGCTGCCGGGCTGGATCGACAGCCTGCCAGAGCTAGATGCACGCCGCGACAGCGTGCCGATGCGGCGCTACGGCAAGGTCGAGGAGATCGCCGCGACGATCTCGTTCCTGGCGTCCGACGGCGCGGCCTACATCACGGGACAGAACATCCGCGTTGACGGCGGACTGACGCGTTCGGTCTGAGAGGCGGGGATTCGAATCGCGTCGCGCGGGGTGTCGCGATGCGACAGTGGTGTGCGTGGCCCGCCGCTGCCGCAGGGTGATGCGTGGCTCTCGAGTCACACCCGTCACGCGTTCGCGCGCCGCACGGCTCACACTACGTCACAGTCTCTATGAACTTCGCCGCAGCCCAAGACGGCGAGGGACCGGCAGCCTATGCCCGAACTGCGCCGGACAACTTCCGCCCGCGCGCGTTCGAAACGCGAGATCAATCGCGTGGGGTAAGGAGACCGGAATGAAGAAGTTTTTGCTGGCGGTTGCCGCGGTTGTCTTGGGCTCCGCATCCGTGCAGGCGGCCGACCTCGCGGCGCACTACACCAAGGCGCCGATGATGGCGACGGCCTACAACTGGACCGGCTTTTACGTCGGCGGCAATGTCGGCGGGCAGTGGGGCAGTGCCGATCCGGCCACCTCGACCGCGTTCGCTCCCGCCGGCTATTTCGCGGACACCAGTGTTACTGCGATCGCGGCAGTCGGCGCCCAGCGGGTCAACAGCTCCAGCGTCACCGGCGGTTTTACCGCCGGCCACAACTGGCAGGTCAACAACGCCGTGTTGGGCCTCGAAGGTGACGTCAACTATTTCGGCTTCAAGGGCAGTGCGACGGGTTCGGCGCTCTATCCCTGCTGCGCGCCGACCGGCTTCACCGTGTCGTCGTCGGTCTCGGCCGATTGGCTCGCCACCATCCGCGGCCGCATCGGTTTCCTCGCGGCTCCGACCTAGCTGCTCTATGCCACCGGCGGCGCGGCCATCGCCGAGGTGAAGGGCAATTTCAACTTCACCGACACGTTCGCCGCCGCGACCGAGTCGGCCGCGATCCGCGACACGCGGGTCGGCTGGACCGCAGGTGTGGGCACCGAATATGCCGTCGGCGGCGGCTGGTCGCTCAAGGCAGAATATCTCTACGTCGATCTCGGACGCAGCACCGTGACCAGCACCAATCTGCTTGGCGGCGCGTTTCCGGCCAACGTCTTCACCCATTCGGTCGATCTCAAATCGAACATCGCGCGCGTCGGCGTGAACTACAAGTTTGGCGGACCCGTCGTCGCCAGGTACTGAGCTTCATCCCGTTTCTGATCTGGCGTGGAAAGCCCCGGCTCAGCCGGGGCTTTCTGTTTTAAGGGATGTGTTCAGTGCGGGCCCATGAGCTTCGCCAGCGCGGGCAGGATCTTGTAGCGGGCGATCTCGTGCGGGTATTCGCCGCGATTTGCCAGCAACACGATGCCGATCCGCTGTGCGGGCACGAGGCCGATATAGCCGGAGGCGTTGTTGAGCCCACCCGGTTTGTCGACGACGGTGACGCCTGGACGACGCACCGTCTCCCAGGCCATTCCCTGTCCGAACTTCTCGTCGACGCGGAAGATCTCGTGCTGTGTCATCCGCAATGCCTCGCGCAAACGCGGGTCGATCGATCGGCCGTCGACGCAGGCGGCAACGAAGATCGAGAGATCCCGCGGCGAGGAAAACATCTGGCCCGTGCCGGGGAAATCAAAATAGCTCTGCTGGTTGCCGATGGGGCCGATCGCCATACCCTGATCCGAATAGCCCTGGACCGCGCGCTGCATCCAGGCCTCGTCCATGACGGCACGGCTGTCTTCGCCGCGTTCGGGCACGGAGGTCGCATTCATGCCGATCGGCCTGAGGATGCGTTGTTCGAGCAGGGTCGAGATCGGAGCGCCGCAACAGCGCTCGAGCACGAGCTGAAGCAGCACGTAGCCGGCGTGGCTGTAGATGCGCTGCTTGCCGGGCGCTTCGCCGGCTTGCGGTCTCCAGCTGTTGAACATCTCGATGAGCTGCGCGCGGGAAAAAGTGTCGCTCGGCCAGGGCGGATGGTCGGTCGGCAGCAGCATGCCTGAGGTGTGCGTGACGAGCTCGCCGACGGTGACGCGGCGGATATAGTCGCCGGTGAGCTCCGGGAGATATTTCACCAGACGATCGTCGAGCCGCAGCTCGCCGCGGAGGGTGCCGAGCGCGACCAGTGTCGCCTCGAACGGCTTGCGCAGGGAACCGAGGTTGAACAGCGTGTCCGGCGTGACCGGCCTTCGCGTGGCGTCGTCGGCAAAGCCGTAGTTGAAGAACTCGACATGGTTGCCGGCATAAAGCGCGGCGGCCAGACCGCCCGGCTGGTCCGGCGTTGCGGTCGGCGCCAGCTCGTTCGCGACGATGTCGCGCATCTGCGCGATCATGTCGGAATCCGCGGCGGCGCCGCGCGGCCAGGCAAGCGCGAGCGGAACGAACGCAGCCCGGGCCAGCGCCCGTCGGGTGAGGTACGATGAGGTGACAACAGACGGCACGGCTCTGGCGCAGGATTCGATGCGCCCCCGGTCTCTTGTAGCGGGAAGGACCGTGCCCCCCTATTCACGATCGCGCGTGGTGGGTTCCGTCTGCGGAGCCTTGCGACAGTCCGTAGCCTGGATGGAGCGAAGCGCAATCCGGGAAAGTGCCGCAGCCGAGCGAGCGGCCCCCGATTACGCTTCGCTTAATCCAGGCTACCAGTCGGCAAAATTAACTTAGCTAATTGGATAACAATGTTGACGCCGGATGGCGACAGTCCTATAGTTAGCCTCATGGCTAACCAATTATCCCAGCTCGATCAGGTTTTCGCGGCCCTTGCCGATCCCACCCGGCGGGCGATCGTGATGCGGCTCTGCGCAGGTGAGGCGTCGGTCGGCGAGCTTGCCGGTCCCTTCGAGATGGCGCTGCCGAGCTTCATGAAACACATCCATGTGCTGGAGATGAGCGGTCTCGTCCTGTCGGAGAAATCGGGGCGCGTGCGCACCTGCCGCCTCAGTCCTGACGCGCTCCTCACTGCGGAGGACTGGTTCCAGCATCAGCGCGCGATCTGGGAGGCGCGGCTTGATCGCTTCGAAGCGTATGTGATGAAGCTGAAGAAAGACAGGGCCGCTGCCAAGCGGCCGTCCAAGACAAGTAACAACACAGCCGGCAAGACAACCAAACGGAAAGGTTCCTGACGATGACGAATTCTGCCAATCCCGCCCTGTCGCAATGGTCGCTCGACCGCGAGATCGTGATGTCGCGCGTGATCGACGCGCCGCGCGATCTGGTGTTCGAAGCGTGGTCCGACCCAAAGCACCTGCCGCAATGGTTCGGGCCGAAGGGTTTCAAGCTCGAGACCTTCGAGATCGACGTGCGGGTCGGCGGCGTCTGGCGCTTCAACATGATCGGTCCCGACGGCACCGTCTACCCGAACCGCATGCGCTTTCGCCGCATCGAACGGCCGTCGCTGATGGAGATGGACCATGGCGCCGACCAGGACGAGGATCCCGGACTGTTCCGTTTCACAATCACCTTCGCCGAACAGAGTAACGGCAAGACGGTTCTGATGATGCGGCAGCTGGCGTCGAGCACGGCGCAGCGCGACGGCATGATCAGCTTCGGTGCCGTCGAATACGGCTACCAGACGCTCGACAAGCTTGCGGCCTATGTGTGTGGGATGAAGAGATAGGGCGAGCAGCCACCTTCCTCCTTCATGCCGAGGAGGCCGCGGAGCGGCCGCCTCGAAGCACGAGGACCATCGGTGAGGCCTTCATTCTTCAAGGCGCGCGCCCCTCAGGATGAGGGGCGCTTCATTCCTTCGCCTCGTCCGTGACGATGTCGCCGAGTTTCTGCCAGCGCTGGCCGTCGAACTGCACCATCTGGAACTGCTTGTTGACGCGGTAGTCGGTCGGCGTCGTCGTCACCGAGATGCCCGGCAGCGTCAGGTCGAGTGTGATGTTGTTCAGGCTGGCGGCCTGGCGCATCACGTTCTCGCGCGTGAGATCGTCGCCGCATTGCTTCAGCACCTGCACCAGCAGCTGCGCGGTGATATAGCCGTAGACGTTCAGGTTCGAATCCCTGTCGCCCTCCGGGTAGTATTGGGCCATGAAGGCGAGATATCGCTTCATGCCGGGATCGTCCTTCCATTCGGGGTCGGCCGAATCCTTGACATAACCGACGCTGACGACGCCCTTGGCGTTGTCGAGTCCGGCGGGTTTCAGCACCGCGCTGACCGAGGAGGCGTTGATGTCGATGATGTGCAGCGGCTTCCAGCCGATCTCGGCAACCTTCTTGATCGCCTGCGCGGCCTGTTTCGGCGTCGTGGCGCTGAACAGCACGTCGGCACCTGCATCCTTCAACCGCAGGATCTGCGAATCGATGGTCGGCTCGGTGATCTCGTAGGACGTCTCGGCGACGATCAGCTTCGACTTGTCACCGAGACCTGCTTTGAAGCCGGCGAGGTAGTCCTTGCCGAGATCGTCGTTCTGATAGAGCACGCCGACCTTGGCGTCCGGATGGTTCTTCAGAATATATTGCGCGTAGATCCGGCCTTCGACGAGGTAGGAGGGGTTGAAGCCCATGGTCCAGGGGAAGTTCTTCGGATCGGTGAAACGCGCCGCGCCCGTTGCCGCGAAGAGCTGCGGGACCTTCTTGGCGTTAAGATATTTTTGCACGGCGACATTCGGCGCCGTGCCGATGATCTGGAAGGTCAGCAGCACCTCGTCGCTTTCGACCAGCTTGCGGGTCTGCTCAACCGTCTTCGGAGGCGAATAGGCATCGTCATACTGGATCAGATTGACCTTGCGGC
Source organism: Bradyrhizobium sp. URHA0013 (assembly GCF_000518345.1). Classification (NCBI taxonomy): domain Bacteria; kingdom Pseudomonadati; phylum Pseudomonadota; class Alphaproteobacteria; order Hyphomicrobiales; family Nitrobacteraceae; genus Bradyrhizobium; species Bradyrhizobium sp. URHA0013. Next base: position 155,867 of record NZ_JADK01000008.1, on the reverse strand, counting down.
CGTTGACGCCGCCCTGGTCGTTGATCATCTTCATGTAGGCGGCCTGGGTCTTGCCGATGACGGCATAGGCCGAGGCCGGCCCGCTGAGCGGGACGGTCTGGCCGACCTTGATCTCGGTGTCGGAAGCGCCGGGATCGTATTTCTTCTGCGCCTGTGCCCCCGGGATCGATAGCGCGAGAGCGATCGCGGCTGCCGCGACATGTTTGAGACGTAGTTTTTTCATTCCCATTCCCCGTTCGTGACTGTCACTCGCCCTTGAGGCCGGCCTCGCGGATCAGCCCGGTCCAATTTTTTGTTTCGTTGTCGATGAACTGGCCGAATTCGGCCGCGGTGCCGGCGCGCACTTCGAGGCCTTGGGCGGTCAGCTTGTCCTTGATCGCCGGCTCGGCCAGCGCGCGCAGCACTTCGGCCTGCAGCTTGTCGATGATGGCGCGCGGCGTCGTCGAAGGCGCCATGAAGCCGTACCAGCCGGCCGCAGCCACGTTGGGAAAACCCTGCTCGCGCAAGGTCGGCGCCTGCGGATAGAGCGCGCTGCGTTCGGCCGATGCAACGCCGAGCACAATGAACTTGCCGCTCTGGATGTAAGGCAGTGCGGTCGGCAGCGCCGTCAGCGTGGCGTCGACGCGGCCGGCGAGCAGCTCGGTGTAGGACGCGGCATCGCCACGGAAGGGGATGTTGAGCCCCTTGACACCGGCATCCCTGAACAGGAGTTCGCCGGCAAGATGTGGCTGCGAGCCGGCACCGGGCGAGGCGAAGGTCAGGCCATCCGGCTTCGATTTGCCGTAGGCGATCAATTCGGGAAGCGTCTTGAACGGCGCGTCCGCGCTGATGATCAGGAACAGCGGCGCGATCACCGCCATCGCGACCGGCTGCAGGTCCTTGCGCTCATAGGTCAGCTTGCCGAACAGCGCTTCGGCGGTGGCGTAGGGGGCCGCGACATAGAGAAGTGTGTAGCCATCGCCCGGCGCATGCGCGACCGTGTCGTTGGCGATGCGCGTGCCGGCGCCCGGCTTGTTTTCGACGATAAACTGCTGGTGCAGGTTGCGGCCGAACTCTTCGGCCAGCAGCCGCAGCGAGATGTCGTTGGAGCCGCCGGGCCCGTAAGGCGAGATCAGCCGCACCATACGCGACGGCCAGGCGTCCTCAGCGCGTGCAGTAAATGGAAGTCCGGATAGCGAAAGGGCGAGGGTGCCCAAAAATGTTCGCCGTGTGACGGTCATGGTGGCCTCCCGGTGGCGGAGCGCCGATTGCCTTGTTCATCGCTTGGCGCTCTTCTTGTTTTGCTTTTGTGTTTCGGTGGGCGGCGCCGCCCCAATCATGGTGCGGATGCTGTCGGCAAGGGCGGCAATGCGCGGGCCGATCTCGCCCTCCAGCTGGCCGGGCTGGAGCCGGAATGCGGGAATGCCGCAATTGATCGAAAAGGCCTGCTTCGCCTCACGCGCATGAAACAGCGGCGCCGCGACCGCATGGATCGAGGCGATGTACTCGCCGAAGCACGTGCAAAACCCGCGGCTGGCGCATTGTGCGAGGCCGGCGCGGTAGGCCTCGCGGAAGGCCGACCACAGCTCAGTATCCTCGCTTGCAATGCGCTCTTCGAGCTGCGCGGCATCGGCCTGCGGCAAGGTCGCCGCCGCGGCACGGCCCATTGCCGTCATCACCACGGAAATGGGCATGCCGATGTCGGGGACGTGCGGGCCGACGTCGCCGGAGCGCGCGGTCTCGACATAGATCATGGAGGTCGCATCGAGCAGGCCGATCGAGACCGTGCCGCGCACGCTTTGTGCCAGCTCCTGCATCATCGGACGCGCGACCTGGCGGAACTGCATGTCAGCGAGCAGCGGATGCGCCATGCGAAGTGCACGCGCGCCGACGCGATATTTGGCGCGTTCGGAATCGTAGCGGAGGTAGCCGAGCTCGGCGAGCGTATGAGTCAGTCGCGCCACAGTCGGACGCGGAATCCCGGTCAGCGTCGACAGGTCCATGTTGCCGAGCTGCGTCGCCCCCGCCTTGAACGCTTCGAGCACCACGAGACCTTTTGCCAGCGTCGTCGCGAACGCAGCGTCATCGACGCTGTCCGCCAGCACGGCGGCGGCGGACGAGGAGGCGCGGATCGGTTTGGACGCGGTTCTGACCATGCGGGCTTAATGAACCCGGTCTCGCCCGTTGTCCAATAGATTCAGAAAATGTGCCGTTATGTCCACTATTCGGACACGGCGCGGCTTTGCCGGCGGGGATAAAATGTGCGCGAAGGGCTCCGCCGCGCACAGATTTTCGTCGCGATTCCGTGGCTTGTTGTGACAGGTTTATTACGACTGAATGTCATATCGATTACATCGGAGCGATTCATGTTGCAGTGGCAGGCGCGGACGAATCCCCTCGCGTGGTGGTGGGGGTCCCTGACGCTGGTCAGTGCTGCCAACATTCTCGTCTGGTTCATGCTGTACCGCGCGTTCTCCCCGACGCCCTCCGGCAGCCTCAGTAGTGGCTCCGACATCGGGCTGATGTTCCTGCTCTGCGCCGGCTATGTCTTCGGCTGCGCCTTCCGTTCCTTCCTGCCGCGCGCCGACGTGCAGCGCATCTGCCTGTTCGACACCTGGCTCTCCAGCGTCTTCGTCGGCCGCACGGTCGCGACCGTGGCCGAACTGTGCTTCGCCGCGCAATGGGCGGTCATCCTGCATCAACTCGGGACCATGACGGGCGCCGAGACGGTCGTGAACATCGCGTGGGTGATCGTGCCGCTCATCATCATCGCGGAGTGCTTCTCCTGGTATGCGGTGGTGACGACCAACTTCCTCTTCAACGCAATCGAGAACTCGCTTTGGGCCGTGACATTCTTCCTCGCGGGCATCGCGCTGTGCCGGCTGATGCCGGAATTCCAGGGGCCGGTGCGGTGGGCGCTGATTGCCGGCATCGTCGGCATCGCCTGCTTCCTGGCCTTCCTCGTTACCGTCGACGTGCCGATGTATCTCAGCCGCTGGCGGGCAGGGCATGAAGAGGGCAACAGGTTGCTCGGCTTCCTCGAAGGCTTGCATGACGTTTCGACCCGCTGGGTCGTGACCCACGACATCGCGCACTGGAAGGGCGAGCTGACCTGGATGTTCCTGTATTTCACCGTCGCCGTGTGGTCGAGCCTCGCGCTCTGTGCGCTCTACGCGATGGAAGGCTATCTCACGCGCTATCTGGCCTGAGCGATCAGGCCTCGCCGAGATCGACCTCCGTCAAGATGCCTTGGCGCAGCGCCAGCCGGACCAGCTCGATGTCGGAGCCGACACCGAGCTTGTCCTTGATCAGAGAATGCAGGTTCGCCACCGTCTTGGGGCTGACGTGGAGTGTCTCCGCGATCTCCTCTGTCGTGTTCTCGGCGAGCAGCAGCCGCAGCACCTCGAACTCACGCGGCGTGAGGACGTCGGCGGCAGAACTTTCCCCGGCCAGCCGGCTCAGCGCGAGCTCATGGTCGATGTCGGGGCTGATCGCGATCTTGCCGGCGAGCACGTCCATCACGGCGCGCACCAGCGTCTCCGGGGGACTGGTCTTGGTGACGTAGCCTCTGGCGCCGGCGCGGATTGCCTGCACGGCAAAGCCGGCATTCTCGTGCATGGTGAAGACGAGGATCCTCGCGCCCTTGTCCCATTGCCTGATGCGCCTGACCGCCTCGATGCCGCCGATGCCGGGCATGCTCAGATCCATGATGACGAGGTCGGGCGCCTCCGATTTGTAGAGACGGTAGGCCTCCGCGCCGTCGGCGGCTTCGGCGATGACGCGTAGTCCCGGCTGCTTCTGGAGCACGGAGCGGTAGCCCTCGCGGACGACGGAATGGTCGTCGACCAGCAGAATGGTAGCGTCGGCCGCGCTCATGCGGCGTGCTCCAGCGGCGGCCGATCGGCGGCTGCGAGCGGAATGACTACGCGCAGTGCGGAGCCGCCGTTCGGCGCAGCCTCGAAGCTCAATTGGCCGCGCAAAGCCGCGACGCGCTCGCGCATGCCGAGCAGGCCCATTCCCGATTTCGCGACGGAATCGGTCGCGCGTCCGTCATCGTCGATCGCAAGCGCGATCTCGCTCGCCCCCATCGTCAATTCCAGGCTGACTCGTGTGGCGACGGCATGCTTGGCGGCATTGGTGAGCGCCTCCTGCACGATCCGGTAGAGGCTGGCGCTGATCGTGGCCGGCAGGGTCTCGAATGCGCCGTCGAACCGGATCGAGAAGCGCGTCTCGCCGCGGCTGCGCCCGTTCCAGCCCGCGACGAGGCCTTCGAGGCTGGCAACGAGCCCGAGCTCCTCGACATCGGGTGGCCGCAGCCGGAACAGTGTGCCGCGCAACGTCTCCATCATGCCGGTTGCGGTCCGCGCGATGCCGTCGCATTCGCCAAGCAGGGAGGGACACTCTTGTGCGGCGGTCTGGCGGGCGGAGGAGGCGAGCGCGCGGATGGCGGCGAGCGATTGGCCGAACTCGTCATGCAGCTCGCGCGCGAGATGGCGGCGCTCCTCGTCCTGGAGCGCAATCAGCCTCCGCGTCAGCTCGCTGCGTTCGGCAAGCGCGGTCTCGAGGCTTTCGGCGAGATGGTTGAAGCCGTCGCGGATCGCGGAGAGCTCGGCGAGGTCGAACGGCGGCAGCCGCGTGGTGAGGTCGTTGGCGGCAATCCGCTCGAGGCCGGTGCGGATCATGCGGGTGGGGCGCAGCGCGCGTGCCAGCGCGGCGTAGACCAGCGCGCAGAGCAGCGGCAGCGCGATCGCGAGCGCGAGCATCAGGCGGCCGGCCTCGTGCCAGGCTTCCGCGGTCTGCACGGCCGGCTCGACCGAGACCACGGCCTCGCCGAGCTTCGTCCCGCGCACGATTACCGGCCGTGCGGCTTCTCGGCCGGGGTCGAACAAGCCGCGATAGAAGGCCGTGAAGGCTTGCGGCGGCGGGTTCGCCGGAACGGGCGCGCCGCTGCAGAAGCGCTGGAGGACGTCGCCGCTGGTGCCGCGGAACGCCAGGCACAGGCCGGGCGTCATCACATAAGCCGAAACGGGGTCGAGGTTGGGAAAGTCCGAGCGCGGGCTCGCGACCCACTGGATCTTGCCCTGCTGCAGCTCCAGCGTCTTGGCCACGATGGCGGCGATATCGTCGAGGCGCGCATGCGCCGCGCGGTCGGCCGTAATCAGGAAATAGGCGGAGATGGCGGCGAAGCAGGCGGCCGATATCGCGGCCACGCGCAACGTCAGACGGACTTTGAGATCGAACCTCGGGCGGTTCCACATCGGCAGGCACCTGGTGCGAACGGGTTTGTCGCGTCCGCATTAAACGGCAGAACGCATCCGGCGCAAAGCCGCCAGGCGCCAGTGCGGTGCACCGTCGTGAAATTTTCCCGGCCATCGGCGGGACCGGCGCCGCTGCATGGCCTGATTGCGCCGTCCAGATTGGCGCGCCGCTCCGTTATACGAGGCACATTATGCACCTGCGCCGGTTGATCCTCTCAGTCTGTCTCCTCGTCGTCCTTCCGGTGTCTTATGCGCTGGCCGGCGCCGAGACCGCCATCGGCATCGCCATGGACGATTTCAGTTATACCGATACGTCAGCAGAGCCCGCCAACCAGACCGCCGCCCACGAGCGACGGCTGGCGGCCTTCATGGCCGCGCTCCGGCAAGATATCGGCGGAGATCGGCGCTACCGGCTCGTGTCGTCGGCCCAGGACGGCGCGGCGTTCAAGGTGATCGGCGGCATCCAGAAGACGAGCACGCTGGTGCAATGGGCCAAGATCGCCGTGATCGACGTCGGCGGCAGGAAGGTCGTGATGGACAAGCTCTACACCTTCCGGGGCGACAATGATGAATCATGGGAGCGCGCCGAGATCTTCGTGTCGCGCGAGATCATGGCCGCACTCGCCACGCCTGCGCCGATTGCCATGGCCGTCTTCGATTTCGAGCTAGAGGATACGACCGCCGCTTCGGCTGGCGCGTCGGCCACATCGGATGCGTCATATCTGGCCGAGGTCACCGGCAGCGTGCGCGAGGCGCTGGGTCAATCCGGCCGTTACCGCATCGTCGATGTCGGCGGCCAGGCGCTGAAGGCGCGTGCGTTGCGCGACTGCGACGGCTGCGAGGCGGCGATTGCGCAGAAGCTCGGCGCGGACCAGTCGCTGATCGGCGTGGTGCGGCGGGTCAGCCGCACCGAATACACGCTGGGCTTCCAGGTGCGCGACGCCAGGACCGGCGCGGTGCTCGCACGCGGCGACAGCGGCCTGCGCCTGGGCGCGGACTATTCGTGGAAACGGGGCGCGGTGCGGCTGGTCAGCGACCGGTTGATCGAGAACCAATAGCAGCGGTCCTCGCTCAGAACGTCAGCTGCACCTTCATCGACTGCGAGCGATCGCTGGCGAGCTCGAACGCTGCGACCGCGTTCTCGAACGGCATGGTCGCCGTGATCAGCGGCTTCACGTCGATCAGGCCGTCACCCATCAGCCGCACCGCCAGCTCGAACTCGGGATCGAAGCGGAAGGTGCCGCGCAGCCGCAATTCCTTGGCGACGATGGAGTTGATCGGCAGCGTCATCTCGCCGCCGAGACCGAGCTGCACCAGTATGGCACCGGGCCTGAGCACGTCGAGCGCGGTGCGCAGTGCGGCCTGGTTGCCCGAGGCCTCGAACAGCGTATCGAACACACCTTTACCGGTCCGCCAGGGATCGAGCGCCGTGGCATCGGCCGCGACATTGATGGCGTGACTGGCCCCGAGCTTCCTGGCGACCGCAAGTGGCGCGTCGGCAACATCTGTCACGACGATCTCGGCGGCGCCGCCGAAGCGTGAGACCAAAATCATCAGCGCGCCGATCGGGCCGCAGCCGGTGATCAGCACGCGCTTGCCGAGCAGGGGCCCGGCCTGCTTGCCGGCATGCAGGCACACCGCGAGCGGTTCAGCGACCGCGGCTTCCGCCAGCGACAGCTTGTCGGCGATCGGAACCGCCTGCGCCGCATCGACCGTGATGAATTCGCGAAAGCCGCCCTGCACATGGGGAAAGCGCATCGCGCTGCCGAGGAAGCGCATGTCGAGGCACTGGTTGCGCATACCCTCCTGGCAATGCAGGCACTGGCCGCACGGCTTGCTCGGATTGACCGCGACGCGGGTGCCCGGCTTCACGTTCGCGACGCCGTCACCGATGGCTGCGACCACGCCGGCGATCTCGTGCCCGAGGGCCATCGGCTGCTGGATGCGCACGACACCGAAGCCGCCGTGATGATAGTAGTGCAGATCGGACCCGCAGATGCCGCCGTTCGCGATCTTGACGCGGACTTCACCCGGACCGGGCGCTGCATCCGGATAGCTATCGATCCGCAGATCTTTCGGTGCGTGAATGACGACGGCGCGCATGGTTGGCTCCCTCAGCGTTTCGCGGCTCACATCGCAGCGATCATGCCGCCATCGACATAGATGATCTGGCCGTTGACATAGGTCGAGGCATCCGACGCCAGGAAGATCGCTGCGCCCACCAGCTCGTCCGGTCGGCCCCAGCGCTTGGAGGGGACGCGGCCCATCAGCCAATTGTCGAAATCGGTGTTGTTGACCAGCGCCTCGTTCATGTCGGTCAACATGTAGCCGGGGCCGATCGCGTTGGCCTGGATGCCGTGCTGGGCCCATTCCACCGCCATCGAGCGGGTCAGGTTCTTGATACCGCCCTTGGCAGCGGTGTAGGGCGCAATCGTGGGACGCGCGAGCTCGCTGCCGAGCGAGCCGATATTGATGATCTTGCCGTGCTTGCGCGGGATCATGCGCTTGGCCGCCTCGCGGCCGATCACGAAGGCGCTGGTGAGGTTGGTCTCGATCACCTTGCGCCACTCGTCGGTGGTGAACTCCACCAGCGGCTTGCGGTGCTGGATGCCGGCATTGTTGACGAGGATGTCGACGGCGATGCCCTTGTTGTCGAAGTCGTTGAAGGCGGCGACGATCGCGGGCTCGTCGGTGACGTTGAAAGCGGCGCCTTCGGCCTGGTGGCCGGCGGCGCGAAACTCGGCGACGGCCTGCTCGACGCGCTTGGGATCGACGCCGTTGATGATCAGCCTGGCGCCGGCCTTGGCCATGCCTTCGGCGATGGCGCGGCCGAGGCCGCGGGAGGAGCCGGTCACGAGCGCGGTGCGGCCGGAAAGGTCGAAGAGGGCGGTGCTCATCTCAAAAGATCCTCAGATGTTGGAACGGCGCACGGTCAAATCGGAGCGGTCGAATACGGCGGGCAGAAGGTCGACGCCCAGCCCGGGGCCTTCCATCGGATAGACAAAACCGTCCTTGATCGTGGGCATGGTGGTCACGAGCTCATTGTACCAGCCCTTGTAGAAGGCGCGCACCGATTCCTGGATCAGCGTGTTGGGCTGGCTGAACGACATGTGGATGGCGGCGATGAAGCCGATCGGGCCGATGCAGTCGTGCGGCGCGAAGGGCCGGTGATAGGTCTCGGCCATCGCCGCGATCTTGCGGCCTTCCGTGAGGCCGCCGGTCCAGCACAGATCCGCCATCACCACGTGCATGGCGTCGCGGTCGAGCATGTCCTTGTAGGGAAAGCGCGAGCCGAGCGTCTCGCTGGCGCAGACCCAGACGTCGGTGCAGCGGGCGTATTCGGCCAGCGCCTGCGGCGAGTTCATCCGGATCGGGTCTTCGTACCAGGTTGGCTTGTAGGGCTCGAGCGCGCGCGCGATCTGTTTGGCGGTCGGCAGGTTCCAGAGCGAGTGAAGCTCGACCATGATCTCCATCTTGTCGCCGACCGCTTTTCGGATCTTCTCGAACGGCTCGATCGCCTGCTTCATCTGCGCGGCGGAGATGTAGAGACCCTTGTTCTCCTGCGCCGCGGGATCGAACGGCCAGATCTTCATGGCGGAGATGCCGCTCTCCAGCAGGTTTTCGGCGAGCGCATCGGCGTTGTTCATGAAGCCATCGAGGTCTTCGTAGGGCCCCTTGGAGCCACCGAGATTCCAATTCGCGACCGGGCTGATATTGGTGGAGCGGACATATTGGGTGCCGGCGCAGGTGTTGTAGATGCGCTGCTTGTCGCGGCAGAGGCCGCCGAGCATTTGGTGTACCGGCTGATTGCAGACCTTGCCGAACAGGTCCCACAGCGCGATGTCGATTGCCGAAGCCGCGCGATATTCGACGCCGGTGGACGACTGCGCCATCGGCAGATTCAGCATGTCGCGATGGATCGCCTCGATATGCAGCGGATTGCGGCCGAGCAGGCGGCCGGCAAAGGTGTCGTGGATCTGGGCTTCAACTGCGCCGGCGCCGTAAAAGGTTTCGCCGAGACCGATCATGCCCGTGTCGGTGTGGACGCGCACCCAGATGACGTTGGAGAATTCTTCGGTGCGCAGCGTCTCGATCGACGTGATCTTCACGGCAATACTCCTCCCATCGCAGGCGCGCGCAGCGCCGTCTTGTTGTCATTCTGCACCGCAGCATGGTGCGGGCACGCGCGGAGTCTTACGCTCGCTTGTAATATATCACAACATGTTTTAGGGATATCACCAACTAGGCGCCGCTCTGCAACGACGGCGCGGGCTGAGGGGAGAGACGACATGGCAACGCGCAAGCGCGCGCTCGAGGTGGTGAGGAACGACGACGGCGAGGGCAAGCCCTCCCGGCGCAACCGTCTCAACTTCTTCGAGCTCGCTTATCAGAGGATCGAAGAGCTGCTCGTCCATTGCGAGCTCAAGCCCGGCCAGTTCATGACGATGCTGGAATTGCAGCACATCACCGGGTTCGGCCGTACGCCGGTGCATCACGCCGTCAATCGTCTCTCCGCCGATACATTGATCATCATCCGTCCGCGCCACGGTCTGCGCATTGCGCCGATCGATCTGGCACGCGAACGCATGCTGCTGGCCTTGCGCCGCGACATGGAGCGCTTCGTGATCCGGCTTGCGGCCGATCGCGCCAGCCTCTCGCACCGCAATCAGGCGCTGCACATCGAGCGACTTTTGCGCGAGCGCCGCGCCAGTCTGACCCTCGACGAGTTCAATCATATCGACCGCCGCATCGACGCGCTGGTGCTGGAGGCGGCAGGCGAACCGTTTCTGGTGCACACGCTGCGCCCGTTGCACACGCTGTACCGGCGCATCGGCTACATCCACCACCGGTTCATGCCGGGACAGGCCGAGCTGTCAGGAACAATCGATCATCATCTGGCTATTCTTAATGCGGTTGCCAATCGTCGTGTCGAGGACGCGGTGAAGGCGAGCGATGCACTGATCGACTACATGGGCGAGATGTTCACCGGCATGGAGGTCGGGATCGACCCGCGCCTGCTCGATTGCAGCATCGAGCCGCTGCTTGGCACGTAAGAGAGTTTTGAAGAGAGGACCAAAGATGTCGACGATGGCGATGCCACAACCGACCGCGAGCGAAGCCGCGGTCCGCTATCTCATCACGAACTACAGTCCCAAGGGCAACAAGGTCGGCTGGCTGATGATGGCCTCGATCCTGGTCGAAGCGTGGGACCTCTATTCGATCGCCTTCGTGCTGATCTTCATCAAGGAGCAGTTCAATCCCGATCCGCTGATGCTGGGCCTGGCCGCGGCCGGTACGCAAGGCGGCGCCATGATCGGCGCACTGCTCGGCGGCTGGCTCTCCGACAAGATCGGCCGCCGCGTCATGTTCCTGGTGACGATGGTATTGTTCATCGTGCTGGCGCTGGCGCAGGCCTTCGTGCCCAGCGTCGGCTGGCTCGTCGTGATCCGCTTCCTGCTCGGCATTCCGCTCGGTTCGGACATCTCGACCGGCTACACCTACATCATGGAATCCATGGCCAAGGGTGAGCGCGAAGTCATGGGCAACCGCTGGCAGTTCATGTTCGCGGTCGGCGAGGTCCTGACGATCGGCGTCATCGTGATCTTCCTGCTGCTCGACATTCACCACGAGACGCTGTGGCGGGTGACGCTCGGCCTCGGCGCGCTGCCGGCGCTGATCATCCTGATCATGCGGCACGACGTGCCCGAGACGGCGGTGTGGCTGGTGCAGAAGGGACGCTACCGCGAGGCCAAGCAGGTGGCGCGCGAGATGTTCAACGACGATCTCGCCATGCTGCCGGACCATGACGTGGAGGTGCCCAAGGTCTCCACCCGCGCATTCCTCGCCGACCTCAAGAAGGATCCGATCCGCTGGCGCGCCACGATCTACGGCTGGATCGCCTGCTTCGCGCAAGCTAGCGAGTTCTCGACCTTCGCGTTCTATCTGCCGGTGCTCTTTGTGATGGTCGGCGTGTCGAGCGTGCTCGGCATCAATCTGGTGACGATGGCGCTGTTCTCCTTCGCCGCCGTATCGGGCTGGGTCGGTCCGCTGCTGACGCCGAAGATCGGCCATCGCGGTATTTCGATCGCGGGCTTCTCGATCGTGCTGGTCTCGCTGCTGGTCGCAGCCTTCGCGCTCTACACCGACAACAAGATCCTGCTGCCGTTCGCGGCTGCCGCGATGCTGTGGGGCCATTATTGGGATGCGTCGAACTGCATGACGATCCCGACTATGGTCGCCAAGCCGAAATATCGCGGCACCGCCAGCGGCTTCGCCTACATGTTCGTGAAGCTGCCGTCGTTCCTGGCGATCTTCCTGTTCCCGACGGTGTTCGCTGCGATCGGGCAGGCGAATGCGACGCTGATGGTCGCGATCTTCCCGCTGATCGGATTGCTCGCCGCGATCTTCATCCTGCCGGAAGTCTACGGCTACGAGAACGATTGATCTCGCAACTACCTGATCGTGGCAGCCAATGCCGCGATCAGGGCGGGCGGCGTCACCAGCAGTCCGAGCTTCAGGAACGGCCAGGCGCCGACTTCGATCTTCTCCCGCCGCAGCGCCACCAGCCACAGGATGGTGGCGAGCGAACCGGTCACCGACAGATTGGGCCCGAGGTCGACGCCGATCAGGATGGCGCTCAGGACAGGTGCGGGCAAATGATCGCCGGCGGCGACTGAGCCTGCAACGAGGCCGACGGGAAGATTGTTGGCGATGTTGTCGGCGATCGCGGTGGCGATGCCGACGCTCCAGGCCGCCTTCGTCACCGATTGACCGACGGCTTCGTGCAGCAGCGCGCTGAGCCGTCCGATCACGCCGGTCTTGATCAGCGCTTCCACCATCACGAACAGCCCGCCGACCAGCGGTAGCACGCTCCAGGAGACGCCGCGCAGCACGGGTAGCGGCGATTGCCGGCTGAGCAGCAGCACGATGGCGGCCGTCGCCACGCCGCAGACGAAGGTCGGCAGGCCCAATTGCTTGTCCAGCGCGGAGGCGGTGACCAGCACGATGCCGATCGCCACGATGCCGATGGCCGTCAGCTTGCCGCCGCGGCCGAGCTTTGGATGCGGCACGCTGCGCGCGATCGTCTCTTCCTTCAGGGCGCGGTGCTGGGTCAGCCGCAGCACGACATAGGTCAGCAGGATCGAGGCCGCCGAGGGCAGGGCGAACAGGCGCAGCCATTCGGTGAGCTCGGGCATATGCGCCCCGAACACGACGAGATTGGCCGGGTTGGAGATCGGCAACACGAAGCTTGCGGCGTTGGCGATGAATGCGCAGACGAAGAGATAAGGCAGCGGCTCGGCGCCGGCGGCGCGCGTCGCGGCATAGACGGCGGGCGTCAGCACGATCGCGGTGGCGTCGTTCGAGAGCAGGACGGTGACGAGCGTGCCGACGATATAGATCAGCAGGAACAGCCGCTGCGGCGAACCGCAGGCATATTCCACGGCGAGCGCCGCGAGATAGTCGAACAGGCCTTCGAGCCGCGCCAGCTCGGCGATCAGCATCATGCCAATCAGGAAGAGATAGACATCGACGCCTTTCTCGATGCCCGTGAGCGCATCCCGCCACGGCAGCAAGCCGAGCAGCACCAGTGCGCTGGCGCCAATGACAGCCCAGATCGCCTCCGGCAGGCGAAAGGGCCGGATGATGACGCCTGCGGTCGCGGCGACGATGATGCTCCAGGCCAGGATGGCGTCAGACGGCACGGTCGATCCTTGAGATGTGTCGGTTCATTCGGCAGCGATAGCCGAAGCCACCGCCGCTGTCTTCCCTCGGGGACGCGGACCGCCATCTGCGATTTGCCGCGTCTCGGGTAGCGCGACAAAACAGACGGCGGCGCCGATTGCGGCCACCGCGCCAAGCGTGATGAAGGCCGCACTGTAGCCCGCGCCAACCACGACAAAGCCGGCGAGCGTCGTCGACAGCGCCGCCCCGATGCTCTGGGCGGTGATGACGGCGCCTTGCGCGACGTTGAACCGGCCGGTGTTGCGCATGAGGTCGGCGACGATGACGGGAAAGATCGCGCCAAAAATGCCGGCGCCGAAGCCGTCGAGAAGCTGCACGCCGACCAGCCAGAACGGATTGTCCGAAAGCGTGTAGAGCGCTCCCCGGAGCGGCAGGATCAGGGGCGCGGCTAGGAAGAAGCGCTTGTGGCCCCAGCGGTCGGCCTTCGCGCCCACCAGCATCGCGAACGGCACCATCACCAATTGCGCCGCGACGATGCAGGCCGACATCAGGCTGGTGCCCATGTTCTTGTCTTGCAAGGCGAGCTTTTGGCCGACCAGCGGCAGCATCGCGGCGTTGGAGAGATGAATGAGCAGGACGCAGATCGCAAACACCAGCAGAGGACGGCAGGTCAGGAGTACGCTGAGAGCGGAGGCACGTTCAGGCTGCTCGTCCGCATCGGCGTCGTCGAGCCCGCGGGCAAGATCGTCATCGATGGCGCGGGCGGGGATTGCGAGGATGCTGACGAGGCTCGCGATCGCCATGGCGCCGAGAAGGTAGAACACGACAGTCGGTCCGAACCAATAGGCGGAGAGACCTGCGAGCCCGGCCGCGACAGCATTGCCGGCGTGATTGAACGTCTCGTTGCGGCCGATCCGCCGGGTGAAGGCGGCATAGCCGAAGATGCCGAGCGAGACCGCGGCGATCGCTGGCGGAAACACCACGGCGGCGGCCTGCGCGATGCCTTGGGAGATCGCGACCGGCATGAAGCCGGGAAACAACGGCAGCGACAGCGAGGCGATCGTGACCATAATCGCGGCGATCACCATCACCAGCCGCTTGGACCGCGTCGCATCGAGCAGCGCGCCGGCCGGCGTCTGCGCCACGATGCCCGCGATCGTCGCAATCGACATGACGAGGCCGATGCGCGCCTCGTCCCACCGCTGCTCGGTGAGGAGATAGACGGCGAGATAAGGCCCGAGCCCGTCGCGGACGTCGGCGAGGAAAAAATTCGCTGCATCCAACGCGCGGCCGCACGCCTCGCCTGATCGGGGCCTTTATCGCGGTTTTGGCTCGACATCGGTCCCTCGATCGAGGCTCAAATTCGCCCTGGCAGCAACCGTCGTGATGCCGGCCTGGTTCCGCGGATCGAAGGGCGCCTCAAAAGTCGATTGCCGGCAGCACCGCGCCGGCGCCAGCATGGCGGGGCCGAGTTTCAGCCGATGAATATCCGATGGGATGCCGTTCAGCGGTCGTTATGCGGGCAACCGCACCCTAACATCCCGCCGTCATCCTGGCCCGCGCCGGGATGACGTAGCGTTCTTGGATTTACACTCACCGCGTCACCGACGGCTTTGCCGTGATCGCCTTGCGCAGGATACGCGAGAGCAATTCCACCGAATACGGCTTCTGGATCAGCTCGAATCCGCGATCGGCGTTCTCGGCGAGAACGTTGCTGTAACCAGAGGTGAGCACGACGGGCAGGCCCGGATAGCGTTCGCGGATGATGCCGGCGAGCTCGACGCCGTTCATGCCGGGCATGATGACGTCCGAGAAGACGAGGTCGACGGCGAACTCGTTCTCGCCGAGGATGGCGAGCGCCGCATTGGCGTTGGCGGCGCGGCGGACGACATAGCCGAGGTCTTCCAGCAGCTCCGTGGAGAAGCGGCCGACCTCGTCGTCGTCTTCCACCACGAGCACGCGATAGCCGCGCCCGGTGGCCGCGGCCTCATAGGTCAGCGCCGCGGCTTCCTGAGCTGTCGCGGGGCTTTGCGCCCGCGGCAGATAGATGGTGAAGGTCGCGCCTTCACCATGCGTGCTCGTCACGGCGATGTCGCCCTCCGACTGCTTTGCGAAGCCGAAGGCCTGGCTCAGGCCGAGGCCGGTGCCCTTGCCGACCTCCTTGGTGGTGAAGAACGGCTCGAAGATGGCCTCGATGTTTTCCGGCGCAATGCCACTGCCGGTGTCGGCGACCGAGATCGCGACATAGTCGCCGCCGCGCGCCGATTGCGCGCGCAGGTTAGGGATGCCCTGGATTTTCCGGACCGCAATGGTGAGACGGCCTTCGCCGTCCATGGCGTCGCGGGCGTTGATGGCGAGGTTGATCAGCGCGGTCTCGAATTGCGCGATATCGGCGACCGTGAAGCAGTCGCCATCGTGAACCTCCACCGCGATTTCAATGCGGCCACCGACCAGCGGCCGGACCAGTTGCGCGACGCCTTCAACCTGGCTGCCGACGTTGAAGATCTGCGGTTTGAGCGGCTGCCGGCGCGCAAACGCCAGCAACTGGGCGGTCAGCTTGGAGGCACGTTCGACGGTGTCGGAGATAGCATCGACATAGCGGCGGCGGCGCTCCTCCGGCAGCTCGCGGCGGCGCAGGAAATCGGTGGCCGAGCGGATGATGGTGAGCAGATTGTTGAAGTCGTGCGCGACGCCGCCGGTGAGCTGGCCGATCGCCTCCATCTTCTGCGATTGCCGCAGCGCTTCCTCGCCGCGGCGGCGCTCGGTGATGTCGACTGCCTCGGGCACTGCGCCGGTGATGTTGCCGTGGCGGTCGAGCACCGGGCGCATGCCGAACTCGAAATCGCGCTCGCCGATGGGAAGGCGCAGGCGCATCTCCAGCCGCACGGCTTCGCCCTTGAGCACGGTGTCGAAGGCCTCGCGCACCCGCGCGTTCATGCCCTCCGTCGTGCTGAACCAGGGCGTCTGCCACAACGGCTTTCCAATCACGTCCGCAGGGCTCGCCTTGATGGCGTCGAGCACGGTCGTGTTGGCGTAAAGCAGCTCGCCCCTGAGATTGACGAGGCCCTGGTATTGGTTGCTGGTCTCCAGGATCGCGCGCAGCCGCGCCTCGTTGGATTCGAGCTCGGCGGTGCGCTCGACGATGCGCTCTTCCAGCGTCTCGTTGAGCTGCCGCAGCTCGATTTCGGCCTGCTTGGCCACCGTGATGTCATGGGCCACGCCGATGAAGCCGATATGCCTGCCGGTCGGGTCCCAGCGTGGCTGCGATTCCGAACGCAGCCAGCGCCATTCGCCGTCGGCGTTCTTGTAGCGGGCTTCCAGCACGAACGGCTTGAGCGATGCTTCACCCTGGACGGACTGCTGCAGCACATGCGGCAGGTCGTCCGGATGCAGCACCTTGCGCCAGTCGAAGGAGATGGCCTGGTCATAGGGAAGGCCGACGAAATCGACATAGGCCTGGTTGGCGAAGGACCGCGTGCGGTCGAGCTTGGTGACCCAGATCGGCACCGGCGCGCTGTCGGCGATCAGCCGGAAGCGCTCCTCGCTCTCGCGCAGGGTCTCGCGCACCAGCATCTGGTCGGTGACGTCGATATGGGCGCCCACGAGGCGGAGGGCGTGGCCGTCACGATCGCGCTCGATCTTGGCGACGACGCGGATCCAGCGGGTCTCGCTGTCGCTGGGACGGATGATGCGGTATTCGGCGGTGTAGTCCTCGCTGGTACCGGACAGCGCATCGATGAAGTGCTTCACCGTAGCGTCCCGGTCGTCCGGATGAATGCGATTGATCCAGTCCTCGTGCGACTCGTCGGCGGCTTCCGGCGGCAGGCCGTGGAGCATCAGATATTCCGGCGAACGGCGGTTCTTGAAGCCTTCGCGGAAGTCGACTTCGAGACCGCCGACCTTGCCGATGCGCTGGATGCGCGCAAGCTCGGCTTCGCGTTCCTGGAGCGCGCGATAGGCGTTGTCGCGCTCGCGCGCGACGTCTTCCAGGTGCTGGCGCAGCCTTTCGGCGGCGATGGTCTCGGGCAAAGGATCGTTCAAGGCGTTGGCCGGGGTGATGCGAGAGCGCACGTGGCGGACGGATATTCACACAGACGAAGCGTGATGGCCATTGCCCAAAGGGTATATGGAAAGAAAGACGTCGCCGAATGCAGTGTGATGGGCATGAAAGAACGCCGGGTCTGGCTATTTGTTCCGAACCTTGGAACGATGAGCCCTCCGCGCGCGTATCCGCGAGGCGCCGCAACTTTCATTCATAAAAACTCGCTTTCCGAAGAGGCTAAATCTTGAAGCTTTTTGTCTGCCAGGCCTGCGGCAACGTCATCTATTTCGAGAACCGTGCCTGCGAGCGCTGCGGCCACCGCGTCGCGTTCCTGCCGGAGAAGGAGACGATGTCGGCGATCGAGCCCGACGGAGAGGCCTGGAAGACGCTGGCGACCAAGGGCGAAAGCCGCATGCTGTGCAGCAATGCCGAGCATGATGCCTGCAACTGGCTGACTGATGCGGGTGATACCACCGGCTACTGCCGCGCCTGCCGCCATAACGGCGTCGTGCCGGACTTGTCGGATCCGGCGCAACTCGCCGGCTGGCGCGAGCTGGAGATGGCGAAGCACCGGCTGTTCTATTCCCTGATCCGCTGGAAGCTGCCGCTCCAGACCCGGCAGGACAATCCCGAACATGGCCTGATCTTCAATTTCCTCGCCGACGATCCGCAGAGCGGGCAGAAGGTCCTGACCGGTCACGACAACGGCCTGATCACGATCGCCCTGACCGAGGCCGACGACATCGAGCGCGAGCGGCGCAGGCTGGAGATGGGCGAGCCCTACCGGACGCTGCTCGGGCATTTCCGCCACGAGGTCGGGCACTATTTCTGGGACGTGCTAGTGCGCGACGGCGGCAAGCTGGACGAATGCCGTGCCGTGTTCGGCGACGATTCCGCCGATTACGGCCAGGCCTTGCAGCGCCACTATGCCGAAGGCGCCCCGCCGGACTGGCAGCAGAACTACGTTTCTGCCTACGCGACGACGCATCCGTGGGAGGATTTCGCCGAGACCTGGGCCCACTATCTTCACATCGTCGACACCCTGGAGATGGCTAGCGAGTTCGGCATGGAGGTGCGCCCCAAGGTCGATCGCGACGGGGAGTTGACGACGCGCATCCGCTTCAACCCTTACGAAGCGAGGGACGTCGAGGCGATCGTCAACGCATGGCTGCCCTTCACCTTCGCCATGAACAGTGTCAACCGCGCCATGGGCATGCGCGACCTCTATCCGTTCATCCTCTCGCCGGTCGTCGTCGAGAAGCTCGGCTTCATTCACGGCCTGGTCCGGAATGTGGGCAAGGCCGGGAAGCCGTAGGCCGCCCAGGGGCCCGCCAGACCCGTTTCGGTCTAGCTTTGGTCTTGCGCTGGTACGCCAGAGGACCCGGATTTTGACCGTTGCCTCCGGCCTATTTTGATGTACCACGGGAGCCACACGGCCCGTCCCATAGGCTCCAACGGCCAGGGAAGGGTCCCGCCCAAGGTCGAGACTCAAGAAAAGCATGTTCAAACGCATTCTGATCGCCAATCGCGGCGAAATCGCCTGCCGGGTCATCAAGACCGCTCGCCGCATGGGAGTTCAGACGGTCGCGGTCTATTCCGAGGCCGACCGCGACGCCCTCCATGTCGAGATGGCCGACGAGGCCGTGCTGATCGGCCCGCCGGCTGCGGCCGAGAGCTATCTGGTGATCGAGAAGATCGTAGAGGCCTGCCGCAAGACCGGCGCCGAGGCCGTGCATCCCGGTTACGGCTTCCTGTCCGAGCGTGAGGCGTTTCCGCGCGCGCTGGAGGCGGCCGGCATCGTCTTCATCGGCCCCAACCCGGGCGCGATCGCGGCGATGGGCGACAAGATCGAATCCAAGAAGGCCGCCGCGAAGGCGAAAGTCTCGACCGTGCCCGGCTATCTCGGCGTCATCGAGGACGCCACGCACGCGGTCAAGATCGCCGACGAGATCGGTTATCCCGTGATGATCAAGGCCTCCGCCGGCGGCGGCGGCAAGGGCATGCGCATCGCGCATTCGACCTCCGAGGTCGCAGAGGGTTTCAACCTCGCCAAGGCCGAGGCCAAGGCCTCGTTCGGCGACGACCGGGTCTTCATTGAAAAGTTCATCGTCGACCCCCGCCATATCGAGATCCAGCTGCTGGGCGACAAGCACGGCAACGTGATCTATCTCGGCGAGCGCGAATGCTCGATCCAGCGCCGCAACCAGAAGGTCATCGAGGAAGCGCCGTCGCCGCTGCTCGACGAAGCCACCCGCCGCAAGATGGGCGAGCAGGCGGTCGCACTCGCCAAGGCGGTGAATTACGACTCCGCCGGCACCGTCGAATTCGTCGCGGGGCAGGACAAGAGCTTCTACTTCCTGGAGATGAACACGCGCCTCCAGGTCGAGCATCCCGTCACCGAGCTCGTCACCGGCGTCGACCTCGTCGAGCAGATGCTCCGCGTCGCCGCCGGCGAGAAGCTCGCGATCACGCAGAAGGACGTCACGCTGACGGGCTGGGCAGTGGAGTCGCGCCTCTACGCCGAGGACCCGTTCCGCAACTTCCTGCCCTCGATCGGTCGCCTGGTGAAATACCGTCCGCCGGCGGAAGCGAGCCAGGACGGGATCACCGTGCGCAACGACACCGGCGTGCAGGAAGGCGGCGAGATCTCGATCCATTACGATCCGATGATCGCCAAGCTCGTCACCCACGCGCCGTCGCGCGCCGCCGCGATCGAGGCACAGGCCACCGCGCTGGACTCGTTCTATGTGGACGGCATCCGCCACAACATCCCGTTCCTGTCGGCGCTGATGCATCATCCGCGCTGGCGCGAAGGCCGGCTCTCCACCGGCTTCATCGCCGAGGAATTCCCCAAGGGCTTTGCCGTGCGCGTGCCGGAGGGCGAGGTCGCACGGCGGCTTGCCGCGGTCGGCGCCGCCATCGATCACGTGCTGGGCGAGCGCAAGCGGCAGATCTCGGGTCAGATGGGCGGCCGCATCGTGCAACGCGAACGTCGCCGTGCGGTCTGGCTCGACCGCCAGGAGATCCTGCTGGAAGTCGCGCGCGAGGGCGAGGCGGTCGCGGTGCGTTTCGTCGATGCCGACGGCAAGGCCGGCAATCCGCATCTGTTGCAGTCGGCGTGGAAGCCGGGCGATCCGGTCTGGCAGGGCACCATCGACGGCCACGTCGTCGCAGTGCAGGTGCGCCCGATTGCGAACGGCATCCGCCTTGCGCATCAGGGCGTCGAGGTGCCGGTCTATGTCTGGACCGAAGCGGAAGCTGCCTCGGCGCGGCTGATGCCGGTGACCACGGCTGCCGACACCGGCAAGAAGCTGCTTTGTCCGATGCCCGGTCTCGTGGTCTCGATCGCGGTGACCGAAGGGCAGGAGGTCAAGGCCGGCGAGACCCTCGCGGTGGTCGAAGCCATGAAGATGCAGAACGTTCTGCGCGCCGAGCAGGACGGCACGGTGAAGAAGATCCACGCCAGCGCCGGCGCGACGCTCGCGGTGGATGCGCTGATTTTGGAGTTTTCGTAACGTCATTGCGAGGAGCCACCGGGTCCGCGCGAAGCGCGGCCCGATGACAGGCTCCGCGACGAAGCAATCCAGTCTGTCTCTGCGGATGCATTTCTGGATTGCTTCGCTTCGCTCGCAATGACGGAGTATGCTGCGGCCTCCATGACCTAACCGAGACATCACCATGGCCTTTCGTTCCCGCCGCGAAAAACTGCGATCGATCCTGTCGGGCGGGATTTGCGTCCATCCCGGCTCGGTCTACGATGCCATCTCGATCCGCATCGCCGAGGATCTCGGTTTTCCGCTCGGCATGTTCGGCGGCTCGGTGGCTTCGCTCGCGGTGCTCGGCGATCCGGACATCACGCTGATCACGCTCACCGAGCTTGCCGAGCAGATGCGGCGGATGTCGCGTGCGGCGGCACTTCCGGTGCTGGTCGATGCCGATCACGGCTATGGCAACGCGCTCAACGTGCGCCGCACGGTGCAGGAGCTGGAGACGGCGGGTGCCGCCGGCCTCACCATCGAGGACACGCTGCTGCCGGCTGGCTTCGGCGAAGCGAAGACGCAGCTGATCTCGCTGGAGGAGGGCGTCGGCAAGATGAAGGCGGCACTCGACGGCCGCAGCGACCCCTCGCTCGTCATCATGGGCCGTACCGGTGCGGCCTCGATCACCTCGATCGACGATGCGATCCGCCGCGCCAGGGCTTATGAGGCCGCCGGCGTCGATGCGCTGTTCTTCACCGGCATCAAGTCGCGCGCCGAGCTCGAGGCCATCGCATCCGCCACGCGCCTGCCGATCGTGCTCGGCGGCGCGCCGGAGGAGTTGAACGTGCTCGAATACCTCGCTGGCCAGCGCGTGCGCATCGCACTTCAGGGCCATGCGCCGATCGCGGCCGCAACGCAGGCGGTCTACGAGACGCAGAAGGCGCTGCGCGACGGCACAGCGCCCAAGAATCTCAAAGGCCTGCCGTCGTCGGACTTGATCAGCCGCCTCACGCGCGAGGCCGACGTCAAGGCGCGCAGCGCCCTTGTCCTCGGACTGACAAAATGAGCCGGGCGATCCTCCAGGTCATGATCCGCGGCCGCGTGCAGGGCGTCGGCTATCGTGCCTGGCTCGAGCATCAGGCGACGACCTGCGGTCTCGAGGGCTGGGTCCGCAACCGCCGCGACGGCAGCGTCGAAGCGCTGTTCGCAGGGCCGCCGAAGCACGTCGCCGACATGGTGGCGCTGTGCCGCCACGGCCCGCCGTCCTCGCGCGTCGACAGCGTCACCAGCGAGACGGCCGACGTCGATGAGCTGAACTTGCGCCGGGCAGGCGAGGCGTTCTCGGTGTTGCCGACGGTGTAGCTGAAGAATTACCGCGGCAGCTTGGCGATCGCTTCGCTCAATTCGTGGATCTCGTAGGGCTTGCGCAGGATCGGGAAATCGCCGCGCACGCCTGCGGCGACTTCGCTGTAGCCGGTGGCGAGCAGGATCGGCAGGCCGGGACGGATCTGGCGGAGGTGATGGGCGAGGCTGAGCCCGTCCATCTTGCCGGGCATGACGATATCCGAGAACACGAAGTCGACGCCGTTCTTCTCGATCTCGCTCAAGGCGGCTTCGGCGTCCGCGACGCGACGCACCTGATAGCCGAGCTGCTCCAGAAGACCGATGCTGACGGCGGCGACGTCCGGATTGTCCTCGACCAGCAGCACCGTGCCGCTGCCTTGGAACGCCGGTTCTCCCGCCGCCTCGCGCGATGGCTCGTCTTCTCCGCGCGGCAGGAGGATGGTGAAGGTCGTGCCCTTGCCGAGCGCGCTCGCGACCCGGATCGTGCCGCCGGCCTGATGGGCGAAGCCGTGCACCTGGGAGAGACCGAGGCCGGTGCCCTTTCCGATCGGCTTGGTGGTGAAGAACGGCTCGAAGATCTTGTCGAGAACGTCGGAGGGAATGCCAAGGCCGGTATCGCTGACGTCGATCGCGATGAATTCGCCCACGAGGGGGTCCTCGTCGAGCACGAGATTGCGCGCTGCGATCGTCACCGTGCCGCCGTCGGGCATCGCGTCGCGGGCATTGATGACGAGGTTGAGCAGCGCGGTCTCGAGCTCGGAAACGTCGGTCCTGATCGGCCAGACGTCGCCGCTGACGTCGAAAGCAAGGCGCACGGAGCTGCCGACGCCGGCATCGAGCACCTCGCGGATCGCCGCGATGCGGTCGGCGAAGTCGATCGCCTGCGGATTGACGCTCTGCCGCCGTGCGAAGGTGAGGAGCTGGTTGGTCAGCGCCGCGCCGCGCCTGGTGGCGGTCTCGATGGCCGAGATCGCGCGCTGAAGCTTGGCTTCGTCGTCGGCCCCTCGCTTCAGCATGTGGAGGCTGCCGCTGATGATCATCAGGAGATTGTTGAAGTCGTGGGCGACCCCGCCGGTGAGTTGGCCGAGCGCATCGAATTTCTGGGATTCGGCGAGCTGCTTCTGCATCGCCTCGAGCTTGATCTGGGTATTGCGGCGCTCGGTGATGTCGCGTGTGATCTTGGCGAAGCCGACCAGCTTGCCGTCCTCGTAGATGGGATCGATCACGACGCTCGCCCAGAAGAAGGTGCCGTCCTTGCGGACGCGCCAGCCTTCCTCCTCGTAGCGGCCCTTGTCCCGCGCGATCCCGAGCGCACGGGCGGGCTTGCCGTTGGCGCGGTCGGTCTCGGTGTAAAAACGGGAAAAGTGCTGGCCGAGGATCTCCCCAGGCGAATAGCCCTTGATGCGCTCGCCGCCGATGTTCCAACTGGTGATGATCCCGGTCGGATCCAGCATGTACAGGGCGTAGTCGGCGACCCCTTCAACCAACAGGCGGAAACTGCGTTCACTCTCGAACAAGTCTCTCTGCTGACTGAACTTCTCGACCATTCCCGGACCCTGCCTTAACGGGAGCAAACGCCGCAGATGGCGGATTGTTCCCTGAGTTTGGAACCTTTTTAAGCAATATTGCGAGCCCGTATGCAGCACGCAAGCCGGCGGATGCTGTTGACAGCCGATCCTATCCGTCAGATATTTCTGTCATGACAGAAACAACCGGAAGAAGGAAGCTCCCAGCCGCCGTCGAGCGCTTCATCCTGCATTGGGGTGACATGGGAGACGAGTGGGGCGTCAATCGCTCGGTCAGCCAGATCCACGGGCTGCTCTATCTGGCCGAGGCGCCGATGACGGCCGAGGACATCGCCGACACCCTCGGCATGGCCCGCTCCAACGTCTCCAACTCGCTCAAGGAGCTGCTTACCTGGAACTTGATCCGGCGCGTCCCGATTCTCGGCGATCGCCGCGACCATTACGAGGCCGAGACCGACATTTGGGAGGTTGCGGCCAGGATTGCGGCGCGGCGCAAGGAGCGGGAGCTTGATCCGGCGATCACAGCGCTCAGAGCCTGCGTATCCGATGCCGCCGACGATCCGACCATCAATCCGGTCGCGAGCAAACGGCTGAAGGAGATGCTCGCCTTCACCGAGCTCGCCGACCACTGGTTCATGCAGATGCTGAAGGTGCCGCGGCCGCGGCTGGCCGCCCTGATGCGGCTTGGTGAGAAGATCGCCAATCTGCTGCCGCTGGGCAAGGCCAAATAGGTTTGAGGAGGGTGCGATGACGTCGGCGAGATTATCAGGCTCCAACGCGTCGACCTTCGCTCACACGAAACTGCTCGACGATCGCCGTTTCCGCGCGCTGCTGTCGGATGAGGATTGGGGCCGGCTGCCGCTGGCGACCTGGCGACGTTTTTCGAAACGCGTCGCCGACGGCGACAGCGTCGTCTATGTCGGTGTGGTCGATGAGATCGGCTTCAGCGACATCGGCTGGTGGTTCGCCCAAGCCGTGCGCCTGATCGGCGGTCCGCTGCCGACCGGGCGCGACACCGGCGTCCCCATCATCGTCACGGTGACCGAAGACGCCGGGGGCGGCCAGACCTGGACCCGCATCTGCGCGCGCAAGCGCGGCTTTCCGCAAGTGATCCATTCCGCCAAACGTTTTGCCGGCCCGACCGGGCTGGAAGAATATGTCGGCTTCGGCGTCTCGATGGCGCTCCGCATCGCGGTCGAGGACCAGGCGCTGACGTTTCGCAGCGCCGGCTACGGGCTCCAGTTTGGGCGCCTGTGGATTCCCCTGCCGCGATGGCTGACGCCGGGCGAACTCACGGTGACACACAGCGATCTCGGCGAGGGCGCCTTCCGCTTTACCCTCGATGTCATTCATCCGCGTTACGGCGCGCTGATCCACCAGTCCGCAATGTTCAGGGAGGCCGTGTCATGACACAGCTCATGTGGACGCTCATCGCCATCCAGATCGTGATGGGCGTGTTCGACACCTTCTATCACCACGAATTCACCGAGCGCCTGGCCTGGCGTCCGTCGCAGCGTTTCGAATTGAAGCTGCACGGCATTCGCAACATGCTTTATGCGCTGCTGTTCCTCGTGCTCGGCTGGCTCGAAGTCCATGGCGCGCTGGCGCTGCTGATCGTCGCGGTGCTGGTCGCCGAGATCGTCATCACGCTGATGGATTTCGTCGAGGAGGATCTCAGCCGAAAACTGCCGCCGAGCGAGCGGGTCAATCACACGCTGCTCGCGATTAATTACGGCGCCATCCTGGTGTTGCTGTTGCCGGTGCTGATCGATTGGGCCACGCAGCCCCTCGGCGTGATGGTCGTGTATCAGGGCCTGCTCAGCATTGCCGCGACGGCGTGTGCGGTCGGCGCCGCGCTGTGCGGTGTCAGGGATTTTGCGGCGATGCGCCGGCTCAGCCGCATGAGAAGCGCTCCCGCGCACGGGCTCGTCGAAAAGCTGTCCGACCGTAAGACGGTGCTGATATCAGGCGCCACCGGCTTCATCGGCAGCCGCCTCGCCGCGAGCCTCAGCGGAGCAGGGCATCACGTCATTGCGCTGATCCGCAATCCCGCCAAGGCCGAGATGCTGCCGCCGCCGGTCACTTTGATCACGAGCCTCGATCAGCTCGCCTCGGACGCTCCTATCGACGCTGTCGTCAATCTCGCCGGCGAGCCGATTGGCAACGGCCTGTGGACCGAGGCGAAGCGCGCGAAGATTCTCGGCTCGCGCATCGACATGACCGGCGAGATCGTCAAGCTGATCGCGCGGCTCGAACGCAAGCCCGAGGTGCTCGTCAGCGGCTCTGCGATCGGCTGGTATGGCCTGTGGGCCGACCATGTGCTGACGGAATCGGCGAAGTCGCACGCCTGCTTCAGCCACGAGCTGTGTGCGGCCTGGGAGGCGGCGGCGCGGCCGGCGGAGGATCTCGGCGTCCGCGTGGTCAATTTGCGCATCGGCCTCGTGCTCGGCACCGAAGGCGGCTTCATCACGCGCTTGCTGACGCCGTTCGAGTTCGGGCTGGGCGGTCCCATCGGCAACGGGCGGCAGTGGATGTCCTGGATCGAGCGCGACGATCTGATCCGGCTGATCGCCTATGTGATGGCGACGCCCGATCTCGCCGGCCCCGTCAACGCCACCGCGCCGATCCCTGTCACCAACGCAAAGTTCAGCGAGGAGCTAGGCCGCCGTCTGCATCGGCCCGCGGTGTTCCGGATTCCCGGCGGCCTGCTGCGCCGGATCGGCGGCGGTTTCGCCGACGAGCTCCTGCTCGGCGGTCAGCGCGTGCTGCCCAACAAGGCGCTGAGCCGCGGTTTTGTGTTCCGGCACGAGACGCTGCGCAGTGCGTTCGAAGCAATCTTGTAAAGCCGTGCGGCGTCAGATCGCCGCCACGCTCCGGAATGTTGCCGCGACTGCGCGCAGCGCCGCCAGCTTGGCGGGATCGCTGACCTTGGAATGTAGCATCACCTTCGAGCTGCCGAGTTTCGGCAGCTTGTGGGTCGGCCCGATGTCGACCAGCCCGGGGGGCGCGATCCGTCGCGCCAGCGGCGCGATTGCAAGTCCGGCGAGCGCGGCTGCAACCACGGCGGTGACGCCGCCGCCGACGAAGCGCTCACGCCATTTCAGGCCAGCCTTATCGAGCGCGCGCACGGCGATGGCGCGGACCCCACAGGGCGGGGCGAGCGTCGCGAGCGGCAAAGGCCCCTTTGGCACTGTGAAGCGTCGTGACGCGAACCAGCCGAACTCGTCCTCGGCCAGCTTCTCGCCGCCGCGCCGGCTGCCTTCCTGGCGCACGATCACCGCATCCAGTTGGCCCGAATCATAGGCCTCCTGCATCTCGCGGGAGAAGCCGATGGTGACGGCGAGCGTGAGGTTCGAGGACATCGCATGCAGGCGTTCGAGCAGCGGTACCAACTCCGGGCCCGCGGCATGGTCGGAGATGCCGAGCGAGAGCGACTGCGCGACTGATCCCTCGCCCGACAGCGCGCAATCATGCGCCGCGATGAGCGCGCGGGCGCGCTCGAGGAACGCTGCGCCATCCGCGGTAAGACGGACCGCGCGCGGCGAGCGCTCGACGAGACGTTTTCCCAGCAGCGTCTCCAGCCGTTGCAGCTTGAGGCTGACGGCCGCCTGGGTCGTGCCGAGCGCTTTGGCGGTCCGCGTAAAGCTCTGGAGGTCGGCAACCAGCAGGAAGGCCTGGACGGTGGCGATGTCGAGCGTTGCTGTCATTATTATCTCTTATCACTGGTATCAACAGAGATAAGATACCAAAATGTCGAGGGCGGGTCTAGCTTCTCACCAACGCCGCGCAACCTGCGCGACATCCGAGGAGAACGACCATGCCGCTGATCACCGTGTCCTACACCACCTCCCGCCAGTCGCCCTCGCTGAAGGCCGACATCGCGAGCGCCGTGTCCGAGCTCACCGCAAAAATCCTACACAAGGATCCTGAGGTCACGGCCATCATCGTGAAGTCGGTGGAGGCGGCCGACTGGTTCGCCGGCGGCAAGTCGCTCGCAGAGCAAAAGCTCGCGAGCTACTGGATCGACATCCACGTCAGCGAAGGCACCAACACCAAGGACGAGAAGGCCGCCTATCTCGCCGCGATGTTCCAGCGCATGGCCGGGATCCTGGGCCCGCTGCATCACGAGACCTATCTGCATGTCGACGAGGTCAAGGGCGATGCCTACGGCTTTGGCGGCCTGACCCAGGAGCGGCGCTACGTCGCCGGCAAGCTCGAGGTTTCGCCGGAGAAGGCGTGAACCGCGGACCGCGGGTGAACGATCTCACCCGCGGCCTGAACCGGTTGAGCCTCCTGATCGTCAGCTCGCTATGCGAAAGTGAACTTCGTCCTTGTTCAGGAAACAGGTCTTGTCGAACAGCTTCAGGTCGAGCGGGTTCGGCAGCCTGACATCGTCCAGGTCAGGGCAGGGCTTGAGCGAGGGATCATAGGAACGGTCGATCTGCGAGATGAAGACGACAATCAATCCCTTGTCGCGCGCGAATGATTTCAACGCGCGCACCTGAACGGAAAGGTCGGGATTTTCCCGCCGCTGGTCGAGCAGTTGCAGATAGTCGATCACCACGACGGTGCCGCGCGGTGCTGCGGCCATCTGCTTGACGACGTGGTCGGCATTGATGGCGTCGGAGCAATCGACCTCGAAGAGTTTTTCGAATTGCGCCAGGTCCACGCCGATCGCCCGAAAGCGATCGAAGACGTCTTTCTCGGTGTATTCCAGCGAGAAGAACGCGGCGCGATGGCCTGACCGCATCGCCTCCACGGCAAGCTCCAGGCTCATCAGGGTCTTGCCCTGGCCGGGACGCGCGCCAACCAGCACCAGGTCCCCCGGTTGGAATTGCGGGAAAAGCCGGTTGGCCGGCGTCGCTGCGGCAGCTTTCGCCGCGAGCATGCTCCATGCGGAAAAGCCTTCCGTCGCGGCGATGCGGTCGAGCGCATCGTGCAGCGGAATGCCTTCCTCGCGGGACAGGCGCTTCGCTCTTCGCTTCAGATGATAAATGGGTGCAGACAGTCTCATCGCAAAAACCTCCCATTGCGAGCTGAAACGCAACCCCTCCTTATGCCTGGCGCTCGAACAGTCGGTCCGATGATCAATTCGCCCGGTATGAAATGTACTTTCCCGGCGGAGGGGGGAGGCGGGGGCGACACCGAGATCAAGCGTAGCTGATTCCGGGTTTGCGGAGAATAAGGGAGACCGGAAGTTAGGCCGCCGCTTCCGGCATCAGCGCCTGGGTCGGCCCGAACAGCTCCTCGAAGGCTTGCCGAAGCGCCACGTCGACATCGCTCATCGTCACGAGCTGGCCGAGGTCGACCAGCGAGGTGACGCCGTAGCGGGGATCGGCGACGCCGCAGGGCACGATGCCGTCGAAATGCGACAGCTCCGGCTCGACATTGATGGCGATGCCATGGAACGAGACCCAGCGCTTCAGCCGGACGCCAATCGCGGCGATCTTGTCCTCATGCTCGGGTCCCTTGTCGGGCCGCTTGACCCAGACGCCGACCCGGTCCTCTCGCCGCTCGCCACGGATGTTGAACGCGGCGAGCGTTCGCAGAATCAACTCTTCCAGGCTCGCGACATAGGCCCGGACATCCGGCCGGCGGCGCTTCAGGTCGAGCATGACATAGGCCACGCGCTGGCCGGGCCCGTGATAGGTGAGCTGGCCGCCCCGCCCGGTGGCAAAGGTCGGGAATCGGGCATCGAGCAGGTCAGATTCCTTGCCCGAGGTGCCGGACGTGTAGAGCGGGGGGTGCTCCAGCAGCCAGACCAGCTCCGGAGCTTCACCCGCCGCAATCGCCGCGACGCGCGCTTCCATTTCGGCCACGGCCTCCGGATAGGGCACGGGCGCGTCCGAAATCCGCCACTCCACGGGCTCGCCGGAAGAGGCGGAAAACGCCGTCAAATCGAGCTCTTGGCGGGGGTTTTGGGGTGAATTAACCATTGGCTAACCATAACCGGGTGATGATCCCAGGCGCAAATACCAAGTCCCTAGTCCTAGTCCCAAGTTGCGGTGGTGCTGAAGTGCCTACTCTCGACAAAGTCACCGTGGATCTCATGGTCGTCCTCGGGACGACAACCATGCCGATCCATCAAGTATTACGTCTTTCCCGCGGCGCCATCATCGAGCTGGACGCAACCGAGGCCGACGAGGTCAAGGTTTTGGCCAATAATTTGCCCGTCGCCTCCGGCGTCGTGCTGGTCGACCGCAACCGGATCGCGGTCGAGGTCAAGCAGATGCTGCCCCGTATCCCGGGCACGCGGTAGCGGCCTGGGCACGCGGTAGCGGCCCGGGCACGCGCAGCCGCCTGGGCAGGCGGAAAAGGCCGATCCCGGCGCGAAGAGCCGGAACTTTCCTGCCAAGCTTGTGGAATTCAGGGCCTTTGGAGGCTTGTACCCCTCTGATGGATTTGTTAGATCGGCGCCGTTGATCCGGTTGGCCTTCAAAGCCTAAAGCCGGCATCCCCAAAAGCGCTCGTGGCGGAATTGGTAGACGCGCTGCCTTGAGGTGGCAGTGAGTAAAATCGTGGGGGTTCGAGTCCCTCCGAGCGCACCAAGCAAACTGACACGCGAAAGATTGTTTCGCGATCTTCGGTGCCCGCCGTGTTCGCGCTGCGAACCTTGGAACGGGGCCTCCCCCAGTCTTCGATGTTCGATCTCGCGGCCGAGAGTCGGCGCGATCGTCGTCCGCGACTCGCAATCACTTCGGCAAGGTCAGCAGGAGCCACGCGCCCGCAGCCACACAGGCAATGCCGGCAGCGCGCGCGATCCAGCGTCCCACCGGCGTGACTTTCTCCAAAAGTACAAGCAACGACAAAAGCGCAATCCAGAGCACGTTCATCACGCCGCCCACGAACAACAGCGCCATCAATACCCAGCAGCAGCCGACACAATAACCTCCATGCCGAAAGCCCAGCAGCAAGCAGCCTCGCAGCTCGCTGCGAAAGCCGCCGTGGCGCATCAGGAACAGAAACGGCGACTGACATTGGGCGAGGCAGACGTCTTTGAGCCGTGTCCATTGATAGACGCCCGCCGCGATCAGCACGATGGCGCCGAGCAGGTTGCTCGCGATCGCCATCCGGGAATCCAGCAGGGCGGCCCGTTCGATCGCCCATTGGAGCAAGGTGGCTGCCAGCGAAAAGCCGCACCAGGCCAGGAGATAGCCGGCGGCAAACCAGCCGGTCGCTGCGAATAGTTTGCCTTGCGCTTTGCCCTGTCGACCTACGCGGGCGTACATCAGGATCATGGGCGCGGCCGAGGGAGCCATCATTCCGATCATCATCACCGCCCACATCAGGAACACATAGGCGAACTCGATTGTTCGCCACGGCTCGTCGGCTGGCAGCATGATTCCGATCCCAGCCGGGATCATGCGGAACTCGGTCATGTCCATGCCGCCCATGTCCATGTCGTTGGCGAGCCAGAGCACATAGCTCCACGCCAGCGCGACCATGAGGACGATCGCGCCGCCGACGATCCAGCGATCGCGCCGCAGCACGGCTTCCAAGGGGCTGTCCGTCATTTGCGATCGATGTTGTGCGATCGATGCTGCCGGCCACCGATGCAGGCCGTATCTGGAGTTTACATTACGCCTGGTTCGACCAGCGGATCGGCGCATAGAGGCCGTTCCTGCCGGAATTATCCCAGCGCATGCCATGATCGCTGAAGGTATTGCCGGCGGCGCCGACTGCCATCACCATGGCGTCGGGGCTGACCGGATGGCCGATGTTCGTCCACATCTCGCCGCTCGGATGCATGGTCGGCAGGGGATCGACGGACATGTGCAGGATGCCGGGGATTTCCGCGGACCGCGTCTTGCCGTCGATCCGGAACGTGATCGGGACCTTGCGTACCCCCAGGTTCTTGCTGATCAGAGGCGCGAACGCGGCCATGGGACCGCCGGCACCGCCGGTGAAGATTGCAGCCAGGGCCTCGGTCTGGTCATCGTTGGCGCGCTGATCGATATAGGCGGCCACTGACCAGTCTCCGTCTGCCATGACCCCAGGTGCGTGGAGGATGACGAGCACATTCAGGTCATCGAGCGCGATCTCGCCATAGCGGCCGGTCTCGATGTGGAAGATCAGCGGTACGTTGCAGAAGCCCTCGGTCGGTCGCGCGGTCAACGGCGGCGCCGCCGACATCAGGCAGGGGCACACGATGCTGCAATTGCAATTCTCGAAATAGTCACCGGAAAGGTGCCATGGGACATCCGCCATTGCTGTCTCCCGCTTGGCCGAACCCGATAGATGCTTTCGAATGAGCTACGTAGAGTTGAAAATTACGCTTCGTGAGGAAGCACCGCAAGCCGATTCCACCATCGACATATGTCGAGCAAGGTGAGCGCGACGAAGTTCGCTACCCCTCATGCCCGGGTTCCCTTAGTTTGCCTGCGGTCGAAACTCCGGCTCGATCTGCGTGGCCGCGGGCATGAACACCCGCGCCGGATGGCTGAAGATCTCGAATTCGTCGCCCCGTGCGATACCGACAAGCGTGATGCCACTGGCCTCCGCCGTTCGGACCGCAAGCGCAGTCGGTGCAGACATGGCGACGACAATGCCGGCGCCCATCGCGGCGGTTTTTTGCACCATCTCGACCGATATCCGGCTGGTGAGGATGACGGCGCCGGCGCCGCCGGATGCGCCTTCGATGGCGAGAGCGCCGGCAAGCTTGTCGAGGGCGTTGTGGCGCCCCACGTCCTCGCGCACCATCATGGTCTTGCTGCCTGGCCGGAAAAAACCCGCGGCATGAGCGGCGCGTGTCTTGTGGTTGAGGATCTGTGACTCGGTGAGGACTGCGATGGCCATGCTGATCTGCTCCGGCGTGAGGCTCGCCGGTTGCTCGACGCACTGAGCGATACGGCCGGCTTCGCGCAGGCTGTCGATGCCGCACAGGCCGCAACCCGTCGGCCCGACCAGCTGTCGCCGTCGCTCCTTCAGCCGTCGCCCGGCATTCGGTCGCAGCCATAGCCGCAGTTCGATCCCATCGGGACCGGGAACGACCGTGAGCTCCTCGATCTCGCCGATGTCGCCGATGATCCCTTCGGTCAGACTGAATCCCACAGCAAGGTCGGTCAGATCGGCGGGAGTTGCCATCACAACGGCGACGGTCGTTCCGTCGTAGACGAGTGCCACGGGACATTCCTCGGCCAGCATCCGCTCATCGTGCGTCCCGCTCGACGTGAGCCGGGGCATTCTCACGGATGGCGTGGGCATGGATGCGCGATCGTGTGCGCCGGATCGAGAGCCGTGCATGGGTGTTCGTCCTACGTCGATTCATCGACGCACGAACCGGAGCAAGGTTCCGAACGGTTGGAACTTGCCATCCCATCTCGGGTTCTGCGTGCAGGGCTTGCGATTGAAGGAAACGCCATGCGGCAAAAGGCAAAGGTCGAGAACAATGATGCGCCGGCAGGCGGCTGGGGCTCACTTAAAGCCGTTGCAAGCATCCTGACGCAGGAAGAGGTCGCCATTCTCGGCAGCGAGATCCTGCTCAAGCAGAACAAGCCCGACGGATTCATGTGCGTGAGCTGCTCCTGGGCCAAGCCGGCCAAGCCACGTCCATTCGAGTTCTGCGAGAACGGTGCCAAGGCGACCGCCTGGGAGATTACTAGCAAGACCGCGACACCGGAGTTCTTTGCGCAACATACGCTGACTGAACTACGAACCTGGTCCGATCATCAACTGGAGGAGCAGGGGCGACTGACGACGCCGATGCGTTACGACCTGGCAAGCGACAAATATCTAGCGGTCGACTGGGACGAGGCCTTTGCGGATATCGGCGCCGAGCTGAACCGGCTCGATCCCCGTTCCGTCGTGATGTACACGTCCGGACGTGCCTCGCTCGAAACCAGCTACATGTACCAATTGTTCGGCCGCATGTACGGCACCAACAATTTCCCCGACAGCTCGAACATGTGCCACGAGACGACGTCGGTGGCGCTGCCGGAGGTGATCGGAGTTCCGGTCGGCACGGTGCTGCTGGAGGATTTCGAGATCACCGATTGCATCTTCTTCTTCGGCCATAACACCACCACCAATGCGCCGCGCATGCTGCATCCGCTCCAGGAGGCGGCGCAGCGCGGCGTGCCGATCATAACGTTCAATCCGCTGCGCGAGCGCGGCCTGGAGCGGTTCGTCAATCCGCAAAATCCGGTCCAGATGGTCGCAGGCGGCACGCGCATCAGCTCGCAATATTATCAGGTGCGTGTCGGCGGCGACGCGGCGGCGATCGTTGGGATTTGCAAATGGGTGATCGAGGCGGACGACCTCGCTCGGGAAAATGAAACTGCGCGCGTGGTGGATGTCGAATTCATCCGGCAGCACACGGCCGGCTTCGAGGAGTTCGCCGAATTCTGCCGTGCACAGGATTGGGAGGAGATCGAACGGGCCTCGGGGCTTTCGCGCGGTGCCCTGCGCGAGGCCGCGAACACTTATATGGAGGCTAAGGCCGTGATCGCCAATTACGGCATGGGCATCACCCAGCACAAGCACGGCGTCGAGACGAACAAGATGATCGTCAACCTGCTGCTGCTCCGCGGCAATATCGGCAAGCCCGGTGCCGGCATTTCGCCGATCCGGGGCCACTCCAACGTGCAGGGCCAGCGCACCGTCGGCATTTCCGAGAAGACCAAGCTGGTGCCGCTCGACAAGCTTGCGGAGCTTTACGGCTTCGAGCCGCCGCGGTGGGAGGGACTGTCCACCGTCGACGCCTGCGAGGGCATTCTGAAAGGCGACGTTCGCGGCTTCGTCAGCCTCGGCGGCAATTTCCTGCGCGCCGTTCCCGAGCGGTCCCTGATGGAGCCCGCCTGGTCCGGCCTGCGCCTATCGGTGCAGATCGCGACCAAGCTCAACCGGACCCACCTCGTGCCGGGCGAGGTCACTTATCTGCTGCCGTGCCTCGGCCGGATCGAAATCGACCGGCAGGCCAGCGGCGCACAATCGGTGTCGATGGAGGATTCCACCACCTGCATTCACGGATCGCGCGGCCAGCGCAAGCCGGTGGCCGACCATCTCCTGTCGGAGCCGGCGATCGTCGCCGCCCTGGCAAAGGCAACGTTGAAGCCCAACCCCAAGATCGATTGGGACGCCTGGGTCGCCGACTATTCGCGGGTTCGGGACGCCATCGAGCGCACCTATCCCGACCAGTTCAAGGACTTCAATGCGCGCATGTTCGAACCCGGCGGTTTTGCGCGGCCGCTCGCGGCGCGCGAGCGGAAGTGGAAGACCCCGAACGGCAAGGCGAACTTCACCGTTCCAAAGTCGGCCTTCGCGCCACCCCGCGAGACCGACGGAGTCTACGAGCTGATGACACTGCGCGCCGACGGACAGTTCAATACGACGATCTACGCCGAAGGCGATCGCTTTCGCGGCATCGAGGGTGGCCGCTACGTCGTGTTCATGAATCCCGCTGACATGGAGGAAGACGGGGTGAAAGCAGGAGATACCGTCACGCTGGTGACGGAGGCGGGCGATGGCGTCACGCGCAGCTTGAGCGAGCTCCAAATCGTCCCCTATGGCATCCCGCGCAGGAGCATTGCGGCCTATTATCCCGAGTGCAACGTGCTCATTCCGCTCTGGCATCAGGCGGAGGGCAGCAAGGTCCCTGCTGCGAAATCCATTCCGGTGCGTTTGTTCAAGGACGTCCTTCCGGAGATCGTCGAGGGCGGAGAGGCTCCGATCTCGGCGTCGTGAACGCCGTCGATCACGCCCACAGGAGTGAAGGACGATGAGAGACAGCGCGTCGGACGTGACCGACATCAGCGACGCCGTTCACTTGTGCATCGACATGCAGAACATCTTCGCTCCCGGCGGTCTCTGGGCGACGCCATGGATGGCGAGGGTCTTGCCGACGATCGCCTCGATCGTTTCGCGCCATCAGGCCAGAACGATCTTCACGCGATTCATCACGCCGGAAGATCCGGAGGATCGGCCCGGACAGTGGCAGAGCTATTTTCGTCGCTGGCGACAGGCGACCCGCAAACATCTTCCGCCGTCCGGTCTTGAACTCGTGCCGGCCCTGAGCCGCTTCGTTCCCCCGGCGGCCGTCATCGACAAGCCGGCCTATTCGGCGTTCAGCAATCCCGGCCTCGCGAGCCTGCTGGTGGACAAGGGAGTCCGCACGGTCATCATCACCGGGGCAGAGACGGACGTCTGCGTGCTCTCGACGGTCCTGAGCGCCGTCGATCTCGGCTTCAGGGTCGTCATCGTCGAGGATGCGCTGTGCAGCTCGTCCGATGTCGGCCACGATGCGCTCATGACGATGTACCGCACCCGCTTTCACGGCCAGGTCGACCTGATGACCGCCGAGGAATTGGCGGAGTTCTGGCGCGAGTAGGGTGCAATCTACTCAATTGACGTTGTCGCCGAGCATGTTGCGGAACGCCGTGGTGACGGCAGCAATGCCGCTCGCGCCGTGCATCAGCGCGATCTCCCCCTGCTGCTCGTGGCGGATGGCGTGGGCCATAACACGCAGGCGCAGATCGCCGCCGCTATGCCACATCTGGTCGGCCATCCTGACCGCGCCGGCGTGATGCTTGCTCATCGTCTCGACGAACAGCGTGTCGAATTGATCCGCCGGCGCGGCCTTGACCTGCCGCATCTCGGCCTGCGTCAGGAAGCCCGGCATGGCGGCACGTTCGTCCGAGCTGCAATCGGGCATCTCGGTGTCGAACCAGCTCAGCCACCAGGTCTCGAAAATCCGGTTCGCGCCCGTCTGGCTTGCGACCATCAGCATCGCCAGCTTTCGCAGATGCGGGTCCTGCGCGCGCTCCGCGGCGATCCGCGCCAGCGCGATGCCCTGGGCGTGATGCGCGGTCATGTGACGGATGTAAGTCTGGTCCGCGTCTCTGTCGTGGCCCATCCACGGCGGCTCGTAACCATGGCCGCCGAACAACGCGGTCGCGCCGAGCAGGGCGATCAAGGCCAGCGCGCCGGTGATCCAGGCATTGGTGAAGCGAACATTGCGCGCGGGTGCAGCTCCCCCCGTCCAGCGCAGCCTGGCGAACAGGGGGTACATCACGGCCGAGGAGCTGTGGACGAGCAGGCCGATCCAGTACGGCTGCTGCAGCGTGAACAGCGGCTGCCAGAACGGAAACAGCGGCACCAACATGAACCATTCCATGCTTGACGAGAACACGGCCCATGGCAGGGCGAGCAGCAGGATCGTGAGCGGCCGCAGGTCGGCGGTCCAGCGTCCGAGCACGCCGAAGAAGACCAGCGCCCAGGAAAAGTCCGCCCATTGATGGAACGCGATCCCGGCAAGGATCGCGCTCCACGACGGCTCTGCGCTGATCGCCCAATCGCGCGCGGGAATGGCGGCGACCGTCATCCAGTCGACGGCGGCATCGCGTCCGATGCGCGCGGCGAAGAGCTGGCTGACGATGGTCGAGAAGGTGCTGCTGATCAGGCCGAGTTGGGCAGCGGCGATCCAGCGGGAGCGCCGCCGTGAGGCGGCTTCATCACCGGGGCGAATTGAACAGGAAATGGCGGACGGCGCGACGGCGTTCACGTCAGCTGATTGAGTTTCTTCGACGGATTGAGCTCGCTCGGCTTGCTCTGTTCGTCCCGGCCGTGCCCCGCTTGCTCCCTGCCTTCCTCATGGAGATCCTGATCCCCGACGATTTCACCGATGGCCTGCTTCGTCTTGCCAGCGATCCGCTGACCGAGGCCCTTGGTCTTGCTCATGGTCCGCCTCCAGGCTCACGCCGCTACCCCGGCGCTTGAAGGGGGTGAGCGCCGGGGCCGCGGTTTGGTCTACTCTGCCTCCGGCAGGGGGGACGTCGGAAGCGTTGATGAGACTCGCTGCCGCGCGGATGGTTCCTCGGTCTCACCGTGGCTCGATCGCGATGATCACGCCTTCATTGCCGCGGAGCAGGATGGTGGCACCCGGCAGCGGCTCGGACGGCAGGTCCAGATGCGTCGACATCAACAGGCGGCCGCGACCTTGCCAGTGCCATTTCCGCGGCTCGGCGGCGATGTTGAGCGCGACCAGAATGTCGCTGCCGTCACCCGTCCGCCTGTAGGCAAGCACGTCGTTCTGCGCGCGTAGCGGCTCGTAACCGCCGTGGTGCAGGCACGCGTGCTCGCGCCGCAACGTCATCAGCGCGCGAAACAGCGCCAGGATCGAACGCGGGTCGCGCCGCTGCCCGGCCACGTTGGCCGCGCCGTCAGGCGGCTCCAGCGGCAGCCACGGATTGCCGGTGGTGAAGCCGCCGTTGGTGCTGTCGTCCCAACGCATCGGCGCGCGTTCCGGATCGCGGCAAAGGCCGTAGCCCGGCACGAGCTTCTCGAAGGGGTCGCGGACGCGGTCGGACGGAATGGGAACGCGCTTGCGGCCGATCTCGTCGCCCATGAAGAAGAACGGCGTTCCCCGCAGCGTCATCAGCAGCATCGCCAGCACCCGCATCTGCGCGTCGCCGATCTTGCTCGCGACCCGCTGCTTGTCGTGACCACCGATCACCCAGACCGGCCATGCATGATCCGGGATGGCGTTGTAATACGCGTCGATCGTTGCTTGCAGGGACAGCGCGTCCCATTGCGAGTCCAGCAGCGCGAAATTGAGCGGCAAATGCAGGCGCGGTCGGTCGTTGCCGTAGAAGTGGCCGATGCGGTCGGTCTTGCCCTGGACCTCACCGCACAACATCCGCCCCGGATAACCATCGATCACCTCGCGGATGAATTCGATGCAATCCATCGTCTCCGGCCGATCGTCGGTAAAGACAGGCGTCTGGCACTGCGGCGGCGGCTTGCCTTTCGCTTGCGGGTTATGCGGATTGTCGCGCAGGAGTTCGTCTTTGATCAGGACGGCGCTGGCATCGACGCGAAAGCCGTCGACGCCGCGATCGAGCCAGAAGCGCATGACGTCGGCGATCGCGGCGCGCAGCTGCGGGTTGCGCCAGTTCAGATCGGGCTGCTCGACCAGGAAGGAATGGTAGTAATATTGCCGCCGCGCCTCGCACCATTCCCAGCCGCTGCCGCCGAAGCGGCTTAGCCAATTGTTGGGCGGACCG
Organism: Bradyrhizobium sp. URHA0013; assembly: GCF_000518345.1. Taxonomy (NCBI): domain Bacteria; kingdom Pseudomonadati; phylum Pseudomonadota; class Alphaproteobacteria; order Hyphomicrobiales; family Nitrobacteraceae; genus Bradyrhizobium; species Bradyrhizobium sp. URHA0013. The sequence goes on along the minus strand of NZ_JADK01000008.1, from coordinate 117,557 downwards.
CCATTCTCGGCTGCGTCGGCCCAGATGTACCAATCGGCCTTCGCGCTGTTCCGTGAGCTGCTGCTCTCGACGAACCATGCGTGATCGTTGGCAGTATGATTGGGCACGAGATCGAGGATCACGCGGATCTCTGCTGCGTGCAGGGCCTTGAGCAGGCGGTCGAACGCATCGAGGCTACCGAACGCCGGGTCGATGGAGCAGTAGTCGGAGATGTCGTAGCCGAGGTCGCGGAAGGGGCTCTTGTAGATCGGCGTCAGCCAGATCGCGTCGACGCCGAGCCACTTCAGATAATCGATCCGCGACGTCAGGCCGGCAAGGTCGCCCTTGCCGTCGCCGTCCGAGTCCTGGAACGAGATCAGTGCGATTTCGTAGATGACGGCGGATTCCCACCATGCACCTTCGTCACGGGACGCCTCGCTCATTTCCTTGCATTACCTCGTCGTGCGTCCTCAGGTCCGCCCCGCCGTGGCGTGCGCTGCGATCTGCTTGGCTGCTGTTCTGGCGCTCTCGATGCCCTTGGGAAAGCCGCTGCGGTTCGGGTACAGCTTGCGCCGTGCGTCGCGCGGCGGCCGCCGCGGCTTGGTGTCCTGCGCGGCGCGGTAGTCGAGCAGCGCGATGCCGCCGACCATCAGCAGCGCCAGCGCGATATTGCCCTTTTTGGGATTGTCCGCGGTCAGCCCCGAGAGCAGCGCGGCGGCATCAAGACCGTCGCCGCCGACGCGGGCCCACAGGCCAGCGTTCTTCTCGACCGAGAGTGTCGTGATCCCGGCAAGGATCTCGCGCACGCCGAAGGCGCGGACCATCGTCTCATGGCCTTCCATGCCCAGCGTTTCCGTGACGCGCCGCGGCGCGAAGAATTCCACGACGCCGAGACCGATGCTGAACCAGCCGAGCGCGCGGGCGAGCTGGTCTTCGGGGCGCTTCAGGCTCGGGCCGCCCTCGACGATCTTCGGATCGCCCTTGGTGCGCACGATATTGGAGAAATGAAACATGGATATTGCTCCTCAGGGCTTCAACACGACCTTGACGCAGGAGTCGCGCTTGTCGCGAAACACCTGATACATCTCCGGGCCTTGGCTGAGCGGGACGGTGTGGGTGATGACGAAGGACGGATCGATCTGACCTTCCTCGATGCGATGGAGCAGGTCGTCAGTCCAACGGTTGACGTGGGTCTGGCCGGTGCGCATCGTCAGGCCCTTGTTCATGAAGGCGCCCATCGGAAGCATGTCGGAAAATCCGCTGTACACGCCCGCCACCGAAAGGATGCCGCCGGGACGGCAGACATAGATCATCTCGCGCAGCACATGCGGCCGGTCGCTCTCCACCATCACCATCTGCTTGGCGCGGTCGAGCAGCGTGTCGGGCAGGGAGGCCATCACATGCGACTCCATCCCGACGCAATCGATGCATTTCTCGGGGCCTCTGCCGTCGGTGAGCTCCTCGAGCCGCTCCAGGACGCTTTCGTTCTCGAAATTGATGGTGGTCGCGCCGCCGGCTTCGGCCATGCTGAGCCGTTCAGGCAGGCAGTCGATCGCGATAACCTGGTTGGCGCCGAGCAGGATGGCGCTGCGGATCGCCATCTGCCCCACCGGACCGCAGCCCCAGATCGCGACCGTATCGGTCGGCTCGATGTCGCATTGCACGGCGGCCTGCCAGCCGGTCGGGAAGATGTCGCTGAGGAACAGCAATTGCTCGTCGGGAATTCCGGCGGGCACCTTGATATGGGTGGCGTCGGCAAACGGCACGCGCAGATACTCGGCCTGGCCGCCCGGATAGCCGCCGGTCAGATGCGTATAGCCGAACAGGCCGGCGCCGGAATGACCGAACACTTTTTCAGCGAGGTGGCGCTTGCGATTGGTCGTCTCGCAAACCGAGAAATTGCCGCGCTTGCACTGGTCGCATTCGCCGCAAATGATTGTGAAGGGCACGACGATGCGGTCGCCCTTCTTCAGCTTGCCGTCGACGCCCGAGCCGACCTCGACCACTTCGCCCATGGTCTCATGGCCCATGATGTCGCCGGGCAGCATGCCCGGTATGTAATTGTGAAAGAGGTGCAGGTCCGAGCCGCAGATGGCACAGCTCGTGACTTTAATGATCGCGTCGCGCGAATCCTGAATCTCAGGATCGGTGACGGTGTCGCAGCGAATGTCTTCCTTGCCGTGCCAAACCAGCGCCTTCATCTCTGTCCTCCCGCGAGCTACGAGGCATCCAAGTCGAACAGCGAACGATGGTTGCTATCGTACGGTGCAGAATCTTTGCGCCGCACCAGAGTGCGTCCCCGATAGGAACGAGCGGCCACCGCGGTGATTGGAGCGTCATCAATCCCACTCAAGGACTAGCGAAGGATACGCTCATGGCCGCCAACCAACTTGCTGTCGTTACCGGCGCCTCCACCGGCATCGGGCTGGAACTCGCCAGATGTTGTGCCCAAGGAGGCTTCAACCTTGTCATCGCGGCGAATGAGCCCGAGATCGAGAGGGTGGCCGTGGATCTCCGCAGGCTCGGCACCAGCGTCGAGGCGGTCGAGGCCGATCTCGCCACCACCGAAGGCGTCGACAAGCTCTGCGCCGCGGTCGGCGACCGGCCGATCGACGCGCTGCTGGCCAATGCCGGCGTCGGCCTCGGTAAGGCCTTCCTTGACCAGGATTTTGCCAGGATCAAGCACCTTGTCGACACCAACATCACCGGCACGCTGTATCTGATCCATCGCGCCGGCAACGAGATGCTTCGCCGCAATTCGGGCCGTATCCTGATCACGGGCTCGATCGCTGGATTCACGCCGGGCAGCTTCCAGGCGGTCTACAACGCCAGCAAGGCATTCCTCGATTCATTCTCGTTCGCGCTCCGCGAGGAGCTGCGCGACAGCGGCGTCACCGTCACCTGCCTGATGCCGGGCGCCACGGAAACCGAGTTCTTTCGCCGCGCCGACATGATGGACACGAAGGTCGGCACCGAGCCGAAGGACAGCGCCTACGACGTGGCGAAGGCCGGCTTCGACGCCATGTTGCGCGGCGAGTCCGACATCGTGACCGGAATGAAGAACAAGATCCAGACCACAATCGCCAACGTCACGCCCAACGAGATGTTGGCCAAGCAGCATCGCAAGATGGCGGAGCCGGGCACGGCGAAGTCGTAGAACGATGCCGTCGCAATCTAGGCTGAGGACCCCGCCGCTCCCGCGGATCGACAAAGGAGGAATCCGATTCACATAGCCTAATGCGCGTGGCTTCCCAGTCCGCCAGATTGGTTGGGCTGGAGAAGGGGGCTGTGATGCCGATGGATCGCGTCGAACAGGCCTTTATCGCAACGGCAATCACGGGTTTTCTGGTGATGATGGCGGCGATCGTCTGGATGATGATGGGTTAATGGCGGGGAGGGCTGCTGATTTGCGGATCGCGTTGCCCTATGCTGCGGTGCTCCTGTGCCTGGCGGTGACCGCTTGGCTCGCTTTCGCGCATCTGTTCTGATCGCCGTTCGGCTCACCCCTGCGGGTCGGCGATCAGTGCGGCCAGCCTGTGGGCCATCGCCGGCAGATCGATCGGTTTCTCCAAGATCAACACGTCGTGGAATTCCGGACTGATCGTGACCTTGTCGTATCCGGTCGTGAAGAGGAACGGTATGTTCCGTGCCTTCAGTTCGCGCGCGACAGGAAAGATCATCTCGCTGCGGATGTTCACGTCGAGCACGGCGGCATCCAGGATGCTGCCGTCGTGCAGAATCCTGAGTGCGTCATCGAGATCGCCCACCGGGCCTGCGACGTCTGCGCCTAGCTCGCGACATGCCCTGCCGATGTCATCGGCGAGAAAATATTCGTCCTCGACAACGAAGATCCGCCGCCCGCTGAGCGGCGGCAGCGGATCTGACGACGTGGGCGATATCACCATGACGCCTCCCATGCCTTCCTTTCCGGTCCATAGGAACATAGGGCGGTGACCCGCCTTGGTACAAACGTTACAACCGAAAGTGGGTTCCATGAGCAACCGCGACATCATCGTCATAGGTGGCTCGGCCGGCGCGACCGCACCGCTGAAGCAGATCCTGGGCCGCCTGCCGCCGGATCTGCCCGCGGCGGTGTTCATCGTGCTGCACATCCCGGCGCAAGGCATCGGCATTCTCTCTACGGTCGCCAGCAGCGCCGGCCCGCTCCCGGTCCGGCAGGCCGAAAACGGCATGAAGATCGAGCCGGGCCAGGTTTACCTGGCCGCACCGGACCATCACCTGCTGCTGTCCGACGATCGCGTTTTCCTCGGGCGGGGTCCGCGCGAGAACATGGTCCGGCCGGCCATCGACGCCTTGTTTCGCTCGGCCGCCATCAATTACGGCCCGCGCGTGATCGGCGTGCTGCTCAGCGGCCTGTTGTCCGACGGTGCGGCCGGTCTCAACGCGATCAAGCGTTGCGGCGGGATATCCGTGGTTCAGGACCCCTCGGACGCCATCGCCGATGAGATGCCAAGGAGCGCCCTGGAGGCCTCCATCATCGATCTTTGCGTTCCCGGCGCCGGAATGGGTGATGTCCTGTCCGATCTCACCAGGGAAGTTGCCGGCGCCGCGCTGCCGATCCCGCCGGAGATCCGGCTCGAGGTCGAGATCGCGGCCGGCGAGCGGATCGGCAGTGACAAGCTCATCTCGGTGGCTGATCCGGTTGCGCTGACCTGTCCGGCCTGCGGGGGCGTGATGTCCGAGATCAAGGAGTCGCACCCGATGCGCTTCCGTTGCCAGGTCGGTCACGCCTACACCGCCGACATCCTCGCCAAGGAGCAGGAGGGGCAAGTGGATGAAGCCCTGCGGGTCGCGCTGCGTATCATCGAGGAGCGGGCTGAGCTGGTGCAGCGCATGGCCGCCGACGGCCGGCGCAGTGGCCGGCCCGCGGTTGCCGAGATGTACCAGGCGCGGGCTGCCGAATATCGTGAATATGCCGACATGATCCGGCGGGTTGTGCTAAAGTCGCTCGATCCTCCGGTTCGCAACCGGGAGGCTTGAGGGTCGCCATGAACATTTCCCTCGCCGAATGGACGGAGCAGCTCGATACCGAGCGCCGCCATCTGACCAAGGCCGATCGGGATATCGAAGAGGGTTGGCAGCGCATCCGAGACCAGGAGGATCGGATCCGTCAACTCAGTGCCGGCAGCCATGAGGCGGCCCTGGCGGAGCGGTTGGCGGAGGCCCTGAAGCAGACCCTGACCGAATGGCTGCGCCATCGTGTCCTGATCGAGCAGCGGATTGCCTACCTTCGGCAGCAAGTCGGTCCGGAGTGATCCGGGCGGCAGGCCGCCCGAAATCTGCGCCGAGTTCATACATGAAGTCGAGTTGCCGCTCGACGTTGCGGCGCAAACGGTCGTTCTCACGGAGCAGCCGGCGGGCGGTCGCGGTGGCATCCTCGGCCCGCCTGATCAGGGCCGCGAGTTCGTCGGACGTTTGCATCCTAGGGCTCCTGCCGCACGCAACTATGGGCCGGTGGTCGGGAATTGACAACGACGCTCGCTGTATGGAACGCAGCGTGACATTTCCGCCTTTCACCTGTTGAGATAACATCAATTCTGCTATTGCGGCGAGCGGGCATCCAGTCCCCGCAGTGAATGAGAGCCACCGAAGACCATGCATGAAGTCGGCGACCAGTCGGTCGAAAGAGAGCGCCAGATCAACTCCCCGCTGATCATCGGGGTGGGTGCCCCGCCGACCGCTCTGGGCAGCATCGAACGCTTCTTTGGCAAGTTGACCCTTGGGGCCGACCAGGCCGTCGTGCTGGCGCTTCAACATCATGAGGCGCTCGATGAACCCCGGCTGCGCCGGATCGTGCAGAATTCCAGCGGCGGCAAGGTCGCCGACATCAGCGACGGCCAGACCATCGAGGGCGGCACGATCTACCTATGCCCGCCGGCGATGATCACCACCATCCGTGGCGGGCGCTTCGCAGTCCGACAGGCCGAGCAGGCGCCGGGCGAGCGGGCCACCATCGACAGCTTCCTGGTGTCGCTGGCTGAAGAACGCGCCGAGCAATCGATCGGTGTGATCCTGTCAGGCATCGGCGGCGATGGCACGCTGGGGACCGCGACGCTGAAGGATCACGGTGGTCTCGCGATCGCCGAAAAAGGCGCGAGCGACGAGGCGGATCATCTGAAGGACACCGATACGCCGGCCGCGATCGCCGACTACGTGCTGACCGCCGAAGACATCGCCGAGCACATCCAGGTCTATGCCCGTCATCTGCGGCGGCTGGAAGAGAAGCAGGGGTTCGACGAGGTCTTGGCCGCTGCGGCGACCTCGCTGTCGCGCATTGCCGACGTCCTGCGCAGCAAGACCGGCAATGATTTCCACGGCTACAAGCAGAATACCTTTCTGCGCCGCGTGCAGCGACGCATGCAGGTGGTTCAGATCGCCGATATTTCCGCCTATGTCGATTTCCTGCGCAACGACCAGGACGAGGTGCAGCACCTCTTCAACGATCTCTTGATCGGCGTCACCGAATTCTTCCGCGACAAGCGCGAATTCGAGGTGCTGGAGAGCCAGATCGTCCCGAAGATCTTCGAAGGCAAGACCGCGGGCCAGCAGGTTCGCGTCTGGGTGCTCGGCTGCGCCACTGGAGAGGAGGCCTATTCGATCGGTATCCTCCTGCGCGAGCACATGGCAAAAATGGACTCCGCGCCGCAGGTTCAGATCTTCGCTACCGATATCGACGGGCGGGCGCTGGCGACCGCGCGCGTCGGCCGCTACCGCACCAAGATCGAGGCGGACATGACCAGCGAGCGGCTGGCGCGCTGGTTCGTGCGCGAGGGTGACACCTATTGCGTGGTCAAGGAGCTGCGCGAAATGTGCATCTTCTCGCAGCATAACGTGATCAAGGACGCACCGTTCTCCAAGCTCGATCTCGTCTCCTGCCGCAACCTGCTGATCTATCTCAATGCCGAACTGCAGAACCGGGTGATCCCGCTATTCCATTTCGCACTTCTGCCGGATCGCTACCTGTTCCTCGGCAATTCCGAGAACGTGACGCGGCATCCAAAATTGTTCGTGCCGATCGACCGCCGCGCCCGCATCTTCAAGAAGCTCGAGACCGGAACGCGGCTGCCGCCGGAATTTCCAATCACGACCGCTGCGGGGAGGGCAACCCTCGAGGTGGTGCCGGCGCGCTCGTTCCGCCCCGACGTCGGGCTGGAGCGCCGCGCGCAGCGGGTCGCGGAACGCTACTCGCCGGCCTATGTCATCACCGACGGCAACTTTCAGGTCCTGCATTTTTCCGGGCGCACCGGCCGCTTCATCGAACCGACGGCAGGGGTCGCTACGCTAGACCTGCTCCAACTTGTCCACCGCGATCTCCGCCTGGAACTGCGCGCGGTGCTCAGTCGCGCGACGGAGACCAACGAGGCCGCCCATGTCGTGCAGGTGCAACTCGGCGCCAACGGCCATCGCATTCTCGTCGACATCACGGTGGAGCCGATTCAGGATGGCGGCAGCGGCCATCGCAATTTCGTCGTCCTGTTCAAGGAAGGCCCGGTCCGCGCCATTGATCCCGAAGAGGGCCAGCCCAATGCGCTGGTGCAGACCGAGCATGTGGAGCGTATCGAAGGCGAGCTGCGGGCGACGCGGGAGCGCCTTCAGGCGACCATCGAAGAACTCGAAAGCACCAACGAGGAGCTGAAGTCCTCGAACGAGGAATACCAGTCGCTCAACGAAGAGCTTCAGTCCGCAAACGAAGAGCTCGAAACCTCGCGCGAGGAACTGCAGTCGGTCAACGAGGAGCTGACCACCGTCAACGGCGAGCTGGCCCACCGCGTCCAGGAATTGACGCGCGCCACCAGCGACCTCGAGAATTTCCTGGAGAGCACCCAGATTGCGACCGTGTTCCTCGACAACGATTTGCGGGTGATGAACTTCACGCCGGCGATCACGCAAATTCTGCATCTCGTCGAAACCGACACGGGCCGTCCCATCGCGCACATCAAGGCGCGCATCCCGATCGAGGAGCTCTACGACGACATTCGCGGCGTGCTGCGCACGCTCGCCATCGCCGAGCGCGAGCTGAGGGACCCGGACGGCGGCACGCGCTACATCGTGCGCATCCTGCCCTATCGCAGTATCGACAATTTCATCGCCGGGGTAGTCATCACCTTCGTCGACATCACCGCCATCACCCGCGCCGAGGAGCGGCAGCGCTTGCTGCTGGCCGAGCTCCAGCACCGCGTCCGCAACACGCTCGGCGTGGTGCGCTCGATCGCGCGTCGCACGGCCGATACGAGCTCGACGGTCGAAGAGTTTGCTTCCCACCTCGACGGCCGGCTCAACGCATTCGCCCGTACCCAGGCGCTGGTGACCCGCGACCCCGAGGGCGGCGTTGATCTCGAATACCTCGCGGTCGAGGAGCTGCTGGCCTATAATGCGAGAGAAGGCGAGCAGGTGCGTGTCAGCGGGCCCACGGTGCGTTTTCACTCGAAGGCCGCGGAAACCTTCGCGCTTGCCATTCACGAGCTCGCGACCAACGCGCTGAAATATGGCGCCCTGAGCCGGCCGACGGGTCGCATCGAGATTTCCTGGCGCATTGAGCAGGGCACCGAGCCGGCGGAGCTGGTATTCGAGTGGCGGGAGCGCGGTGGGCCGCCGGTTGCGCCGCCGCCGCACAAGGGATTTGGGACCGAGCTCCTGGAGCGCACACTCGCGTTCGAGTTCAAGGGGCAGACCACGATGGCATTCAATCCGAGGGGACTGGAATGCACGATCGCCATTCCCCTCAGCAAGCGCGCGTTTCATACACCGGCGGTAGCCAACTGATGCCCTTGTCGACGCTAGATCGCAGCCTGCTGGATCCGGTCATTCGCCGGCTGAACGTGCTGAGATCGTTGTCGGCCGAGGCCCGCACTTCGCTCGAATACGCAATGCTCGAGGGAATCCAGCGCGCAGGGGCGGGCGAGGATCTGATCTCGGAGGGCGATCCGGTCGACAGCGTGCGCCTGGTGCTGTCGGGCTGGCTCTGCCGCTACAAGACGCTCGAGGATGGCAGGCGCCAGATCGTCAATTTTCTCTTTCCCGGCGAGAGTTGCGACGCGCACGCGTTCCTGCTCTCGGTGATGGATCATTCCATCGCGGCGATGACGCCGGTCGTCTACACCGAAATCAAGCGCGCGCGGTTCGAGAATCTGGTGGCTGGCGACCGTGGGCTCGCGGAAGCGTTCTGGTGCGAGACGCTCGTCAACAACGCGATCCAGCGCGAATGGGCCATCAACCTCGGCCGCCGGGTGGCCTTTGAACGCGTGGCCCATCTGTTCTGCGAAATCATCGAGCGGCTGCGTCCTGTCGGCATGGTCGAGGGCAATTCCTGCGTGATGCCGGTGACGCAAATGGATCTTGCGGACGCCACCGGCCTGTCGGTGGTCCATCTCAACCGCACGGTTCAGGAGTTGCGTGCCTCCGGCTTGATCGTGCTGCGCGATCGCACGCTGACCATCACCGATCTCGATGCGCTCAAGGACGCGGCGCTGTTCTCGCCGAGCTATCTGCAACTCTATCGACGGGCCTAAGCGCTTTCTCGCCTGGGAACGGTCGTTGGTCCCGTATCCGATCGGGTGTTCCGAGGTACTTGATCCAGGTTAGTGTTCGCGGGTGTTTTTGAGCGGACGGCTGGTTTTGAGTAACTTACGTAACTTACGTAAAGGCGCCTTCGTCGCGAAGCTTTTATACTCTCGGTCCATGAACGACGTCCTGCTTTCCCGCGCTGAGCGCGCGATCGAAGCAAGCCGCGTCCTTCGGGCGCAGCACAGAGCGGTCGCGGATCAGCTTGAAAATGCGAAGCGCGAGGTGCGCCGCGTGGTGATGGAAAGTGCGATGTTGCGTGCGGAGCTCAAGGCTCTTCGCGACGATCGCGAAGAGCAGCCCCCCCAACACCTTGTGCAGCCGGAATAGGGGCCGACGAAGTGAACGTGCAGCACGCGCCCGGATGGCGCCCCGCTGCGCGCGTCCGGCGCTGCTCGGCCGCTGTGCTTCGCACCCGCAAAATCACGCCCCGTTAACTTACTGAAATGCAGGAACCTGCGGTTGCGGCCGAAGCTTCGAACGCTGCCGGTCTGGGCCGCCCCAACCGGCACGAAACTCCGGCCCCGGCGCCAACCTCCCGCCGGGGCCAATTCCTTCCATCCAAAGGGCTTTGTGAAAGTACAATGACCGCCAAACGCAACCGCAGGAAACAGACCCAATCGCTCCAGGAGCGATTAGCGGCCTTCGCCGAAACCGCCCGCGAGCGCGCGCGCAGCCTGCCGCCCGGCAAGGAGCGCGAGATGCTGCTTCAGCGCGCCATGCAGAACGAAGTGACCTCGAACCTGACGGACTGGTTGAGCGAACCCGTCTACCCGAGACGAGGAGGATGATGATGCGGAGCATCAAGCACTACCGCGCTTTCCAGATCGATCCGGACGGGCATGTGTTTGGATGCATCAACCTGGTCTGCGACGATGACGAACAGGCCAAGCGCGAGGCCGCCTCGCTCGTGCTGGTGCACCGCATCGAACTGTGGCGGCTGGACCAGCGCATCGCGCAATTCGATGTGCCGCTGGAAGTTGTTCGCCAGTAGAGCGACGAGAGGAGAGTGACGAGGAACCGCGCGCTGCGCCCCGGGTTGGTCGACTGTACCGACCTCGCGAGGAGCCAGCATGACGGAAGCCGACATTCGCAAGGGGATGCCGCCCGTCAAGCTCTCGCGCGAGGCGTTCGAGCGCCGCTACCGGAGCCGGTTCGTCGATCCCGCCTTTGCACCGCTCCAGCGCGAGCTCGACGCGATCGTCGGCGCGGCCTGGGATGCCTACAGCGGTTCACGCAAGGCCCCGCTGACGCGAAAGGCGGGTGCCGGATTCTCCGATCCCGACTACGACATCGCCATCGACTGGCTCGATGCGCGCGCAAACATCCTGGCGGCGCAGCGACGCCATGACGATGCGGACGAGACGCCGCGCATCCTGATCATCAACGGCTCGGCCCGTAGCGAGCACACCTGTCCCGGCGAGATGTCCAAGACCTGGCGTCTGGTCGAGCTCGCCGAGCCGGTCTTTGCCGAGCTTGGGTTTGCCGTCGACATCCTCGATCTGTCGCGCTTGACTTCGGAGTTCGGCAAGACGATCCATCCCTGCAAGTCCTGCGTCGGAACGGCGATGCCGCTCTGCCACTGGCCGTGCAGCTGCTATCCGAACTATTCGCTGGGCCAGACCGACGACTGGATGAACGATATCTATCCGCTCTGGGTCGCGGCCCACGGCATCCTGATCGTGACGCCGGTGAACTGGTATCACGTGCCCGCCGGCCTGAAGGCGATGATGGACCGCATGGTCTGCGCCGACGGCGGCAATCCCGATCCGACCTCGACCCACGGCAAGAAGGCTGCAGAGGCGAAGGCTCTGGAGCTGAAGGGCTGGTCTTATCCGCGCCATCTCGCCGGTCGTCATTTCGGCCTTGTCGTTCACGGCGATGCGGTCGGTGCCGAGGGCGTGCGCCGGGCCTTGTCGGATTGGTTGACCGATATGCAGTTGATCTCGGCGGGCCGCTTCGCCGAGGTCGATGGCTATGTCGGCTACATGGAGCCATACGCCACCTCGCACCGCGCGCTCGATGACGACAAGGCATTCCAGACAGAGGTGCAGAACGTCGCGCGCGCCCTGGGCAGTGCGGTCCGGTTGGCGCGGAGTGGACAGCTTCGCGAGCCCGGTGCGGGCCTGTCCGATCCAAACCCAAAATGACGGCGAATGATCAGCCGTATGATTGCCTGATCGTCGGCGGCGGCCCCGCCGGGCTGATGGCTGCGATCTACCTCGCGCGATTTCGGCGCCGCGTCTGTGTTGTGGACGCAGGCGCGAGCCGGGCGGCGCTGATCCCGCGCAGTCACAATGTGCCGGGCTTCGTCCACGGCCTGTCCGGCACCGACCTGCTCGCGCGCATGTCCGCGCAACTCGGCGAGCTCGCGGTCACGCGCGTTGATGCCGAGGTCACCGGCTTGCGACGACACGATCACGGTTTTCAGGCGATCTGGAACGGCGGCGCGCATACGGCCGCCACCGTCATCCTTGCCAGCGGCATCGTCGACGTCCATCCGTCGTTCGACGAATGGCGCGCGGCGGTCGCGGACGGGCTGTTGCGCTACTGCCCCGTTTGCGACGCCTACGAGGCGATCGGCCGTCGCATCGGCATCGTCGGTCCGCTTCACCGCGCCGCCGGCAAGGCGCTCTTCATGCGCGGCTACTCGCGCGACGTAACGTTGCTGGCAACGGGCGAGGATGACGGGAAGGCCGCCGCACCGGAGCTGAATGACGCGGGTGTCGAGATCGTCGTCGCCCCCGGCCTGCGCCTGAGGCGGAGAGACCACGGAGTCGAAGCCGTCTTCGCCGACGGCCGGACGGCGCAATTCGAGATGGTCTACCCGGTGATGGGTGCGGAGGTGCGCTCGCATCTTGCGATGAAGCTGGGGGCCGAACATACCGGGGAGGGTTACCTGAAAGTCGACGACCATCAGCGCAGCTCGGTCGATGGGCTCTACGGGATCGGCGACGTCGTCACCGACCTGCACCAGATCTCGGTCGCGTTCGGCCACGCCGCGCTCGCCGCCTGCACCATCCACCACAGCCTGCCGCGGCGGCTGGCATGAGGAACGGGGTATCGGACATTGGCAACAGAATCATCCTCGAAGTCCGCGGTCTATGCGGCGCTCTTCGGCAATGTCCTGGTCGCGGTCACGAAGATTGGCGCCGCCGCCTGGACGGGAAGTTCGGCCATGACGAGCGAAGCGGTGCATTCGCTCGTCGACACGACCAACGAGATCCTGCTGCTCTACGGCTACCGGCGCGCGAGCCGTTCGCCCGACGAATCCCATCCGCTCGGCTATGGGCGCGAGCTGTATTTCTGGAGCTTCATCGTTGCGCTGCTGATCTTCGCGCTGGGCGCCGGCGTCTCGCTGTATCAGGGCATTCTGCATGTCGCCGCACCCGAGCCGATCGAAAGTCCGATCGTCAGCTTCGTGGTGCTCGGGCTGTCGTTCCTGTTTGAAGGCGGCTCCTGGCTGGTTGCCCTGCGGCGCTTCAGTTCGGACGGCCAGCGGTTCGGATATTATCAGGCTTTTGTTCGCAGCAAGGATCCTCCGGCATTCATGGTGCTGCTCGAGGACAGCGCGGCGCTGGTCGGCATCGCCATTGCCGCGGCGGCCACCGCGGCTGCCGTAGTACTGAGCCAGCCGGTCTGGGATGGGATCGGCTCGATCCTGATCGGGATATTGCTGGCGATCGTGTCGATCGGTCTCGCGCGCGAGAGCAAGAGCCTGCTGATCGGCGAGCCTGCCGATCCGGAGCTTGCGCGATCGGTCCTCGACATCGCAAGACGTTCGCCCGGCGTGCTCAGGGCCAACGGTCTTCTGACGGTGCAGCTGTCGCCGGTCGAGGTCGTTGCGGCCCTCAGCATCGAATTTGCGGATGACAAGCGCGCCGACGACATCGAGCGATGCGTCGTTTCGATCGAGGCCGAGATACGCAAACGCCATCCAAGCGTGGCGGCGCTGTTCATCAAGCCTCAGACCGATGCTCGCTACCGGGCGGTGCGCGCAAGGCGTTACGGCTAGCTTCGCGAAGTTCCCCGGTGTTCACAATCGCCGCGATGGCAGGAACGATCGCAACATCCCACTGGTTGACCCATGCAGGGGGCGAGCATTGGAGAAAACCGGATGGCTCAATCCGAAGACATGACGCGCTGCATCGCGCTCTGCATGAGCTGCTATCAGACCTGCCTCGGCACTGCGATGAACCATTGCCTCGAAACCGGCGGCAAGCACGTCGAGCCCAAGCATTTCCGCCTGATGATGGCGTGCGCCGAAATGTGCCGGACGGCGGCGCATTTCATGCTGATCAACACGCCGCATCACCGGCACACATGCGGCGAATGCGCCGAAATCTGCAGCGAATGCGCCGAGGATTGCGAGCGGGTCGGCGGCATGGAGGAGTGCGTCGCCATGTGCCGCTCCTGCGCACAATCCTGCCGTGCGATGGCGGCCTGAGGACAAGCCCATGCTGGAAGAGAAACTCACGGAAGCCATCGTTGAGGAGCTGAAGCGGCAGGCGGCGAACCGGCCGCAATTGCTGAAGGTCGAACGCGCGGACGACGCGAAAGCCTCGGAGGAGCTGATCGTCAACGGCAAGATCGACTTGGCCGCGTTGGTCATGGTGATCGCCGGATCTGTCGCCGGCGGACCTTAGGTCCGGCCGGTCAACGGCGCTCTCAGCCATACTCTTCGCCGATGCCGTATTCCCGGTAGATCTCCAGCGGATCGAGGTCGGGAAACAGCCGGCATTTGGCCTGGGCGAGATGCAGGCTCACCGCCGCCGGCTCCTTGCCGTTCGAGAGCATCTTGCGGATGTCGTCCATGTGCGCGCTCGGCTGGTGCTTGGTGTCGAGCTGCTCCAGCGCGACCAGCGCAGTCGCCAGCGCCTCGGTCAGAACCCAGTCGTCGTGGCCGGTGATTCCCTTCTTCGGCATCGGCAGACCCCACATGTGGCGGCCCCAGTCTATCGGGACTTCCGCGAAATCTCCAAGGAGCCGTTGCAGCCAACAGGCGCGCGGAAGGCACCGGCGGCCTTGCTCCGGCTTGCATTATGGCCGGACGTGGCTAAAAGGCGGCATTGCAGGGGCAATAGTATCTTCGTTGAAACAAAGTTGGCGTAGACGGGCCTGCATGGCATTCAGGCCGGCTGTTCCGGTCTGGGCTCCTGATTCCCGCATTTGCAACACGGTCCGGTTGCGCCACCCTCCAAGGCTTGAGCCCGCATGGTCTTTTTAAGCTTCGTCTATCGCTTCGTGACCAACTTCGCATTCATGGCGATGGTCTATTTCAGCCTGAATTTCATGGAGAAGTACCAGAACCGGGCGATCATCGCGATCCTGGTGCTGGTCTATACCGGCATGCGCGCAGCTTCGACGCTCCGGGCGTTTTACTTCTACCAGAAGATCGAGCGGCTGGAGGCTGAGACCAAGCGGCTGCAAGGGCCGATCAATGACGGCGCGGGCGGAACGAACGCGCGCAGGCAGGTCGTGGTTGACGTCGCCCGGCTGCGGCGAGACGGCGAGGTCAAGTCCTATATGGACCTGTTCTTCCTGGCGCTGATCGTCTTGCTCTGCGTCGCCAACATCATGCGACAGTAAGCTCTACTGCGCGCGCTTCTTCAGGCTCGCCACGCGGGTCGGGCGCGGCGCGGCGCTCTTGGGCGCAGTGCTCTTGGGGGTAGTGCCCTCGGCCTCTGCGGCATGCTTCGGTGTGCCATGAACAGCGTGCGCGGTGCGGGGAGCGCGCGACTTGCCGGCTTTGCTCTTGGCCGCGCGGGGCGTCTCGGCTGCCATCGCCAGGCGCGTCGCGGCGCGCCGCGACAAGGTCGTCGACAGCAGCACCTCGACCGAGCCTTCCGGGATCGCAAAGAGATCGCGGCCAGGCACGGGCAGGGTGGCCGCGACATTGGCGAGCGCCATGGTCTTGTGCGGCAGCAGCGGTTGGTGCGCGGCCTGTGCGTTGAGGTCGGCCAGCGAGGGTGCCGAAAGCGTCTTGGTCTGCGCGAACACGAAGTTCGGCACGGCCGGCCAGCGCGCGATCGGTGTGGTCTCGGTCGGCGGATGCAGCAGCCATTCCACCGGCGTGGTCGGCGTCGCCGGTTGCTCGGCGGTCGCGGGCACCACGTGCACGATGCGATAGCCGCGCGCCTTGAGGTCGCGGATGATCTTCGGCAGCGCCGCCACCGTGCGGGCCTGGATGTCGTGCAGCAGCAGGATGCCCTTGCCCTTGGCCTCAAGCCGCTGGATCGCGAGCTGATAGACGCGATCGGACGACACATGGCGCCAGTCGTCGGCCGGGAAATCGGCGCTCCAGACCTGGATTCCGCGCGAGATCAGAACGTTCTCGACGCCGTCGGCGCGCATCAGGCCGGGAATGCGGAAGAACGGAGCGAGCTTTGACGGATCGGTCATCGCTGCCGACGTCCACTCGATGCCGCCATTGATTTGCGCCTCGGCCTTGTCGAGCGGCATCCGGTCCATTGTGAGCGGATGGTTCATGCTGTGCGTGCCGACGGTATGGCCCGCTGCGACCAGCTTGCGCACGCCTTCCGGGTTCGCCTTGGCCTGTTCGCCAATGATGAAGAAGGTCGCCTTGATGCACTCGTCGGCGAGGATCTGCAGCACCTGGTTGGAATATTTCGGCAACGGACCGTCGTCGAAGGTCAGGACGACTTCATGGTCCTTCAGCGGCAGCGTCTCGCGGTACTGCATGGTGCCGATGCGGGGATGCTCGTGCGGATCGACCACGAGCGTGCGGGAGGTCCCGAGTGCGTCCGGATGGCCGGGGCAGTCGGCCGCAATGGCCGGCGAGCCGATGGTCAGGACACCCAAAAATCCGCCGAGGAATCCGCCAAAGCAAAGGACGATCCACGATCGCGTCCGAGCAACAACGCTACTTCCGATCATGAACCCCGTCTGCCCTCTTAAGCGATTGCCGCCATAGTAGGTCGGAGACATCAGCAAACGGTTCAGGCGCAAGAGCCTTTGCCGTTGCAAGTCCCCTCAATACTTGCATGGCGTAGCATGAACAGACTGTTAATAGGGCCCAAATCACCCCATTTTGCGCCGGCGTGACATTCCGGCATCAATGCGCGTCGGCACTCTTCTGCGATGTGCCCGCCGGCACGACGTGAACCACCCGATAGCCGTTCTCCCTCAGATACCGCAGGAAGGCCGGCATGATCGCGGCCGTGCGCGCTTTGGGATCGTGGAACAGGATGATCCCCTTGCCGGCGGCGGCGAGCCGCTCGGTGACGAGCTTCAATTCCTGCTCCGGCGTCATCTCGTTCCAGTCGCTGGCCCACAGGTCAGCCCCGAACACGACGATGCCGCGGGACTGTAGCAGGTCGAGCTCGGCTTGCGTCGCTTCGAAATAGGGAAACCGGAAGAACGGCGTCGAGGGTGTCGTCGTCGGCGTGCCGTGCAGCGCCATCTCGTCGGCGGCAATGCCGCGGTCGATCTCGCTCTTCGCCTTGTCGAGCGGGATCCGCGCCATGAACGGATGCGAGAAGGTGTGGTGGCCGATGCTGTGGCCCTCGCGGGCGATGCGCTTGACCATGTCGGGGTGTTCCGAGGCGTGCAGGCCGATCAGGAAAAAAGTCGCGCGCACGCATTCCTGCGCCAGCGCCGCCAATACCTTCGAGGTCGTCGGCGGATGCGGTCCGTCGTCGAAGGTCAGCACGACCTCGTGATCGGCGAGGGCCAACGTCTGCGGAAAGCTCTTCAGGCCCACGCGCGGCGTGGTCTTGGCGTCGACGCTCAGAATGCGGGAGGTGCCGAGCGCGTCCTTGCGCGGGCACTCGGCGGCTTCAGTCGAGGCGATGCCGGTGAGGGCCGCGAGGGCTGCGCCGGCCGCCATCGAGGTCCGCCTCAGTCGAAGCATCTTTGTCATTGCGCTCAGAGTTGCCTTGTGGGTATTGCCTGAACCAACAGCTCAGACCACTCGTTCCAACCTGTCGGACGGCGAGGCGCGCCATGGATGAACATCTGGACGGTGCCGCGTCTGCCGCGGAATCGGTACTCGACCACGTGCCGATGCGCAATGAAGACGGCGAAATTCGTCACGAATTCGTCGCGGAAATTGCCCATGCGATCGAGGCCGGCGACAGCGCCGCGCTGCGCGCCTGCGTTGCCGAGCTGCACGAGGCCGATCTCGGCGATCTCATCGGGGCTCTCGAGCCAGACGATCGGGTCCGCCTGGTCGAGCTGACAGGGCGCGATTTCGACTTCTCCGCGCTGAACGAGCTCGACGAGGGCGTGCGCGAGGAGATCCTCGAGGAACTGCCGCCGCAGACGGTCGCGGAAGGTGTGCGCGAGCTCGAATCCGACGACGCGGTCGAGCTGCTGGAAACGCTCGATCAGGCCGATCAGGAGGAGATTCTCGAGAAGCTGCCGCTCAAGGAGCGCGTCGTGCTCGAGCGCAGCCTGCTTTATCCGGAAAACTCCGCCGGCCGCCGGATGCAGACCGAGTTCATTGCCGTGCCGCAGGATTTCACGGTGGGACAGGCGATCGACTACATGCGCGAGACGCCGGATCTGCCCGACCGCTTCTACGAGATCTATGTGGTCGACAAGGAGCAGCACTGGCAGGGCGCGGTCTCGCTCGACGTGCTGCTGCGTGCCCGCCGCCCGGTGGCGCTTGCCG
This sequence comes from Bradyrhizobium sp. URHA0013, assembly GCF_000518345.1. Lineage (NCBI taxonomy): Bacteria > Pseudomonadati > Pseudomonadota > Alphaproteobacteria > Hyphomicrobiales > Nitrobacteraceae > Bradyrhizobium > Bradyrhizobium sp. URHA0013. The sequence continues at coordinate 99,361 of NZ_JADK01000008.1, read as the reverse complement.
AGCTGACTGACGAGGATCGCCGCCGCGTCTCCGTCCTGGAGGACCAGGAGGAGGTGGCCCGCATGTTCGGCAAGTACAACCTCGTCGCAGCCCCCGTGCTCGACACCCAGGACCGCCTCGTCGGCGTCATCACCGTCGACGACGTTGTCGACGTCATCGAGGAAGAGGCGGACGAGGACCTCAAGGCGCTCGGCGGCGTCAACAGCGACGAAGAGCTGTCCGACACGGTGTTCACCATTGCACGCGCGCGGTTCAACTGGCTGCTGGTCAATCTCGCCACCGCCTTTCTGGCGTCCTCCGTGCTTGGCCTGTTCGAGGGCCAGCTCGAGAAGATGGTGGCGCTTGCCGTGCTGGCGCCGATCGTCGCGAGCCAGGGCGGCAATGCCGCGACCCAGACCATGACGGTCGCGGTGCGCGCGCTGGCGACGCGCGAGCTCGGCTCCTCTAATGCATGGCGCGTCGTGGTGCGCGAGGGTCTGGTCGGCCTCGTCAACGGTCTCGCCTTTGCCGTGATCACGGGCGTCGCCGCGGTGGCCTGGTTCAGGATCCCGGGCCTTGGCATCGTCATCGGACTCGCGATCATCGTGAACCTCTTCGCCGGCGCGCTCGGCGGCATCCTGATCCCGATGGCACTCGAACGTGTGCGAGCCGATCCGGCGGTGGCGTCAGGCACGTTCGTGACAACGGTCACCGACGTCGTCGGCTTCTTCTCCTTCCTGGGAATCGCGACCTTGTGGTTCGGGCTCAGGTAGGAGCTATTGAAATCCGTAGCCTGGATGGAGAGAAGCGTAATCCGGGCCTCTGCATCGGCTCCAGAGACGCCCCGGATTGCGCTGCGCTCCATCCGGGCTACTGGCCATCATCTTTAATTCGAACTTAAGCGGCCTGCCGCATCATCGCCTTGCTTGGGGGAATGAGCATGCGTGTGCGGCTGAAGGCGGACGGACGGATTGTCGAGTTGCGGGACGGGCAGGAGTTTCCGGTCCAGCCATTTCCAATCCAGCCGGTACCCAACGCAGCGCCCGCCGAAGCCAGCTCGCTCGCCGTGCGCGATTTACGCCGCCGCGCCTGCCTGACGCAGATGGAGTTCGCGGCCAAGCTCGGCGTTCCCGTCGAGACCATCCGCAACTGGGAGCAGGGCAAGCGGGCCCCGCGGGGACCCGCCCGCGCGCTGCTCGCCGTGATCGCGCATGCGCCCGACACCGTGTTCCAGGCGCTCGCCAAAGCCTGAGCTCAAAGCCTGACGTCATGGCTCGAGTCAGGGCTTGGCGCGAACCTCCCGTTAGCATTGCGCCGAAGATCCGGCTCGGCCGCCGACGTCGCCCGTTGGCAGTGTCGCCAGCCGGGTTCATAATGACGCCTGGATGATGATTTGGGGCGACCGCGACAGAGAGGATTCCTCATGCTGTTCGTCGAGACCAATGGCGCAAGGATACCGGCGATCGGGTTGGGAACCTGGGAGCTGAGCGGGCGCATGTGCGCGCGTGTGGTCGAGCAGGCACTGCGGCTCGGCTATCGCCACATCGATACCGCACAGGTCTACGACAATGAGCGCGAGGTCGGCGACGGCCTGCGCGCCTCCGGCGTGCGCCGCGACGACATCTTCCTGACGACGAAGGTCTGGACCAATCATTTCGCGCCCCACGATCTCGAACGCTCGGTCAAGGAGAGTCTGGTGCGCATGCGGCTTCCCTCCGTCGATCTCTTGCTGCTGCACTGGCCCAATTCGCACGTGCCGCTGGAGGAGACGTTGGGCGCGCTGTCGCATGCCAAGCGCATGGGCCTGACCCGCCACATCGGCGTCTCCAATTTCACCGTGGCGCTGATCGAACAGGCGGTGGCGTTGTCGCCGGAGCCGCTGGCCTGCAACCAGGTCGAATACCACCCTTATCTCGACCAGACGAAGGTGAGGGCGGCCTGCGATCAGCACGGGCTCGCTCTGGTCGCCTACAGCCCGATCGCCAGGGGGCGGATCAAGAGCGACCAGACGCTCGCCGAGATCGGGCGTCTGCATCACAAGACGCCGGCGCAGATCTGCCTGCGCTGGCTGCTGCAACAGAATGTCGCTGCGATCCCGCGCACCTCGCGCGTCGAACGCCTGTCGGAAAACATCGAGATCTTCGATTTCGAGCTTTCGGACGACGAGATGGCCCAAATCGCCGCGCTGGCCAGTCCCAAGGGCCGCCTGACCGATTTCGGCTTCGCGCCAAAATGGGATTGAGAGGGGGCTGCCGTATGCTAGGACCAGCTTGGCAACCTGAAGTCAGGCGATGGAACTGCGGAAGATCATACGGACGGACATTGCAGCGTCGGCAATCGCCCATCTGACGCTGGTCGCGCTGATCATCGTGATCAGCGAAGTCCATCCGTTTCACGCCAGCCCGCCCGAATCGGTTTCCGTCAGCATCGTGACGCCGGAGCAGGTGAAGCAGGAGGAGGCCAAGGCCGAGGAGAAGGCCGAGGAAAAACTTAAGGCGAAGCCGCCGGAGCCGACCCCTGACCTGAAACTGCCGAAGCTGGATTTCACCGACAAGGACAAGGCGGCCGCCGCGCCGAAGCCCGAGGCGAAGCAGCAGGCCGCAGCACCGTCCTCGAAGCAGCAGGCCTCGCCCGAACAGCCACAGCCTTCACAGACGCCTCAGCAGCAGCGCGAGGCAAACACGCAGACGCAACCGCAGCCTCAACAGCCACAGCCTCAGCCATCGCAGTCGCCGCCGCCTCAGGCCATGCCGCAGCCCCCGACGCCGCAGCCCCCGGCGCCGCAACTCCTGCCGCAAGCGATGCCCCAGCCAGAGGCCGCGCCGCCCCCGTTCTATCAGGCGCCGGAGCCCGACGTCACCGTCAAGTACGGTGTCATGCTGGGCCTGCCGCCGGAATTGCCGACGGAGCTGCCGAAGGACGCCCCCAAGGACGATGGCGGCGATGCCAAGGATTCAATCGCGGCCAAGCTGCCGGCCGAAATCATCGCCGAGCTGCGCCGTCACTTGCGAAGCTGCGCCAAGCTGCCGGCGGGGGTCGCGCCGACCGACAACGTCAACATAAAGCTGCGCACGGTGCTCGCCACCGACGGCACGCTGGCGCGCGAGCCGATCCTGATCGAAGCCCCGCCGTCCGCGAAGGGCGTGGCGCTTGTGAAGTCCGCCATGAGCGCGCTTCAGGCCTGCCAGCCCTACAAGATGCTGCCGGCCGACAAATACGGGGAATGGAAGGTGATGGACCTGCCGTTCAGCCCACGGGATTTCGGCGGATAGCAGGTCATCATGTAGCCCGGATGGCTTGTCCGCCGTAGCTCTAAGAGCGAAGGCGGAAGCGAAGCGTAATCCGGGGCCGCTCGCCCGGCATTCGGCACCTTCCCGGATTACGCCGCTGCGCTCCATCCGGACTTGCTGCTCAGCGCATAGAATGACCGTACGTCCAACTTTGCGTCTGGCGACGGACAAGCCCGAGATCGCCGCTAGTCCTTACAAGCCAGCCGGAGCACACGCTGGGGACACCACCATCTCAACCCAACACCTTGTGCACCGCGCGCTAGTGCCCAGGATCTCGCATGCTGGGTCAGCCGACACAATGTCGCGGCAGCACTTCGGGCACGTATATCCCGCGATGCTTGGTGCGAAGTCATACTCCGGACCAACGTAGGCGCAGATCATGTGGTGGAATACCGGAAACGAGATCAGAGCGGATGAGCCGCAAGCCGGGCAATTCGTTTGAGTCCCTTCGATCTGCATGCTGCACCTCGCTCCCTCTCACAGCTCGTCGAGCCCGAATAGTCCCACCAGCACGGAAGCGATCCGCGCGCTGAGTTGCGTATAGTGCATGTGGACGTCGACGGCCGAGTTCAGCGCCGGGAGATGCGCGCCTGGGCTGAACCTAATTCGCGCGATTTGCGAGGCGGTACGCTCGCGCGCCACTGACGAGCCCGGTCCCGGGTACACATCTGACACCGGCAGGATTTCAATGATCTCGCCCAGAATTCGCCGGTTGCCGAACAGGACAAACACTTCGTTGCCGACTTTTGGATCGGACAGGCGTTCGTTAGGAACGTACCAGTCGACGAAGACATCAGTGGGGTCGAGAATTTCTGCAATCGGAGTGCCCGCCACCAGCGATTGGCCGGCGCGCGCAGGATTGTTCGCGACTATGCCAGCTATGGGCGCGAAGACTCTCCCATCTGCAAAGCTGCTTTCAACCTTTTCGAGGCGATCACCGAGTTGCCGGCTGAATTCGTCGAGAGCGGCCAATTGAGTGCTGGCTTCGGCGGCTTCCGCCTCCTGCGAGACCACGGCTTTGTTCGCCAAGGCGCGCTCCCGGGACATGTCTATACGGTAATTCAGGCTCGCGGCTGATGAGTTTGCGATAAGTTCGACGGCTTCCTCAGCAAGCCGCAGATGTGAGCGCGCCGCGTCGAGAGATTCGCGCGCAACCCGGGCCTTGACACGCAGTTCCGCTCTGCGGCCGGCGATGTCCGCGAGCGAGCGCATATAGGTGGCGACAATTTCATCGTGCTGCGGAGACCGAACCCTTCCGATTTCTTCGCCGGCCTTGACCGATGCACCTCTCAGCACGGTGATGCTGTTGATCTGCACGATGTAAGGCAGTGAAATCAAATATCTTGGTGAGGACACGCTGCCCGGCCCGCCGAGATAGAGAATTGGCCTCCCGAAATAGACGACAAAGAATGCGAGTATGCCGAATACGATTGTCGCATAGGCGGCGCGGACAGCCCGTCCCGCCGCGCGCCGACGGCTCTCGATGGGGTCGGGGATATGGGGATCGAGTCGTGTTAGCGTGATGGTCATTTGGCCACTTCCTTCGTCCGATCGCCGAATAGTGCACGGCGAACGCGCGGCGGCACGAAATCATCGTTCCGCGACGAGGCAAAGATGATTTCCGAAGAGTAGGAAAAGAACCGCGCGCACTTCAGATAGACGCCTTGGTAAAGCGGAAAGATCAGCGCCATATTCCAGCCAAAGGTTCCGACGGATCGATGGAATAGGGCGAACACAAGTGCCATATTGAAGACCGAGATCCAGAGCAGCAGCACGTATATCGCCGAAAGAAACAACACGGCATCCGAGCCGAACAACAGCACAATGTAGGCCAAGTAGAATGGCAGGCTGAGCGTCGGAACGAGATCGAAGACGATGAAGTCCAGCCGTTGGATTGTGTCCGGTAAACGCTCTAGCGGGTGGCGAAAACTCAGCTCGCCATACATCATGAAACGGATGCGCAGAGCATCGCGATCCCAGCGCGCGCGCTGGCGCAGCAGACTTATGCCGCTTGCGGGGGCGGCTGTTTCCGCCCAGGCGTCGGACACGAAGCGAATGACATAGCCGAGCCTGCGGAGCCGCAAGGTGTATTCCATATCCTCTCCCGGGCCGACGTCGAGCCCGCCCTGCTGCGCGAAAATATCCCGGCGATACATGGAACAGGCGCCGGACAGACACGCGATCGCATCCACCACGTCTAGGATCGACCGCCCCGCGGTGATCGACATCAGGTATTCGACGCTTTGAAGTCCTGTCCATATCGAGTCGCGCTCGTTGCTGATCGCGATGCTGCAACTTGCGCCGGCGACGAGCGGATCGCTGAACGCAGCCGCGAGGCGCTCAACCGCGTTCGGTTCGAAGACAGTGTCGGCATCTACGGTCAAGAGAAGATCGCCGCGGGCAAACCGTGCTGCAGCGTTGATGGCGGCGCTGCGGCCGCAGCGCGTCCCATGGCAGATGACCATGTCAACCTGCCCCTGCGCTCTCGCCCGCTCCGCGACCGCACGTGTTTCGTCGGTGGAGCCGTCGTCGACGACGATGATTTCGACAGGTCGGAGGGTTTGCCGGCGCAGCGAGCTGATCGAAGGAGCAAGCCCGGAGCCGCCGTTGAACGTCGGGATAATCACGCTTACCCTCGCTTGGCAAACCGTCCCGCTGGCGCTTCGCCGCTTCGAGCTGAACAGAGCAAGAGACACCAACGATAAGGTGTAGCGGGGGATGTCGAATATCAGCAGCGAGAAGGCGAGTAGAAATAAACTCGTTCCGGCGAGCACTTCGACCATTTCGGACATGCCGCCACCTCCACTACGACAGGACCACTCCGAGCATCCGACCAAACAAGGTGCGCAAGGCAATTATCAGACCAGAAAATGAAGACCATCGCGTTGATGGTCGAGTGGTAAATTGCGTAAACATTTGCTTTTTGTGTTTGCGCTATTCACCTGCAGCGTCGGCTTCGTCAGTTGACGATGACCGGCTCTCAAAGGCTGATTGTTGGCGTGCCGGCATCAGCGTTGCAGTTGGAGTTGTTCCCCGCGTCGATAAATCCCACAAGGTGACCAGGTCCGTCCAACCTTTCAGGCGCAAGACGGCCTCAGTCTGGAAAGACTGAGGCCGGTGGGGGCGTCGATGTACCGTTGGGGTCGGTACTCCAGAACTCTAATCGCGACGCACCAATCTGCGTATTGTCCTTGAGGACAACCAATCAGCACGTCGTCCCTCTCACACATCTGCGAACCGCCCGACGGGTATGCCGGACGGTGGTCCGTGCCACGCACACGCCGTTGATACGTGCCCTACCGACGCCGCAGGCAGCAGCGACTTCCGTAATCAGGCTTTCGGGCTGTGAAATCGGGCAGGTGTCATCGCCTGAGCCGATACTGCGAAGAAGAAGGCGGACGTGGCAATTCCGAGCGACTTGATCATATCGAGCTCCCTGGAAGCGCCCAACCGCCCGGCCGGCGCGGCGAAGCGATGGACGCGACTCCCTCAAACTGATGCCCGCTCAAGTCAGAGAATTGAGATAGATCAAAGCGACTTCAGGAGTTCCCATGAGGCAATCGCTGCACAGGCCGAGACGCCGGCTTAGGATTATGATCGCAGGCTTCCCTGTGCCCTTGGATAAGAGGGGGAGGTGACCAGGCAAAGATACGGGCGAAATGCGCCGCGAGAGTGCGAAGCTATGTCTGCAACTCAAAATGCGAGCTGGAAAAGTGGCGCTGCCGCCTCATACTGCGTCAATGCGAGCGCAGCGACTTGTCCGCCACACTCCGCCCTCGTACCCCGGACGCAGCGCAAGAGCGCTGCAGCGCGTCCGGGACACAAGCGCGTCAACGACCGCGCCTCATCTCCTCGCCGTCCACCACCTCCGGCGCCATTGCCTCCCACGCGCTCGAGGCGAATTGCCGCCGCCAGGTCACGATCACCACGGCGGCCGTGGTCACGAACAACACCCAGGGGCTGACGAACCAGCCGAGATAGCCGAGTGCGAAGAAGAAGGCGCGCTGGCCGCGGTTGAAGTGGCGGCCGGCGGATTCGAACAGGCGCGAGGTGCGGATCACATGGGCTTCGGCCTCCGGCGTGTCACGCTGCGAGGCCGCGGGCATGCCGCCGAACAGGATCGCGACATAGTTGAACAGGCGGTACGACCATGCGAATTTGAAGAAGGCGTAGACGCAGATCAGGACGAGGCCGACGCATTTCAGCTCCCACATGGCCGGCGAGGTGCTGAGATCGATCGGCAGCTTGCTCAAGATCGTGATCGCGTCGTTGGTCGCGTGCAGCAGCGCCAGCGCGCCGCCGAGCGCGATCAGGCTGGTGGAGGCGAAGAAGGCGGTGCCGTTCTGCAGCGAGGCCATGATCTGCATGTCGACCATGCGCGCGTCGCGGTCGAGCAGCCGGCGCACCCACACCTCGCGGTAGCGGTTCATGCGCGCCGACAGGCTGTCGCGGCCATAGGCCGAATGCTCCAGCGTCAGCGCGTAGACCAGCCATTCGATGATGAAGAAGCCGACGGCGGTGATGTCGACCCAATGCCTGCTCATGTGTGTCTCCTGATCGCAACGCTTGCCACGCATGGCGAGGTGCAGCAACGATTGATTGGCGGCAGGCGATGGCGTTAAAAGCGGCTCGCTAAAGGGCGTATCGAGAAGGACTGATGACATGGCTGCGCTGAAACTCGCAATCGGTAACAAGAATTACTCGTCATGGTCGATGCGGCCGTGGCTCGCGCTCCGAGCCAACGACATCCCGTTCGTGGAGACCCTGATCCCGCTCTACACCGACAATCCCGCGGACAAGGAGCAGATCATCTCGTTCAGCCGCGCCGGCAAGGTGCCGGTGCTGGTCGACGGCGACATCACGGTGTGGGATTCGCTCAGCATCATCGAATACATCGCCGAGCGCTACCCGGAAGTGAAGCTGTGGCCGGACGACGCCGCCGCCCGCGCCCATGCCCGTTCGGTGTGCGCCGAGATGCATTCCGGCTTCATGGCCCTTCGCAACGAATGCGGCATGAATCTGCACCGCCCGGTGCGCGCCGTGACGCTGTCGGCGGATGCCGAGGCCAATATCGCGCGCGTGCAGGAGATCTGGCGCGAGTGCCGGACCCGGTATGGCGCCGATGGACCGTTCCTGTTCGGGCGCTTCGGCGCGGCGGATGCGATGTATGCCCCGGTCGTGCACCGCTTCCGCACCTACGCAATCGAGGTCACGCCGGAGACTCGGGCCTACATGGACACGATGCTGGCGCTGCCGGCGTTCCAGGAATGGACCCGGGACGCGCTCGCCGAAACGCTCATCATCGAAAAGTTCGAGAACGTGTAATCTGTGGTTGCGATCGGGTCTCGCTTGACGCAGCAAGCCGGCGGCGCTCGATCGCCCGGGTGGTCGGCAAGGAGAGGGACCTCACGGCCCAGGAACTGCCCAAGGCGGTGGATCACGCCAGCCCCGACGGTCGTTTGCCCCATACCGCCTGAAGAACCGGTTCCAGCGGTATCATCGGCTGGCGGCATCACTCTGAAATAACTGCAAAATTCGTACGTTTGCCATGTTGCATACTGCTGGCCAAAAACGCCCGCCGCATGCTATACCACGGCTGGGTTTCCGGCCGGCCGACGCAGTGGGACCATGGGCGTGGCAGGCGTTGTTTGAGTGATGGAGAGGGTGTTGAAGCACAAATTCCCTATTGGCGCGCGCGTATTGTTCACCGCCAGCAATGTCGCACGCCCCGCTGCCAGCGGCTCGTATGAGGTCATCCGCCTCCTGCCGACCGATGGTGACGACTGTCAGTACCGGATCAAGAGCTCGACCGAAGCCTTCGAACGCGTCGCCAAGGAAAGCCAGCTCGCGCTGTCCTGAAGGCCGCCGCTATCCGCGCATTGGCGCGTCCCGGGGAATTGTATTCTGCCGCCGTCAAAAGGCCCGCTTCACCTTCAAAAGGTGGGCCGGGGGCAGCAGCCGACTCTCGGTGCTCGCTTTGACCATTCGCTCTCTGCTCGCGTGAGGGGACGTCGCGCATGAACTGGGCATGGGCCTCGTCGCTCGACCAAATCTGGCGCTCGCCGGCGTTTCCAATGTGGATGATGCTGGCGGCTGCCGGCTTCTTCGGACTGATCCTCCTGGTCACGCTGCTGCGCGCCGAGCGATCGGTCGCCAACGGCGCGCTGACCGTTGTTGCACTACTCGCCATTGCCATCGCCTTGGCTGCCGTGGTGCGCGTCGATGGACCGGCGGGGCAGACCACGCCGACCGAGGCGCGCGCGCAGGCCGCGATGGCTGCGAGCCTGCCGGCGCTGTCCTGTCTCGACGATCTCGCCGGCGAAGCCGTGGCCATTGGCTGCGAGAAGGCGCTGTTCGGCGCGCCTGACGCGGCGGCTGCGGCCGTCTCCACGACCGCGGCCAGGATCGACCGGCTGACGGCGCTCGGCGATGCCGCGACCGCGGAGAGGAGCCTGACGCCCGACATCAAGGTGCTGCGCAAATCGCTGGAGCGTGATCGCTACGGCCTGGTCGCGCAGGTGCTGGTCGCGCGCGACGGCTGCACGCAGTTCGACTGCGCAGCATTCCGCTCGCTGACCGACCAGCAGCAGGTCGCCGCCAACATGGATTCCCATCTCTACGACACGCTGGTCGCGCGCTACGCGCCGACCTGGAATGCGCCTGCAACGGCGCAATCGTTGCCGGCCACTGCCGCGCTTGCCGGACTGCCGCCGTCGATGCCGACGGGCAAGCCGACCAATGCGGAGTTCCCGAGTGCCTCGTCGACGCCGCCGGTCAGCATCATGAATCCGGAGCCGCCGACGCGCCAGGCATCGCCCACAGCGAACGCAGCGGCCGCGCCGGCTCCGCGCGTCCCGGCAGCGGCCTCGGCACAGACCGCGGCTCCCGCCGCGAAGAAGCCGCCTGCGCCGAAGGCTGCGCGGGCGCCGGCGGCAGCACCGGTTCCGCTCACGCCGCCGCCCGCGGCTCCCCCGGCTGCGGATAACGAGTAGATCGGCATTCCAAATGCGTGGCTGCCCGGCTAATGCTGGGGGCATGCCACTACATCTGATCAAGCTCGCCGTCGGCTGCGAATCCGTCAAGGAATTGAAGGAGTGGACTGCCGAACGGATGCAGACCGCCAAGAAGAAGGGTCTGCCGCAGCATCACATCCACATCACCCGCATGGTGCCCAAGCGCGACGCCGAGATCCTGTCGGGCGGGTCGCTCTATTGGGTGATCAAGGGCGAGGTCGCCGCGCGCGAAAAGATCATCGGCATCGAGCCGTTCCGCGACAAGGACGGCATCGGGCGCTGCCGGATCGTGATGCAGCCGAAGGTGATCGCGGTGTCGCCGCGGCCGATGCGCCCGTTCCAGGGCTGGCGCTATCTCGCCGACGATTCGGTGCCGCCCGATCTCGGTAAGTCCGCGGCCGGCTCGATCGCGGCGATGCCGGAGCCGATGCGGCGCGAGCTGCGCGATCTCGGGTTGTTGTAGTCCGCTACTCCCAAGGCGTCACTGCGAGGCGTCACTGCGACGGCGTCACGATGTGCAGCCGCGCCCAGTCGGACGGCGGTATGACGACGGGGCGCCCGCCTTCGCCGATGCCATCCACGATGTCGACGAGATCGGGCGCAATGCCCATCTCGTTCAGATATTTCCGGTGTTGCTCGCCAAAATACTCCGTGAGGCTCTCGCGCTGCTCAGCCGGGATGTTGGGCGCGAGCCGGTTACGGACGGAGCGGCTGCCCAGCACAACCTTCGTGCCCGGCGGCAGGCTGCGATGCACGCCGCCCGCCAGCGCGAGCACGCAGGCAAAATCGCAAATCAGATTCGACGCCGACAATCTTGCATCGAGCGGTCCGCCCGGCCGCTTCAGCGTAAAGCATTCGGCGTCCGGCTTCCTGGCGCAGGCTGTGACCTCGGTCGTCCCGGCGGTGGCGTCGAGGCCGCGGTCGCGCAGGATGCGGCCGAGGCTGCTTGCGACCTTGAGATTGGATACGCCCCAGCTATGGATCACGACAGGCAGCTTGCGCCCGGCCTGACGGTCGAGGATCGCGATCAGCCGCTTGTAGCTATCCCACTGCACAGCCCCTTCCGCGGCAATCCAGTCGGAACACCCGGGCCCGCAGGCATCGGCCGGGCCATGGGCGACGTAGAAGATCATGGCGTCGGGCGGCGAGCCGAAGGCGCCGATCGGCGGACGCTGCTGGGCCTGTACGGCGCCTGCTGCAACGAGCGCCAGCACGCAGCTCACGATCCTCGCGCTGATGGATGACATGCCCCGCCAGTCGGCTCGCTTCCTCGTGCCGATCATCCCTCCGGGCGAGCAAAGGTGCAAGATCAACCTTGGCGGTTACACCGCGATATTGTCGATCAGCCGGGTCGTGCCGAGCTTGGCCGCGACCAGGATGCGCAAGGGGCCGTCCTTGCGCGAGATGACAGGCGCCAGGGTCGCTGCATGGCGCACCTCGAAATAGTCGAGCTCAAAGCCGGCCGCCGTGATCATCGCGGCACCGCGTGCCATTGCGGCTGCGACCTCTTCGCCGACGCGGATGCGCCCGGCGCTGTCCTTCATGGCGCGGTACAGCGTGGTCGCGGTCTGCCGCTCCTGTGGTGACAGGTAGACGTTGCGCGAGGACATCGCGAGCCCGTCGCGCTCGCGCACGGTGCGGGAACCGATCACCTTGACGCCGAGGTCGAGGTCGCGGGCCATCTGCGCCACCACCCGCAACTGCTGAAAATCCTTCTCGCCGAAGATCGCGACATCCGGCCGGCACTGCGTGAACAGCTTGCCGACGACGGTGGCGACGCCGCCGAAGAAATGCGGGCGGAAGCGGTCCTCGAGGCCGGCCAGCGCTGGTCCCTCCGGCACGATGCGGGTGGCAAAGCCCTCCGGATACATGGCCTCGGCGCCGGGATGCCAGACGATATCGACGTCCTCGGCGGCCAGCTTGGCGAGATCGGCCTTCCAGGTTCGCGGATAGGCGCCAAAATCCTCGGTCGGAGCGAACTGGGTCGGGTTGACGAAGATCGACACCACGACGCGGCTCGCGCGCCGCCTGGCCAGGCGCACCAGCGACACATGGCCGTCATGGAGCGCTCCCATGGTCGGGACCAGCGCGATCGTGGCCTTTCGCTTGCGAAGATTGTCGACGGCGCTTCGCAAGGTGGGGACCGTGCGGGCGATCAAGGGGCTGCGTGACATCAGAACTCGACGGAGTTGGGGAATCGGCGGGCGCGTCCCGGCGCCCGGCGGGCTAACCTTAACAAGCGGCGACCATGGACGCCACGCATCCGGATGCGGCACAGCATCCCGCGCAAAGCCGCGTAAGAGGTCGCGACATTGTGGGTTGGATCACAGACGCGAAGCGGCGCGGCGATTCATGATGAAGGTCGGCGCGCCGCGATTTGTATTGCCTGTCACGCATTTCACTTGACCGCAGACGCGGCCAACTCGAAGATATTCGTCAGGGGTGTTGAGGATCGCGATGCTTGTGCAAGCTAGCCAAGGCCAGTCCGGCTCGGCGCATGTGGTCGTGCTCGGCAATGAGAAGGGCGGCTCCGGCAAGTCGACGACCGCCCTGCACATCGCAGTCGCGCTTCTGAAAGCCGGCCAGCGCGTCGCCACCATCGACCTCGACTGCCGTCAGCAGAGCTTTACTCACTACATCAACAACCGTTCCGCCTGGGCGCGCCGCACCAAGCTCGACCTCGAACTGCCGCTGCATCGCTGCATCAAGCTCGGCGAGACCATGCAGGTCGCCGAGAACGAGAATTCGGAGTTCCTTCAGTTCATGGAGGCGGTCTCGGCGGTCGAGAGCAGCTTCGACTTCATCGTCATCGATACGCCCGGCACCGACAGCTACCTGATGCGGCTTGCGCACTCGATGGCCGACACGCTGGTGACCCCGATCAACGACAGCTTCCTCGATTTCGATGTGCTCGGCACCGTTGACCCCGCCAATTACGCGGTGACGGGCGAGAGCCACTACGCCGAGATGGTGCGGGATGTCAGGCGCAAGCGCCGCCAGCTCGACGGCGCGACCACCGACTGGATCGTCGTGCGCAACCGCCTGTCGATGCTCGGCTCCCGCAACAAGCAGCTGGTTGCCGAGGGGTTGAAGGATTTGTCGATGCGGCTGGGCTTCCGCTACGTCGACGGCTTCGCCGAACGCGTCGTCTATCGCGAGTTCTTCCCGCGCGGCCTGACCGCGCTGGACGAGATCGACGAGGCCACCCTCGGCATGCGACCCAATCTCGGCCATCTCACCGCGCGGGAGGAGGTGACGAGCCTGCTCCGCCAGCTCAAGCTTCCGCTCGATGAGCGCGGACGCCGCCGCGCCGCCAACCGTGCCGAGTGGTTCAACCAGGTAGACAAGCCGCTCGAGGTCCACGACATCCTCGGCGCCTGAGGCGGCGGTATATCGCTACTTCCGGTCGATCAAAGCGGCCGGTCTCCCGTGGGAACCCAGCCCGCGCTCAACAGTTTTCACCCCGCGTTTACTGCAAAATTGAACCCGATCGAGACAGGTTGCGTCGGAAGGTGACGTGCACCCTGACGTAGCCGTATGAGAGCGAGGTGCCCAACAAACGTGTGCGCCGCACAATGAAAGGGCTGCCAGTTCACAATATTTAGCCTTTCTGTCACGCGGCTGTGACATATATTAGGGAATAGGCGACCAGGGGCCGAAGAGCTCCGGAAGAACACGATTTTCAACAGGGATTCAGGCCGCAAGAGCCTGAGGCTGAGGACGAAAATGAAGCGTGGAATTGCCGTTCTGGTTTCGGTCAGTGCCCTCTGCGGCGTCGCCTATTTCACGGCGAGCAAGTGGGCAATCAGGCACGAGACCATCACCTTCTACGATGCCTCGCGCGACAACCGTGCGGTGCCCGTCGATATCGCGATCCGTCGTGACAAGGAAATGCAGGCCAACGCCGGCATGATCACGATGCCGGTCGCCGTGATCAACCACGGCAACACTGTCAAGAACACCGAGTACGGCTTCCTCGCCAATATTTTCGCCGCGCGCGGCTATCTCGTCGTCAGCCCGCAGCATGATTTGCCGACCGATCCTCCGATGGTGACCAAGCCCGGTGAGATCTATGTCGGCCGGCTGCCGCAGATCCTGCGCGGCGTCGCCAACATCCATCTCGCCATGCAGGAGATGAAGAAGGTTCAGCCCAACGCCGACTACGAAAAGGTGACGATGGTCGGCCACTCCATGGGCGGCGACATCACGATGTATTTCGCCAAGCAGTATCCGGATGAGGTCAAGAAGGTCGTCACGCTCGACAATCTTCGCGTGCCCTTCGTCACTGCCGGCAAGTTCAAGATCCTGTCGTTCCGCTCCACCGATCCGCAGTTCAAGGCCGATGCGGGCGTGATCCCGACCGACGAGGAATGCGAGAAGGCCGGTATCCAGGTCGTGAAGACCGAATTCCAGCACAACGATATGCGCGACACCGGTCCGGACGCGGCCAAGAATTCGATCCAGGGCATGCTCGACAAGTTCCTGAGCGCGACTGACAGTGAAGTGGCGCCGGTCGATACGCAGTCGTCCCCGCCCAAGATTCTCGAGCCCGGGCCGGTCGCTTTGATGGCGCCTGCCAAGAGCTGACGCCTTCCTCGTTGTCGATACCGATTTTCAAAGCCTCCGCCGGGTTCCGCCTGCGGGGGCTTTGCACATTGACCGGGCGGCATGCGCTGACCACATTAGCCGTTCACGCCAAGGTCAAGGAATGTCCGGCGAACCCATCAAACCGCGCGGCCGCGATGCCGCCTCGACGCAACCAGGCGGCGCTGTGCCGCAGGCGGGGACCTCGACCGCGGAGGACATCGCCGCCTTCGTCGCAAACGCGCGCGCGCTGTCACCGCATGCGCCCGGTGCGAAGGGGCGGCTGATCTTCGCGCTGGATGCGACGATGAGCCGGCAGCCGACTTGGGACATGGCCTGTGCGCTTCAGGCTGACATGTTCCGTGAGACCGCCGCGCTCGGCAGTCTCGACATCCGGCTCGTCTACTATCGCGGCTTCAACGAGTGCCGCGCCACGGGATGGATCTCCGACAGCGCCAGGCTTGCGACGCTGATGGGCAAGATCGATTGCCGCGGCGGGGACACCCAGATCGGCAAGGTGCTGAGCGAGGCGCGGCGCGAGGCTGTCGCATCCGGCGTGCGCGCCGTCGTCTTCGTCGGCGACGCCATGGAAGAGAACGTCGACGAACTCTGCGCCAAGGCCGGCGAGCTCGGCATGCTCAAGGTGCCTGTGTTCGTATTTCAGGAAGGCCATGACGCGGTGGCCGAGCAGGCCTTTCGCGAGATCGCCCGCCTGACCGGCGGCGCCTGGTGCCGCTTCGATCCGGGCGCGGCGGCGCAGTTGCGCGAGCTGTTGCGCGCAGCCGCCGCCTACGCGGCTGGCGGACGCGAGGCGCTGTTGCAGTTGGCGAAGACCGCCAGTGGCGCGGCCAGGCTGATCGGCCAGATGAAGTAGCGCTGCAGCGGTCTGCGGGGCCAAGGACTCGATGCTTTTTGGCGATAGGCCGACTATATTCAGGCCATGACCCTGATTGCCGGTGCTATCGCTGTTATCACCCTTTATCTGCTGCTCCAGATGTTCCGTTCGGCCAATCCGGCCGTGCTGGCACGCGCGATCAGGTTCGGTGGCGGCGTGGTCGCGCTGGCTGTCGCAGCGTTCACGGGATTGAAGGGCGAACTGGTGGTGGCGATCCCGCTCGGGATATTCGGCGCCGGGCTCCTGGGCTGGACACCGATGGCAAACGCCGGCTTCGGCAATATCGGCGGGCTGTTCGGCGCCGGCGCGACGCGCCCGGCCGGTCAGGCGTCGCGCGTGCGCTCGCAATTTCTGGATATGCGGCTCGATCACGATTCCGGCCAGCTCGGAGGCCGGATCGTCGCCGGGCCTCACGCCGGGCGCGATCTCGATGAGTTCGATCTCGCGGCCCTGCTGGCAATGGTCCCGGCGTTCGACGCCGAGAGCGTGGCCCTACTTGAAAGCTATCTGGACCGCCGGTTTCCCGCTTGGCGTCAGAACGCGCAGGGCGACGCGGCAGGGGGGCAGCGCCGCACGGTGGCGACCGGCAAAATGACGACGGAGGAGGCCTATCAGATCCTTGGCCTGCAGCCGGGGGCGGGCCGTGACGACATCAGCCGGGCTCACAAGTCCCTGATGAAGAAACTGCATCCCGACCAGGGGGGCTCGACGTATCTCGCTGCCCGGGTAAACGAGGCCAAGGATACTCTGCTTCGCACGCATAACGGCTAACTCCGGCACCACGCTACAAACGCTCGTCCCGTGTGAGCCCCGCTTGCTCTGTTTGCCGTCGCCCCGATGCCCGCCATTGTCGGCGTGGTCGATCCCTTGCGTAAAGTTTTAACCGTAAATCCTTGACGAGAGGTTGTCGTGGAACAGCCTCGTCGGCCACCGTATCCCGAAAATGAAAATGCCCGCGCAAGGCGCGGGCATTTTGATTGGAACGGCGCGAAAAGATCAGTTGCGGACGGTCATGCAGGAGATATCGGCACGCTTCAGGGTGCGGCAGACGGCTTCCGCCTGGTCGCGGTCGAGCCCGGCGAAGCGGGCGCGGTAGAGCTTGCGATTGTCTTTCGCGACGACTGGCTCGGTGAACGGATCGGCCTTGCTGAGCAGGCCGCGAGCCGAGCTGCGCGCCGCGTCGATTCGCTGCTGGGCTTCGTTCTCGCTCTCGAGCGCGCCGACCTGGACGATCCAGCCGCTGTGGGTGACGACCGGCTTCGCGGTGGTGCTCATCTGGATCGGCTGCAGCGCCGGGTCGGCTGACGCAAGCTTCGTAGCAGCCGGGGCGGGTGCGGCGGCGGCGGCGGCCGGCAATACGCCGAGGATGCCATTGCCGGTGCCGAAGCCCGCCGGCTGACGCGGCAGCTCGGTACGGGCGATCTCGGCCTTCGGCGCCTCCGGTTGGCTGGCAACCTCGGGCTTGTTGATGAGGTCTGCCCGGGCCACGACGGCGCCGGAGGTTTCGGCGACGTCGGAGCGGGACGCGATCGTGCTCGTGACCTGCGGTGCGATCTGAGCCGGGGCGGCGGAGGCGACCTTCACGGTGCCGGCCTTGACCTGCACGGTCTTGACCCGGACCGGCTTCATCGGCTCGGACGAGCCGGGGATGATCGAGAGGGGCTGGCTCGAGATCACGCCATTGGTGAGCGGCGCAGGCTCGATCTTGGATTCAGTCGACCGAACTTCAGGCTTGTTGGCTTCAGATCTGGGCTGAGCCGGCGGCACCGCGGCAGTCGCAGCCGCAAGCGTCGACAGGCGCGCGGCGAGACGCGACGGGGCTGCTTCGGGAGCAGGGGCAGCCTGAACCTGCGGAGCGGAGCGTGCCGGGGTATCCGACGCATCAGCGACTTCGGCAGCGGCGTCGGAGCCGTTGCGCTCGGTGACCGCGGCGACGGTATGGGTGGTCGCGGCCTTATCGAGGTTCTCCGCGAGCAGGTTGCGCATGATGGCGTCGCGCGAGCCGCCGCTGCGGCCGCCCAGCACGACGCCGATCAGGTGGCGGTTGCCGCGGCGCATCGAGGTCACGAGATTGAAGCCGGAGGCGCGGGTGTAGCCGGTCTTGATGCCGTCCACGCCCTCGACATTCCCGAGCAGATGATTGTGGTTCCGGATCGACTGTCCGCGCCAGTTGAACGTCGAGGTCGCGAAATAGCGATAGTAGCGTGGGAAGCGCTCCTGGATGGCGCGGCCGAGCGTGGCCTGGTCGCGCGCGGTCGTGACCTGCTCGTCGTTGGGAAGACCGTTGGCGTTGCGGTAAACCGTCCTGGACATACCGAGCGAACGCGCCTTGCGCGTCATCATCTGGGCGAAGTCGTCCTCGTCGCCGCCAATCGCTTCCGCGATTACAACGGCTGCGTCGTTGGCGGAGCGGGTGACGAGACCCTTGATTGCGTCCTCGACGCGAATGGTCTGGCCGGCACGCAGGTTCAACTTGGTCGGATCCTGATCGGCGGCGTGCTGCGACACCGGCATCTCGGTGTCGAGCTTCAACTTCCCGGACTCGAGGCGCTCGAACAGCAGATAGAGCGTCATGATCTTGGTCAGCGAGGCCGGGTGGCGGATCCCGTCGGGACTCGTTGCCTGAAGCACGGACCCGGAATTGCCGTCGACGATGATCGACGCGAATTTCGGGCTGGAACTCTCGGACACATCGCGCTGCACGCGGTGGTGCGCGTAGTGACGACGGTGGCGCCGCGCCTCGGCAGCATCTGTGGTGAAGATGACCGCACTGGTGACCGCAAGAAGCCCAAAAACGCCAACCCGCGCCAAGCGCGAGGAAGACAAGTTTTTACGAAGCATGAAACCCCGTCCCCGTTTCTGACTTGATCACCGGCTCGTGAGGCGAAATTGTGCCCATGGGACCCGGGATCATTACCTGCTCAGGCTGTCCTTCCGCAGGTGTTCGCTGCGGGGGACGTTGGGCCTGAGCCGCTATTCTGGCTAAGGTGATGTTCTCCAACGGCTTTTGGCCGCTTGTGGAAGCTGAACACGTCCAGGGAATCAAAGTAGGGCGCTGCGGTTTCCAAAACCTTAAGGAACCCTTGCGGGAAAACCCGGGAATTGGTGCGAACTTGTCCTTATTTTTGTGCGTCGCACAAAATTCTTGACTTTTTTGTGCGCTGCACTAATTGTAAGCAGGGTCAGGGAGCCGGGGCTTCCCGACGAGAGCTAGGGAAAAGGATTCCGAATGTTCAAGGTTGAAGACTTTCAAGGCTACGGGAAAGAGCACTTCGAGCAGTACGTCGCCTCCGCGACCTCGATGCAGCACGGCCTTCAGGCGATCGCCAGCGCCTATGGCGACTACACCAAGAAGTCGTTCGAAGACACCAAGTCCTTCGTCGAGAAGCTTTCCGGCGTGAAGTCGCTGGACAAGGCCGTCGAAGCGCAGACCGAATTCGCCCGTTCCGCCTACGAGTCCTTCGTCGCGGAATCGCAGAAGATCGCCGGCCTTTACAGCGACCTCGCCAAGCAGGCCTTCAAGCCGGTCGAGACCATCGTGTCGAAGTTCACTCCGGCCGCCAGCTAACGTTTCCTGACGTCCTGGATTCAAAAGCCCGGCTGAAGCAGCCGGGCTTTTTTGTTTGTCGTGGCGTGTCGATCTCAGCGCGCGACGCGCAGCTTGGACAACGACGTGCCGATGTCCTTGAACACCGAGACGGTCTGATCTGCCTTCGTCACCAGGTAGAACTTGTCGGTGCCGCTGGCGCAATATTGCAGCACGCTGGACGTCGGATCGCTGCCGGTGTTCACCTGCACCGTATAGACCGTGATGTTCGCCGCCTTGGCGTTGTCGCACAGCTTCTTCTGCCGCGCGTCGATTTGCCAGGCGTTGCTGTACCAGCGGTTCTGCGTATTGAGACCGTCGGAGAGCAGCACGATCGCATCCTTGTAGGTGTAGTTGGGGTCCTTGGCCGGCGCGTTCATGGGATCGCCAGCCGACAGCGTCATCCAGCCCCAAGCGAGGCCAATGCCCTGGTTGGTGTTGCCGGTGGGCTTCATGGCGTCGATCCGGCTCTTGAGTAAGCTCCAGTCGTAGCTCAGCGGCATGATTGGCTGCAGATAGGACGAGCTGCCGGGGTCGCAGTAGGAGTACTGTTCGGCCGGGAACTGTGTTCCCGCGTTGCCGCTCGTGGGCGTCGTGTTCTTCGTGTCGTAGTCCTGGTCGCGGTCGACCACGCATCCCGTCCATGTGTTGTGGTTGGCGAACCTGGTGCCGCGGGCCGCGTCCCAATCGCTGAAATCGACCCAGTACTTGCTGTAGTTGCTGGCGCCGACGTTGACGTCCTTGGCAAACGGAACAATCGAGATGTAGACGTCGCCATCGGTCTTGGAGAGCAGGCTGAGCTGGTCGACCAGGCTCTTCGCGGCGGTCTGCATCGCCGCCATCTTGCCGTCGTCGGCCATCGACCCCGTGTTGTCGAGCACCAAGGCCACGCGCATGCGCACCAGGCCCCAGGCGCTGGTGGAATTGGCGCCGACGTCGAGTGTCGGGAAGCCCGCGACCTTCATGAAGGTGGTCGTGTAGGTGCCGGTGCCGGTGACCTGGATGGTGGAGCCCATGCTGGTGCTTGCGGTGTAAGTGGCCGCGATGCTGACCGACGGCAGGGCGTTGGTGGCGGTGAACAGGGCGTTGAAATAAGCCTGCGCCTTGATGCTGATCTGCGACGTCGTGATGGTGCCGGACGACAGATCCTTGGAGACCATCAGCGAGGTCGAATCGAGGGCCGCCTGCATTGCGGAACGAGCCTGGGCCGCGCGGCTGTAATCGATTGCAGCTCCGACGAAGCCTAAAACCGGGAGCAGCGCGATGGCGAAGATCACGGCGATATTGCCTTGTTCGGCCGCTGCAAACCGGGCGAGGTGTCGACCAATACGGCTGACGAATGGCAGGCGAGACATGACGATTCCCGGAAATCTGTGACTTTGCCCGTTTTCGCGCCACGCCGTTGAACGCAGGGTAAATCGGTCCGTAGAAAACCGGAGATAGCCCGCGCGAAACAGCCGCAGCCACGTTGCCAGCCGGGTTCCTGGTCAACATCTTCTAAACGGGCGGGGCGGAAGCTTTTGTCAAATCAGTCCGGATTGATTAACCTTGGCAAGGATCGCCCGGACCGGGAATCGGGACCGCCATGGCCGCATCGGCCGAGCTGTCGTACGCTTGCGGCGAGCCGGGGGCAGGCCCATATTCGGTGAGGCCGATCCGGCTTGGACCGGACCGGCTGGAAGCGGCGATCCAACAAGGCGGTGCGCCTGTGCGAAGCTCCAAAAGCCGGGGCTGCGCGGCAAACCGTCATACGCTTCCGTGGGGAATTTGAACGCCTGAGCCATGCCGCAACTGTCTTCCAGACCAGATCCGTCCGCGGCCGCCGCCGCCCACGCTGCCCTGATGAGCAACGACGAGAACCGTTCCGGCGGTCCCTCCGCGCCAAACACGTCCGTCATCACCAAGGTCAAGCCGAAGACCAAACGGCCGAACCTGTACCGTGTGCTGATCCTGAACGACGACTACACGCCGATGGAATTCGTCGTTCATGTGCTGGAGAAATTCTTCCAGAAGGACGCCGAGGCTGCAACCAAGATCATGCTGCACGTTCATCATCACGGGATCGGGGAGTGCGGCGTGTTCACCTACGAGATCGCCGAGACCAAGGTAACGCAGGTGATGGATTTCGCTCGCAAGCACCAGCATCCGCTGCAATGCGTGATGGAAAAGAAGTAAGACTCGACACGTTACGGCGCGTTCGAAGCCGGCTTGTGCATGCCGCAATGTGATTGCCGCGTGATGTCTGCGCGCGATGTTCGTTGCGGCAAAACTACGGAATTTCGGACCGGTGCCGATCGTACCCAAACCGGAACGGGTTTTGCATCGAAAAATACCTCAGCTGTGCAGCCGCCTGAGCCGCGGAACCGGTCTTTCGCCGCGATCTTGTATAACTATATGTGACAAAGGTTGTTGTTGCCTGACCGGGCGATGGCGATCATGATGGTGGGGGCCATAGAGGACGCGAATGCCGACTTTTTCCCAAAGCCTTGAACAATCCCTGCATCGTGCACTGGCGATCGCAAACGAGCGTCATCACCAATACGCGACGCTCGAGCATCTTTTGCTCTCCCTGATCGACGACTCCGATGCAGCCGCCGTCATGCGCGCCTGTAGCGTCGACCTCGACAAGCTCCGTACGAGCCTCGTCAATTATCTCGAGACCGAATTCGAGAACCTGGTGACGGACGGCGCCGACGACGCCAAGCCGACCGCAGGCTTCCAGCGCGTGATCCAGCGCGCGGTGATCCACGTGCAGTCGTCCGGTCGCGAAGAGGTGACCGGCGCCAACGTGCTGATCGCGATCTTTGCCGAGCGCGAGAGTCATGCCGCGTATTTCCTGCAGGAGCAGGACATGACGCGCTACGACGCCGTGAACTACATCAGCCACGGCATCGCCAAGCGGCCGGGCGTCTCCGAGGCGCGGCCGGTGCGCGGCGTCGACGAGGAGACGGAGACCAAGGGCAGCGAGGACGCCAAGAAGAAGGGCGAGGCGCTCGAGACCTATTGCGTCAACCTCAACAAGAAGGCGCGGGATGGCAAGATCGATCCGGTGATCGGACGCAATTCCGAGATCAACCGCGCGATCCAGGTGCTGTGCCGCCGGCAGAAGAACAATCCGCTGTTCGTGGGCGAGGCCGGCGTCGGCAAGACCGCGATCGCGGAGGGCCTGGCCAAGCGCATCGTCGACAGCGAGGTGCCGGAGGTGCTGGCGGCTGCGACCGTGTTCTCGCTCGACATGGGCACGCTGCTCGCCGGTACACGCTATCGCGGCGACTTCGAGGAACGCCTGAAGCAGGTGCTGAAGGAGCTCGAGGCGCATCCCAATGCCATCCTGTTCATCGACGAGATCCACACCGTGATCGGTGCGGGCGCGACGTCGGGCGGAGCGATGGATGCCTCGAATCTGCTCAAGCCCGCGCTCGCTTCCGGCACCATCCGCTGCATGGGCTCGACCACCTACAAGGAATACCGCCAGCACTTCGAGAAGGACCGCGCGCTGGTGCGGCGCTTCCAGAAGATCGACGTCAACGAGCCGACGGTCGAGGACGCGATCGCGATCCTCAAGGGCCTCAAGCCGTACTTCGAAGACTACCACCGGCTGAAATACACCAACGAGGCGATCGAGGCTGCGGTGCAGCTCTCTTCGCGCTACATCCACGACCGCAAGCTGCCGGACAAGGCGATCGACGTGATCGACGAATCCGGCGCGGCGCAGATGCTGGTCGCCGAGAACAAGCGCAAGAAGACCATCGGCATCAAGGAGATCGAGACGACGATCGCCTCGATGGCGCGGATCCCGCCGAAGAGCGTGTCGAAGGACGATGCCGAGGTGCTCAAGCATCTCGAGCAGACCCTGAAGCGCACCGTGTTCGGTCAGGACAAGGCGATCGAGTCGCTCGCCGCTTCGATCAAGCTGGCGCGTGCCGGCCTGCGCGAGCCGGAGAAGCCGATCGGCTGCTATCTGTTCTCTGGTCCGACCGGCGTCGGCAAGACCGAGGTCGCGAAACAGCTCGCGGCGTCGCTCGGCGTCGAGCTGTTGCGCTTCGACATGTCCGAATACATGGAGCGGCACACGGTGTCGCGCCTGATCGGCGCGCCTCCCGGCTATGTCGGCTTCGATCAGGGCGGCTTGCTCACTGACGGCGTCGACCAGCATCCGCATTGCGTGGTGCTGCTGGACGAGATCGAGAAGGCGCATCCCGATCTCTACAACGTGCTGCTCCAGATCATGGATCACGGCCGGCTCACCGACCACAACGGCAAGCAGGTCAACTTCCGCAACGTGATCCTGATCATGACCACGAATGCGGGCGCGTCCGATCTCGCCAAGCAGGCGTTCGGCTTCACGCGCTCGAAGCGGGAAGGCGACGACCACGAGGCGATCAACCGGCAGTTCGCGCCGGAATTCCGCAACCGTCTCGATGCCGTCGTGTCGTTCGGCCATCTCAGTGTCGAGGTGATCGGTACGGTGGTCGAGAAGTTCGTGCTTCAGCTCGAAGCGCAACTCGGCGATCGCGACGTCACCATCGAACTGTCCGACCCCGCCAAGACCTGGCTGGTGAAGCATGGTTACGACGAGCAGATGGGCGCACGTCCGATGGCTCGCGTGATCCAGGAGCACATCAAGAAGCCGTTGGCCGACGAGGTGCTGTTCGGCAAACTCAAGGGTGGCGGCCATGTCCGCGTCGTTCTGGTCAAGGACGAGGCCGACGAGACCAAGGACAAGATCGGCTTCGAGTTCGTCGAGGGGCCGGTCACGCCGAAGCAGGAGAAGCTCCCGGGAGCCCGCAAGCGCCCGCCGGGCAAGTCCAAGCCAGGTGGCCCCGGCGGCTCGAAGGGGCCGACCAAGAGCCCGCTGGTCAAGGCTTGATCCGCACGCGATGAATTGAAAAGGCCGGCTGAGAAGCCGGCCTTTCTTATTGGCAGTCAAATATAAGCAAGAAGATCCGACATGACCAACACGCCTTCTGCAAACTCGTCGTCAGCTTCCTCGATCCCCGCCGACGATCCCGCACGCGCCCTGAGGGTCGCCAATCCCGACGGCGCTGACGTGCCGCATATCTCCGTGGCCGGCGGCACCTACACGGTCCTGGTGTCAGGCGCGCAGACCGCAGGACGCTATTGCCTGGTCGACATGCTGGTGCCCGCCGGCGGCGGGCCCCCGCCGCACCGCCACGATTTCGAGGAAATGTTCACGCTGCTCGAAGGCGAACTTGAATTCACCTTTCGCGGTAAGTCCCACACCGTAAGTGCGGGGTCGACCGTCAACGTTCCGGCCAATGCGCCGCACGCGTTCAAGAACGTGTCCGGCAAGATGGCCCGTATGCTCTGCATGTGCACGCCAGCGGGACAGGACGAATTCTTCCTGGCGGTTGGCTTTCCCGTCGAAGGCCGCACGTCGCCACCGCCGAAGCCGACTCCGGAAGAGATGGCCGAGAAAGGCAAGCTGATCGCAGCACTGCTGCCGAAATATCGCACCGAGATGGTGAAGATGTGAGGAGGGGCGGACCCAGCCGAAATCGGCCTTCCCAAATGGTCACGCGCTATTCGCCGCGCAGGCGCTGGTCGTCCTGCACCCGAACATGCTCGGCGCCGCGCGCGCCGGCGGGCGACAGCCGCAACATGCTCAGCGCCGCGCCGCAGAGCGCAAAGCCGACGCCTGTCAGCAACGCGATCCTGGTTCCCTCGATCGGATAGCGGCCGAGGAACAGCGCGACCAGCGCTGCCCCGGTGGTCTGCCCAAGCAGCCGCGCCGTGCCCAGCATGCCGCTGGCGCCGCCGGCACGCTCGCGCGGGGCGGCTGCGATCATGGTGCGGTTGTTGGGGGTCTGGAACAGGCCGAAGCCGGCGCCGGCCAGCGCCATTCGCCAGATCACGTCGAGCGGCGTCGGCGCCGCCGGCAGCAAAGCGAGCGCAGCGAGGCCGCAGGCGAACAGCGTGAGGCCGATGCCGCCGAGCAGGCCGGCCGGATAATGCTCGACCAGGCGGCCGGCGAGGGGGGCTGCGAACGCCACCGCGATCGGCCATGGCGTGATCAAGAGGCCCATATGGACCGCCGAATAGCCGAAGCGGCTCTGGAGGTAGAAGGGGATCGCAACGAAGGCGAGCATCTGCCCGCAGAACGAGGCGATCGAGGTTGCAATCGACAGCGCGAACACCGGGATACGCAATAGGTCGATCGGCAGCAGCGGCGAGGCCATGTGGGTCTCGCGGTAGATCAGCAATGCGCCGGCGACGAGCGCTACGGCGAACTGCACGAGGCAGGTGATCGCCGCTTCGCCATGACCGACGCTATCGACGGCCGCGATGCCGACGCCGAAAGTGATCGCGGACAGCCCCGCGCTCTGCCAGTCGAAGGAATGGCTCGCAGGCCTGGTGTGCGGCAGGCTGCGCAGGCCCAGCACCAGTGTCACCACGCCGAGCGGGACGTTGATGGCGAACAGCCAGGGCCAGCTGCCGAACGCCAGGATACCGGCTGCGAGCGTCGGGCCGACCGCGGCCGAGAAGGCGACGACGAGAGCGTTGAGCCCGATGCCGCGGCCGAGCTGGCTGCGGGGGTAAGTGAAACGCACCAGCGCTGCGTTGACGCTCATGATTCCGGCCGCGCCGAAGCCCTGCACGATGCGTGCAATCGTGAGCAGCGGCAGCGTGTGCGCCAGCGCGCAGAATGCGGAGGCAAGCGTGAACAGCACCAGCCCGACCAGATAGACGCGGCGATAACCGACGATCTCGCCGAGCGAAGCCAGCGGCAGCAGCGAGATCGTGATCGCGAGCTGGTAGCCGTTGACGATCCAGATCGAGAACGCCGGGCTCGCGTCGAGGTCGGCCGCGATCGTCGGCAGCGCGACGTTGGCGATGGCGCTGTCGACCACTGCCATGATGATGCCGAGCGCAATGGTCAGGACCGCCTGCCCCCGCTGCGGCTGCGGCAGGCCGTCGGCGTGCTCCATGGGGGCTGGCGACATGAGGGCGGCGTGCTTGATTCGAGCCGTGGTTCGTCTCCGGATTAGGAAATTGCGAGATGCATCGCAACCCGGCAGGATACGGGCGGTTCCTGCGTCGGGGGCGGGTCTCCCGGCACCGCGGGCATGGGTCGGAACGGCCTTCGCGGACTCACCAGCGCGAGGTCGACTTCCCGAACACATAGAGCGCGACGAGCCCAACCGTCACCGCGGTCGAGACGATCCGGATGGTGCGGTCCCAATCGATTCCGCTCCGCTCGGCGCGGTTGAGATTGAGAGCGGTGAACAGGGCCTTCATGGCAAATCGGCGCATCGGGCTGCCTCACGGGTGCGCACGATGCCACTGTCGGCGCGGACCGGCTTGATGCAGCTCAAGCCGGACTGCGCCGGCGCCCCGGCCGCTACACCGCCGGTGGATTGCGGTCGGTGAAAGTCGTGCGCTGGTGCCAGTAGGGATAGGGCAGCGTCACCTTGCTCGCCGCATCGAGCTTTGCGATCTGGTCCTTGGTTAATGACCAGCCGACCGCGCCGAGATTTTCGCGCAGCTGCGTCTCGTTGCGCGCGCCGATGATCAGCGTCGAGACGGTCGGACGCTGCAGCAGCCAGTTCAGCGCGATCTGCGAGACGCTCTTGCCCGTTTCCTTGGCGACCTCGTCGATCGCATCGACGACGCGATAAACATGCTCGTCCGGCACGGGCGGGCCGAACTCAGCCGTCTTGGGCAGGCGGCTCAGTTCAGGCTTTGGCTGGCCGCGGCGTATCTTTCCGGTGAGGCGTCCCCATCCGAGCGGCGACCAGACCACTGCGCCGAGGCCCTGGTCGAGGCCGAGCGGCATCAGCTCCCATTCGTAGTCGCGTCCGATCAGCGAATAATAGGTCTGGTTGGCGACGTAGCGCGGGAAGCCATGTTTGTCGGCAACGCCAAGCGATTTCATCAGGTGCCAGCCCGAAAAATTCGACACGCCGACGTAGCGGATCTTGCCGGCACGCACGAGCACATCGAGAGTGCTAAGCACCTCTTCAGGCGGGGTGAAGGCATCGAAGCCGTGAAGCTGGAACAGGTCGATGTAGTCGGTACCGAGCCGGCTCAGCGAAGCATCGATGGCCGCGAGCAGATGCTGGCGCGACGACCCGATGTCATTGGGGCCGTCGCCGAAGCGGAACGTCGCCTTGGTCGAGACCAAAACCTTGTCGCGGCGGCCCTTGATGGCCTCGCCAAGAACGCGCTCGGACTCGCCGAGCGAATAGACGTTCGCGGTGTCGAACATCGACACGCCGGCATCGAGGCAGATATCCAGAAGGCGCCGCGCTTCGGTCGCGTCAGTCGCGCCCCACGCAGCGAGGCGGCCAACGCCGCCGAAGGTGCCGGTCCCAAGACTCAAGGCGGGCACCACGAGGCCCGAGCGGCCCAGGCGTCGGTATTCCATCGATTTGCTCCTCGGCTGGCCGCTGATTGATCCCCGCGACCTCTGTGCCGGATGGTAGTGCAAGCACGCGCCGTGTCCTACGCCGCGCTCACATACCGGCCTTGCTTGGGGGCGGCCTAGTCGTGCAGACGCATGTCATCGAATGCTGCGTCAATCACGCGCGGACCGACCGTCGTCGCGGGAAGCCGAGCCGCGCTCCTCGCTAGTGGCGATTGAAGGCAGGCGACCTCGCTCTCGCGCGCCTGCTGCGGCAGGAGCGTCAGGCCCCAGCCCACCGCGACCAGCACCGCGAGCCGGATCGCGATCACGCCGAGCAAGACCTCCGATCCGCTTATCGGGGCGTTGGTTCTCATGTGCAGAGCCTGATCCCGGCGGCAGCACCTGACAATCTGGAATTCACGAGCATGGCCTTCGCCTGAAGCGAAGGCTCGGGCCAGTGGCTAACCGGACGTCAATGCCGCGACTGGTTCTGCCTGAAGTCGCGCGGTGACATCCCGAAATGCTCGCGGAAGACGCGGCCGAAATGCGAGAGGTCGTTGAAGCCCCAGGCGAAGGCGATCTCGCTGATGTGGCGGTGAGTGAGCACGGGGGAGGCGAGGTCGCGCCTGCATTGGGCGAGGCGCTCACCGAGGACGTAACGCTGGAACGAGGTGTCCTCGTCGGCGAGGAGATCGTTGACGTAGCGGGACGAGATGCCGAGCGCCGCTGCGGTCTCGGACAGCGAGAGGTCGGGATCGGCAAGATGAGCCCGGATATGCGCCTTCAGCCGGTAGAGCAGGGCGGAGCGATGGGTCGAGGACGGCAGCGGCGTCTTGCCCAGCCGCTCGCCAAGTGCCATCGCCAGGACATCGATGGCCTGTTCCGACAGAGCGGCGGCGTGGTGCGGATCGATCTGATCCGCGCTCTGGCAGAGCCGGTAGATGAAGTCGTAGGCGATCCTCTGCAGTGGCGAGTCCGGCCCGAAAGAGGTGGCGGTAAGAGTTTCGCTCGCGCCGAGCCGGCGCTGCAGCATCTCGCGCGGCACCTTGAAGATGGTCTGCGTGAAGATGCCGTCGAATTTCAGCTCGTAGGGACGGGTGGTGTCATAGAGCGCAAATTCTCCCGGATGCACCACGGCCTCGCGGCCGTCCTGCACCACAGCGCCGGCGCCGCGATTGCCGAGCGCGATCAGGATGAAATCCTGATCCGAGCGCGCGATGCGCGAGGGCGTGCGCAACACGTGCTGACGGTCGGAGCAGACCTCGGAGCATTCCGCCTTGCCCAGTGGCGCCCGGGTGACCGAGCCGCGAAAGGCGCTGCCAAGATCGGACTTGCAGTCGAGTCCGACGAAAACGTCGCAGACGATATCCTGCCAGAGCGCAAGGCGGCGGTGGCCTGGGCTGTCGTCCGTGGTGAACTGATTGGCATCTGCAGAGCCTCCCTTTCACATCCCGCAAAATCGCGTGTCGGCGCAGGTCCCCACTGACGGAGGCAAATCCCGTACCGGGCCGACGATTCCGTCCGGTCGAGTTTTTGTTCCGCCGTGGTCGAGCGCCCGCCGCCCGGCTTGGTCAAATAGACTGCATCGGACCTGGCTTCCGATCAACCGGCAAGGGAGGTGGGAATGGGCATCGAACATCCGAAATACAAGGTCGCGGTGGTGCAGGCGGCGCCCGCCTGGCTCGATCTCGATGCCTCGATCGACAAGTCGATCGCCCTGATCAGGGACGCCGCCGAGAAGGGCGCCAAGCTGATCGCCTTTCCGGAAGCCTTCATCCCCGGCTACCCCTGGCACATCTGGATGGATTCGCCGGCCTGGGCGATCGGCCGCGGCTTCGTGCAGCGCTATTTCGACAATTCGCTGTCCTACGACAATCCGCAGGCCGAGCGGCTGCGTGATGCCGTGCGCAAGGCCAAGCTCACTGCCGTGCTCGGTCTGTCCGAGCGCGACGGCGGCAGTCTCTATCTGGCGCAATGGCTGATCGGGCCGGACGGCGAGACCATCGCAAAGCGCCGCAAGCTGCGGCCGACCCATGCCGAGCGCACTGTCTATGGTGAGGGCGACGGCAGCGATCTCGCCGTGCACGCGCGGTCCGACATCGGCCGCATCGGCGCATTGTGCTGCTGGGAGCATCTGCAGCCGCTGTCGAAATACGCGATGTATGCCCAGAACGAGCAGGTCCATGTCGCGGCCTGGCCGAGCTTTTCGCTCTACGATCCCTTCGCGCCGGCGCTCGGCGCCGAGGTGAATAACGCCGCCTCGCGCGTCTATGCCGTGGAGGGCTCCTGCTTCGTGCTCGCCCCTTGCGCGACGGTCTCGCAAGCGATGATCGACGAGCTCTGCGATCGGCCGGACAAGCACGCGCTGCTGCATGCCGGCGGTGGCTTCGCTGCGATCTACGGCCCCGATGGCAGCCAGATCGGCGACAAGCTCGCGCCGGACCAGGAGGGCCTCTTGATTGCCGAGATCGATCTTGGCGCCATCGGTGTCGCCAAGAACGCCGCTGATCCAGCCGGGCACTATTCGCGCCCTGATGTGACGCGGCTCCTGCTCAACAAGAAGCGATACCAGCGCGTCGAGCAGTTTGCGCTGCCGGTCGACACCGTCGAGCCCACGGACATTGCCGCGGCGGCGAGCTGATCGCCGGAATCAAGGGGAGGCACGATCATGGAATCCGCAATTCCTCTGCATCTCGAGACTCCACGCACGCGCCACAAGCGCGTGCCGGACGATTACCAGCCGCCATACCCGTCCTTCGTGGCGCGCTATAAGCCTGGAGTGAACCGGGTCGTGATGGCCTATTTCGGCCTTCAGTATCGCGGCACGGCGTCGGCGGCTGCAACGGACGCGCTCGCCGACATCGCGGCGCGGTTTGCCGCGGAAGGCGGTCCTTCGCATTGGGACCGCGCGCAATATGTTGATCAGGCCGGCTACGAGAACGTCGTCTCGGTGGCCTATTGGGACGACATTGCGCGGTTCGACAAATGGTTTGCACCGGCGCGCGAGGCCTGGACCGGAACGCAGCGCGGGGGCATCGGCACTTTCATCGAGGTGCTGCGCCCCATTGTGGCGCGGCACGAGACGCTATTTTCCTCGCTCGGCCGGCCGGAGGGCGTCGCCGCTATTGCCGGCGGCATGAGCGGCGAGGTGCAGGAGCGCGCCTATTGGGGCGGCATGCGCGACCGCATCCCGCTGTCGCAGACCGATCCAATGTTGCCGGGCGGCAATCCCGAATTGATCCGCGACGGCGCGCGGCTGCGCGTGCAGGCGCACGACAATCTGTGCCTGATCCGATCAGGCCAGGATTGGAGCGATACCGAGACCTCGGAGCGAAAGCTCTATCTCGACGACGTCGAACCGGTGTTGCGCGAGGGCATGGATTTCCTGCGCAATGACGGCCTCGGCATCGGCTGCTACGCCAACCGTTACATGCGCGTGCTTGCAGCCGGTGGGGACGCGAGTGAAAAGTCCTACGGTCAAAGCTGGTGGAAGAGCCTGGCTGCGCTGGAGCGGTGGGCGGAATCGCATCCGACCCACGTCAGGATATTCGGCGCAGCGATGAAGTACCTCTCGACGCTCGGCCCCTCGGCAAAACTGCGGCTCTACCACGAGGTCACCGTGGCGGCTGCCGACGAGCAGTTCTTCGAATATCTGAACTGTCATCCCAGGACCGGCATGCTGGCGGCGGTGGAGACCGTCAGCGCTTGATCGATTAGATCACGCAGTGACCGAGCAACTCGGGATGCGCGGCGCAGATGTGATGCGCGCCGGCGTCCCGCAGCTCGGCCTCGCTGCCGTAGCCATAGAGCACGCCGATCGCGGTCATGCCGTTGGTGCGGGCGCCGACCACGTCATGGCTGCGGTCGCCGATCATGATCGCGCTGGCAGGATCGACCTTGGCTTCGTCGAGCGCGTAACGCAGCAGGTCACGCTTGTCGACGCGCGTGCCGTCGAGCTCGGAGCCGAACACGCGCTCGAAATACGGTTTCAGGCCGAAATGCTCGACGATACGGGTGGCGTAGACCGCGGGCTTGCTGGTCGCCACGAACATGCGCGGTGTTGTCGCGGCAAGCGTTGTCAGCGTGTCCATGATGCCGGCATAGGCCTCGTTCTCGAACAGGCCGACCTCGCTGAAGCGCTCGCGATAGAGCAGCAGCGCCCGATCGGCGAGTTCCGCGCTGCCCGTGAGCTTTTGCAGGCTGGCATGCAGCGGCGGGCCGATGCACCAGGTCAGCTCGTCCTCGCTCGGCACCGCGACGTTGAGCCGCTCCAGGGCGTACTGGATCGAGCGCGTGATCCCGGGCTTCGGGTCGGTCAGCGTGCCGTCGAGATCGAAATAGATTGTCACCATATTGCCGCGCCTGTGTTGATACCGCCGCCTATTGCCAGACCTAAACGAGGCCGGGGACCAAGGCAAACGCGTAACCATCATCACGCCGAAATTCGCCTTCCCGATACCGCATATCCCTTAAAGCTCGCTATTCGCGGGAGGGAAGCGTAGAGTCGTGCCATCACCGCCCTTCCTTGGCATCAACCGGTGACTGAGGGTCACCAGCGCTCCCGCCGACTAAGCAGGAGCGTGCATGACTCGTTTTCGTCTGGTTTACCGGATCCGCCGGAGAGCGCTTCTTGTCGCGTCGATGCTTGGCACATTGATACTTGGGACACTGCCGCAAGGCGCTGTCGCGGCAGGACCGGACTGCCGCGCGATCGAAAGCACGAGCGGACGTCTCGCCTGCTACGATGCTGCGTTTCCTCCGAAGGAAAAAAAGCCTGCTGCTGCGGAGAACGATGGATCGCGTGCTGCCTACAAGGACCCGTTCGTGGCGGAAGAGGCCAGAACCGCAGCGAAGCTGAAGAACATCTGTCGCGGCTGTTGAGAGGTGCTCGTTCGCCGCGTTCTCGTTGATCGGCGAACCCGGACGAGAGGTCGAGACAATTTTCCAGGAGAGGCCGGATGAGCGAGCGACTTGAAACCCTGAAGAAGGCCCGTGATCGCATGATCGAGGACAGGGACGCGCATGCGAAAGTGCTGGCCGCTCCCTTTGTGCGCGACACGGCCGAGCGCGCGCGCAACAAGTTCATCGAAATCCAGGCGCTGATCGATGCCCTCGACCGCGCCATCCGGGGCGAAATCCCGGTTCCGGTCAAAGACTAAGGCAGTAGGCAGCGACACCAGCGGAGCGTTCATTGCTGATGCCGCTAGCGCTCCCTCATTGCTGTCTCGCCCATTCGACGATGGCGGTCGCCTCCGCGCCTGCCCGGGTTTCCCAGGCGGCGATGGCGTTCGTTGCTGCCTTCCGAAGCTCCGTGACAAGGAACGCAGGCGCCGGCTCGGCGATATGGACGCCATTGTCGCGCATGCGCGCATAGTTCTCGATGGTGCGGTGGGTCAGTAGCGCGAGCTGGCTCTGTTCTGTCTCGGCCGCCGCGGCCAGCACCTCGCGCTGCATCGGCTCGGAGAGTTCGGCAAAGGCGTCGCTGCGGACGAAGGCAATCGAGATTGGCATCGCGTAGTTGATGGCCGTGAAACGCGGCAGGAAGTCCCACAATTTGCGCCCCGCGCCGCCGTCGCCGGAGGTGAGGAAGGCATTCAGCCGGTGTTCCCTCAGTCCGGCGAGCGCCGCGTCCATCGGCAGGAATTGCGCGTTCGCGCCGGCCGCGCGCATGACCTCGGTGGAGTTGGCATCGTAGGTTCGCAAGTTCAGTTTCGGCAAATCGTCGGCGCCTTCGAGCGGCCGCTCCGACCAGAGGCCCGTGGCCGGCCAAATCGTCACATACAGCAGCTTGAGGCCGCGCGCCGCGAGCGCCTTCTCATAGAGCGGGCGCGCCCGCAGATTGGTGGCGCGGGCAAGATCCACCGATTGCACCAGGAAGGGCAGGGTGGACAATCCGAGCACGGGATCGAGGCCCGAGAGCGCGCCCGCGAAGGCATCGCCGCCCGCGATCCGGCCGTCCAGCGCCGCGCGCGGCATCTCGCCCGAGTTGATCTTGAGCTGGTTGTCGAAGGCGTTGGTCACGGTCACGAAACCGTGGGTACGGTCGGAGACGCGGCTGGCGAAAGTCGAGAGTCCAATCCCGGAGATGTTATTCTCGGGGTATTCCGTGGTCATCCGCCAATTGACTTGAGACGCGTCCTGAGACGCCACCTGCGCGGCGGCTGGCGCGACGCTCAGGATGAGCGCGGCGAGGACAAGGATCGCGCGGATCCGTTTGGCGGGGTAACGCATTGGGAGAAGCAGGTCAGGCAGCATATATTGGCAACTCGTCGAACCATGGCACGATGCCACAACATGGCAGATCATACTGTCGCATGCCGCGCCGAGGCGCGCCACCGCCATGCCTGCACAGGATGGGTGCAGATGGCGATGTGCATCATCCCCGCGCTGCTCGTCTCGGCGGCCCAGGCCGCGGCATGGGACAGTTCGCCCGCCAAGACCGATGTCGCCGTCCCCAGCGTCGAAGAGCTCGCGACGCCGCCGGCGAAGCCCGCGGATGCGCGCGAGAGCGACACGCGGGAATCGATCTGCCTGATCGTCGAGGCCGCAGCGCGCGATGCCAATCTGCCGCTGGAGTTCTTCGCCCGCGTGATCTGGCAGGAGAGCCGCTTCCAGGCCGATGCGGTGGGGCCCATGACGCGCAGCGGGGAACACGCGCAGGGGATCGCGCAGTTCATGCCGGGCACCGCGAGCGAGCGCGGGCTGCTCAATCCCTTCAATCCGGTGCAGGCGCTGCCGAAGTCGGCCGAATTCCTGAACGAGCTGCGCAACCAGTTCGGCAATCTCGGCCTGGCGGCGGCCGCCTACAATGCCGGGCCGCGCCGGGTGCAGGAATGGCTCGCCGGCACCGGCGGCATGCCGGAGCAGACCCGCAATTACGTTCTTGCCATCACTGGCACGAGCGTCGATGCCTGGGCCAAGGCAGGCGCGACCGGCAAGGGGCCGCCGAGCGCGCCGCCGACAAGCTGCCGCGATCTGATGGCGCTGTTGAAGCGCGCGCCGAATGCCTTCGTCGCCGAGCTCGAGCAGCATGTGGAGCTTGCGGCTGCAAAGATCTGGGGCGTGCAGCTCGCCGCGGGCTTTGACCGCAACCGGGCGTTGGCGATGTATTCCCGCGCGGTCACGCGGCTGGGCGCCGTTATCGGCGAACGTGATCCGAGCCTGCTGAGCTCAGTGATGCGCAGCCGTGGCACGCGCGCCTTATACCAGGTGCGCATCGGCGCCGATACGCGGAGCGAGGCGGATGAACTCTGCGGTCGCATCCGCAAGGCTGGCGGGGCATGCTTCGTGCTGAAGAATCGCGGTGTGAGCGGATAGGGCATCTGTCCCAGCGTGCATGCCAGCCCCGCCGCGCGCTTCCTTGACGCGAGGCGCCGCATTGCCCGTTATGCAGGCACGATTCCTCACCCGGCCAAGACTCCCGTGGCGCTTCCTCCGCTCGATTCACCTCAATGGCAAAGTCCCTGGCGCGCCTTTGCGTGGGGACTGCGCTCGATCACGCAGACGATCCTCACCCTCGTCCTGTTCGCGACCTATCTCGGCATTGGCGCGCTCGCCCACGACACCCATTTTAGCCTGCTATGGGCGCTCTGCTCGACACTGTTCGTCTGGGCGGGGCCGGCGCAGATTATCCTGATCACCACGCTCGGCTCAGGCGCGACGATCATCCAGTCGGCGATCGCAGTCACGGTCAGCGCCGTCCGCCTGTTTCCGATGGTGGTCTCGGTGCTGCCGCTGATGCGCACGCCGACGACGAAGCGGCGCGAGCTGTTTTTCGCGGCGCATCTCACCGCGGTGACACTGTGGGTCGAATGCCATCGCTTCCTGCCGCAGGTGCCGCGTGAACGCCGGATCGCATTCGTCAACGGACTTGGCTTCGGACTTGTCTCGGTGTGTCTCACCGCCAACACGGTCGGCTATTTCCTTGCCGCGAATCTGACCCAGACGCTTGGGGCGGCGATCCTTTTGCTGACGCCGCTGTCCTTCCTGTTCTCGACCGCGCGCAACAGCCGCGAGGTCGCCGACGTCGTCGCGCTCGCGATGGGGGTTCTGCTCTATCCATTGGCCGCGAAGATGAATTCCGGCCTCGACATCCTCGTCAGCGGCCTCGTGGCGGGTACCATCGCCTATGGCGTGCATTGGTGGCGGGAGGTGCGCGCATGAGCTTTGCGCAGCTCATTGGCGACTGGCACGCGCTGGCGGTGCTGTTCGTGGCCGGCGTCGTTCCCAACCAGATATGGCGCATGCTGGGCCTGTGGTTCGGCGGCGGCATCGACGAGGGCTCCGAGCTTCTGGTCTGGGTACGGGCGGTCGCCACCGCGATCCTGGCCGGCGTCATCGCCCAGATCGTGGTCGAGCCGCCCGGGGCGCTTGCGAGCGTGCCGGATGCCTTGCGCTACGGTGCGGTCGGCGCCGGCCTCGTCGTCTTCCTATTGACCCGCCGCTCGATCTTCGCGGGCGTGGTCGCGGGCGAAGTCTTCATGCTGGCCGGCAAGTGGTGGTTGGGCTAAAACCACCGGCGAACAGCAGGGAATTGGAAATATGGTTCGCGAAAACGAGCTCCGCGAGGGTGAAGTCTCCATCGAGCTGCCGCCGACGCAGGATGCCGGCCTCGTCTTCATCGGCCGCATCCGCACGCCCTGGAACTCGCGGCTGGAGACCCCGCGACAGGGCCGGCATGACGGCCCGATATGCCGCCTCGAGATCTTCGAGCCGTTCGTGCCGGCGATCAAGGGCGTCGATTTCTACGGCAATCTCGAAGTGCTCTACTGGCTCGACAAGTCGCGCCGCGACATTGTCCTGCAAAGCCCGAAGAACAACGAGAAGACGCGCGGCACGTTTTCGCTGCGCTCGCCGGTGCGCCCCAATCCGATCGGCACGTCGATAGTGAAGCTCGTCGGTATCGAGGGCAACGCGATTCTGGTGCGCGGGCTCGATTGCCTCGACAACACGCCACTGATCGACATTAAGCCGGATCGTTGCGAGTTCACGCCGCTGGCCGCGCCGCAGCCGGGGGATTTCCAGACGGAGTGAAGTCTCTCCTCCGTCATTGCGAGGAGCTCTTGCGACGAAGCAATCCAGACCGCCACCACGGACACAGTCTGGATTGCTTCGCTGCGCTCGCAATGACGCGAGAGCGTCAGCCCGCTTTCAACGCCGCGATCAACTTGGTCGCGTTCTCTTCCAGCACCTTGACGTCTTCCTTGCGGCTGGCGGGCGGAAGCATCGCCACGCCGTCGTGGCGCGGCATCACGTGCATGTGGAGATGAAACACCACCTGTCCGCCGGCCGCCTCGTTGAACTGCTGCACGGTGATGCCGTCGGCCTTGAATGCCGTCATCGCCGCGGCTGCGATCTTGTGCGCGCCGCGGGCGACATGCGCGTAGTCGTCCGGCTTGATGTCGAGGATGTTGCGGGCAGGGGCTTTTGGAATCACCAGGGTGTGGCCAGGTACCCGCGGCATGATATCGAGGAAGGCGAGCACGTGCTCATCCTCGTAAACCTTGTGGCAGGAGAATTCACCGCGCAGGATCTTTGCGAAGATATTGTTGGGGTCGTAGGCGGTCATGGCGGCGGCTCCCTAGAATTTTGCGATTACTGTCACCAGCCGCAGCGAACCGTCAAGGCACCTCGTCGGCGCCTTTGCGGAACGGGCCGAGCTCGGCCAGCTCACGTCCGGCTTCCGCGACATAGGCGCGCTCGCGCTTGAGGTAATCGTCGATGGCGCGGCGCAAGCCCGGATCGGCGATGAAGTGAGCGGAGTGGGTGGTCCGTGGCAGGTAGCCGCGTGCGATCTTGTGCTCGCCCTGCGCGCCCGCCTCGACATTCGCCAGGCTGCGTTTGATGGCGAAGTCGATCGCCTGATAGTAGCAGACCTCGAAATGCAGGAAGGGATGATGCTCTACCGCACCCCAGTTGCGGCCGAACAGCGTGTCCGATCCGATGAAGTTGATCGCGCCCGCGATCCAGCGATCGTTGCGGCGCGCCATCACCAGCAGCACGTCATCGCTCATGGTCTCGCCGATCAGCGAAAAGAATTTCCGCGTCAGATAAGGCCGGCCCCATTTGCGTGAGCCGGTCTCCATGTAGAATTGAAAGAAGGCGTCCCAGGCATCTTCGGTAATGTCCTTGCCCGTGAGGCAGTGGATGGTGATCCCGGCAGCCAGTGCATCGCGCCGCTCGCGCTTGATCGATTTGCGGTGACGGGAGTTCAGCGTCGCCAGGAAATCGTCGAAACTCGCAAAACCCTCGTTGTGCCAATGGAACTGCTGGTCGGTGCGCTGGAGGAAGCCGTGCTCGGCCAGCAGCTTCCACTCCGCCTCGCGGGCGAAGGTGACGTGGACCGAGGAAGCCTTGCTGACGCCGCACAGCGCCACCAGCCCGCTCGCCAGTGCCTCCGTGATACGCGCGTGGTCGACGCCGTCGCGGACCAGCAGCCGCGGTCCCGTGGCCGGCGTGAAGGGAACCGAAACCTGCAGCTTCGGATAGTAGCGCCCGCCGGCGCGCTCATAGGCATCGGCCCAGCCGCGGTCGAAGACATATTCGCCTTGCGAGTGCGATTTCAGGTAGCAGGGCACGACACCGGCGACGCGGCCGTCGATCTTAGCCACGAGATGCCGCGGTCCCCAGCCGGTGCGGATCGTGGCCGAACCCGATTTCTCAACGGCCGATAAAAACGCGTGGGAGACGAAGGGGTTATAGGCAGGCTTTGAGAGGCCGAGAGAATCGCCTGGAAGCCCGGATGAGGTTCCCTTGTCATGCCCGTTGCAAGACTTGCCGGGATTGGCGCAGGCATCCCAGTCGTCCGGCGATACTTCGCCAATGGAAGGTACGGCCTCAAGGGTGATTTCGGATGGTGCCATCGTGCCCAAGATCGTGCATTGCAGCAGCGACTTCAAGAGTGGGAAACATCAAGCCTACGGCACGAAGCCCTCGAAGATCATCTGGTCCGCATGTTGCGCGACCCGCGTCCGCTGCTCGGTCGTACGCACGGTCCACCCGAGCAGAGCGCAGCCGAACAAATTGCGGGCCATCCAGGGGGTCGGGGCGGGCAGGTCGTCGACCCTGAAGGCGACGAAGTGCGGCTGGGTCTGGAAGCCGTGGCGCAGGTACAGCATGCTATCGCGCTGCTCCCGGGTCAGGTCGGCCCAGTAGTCGTCCTGATAGCTCCGCTGCGCGACGATGCCGCGCGGGCGGGAAGGCAGCAGCTCGCGCAACGCCAGCACCTGGTCCGGGTCGAAGGACATTCCGACGGCGGGGCCGTCATAGGACGCCAGCACCTCCGCCATCCGCGTCACCAGCTTGCGGTCACGATCAAAATGGCTCTTGACCTCGATCACCAACGGCACGCGGCCGGCGACCAAGCCGCAGAGGTCGCTGAGCGACATCATCCGCTCGGCCGTGTCCTTGAACGTGAGCGCCTTCAGTTCAGTGGCGGTTTTCTCGACCAGCGGGCCGGTGGCCTCGGTAAGGCGGCCGAGCGCATGGTCGTGATGCACCATGGCCTCGCCGTCGGCGGAGAGCTGGATGTCGACCTCGATCGAGAAATTGCCCGCAATCGCAGTCTGCACCGCGCCCGGCATGTTCTCGACGATGCCGCGGGAAATGTCGTGCAGGCCGCGATGGGCGACCGGGCGGGCTGTCAGCCAATCAGGAGCGCGCATTCGCCTCAGGCGACCTCGAACACGCCTTCGACCTCGACCGCCGCATCCGCGGGCAGGGAGGCGACGCCGACGGTGGTGCGGGCATGACGGCCCTTGTCACCGAAGGCGGCGACCATCAGGTCGGAGGCGCCATTGAGGACCTTCGGCCCGTCCAGAAAATCCGGCGCCGAGTTGATGAAGCCGCCGAGGCGCACCACGCGCACGACCTTGTCGAGGTCGCCGAGCGCCCCCTTGACCTGGGCCAGCAGGTTGACGGCGCAGCCGCGGGCGGCGGCGGCGCCGTCTTCGATGGTCACGCCGGCGCCGAGCTTGCCCTTGGCGATCAGCTTGCCGGCGGGATCGAAGCAGACCTGACCCGAGACGAACAGCAGATTACCGGTGCGCACGAACGGCACGTAATTGGCCACGGGGGTGGGGGCCTCGTGCAGCTTGATGCCTTGTTCCGCCAGCTTCTGCTCGACCGTTCCCGCCATGTCCGACCTCGTTGTCCAAAAATCCATCAGCCCCGGCGCATCCGATGCAGCTCGGGGCGGGACCTGTTTCGCCCATCGTGCCGCCACATGCAAGCAACCCTCGGGGTGGGATTTTGTTGAGGCAGCGCAGGAGGTTCAACGCGGGGGCCGCAACTTTACGTGAAACGGC
This sequence comes from Bradyrhizobium sp. URHA0013, assembly GCF_000518345.1. Classification (NCBI taxonomy): domain Bacteria; kingdom Pseudomonadati; phylum Pseudomonadota; class Alphaproteobacteria; order Hyphomicrobiales; family Nitrobacteraceae; genus Bradyrhizobium; species Bradyrhizobium sp. URHA0013. The sequence goes on along the minus strand of NZ_JADK01000008.1, from coordinate 59,341 downwards.
CTCAGTTGCGACGCAATGGAACGTTCATTAAAATGTCGAATCTGCGCTTTCCCCAAGGGACCAGACATGCTGCACCTTTTCCGGACTTCGCTCGGTGTGACGGCGCTCGCGGCGGCCGCTCTCGGCCCCGGAGGCGGGGCGCTAGCCGCGAACGGTCCGTTCCTCGCGCATCAGGCGCTTTATGATTTGAGCCTGGTGAAATCGCGCTCCAACTCGATCAACAGCGCGCGCGGCCGCATCCTCTACAATTTCACGGGAAGTTCGTGCGAGGGCTACACCTCCGAATTCCGCCAGGTCTCCGAGCTCGACAGCGGCGAGGGTAAGGTCACGCTCAGCGACCTCCGCTCCAATTCCTGGGAGGACGCTGGCGGTAAAAGCTACCGCTTCAAGATCGAGACGCGGATGAACGAGGCTGACGCCGGCCGGGTCGACGGTTCGGCGGAGCGCGACGGCGACCACATCAATGTCAAGCTGAAGCTGCCGGCGCCGAAGAGCTTTACGCTCGACGGAAAGATCGTATTCCCGACCGAACAGATCCAGCGCATCATTGCCGCCGCGAAGGACGGCAAGTCGCTGCTCGAGCTCTCGGTCTATGACGGCTCCGACGATGGCCAGAAGGTCTACAACACGCTGACCGTGATCGGCCAGCCGATCCCGGCCGAACGCGAAGGTTCGCCCGATCCGTCGACGTCAGACGAGCACATGAAGTCGCTCAAGCGCTGGCCCGTCACCGTCAGCTATTTCGACCGCGAGGCCCAGCAGAAGGAAGGCGAGCAGACGCCGGTCTACGCGATGGCGTTCGAGCTCTACGAGAACGGCGTCTCGCGCCAGCTTGTGCTCGATTACAACGATTTTGTGATTTCGGGCGCGATGGGAAAGTTCGACGCGAAGGACAGCAAGCCCTGCAATTGAGGGCTGGCCTGCAACGCGGTCTCTGGCTACGCTCCTCCCAACCACAAACATCCGGGAGGCTCACCATGCCCAAGCTCGATCATCTCCGCCCCAGCGGCCTGCATCACAATCCCGCCTATTCGCATGTCGTCACCGCCACGGGGGTGCGGACGATCTACATCTCCGGCCAGGTGTCGGTGGACGAGGAGGGGCGGATCGTCGGCGAGGGCGACATCGCCGCGCAGACCACACAGGTGATGCAGAATCTCGGGCACGCGCTGAAAGCAGCCGGCGCGAGCTACGCCAACATCGTGAAGATCACGACCTTCGTCGTGAACTACAAGCCGGAGCTGCGCCCGATCATCGGCAAGGCCCGCTCGGCCTTCTTCGAAGGCATGGAGCCGCCGGCGAGCACGCTGGTCGGCGTCTCGGCGCTCGCCGCGCCGGAATGGATGATCGAGATCGAGGCGGTGGCGGTCGCGGATTGAGATCTTTCCCGTAGCCCGGATGGAGCGAAGCGTAGTCCGGGCTACGAGCGCGTAGCCTTGGACATCTTTTGCAGAAGAACCATCGCGTCGTCCGCCCTGTCAGCCGGCACAAACAGATGATCGTGGTGGAACGCCGAAACGGCGTTCACGCTGATGCCGGCTGTGGCGAGGCGTGCTGTGATTGCGGCCAGAAAGCCCACCGCATCGAGTGCGGAGTGAACCGTCAGGGTGATCAGGCACGATGCAAACGCGTAGCGTAGTCCCGCCGCTTCGGCCTGTTCGCGAGTGATCACGAGCGTCGTTCCTTCCTGCTCGCGGAACGTCAGCAAAGGGCTGAGCGCCGCGGGGATCGACTGGTCTGTCGGGATGGTGCAGAACACGAAAATGCCCGGCCGCATCTCCGGCTTCATGTGTTTCAGCAGCGCGTCGAGATCGCGTTCGCCTGTCATCACTCCTGCGCCTTTTCCGGCCCTTCGTAGGCGATGCCGCGGATCACTGCGGCGCTGCCGAATTTCTTGCGCAAGCTGTCCACCGCGCGCTCGGCGTGGGCGGCACGGCGGTCGAGCATGTCGGTGTCGTCGGCAACCGAGCCCTCGCGCAGGGCGCTGACGCCGGCGCCCATCAGGCGAAAGGCGGTGCCGTCGATCTCTTTCGCCAGCATCTCGCGGCAGATCGAAAAGATCTTTGCGGCAAGCTGTGTCGGGGCCATGATCGACTGCGAGCGCGTGCGCTGGCGGAAATCGGCGGTCTTCAGCTTCAGCGTGACGGTCAAGCCGGCGAGCTCGCTGCTCTTGAGGCGAGACGACGTCTTCTCGCACAGCCGCCACAGGATCTTCTCCAGCGTCGCGAAGTCGCGGATGTCGGTCTCGAACGTCGTTTCGCTCGAAATCGTCTTGGCACCCCGATCAGGCTCGACGCGGCGGTCGTCGATGCCGCGCGCGAGCCGCCACAGCCTGCGGCCGTCGCTCGGAAACTGCCGCATCATCTCGATCTCGTCGGCCTTCTGCAGGTCGGCGATGATGCGGAAGCCGCGCTGCACCAGACGCTCCTGCGTTGCGGGTCCAACGCCGAAAATGAAACCGACCGGCTTGTCGGCCAGCATCTCGCGCGCTTCCTCCTGGTCGAGCGCGGCAAACCCGCGCGGCTTGTCGAGGTCGGAGGCGATCTTCGCCAGGAACTTGTTGCAGGAGAGGCCGACCGAGACGCTGATGCCGATGTCGCGCTCGATGTTGCGTGCGAACCGCGCCAGCACCTTGGCCGGGATCATGCCGTGTACCCGCTCGGTGCCGGAGAGGTCGAGGAAAGCCTCGTCGATCGAGAGCGGCTCGACCAGCGGCGTCAGCGCCTGCATGGCTTGGCGCACCTCGCGCCCAACCCGGACATATTTCGCCATGTCCGGCGGGATCACGGCCGCATGCGGGCAGGCTTCCAGCGCCTTGTACATCGGCATGGCCGAGCGCACCCCGTAGGTGCGGGCGATGTAGCAGGCGGCCGACACCACGCCGCGCTTGCCCCCGCCGATGATGACGGGCTTGTCGGCGATGTCGGGATTGTCGCGCTTCTCGACGGTCGCGTAGAAGGCGTCGCAGTCGATATGGGCGATGGTCAGGCTTGCGAGCGCGCGGTGGCGGGCGAGGCGGGGGGAACCGCAGGCGGAACAGCGCCGCACGCCCATATCCAGATCGGCCGAACAATCCCGGCAGAAGCAGCGGGGCCCGGCCGTCTCCAGGGAGGTCACGGCACGTCGCGCTCCCAATTGGGGTCGCCGAGCGAGTCGCCGAGAACCTGCCGCGCTGCGGCAACGTTGGTCGGATGCAGTTCCGCAGTGCTGGCAAAGGCTTTCACGGTGGCGTCGTCGCGCATCACGAAATCGAGCACGCTGAGCAGGAAATTGGGGTCCGAGGCCGCATTGCGCAGCATCTCCGGGCCAACCCCTGTCTCGGCCAGGAACAGGCCCAGCCGCTCCGGCTCGCCCGCGACGAAAGACAGCGCCTGAAGCGCAACGATTTCAGCGACTTCGCGCGGGTTGTGAACAGGCTTTTTCACGTGGCCGGTTTGCCTTTCCGTTAACTTTCGGTGTCTACTTTGGGGTCACCATGCCCGAGTCTCGTTCCCAAGTCTCTTGCCCAAGTCTTGCGACCCCCGACAAGCAACTGGAAACCACATCGCAGAAAGTCGGCCCTCGGGTTTAACGAAACTCAAGCGAATTCGAGGCTAGTTTGAATCCAGTTTTCGAAGCGCCGGCGACCGGCGCCTGAGGCGTCACATGCATCGGTCTGCGGACCAATCAGGAGGGCGGGATGGCTAAGACCGTCCTGATCGTGGAAGACAACGAGCTCAACATGAAGCTCTTCCGCGACCTGTTGGAGGCGCACGGCTACCAGACCACCGGCACCAGCAACGGCTACGAGGCGCTCGACCTCGTTCGCAAGATGCGGCCCGACCTCGTGCTGATGGATATCCAATTGCCGCAGGTCTCGGGCCTGGAGGTGACGCGCTGGATCAAGGACGATCCGGAGCTGCGCAATATTCCCGTCGTCGCCGTCACGGCGTTCGCGATGAAGGGCGATGAAGAGCGCATCCGCGAGGGCGGCTGCGAGGCCTATTTGTCCAAGCCGATCTCGGTCGGCAAATTCATTGAGACGGTCCGACGTTTCATCGGATAGGAAGTGAGTTCACAGTGTCCGCGCGTATTCTCGTCGTCGACGACGTCCCTGCCAACGTCAAGCTGCTCGAAGCCCGCCTGTCCGCCGAATATTTCGACGTGATGACCGCCGCCAATGGCACCGAGGCGCTGGCGATCTGCGCCCGCGCCGAATGCGACATCATCCTGCTCGACGTCATGATGCCGGACATCGACGGTTTCGAGGTCTGCCGCCGCCTCAAGACCGATCCGGCCACGCATCACATTCCCGTCGTGATGGTCACCGCGCTCGACAGCCCGGCCGACCGCAACCGCGGGCTGGAGGCCGGCGCCGACGATTTCCTGACAAAACCCGTCTCCGATGTCGTGCTGATCGCGCGCGTGCGCTCGCTGACGCGGCTGAAGATGATGACGGACGAGCTGCGCATGCGCGCCATCACCTCGCTCGAGATCGGCATGCAGGCACCCGAGCGCAGTGCAATCTCCGACACCGGCAAGGGCGGCCGCATTCTGCTGGTCGACGACCGCCAGTCTTCCTATGAGCGGCTGGCGACGATCCTCGCCGCCGAGCACACCATCGATGTCGAGCCGAACCCGACGGAGGCGCTGTTCCACGCCGCCGAGGGCAATTACGATCTGCTGATCGTCTCGCTCGACCTCAACAATTTCGACGGCCTTCGGCTGTGCAGCCAGGCGCGCTCGCTGGAGCGCACGCGGCATGTGCCGATCCTGGCGATCGCCGACCCCGAGAACTCGACGCGGCTGCTGCGTGGGCTCGAGATCGGCGTCAACGACTATCTGCTGCGTCCGATCGACAAGATCGAGCTGCTGGCGCGGGCCCGTACCCAGATCCGGCGCCGCCGCTACACCGACCATCTGCGCGACAACGTGCAGAACTCGATCGAGATGGCGATCACGGACGCGCTCACCGGGCTGCACAATCGCCGCTACATGGAGAGCCATCTCGCGACGCTGGCCGAGCAGGCCGCAACCCGCGGCAAGCCGCTGGCGCTGATGATCCTGGACATCGACTACTTCAAGTCGATCAACGACAATTACGGCCACGACGCCGGCGACGACGTGCTGCGCGAATTCGCCGTGCGGGTCCGCAAGTCGATCCGCGGCATCGACCTTGCCTGTCGCTACGGCGGCGAGGAATTCGTCATCGTGATGCCCGAGACCGATCTCCACGTCGCCGGCATGGTCGCCGAGCGCCTGCGCCGCTCGATCGCCGGCGAGCCCTTTGCGATCCACAAGGGCACCAAGCGCATCGAGGTCACGATCTCGATCGGCCTGACCACGCTGGAGCAGAAGGGCGAGGCGGTTGGCGACGTGCTCAAGCGCGCCGACACCGCGCTCTACCGCGCCAAGCACGACGGCCGCAATCGCGTGGTGTCGCACGCGGCGTGAGGCCGCTCGCACCGGCCGGCGCAAAAAAAATCGCGAAAACAACCCCATGCACAGTAGCCGACGCTAGTCGGATCAATGGCTTACGCGGGTGGCAAAATGGCTGATGCAGCCGCCAACGCCGTTTGACTCGTCGGGCAAAACAGGAGCATGCTGCTAACATCCCGAACGCCCCACGAACTCAGCCGTCATTCCCCGCCACCGGGTCTCGCCTTCGGCGAGCCCGATGACAGGCTCCGGCGCGGAATTCGGCACGCCGCGTCCGGACAAGCGGGCGTCCACCCTTCAAGTCAGGGAGGATACGGCTCCGACCATTCTGCCTTGGCCAGAGCCGCGCCCGTGCTGGACTTTGCGATGATCTCGTAAGTGTACAGGCCGGAATTGCAGGGGCCCCAGGTTCGTAAGCTCTCCGGCTTCACGATGTTATCTGAGGGGAATGGGATCTCCTGGCCGCCCATCTCGTAGTTCTTCTCTCTGCGAAACCTGACGACGATCGTGCGCGTGCCGGGGGGAACACTTTTCATCTTGATTTCGGGATTTGGAAAGACGGTGGTGCAGGGCCGGGGAGGTGCAAACGCGAATTGGATCTTCATCTCGTCGGCCGCGGCCGGACTACAGATGATCAGAAGTGAAAATGGCAGCAACGACGAAAATCTAATCATGGGCGCGCCCCAAAAAGAAACCAGTGTATCGGCAGGGGTGCTTGATGCCAAGTTTACGCCATTTCTCGCCCTCGCAGCCCTAGGCCTTCCACTCCCTTCAGGACGTCACAGAAAAGGCCCGCCGTAGCGGGCCCTGTGGAGATGGAGAAAGTCCGGGTTACTTCTGATCGACGTTGCTGGTCCCCGACCCGGGCGTGCCGATCGGCAAGCCGTTCGCCGCATGACCGACACCAACGCCCGGCGCACTGACGGCTCCTGGAGTTTGATCCTGTGGAAGCGTCTTGATCCCCGTCCTTGCTTGCTCCGCGGGGCTGATCTGAGCCTTGTTGTCGCTATTGGCACCGTTGGTTGCCGTGATGCCGGACCTGTCGGTCCCGTTTGGCGTGCCCGTCTGTGTCGACCCGGACGCGGTGTTGCCCGCGCCGGAGCTGCTCGGCGCGGCCGGTGTGCTGGCGGTATTTCCGTTCGGCGTGGGGGGTTGAACGTTCGGGTTGGTTGGAGAGTTGTTGGTGTGAGCGCCGGTGGAAGTTCCGTTTGTGCCCATGCCGGATGGCGCCGAGGGGCCTCCGTTGGCGGCCCCAGACGTGCCAGTACCTGCGCCTGAGCTCGCGGATGATCCGGAGGCGCCGCCGCTCGCGGCCGCGCCACCCGCGCCACCCGCGCCTCCGCCACCACCACCTCCGCCGCCGCCTTGTGCGAAGACGGGAGCGGCAACAGCGAAGGACAGCGCGGCTGTAAGAAGAAGCGATTTTCGGTTCATGACCTTCTCCGGTGTAAAGAAGGTCAACGACGCCGAAATGACGATGGTTCCTTTCAGTCCACTCGCTTCAAGAGATCGAAGGTGAAGCACGGCAAACGGATGTTGCGGTGCGTGCTTTCCGATCCAGACTTCTTGCGGCGAGCGAACCGGGTTATGATCTTGCAGCTGCTTCAGGGATGCCGAACCGGCCGCCTGCCTGGCTTCACAGCAGCCTCATCTCCCACATCCACCCCGGCATTCCGCAGCAACACTGTCGCCGCTTCCTTCGCGGCACGCGCCATTGCGGGGTCGTCGCGGACGAGGTCCTGCGCGATGGAGCCGTCGACCAGCAGCACGAGCTGCGTTGCGAGTGCTTCCGCGTTCGCAACGCCGAGCTCGTTGAGGCGGTCGCGAAACCAGACGCGACGGCTTTCCTTGAAGGCGATGGCGATCTTCTTCACGGCGCGGTCCGCCGGGCCAAGCTCGGCGACCGCATTCACGAACGGACAGCCGCGAAAATCTTTTGCGGCGAAGCGGCGCTCCAGCGAATCGAAGGTGGCGAGGATTTGCTCGGCCGGGGGCTTGTCGGAGGGGCGCGGCTGCACGAAGCGGCGCTCCAGATAGGCCGCGATCAACGCGTCCTTGGAGGGGAAGTGGTTGTAGAGCGTGCGCTTGGAGATGCCGATCTCGGCCGCGATGGTGTCGACCCCGATGGCGCGAATGCCCTGCAGATAGAACAGCTTGTCGGCGGTCGCGAGGATCCGCTCTTTCATCGTCTGTGGGGCCGGCGGGGGAGCCATGCGGCGGTGAATGTCCTGTTGGCTTGACAGTGCACGCTATCCATAGCCTAAGTACACAGGTCTGTGTAACCAAAATCAACCGATATTGCAGACGACGGCGCTCGCGCCGCGCCGGTGAGGGAGACGAAAATGCCCCTGTTGCAGGTCCTGCGCCCGACATTGCCCATCCTGATCGGCGCCTCGATCATGCTGACGCTGAGCATGGGGCTGCGGCAGAGCCTCGGCATCTTCATGCAGCCGCTGACCCACGACATCCATCTGTCGATCTCCGACTTCACGCTGGCGCTGGCCGTGCAAAACCTCGCCTGGGGCTTTCTCCAGCCGCTCGCCGGCGCGATGACCACGCGCTACGGCTTCCGTCCGATCATGATTGTAGGCTCATTCATGTACATCGCGGGCCTGGTGCTGATGGCAACCGCGAACGGTCTCGTCGCCATCATGATCGGCGCCGGCGTGCTGATCGGCACTTCGCTCGCCTGCACCGCGGCGGCAATCGCGATGTCGGTGGCGGCGCGCGCGGTACCCGCGACGGTGCGTTCCACCGTGCTTGGCATCGTCTCCGGCGCGGGCTCGCTCGGCGCGTTGCTGTCGGCGCCGCTCGGGCAGATGCTCAACGAGGGCTTTGGCTGGCGCGTCGGGCTCGCCGGCTTCGTCGTGATGTCAGTGCTGATGATCCCGGCGGCCTGGTATGCCGGGCGCGTTGACGCGGTCCCGCTGCCGAAGCCCGCGACTGACGAGATCGTCGATGCCACGGCCATGATCGCGGCGAAGACCGCCTTCGGCAATGCGTCGTTCGTGGTGATGACCTGCGCCTATCTCGTCTGCGGCATGCAGCTCGTGTTCCTCACCACGCACCTGCCGTCCTATCTCGCGATCTGCGGCCTCGATCCGATGCTGAGCGCGCAGACGCTCGGCATGATCGGCGGCTTCAACGTGCTCGGCTCGCTGTTCTTCGGCTGGGCTGGCCAGCGCTGGAACAAGCTCGCGCTTCTCGGCGGCATCTACGTCCTGCGCTCGCTGGCGCTGGCCTGGTATTTCATGCTGCCGGCAACGCCTGCCTCGACGCTGCTGTTCGGCGCGATCATGGGCTTCTTGTGGATGGGCGTGGGACCGCTGGTCGCGGGCGCGGTGGCCGAGATGTTCGGCCTGCGCTGGCAGGCGATGATCCAAGGCCTCGCCTTCATGAGCCACCAGATCGGCAGCTTCCTCGGCGCGTATGGGGGAGGGGTACTCTACGACGCGCTCGGCTCGTACACGATGGCTTGGCGCATCGGCGTCGCACTGGGGCTTGCCGGCGGCATCATCCAGGTCGCCTTCGCGCTGATCCGGCCGTCGCAGCCGCCGGCGCCGGTGTTACGGACGGCGTAGGCTGGGCGTGTCCTCATGGGCGTCCGCTTTGAAGTTTACAGCGGACGCCGCGCTGGTTGGTCGTGATCGGCCGCTTGTGACCCGTTGCTGACGGTCCGTCGCAGAGCGGGCGCGGCGGAAGGATATGGAGCGTGACAGACGTCACAGAGACGCGGCTTGTTTTTCCCCGAACTCCACTTAGGCTGACCACTTATATTCGGGGCGGCGATGAAGGCTTTTGGCTGGTTTTCATTTCTTCTTTTCATCTGGCTCGCTTGCGGCTCAGCACATGCCGAGCGACGGGTCGCGCTGGTGATCGGGAACTCTACCTACAAGAGTGTACCAAGGCTCGCCAACCCCGTGAACGATGCCGCCCTGGTCGGGGGCATGTTCAGTAAGGCCGGGTTCGACGTTGTTGATATCAAGCTCGACCTAACCGTAGTGGACATGCGGAAGGCGCTTCGCGAGTTTGGCGCTAAGGCGCGCGATTCCGATGTCGCCGTCATTTACTACGCCGGCCACGGTATCGAGCTAGATGGTAATAATTATCTGATCCCCACTGACGCCGCGCTAGAGACCGACACCGACGTTTTAGATGAGACCTTTCCGCTGGACCGGGTGCTCTTCGCCATAGAGCCGGCTAGGCAGCTCCGTCTCGTCATCCTCGATGCCTGCCGCGATAACCCATTTGCCAAGACCATGAAGCGCACGGTGGCGGCGCGTGCGATTGGTCGCGGCCTTGCCAAGGTTGAGCCGGCTAGTCCGAACACGATGATCGCCTTTGCCGCAAAAGCGGGCTCCACCGCCTCAGATGGCGACTGGAAAAACAGCCCGTTCGCGACCGCGCTGGTCGAGCGTCTGCCGATCCCCGGGCTGGACCTGCGCAAAGCTCTTGGCTTTGTTCGCGACGATGTCCTCAAAAATACCGGCTACAAGCAGGAGCCCTACGTTTACGGCTCGCTCGGTGGAAATGACGTGCCGTTGGTGCCGGCAAAGCCAGTCGTCACGGCTCCGCAGGCGAGCACACTGGATGCCGTTCGCAGGGACTATGAACTCGCGCTCCAGGCCGGCGACCGCGACGGATGGGAAGCGTTTCTAAGAGCATTTCCGGACGGTTACTACGCAGATTTGGCGAAGGTACAGCTCAAGAAGATTGCTGCCGAGGAAACCCGCGCTGCCGCAGCAGAGAAGGCTCGCCTAGCCGAAGAGGAAAAGACGCGGCTCGCCGCGTCTCGCGCCAAGAAGGCGGAGCAGGAGAAGGCCGCAGCCGCAGCCAAAGCCGCCGAGGATGCCCGTCTTGTCGCCGAGAGAGCCAAGCAGATCGAGGAGGCGAGAGCCGCCGCCGCCGAACAGCGAAGGAAGGACGCCGAGGCAGCCGCCACGGCACTCGCCGCCAAGCAGAGCGCCGATAAGGCACTCGCTGATAAGATCGCCGAAGACAAATCGGCAGCCGAACTCGCAGCTAGGCTGCCAACGGAGAAGGGGCAGGAAAGCGCCAACCAGAAGGTCGCTGCCATCGCGCCAACCTCTGCAGAGCCAAGCCACCCCCCCCAGGAAACAGCGAAGCTGATCCAGTCCGAGCTACGTCGGGTCGGATGTCTATCCGCTGCTGCGGACGGCGACTGGAATGCGTCGTCCCAGCGGTCGCTGTTGACCTTCAACAAGTACGCTGGAACAAAGTTTGAAGCCAAGCTCGCGACCTTCGACGTCCTGGACGCTATCAAAGCCAAGCCCGGTCGGGTCTGTCCGCTGGTCTGCGAGCACGGCTTCAAGCCGGATGGCGAAGTCTGCGTAAAGATCAACTGCCGTACCGATTATCGCGTCAATGCCGAGAATGAATGCGAGAAGACGGATAGCAGGAAGCCCGTTGCGACGCGCGACCAGTCGACGACACGAGAAGACGCCCGGCAGCAGAGTGGGAAGTCGACCAAACCCGTAGCGCAAAGGAGCGGACAAATGGTCTGCAACGGTGCTGGCTGCAGGCCGGTTCGCCCAGGTTGTCATCTTGAGGTCTATCAACAAGGCAAGCACGGGCCCGGGAGCTGGGGCATGAACCAAGAGGTCTGCAACTGATTCTCCGCGCATTCCAGCGCGCGGTAAATGGTAATGCTTTCCAGGCAAGGCAATTCAGTTCGGCACGACGTTGAAGTAGTCCCCGCGCGGCACGTCGGCAGATCATCCGCCGCGCGGCCAGCTATACGATTTCCTTTTTGGCACGTCTGGTAGGGACATTGCAAAAGACGTCGCATGTCACATCGCTGTCCGCGGTTCATGCTCTAATGAGAATTGCCATCACGTTGCTGCTTGCAATCGTCCCTTGGTCGGCTTCGCCACAACGGGGCGAAGGCGCAGTCCACGAGCCAACGCCGGGCGTCTGGTTGCCAGCCGCCTTTCCGGTAGTTTTCCGAAATACAAAAGCGTTTGCATAAAGGCGGATCTGACGGCGGGCTCGACCTTCGCGCAGATGACCCAGCAGACCAGGACAAGCAGGCCCAGCGCGATCCAGACGGCCGAGGTGGCATCCCAGCCGGCATCGACCAGGGCACGAATGATCGCGGTGCCGATGACGTTATGCGTGAGATAGAGCGGATAGGTGATCAGTCCGAGCGTTCTCAAATAGGCTGGTGTTTCAGGAGAAGCTTTGCCCGCAGAGCGCCTGCTCCGCTTCGCGGCGATGGCAATGAGGAGCACTGCAGCAGCCCAGACCATGATCGGCACGAGAGCCGATTGATCCGAGATGGCGGGGATGGACGTCAAGAAGAACGAGGCGAAGAAGTAGATTTCCGCCGCGCCTGATAGACACGTGATGGCAATTGCGACCTGTTCGAGCGCCGTCAATTGTCTGTTCGCGGAGATGAACAGCCAGATCCCCAGCGCAAAGAAGCAGCCATGCGTCAGCAGGAATGCCGCGCACGGCACCCGGAACATCAGAATGACGAGATAAGGCAAGTCGGATGGCGTCGTGCATGACAGCACGAGTAGCGCGACGGCATTGAAGATTGCGCTGTAGATGGTGAGACCCCAGGCGAGGTGCCGCAGGGTGACCTTCTTGGTGAGCATCGCGCAGAACACGAGACCATAAAATGCCGTCTCGGCTGCCAGGGTCCAGTAGACCTCGTCAAGCCACTGACCTGTGACTCCCTTGGGGACCATCAGCATGGCGTGGACGTAGGGCAGAATGAGTTCGGATGCCGGTCCGCTCCCGAAGAGGAGCAGAATGAGGAAGGTCGCGGTGGCGCAAACCCAGACCGCCGGATAAATCCTGAGGGCGCGACCAAGAAGAAATCCGCCCGGCGACGACGTGCTCGCGGAATTCGCGATGACGAAACCGGAAATGACGAAGAAGATTTCGACGCCGACCCAGCCGAACCACGTGTAGGGCGCGGCGGACGGGTAGAGAACATCGGCGGCGACAGTGCGCTCGAAACCGGGGACGCCGATCGAGGTCCAGGCCCAGGACCAGAACATCTGGTGAAACATGGCGACGCCGAGGGCGGCGGCGAAGCGCAGCGGATCCAGCAACGGCAAATGGCTCTTCACGGGAATGGACCAGGTTCATGCAACGATCCCGCTGGAGATATCGGAGGTGGTGAAGGCGCTCTGCGAGGTGCGTCACACTTGGTCCGTCGTGGTCGAAATGCGCAGGATCTTTGGGTTAGTCACGTAACCCTGCTCTCATGCCCGGACGCAACGCCACGCGCTGCGTCCGGGTCTGGACACGAGTGAGCTGAAGCTCGATCGCAACAGAAGGACTGCGGAGAGGATGGACTAACGCGTGCGTGCTGATCGCTTGAGATCGGCGACCTTAAACCTGTTGCCGGCGGCCAGGCTGCTGCACAACCAGTGGGCCTTGTTTCGGTTGTCGCCCAGGAACGTCCTGGTGTCGACGCAATCCAGGTAGGATTTGTGGGTGATGGTGTCGCGGCAGGTTGGCGAGAAAGGACCGTAGTCTATGTTGCCGCCTGACTCGCTGCATCCAACCCACGGATCCTTGCCGCTTGGGAAGCTTGACGCACAGCCACCGTTGCAGCTGCTGGCGACTTTCTCCAGGCCGGCAATCCTCCCCATCACAGAACCCGGCGCATACGAAGGCGTGCGGGCGGTTGGGGTTCGAGCTGTTGATACAGTCCGACGCGGCGCAATTGTGTTTGCTCCCCGCTCCGACACGTGCGGCCTTGCCACCCGTTTCGGCGCGTCGACCGTGACGGGGGGAATCGTGGCGGCGGAGCCGGTTGGGATTTGCGACGCTGCCGGCGCGCACAGCAAGATTGTTGACAAGGCAGCGATGGTTGAAGGCACGACAAGGCTTGATGAGAATCTCATGACCATGTCCTTCCAAAGCCGGACGGACATTCCCGCCCGGCAAGTGCACGCTAACATACATTCGGAAGCGAGCAACCGAGGGTTGAACAAAATCTGGCGATGACTCGCTGTGCCGAGCTCAGCCCTCGTGCCCCGGACGCAGCGCAGCGTCACGTCCACGGGGCGCTGCTGCGCATCCGGGACACGCGAGAGGGGCCAAAATAAAACGGGGCCCGAAGGGGCCCCGCGAAAGTCTTCTACGTTCCGCGATCTTACTTGATCTTGGCTTCGCGGAATTCGACGTGCTTGCGCGCGACGGGGTCGTACTTCTTCTTGACCAGCTTGTCGGTCATGGTGCGCGAATTCTTCTTGGCGACGTAGTAGAAGCCGGTGTCGGCCGAGGACACGAGCTTGACCTTGATGGTGACCGCTTTGGCCATGTTCAGAACCTCAGGAATGAAGGGAATCTGGAGCCGGCCAAATGGCCCGCGTTGGCCGGCAACCTAGCCAGAAACGGCCTGATGTCAAGATTTTAGGGGTCGAAAACCGCCCAAATCGGCCCGATTACGCCTCGAAGAACCAGTTTTTGGGCCGCGGCAGGCCCAGATTCTCTCTCAAAGTGGGCCCTTCATACTCTTTGCGGAAAATCCCGCGGCGCTGCAGCTCCGGCACCACCTTGTCGACGAAATCGTCTAGGCCGGCGGGCAAGAACGGGAACATGATGTTGAAGCCGTCGGAGCCGCGCCCGACCAGCCATTCCTCCATCTGATCGGCAATGGTTTTGGCCGTGCCGACGAAGGATAGCCCGCCATAGCCGCCAACGCGTTGAGCGAGCTGGCGCACCGTGAGCTTGTCGCGGGCGGCGAGGTCGACCATGCGCTGGCGACCGCTCTTGCTGGCATTGGTCTCGGGGATTTCGGGAAGCGGTCCATCCGGATCGAAACCGGAGGCATCCGTGCCGAGCACGACCGAGAGCGAGGCGATGGCGCTGTCGTAATGCACGCGGCTGTCGAGCAGCGCGCGCTTCTCCCTGGCCTCGTCGACGCTGTCGCCGACCACGACAAAGGCGCCGGGGAGGATCTTGAGGTGTTCGGGATCGCGGCCGACCTTCTCCATGCGGCCCTTGATGTCGGCATAGAGTTTCTGGCTGTCGGCAAGGCTGCCACCGCCGGTGAAGACGGCCTCCGCGGTCTCTGCCGCAAGCTGCCTGCCGTCGTCGGAGGCGCCGGCCTGTACGATCACCGGCCAACCCTGAACCGGGCGGGCGATGTTGAGGGGACCGCGCACCTTCAGATATTTGCCCTGATGGTCGAGCACATGCATCTTGGCGGGATCGACGAACACGCCGCTTTCGACATCGCGCACGAAGGCGTCATCGGCAAAGGAATCCCACAGGCCCGTGACGACGTCGTAGAACTCGCGGGCGCGCTTGTAGCGCTCGGCGTGCTCCATGTGGTCGTCGAGGCCGAAATTCAGCGCTGCATCCGGGTTCGAGGTCGTGACGATGTTCCAGCCCGCACGGCCGCCGCTGAGATGGTCGAGCGAGGCGAAGCGCCGCGCGACGTGATAGGGCTCGTCGAACGTGGTCGAGCCCGTCGCGATCAGGCCGATCCGCTCGGTGACGGCCGAGAGCGCCGACAACAGCGTGAACGGCTCGAACGAGGTGACCGTGTGGCTGCGCTTGAGCGCATTGACCGGCATGTTCAGCACGGCGAGGTGATCGGCCATGAAGAAGGCGTCGAACTTGCCGGCCTCGAGCTTCTGGATCAGCGTCTTGATGTGGCTGAAGTTGAAATTGGCGTCGGGCCAGGCCCCGGGATAGCGCCAGGCGCCGGTGTGGATGCTGATCGGGCGCATGAACGCGCCAAGCTTGAGTTGCCGTTGTGCCATCGCCCGGTATCCGTTTTTGGTGTCGTTCCGGAAGACATAGGCACGCCGCGGAACTCCGCCATCGGGGGAGGCGGGAAGATTATTTTGTTTTTCGATGTCAGCTCAGCACATTCGCGTCATCCCGGGCCACGCCCGGAACGACGGAGGAGTCCCATCGAACCGATCCACGGCTCACTCCGACCAAGCCATGACTTTCGCTCCCGAGGAGACTTTCGATGGCAGGTGCAATGACCGTGGACGGGCGCATCGTCCGCATCGACCGGCCCATGCCCTGGGTCGGGCGGCTGCTGTCATTGCCGCTGCTGGCGGCGAGCTTCTATCTGCTGTGGAATGTCGCGCTCGGCCTGCGGCAGGATTTCTCCGGTTTTGGCCGGCTCGCCGATGATCTCATGCCGGTGCTGGTGTTCACGGGACTCGGGTTGCTCGTCGGCATCCCCGGAATCATCCTGCTCACCTTCCGCACCTTCGTCGTTCTGAACGAGACGCTGCGCCAGATCGTCATCACCAGGCAGTTCGGCCCGCTGAATTTTCGCAACCATCGCGATCTCGCCGATTATCATTTCATCAGCATTACCGACGAGGACGATCCGGCGCTGACGACATACGATGTCAATCTCTGCGGCAACAAAGGGACCGAGCCGATCACGCTGATGAGCTTCACCAAGCGCGAGGAAGCCAGTCGGTTCGCCAGCGAGCTCGGGCGAGTGCTGAACGTTCCCGCGCGCGACTATGTCGGCACCGAGCCTGATGCGGACGATGCGGACGTCACAAACTGATCAGCTCAAAATGTCCTTCTGCATCTTGCCGCCGTAGAAATGGAAGAACGGCACCGGTGCATCATGGCGGAGCGGGCCGGTGGCGAGGCGCGCGTCGAGCTCGTTGAGCACGTTGCGCGTCATCGGATGGAGATCGGCGAGCGGCTTCGAGCCGAGCTCGACCCAGACCAGCTCGACAAGCTCGGCATCGGCATGGATCACGCCGTCGACGCGATGGGTGATCGCGGAGGCGTCCGCCGTGAAGAAGCGCGTGTCGAACCGCTTGACGCGGCCGGGCGGGGTAATCGCGCGCGCGATCAGGAACAGGCTTGAGGGGTCGGGCAACAGGCCCGCATCGGCGAACGGTTTCCAGGCGCCTTCGAGTTTGGCCTTGCCTTCGGCCTTGCGCCCGAGGCAGAGACCCGTTTCCTCGCAGGCCTCGCGGATCGCGGCAATCGCCAGCGACTTCGCGCGAGAGGCCGGCGTCTTCGGACTGCCTTTGGCGAGATTGGCTTCCAGCTCGGCGGTTACAGGCGCCGCGCACGGCACGCGATAATCGTCCTTGTCGACGCGGCCGCCGGGGAAGACGAACTTTCCGGGCATGAACACCACGTTGTCGTGGCGCTTGCCGACCAAGACTTTTGGAATGGCGCCGCTGCGATCGACCAGGATCAATGTCGCCGCATCCCGCGGGCGGAAATAGGGATGATGGTCGGCTTCCTTGCCCTCGTGGATCTTGGCCTTGTCGGCTGCCTGCGACGTATCCGTCATGTCCTCACCCAAACTGCTTCTTGTTTATTTTGCCTACACCGGCGGAATACCATCCGTCGGGTTCTCGTCAAACCCGTGCATGCGCAGAGCCCATTGCAATCCGACCACGGCTCCCTTCACCGGCTGCAGCAGTGCCAGCGAGGCGACGAAGGTAAAGGGCAGATAGGCCGCGAAGCTGATCCAGACCGGCGTGGTGTAATTGGTCTCGATCCAGAGGACGGTGGGCACCACGATATGGCCGACGATGACGATGACGAGATAGGCGGGCAGATCGTCGGCCCGATGCGGGGTGAAATCGAGGCCGCAGACCGAGCAATTGTCCGCGGTCTTCAGGAAGGCGCGGAACAGTCTTCCGTCGCCGCAGCGGGGGCAGCGGCCGCGAAAGCCGCGCTTCATCGCAGCAAAGACGTCGCGCTTCTCGACGAGGGCGGTCTCGCGGGTCCAGATCTTCGGGGTTGTGCTCACCATGCCTTACCCTTCTGACCCTTGCCTTTGCTTTTTCCCTTCGCCTTTTTGCCCTTGCCGGGCTTCGGCTTGTCCGGCTTGCGCTTCTTGTCGGGACTGCGCCCGGGATGCGCCTTGAACGAGGGGCGGCGTTGCGGACCGGATCCCCTGCGGTTCCGCGGCGCGGACTCACCGGACGATGACAGCAGCTCGAATCGTAGCGCGCCCGCGATCGGAGCTGCCTCGATCAGGCGGACGTCGACGACATCACCGAGCTGATGCATGGTGCCGCTGCGCGTGCCGACCAGGGCGTGCCGGCCCTCGTCATAGTTGAAATATTCCGTGCCGAGGGATCGGATCGGGATCAGGCCGTCGGCGCCGGTCTCAGCGAGCTTGACGAACAGGCCGGCGCGCGTGACGCCGGAGACGCGGCCCTGGAAGCTCGAACCGATGCGGTCGGCGAGGTGATGGGCGATCAGGCGGTCGACGGTCTCGCGCTCCGCCTTCATCGCGCGCCGCTCGGTGACCGAGATGTGGGCTGCGACCTCGCTCAAGGTTTCCGGCGTCTCGGTGTCGGGCAGCGCGCCTTCGCCAAGCCCGAGCGCGCGAACCAGCGCGCGGTGCACGACGAGGTCGGCATAGCGGCGGATCGGCGAGGTGAAATGCGCGTAGCGGCGCAGGTTCAGGCCGAAATGACCGTAATTCTCCGAGGAATATTCAGCCTGCGCCTGGGCGCGCAGCACGACCTCGCTCACCAGCGGAAAGTGGTCGTGGCCTTCGAGCTGCGCCAGCACGCGGTTGAACAGAGCGGGGCGCAGCGCGCCGCCTTTCGCGAACGGAACGTCCAGCGTCGCCAGGAATTCCGCGAGCGCGTGGACCTTTTCCAGGGTCGGCTCGTCATGCACGCGGTAGATCAGCGGCAGCGACTTCTTCTCGAGCATCTCGGCTGCCGCGACATTGGCGAGGATCATGAACTCCTCGATCAGCTTGTGCGCGTCGAGCCTGTCGGGCACGACGACGCGGTCGACCGTGCCGTCGGGCTTGAGCAGGATCTTTCGCTCGGGCAGATCGAGATTGAGCGGATCGCGCTCGTCTCGCGCGCGCTTGACGCAGGCATAGGCCGCATAGAGCGGCCGCAGGATCGGATCGAGCAGGGGGCCGGTGGTGTCGTCCGGCCTTCCGTCGATCGCGGCCTGCGCCTGGGCGTAGTTCAGCTTGGCTGCGGAGCGCATCAGGATGCGATGGAAGCTGTGCGAGCGTTTGCGCCCGTCCGGGGCGATGATCATCCGCACCGCGAGCGCGCCGCGCGGCTCGCCCGGCACCAGCGAGCACAGATCGTTGGAGATGCGCTCGGGCAGCATCGGCACGACGCGGTCGGGGAAATAGACCGAGTTGCCGCGGTCGAGCGCGTCGCGGTCGAGCGCGGTGCCCGGCCGCACGTAGAAGCTCACGTCGGCGATGGCGACATCGACGATGAAGCCGCCTCTGTTGTTGGGATCAGGATCCGGCTGCGCGTGCACCGCGTCGTCGTGATCCTTGGCATCCGGCGGATCGATGGTGACCAGCGGCACGTCGCGCCAGTCCTCGCGCCCCTTCAGATTGGCCGGCTCCGCCGCTTCGGCTTCGCGCTCTGCCGCGGGACGGAATTGCAGGGGGATGTCGTGCGCGTAGATCGCGATCAGGCTGATCGCCTTCTCCGACTTGACCGAGCCGAGCTTCTCCTTGACCCGGCCTGATGCCAGCCCAAAGCCGCGCGAGCGGATGATGTCGACGCTGACGAGATCGCCGTCCTGCGCGCCGTGTGTCTCGGTCGGCGCGATGTTCAGCTCGCGGTCGGCGGACTTCTTGTCGACGGGGATGATCCGTCCGCCGCCCTCGGGCAGGCTGCGGAAGACGCCGAGGATGCGGCTCTTGGTCTTGTCGAAGACCTTGATGATGTGGCCGCGATAGGCCGGGCCTTCGGTCTCGTCGGAGCGCTCGACCCGCAGCAGCGCGCGATCGCCAACGCCGGCCGCGGTGCCGGGTTTTGGCCGGCGCGGCATCGTGATGAGGATCTTTGGCGGTTCGCCGCTTTCGACCTCGTCCCATTCGGTGGGGGAGGCCACCAGCTCGCCGTCGGTGTCGCGGCCGGTGATGTCGGCGACCAGCGTCGGCGGCAGGCTGTCCGGCTCTGAAATCGTATGGCGCTTTTTCTTGACGAGCCCGTCGTCGGCGAGCTCGCGCAGCATGCGCTTGAGCTCGATGCGGTCGGCGTTCTTCAGGCCGAACTCGCGCGCAATTTCGCGGGTTCCGACCTTTCCGGGATTTGCCTTGATGAAGGCGACGATGGCTGCCCTGTCGGGAAAGCCACGGTCATTCTTGCGTTTCACTTAGCCTCTATTTGGTGCCGGCACTTTTCTTGGCCGGAGCTTTGGCGCCAGCTGCCTTGGTCGGCGACGTCTTGATGGCCGAAGTCTTGGCCGTCGACGACACGGCGGCGCGCGCCTTGCTGGTGGATTCGGATTTGGGTTTGGCCGCCTTCTTCGCGGCCGGCTTTTTGGTTTTTGGCGCGGCGTCATCGCCGTCGGCGGCCTTGGCCGCAGCCTTCTTGGCCTTGGCGGGCTTCGCCGCCTTCTTCGGCTTCTTGCCGCCGCCCTTGGCCGCGCGCTCGTCGATCAGCGCGATCGCCTGCGGCAGCGTGATGGCGTCTTTCTCGATGTCACTCGGGATCGTCGCGTTGACGCCGCCGGCGGTGACATAGGCGCCGTAGCGGCCGCCCTTCACCGTGACGGTGCCGAGGGTGGGATGGTCGCCGATTGCCTTGCCGGGATCGGCGCCGAAGCGGCGGCTCGGGCCCTTGGCGATTTTCTCCGCGATCAGCGTCACGGCCCGGTTGATGCCGATGTCGAACACTTCGTCGCCGGCCTCGAGGCTGGCATAGGTCTTCTCGTGCTTCACGAACGGCCCGAAGCGGCCGAGACCTGCGGTGATCGGTTCACCGGTTTCCGGGTGCTTGCCGATCTCGCGCGGCAGTGACAGCAGCTTGAGCGCAAGCTCGAGCTCGACATCTCCCGGAGAAGTCCCCTTCGGAATGCCCGCGCGCTTCGGCTTCTCGCCCTCCGCATAATCCTTCTGCTCGCCGAGCTGGATGTAGGGGCCGAACCGGCCGGCCTTGACCCAGACATCGCGACCCGTATCAGGGTCCTGGCCGAGCGAACGATCGGCCGTGGCCTCGCCGTCGGCGGCAAGCTGACGGGTGTAGCGGCATTCCGGATAGTTCGAGCAGCCGACGAAGGCGCCGAACTTGCCGGCCTTCAGATTGAGCCGGCCGTTGCCGCAGCTCGGGCATTGCCGGATGTCGCCGCCATCGGTGCGGGGCGGATAGATGTGCTGGCCCAGCATGTCGTCGAGCACGTCGAGCACCTGGGCTACGCGCAGATCCTTGATCTCGTCCACCGCGCCGATGAAGCCGGTCCAGAAATCCTTCAGCACCTGCTGCCAGGAGATCTCGTTGTTGGAGATGCGGTCGAGTTGCTCTTCCAGATTGGCGGTGAAATCGTATTCGACGTATCGGGCAAAGAAGCTTTCGAGGAACGCGACCACGACCCGGCCCTTGTCCTCGCCGTGCAGGCGCTTCTTTTCGAGCTTGACGTAGCCGCGGTCTTTGAGGACCTGGAGGATCGAGGCATAGGTCGAGGGCCGGCCGATGCCAAGCTCTTCCATGCGCTTGACCAGCGAGGCTTCGGAGAAGCGCGGCGGCGGCTCGGTGAAATGCTGGGTGACGGCGAGCGACTGCCGCTTCAGCGCGTCATTCGGGCTCATCGCGGGCAGGCGGCGGGAGTCCTCGTCCTCCTCGTCGTCGCGGCCTTCCTGATAAAGTGCGAGGAAGCCGTCGAACTTGACGACCTGGCCGGTGGCGCGCAGGTCCAGCGTGCGGCCGCCAACCTTCGCCGTGATGTCGACCGTGGTGCGTTCCAGTTCGGCCGATTCCATCTGGCTCGCGATGGTGCGCTTCCAGATCAGCTCATAGAGCCTCGCCTGATCGGACTCGAGCTTGCGGCTCATGCTATCGGGGCGGCGCGACATGTCGGTCGGCCGGATCGCTTCGTGGGCTTCCTGGGCGTTCTTGGCCTTGGCCTGGTACTGGCGCGGCGCGTCCGGAACGTAAGCGTTGCCGTAATCCTCGCCGATCACCTTGCGGGCCTGGGTGATCGCGGACGGGTCGATCTGCACGCCGTCGGTACGCATATAAGTAATGAGTCCGGTGGTCTCGCCGCCGATATCGATGCCTTCATAGAGCCGCTGCGCGATGCGCATGGTGTGCGCCGGCGCAAAGCCGTATTTGCGACTGGCTTCCTGCTGCAGCGTCGAGGTGGTGAAGGGGGCCTGCGGATTACGCCGGGCCGGCTTGGCATCGACCGTGGTCACCGCGTAGGCGGCTGCTTCCAGCGCCTTCTTGAAGTCTTCGGCTTCCGCGCCGGTGCCGATGTCGAGGCGCTGGATCTTCTTGCCGTCGGCGCCGACGAGACGGGCTTCGAAGGCGTCGCCGCGCGGCGTCAGCAGGGTCGCGATCAGCGACCAGTATTCGCGGGCAACGAACTTTTCGATCTCGAGCTCGCGGTCGCAGACCAGCCGCAGCGCTACCGACTGCACGCGGCCCGCCGAGCGGGCACCCGGCAGCTTGCGCCACAGCACGGGGGAAAGGGTGAAGCCGACCAGATAGTCCAGCGCGCGGCGCGCCATATAGGCGTCGACCAGCGCACCGTCGATCTGGCGCGGATGCTTCATGGCGTCCGTGACCGCCTGCTTGGTGATGGCGTTGAACACCACGCGCTCGATCTTGTGGTCCTTGATCGCGCGCTTCTCTTTCAAGACCTCCAGCACGTGCCAGGAGATGGCCTCGCCCTCGCGATCAGGGTCGGTGGCGAGAATCAGGCGGTCAGCGTTCTTGAGGGACTTGGCAATGTCGTTGAGCCGGCCGGCCGCCTTGGGGTCGATCTCCCAGATCATCTTGAAATTGGCGTCGGGATCGACGGAGCCGTTCTTCGCCGGCAAGTCGCGGACATGGCCAAACGAGGCCAGAACCTCGTAGGACGAGCCCAAATACTTGTTGATCGTCTTGGCTTTCGCCGGCGACTCCACAATGACGATATTCATGTAGTTCCAGTAACTTATGGGGAAATTTGGGGCCGAATTCGATGAGATTCGGGTCGGCCCTTTCGTCCCGAACATGGGTGGTGAGGCCGTCGCTGTCAAATCGAGGGGTGTTGAAAGCCATCCCGATGGGAAAAGTTTCATATCGAGAAAGTTGCAAAATACCACCTTTGAGTTGCGGCCGATGTCGGCGTAATGTTTCCGCGGGGCATGGATTCGGGTGGGGGCTGGTGACTAAGCCAGGAAAGAAACGGGCGGGCGCCGCATCGCGCGCGGCGGGAGGCTCGCGTCACGAGGAACCGGGGGAGGGCGGCGTCGAGGAGGCGGTCGCCTTCATCGCCGAGCAGGTCGGGGCGCTGCGCAAGCTTGCCGAGCGGCACAAGCTCGACGTGCTGCATTATCTCCTGGGAATGACCAAGCTGGAGGCCGACGAGCATCTGCGGCTGCGGAGCAAGCGCAAGCTGTCGTGAGGGCACCCGGCGAGTATCAGACCCGTCATCCTGAGGCGCGAGTGGCGCGATGCAAAGCATCGCGCCGGGAGCCTCGAAGGATGAGCGGCCGGGATGCAGCCGGGCTGTCGTCCTTCGAGGCTCGCCCTGCTTTGCAGGACGAGCACCTCAGGATGACGGCGAGAGATTGGAGCACGCTGCACCAAAGTCGTCATTGCGAGCGCAGCGAAGCAATCCAGAATCGCACCGCGGACTCTGGATTGCTTCGCTTCGCTCGCAATGACGGGTGAGGTTAGCCGTTGCGGCTTGCCATTCTGGCCAATCGCTGACCGAGATATTCGGCCGTGCCGAGGTCGCTCTGAGGCAACGAGCCGTCAATCAAGTGTGTTGCCAAGCCAAGCTGGCTGCCTAAACGATTCCGACCGCTCGGGTCCTCGCCACCCGGAATATCCAGTCCGCACCAGAGCATGCCGTGTTGCGCGGCCAGAATGGAAAAGTAGGACAGCGTGTGGAGTTGGTCGCCGCCAGCGCAGGCGCCCGTCGTGAATCCTGCTGCGATCTTGTTGGCCCATTGTTGCTGGCTCCATCGATCGCTTGAAGCGTCGGCAAACGCTTTGAATTGAGCGGCCGGTCCGCCCATGTAGGTGGGGCTGCCAAACGCAACGGCGCTAGCGCCGTCAATCGTCTCCAGCAAGCTCTCATTCTTAAACCGGCCTGATACGATATCGCCGCCGGTGATGCGACAGAGCGTGACATCCGCCATGCCATCCGCACCGCGCGCGACCGCGTGCGCCAGCTTCTCGGTGGTGCCTGAGATGGAAAAATAGACGATGGCGAGGAGGGGCATCGTGGTGCCACTTGCTGTGTCTCGCCATCTTTGACGCCGTCGATGTTTTGTACAAGTCCCCACGCAGTCATTGCGAGCGCGGCGAAGCAATCCAGAGTCTTTCCACGGTGGCAGTCTGGATTGCTTCGCTGCGCTCGCAATGACGGGGTGGTGGCAGTTCGACGTTACTAGGCCGACCGCCGTCGCGGCGCTGGCCGCGGCTTCAGCATGGTATCGGCTTGCGTCAGCAGCCGCCCGTCTTCGGCGCGTAGCTCGAGCTTCTTCACCGGGCGGCCTTTCTCGCGATCGACCAGGATGGTCGAGATCTCCGACGGCCGATCGTCGAATTCCTCGCTCCATTGCCGCAGGGCTACCAGGATCGGGAAAGTGCCGCGGCCCTTTTCCGTCAACACATATTCCTGGTAGGCGCTGCCGTCGGAGGCGGGGGCCGTGGTCAGGATGCCGTGGTCGACCAGCGCGCGCAGCCGGGCCGACAAGATGTTCTTGGCCATGCCGAGCTTGTTCTGAAACTCGCCGAAGCGGCGCAGGCCTAACAGCGCCTCACGGATGATCAGCAGCGACCACCAGTCGCCGATCGCCTCCAGCGAGCGTGCGATCGGGCAGGCATCCCCCTCGAAGCTCGTTCGTTTCACCATGGTCCGGTCCTTTCGCGATCGCACGGTCCAGTCGCCGTTCACGCGCTCGTGTGGTTGCATCTTAAAACCAGATAGCCTAGATGGCAATCATAGTTTTATGATGCAACCACTGGAGGCGAACGTGAGACTGAAGAACAAGACGGCCCTGATCACCGGCGGCAATAGCGGCATTGGGCTGGCAACGGCAAAGCTGTTCGTGGCCGAGGGCGCCAAGGTGGTGATCACCGGGCGCAACAAGGAGACGCTCGAGGCGGCCGCGAAGGAGCTCGGGCCGAACGCGCTCGCGCTCGCCGCGGACGCCACCGACATTGCGGCGACCGAAGCTGCGATCAAGAAGGGCGCCGAAAAGTTCGGCAAGTTCGACATCGTGTTCGCCAATGCCGGCATCGCCGGCGGCACGCCGCTGGGGTCGGCCACGCTGGAGGTCTTCGAGAAGGTCATCAGCACCAATCTGACCGGCGTGTTCTTCACCGTGCATTCCGCGCTGCCTTATCTCAACGACAACGCTTCGATCATCCTCAGCGGCTCGGTGATCTCCGTGCTCGGCATTCCCGGCTATTCGGCGTATGGCGCCGCCAAGGCCGGCGTGCGCGCGATGGCGCGGATCATGGCATCAGAACTGTCGCCGCGCGGCATTCGCGTCAACGTGGTCGCGCCAGGTGCGATCCGCACGCCGATCTGGGGACCTGCGACCGCGACGCCCGAAGCCGAGAAGGCGTTCGAGAAGCGGATCGCGCTGACGACGCCGCTGGGGCGCATTGGTGAAACAGATCACGTCGCGAAGACGGTGCTGTTCCTCGCCTCCGACGATTCCGCGCATGTGCAGGGCCAGGAAATCTTCGTCGACGGCGGCGCAGTCGCCTCGCCGAGCGGCGCGCCGATCTATCGCGGCTGATCAATTGAAGTGAAAATTGAATCGGTCGGCGCACGCAAACCGGTTGCGCCGACCGGTTCCCACCTCTCGCGAGCTGTATTTTCTGAACGTTGCGTGAGGCGTTGAACCTTCGCTTGCGCTGCCAAGACACTTTTACGGGCAGGGGGTCACGAAGACTCATTTTCAAGGGAGCCCGATATGCCAAAGGCAGCTCGTATTATTTCCCCGATTTCAGCACCGCGTATTTACACCGATAACTCCACCATTCCCGCCAAGCGTTCCGACACCTCCGAATTCATCGGGGTCGCTCTTTTCTCCGGCATCGGCCTGTTCGTTTCGCTCGTCGCCGTCATCCTCGGCATTCAGGGCGCCTGGTTTTAGCTTCGCCGACCGCGCACCGGTCGATCAGCCGCCGCAAGCGATGTTGCGGCGGCTGACGATGTGCGCGTTGCGTCAGGCCGCGCGGAGGCTGGTTGCCGCCTCAAGCGCGCTTGCGAGCGACTTCTCGCGATGCTCCGGCCCGACCTGGATGCCATCGGCGCTGATGAATTCGGGATGATGGATGCCCATGAAGCCGAACACGCCACGCAGATAGCTTTCGAGGTGCTCCAGCGACGCGGCGGGCGTGCCCGCGCCGTAATAGCCCCCGCGCGAGATCGCGAAGATCACGCGCTTGCCGCCGGCAAGGCCCTGCGGTCCGTTCGCGCCGTAGCTGAACGTCTTCCCCGCCACCAGGACCCGGTCGATCCAGGCCTTGAGCTGGCTCGGAATGGTGAAATTGTACATCGGCGCGCCGATCACGACGATGTCGGCGGCAAGGAATTCGTCCAGCGCGGCCTTGCTAGCGGCGAGGTCGGGGCCGAGTTCCGCCGGCGCAGGCGCGCCTTGCGCGGCCGCCAGATGCGAACCGGAGAGATGGGCGAGCGGGCTCTGCGTCAGGTCGCGGTAGACGATGTCGAGCGACGGTGTCGCCTGCCTGAGACGGTCGACGATGGCGGCGGAGACCTGCCGGGAAACGGAGTGGGGGCCGAGCACGCTGGAGTCGATGTGGAGGAGTTTCATTCGGGATCACCCTGGTATATGTTTGTAACCAGAGCTACATGAGTGACTATCGAAATCCCCGCAAGAACGCACCTTTTTGAGCCATGGGCACATCCTTGAAACCTGCGCACATCGATTTGACTGCCCCGCCGATGCCGGATCGCGACCACGCGGACTGCCGCGGCGTCGCCTCGATCCTCGCGCGCGTCGGCGACAAATGGAGCGTGTTCGTGATCATGATGCTGAGCGACGGGCCCAAGCGCTTCAACGAGCTCAAGCGCATGATCAACGGCATCTCGCAGCGGATGTTGACCCTGACGTTGCGCGGGCTCGAGCGCGACGGGCTGGTCACACGCACGATCTTCCCGACCATTCCGCCGCGCGTGGATTACGAGCTGACCGATCTCGGCCGCGGACTGCAGCAGCCGGTGAGGGCACTCGGCGAATGGGCGATCACGCATCAGGAGCAGATCGCCTCGGCGCGCACGCGCTTCGACGAGCGGAACACTCCTTAAAGCAGCGAGACCAAGCCACCGCCGTGGCGTTCGAGCCGGCCGGCGAGCTCGAGCTCTAAGAGCACGGTGCGCACGATGGCCGGCGAGGCGCCGGACATCCGCACGAGATCGTCGATCGTGACAGGGGCGGGGCCGAGCAGGCTGGTGATCTGATCGCGGTCGTGTCCTTGCGGATCGCTTTCGAACGGCTCGCTGTCGGGCTCGTTCGCGGTGCGCATCAGCGGCCGCTCCATGATCGGTGCGACCGCGTTGACGACGTCGGCGGCTTCGGTGACGAGCGTCGCGCCCTGCTTGATCAGGTCGTTGGTGCCGGCGGCGCGCGGATCGAGCGGCGAGCCCGGCACCGCGAACACCTCGCGGCCCTGTTCGGCCGCCATGCGTGCGGTGATCAGCGAGCCCGAGCGGTGCGCCGCCTCCACCACGACGACGCCGAGCGCGGCGCCAGAGATCAGCCGGTTGCGGCGGGGGAAGTCGCGGGCGCGCGGCTCGTGGCCGAGCGGCATCTCGGAGATCGCGGCACCCTTGCGGTCGAGGATCGAGGCCAGCAAATCGCCGTGCTCCGGCGGATAGATGCAGTCATGGCCGCCGGCGAGCACGGCGATGGTGCCGCTCTCCACGCTGGCGCGGTGCGCGGCCTGGTCGACGCCGCGGGCGAGCCCCGAGATGACGACAAAGCCGGCCTCGCCAAGCTCGCGGGCGAGCTGACCGGCGAATTTCAAGCCCGCACCGGAGGCGTTGCGCGAGCCGACGATCGCGATCATCGGCCGCATCAGCGTTGCATTGTCGCCGCGCACGGCGAGCAGCGGCGGCGCATCGTCGAGCGTTGCCAGCCGCGCCGGATAACCGTCCTCGCCGGACGCGAGCCAGGCAATTCCGAATTTGCGGCTCGCGGCGAGCTCGGCCTGCGCCTCGTCGGTGCCACAGATGCGCGCCGATCGCTGCGCACCGCCGCGGCGTGCGAGATCCGGCAGCCGCTCCAGCGCCGCGCGCGCCGTGCCGAAATGATCGACCAGCGACCGGAACGTGCGTGGCCCGACATTGTCGGACCGGATCAGCCGCAGGCGGTCGATCCGGTCGGCCTCGGTCAGCTCTACACTTGGATTGATGGCGTCCACGGCGGCTCCTTGCAGGCACAGCATGGAACAACCTGAGGGCGTGGGCAACAGCGGCGTGCGCTTGCGCGGCTTCGTCGCGATGCTAAAAGCGATCCCAATAAGAAGGGTATTGCCATGATCTCACTCGCCGACCTCCAGCGCCGCATCGAAGCGGGCGAGCTTTCGCCCGAGTCCGCCATAGCGCAATCGCATGCGGCGATCGAGGCGCGGGAGAAGGAGGTCCACGCCTTCGTCCGTCACGACAGCTCCGCGAAGGCGCAAGGCGCGGGGCCGCTGCGCGGTATCGCGGTTGGGATCAAGGACATCATCGACACCGCCGATTTCCCGACCGAGATGGGATCGTCGATCTATCGTGGCTGGCAACCGCGCGCCGACGCGCCTGTCGTGATGATGCTGAAGCGTGCGGGCGCCACCATCATCGGCAAGACCACGACCACCGCGTTCGCCTCGCGCGATCCGACCCCGACACTCAATCCGCACAATCTTGGCCATACGCCGGGCGGCTCGTCCTCGGGCTCGGCCGCGGCCGTCGGTGCCGGCATGATCCCACTGGCTCTGGGCACCCAGACCGGCGGCTCGGTGATCCGGCCCGCGGCCTATTGCGGCACCACCGCGATCAAGCCGTCGTTCCGGATGCTGCCGACGGTCGGCGTCAAATGCTATTCGTGGGCGCTCGACACGGTCGGCCTGTTCGGCGCGCGCGCGGAAGATCTCGCGCGCGGATTGCTGGCGATGACCGGCCGCACCGAATTCGCCGGCATCGTCCCGGCGAAGGCGCCGCGCATCGGCGTGGTCAGGCAGGAGTTTGCCGGTGCCGTGGAGCCGGCCGCCGAAGAGGGGCTGCAAGCCGCGATCAAGGCCGCCGAGAAGGCTGGCGCCAGCGTGAAGACTATCGATCTGCCGGAGGCGGTGCAGGAGGCTTGGCGCATCCATCCTGTGATCCAGGACTTCGAGGCGCATCGCGCGCTCGCCTGGGAATTTTCCGAACGCCACGACGAGATCGCGCCGATGCTGCGCGCCAGTCTCGATGCGACGGTCGGTCTCACACCCAAGGACTATGACGACGCACGCCGGATCAGCCGCCGCGGACGCCGCGAGATCGGCGAATTGTTCGAGGGGTTCGACGTGCTGCTGACCTATTCGGCGCCGGGCACTCCGCCGGCCAAGGAGCTCGCGAGCACCGGCGACCCCCGCTACAACAGGCTCTGGACACTGATGGGCAATCCTTGCGTCAACGTGCCCGTGCTCAAGGCCAATGGCCTGCCGATCGGCGTGCAGGTGATCGCACGCTTCGGCAACGACGCGCATGCGCTGGCGACGGCGTGGTTCCTGGAGCAGGCGCTGGCGAAATCAGGCTAGCGCAGGCTCGCGGGGAACGATGCGCTGGCCGGATGCGGCCGGCGCTGGACCGTGATCGGCACCTTGCTTGAGCCAGCGTCCGGCGGCCTCGCGGCCGCTCCGGTGCAGCGCACGAATGAAGCCGCGGCCGAGGTCGGTGGACGAGCGCTGCGCCAGGCCGTCGACGAAATCTTCCGCGGCGATCCTGGAGAGCCGCAGCGACGATGCGGCCTGCGATTGCGCCCATTCCATCGCTGCGATCTCGGCATTGAGGGCGGCGTTGGCCGCGATCTGATCCAGCCTGCGGTCGATCGCGGCGAGCGTGATCGGCACGTAGCTGTCGCGCGCCGGCGTGACCTGGACCAGCAGGATTTCGGTGCTCGTCGTGTCCTGCACGAGCCGCAGCAGGGGCGGGTTGCCGCCGAGGCCGCCGTCCCAATAAGCCTCGCCGTCGATCTCCACCGCGCAATGAACCAGCGGTGGACAGGTCGAGGCCAGCGCGACGTCGGCCGTGATCACGTCGTTGCGGAAGATCTGCTGCTGCCCGTCGCGGATCCGGGTCGCTGCGATCTGCAGCTTCGGGCAGCGTGGGTCGCGCAAGGCGGAAAAGTTGATGTCGCGCGACAGCGCCTGCCGCAGCGGATCGAGATCGAACGGATCGAACTGGCCGGAGCGCAGCGTCGGACCGAACGCGACCGAGCTTCCCGCCGGCGAGAAGCCGCCGATCAGCATCAGCGATCGGAACGAGGCTTCGTGCATCAGCCGGATCCAGAACCGGTTCAGCCGCGCACGCGCGCCTTCGCGGCCACCCTCGGCGAAACCGGAGGCGAGCAGCAGCGCGTTGATGGCGCCGGCGCTGGCGCCGCTGATGGTGTCGATTGCGATGGATGGCTCTTCCAGCAGCCGCTCCAGCACGCCCCAGGTGAACGCGGCGAAGGTGCCGCCGCCCTGAAGCGCCAGCGATAGCTTTTGCGGCGGCCATTGGTTCGCTAGGGGTTGCGCGGGTGCAACTGGTCCCGCGGCGATCACTGCCTCAACTGTTAGAGGAGCTTGCGCGATGCGAGCAGGCTGCGGCGCTGGTGGCGAAACGGGCACAGGCTTGGGAGCAGGAACCGGCGAGGGCGCACCGGACCAGATATCCGTGGTCGAGAGCATCCGGCTTGCCGCAGTGCCCTGCAAGCCATCTTCAACATGCGCGCTGACAATCTTCTCGCTCATTCTGAGCAACCGCGTAGAGCCATGTCCATGATCAGGGCCAAGGCCTGGAACCCGTTCGTCCATACAGCCGTGATTCGGCTGCAAGTTGCGAACACCATTTGCGATATAATGCAGAAGGGGTGCCGCGGTATCCGTGGATTCCCGGCTTATGCCTTCTCGCCGATCCGGCTTTCCTTGCCCGATTGCAGCCGCTTGATGTTCTCGCGATGAGCGTAGAACAACAGCAGCGTCAGCACCGCCGCCAGCGTCGCGAGTGCGGGCTGGCCGAACCACAACAGGAACAGCGGGGTGATGAACGAGGCGACCAGGGCCGAGAGCGAGGAATAGCGGGCGGTGAAGGCGGTCGCCAACCAGAGCAGGCAGAACACCACCGCAGCCGGCCAGAACAGCCCGAGCATAATGCCGATATAGACGGCGACACCCTTGCCGCCTTTGAACTTGAGCCAGACCGGGAAGAGATGGCCGAGGAAGGCGCCGAGCCCGGCCAGCATCGCGGCATTGGGACCGGCGATGTAGCCCGCGATCACCACCGCCACGGTGCCCTTGAGCGCGTCGAACAGCAGGGTTGCGGCGGCAAGGCCCTTGCGCCCCGTGCGCAGCACGTTGGTGGCGCCGATGCTGCCGGAGCCGATCGAGCGGATGTCCTGCGTGCCGCCGAGTTTCGTCAGGATCAGTCCGAACGGAATCGAGCCGAGCAGGTATCCGATGACAAAAGCCACCGGCAGGAACAATTCAAGCGCCATGTCTGCAAATTCCCTGGCTGCAGCTCCGCACGTCAGACATGCTCGTATACCGTCCGTCCGCCGACAATGGTGCGCACCACGCGACCTGTAAAGCGGGCCTCGTCGAACGGCGTGTTCTTGCAGGGCGATTTGAGGTCGGCGGGATCGACCACCCAGGGGACATCGGGGTCGATCACGATGACGTCGGCGGGGCTGCCTGTGCGCAGGGTTCCGCCAGGCAATCCCAAAATCTCGGCCGGCCGGGTCGACATCGCGCGGATCAGCGTCTTGAGATCCAGCTCGTCATTGTGCACGAGGCGAAGGCCCGCCGGGAGCATGGTCTCCAGCCCGATGGCGCCGGGGGCCGCTTCCGCGAAAGGCAGGCGCTTGACCTCGACGTCCTGCGGATTGTGGTCGGACATGATGACGTCGACGAGGCCGGAGGCGACGGCGGCGACCAGCGCGCGGCGGTCGTCCTCGGTGCGCAGTGGCGGCGACAACTTCAGGAACGAACGGTAAGGGCCGATGTCGTTCTCGTTCAGCGCAAGGTGGTTGATCGAGGCCGAGGCGGTCACGGCGAGGCCGGCGTCGCGGGCGCGCCGGAGGATTTCGAGCGACTCGATGCAGGTCAGCGACGCCGCGTGATAGCGGCCGCCGGTGAGCGCGACCAGGCGCATGTCGCGCTCCAGCATCACGGCCTCCGCCGCGTTCGGGATGCCCATCAGTCCGAGTCGCGAGGCGAATTCGCCCTCGTTCATCACGCCTTCGCCGACGAGATCGCGATCCTCGGTGTAGTGCACGATCAGCGCGTCGAAATCGCGCGCGTAGGTCAAGGCGCGGCGCATCACCTGCGCATTGATCACGCTCTTGTCGCAGTCGCTGAAGGCGATCGCGCCGGCCGCCTTGAGGAGGCCGAACTCGGTCATCTCCTCGCCTTGCATGCCCTTGGTCAGCGCCGCCATCGGCTGGATGTTGACGATCGCGGTGTCGCGGGCGCGACGCATCACGAAGTCGACGGTCGCCGAGTTGTCGATCACCGGCAAGGTATCGGGCTGGCAGATGATGGTGGTGATGCCGCCGGTCGCAGCCGCCTGGCTCGCAGACGCAAAGGTCTCGCGATGGCTGAAGCCGGGCTCGCCGACGAAGGCGCGCATGTCGATCAGGCCGGGTGCGACGATCTTGCCGGCGCAGTTGACGACGTCGGTGCCCTCGGGGACGCCGGCAGCGCCAATGCCGCGGCGGGTCTCCCGGATGATGCCGTCGGCAATCAGGACATCGCCGGGACCATCGAAATCCCGGGAGGGGTCGACGACGCGGGCGTTGGCAAGCAGGATGGGTCGGCGGTCGGTCAACATGAGCATCACGCGTTCGGCAGGTTGCGGGCGAGCGCTTCCAGCACCGCCATGCGCACGGCCACGCCCATTTCCACCTGTTCGCGGATCAGGGACTGCGCGCCGTCAGCGACGGCCGTGTCGATCTCGACGCCGCGGTTCATGGGGCCGGGATGCATGACAAGGGCGTCTGGCTTGGCGTAGGCAAGCTTCTTCTGGTCCAGCCCGAAATAATGGAAATACTCGGAGGTCGACGGCACGAAGGAGCCGTTCATGCGCTCGCGCTGGAGCCGCAACATCATGACGATATCGGCGCCGTTGAGCCCCTCGCGCATGTCGCGCGCGACCTCGACGCCCATCCGCTCGATGCCGGGCGGCAGCAGCGTGGAGGGGCCCACGACGCGGACGCGGGCGCCCATCGCGTTGAGCAGGATGATGTTGGAGCGGGCGACGCGCGAATGCAGCACGTCGCCACAGATCGCGACCACGAGGCCTTCGAGCCGCCCCTTGTTGCGGCGGATGGTCAGCGCGTCGAGCAGGGCTTGTGTCGGATGCTCATGCGCGCCGTCGCCGGCATTGATCACGGAACCGTCGACCTTGCGGGCCAGCAGTTCCACCGCGCCGGAGGCGTGATGGCGCACCACCAGGATATCCGGGTGCATGGCGTTGAGCGTCATGGCGGTGTCGACCAGCGTCTCGCCCTTTTTGATGGACGAGGAGGACACCGACATGTTCATGACGTCGGCGCCCAGCCGTTTGCCGGCGAGCTCGAACGAGGATTGGGTCCGGGTGGAAGCCTCGAAGAAGAGGTTTACCTGCGTCCGTCCACGCAGGACGGTGCGCTTCTTGTCAACCTGGCGGTTGAGCTCGACATATTCTTCGGACAGGTCGAGGAGGCCGGTGATGTCGGCCGCGGAAAGGCCCTCGATGCCCAGCAAATGCCGGTGGCCGAGGACAAAGGTCGATTTCGATGTCATTAAAGCGAGAGCTATAGGCGGGGATGGCCGGGGGGGCAAGGGCCAAAGCCCATGAGGGGAGTTATCCCCCGATCTGTCGGTCTTATCGCTGTGGCGTGAGCTGTCTCCGTCTTCTTCGTCATGCCCGGGCTTGTCCCGGGCATCCACTTTCTTAAGGTGCTGTCGCAGAAAAGGCGTGGATGGGGGGGGCAAGCCCGGCCATGACGACTGGGATGCATTTCGTGAAATCAATTCTGGCAGCGCTCCTGGCGCTCATGACGATCAGCACCGCCCACGCCCAATCGCTTCCCGGCGGTTTCGTCTATTTGCGCGACATCGACCCCAGCATCATCCAGGACATCCGCTACGCCACCTCGAACAATTTCGTCGGCCGTCCGCTCGCCGGCTACGGCGTCGGCGAATGCGTGGTGAAGCGGGAGATTGGGCTGCGGTTGAAGGCGGTGCAGCAGGAACTGGTGGCGCAAAATCTCTCGCTTAAAATGTTCGACTGCTACCGGCCGGCGCGGGCCTCGCTCGACATGGTCAGGTGGTCGCAGAACGGCCAGGAGACGGTTGCCGAGCGGCGCTACAATCCCAAAATTCCCAAGACCGAGCTGTTCCGCCTCGGCTACATCGCAAGCCGCTCGCAGCATTCGACGGGCGCCGCGCTCGATCTCACGCTGGTCGATCTCAAGGCGGACAATTCAGGCAAATACGACCCGTCAAAGGCCTACGCCGACTGTACCGCGCCGGTCGAGGCGCGCCCGCCCGAGGGCAGTGTCGACATGGGCACAGGTTACGACTGTACCGACGTGAAAGGGCACACCTCCGCGCCAACGGTCAGTCCGGACCAGCGCGCCTGGCGCAAGCGGCTCGTGGCTGCGATGGCGAGGCAAGGCTTTGTGAACTATGCGAAGGAGTGGTGGCACTTTTCACTGCCGGGGGCGGGCGGGGCGGCCTATGATTTCCCGATTCCGCCGCGGATGAAGTAGATCGCAACCGACCCGCCCGGAATGCCTCCCAATGAAAGCGCTTTGATGGATTCGCTCAATCCCGATCATCCGCCGCCGACCGTGACGCCTGCGCACGAGGCGCCGCGCGTCTGGAAATTCTGGGGCACGGCGCTGTGGGGGATCGTTATCTTCGCTGCAATGTTCGTCGGGCAGATCGGCGCCATCGTTCTGCTGGCGGTGCAGCGTGGCCTGCCGATGGACCTCGCCTCGCTTCAGCTCGTCGGCGGCGAGCCGCAGGCGCTCGCGCTGTCGGTGATACTGGGCTTGCCGGCGACACTGGCTGCGGTGTGGCTTGCCATCCGCATCAAGAGGGCCTCCTTCGTCGACTATCTCGCGCTACGCTGGCCGTCCTGGAAGCAACTCCTGTTTGGCGCTGTTGGCCTCATCCTGATCGTCGTGGCCTGGGAGACGATGTCGCGGAGCCTCGGCCGCGAGGCCACGCCGGGCTTCATGACCGATCTGTTGAAATCTGGTCGCGACAAGGGCGCAGCCTTCTTCCTGCTGTTCGCCTTCAGCGTGGCAGCGCCGATGTCGGAAGAGGTTTTGGCGCGCGGCTTCCTCTATCGCGGCTGGTCGGCGAGCTTCCTGCGCGTGCCCGGCGCGATCATCCTGTCGTCGCTGCTGTGGACGGTCGTGCACCTGCAATACGACCTGTACTTCCTCGCCGAGGTCTTCTCCATCGGCCTGTGGTTTGGCTATATGCGCTATCGCAGCAGCTCGCTCTGGCTCACGATCGTGCTGCACGCGCTGAACAATCTGACGGCGGTGGTGCTGACGATGTGGCTGGGGAGCTAGCCCGACGGTCGCCCAAGTTCCGTCATTGCGAGCGAAGCGAATCAATCCAGAATCTGTCCGCGGAGAGACTCTGGATTGCTTCGTCGCAAGGGTTCCTCGCAATGACGAGAAGGAGAGCTGCGCCCGCAATGACGAATTCTAGGCCACCAGCGCGATCACGATCGGCATCGTGATCGCCGCCAGGATCGTCTGCAGCGTGATGATCTGCGCCAGTAGTGGGGCATCGCCGCCCATCTGTCGGGCCAGCACATAGGCGCTGGTGGAAGTCGGCACGGCGGCGCAGATCGCGACGATGGCGAGGCTGTCGCCGGACAGTCCGAACCAGACGGCGAGCACCAGGGCGACCACGGGCATCAGCACCAGCTTGAACACCACGCCGATAGCGGCGCCTGCGCTGGGGCGGAGCAGGCCTTCAAGATGCAGGCCGGCGCCGGTGACGAGCAGGCCGATGGCGAGGGAGGAGCGGCCGAGTGCGTCTGCCACCTCATGCCAGATCCTGGGCAGCGGCAGGTGGATGACATTGATGACGAGACCGATCACGCAGGCCCAGATCAGGGGATTGCGGACAACCGTCATGACGATCGCGCGCGCGGATTGCTTCTCCGGAGCGGCGTAGTGCGCGAGCACCGCCACGCTGAGGACGTTGACCAGCGGAATGATCGCCACCATCGCGACGGAGGCGAGCGCCAGCCCGACCTCGCCGAACATATTGGCGGAGACGGACAGCGCCACATAGGTCTGCCAGCGGATCGCGCCCTGGAAGATCGAGGTGAAGGCGGGGCCGTCGATATCGAGACGCGACAGGGCCGGGCGGAGCGCGAGGCAGAGCAGCGACATCGCGAGCGCGGAGAGCAGCAGCGCGCCGCCGACGCCGGCGACCGGCACCCTGGACAGGTCGGCCTTCACCAGCGTCTGGATCAGCAGCATCGGAAACAGCACGAAATAGGTCAGCCGCTCCAGCCCGTTCCATTGCGTGTCGAGCCGCATCAGGGTGCGCTTCAGCACCACGCCGAGCACGATGAGGATAAAGACGGGAAGGAGCGCCGCGATCACGACGGCCATGGATCAGCCGGGCCCCGGGGCTGCGCGCAGATTGGCGAGGCGGTCGAGCGCGCCTTGCAGGATGAAGATCGCGGCGTGCTCGTCGATCACTTCGGCGCGCTTGGCGCGGCTGACGTCCATGCCGATCAGCTCGCGCTCGACCGCGGCGGTCGACAGACGCTCGTCCCAGAGGCCGATGGGCAGCGCGGTCAGGCCGGCGAGGTTGCGGGCAAACGCCCGGGTCGATTGCGCGCGCGGGCCTTCGCTGCCGTCCATGTTGATGGGCAGGCCGAGCACGAAGCCGACGGCCTTACGTTCACTGGCAATCGCGAGCAGCCGGGCGGCATCCTGCTTGAACGCCTTGCGCTGGATGGTCTCGACGCCGGTCGCTAACCGACGGTCCGGATTGGAGACGGCAACGCCGATGGTCTTGGTACCGAGATCAAGGCCGACCAACCCGCCGCGTTCGGGCCAGTGGGTTGCAGCATCGACGAGAGGCAGGATAAGAGCCGGCATGGGATCAGCGCATATCACGCGTCAGGCTGCGGAGTGAACCTGTAACTATGGATGCGCTGACATTATTCGGCTTGGTCGCCGTGACAGCGATGCTGGTCACTTACGCCCTGGAAGACCGCAGCCACTGGTTCGTGCTGCTGTTCGCGATGTCCTGCGTGCTCGGTTCGGCTTACGGCTTCCTGCAGGGGGCCTGGCCGTTCGGCGTGGTCGAGGCGATCTGGGCTTTGGTTGCGTTGCGGCGCTGGCATCTCAGGCCGCGATGACATCGTCGTCTTGCTTCAGGCAAGCGGCAAATCCGTTCAGCGCACTGGTTTGATGTCCGGCACGACGCTGGATGAAGAGCGTCTCGACGTGCGCGTGCGAATGGCTCAGCGCGTGGATCGATACGCTGCCGTTGATCGCACTGCGTTCGACCACGGCGCGCGGCAGCAGCGTCACGCCCATGTCGGCGGCGACACAGCCGATCATGCCGTCGAGCGTGCCGAGCTCGAAGCGTGCGGCCGACGGCCAGCCGAACTCGACAAAGATCTGTTCCAGCCGCTGCCGGTAGGTGCAGCCGGTGCGGAACGTCAGCGCGGTCGGGCCGGATTCCGGCGTCCCGGCGCGCAGCTCGGCGAGCGTGGCCCAGCGCCGCGCGCTCACCAGCACCAGCTCTTCGCGGAACGCGCTTGTCGTGGTGAGATCTGCATGCGCGATCGGACCTGCGACGAAGGCGCCGTCGAGCGTGCCTTCGAGCACGCAAGCGACGAGGTCGGCTGTGGGCGCGGTGCGCAGGCTCAGCCGCACGGCGGGAAAGCGGCGATGAAAATCAGCCAGCAGCGGCGGCAACCGCACGGCCGCGGTCGTTTCCATCGAGCCGATCGCTAGCGGTCCCTTGGGCTCGCCGTCGTCGCAGGCAGCGAGCACGGCCTCGCGCGCTAATGCGGACATCCGTTGCGCGTAGGGCAAAAGGCGCTTGCCCGCGCCGGTCAGGGTCATGCCGCGGCTATGCCGTTCGAACAGCGGCGTACCGATCTCCGCCTCCAGCGCCTTCACGCGCTGGGTGACGTTCGACTGCACCGTGTTGAGCTCTTCGGCCGCGCGGGTGATGCCCCCGGTGCGGGCGACGGCGGCGAAGGTCTGGATGTCGCTGAGTTCCATGGCATCGTTTCGCTTTTGAGATGGTAGCGTTCGTTTGAATTCAATTTTAGAGAATGGTATTCTGGACTAATGTTCGTGTCGAGAGCGGAGGAGCCATGCCGATCACCACGCCGCTGACCCAGCTCCTGGGGATCAAGCATCCGATCCTGCTGGCTCCGATGGACACGATCGCCGGCAGCCGGCTGACGCGGGCTGTCAGCGAGGCCGGCGGCTTCGGGATCCTGGGTGGTGGCTACGGCGATCAGGAGCGGCTCGAGGCCGAGACCAGGCAGCTGATCGGCTTTGCGTCGTTCGGTATCGGCTTCATCACCTGGAGCCTGGCAAAACAACCAAAACTTCTCGACATCGCGCTCGCTGCCAATCCGCAAGCGATCATGCTGTCATTCGGCGATCCCGCACCATTTGCAGCGCGCATCAAGGCGTGCGGGGCGCGCTTGATCTGCCAGGTGCAGAGCGAGGACATGGCGAAGCAGGCGCTCGACGCCGGTGCGGACATCCTGATCGCGCAGGGGACCGAAGCCGGGGGCCATGGCGCATCGCGCACCACCGTCGACATCGTGCCTGCGATCGTCGATTTCGCGGCCGGCCGCGTGCCGGTGGTTGCCGCCGGCGGAATTGCCGATGGTCGCGGGCTCGCGGCGATGATGATGCTGGGCGCCTCCGGGGTGCTGATCGGCACGCGCTTCTATGCGAGCGTGGAGGCCAATGGTGCGGAGGAGGCCAAGCAGCGCATTCGCGACGCCGATCCCAATGACACGGTGCGCGGCGTCATCGTCGACTGGTCGCGCAGCCTGTTCTGGCCGGCGCCGTTCACCGCGCGAACGCTGGTCAACGATCATATCAGGCGCTGGACCGGCCGCGAGGTCGAGCTGCTGCAGCGCGCCGCCGAGGTGACCGTCGACTATGCCGCGGCAAGGGCAGCGGGCAATTTTGAGGTCGCCGCGGTCTTTGCCGGTGAGGCTGTCGGCCTGATCCATGATATTCCGTCCGCCGCCGAAATCGTCGAACGGATCGCGACCGAGGCCGAGCAATTGCTAGCCGGTCGGCGTAATTCCAGCGTGTCCGCCTAAACTGCGAGAGAACAACCATGTGGCCGAACCGTCGACTGATTGACCTCTTCAAGACCGAATTCCCGATCGTGCTGGCGCCGATGGCTGGCGTGATGGACGCGGAGCTGGTGATCGCCGTTGCGCAAGGCGGGGGGCTCGGCTCGCTGCCGAGCGCGATGCTGTCGCCGGACAAGGCGCGCGAGCAGGTCAACATCATCCGGCAGCGGGTCTCCGCGCCGGTGAACATGAATTTCTTCTGCCACACACCGATCGAGCTCACGGCCGAGGCGGAGGCGCGCTGGAAGCAGCGCCTCGCGGGCTACTACCGTGAGCATGGCCTTGATCCCGCCGCACCCATCAATGCCGCGAATCGCGCGCCGTTCGACGCCGGCTTCTGCGCGGTGGTGGAGGAGCTGAAGCCGGAGATCGTCAGCTTCCATTTCGGCCTGCCGGAGGCCGCGCTGCTCAAGCGGGTCAAAGCGGCAGGATGTCTCGTCATCTCCTCGGCGACCACGGTGAGGGAAGCGATCTGGCTCGAGCAGCACGGCGCTGACGCGGTGATCGCACAAGGTGCGGAGGCCGGCGGCCATCGCGGCATGTTCCTGACCGACAAGATCTCGGAACAGCCCGGCACCTTTGCGCTGGTGCCGCAGGTGGTCGACGCGGTGAAGGTCCCGGTGATTGCGGCTGGCGGCGTTGCGGATGGCCGCGGCATCGCGGCGGCGTTCGCGCTCGGCGCGGCAGGCGTGCAGATCGGAAGTGCCTATCTGCGCTGTCCGGAATCCAAGGTCAGTGCGGCGGCCCGCGCGGCGCTCGCCGAAGGGCGGGATGATTCCACCGTCATCACCAATGTCATGACGGGGCGCCCGGCGCGCGGCGTCCAGAACCGCCTGATGCGCGAGGCCGGCCCGATTTCGCCGGACGCACCGCCATTTCCTCATGCCGCAACGGCGCTGGGACCGCTGAAGGCGGCTGCCGAAAAGCAGGGCACGGTGGATTTCACCAACCTCTGGGCCGGGCAGGCCATCGCCCTGGGCCGCGAGGTCCCGGCGGCTGAACTGACCCGCGATCTCGCCAAATCGGCCCTGGCCCGCCTGAAAGCTCTCGCCGGATAGATCCCGCCGCCGGTTGCGGCGCAAAAGCGGCCTCTGCTATACGGCACATAGGTTTTGCCGTGAGAGGCCTTATATAATGTCCGTCGACGCCGCTACCGTCCGCCGCATCGCGCATCTGGCGCGCATTGCGGTTTCCGAGGGCGAGGTTCCGCATCTGCAGGGCGAGCTCAACGCCATGCTCGCCTTTGTCGAGCAGCTCTCGGAGGTCAATGTCGAGGGTGTGGAGCCCATGACCTCGGTCACCCCGATGCAGATGAAGAAGCGGCAGGATTTGGTCAATGACGGCGAGATCGCCGACGATATCGTTGCCAACGCGCCCGCGACCGAAGGTCACTTCTTCCTGGTGCCGAAGGTTGTTGAGTAATTTACGTAGCGTTTTCGAGCGAAGTGGAAGCCGGTTCGCGTAAAGAAAACGCGTCAAAAGAGTCTCAGGACGAAGTCCGATGTGCATGCTTTGCGACGACGAGAAGGCCTATCAGGCTTACATGAACTATCTCGACAAGATGGAGCGGCAGGGCAAGGCTGCCGACCCCAACGTCGCGGTGAATGCCGTGCTCGACGAGATCGAAGCGGCTGCGAAAGCGGCCGCCAAAAAAGACGACCCGGCCAACGACAAGTCCCTGTCTCCGTTCTTCTGCAGCCCGATCAATAAATGACCGATTTGACATCGCTGACGCTCGCCGAGGCCCGCATGGGCCTCGCGGCCAAGACTTTCACGTCCCTCGAGCTGACCGACGCGCATCTGAACGCGATCGAAGCCGCGCGCGTGCTCAATGCTTTCGTCATGGAGACCCCGGACCAGGCGCGGTCCATGGCGCGCGAAGCGGACGCCAGGATCGGGAAGGGCGATGCGGGGCCGCTCGCCGGCATTCCGCTCGGCATCAAGGACCTGTTCGCGACCAAGGGCGTGCGCACCACGGCGTGCTCGAAAATCCTCGGCAATTTCGTGCCGACTTACGAGTCCACCATCACCTCGCAGCTCTGGCGCGACGGCGCGGTGATGCTGGGCAAGCTCAACAATGACGAGTTCGCGATGGGCTCGTCGAACGAGACCTCGTGCTTCGGCCCGGTCGGCAATCCCTGGCGGCGCGACGGGAGCAACACGACGCTGGTGCCGGGCGGCTCGTCCGGCGGCTCGGCCTCCGCCGTGGCGGCGCTGCTGTGCATGGGCGCAACCGCGACCGACACCGGCGGCTCGATCCGCCAGCCGGCGGCGTTCACCGCAACCGTCGGCATCAAGCCGACCTATGGCCGCTGCTCGCGTTGGGGCATCGTCGCCTTTGCCTCCTCGCTCGACCAGGCCGGTCCGATCGCGCGCAGCACGCGCGATGCCGCGATGCTGCTGCGCTCGATGGCCGGCCACGATCCGAAGGACACGACCTCGGTCGACATGGCCGTGCCGGACTACGAGGCTGCGATCGGCAAGTCCGTGAAGGGCATGAAGATCGGCATTCCCAGGGAATACCGTCTCGACGGCATGCCGGCCGAGATCGAAAAGCTTTGGGAAGCGGGTGCGGCCTGGCTGAAAGCGGCCGGCGCCGAACTCGTTGAAGTGTCACTGCCGCACACCAAATACGCCTTGCCGGCCTATTACATTGTGGCGCCGGCGGAGGCGTCCTCCAACCTCGCGCGCTACGACGGGGTGCGCTTCGGCCTGCGCGAGCAGGGCCGGAACGTCAACGAACTCTACGAGAACACCCGCGCCGAAGGGTTTGGCGCGGAGGTGAAGCGCCGCGTCATGATCGGCACCTACGTGCTCTCGGCCGGCTATTACGACGCCTATTATTTGCGGGCCCAGAAGGTGCGCACGCTGATCAAGAAGGACTTTGAGGACTGCTTCGCCAAGGGCGTGGACGCGATCCTGACGCCGGCGACGCCGTCGGCGGCCTTCGGCATCGGCGAGAAGGGTGGGGCGGACCCCGTCGAGATGTACCTCAACGACATCTTCACGGTGACCGTGAACATGGCGGGCCTGCCGGGCATCGCCGTGCCGGCCGGCAAGGACGCGCAGGGCCTGCCGCTCGGCTTGCAGTTGATCGGCCGACCTTTCGACGAGGAGACGCTGTTCTCGCTCGGCGAGGTGATCGAGCAGGCCGCCGGCCGCTTCACGCCGGCGAAATGGTGGTGAACATGGCGGCGTATATCGGCAGCCTCGACGGCGCCGCGCCGCCCCCGGATCTCAGCGCGCCGCTCGCCGCACTGTGGTGGGCCGCCAAGGGCGACTGGGACCAGGCGCACAGAATCGTTCAGGACGAGAGCAGCCGCGAGGCCGCCTGGGTGCACGCCTATCTGCACCGGGTCGAGGGCGACCTCGGCAATGCCGGCTATTGGTACCGCCAGGCTGGCCGGCCCGTGGCAACGGATTCGCTTGAAGCAGAATGGCAGCGCATCGTCGATGCGCTGGGTGGGAGTGCATCCACATGAGCGAGCCTGGTTTCACGAGTCCGAAAGCGAAGCCGGAGGATTTATTCGGCCGCTTTCGCGAGATCGTTTCCGATCCGCTCAACCTCCTGATCGAACGCGTCCCGATGGCAGGCCTCGTCGAAGGCGACCAGGTCTATCTGCATAACGGCCTGAAGGTTCCGGGCATCGGGCCCGGAGCCTATTACGGCCCTTTCAGCAGTGTGCTCATCATCAATCGCGGCGTCCACGAGCCGCTGGAAGAATATGTCTTCCAGGAATTGCTGAAGCGGCTCGGCGAGCTGCCGTCCATGATCGAGCTCGGCGCCTATTGGGGCCACTATTCGATGTGGCTCAAGAAGGCGCGGCCCAAGGCGGAGGTCATTCTGGTCGAGCCGGATCCCGCATGTCTCAAGACCGGTCAGGATAATTTCGCGCGCAATGGTTTGCGAGCCGAGTTCGTCAAGGCCTTCGTCGGCAAGGGCAAATTCGAGGTCGATGCCTTCTTCAGGGACAGGAAGATCAAGCATCTCGACATCTTGCATGCCGATATCCAGGCCTTCGAGGTCGAGATGCTGCAGGGCGCGGAGAGCGT
The DNA here is from genome assembly GCF_000518345.1 of Bradyrhizobium sp. URHA0013. NCBI lineage: Bacteria > Pseudomonadati > Pseudomonadota > Alphaproteobacteria > Hyphomicrobiales > Nitrobacteraceae > Bradyrhizobium > Bradyrhizobium sp. URHA0013. The sequence continues at coordinate 16,363 of NZ_JADK01000008.1, read as the reverse complement.
GCTCGCCAAGCGCCGCGTCGATTATCTCTTCATCGCAACCCATTCGCAGGCTCTCCATCAGGAGGTCGTCGATCGTCTCAAGGCGCACGGTTACCGCGTCGAGATCTCCAACGATTTCGAGGAGCAGAGCACGTCGTTCGACGGCTTCGTGTTCGCCTCCTCACCGGAGGTCGACGCGCTGTTCGGAGAGATCGAGGTGATGGGCCGCCGCGAGATCGCGCTGCGCCAGCCGGCCGATGTGCTTCGATCGCTCAACGGGCTTCTCGAAGGGGGGCAAGCGCGAGCGGCCAAGGGGTCAATGAAGGAACCAGTCAAGCCATGAACGCACCTGCCGCACCCCACAAGCTTCTCAAGGGCTCAACCGGTGACTGGGAGATGGTCATCGGCCTGGAGGTCCACGCTCAGGTGACGTCGAACGCGAAGCTGTTCTCCGGCGCCTCCACCGCGTTCGGCGGCGAGCCGAACACGCATGTGTCGCTGGTCGACGCGGCGATGCCGGGCATGCTGCCGGTCATCAACGAGGAATGCGTCAGACAGGCTGTCCGGACCGGGCTCGGGCTGAACGCGCAGATCAATCTGCGCTCGGTGTTCGACCGCAAGAATTATTTCTATCCGGACTCGCCGCAGGGCTACCAGATCAGCCAGTACAAGTCGCCGATCGTCGGCGAAGGCGAGGTCGTGGTCGAACTGGACGGCGGCAAGACCGCCACGATCGGCATCGAGCGGCTGCATCTGGAACAGGATGCCGGCAAGTTGCTGCACGATCAGTCGCCGACCATGTCCTATGTCGACCTCAACCGATGCGGCGTGGCGCTGATGGAGATCGTCTCCAAACCCGACATCCGCGATGCCGAGCAGGCCAAGGCCTATGTGACCAAGCTGCGCTCGATCCTGCGCTATCTCGGCACCTGCGACGGCGACATGGAGAAGGGATCCCTGCGCGCCGACGTCAACGTCTCCGTGCGCAAGCCGGGCGCGCCGCTCGGCACCCGCTGCGAGATCAAGAACATGAACTCGATCACCTTCATCGGCCAGGCGATCGAGTACGAGGCCCGGCGCCAGATCGAAATCCTCGAAGACGGCGGCGCGATCGACCAGGAGACCCGGCTTTACGATCCAAACAAGGGCGAGACGCGGTCGATGCGGTCCAAGGAGGAGGCGCACGACTACCGCTACTTCCCCGATCCCGACCTGCTGCCGCTGGAGTTTTCGCAAAGCTTCGTCGACGAACTGAAGGCTGAGCTGCCCGAGTTGCCGGACCAGAAGAAGATGCGCTTCGTCGCGGATCTCGGCCTGTCCGCCTACGACGCCAGCGTGCTGGTCGCCGAGCGCGAGAGCGCGGTGTTCTACGAGACCGTGCTGGAAAAGCTCGCCAACCGCGCGCGCGACGGCAAGGTCGCCGCCAACTGGGTGATCAACGAGCTGTTCGGTCGTCTCAACAAGGAAGGCCGGGATATTACGGACTCTCCGGTCGATGCCGCACAGCTCTCAGGGATCATCGACCTGATCGGCGAGGGTACGATCTCCGGCAAGATCGCCAAGGATCTGTTCGAGATCGTCTGGCAGGAGGGCGGCGATCCCCGCGCGCTGGTCGAAAGCCGCGGCATGAAGCAGGTCACGGATCTTTCGGCGATCGAAAAGGTCGTCGACGACATCATCGCGGCCAATCCCGACAAGGCGGCGCAGGTCAAGGACAAGCCGCAGTCACTCGGCTGGTTCGTCGGCCAGGTGATGAAGGCATCCGGCGGCAAGGCCAACCCGCAGAGCGTCAACGAGCTGCTCAAGTCCAAGCTCGGCATCTGACCTCGCACGTTCGAACGAGGTGACGGACAGGCGTCGTCACCTCGCTTTCGGTTCGCGATGCGACGCTCGCGCGCATCCTCGGCGACGAACTTCATCCCGATCGAACGCGATACGCCGACCGAATCGCCGTCACGCGATTCGCGCAAAACGGCGACTTGCACACGCTCCGACGAGCGCTCGCGCCGTTAATCATGAAAATATTTTCGTTGCCAAAAGTCGCGACTCAGAGTCCGCGAAGCGCCCTCGCGAGGCGCTCGCGCGATTGACGCGACAGGTCATTACATCGATCGTGCGCGATGCGCGCGTGCAGAAAAATACTTGCTGCATAGTGTTTTTCTGCAGTCGCATCTTTTGCGAACGTCGATGCCGCGGGGACTCTCTGCGCTCGCATGCACACATCGTGCAGTCCGTTTGCATCGTGTTCGCCAGCGCAGGCGCGTTTCGCCGTCAACACTTCTTTAAGCGAGACGCTGTTTTTTTCGTTGTGTTGGTGTATTCGGGATGAGTGTGCACTCGATCCCCGACTGCATGCAGCGATTAAGCCATCTCACACATCGGAGGGCAACATGGCCAAGAAAGCTAAGAAGGCAAAGAAGGCGAAGAAGGCGAAGAGCGCAGTGAAGAAGACTGCGAAGAAGACCCGCAAGGTCGCCAAGAAGAAGTAACTTCGCTTTTTGAAGTTGCCGGCTCCTAGAGAGCCGGCACGTCATCAGCGCCTTCTCGAAGGTTCTGGTCGACGATAGAGGGTGTCGGCGAGACATCAGGTCAACGGTCGGATCGTTCTCTTTCGCGGGTTCGCTCGCCAAAGGCCGGTCCGGCAGAAGAAACAAGTTTTCTTCGTTCGTGCGGTTCTCCGTAAGGGGCTCCGCAATTTCACAAGTGGCCTTCGGGCCGACGTGGAAGCTGGTCCTGACGTGTTCGCCGACGCCCTCGTTCTCATGAGGCCGGGGTATTGCCGGCATTCCCATATCCCCACATTGTTGATCTGATCGCGGCGTGGCTGTGCTGCCCTTGAGCAGGCAGGGCTGTCGCATATGAAGTCTCAGCGATGCCTGAGCGAGCGCCTCGTCCTTCGAGACGACTGGTTCGCGGCCTCCTCGGGATGTGCCTCAGCTGCATCCATCTGCGTTGATGTTGCCGCATACTCGTCCCTCATCCTGAGGGCCGCCGCAGGCGGGCGTCTCGAAAGATGGCCGCAGTCGAGCTTCCCGCCATATGTTTCTTCATAGGCGCGCCCTGCTTGAACAGGGAGGCTGCGGCGCAATTGCACGCTGTTCGCGCGCCGCTTCTCATTCGCGGTGTCATCGCCCGGCTCCGACCGGGATCCAGTACGCCGCAGCTTCTCGTGGGACCATTGCTGTCTCTGGAATACCGGTGACGAGAGCGGAGGGGACATCACTGCACGCCCGTCACCGTGCGCGATGGTTATCGTTCTCCCAAAATCCCAAGGTAAACCGAATCTGACGAATTGCAGAAGTGCCTGCAAAACCGGGACTTCTTGCATTTGTCGTGCGCGCCTGGGGCGGGCGCGTTTACGTCTGCTTCATCGCGATACTTAAACTGCCATTCAAATTTGCCCGCCACATTACCTCCAACAAGCCGGCAAACGGCACGGGCAACAAGCCTCGGGGATGAGTTGAACAGTTGATTGGACGGGAGCCGCGCTCGGGGACGAGGCGGCATAAGAAAAAAGGGGATGCGTTATGTTTCAGGGTACTTTTGATCTGGAGACCGCGACGCCGATCGACGCAGGCGCGCTGTCGGACGTGCTGTTCGAGCGCGGCCTGTATTGGGCGAGCGGACGCTCCGGTCTCGTCGATCTCGTCGCCGCGCACAAATGGTTCAACCTCGCCGCGCTGAAGGGCCGCAAGGACGCCGTGACGCTGCGCCAGGAAGTTGCCGGGCAGATGTCGGACGCGGACATCTCGGCCGCGCAGCGCGAGGCGAGGGCGTGGGTCGCCGCCCACTGAGCGGAGAATCTCGTTCTTGGTTTCACAGGTGAAGCTGATTTGTGCTGAATCAGGTTCCCTCGTGGTCCGCCAACCGGATTCGGAGCGGCATGAGGCCACCGTCGCGTGTCAGGTGAAGGAACGCACAGATCTCGGATTCCGCGGCGGGGTGGCGGAGAGGGAGGGATTCGAACCCTCGATACAGCTTGAGACCGTATGACGCTTTAGCAAAGCGTTGCCTTCAGCCACTCGGCCACCTCTCCGGTGCGAGCCTTATGCATCTAATTACTCGGGCTGGTCAATTTGGAAGCGTGTGTTTTTGCTCGAATATTCCCAGCGAATTCCGAAACCAAGCGGTTTGCTCTCCGCGCGAGAACGTAACGCCGCGATAACGGACACAAAGCTGGAGGTTCTGGCGCCCGTATTTAGAGCGGTTCTGGCGCGGACAAAGGCTCCCTTCATCCACATAAACGATTGATTTTGCTTTCAAATTGGATCGGATGGCCCGCGCGTGGGACGATTGCCTTCGTCGCCGACCGCCTCTATCAAGTGATTCAGTTGCAAGTGATTGATTTGATTGTCTCTCTCCGCCATTCGCCACAAGCTATGGAGCGGTGATTGCCCTCAGATCGGCCGACGGGGTCCCGTGTCAGGCTGCGGGAAGGGCGCTCTTACTATTAGTCGGGATAACTCGCTCGCCGGCTGAGGGGCTACCCCGTCGCGCCGGAGGTCGCCGCAATCAAGGAGAGCCTGTCTTGGCGCGATTGCTCTTTCGGTTGGAACCGCGCCCTCGAGACCAAAGCGGGGAAGGGCTGCCGGGCTACGCCGCTACGTTCTCATGCCGCTACGGTCTCATCTTGCAATGTCGGGACCGATGGTATGATTGACCGACGTCCCGAGGGAGGAATGGACTTGGCGGGTGAACTGCAGACCAAATTTCGACGTGCTGTCGAAGCCTTTCACGCCCATGATTTGGTCAAAGCGGAAAGAATACTGCAGCAGATCGCAAAATCCGCCAGGAACATCTTCGAAGTCGAACATCTCCTGGGCGTGGTGAAGCTCGTACAAGGTCGATTTGCGGAGGCCGAGATGCATCTCAGGGCGGCCGTGGCCCTGAACGGAAGCAGCGACGAGGCCCTCAGCAATTATGGATATGCGCTCAAAGCGCTGAATCGGCCTCAGGAAGCCCTGGCCTATTTCACGCGCGCATTGGCGGTGAATCCGCGCAATCCCCTTTCGTATCACAACAGAGGTACGATCCTGGCCGAGTTCGCGAGAAGCTATGGCGAAGCGATTGAGCAATTCGACAAGGCGACATTCTACAATCCGAACTTTGCCGATGCCTACGCAAGCAAGGGCGGCTGCCTTGAAAAGCTCAGACGTTTCGAGGATGCCCTCGTCGCCTACGACAAGGCGTTGTCGATCAGGCCTGACCTGGAGACTGCATGGCTTGGTCGAGGCAACGCACTCCGGAATCTCAGGCGGTACGACGACGCATTTGCCACGTACGACCAGGCGCTGTCGGCCAGGCCGGATGTCCCGAGTGCATGGGTTGGCCGAGGTGAAGTTCTCACCGATCTCAAGCGCCACGACGAGGCGCTGGCTGCGTACGACAAGGCGATCTCGATCAAGCCCGACCTCGAGAGCGCGTGGGTTGCCCGGGGGCATGTTTTCTGGAGCCTGAAGCGCTACGACGAAGCCTCGACAGCCTATGACAGGGCGCTCTCGATCAAGTCCGACCTGGAGAACGCGTGGCTTGGTCGGGGCAACGTGTCCTTCGATCTCAAGCGCCTTGACGAGGCGTTGGCTGCCTATGACAGGCGTTGTCGATCCGCCCTGATCTGGCGGAAGCCTGGCTTGGCCGCGGCAATGTTCTCACCGAGCTCAAGCGCCGTGACGATGCACTCGCTGCGTACGACCGGGCGCTGTCGATCAAGCCTGATCTCGCCGAGGCGTGGCTTGGTCGCGGCAATGTTGCGTGGGGGCTCAAGCGCTACGAGGAGGCTCTTGCCGCGTATGACAAGGCGCTCGCGATCAAGGCCGACATCGAGGGGGCCTGGATTGGCCGTGGCAACGTCTTTACCGAGCTCGGGCGCCATGACGAAGCCTTCATCGCCTTCGACAAGGCGGTGTCGATCAGGCCCGACCTGGAGGGCATCGAGGGTTTGCGTCTCCTTGCGAAGATGAACCTGTGCAATTGGGACAATCTGGACGAAGAGATCGGCCGGTTGACGGCAGCAATACGGCTCGGGAAGGCCAATAGCTCTCCCTTTGCTTTGCTGTCCCTGACGGATTCTCCCGATGATCAGCTCAGCTGCGCCAGGAGTTGGTGAGGGCAAAGCTCCCGCATGCCTCCAAAACGAGAGGGGGGGTGAAATCCGTCGCCACGACAAGATCCGGGTCGGATATGTTTCGCCTGATTTTCGCAAGCATCCGGTCGGGTACCTCACCGCCGAGATATTCGAGAGTCACGATCCCGACCGCTTCGAGACGTATGCGTTTTCAATCGGTCCTGACGACAACAGCGATCTCCGCAAGCGGCTCGAAAAGTCATTTCATCGCTTTGTCGATTGCGAGCACAAGCTCGACGGTGAAGTCCTGAAAGCGATCGACGATGCGCAGATCGATATTCTAGTCGATCTTGCTGGCCATACGCACAATGCCAGGCTGTCGTTGTTCGCGGCCAGTCCGGCTCCGATCGTCGTCAACTATCTTGGGTTCGCGGGGACGTTGGGGAGCGGGGAGCTAGTCGACTACATCATTGCCGATCCGATCGTGCTGCCAGATCAAAACAGCGAATTCTTCGACGAGAAGGTCGTTCGTTTGCCCGGCAGCTTCATGCCGCGTGATAATCGCGTCGGGACAATCGACGATGCTGCGCCCGATCGGGCCGACCACGATTTGCGGCAGGAATGGACTGTGTTTTGCTGCTTCAACAACGCCTACAAGATCAATCCGGCTGTCTTTGGCTCCTGGATGAATATCTTGAAGAGCGTGGACCAGTCGGTCTTGTGGCTGTCCGACGTCGGCGAGATCGCAAAATCGAATCTGCGGAAGGAAGCCAAGGGCAGGGGCGTCGACCCGGATCGCCTGGTGTTTGCAAGGCGCGTTGCGTCTTCATCCGAACATTTGGGGCGCCATCGCCTCGCCGACCTCTTCCTGGATACGCTGCCCTACAACGCACATACGACGGCCAGCGACGCGCTGTGGGCTGGTCTGCCGGTGGTGACCCACATCGGGAACAGTTTCGCCGGCCGCGTGGCGGCAAGCTTGCTGAGCGCTGTCGGCCTGCCTGAGCTGATCACGCGAACGCGTGCGGATTATGAAGCACTCGCGATCGAGCTGGCGCTTGATAAACAGAAGCTGGCGGATATTCGCGGACGGCTGCAAGGGAACCACCTGACCGCATCACTGTTTGATGCCGCGCTCTACGCCAAGCGGCTGGAGACAGCTTTCGAGGCTATGTATCAACGATATCAGACGGCTTGGCGCCGGATCATATCGAAGTTCCAGCGCGCGGATGGGGATGACGATCGCAGCCGCTTAATGGTCAGGCCAGCCAGTTCCCGAAGGGGTGGCCCGCGCCGAGTCCTTAGGTTGATTCCACGATTCGACCGGCTCAGATCCACAGCAGAGCGTCTCCACGGGTGTGAGGGGCCGGTGCCGGAACTTTTGACGGCAAATGAAACCCGTCGAAAAAATCCAACAAATTCAAGCCGTTACAAAGTCGCCCTGATCACATCTGCGTGTTATTTGTGCAACACCTGGCGGAAAACACGCTCCATCGGCTCGTTCTGAAGCGTTCTGTTGTTGTGTGTGCAAGGGCGTTCGGTAATTGTGACTGAGCGACGGAGGGGGGCATCCCGAGGTCGTCCCGTCTTAGGTGGTTCGCTTAAGTCCCTCGCGTTCAGCGGGTGTGTCCGAAGGCGCGAAGCGACTAAGCGGTGAATTTAAGGGACAAGGGAACCAACCTTAGGGTGTCTTCACCCAGCGGATCCGGAACCTTCCCTATGGCAAACTTGGAGGTTTAACATGAAGTTGGTTAAGAGCCTTTTGCTCGGTTCCGCAGCGGGTCTGATCGCTGTCGGCGGAGCGCAGGCAGCCGATCTCCCCGTGAAGGCCAAAGCGGTCGAATACGTGAAGATCTGCTCCCTGTACGGTGCGGGTTTCTACTACATCCCCGGCACGGACACCTGCATCAAGCTGGGTGGTTATCTGCGCGCTGAAGTCGCGCTGAACACCAACTCGGACTACAGCGGTCAGTTCACCGGCAATAACGGTGCCCGCAACCGTCTGACGAACTACTACACCATGCGCGCTCGTGAAGATCTCAACATCGACACGCGCACCGCGACCGAGTACGGCGTTGTCCGTACCTTCTTCGACGGCGTGTTCTCCTGGACGACCGGCAACTACAACGGCACCGGCAGCGCGACCGGCACGACCGCCTACAGCAGCACGCTGGCCCTCAACACCTCGGGTGCGGCCCCGGCTCTCGTCGGTTCCTCGATCAACGGAAACGACGGCGGCACCTCGGGCGGCTCGCTCGGCGTGTACTACGCCTTCATCCAGTTCGCTGGCTTCACGATGGGTAAGGCCGTGTCGCAGTTCGACGCGCCCTGGACCAACTACCCGGGCAACAACTACGACGGTCTCGTCGGCGGCAGCGGCACGGTCACTGGTGTCAACCAGTTCTCCTACACCGCTGACTTCGGTCAGGGCGTGACGGCAGCGTTCTCGGCTGAAGATAGGGCGGCCTACTATGACGCCGGCAACCTGAACATGACCGGCGCGTCTGCGGCTGGCATTCTTGGTGGCTCGTATGGCTCCAACGCCATCGGCGGCACGCGTTCGCCGAACCTCGTTGGTATGGTCCGCGTCGACCAGGCCTGGGGTCTCTTCCAGGCGTCGGTGGCTGCACATGACAACCACGTTGCCTACTACGGCGCGACCGAACCCACCGGTCATCCCGATGACAAGTGGGGTTGGGCGGTTCAGCTCGCTCTGTCGATCAAGAACATCCCGACCGGTGCGGGTGACGTGATCAACATCCAGGGCGTCTACACCGACGGTGCGACCCGCTACAACTTCCAGAACCTCGCGGGCAGCAGCTACTCGATGTTTGGCAGCTCCGGCGTTGCCTACCAGAGCGTCGGCTTCGCCAATGCTCCGGACACCGTGTTCGTCACGGGCAGCCAGCAGGAAACGGTCAAGACTTGGGGCTTCCGCGGTGCGTACACCCACAACTGGGATCCCTACTGGAACACCGCGATCTACGGTGCTTACGCCCAGGCCCAGTTCGGTTCCTTGGCCAAGACCACGATCTGCGGCGCCGGTGGTGCTGGTGGCGTGTTCGGCGGCATTGCCGGTGTGACGGGTTGTAACCCGGACTTCGCCGTCGGCTCGGTGGGTCTCATCACCCGCTGGACCCCGGTCAAGAACTTGACGTTCTCGGCTGACGTTGCCTGGACCCGTATCGACCAGAAGTATTCTGGTGTCATTGGCACCGTTACTCCGTCCGGTACGACGGGCAAGCCGCTTGCAGCCTACGAGCTGAAGGATCAGGACACCGTTACCCTGCTCCTCCGCGCTCAGCGCAACTGGTAAGTTCGGTCTAACGACCTGATAGAAAGCCCCGGCGGGAAACCGCCGGGGCTTTTTCTTTTGCCGGTGATGCTTGTTTTTGCCTCCGCCCATGGCGACCGCGTTGGAGCGTCGCTGTCCATTGCTCGATCGTTCGTCGTGACCTGATCGAAGCTGCGTCGGGGAGAGGGGATCTCTGCGCTGCACGCCAGCCCCGACCGAGGCGCGGGTTCTGGCCGTCGTTGAACCATCGCGGACCTGCGAACCCCCGCTTATCAGGTGTTCAGCCGGAAGGGATCGATGCCTTCTTGGAGCCGCAGGGCAACGGAGAGCTCACCGATCTGACCACGACCCTGCAGGCCCGAAGAGCTTGGCAGCTCCACAAGGTTCTGGCAGTTCCAAGGTTCTGGCAGTCTCGAAGATTCTAGCACTCACGAGGCGCGTGTCGAGAAAGCCCCGGCTGACGATCACACGTCAGTTCTTCTTCGGTGGCTCAAGTCCCGGCGACATTGGCGGCCGCCACCAAAGGGCTTCCCGGCAGCGAGTCGAGGGAAGATGCCGCTACTCCACGCTGCCGGCGCCGCGGCGCAAATCGGCTTCGATCTGCAACCGCGTGCCACCGCCGAAGCGGGCGCGGTAGACCTGAAGGTTCTCCATGATCCGCTGCACGTAGTTGCGTGTCTCGGAGAACGGAATCAGCTCGACCCAGTCGACCGCGTCGACCTTGGGATCGCGCGGATCGCCGTAACGATCGACCCACTTCTTCACACTGCCGCGGCCGGCATTGTAGGCGGCGAAGGTCATGATGTAGGAGCCGCGATAGTCCTCGAGCAGCCCACCGAGCTCGGCCGAGCCGAGCGTGGCGTTGTAGGCCGAATCGTTCTTCAGACGTCCCAGATCGTAGGTCCCGCCGTGCCGCTTGCAGACATAGCGCGCGGCGTCCGGCGTCACCTGCATCAGCCCATAGGCCTGGGCCGGCGAGACGACCGAGGGATTGAAGGCGCTCTCCTGCCGCGCGATGGCGTAGATGATGCTGCGCTCGACCTCGGGGCCGATCGGCGTGAACTGCGGAATGCCGTTTATGGGATAGGCATAGAAATCGAACGGCAGCCCGCGATTGAGCGCGGCCTTGCCGAGCAGCAGCATGCCGCGCGCGTCGCTGTGGCGCTGGGTGAGCTCGCCGAGGCCGGCCAGCGCTTCGGGATCGCCGTTCTCGCCCATGTCGGCGAGAACAGGTATCGCCATCTCGCGCTCGTCGAGCTCGTAGAGCAGCTGCGCGGCGCGCACGATCTCCAGCCGTTCGGCACCGCGGCTGCGCGGCTGAGCGTTGAGCTCGATCTGCGGCAGGCCGAGCTTGGCGCGTGCGAGCTGGCCGTAATAGCTGGTCGATTGCTCGGCTGCCCGCGCGTAGGCGTTGCGCGCCTCCTGCTGGCGGCCTGCAGCTTCCGCAGCGCGGCCCTGCCAATAGCCGGCGCGCGCCAGCGTGGTCGGATTGACGCTGCCGATCCCGATTCGGCCAAAATGCTGGGTGGCAGCCGCGGGATCGTTGAGGAAGCGCAATGCGATCCAGCCGGCGGTGAACTCCTGCTCGGTCTTGTAGATGTCGCGCGAGGGCAGGGCGGCATCGCGCGCGATCAGATAGGCGCTGCGGAACTCCTCGGTGTCGATCATCTTGCGCGCCAGGAGGCGCCGCTCGATCCACCATTCGTCGAGATTGTAGAGCCGGCCCGGATCCTTCGGTGCCGACAGCATGAGCTGGGCGGCTTCCGCAAATTTCTCATCACGGCGCAGCAGTTGGATCTTGCTGAAGATGAAGCCGGGATCGCCGTGCAGCTCGCGCGGCACGGCTTCGAGCAGCGCTCGGGCATTCGGCGCTTTCTTGAGCGAGGCGATGCGGGCCTTGGCGAGTGCGACATAGCCGGCGCCGAGGCGCTTCGCAGCACGCAGTGCAGCCTCGTTCTCGCTGCCGTAGAGCAGCGTGTCCATCCGCGCCTTCTGATCGCCGGGCGTCAGCAGCGCGCCGAACTGGTCGAGTGCGTTGTTCTCGGTGTCTTCCGACATCGGGTCGCTGCGCCAGGCATCGCGCACCAGACGTTCGGCGTTGGCGCGGTCGCCGCGCGCCAGCATCGCCTTCGCGAGCGTGAAGCGGCCCTTGGCGGACACGGGCGATTCGTTCTCGAACCACGACCACGCGACCTGGTCGTCGCGCCTGTCGTCCCACATCGCGGCCTCCAGTCGCCGGCGCAGGAAGGTCTGTGACGGCCAGCTCGGATTGGCGGAGAGGAAGGCGCGGTAGCGCTCCACAGTCGCGCCATTGTCCTCGCTGCGCAGGATGATCCATTCCGCGAGTTTTCGCGCGACGGGATCCGAGATCGCGGCCGCGGCATTGGTGGCGTCGCCCGCCTTGCGCTTGCGCACGAGCTCGATCACGGTCTCCAGCGTGTCCTTGTCGGCTTGCGACGTCGAGGAGGTCGCAGCAACCGCAGCCGGTGTGACCGGCTTGCGCGGGGCGGCATGTTGGCGGGTCGCAGGAGCCAGGACAGGAGCCGCGACGGGCTTGGCGGGGGCCGGGGCGGTCGGTCTGACGATGGCCGTCGCAGCCGGCGCGGGGGCGGTCTTCGGGACCGAGCCGCCAACGGTCGGCGTTGACTTTGGCGCGGCAGCCGTAGGCTTCAGCTTGTCCTTCGCAGGTTCCTTGCCAGCGTTCTTGCCAGCATCCTTGCCCACATCCTTGGCAGGCTTCTTCGCGGCATCCTTGGCGGGGGCACTGGTCGCGCCCTTGCTTGCTCCCTTGGCGGCGTCCTTCGGAGTTTCCTTGCCGGTTCCCTTGGACGCACCTTTCGCAGTGTCCTTGGCGGCTGGCTTGGCTGCGGGTTTCGCGGTTTCCTTCGCGGTATCCTTGGCCGTTTCCGCGGTTGTCTCATTGGATTTGGCCCAGGCGGCGCAGCCGGCCGACAGCCCTGCCATCAGGCACACGATCAGGCCGGTGGATCGCCATGCGGCGCGCGGAAATGAGATCACGGCGTTTCGTCGCCCCGAATCAGTCAATTGGCTCAAGACCTAGCTGTACAAGATCTGGCTGTATTTGATTGAATATGCGGACAAATTACCAACAGCCGCTTACCTTCGCCCGGTTTGCACCACCACCGCGGCAAAATCGCGGCCTAAACGGTGCGTCAGACGGGAGCGGGTCTTTTACCGGCGGGATAGACCCGATATGAATGCGGCCTGCGCTCAAGATTGCCGCGTACGGAGGAAGTCCATGGCAGCCAAGACAAAATTCCGGGGATCGTTCACCGCCTTGGTCACGCCCTTCAAGAACGGCTCGCTGGACGAGGCGGCGTTTCGCTCCCTGGTCAACTGGCAGATTTCAGAGGGCACCAACGGCCTGGTTCCCGTCGGCACCACCGGAGAGAGCCCGACGCTGAGCCATGACGAGCACAAGAAGGTCGTCGAATGGTGCATCGAGGAAGCGAAAGGCCGCGTGCCTGTCGTCGCCGGCGCCGGCTCCAACTCGACCAAGGAGGCGATCGAGCTCGCCCAGCACGCCGAGAAGGCGGGCGCGAACGCGGTTTTGGTCGTGACGCCCTACTACAACAAGCCGACCCAGGAAGGCATGTACCAGCACTTCAAGGCGATCAACGACGCGATCGGGATTCCGATCATCATCTACAACATTCCGCCGCGCTCGGTGATCGACATGTCGGTCGACACCATGGCGCGGCTCTGGGAGCTGAAGAACATCGCCGGCGTCAAGGACGCCACCGCCAGCATGGTCCGCGTCTCGCAGCAGCGCGCGGCGATGGGCGAGGACTTCAACCAGCTCTCGGGCGAGGATGCGACCATCCTCGGTTACATGGCGCATGGCGGCCATGGCTGCATCTCGGTGACATCGAACGTCGCGCCGCGGCTGTGCTCCGAGTTCCAGGCCGCCTGGGCGAAGGGCGACCATGCCACCGCGTTGAAGCTGCATGACAAGCTGATGCCGCTGCACAACAACCTCTTCATCGAGAGCAATCCGGCGCCGATCAAGTACGCGCTGTCGCTGCTCGGCAAGCTCGACGAAACGCTGCGGCTGCCGATGGTGCCGGTCACCGAACCGACCCGCGTTGCCGTGCGCAGCGCGATGGTTCATGCTGGCCTCATCAACTGACGCGCTAGCCGAACGGGGAGCTTTTCATGGCGATCGAGGAAAGAGGCACGCGGATGCTCACGGAGTTCCGCGAGTTCGCCATGAAGGGCAACGTCGTCGACCTCGCGGTCGGCGTCATCATCGGCGCGGCCTTCGGCGCCATCGTGACGTCGCTGGTCGGCGACGTGATCATGCCGATCATCGGTGCGGCCACCGGCGGTCTCGACTTCTCGAACTACTTCACGCCGCTTTCGGGCAAGGTCACCGCGGCAAATCTCGCGGACGCGAAAAAGCAGGGCGCCGTCTTGGCTTGGGGCAACTTCCTCACGCTGACGATCAACTTCATCATCATTGCCTTCGTGCTGTTCCTGGTGATCCGTGCCATGAACAAGTTGAAGCGCAAGGACGAGGCAGAGCCTGCCGCTCCGCCGAAGCCGTCGGCCGAGGTCGAGCTGCTGACCGAGATCCGCGATCTCCTCAAGAAGTCTTGACGCGCGCGCTTCATCCAAACTGTTAGCGTCCTCGCGCATCTCGATCAGGTTTGTCTTCCATGGCCGACAAGAACGAACGTCCGATCAAGGTCATGGCGGAAAATCGCAAGGCCCGCTTCAACTATGCAATCGAGGATACGATCGAGGTCGGCATTGCGTTGACCGGTACCGAGGTCAAGTCGATCCGCAGCGGCAAGAGCACGATCGCGGAATCCTACGCCGATTCCAAGGACGGCGAGATCTGGCTGATCAACGCCACCATTCCGGAATATCTCCAGGGCAACCGCTTCAATCACGAGCCCAAGCGGCCGCGAAAACTGCTGCTGCATCGCAAGCAGATCAACAAGCTGATGGGCGCGGTCGACCGCGAAGGCATGACGCTGATCCCGCTCAAGCTTTACTTCAACGAGCGTGGCCGCGCGAAATTGCAGCTAGCGGTTGCAAAGGGCAAGAAGCTGCACGATAAGCGCGAGTCCGAGAAGAAGCGCGACTGGAGCCGGGAGAAGGGCCGGCTGATGCGTGCGAGGGGATAGCGGGATGACTCAGAGAAACCTGCTCGAGGTCGATTGGAGCCGGATTCCCGCACCCGCGGACGACGGTGGTGCCGCGCACCTGAAAGGCATGACATTGCCGCCGGTCAGCCTGCTCGCGACTGACGACACGTCGGTCGCGCTGTCGGCGCTGCGTGGCCGAACCGTGGTGTTCGCCTATCCGCGCACCGGCGAGCCCGGCAAGATCGCGCTGGTCGACGATTGGGACATGATCCCGGGCGCGCGCGGCTGCACGCCGCAGACCTGCGCATTTCGCGATCTGTTCGCCGAGCTGAAGGCCGCCGGTGCCGCGCAGGTGTTCGGCCTCTCGACCCAGAGCAACGCGTACCAGACCGAGATGGCCTCGCGGCTGCATCTGCCGTTCCCGGTGCTCTCGGACGAGAAGCTGGCGCTGACGCGCGCCCTGAATTTGCCGACCATGGAGGTCGCGGGCCTGACGCTGATCAAGCGCCTCGCGCTGATCGTTGACGACGCCAGGATCACGCGTGTGTTCTATCCGGTGTTTCCGCCCGACCGAAACGCCGGCGATGTCCTGGACTGGCTGAAGGGCAATCCCGCCACGGGCTCGTCTAAGGACTAGTCGAGGTCGGCCTTCACCTTCGCGAACACGGAGCGGAACATGTCCGGCGTCAGCACGCGGGTGTTCGTGTTGTAGCGGGAGCAGTGATAGCTGTCGTAGAGCCTGAATGCGCCGGCCTGATGCACGGCGCCGTGGCCGAAGGGGGCCTGTGATCCCTTCAGGTTCAGCGGCTTGAGCACGGTGTCGTGCGCAATACGCCCGAGGGCGACGATCGCGCGCAGGTTCGGCATCGTTGCGAGATTCGCCGCGAGGAACTGCCGGCAGGTGTTGATCTCGACCGGCAGCGGCTTGTTCTGCGGCGGCACGCAATGCACCGCATTGGCGATCCGACAGTCGACCAGCTTCAGGCCGTCGTCGGGACGCGCCTGATATTTGCCCTTGGCGAAGCCGTATTCGAGCAGCGTCGCGTAGAGCAGGTCGCCGGCATAATCGCCGGTGAAGGGACGGCCGGTACGGTTGGCGCCCTGCATCCCCGGCGCGAGGCCGACGATCAGCAGGCGCGCCTTGATGTCGCCGAAAGGCGCAACCGGTGCATTGTGCCACAATGGCTCGCGCGCGCGGTTCGCCTCGCGAAAGGCGACCAGGCGCGGACAGAGCGGACAGTCACGGTCGGGGACGAGGCTGAGAGGCTGGCGGCTTGACCGGGCCGCCTCACTCCTCGAAGTCGTCATCGCCCCTCGCCGGCGCCATCGTGGTCGCGCGCTGGAGGAACTGCGGAGCGTGGTGGCGCGCCTCGCGGTCGCCGCGGTCACGCGGGGCGGGGCGCTCGGACGGGTCGCGACCGAGCTTGGACTGCAGCTCGACGAGGTCGGTGAAGACGTCGGCCTGCCGGCGCAGCTCGTCGGCGATCATCGGCGGCTGGCTCGCGATCGTGGAAATCACGGTGACCCGCACGCCGCGGCGCTGAACGGCCTCGACCAGGGAGCGGAAGTCGCCGTCACCGGAGAACAGCACCATCTGATCGATGTGCTCGGCGAGCTCCATGGCGTTCACGGCGAGCTCGATGTCCATGTTGCCCTTGACCTTGCGGCGGCCGGAGGCGTCGATGAACTCCTTGGTCGCCTTGGTGACGACGGTGTAGCCGTTGTAGTCGAGCCAGTCGATCAGCGGGCGGATCGAGGAGTACTCCTGATCCTCGATGATGGCGGTGTAGTAGAACGCCCTCAGCAGCGTCCCGCGACTCTGAAACTCCTTCAGCAGGCGCTTGTAATCGATGTCGAAGCCCAGAGTTTTCGCCGTCGCGTAGAGATTGGCTCCATCGATGAAGAGCGCGA
>NZ_JADK01000007.1:0-519039 GCF_000518345.1 Bradyrhizobium sp. URHA0013 | reverse complement strand
CCATCTGATCGATGTGCTCGGCGAGCTCCATGGCGTTCACGGCGAGCTCGATGTCCATGTTGCCCTTGACCTTGCGGCGGCCGGAGGCGTCGATGAACTCCTTGGTCGCCTTGGTGACGACGGTGTAGCCGTTGTAGTCGAGCCAGTCGATCAGCGGCCGGATCGAGGAGTACTCCTGATCCTCGATGATGGCGGTGTAGTAGAACGCCCTCAGCAGCGTCCCGCGACTCTGAAACTCCTTCAGCAGGCGCTTGTAATCGATGTCGAAGCCCAGAGTTTTCGCCGTCGCGTAGAGATTGGCTCCATCGATGAAGAGCGCGATCTTGTCGGAAGAGGAAGGTGACATTCAGTTTGCTCGCGTAGAGTTCGTGATTGATCGTTTATTGTTGGCGCGGCGACAGCAAGCCGCGCACTTCTAAAGTCCCGCCGAAACCCGTCGAAACCGCAAATCCGGAGAAGTCGGGGCAATCAAGGTATAGTTATGGCCAACTTGCACACTCCCGGCGCCGCCGTCGCCGGCAGCCCGGGAAACCACCCATCCCAGCCCCAATGTGGGGGTAGCAGAGCCGTTTGGCGAGGCCAAATCACAAATTGGCCTTGCGAAACCCTGCCGGCCCCTATAACTACCGCCATTCATCCACATATTTCGTCCCACCCACAACGGAGCGACAGTCGATGGCTCGCGTCACCGTAGAAGATTGTATCGACAAGGTCGACAACCGGTTTGACCTGGTCCTGCTGGCCGCCCACCGCGCCCGCATGATTTCGTCTGGTTCACAACTAACGGTTGACCGCGATAACGACAAGAACCCTGTTGTGTCTTTGCGCGAAATTGCTGAGACCACCATTTCGCCGGAGGACCTCCGCGAGGAGCTGGTGCACTCGCTGCAGAAGTTCGTCGAAGTCGACGAGCCCGAGCCGGACACCGTACCGCTGATCGGTTCCGCCGGTGCAAGCGTGGATGCAGACGATACCGAAGTCGCCGTTGAGCGCATGACGGAAGAAGAGCTCCTGAAGGGTCTCGAAGGCCTGGCGCCGCCCGAGGAGCAGCCCGAGGAGGACGAGTAATCGTCCCATCGCGCTCATCGACTTCTTTGTGATCTTATCAAAGGCCCGAACCGTTGTTCGGGCCTTTGCTTTTGTTGGCGTTTTCGTGGTTACCATAGCGTGGTCGGTTCGCGCCTGTTCCTGTCACTGAATTGATCGGACACGCGCGCGATCGGAGCTAAGATGTATACAACGGGCTGTGTCGTGGCCCGTTTGAAGGCAGGACGGCATGGTATATCGACGCCGCACACCAACGCAGATGCAGGCCGCAACCGAATCGGTTGCCGTGGCCCCGACTGCGCCGGTGGCTCGCCCGGCGAAGCCTCGCGCACGCATGATGCGTCAATATGACCTCGTCGAGCGCGTCAGGTCCTACAATCCCAACACCGACGAAGATTTGCTGAACCGCGCCTATGTCTACGCGATGAAGGCGCACGGCTCGCAGACCCGCGCCTCGGGTGACCCGTACTTCTCCCATCCGCTTGAAGTGGCGGCGATTCTGACCGACCTGAAGCTCGACGACGCCACCATCGTGGCTGCGCTGCTCCACGACACGATCGAGGACACCGAAGCGACGCGGGCCGAGATCGACCAGATCTTCGGGCCCGAGATCGGCGCGCTGGTCGAGGGCCTGACCAAGCTGAAGCGACTGGAGCTGGTGTCGCGGGAGGCCAAGCAGGCCGAGAATCTGCGCAAATTGTTGCTGGCCATTGCCGACGACGTCCGCGTGCTCCTGGTGAAGCTCGCCGACCGCCTGCACAACATGCGCACGCTGGACTTCGTGCCGACGGAATCGCGACGGCGCATTGCCGAGGAGACGCTCGACATCTATGCGCCGCTGGCAGGGCGCATGGGCATGCAGGAAATGCGCGAGGAGCTGGAGGACCTGTCGTTCCGGACCCTCGACCCGGAAGCCTATTCGGTGGTGATGCAGCGGCTCGATGCGCTGGCCGAGCGCAACCGCAATCTGATCGGCGAAATCGAGGACCAGCTCTCCAACAATCTGCGGCACCGGGGCTTGGGGGCGCGGGTCTATGGCCGCCGCAAGAAGCCATTCTCGATCTGGACCAAGATGGAGCGCAAGTCGGTCGGCTTCGAGCAATTGTCCGACATCTTCGGTTTCCGCGTCGTCGTCAACGACATCGAGGCCTGCTACCGCGCGCTCGGCATCGTCCACACGAACTGGCCGGTCGTGCCCGGGCGGTTCAAGGACTACATCTCGACGCCGAAGCAGAACGACTACCGCTCGATCCACACCACCGTGATCGGCCCCGGCAATCAGCGCGTCGAGTTGCAGATCCGCACCGAGGCGATGGACCAGATCGCCGAGCGCGGCATCGCCGCGCACGTGTTCTACAAGGAAGGCGTGGGCTCGCCGACCGAATTTCTCAAGCGCGAGTCCAATGCGTTCGCCTGGTTGCGCCACACCATCGGCATCCTCTCGGAGAGCGCCAACCCCGAGGAATTCCTCGAGCACACCAAGCTCGAGCTGTTCCACGACCAGGTGTTCTGCTTCACTCCGAAGGGCAAGCTGATCGCGCTGCCGCGCCATGCCAACGTGATCGATTTCGCCTATGCCGTGCATACCGACGTCGGCAACAGCGCGGTGGGCTGCAAGATCAACGGCCAGTTTGCGCCGCTGTCCTCGGAGCTTCAGAACGGCGACGAAGTCGAGGTGTTGACCTCGGAAGCGCAAGCTGCGCCGCCGTCGGCCTGGGAAACGCTCGCGGTCACCGGCAAGGCGCGTGCCGCGATCCGCCGCGCGACCAGGACTGCAGTGCGCGATCAATATGTCGGTCTCGGCCGGCGCATCGTCGAGCGCCTGTTCGAGCGCGCCAAGATCGAATACGCCGACGACAAGCTCAAGGGCGCGCTGCCGCGACTGGCGCGGACCTCGATCGAGGACGTCATGGCGGCTGTGGGACGCGGCGAGATCAAGGCCTCCCACGTCGCGCGTGCGATGTATCCCGACTACAAGGAGGAGCGCATCGCGCGCTACGGCGTCAAGAAGGGGCTTGCCGGCAAGCTCAAGGAGAAGTCGTCCGAACCGCCGCGCAGCCCGGTCGCGATCCCGATCCGCGGCATCAATTCCGACCTGCCAGTGAAGTTCGCGCCGAACGGCGGCGCGGTGCCCGGTGACCGCATCATCGGTATCGTCACGCCGGGCGAGGGCATCACCATCTACCCGATCCAGGCCCCGGCCCTGAAGGATTTCGAGGAGGAGCCGGAGCGCTGGCTCGACGTGCGCTGGGACATCGAGGACTCCACGCCACAGCGCTTCCCGGCCCGCATCAAGGTCGAGAATGTCAATGAGCCCGGCGCGCTGGCGCAGATCGCGACCGTGATCGCCGAGCACGACGGCAACATCGACAACATCAGCATGCAGCGCCGCTCACCGGATTTCACGGAGACGACGATCGATCTCGAAGTCTACGATCTCAAGCATTTGAGCGCGATCCTGGCCCAGCTGCGCGCGAAGGCGGTCGTCGCCCGCGCCGAACGTGTTAATGGATAGACGCCTTCCGTCCTGGTCTATCCCTGTGATTCCGTGAGTCCTGAAATGCCTGCACCTCCGCTCCGCCTCGGCGTTAATGTCGACCATGTCGCGACCCTGCGTAACGCGCGCGGCGGCCGCAATCCGGATCCGGTGCGCGCGGCGCTACTGGCGATCGAGGCCGGTGCCGACGGCATCACCGCCCATTTGCGCGAGGATCGCCGGCACATCCGCGACGAGGACATGGCGCGGCTGAAAGCCGAGATCTCCAAGCCGCTCAATTTCGAGATGGCGGCGACCGACGACATGATGCGCATTTCGCTCGCCACCAGGCCGCACGCGGTGTGCCTCGTGCCGGAGCGGCGCCAGGAGGTGACGACCGAAGGCGGGCTCGACGTCGTCGGCCAGCACAATGCGCTGGCGGCCTATATCGCGCGGCTGAACGATGCCGGCATCCGGGTGTCGCTGTTCATCGCGGCAGATCCCGCCCAGATCGAGATGGCGGCGCGGCTGCGCGCCCCCGTGATCGAGATCCACACCGGCGCCTGGTGCGACGCCGTCGTCGACGGTCACACTGATAAGGCCGAGGCCGAATGGCGGCGGATCGTGGCGGGGGCGAAGCTGGCGAAGGAAGCGGGGCTGGAGGTTCACGCCGGACACGGGCTGGACTATGCGACGGCGGAGACGATCGCAGGCTTGCCGGACATCATGGAGCTCAACATCGGTTACTACATGATCGGCGAAGCCCTGTTCGTGGGTCTCGCCGAGACGGTTCGCAGCATGCGCGCAGCGATGGACCGCGGCCGGAGCCGGGCATGATCATCGGCATCGGCTCCGATCTGATCGACATCACCCGTGTCGGCAAGGTGATCGACCGCCATGGCGAGCGCTTCCTCGACCGCATCTTCACCGCGGCCGAGCGGGCCAAGGCGGAGCGGCGCGCCAAGAACGAGAAGATGGTGGTCGCGACCTACGCCAAGCGCTTCGCCGCCAAGGAGGCTTGCTCCAAGGCCCTCGGCACCGGCATCAGGCGCGGCGTGTGGTGGCGCGACATGGGGGTGGTCAACCTGCCGGGAGGGCGGCCAACCATGCAATTGACGGGCGGGGCGTTGGCCCGGCTCCAGGCCCTGACGCCCGAGGGGTTCGCGGCGCAGATCGACCTGTCGATAACCGATGACTGGCCGTTGGCACAGGCCTTCGTCATCATTTCCGCCGTGCCGCTGGCCAAACCCTGACGGTACTCCGATCATTTTATAATTCGCATTCAAAATCAAACGCTTATGCAGTTTTGATGCGATCCTTGATTGCGTGGCCTCTGACAACCGTCTAAAAGTCCGCGGACGCAAATCAGGCTGGGCGAATTCGGCTTTACGCCGGAATTGGCCCTCATTATCAGAATCAGGACAATCTCCTTGGGCCGCGAGCGATGGGCTGCTCGCGCGAGGAGGGCGCTCTGTGACCGCCGGCCGAATTGAGAGAGCAATGAGCGTGACTTCAGGAACGAAAACTGAGAGCGGCGTCGGCGAAACGATCCGGGTCGTGATCCACGCTCTTCTGATCGCGCTGGTGATCCGCACCTTCCTGTTCCAGCCGTTCAACATCCCATCCGGCTCGATGAAGGCGACACTACTGGTCGGCGACTATCTGTTCGTCTCGAAATATTCCTACGGCTACAGCCACTATTCGATCCCGTTCTCGCCGCCGCTGTTCTCGGGGCGGATCTGGGGCTCGGACCCGAACCGAGGCGACATCGTCGTCTTCCGCCTGCCGAAGGACGATTCCACCGACTACATCAAGCGCGTGATCGGCCTGCCCGGCGACCGCATCCAGATGCGGGACGGGCTGCTCTACATCAACGACACGCCGGTCGAGCGGCAGCGCATGAGCGAATTTGTCGGCGAGGACCCCTGCGGCGCCGAAGGCAGCGGCGTCTCCCGGGTGAAGCGCTGGAAGGAGACGCTGCCGAATGGCGTTTCCTACGAGACGCTGGACTGCGCCGACAACGGCTACGTCGACAACACAAACGTCTACACCGTGCCGACCGGCCACTTCTTCATGATGGGCGACAACCGCGACAACTCCACCGACAGCCGCTTCCTCGGCCAGGTCGGCTACGTTCCACAGGAGAATTTGATCGGGCGCGCCCAGATGATCTTCTTCTCGATCGCCGAGGGCGAGCATGCCTGGATGTTCTGGCGCTGGCCGTGGGCGGTGCGCTGGAATCGCTTCTTCAAAATCGTCCGATGAAAGACGAAGCCAAGGACATCGCGACGCTGCCGACCGAGGCGCAAGCGGGCCCCGACGGCGAAGCTGCGACCAAGGCGCTTGAGAGCAAGACTCTTGAGAGCAAGGCGCTCGAGATCAAGGCGCCTGCAAAGAAGAAGCGGGTGCGGAGCAGCAAGGCCAGGGGCTCGGATGCGAATGCGGGGCTCGAGGCACGCATCGGCTACAGCTTTGCCGATCCCAACCTCTTGATGCAAGGCATCACGCATGTCTCCGCGCTGAAGTCCGGGCGCAAGCGCGGCGACAGCTATCAGCGGCTGGAATTCCTCGGCGATCACGTGCTCGGGCTCGTCGTCTCCGATATGCTCTATCACGCCTTCCCGAACGCCGATGAAGGCGAGATGTCGAAGCGACTTGCCGAACTGGTGCGTAAGGAGAGCTGCGCCGATGTCGCCAAGTCGCTCGGTCTGCTCGACGACATCAAGCTCGGCTCGGTCGGCCCCAGCGCCGACGCGCGCCTCCGCAAGAGCGTGCTCGGCGACATCTGCGAGGCCGTGATCGGCGCCGTCTTCCTCGACGGCGGCTACGCGGCGGCGGCCGACTTCGTCAAGCGCAACTGGACCGAGCGCATGCACAAGCCGCGGCGTCCGTTGCGCGATCCCAAGACAGTTCTTCAGGAATGGGCGCAGGGCAAGGGATTGCCGACGCCCGTTTATCGCGAGGTCGAGCGCACCGGCCCGCATCATGATCCGCAATTCCGCGTCGCGGTCGATCTTCCGGGACTAGCTCCGGCGGAAGGCATCGGCGGCAGCAAGCGCGCGGCAGAGAAGGTAGCAGCTTCAGTGATGATCGAACGTGAAGGCGTTGGCGGCGGCAATGACGGTTGAAGCAAGCGGCGAGGCGCCCACTGCCACGCGCTGCGGCTTCGTCGCGCTGATCGGCGCGCCGAACGTCGGCAAATCCACCCTGGTCAATGCGCTGGTCGGGGCCAAGGTCACGATCGTCTCCCGCAAGGTGCAGACCACGCGCGCGCTGATCCGCGGCATCGTGATCGAGAACAACGCGCAGATCATCCTAGTCGATACGCCGGGCATCTTCCTGCCCAAGCGCCGGCTCGACCGCGCCATGGTCTCGACCGCCTGGAGCGGCGCGCATGACGCCGACCTCGTCTGCGTGCTGCTGGATGCCAAGGCCGGCATCGACGAGGAAGCCGAGGCGATCCTCACCAAGGTCGCCAGCGTCAAGCACGAGAAGATTTTGGTCATCAACAAGGTCGACCTGGTCCAGCGCGAGAAGCTGCTGGCGCTGGCGCAGGCCGCCAACGAGCGCATGGCCTTCGCAAAGACCTTCATGATCGCGGCGATCTCCGGCGACGGCGTCGACGACCTCAGGCATACACTGGCCGAGATCGTGCCGCCGGGGCCGTTCCTCTATCCCGAAGACCAGATGTCGGACGCGCCGATGCGGCAGCTTGCGGCCGAGATCACGCGCGAGAAGATCTTTCGCAAGCTGCACCAGGAATTGCCCTACCAGTCCACGGTCGAGACCGACAAGTGGGAGGAGCGCAAGGACAAATCGGTGCGCATTGAGCAGACGATTTTCGTCGAGCGCGAAAGCCAGCGCAAGATCGTGCTCGGCGCGGGCGGCGCCACCATCAAGTCGATCGGCGCGGACTCGCGCAAGGAGATCGGCGAGATCCTGGGCGTGCCGGTGCACCTGTTCCTGTTCGTCAAGGTGCGCGAGAACTGGAGCGACGATCCCGATCGCTACCGCGAGATGGGCCTGGAATTTCCCAAAGAATAACCAAGAAAATGATCGGTCAGCGATGAGCGTACCCAGCAACGTACGGCGCTTCGAAGCGTTGCTCTATGCATCGTTGATGCTGGATGCCTTGTCGGTGGCGGTGCAGGACCGCACGCCCAATGCCGAGATGACCGAGCAGATGATCACGACGTCGACGCTGCTTGCCGGCGGCATGATCCTGCTGCTGGTGTATTTCGTCAGGCTGGCCGCGCACGGGCGCAAGAACTGGCCGCGCTGGGTGCTGGCGGCGGCGCTCGTACTGTCGGTCATCTCGCTCGGCCAGATCATCGGCGAGAAAGGCATGGAACTCGACAGCGCCATCGAGATCGTCTCCTGCGTGCTGACGGCAATGGGATTGTATTTCTCGTTCCGCGGCGACGCGCAGGGCTGGTTCAACGCTTAAGGCGTCAGGTGGATTGGCGGCGCGCAATCCCGCCAATCCGCCCTACGATTGAAGACCGGAATCCGCTAGACTTCACCCATGGAATGGACCGACGAAGGCATCGTGCTGGGGGTGCGGCGGCATGGCGAGAGCAGCGCCATCGTCGAGCTGCTGACCCGTGCGCACGGCCGCCATCTCGGTCTCGTCCGCGGCGGCGCCGGCTCCAGGATGCGGCCGTTGCTGCAGCCCGGCAACAGCCTCAGCGTGGTGTGGCGGGCGCGGCTCGACGAGCATCTCGGCACCTATGCCATCGAGGGCCTCAAGCTGCGGGCGGCGACGCTGCTGGGATCATCCCACGGCGTCTACGGCATCACCCATCTCGCCTCGATCGCGCGGTTGCTGCCGGAACGCGATCCGCACGAAAACCTCCTGGCGCTGCTCGAACATTCGCTGGACGATTTCGACGACATCGGCAGCGCCGCCGTACACGTGATCCATTTCGAGCTGGCGATGCTCACCGAGCTCGGCTTCGGGCTGGCGCTGGAAAACTGCGCGGTGACCGGAGAAACCAACGACCTGATCTATGTCTCGCCGAAATCCGGCGGCGCGGTGTCGCGCGGAGCGGGCGAACCGTGGCGCGACCGCCTGTTGCGACTGCCGCCGTTCCTGCGCCAAGGCGAGGTGCAGGGCGACCTCACCGACGAGGATCTCCAGGATGGCTTTCGACTGACCGGCCTTTTCTTGTTGCGGCACGTGCTGGAGCCGCGCGGGCAGGGCCATTCCGACGCGCGGGCAGGCTTCATCAACGCGCTGGCGCGACAGCAGGCAAAGGGCGCGATTCCCGCGCCATGAACCTGGCGCGGCTCTGCATTGCCTGATGGGACAACCCTTGCTGGAACAAAACGGGGTTCCCCGGACTTGCCGTTTTGGGTTCCAACCGGGGATAGCCTCATGCTGATCAAGGGACTTGTGATATCGGCAGCGCTGATCGCGCTGGCGCCGGACGCCCTCGCGGGTGAGCAGCCGGGCGTCTTTCGCCGTGCCTCCTGTACCGTCGTCAGATTCTATGTAGCCAAATATTCCGCTGCGGCCGCAGAGGCATGGGCAAGGTCCAAGGGCGCGACGGAGGCCGAGATCGAGACGGCGCGGCGGTGCCTGCCCAATGCCCCGGCCACCACGCAGGCCAAAAATGCCCAACCCACCCAGACCTTCACCGCAGGCTGGGCCGGCCAGTAGGCCGCGCACAGGGAACCAATCGATCCTTGCCCGATTCGCTTCCACGGTTTAACCGGGCGGCATGGGAAAACGATTGATTCCGCCGGAGGAACCGGCCGAAATTCACGAGGTGCCGCTGCGTGAGGCGCTGGAAGAGCGCTATCTCGCGTACGCGCTCTCCACCATCATGCATCGCGCGCTGCCCGATGCGCGCGACGGCCTGAAGCCGGTGCACCGCCGGATCCTTTATGGCATGCGCCTGCTACGGCTTGATCCGGGCACGGCTTTCAAGAAGTCCGCCAAAATCGTCGGCGACGTGATGGGCTCGTTCCATCCGCATGGCGACCAGGCGATCTACGACGCCATGGTGCGTCTGGCGCAGGATTTCTCCTCGCGCTACCCGCTGGTCGACGGCCAGGGCAATTTCGGCAATATCGACGGCGATAATCCGGCCGCCTATCGCTACACCGAAGCGCGCATGACCGACGTCGCGCGGCTTCTGCTCGACGGCATCGACGAGGACGGGGTCGAATTCCGCCCCAATTACGACGGCCAGTCGAAAGAGCCGATCGTGCTGCCCGGCGGCTTCCCGAACCTGCTCGCCAACGGTGCGCAGGGTATCGCGGTCGGCATGGCGACCTCGATCCCGCCGCACAACGCGGCCGAGCTCTGCGACGCCGCGCTGCATCTGATCGAGAAGCCCGACGCGAAATCCAGGGCGCTGCTGAAATGGGTCAAGGGTCCGGATTTCCCCACCGGCGGCATCTGCGTCGATTCCAAGCAGGCGATCGCTGAAGCCTACACCACCGGCCGCGGCTCGTTTCGCGTCCGCTCCCGATGGGAGCAGGAAGAGGGCGCGCGCGGCACCTGGGTCGTCGTCGTCACCGAGATTCCCTTTCTGGTGCAGAAGTCGCGGCTGATCGAGAAGATCGCCGAGCTGCTGGACCAGAAGAAGCTGCCGCTGGTCGGCGATATCAGGGACGAATCGGCCGAAGACGTTCGCATCGTGATCGAGCCGAAGTCGAAGAACGTCGATCCCGCGCTGATGATGGAATCGCTGTTCCGGCTGACCGAGCTCGAAAACAAGATTCCGCTGAACCTGAACGTGCTGATCAAGGGCCGCGTCCCCAAGGTGGTGGGACTCGCGGAGTGCCTGCGCGAATGGCTCGACCATCTGCGCGACGTGCTGATCCGTCGCAGCAACTACCGCAAGACGCAAATCGAGAACCGGCTCGAGGTCCTCGGCGGCTATCTGATTGCGTTCCTGAACATCGACGAGGTGATCAGGATCATCCGCACTGAAGACGAACCGAAGCCGGTTCTGATGAAGACATTCAAGCTGACCGAGGTACAGGCCGAGGCCATCCTCGACATGCGGCTGCGTCGCTTGCGCAAGCTCGAAGAGATGGAAATCCGCACCGAGGACAAGAATCTCCGCAACGAGCTCAAGGGCATCAACGCGATCCTCGCCTCCGAACCCGAGCAGTGGAAGAAGGTCGGCGAGCAGGTCGGCAAGGTCCGCGACATGTTCGGACCGAAGACCCCGCTCGGCAAGCGCCGCACCACCTTCGCCGACGCGCCCGAGCACGATCTGGCCGCGATCGAGGAAGCCCTGGTCGAGCGCGAGCCGGTGACGGTTGTCGTCTCCGACAAGGGCTGGATCCGCACCCTCAAGGGCCATGTCGAGGATCTCTCGGGGCTGGCTTTCAAGCAGGACGACAAGCTCGGGTTCGCGTTCTTCGCGGAAACGACCTCGAAGCTGCTGCTGTTCGCCACCAACGGAAAATTCTACTCGCTCGATGTCGCAAAACTTCCGGGCGGCCGCGGTCATGGCGAGCCGATCCGCCAATTCATCGATCTCGAGCCGGAGGCCGCGCCGGTCACGCTGTTCGTCAACAAGGGCGGACGCAAATTCCTGGTCGCGAGCCACGAGGGCCAGGGCTTCGTCGTCAACGAGGACGATTGCGTCGGCACCACCAAGAAGGGCAAGCAGGTCCTCAACGTCGATATGCCGAACGAGGCGCGCACGGTCACCGAGGTGCTCGGCGACACCGTCGCGGTCATCGGCGAGAACCGCAAGATGCTGATCTTCCCGCTCGACCAGGTGCCGGAGATGGCCCGCGGCCGCGGTGTGCGTCTGCAGAAGTACAAGGACGGCGGCCTCTCCGACATTGCCGTGTTCGACGCCAAGGCTGGCCTGACCTGGAAAGACTCCGCGGGCCGCGAATTCTCCGCGACCATGAAGGAGCTCGCCGAGTGGAAAGGCTCCCGCGCCGACGCCGGTCGTCTCCCGCCGAAGGGATTCCCGAAGTCGAACAAGTTCGGCAGGGTGATCGGGTAGTCCGCGGGCCGTCGCCATATCGACGTTGTCATGCCCCGCGTAGGCGGGGCATCCAGTACGCCGGAGACCTCTCGGCTCAATCATAGCTTTCTCTGGAATACTGGATCGCCCGGTCAAGCCGGGCGACGACAGCGAGGGTGTGGCGCGCAAACGCGCGGCAGATAGCCGTGAGCGCATGAGTGCTTCGGCCCTCCGGGCATGAACATTGCTTTTTGTCTGGCGACTTTAACGTCTCCGTTAAAAGGCAAATCCATTCCATGTCCAAACTGAAGGCTTTCATTCCGGCGCTGTTCGCCTTGGCGCTGACCGCGCCGCCCGCGCATGCCGCAGGCAATCTCGTCGCGGTGCTCGAGGCGGAGATCGTCACGCTCGATCCGCATTTCTCGACCGCCTATATTTCGCGCACGTTTGGCTACATGGTGTTCGACACGCTGTTTGCGAAGGATTCCAAAGGCGAGATCAAGCCGCAGATGGTGCAGGACTGGAAAGTCTCGGCCGATGGCCTGACCTACAGTTTCACGCTGCGCGACGGTTTGAAGTGGCATGACGGCCAACCGGTCACGGCCGCCGATTGCGTCGCCTCGCTGCGCCGCTGGGGCACCCGCAGTGCGCTCGGCCGCCGCATCTTCGCAATCACGGCCTCGCTCGAGCCGACCGACGCAAAAACCTTCGTGCTGACGCTGAAGGAGCCGTCCGGTCTCGTCATCGACGCGCTCGGCAATCCCGTCAGTCCGGTCGCCTTCATGATGCCCGAGCGCATTGCCAAAACGCCCGGCGACCAGCGCATCACCGAGATCGTCGGCTCGGGCCCGTTCGTCTACAGCAAGGCCGATCACCGCACCGGCGATCGCATGATCCTGAAGAAGTTCGCCGACTACGTGCCGCGGCCCGAGCCCGCCGACTTCCTCGCCGGCGGCAAGCGCGTCAACATCGACACGCTCGAGATCCGTGTCATCCCGGATGGCGCGACCGCAGCCTCCGCGCTGCAGGCCGGCGAAGTCGATTTCATGCAATACGCGCCGTTCGATCTGCTGCCGACCATGGAGAAGAACTCACGGGTCAAACTGGTCAATTTCACTGGCGGCAACATGTTCGCGGGCGCCTATCGCCTCAATGCCGCATCCAAGCCGTTCGACGATCCAGAAATTCGCCGCGTGCTGTGGAAGCTGGTCGATCAGCGCGAGGTGCTGGACGCACTCGGCCTGGACGCCAAATACGCCACGCCTTGCGCGACATACTTCACCTGCGGCACCACCTATGACAGCAAGGCCGGGACCGAAGCCGCCGCCAAGCCGTCGATCGAAACGGCGAAGGTCGCACTGAAGGCGACGAAATATGCCGGCGAGCCTGTCGTCGTGATGGAGGCCAACGATCTCGAAGCCCCGCGCGTCTCGGCGCAGGTGCTGGCCGAGCGGCTGAAACAGGCCGGCTTCAACGTCGACCTCCAGGTGATGGACTGGGCGAGCGTGCTGGCGCGCCGCGCCAAGAAGGAGGGCTGGAGCGTCTATGGCGTTCACGCCGGCGGCTTCGACCTCGGCTCGCCGCTGACCAACGTCATGGTCGCCTTCAACTGCGCCGATTTCACCGGCTGGCAATGCGATGCGCGCATCACGCCGCTGATGGAGGCCTTTGCCAAGGCGCCCGCCGAGGAGGATCGCAAGAAGATCGCAGGCGAGATCCAGACCGTCATGTACGATCAGGCACCCGCGATACCGTGGGGCCAATTCGCCCAGCCCGCCGCCTCTCGCGCGACCTTGCGCGGTCTGATACCGTCCGCCATCCCGGTGTTCTGGAACGTTGAGAAGTAGCGCGATGTACGATGTCATTGTTGTCGGCGGCGGCTCCGCCGGCGCCGCTGTTGCGGCACGGCTCTCGGAAGATCCCGCCCGGCGCGTCCTGCTGCTCGAGGCGGGCCTGGACTGGCGCGCCGACGAGGCACCCTGGGAGGTGATGACGCCGAATCCCATCCCGATCATCCACAAGCGCGAGTACCAGGAGAAATGGCAATGGCCGGATCTTCTGACGCGCCGCGTGGCCGGCCAGGAGCCGCGTTTCTACTGGCGCGGCAAGGGGCTCGGCGGTTCGTCGATGATGAACGGGCAGATCGCCATCCGCGGTGTCGCCGATGCCTTCGACGAATGGGCCGCCAATGGCTGCACCGGCTGGTCCGCCAAGGACGTGATGCCGTTGTTCTCGGTGATCGAGGATGATCTGGAATTCGGCGACGAGGCCTGCCACGGACGCGGCGGACCGCTGCCGGTCTATCGCGCGCCGCCGGACAAATGGGGACCGATCGATCGCGGCTTGCGCGATGCGGCGCTGGCGAGCGGCTATCCCTGGTGCGCCGACGTCAACGGCCCGGACGGCGAGGGCGTCGC
Source organism: Bradyrhizobium sp. URHA0013 (assembly GCF_000518345.1). Lineage (NCBI taxonomy): Bacteria > Pseudomonadati > Pseudomonadota > Alphaproteobacteria > Hyphomicrobiales > Nitrobacteraceae > Bradyrhizobium > Bradyrhizobium sp. URHA0013. The sequence goes on along the minus strand of NZ_JADK01000007.1, from coordinate 505,156 downwards.
CTGCTATCCCATCAACAGCCGCGACAGCCGCCGCATCACCACCAACGAGGGTTATCTGGAGCCCGCGCGCGGCCGCGCCAATCTGGAAATTCGCGGGCATGCGCTGGTCGATCGCGTGCTGATCAGCGACGGGCGGGCGACCGGCCTTCGCGTTCACATCGAGGGGCAGGGCACCAGCGAGATCAGCGCGCGCCAGATCGTGCTGTGCGCCGGCGCCATCCACAGTCCGGCAATCCTGCTGCGCTCGGGCATTGGACCCGCGGATGAGCTGAAGGCGATGGGGACCGCGGTCGAGCGCGACCTGCCGGTCGGCAAGCACTTCTTCGACCACCCGCTGTTTCGCGCCACGATCCAGCTCCAGGAAAATCTGCGGCCCACAGATCCCGACACCCGCCACACCAATTGCTGCGTGACCTATTCGTCAGGCCTCGCCGACGGCGGCAAGCGCGACATGATCCTGATCGCCTTCAACCACCGCGGCATCGGCGTGCCGGGCGCGATCGGCGCCGGGCTGTTCAACGCGTATTCGCGTGGCACGCTCAAGCTGGCCTCGACCGACCCCGCGATCGATCCTGTTGTCGAGGAGAACATGCTGGCCGATCCCCGCGACATGTTACGCATGATGGATGCGGTGAGGCGGCTGGCCGTGATCACCGCCCAGCCGACGCTATCGGGCATCACGGACTGGATCCGGCTCGCCGACACGGATTTGACGCTGCCGCAAGCTGCTGCTTTGCCCGATCACGAGCTCGAAGCGCTGCTGCGCCGTGAGACCGGCGACATCCAACACGCCGCCGGCAGTTGCCGCATGACCGGAGTGAACGACGCCCACGGCGTGGTCAACCCTGACGGCACGGTGAAGGGTATCGCGGGCCTGCGCGTCGCCGACGCCTCGATCATGCCGTCGGATTGCCGGGCTAACACCCACTTCACGACGGTGGTGATCGGCGAGGCGATCGCGCGGATGATGATGCGTTAGACGGCAGCATCGATCGCCGGCGTGCGGACGAAGACCTACCGCTCGACGGCCAGGCCGAACAGCGGTCGGAGCTGTGTTCCCAGAATGTTGCCAACGAAAGCCGCGACCAGCCAGCACCAGCCGTGCAGGCTGCCCGATGCGATCCCGCTGAAATAAGCGCCGATATTGCAGCCATAGGCGAGCCGGGCGCCATACCCGAGAAGCAGGCCGCCGATGATGGCGGCGAGGAGCGAGGATGCGGAGATGCGCCATGTCGGATGGAATTTGCCGGCGAGGCCTGCGGCCAGCAACGCTCCCAGGATGATGCCGAAATCCATGACGGACGTGATGTCGGCGAAGATACTTTGGTGCAGCGAGGCCGCCCGAGCGCCCTGCCAATAGGGCCAAGACGCGACGTCGACGCCGAGGCTCATCAGGATCTTCGATCCCCAGAGCGCGAAAGCGGAGGTGATGCCCCAGGGACGTCCCGCGAGATACAGCGTGGCGAAATTTCCGATCGCGAGCAGGATCGCGCCCCACAGGAGCGGCCACGGCCCCTGCATGAAGCGGCGCGCGCCGCGCAGCTTCGTCTGCGCTCCCGGCTCAAGTTGGCCGTGCCGGCCGATCTCAGCCCTGAGCGTGATGAGGTAGATCGCAGCCATGACGGCCCAGCAGAGCACGAGCGCCGGCAGCCAGCCGAGCCGTTCGACCAACGAGACCGCGCCGATGTTCGGCAGCGCGCTCCACCACGGCAGATGCAATGCACCGAGCGTCGATCCGGCGATGAAGGCCGCCAGTGTCACCAGCATGCGGGTGTTGCCGCCGCCGGCGGTATAAAGCGTTCCCGACGCGCAGCCGCCGCCAAGCTGCATTCCAAGGCCGAACAGAAACGCCCCGGTCAGCATGCCCACGCCCACCGCGCCGAGCTCGCCATGCACGGCAACGCCGAACAGCGTGCCTTGCGCCAGGGCCGGAAAGAAGAGGGCGGTTGCCAGCGCCAGCATGATCATTTGCGCACGGAGGCCGGCGCCTCGTCGCGCGACAATGAAGACGCGCCAGGCCGAGGTGAACCCGAACAGCGCATGGTAAAGCGTCAGGCCAAGTGCACCTCCGAGAAGAAACAACAATCCCTGCTGCCAGGAAATCGTGCCCGACAAGGCCGCGGCGCCCGCCAGAAGAATCGCCGCCGCGACAGCAACGACCGTGAGATTGGCGCCGTGCCGGTCATTGTCAGGGGCAAGCAGCCGCGCATCGATAGATAGATCGGTCATGGCTCATCCAAAAAAGCGGATTTCCTCGCAGTGAGAGCTAACCGGGGCGAATTCTCCCCGTTCCAATCTTTCCACCTTGGAACTGATGCGATAGCGCTAGGAAACGGCTGTCATGCCCCGGCTCGACCGGGGCATCCAGTACGCCGCGGCTTCTCTTCTCAATCACGATCGTCTCGGAGTACTGGGTCGCCCGGTCAAGCCGGGCGAGGACATCGAGGGTGAGGTTCACCCAGCCACCGCTCGGTTATACGTGTCGAACAGCGGACACGCCTTCGCGATCTCGCGGCGCGTTCTGCCCGAGTTTTGCGTCGTCGCATTGCCCTCGTTGAGACAAGGGCGCAGGGAAGGCCGGGCGCCGGCTGGCACCCGCAGATCCGTGGGCGATAGAAATGCACACGGGGTGGATCACAGGTTCGCCGGATCGCCCGGCCTTCCCGGCGCAATGGTTTTAACGTGTCCTTCGTGCTCCCCCCGGGGAGCGATGCACTATTGCCCCCGTCGCCTTGCAGATGACTGATGCGCGCGCCCGGTCGGGCCGCCACATCACCGCAGGACTTGACGCACAGACCCCGGGCGTCAGGACCAAACGACTTGTTCGTCCGCGCACGTCCTCGCTGGGACTTCGAGTGCTGGCGTGTGCTCACACCCGAAGCATGCCAAGGCGCTGGCGGCATCGTGTCGTAGACGCGAAAGCCTGTGCTCACGGTTTCCCGCCCTGCAAGGCTCGCCGCGCCCGACGCCGTCGCTGCCCAGCCCGCGGTCGTGACGATCGCGATCCGCCCCTTGTCTCGGGCCGGGGTATGTCGTTGGTACGTCGAATCCGAATTTCGGTAAAGTAGAATGTTTTGCGAGGGCTTGAGAGGCGGTGTGGCGTAGGCTTTTCAGCGCAACTTCGGCGACCCGGCACCTGATAGGACAACGTTATGACCGAAAGCGAAAAGAAGCTCCTGATCCACTCGGACATGGATCGCGCGGCTCGTCTGACGTCGGCTTACGCCAGTAGACGCACCAGCTTCAACCGAACTGGAACAATCTCGAAGCGATCTGATTGAAGTTTGTACGGCTTAGCTGGGATAGACACGGAGTATTCCTGGAGAAGCGTGTTGTCTATCAGGGAAGGTGCTTCACATGGATGACAAACGAAAATCATCAAAAGCTGGGGAACGGGCCGCTGAAGGCTTGCGCGAGGCGACTGCTAAGGAAGAAGCGAAAAACGAGAGCAAGACGGGACACGATTTAGCTAAGGGCGCTGATCGCTTCGAAGAACGTTCTGAAAGCTCCGATGGAAGAAGCGCAAAAGAGAAGCAAAAAGGGTGAATGTATGCGGCAGATCCGGCGCTGCGTTTCCGTGGATGACCTCAAGCGGGCGAACCGGGACCCCATAGCTAGCTGAGATGACCAACTGGCCCACTGGCTCGGGCGAGGATGTCTGAGGTTCGCCATGCAACCCTGACGGCTTAGTGACGCCTTCCATTGGCAAACCGGACGTGACGAACCAATTAGTCCATATTCTAAATCACCCCCGCCAACCTTAGCGCCACGCCCGCAACGCAGCTGCCGGCGAGCACCGTGAGCATGCCGAGCTTGAACCGGAAGATCGCGGTTGCCGCCGCGATCGACAGCACGAGCGCGGAGAGATCGACGCTGGTCAGCACCGGCATGTCGAAGGCAAACGGGAAGCTGTGCACCGGCACGGTCTCACGGAACAGCGTGTGCAGCGCGAACCAGATCGAGAGGTTGAGGATCACGCCGACGACGGCAGCCGTGATCGCACTGAGCGCACCGCCGAGACCCTTGTTGCCGCGCAGCCGTTCGACGTAGGGGGCACCGACGAAAATCCAGAGGAAGCAGGGCGTGAAGGTGACCCAGGTCGCGAGCAGCCCGCCGAGCGTGGCCGCGAGCATCGGCGACAGCCCGCTGGCGTCGCGGTAGGCGGCCATGAAGCCCACGAACTGGAGCACCATGATCAAAGGGCCGGGCGTGGTCTCGGCCATACCGAGACCGTCGAGCATCTCGTGCGGCTTGAGCCAGTGATAGTGCTCGACCGCCTGCTGGGCGACATAGGCCAGCACCGCATAGGCGCCGCCGAAGGTGACCATCGCCATTTTCGAGAAGAACAGCGCGATGTGAGTGAAGACATTGTCTTGTCCAACAGCGAGCAACAGCGCGATCACCGGCACCAGCCACAGCGCAAGCCACAACACGCCCACGCGAATCGTGCGGACGGTGTTGGGGCGGACATGCTCGGGCACGGCGTCGCCGAGCATGCTGTCGATCACGGCGCTGCTGCCGGCAGGGCCGTGACCGGCCGGCGCGAATTCCGGACGGCCCTGTTTGGCGCCGATATATCCGATGATTCCGGCGGCGATGATGATGACCGGGAAGGGGATCGCGAAGAAGAAAATCGCGACGAAGGCGATCGCGGCAAGCGCGATCATGATGCGGTTCTTCAATGCCCGCTTGCCGACGCGCACCACGGCCTCGACGACGATGGCGAGCACGGCGGCCTTCAGGCCGAAGAACAGAGCCTCGACGAAGCTGACATTGCCGTAGGCGGCGTAGACGTAACTCAGGCCCATGATGGCAATGATGCCGGGCAGAATGAACAGCCCGCCCGCCATCAGCCCGCCGGCGGTGCGATGCATCAGCCAGCCGACATAGGTCGCAAGCTGCTGCGCCTCCGGGCCCGGCAGCAGCATGCAGTAGTTCAGGGCGTGGAGGAAACGGGCTTCCGAGATCCAGTTCTTCTCCTCGACCAGGATGCGGTGCATGACCGCGATCTGGCCCGCGGGCCCGCCAAAACTCAGGCAGGCGACGCGGAGCCAGACGCGAAAGGCTTCGCTGAAGCTGACGCCGTGACCGGCATCAGCTCCTGCTTCGATCGTACGGGTATCCATCAAGCCTTCGCCTTGTTGGTCGGCCAGTTGTGGGTCTCGGACGTGGCGTCACGGCACCAGCGATAGAAGGCGTCGTAGAGCAGCATGCCGGCCTCGAGCTGTTCGAGGTCGTCATCATACATCCGCGACAGCCCGAGCGAAGCTGCGAGCAGGCCGGGGGCCTCCGGCGCGAGGTCGGGCCGCCCGGTGTCGGCGCCGCGCACCAGCGTTGCGAGCCGAAGCAGCGCCGGCGCGGCAATCCCAAACTCCTCGATCATCACGTCGAAGGTGCAGAGCTCACCACGGTGGCTCCAGAACACGTTCTCGATGTCGAACGGGGCTGCGTTGAAGCGTTGCCCGACGGCCACCACTTCCGAAGGCGCCACGAACAGGAACACCGCATTGGGATCGACGAAGCGTCGGATCAGCCAGGGGCAGGCAATGCGGTCGACCTTGGGCCGCGCCCGCGTCACCCAGACGGTGCGTCCCTTGGCGTCGCGCGGCGGCAGCTTGCGGGTATCGAGCAGCGGCAGCTTTGCGTCCTTCCAGCCCTCGAATCCGCCTTCCAGCGTCTCGGCCTGGACCCCAAGCTGCCTGAGCCAGGCCGCCGTGCCCTGCGCCAGCTTTGCGCCGCGCAGGCAGGAGACGATGGCGGTGCGGCCGGCGAATTCGGCACCCCATTCCGGAACATTGTCGTGGCTGAGCTTGATCGAACCTGGGATCAGCCGCCGGTCGGCGGCAAAATCCTCGTCGGTGCGCACGTCGATCAGGGCAGGGGCGTTTGCCGTGCCGATCAACCGTGCCAGTTTGTCAGATGATATCGTCGTGTAGGAAGACATGATGCGCCCTCGTGAAAAACAACGGGACGCGATACTTGGGCATGTCGCCTCGTGGGGAGATCGCTCAAATCCCCATGACCTTCATTACACCGAAACGGCACCTACCTGTCAATCGGCTCATTCCGGGGATTTTGCCCAGAAGACTCGCAGGTCTATATTAGGGGTTAACGGCCCGGGCCTTTCGGAGACTTCGCGATGCATTCCCATTCCATCGAACAATGGACCCATGACCACGCCTTTCTGGGCGACAAGCACGACGAGAACGAGCGGCGTACCTGGCTCGTCGTCATCCTGACGCTGGTCATGATGGTCGGCGAGATCGTCGCGGGCACGCTGTTCGGCTCGATGGCGCTGCTCGCCGACGGCTGGCACATGGGAACGCATGCGGCGGCGCTGGGGATTGCCGCGTTCGCGTATCGCTTTGCGCGACGACATCTGGGGAGCTCGCATTTCAGCTTCGGGACCGGCAAGTTCGGCGATCTTGCCGCCTTCGCCAGCGCGATCATCCTCGGCCTGATCGCGGTCGAGATCGCCTATGAGAGCGTGCTGCGGCTGATCAATCCGGTGCCGATCGTCTATGGCGAGGCCATCGTAGTCGCTGCCCTCGGCCTGTGCGTCAATCTCGCCAGTGCCTGGCTGCTCCGCGATAACCATGGTCATCACCATCACGGCCATGCGCATGATGATCACGACGATCATGACCATGATCACCACCACCATCATCACGACAACAATCTCCGCGCGGCCTATGTCCACGTCATGGCGGACGCGGCGACCTCGGTGCTGGCGATCGCCGCGCTCGTGGTCGCCATGTATTCGGGATGGGCCTGGGCCGATCCGGCGGTCGGCCTGATCGGCAGTGCCGTGATCGCAAGCTGGGCGTTCGGTCTGATCAAGACATCAGGCGCGGTGCTGCTCGACGTCCGCGCCGACGAGAAGCTGGAGCGCGTGATCCGGGCGCGCATGGAGATCGGCGACGACCGCGTCACCGATCTGCATCTGTGGCAGGTCGGCCCCGGCCATTGCGCTGTGCTGGTCTCGGTGGTGTCGGACCAACCGAAGCAGCCGGCCGTCTACAAGAGGCGGCTCGCCGGGTTGAGGGGGTTGAGCCACGTCACGGTCGAGGTCGAGACCTGCCCGCATTGAGGCGGGAATTCTGCGAACGGGCCGGGGTTGACCCTCGGTCACAGCCGACAATGGCTGCAAGGGAGGAACGAATGACGCCAAGGATCACGCTCGCTCTCGCCGTCGCCGCGCTTGCTCTGTGCGGCCATGCGGCGCTGGCGCAATCGGAAAAGACCGGTGTCGAAAAGCTCTACGTGCTCAATTGCGGGGAGGGCACCGCCGGCGACATCTCGCGCTGGACGCCCGGCCTCAACGAGGGCAAGACGATGGACTTCGTCGACAGCTGCTATCTCGTCAAGCACGCCAAGGGCTGGTTCCTGTGGGACACCGGCATCGCCGACGCAGTCGCCGCGATGCCGAACGGCCTTACGCCCGCCGATCCCAAGGCCGTGACCTGGCGCCGGCCGAAGACGCTTGCCGCCCAGCTCGAACAGCTCGGCCTCAAGCCCGGTGACGTCAAGATGATGGCCGTCTCGCACACCCATCCCGACCACACCGGCAATGTCGAGCTATTCCCGCAGGCCACGCTCTACGTGCAGAAGGCCGAGTATGACTGGCCCGGCGCCAACAACGAGCCGCGATTCAAGCCCTCGCACCCGGTCGAGCTGCTTGCGGGCGACAAGGATGTGTTCGGCGACGGCAGCGTGACCATCCTGTCGACGCCCGGCCATACGCCGGGACATCAATCGCTGCTGGTGAAGCTGCCGAAGACCGGCGCCGTCGTACTGTCGGGCGACGCCGTGCATTTCAAGGACAATTGGGACAACCGCCGCGTGCCCAGCATGAACGCCAACAAGGACCAGAGCGCGGCCTCGATGCAGAAGATCGCCGACACGCTCAGTAAGGAGAAGGCGCAGCTCTGGATCAACCACGACAAGGTCCAGCGCGACAGCCAGAAGATGGCGCCTGAGTTTTACGACTAGCTTCCCGCGACGCCCCTGTTGCCACTACGGTGGCAGCAGGGGCGTGCTAGCGCCCTCAACAAGCTCCGCAACGGGAGACGATTGTGGGTGAGTGGGCCGGGGTTGCGATCGCGCTGGCGTCGAGCAGCCTTGGCGGCACTGCCGCGGCGATCACCCGCTATCTGGTCGGCGGCGCCGATCCGATCCTGCTCGCGATCCTGCGCTGGGGGATCGGCTTTCTCTGCCTCCTGCCGTGCGCGGTTCTGTTCGGCGTGCGCTGGCCGCAGCGGTCCGACTGGCCGGCCGTGGCGCTGCTCGGCATCTGCTTTTTCGGCCTGTTCTTCATCCTCTACAACATCGCGGTCTCCTACACGACCGCCGCGCGCGCCAGTCTCGCGCTTGCGACGCTGCCGCTCCACACCATGGTGGTCGGCGCCATGCTCGGCGTCGAGCGGCTGACGGCGCGCAAGATCATTGGTGTCGGCATCGCCGTGCTCGGCGTGGCGGCGGCGCTGGCGGCGGGCTTGGCGCAAAGCCCGCCGGGCGCCTGGCGCGGCGAGCTGATCATGAGCGGTGCCGTGTTCTGCATGGCGTTCTACAACGTGCTGTCGCGGCCGCTGATGCAGCGCTCCAGCCCGCTCGGTTTTCTCACGGTCGGCATGGGCGCGGGCGCCGCCGTGCTGGTGCTCGCGGGTTTCGTGAAGGGCAGCTTTGCAGCGCTTGATCATTTCACGATGGGGCAGTGGATTGCCGGCGTCTATCTCGGCATCGGCGGCGGTGCGCTCGCCTTCATCCTCTGGGTCATGGCGCTGGCGCGGGCAACGCCGACCCGGGTCGCCAATACGATGACGGTCAACCCGATCGCCGCCACCTTGCTGGCCGCGCTGCTGATCGGCGAGCCGATCACGCCCAACCTCCTGATCGGGCTGGTCGCCGTGTTCGCCGGCATCTGGATCGCGACCGGCGAAACGAAGCCGGCCTAGTTGCGCGGTGCGGTCACGGCGGGCGGGCTCGCTTCCGGCGCCTTCTTCGGCTTCAGCGAGCCGGCGTAGAAGGAGATCAGCCAGACCAGGATGATGGCGAGGAGATAGACACCCCAGGCCTGTGGCGGCGTGGTCGCCCAGCGCAGGAGGCCTTTGAATGTGCGGGGCGGGCGCGTGTCTTCGGTCATGCTTCGCTTGTGCGCGAAAGCTCCGGCCCGGTCAATCCGGCCGTGGTTGCGCGCGGATCATGAACAGCGCGGCCAGCGCCGAGAGGCTGAGCGCGGATGAGACGATCAGCACCTTGGCGCCCATGACGTCGATGAGCAGGCCAAAGGCCAGCGGCGCCACGGCTTGCGCCATCCGTGCCGGCGCGCCGATGATGCCGAGGCGATAGCCGAAATCCTTGGGGCCGAAGATCGACAGCGGCAGCGTGCCGCGCGCGATGGTCAGGATGCCGTTGCCGGAGCCGTGGAACAGCGCAAACGCACTGGCCGCGGCGCCGCCGAAGATCGCAACGACCACGGCGCCGATCGGGTGGGTGAGGCAGGCGAGCCGCGTCGACCACAGCGGATGAAAGCGGCTGAGGAAGCCTGCCTCCAGAACCCGCGCGGCGACTTGTGCGGGGCCGATCAGCGCACCGGCCGCGATCGCCTCGACCGGCGTCGCGCCTGTGGTCTCCAGGATGCGCGGGAAATGCGCGGCCATCGCGCCGGTGACGGTCCAGACTGCCGCAAAGATGAAGGCGAGCAGCACCATGGTGCGGTCGACCGGCAGATGCGGCTTCACCGCTGTCGCCGCAGCCTGCCTGGCGCCCTTGATCGTCGGCAGCAAGAAGAAGTTGAGCGGCAGGCCGATCAGGATATTGGCCGCGGCCCAGGCAAAGCAGGTGTCGCGCCAGCCGATATGGGCGAGGCCCCAGGCGGTGAGCGGCCAGCCGACGGTTGATGCAAAGCCCGCCATCAGCGTGATGCCGGTGATCGGCTTGCGGGCCTCGGTGCCGTAGATGCGGCCGAGCGCGGCGAAGGCGGCGTCGTAAAGCCCCATCGCCATGCCGACGCCGAGCACGAGCCAGGCGATTGCCATCACCGCCACCGATTGCGAGAGGCCGAGCAGAACGAGGCCGGCGGCGATCGTCAGGTTCGACACCGAGAGGACCTGCCGGCCGCCGACCAGATCGATCTGTCGCCCGATGCGCGGCCCGAGCAGCGCCGAAATCACCAGCGAGGCCGAGAACGCGCCAAACACCCAGTTGGAGGAGATGCCGAGATCGCGCGCCATGGGATCGGCGAGCAGCGCCGGCAGATAGTAGCTCGAGGCCCAGGCCAGGGTCTGCGTGGTACCGAGCGCCAGGATGATCGGAAGCTGGCGCTGGCTCATATCCCCGAATTTCTGATCGGCGGTGTCATCATTCGCATTTGCGGCCCGAGGCGGGAGCGCGTCAACAGCGTCCGCGACATATGCGACCTGCCGCGGGCGGGAGCCTGGCCGTGAGCAGGAGCCTTGGCGACGCAAGGTCCGCGCGCCGCCTTTCGCTCGTCACGAATGCACGGCATAATGGCGCATGCAATTGACCTCGCGCGTTGCGCTGATGAACTGGTTGGCCGGCCAGGGGCTCACCGGCCTGCCCGAACCCGAACTGCTGCGCGGCTTCTGCGAGCGCTGCCGCGCCGAGGGGCTGGAACTCTCGCGTGGGCTTGTCGTCATCGATACGCTGCACCCTATCTACGAGGGGCGCGCCTTCCGCTGGAGCGATACGCCGACCAACGAGAGCGACGTCGTCGAATACGGCTCGACGGCCGAGGGCGACGCGGCCAACAATTGGCGCCGGTCGGTGTTCTATCATTTGCTCGAGCATGGTCACGACGAAATGGTTATCGATCTCGCCGACGCGCCCACGCTCGATTTCTCGCAAATCGGCGAGCTCGCCGAAACGGGTCACCGCCATTTCCTGGCCTTTGTGCACCGCTTCGGGGAGACTGGAGCGCTCGGGCAGATGGACTGCCTCTACTCCTCCTGGACAACGCGACGCGACAGCGGCTTCGCCGAAGGCGAGCTCGCGGCGCTGCGCGATCTCGTGCCGGTGCTGGGGCTCGCGATCAAGTCGGCGCAGCAGGTCGACATCGCGCGCACGCTCGGCCGCGTCTATCTCGGACGCGATGCGTCAGAGCAGGTCTTGAGCGGACGTATCTCGCGCGGCGTCACCGAGCGCATCAACGCCGTGCTGTGGTATTCGGATCTGCGCGGCTCGACCGGAATCAGCGAGAGCATTGGCCCCGACGAGATCATCCCGTTCCTTAACGATTATGCGCAGGCCGTGATCGACGCGATCCACGATGCCGGTGGCGACGTCTTGAAGCTGATCGGCGACGGCGTGCTCGCGATGTTCACCGGCGAGGACATGGCGCATGCCCGGCGCGCGGCGCTGCGCGCCGAGCATTTATTCCGCAAGAACGTCGCTGCGCTGAACCTGAGGCGGGGGGCCGAGGGCCGTCCCACCACGTCCGCCTATATCGGCCTGCATGTCGGCGAGGTCTTCTACGGCAATATCGGCAGCGAGGACCGGCTCGACTTCACCGTGGTCGGTCCAACCGTGAACGAGGTCAGTCGCATCGCCTCGATGAGCCGTTCGGTCGATCGCGAGCTGCTGGCCTCGGCGGAATTCTACAAGGGCCTCGACGCCACCGGCCGCCGCTACCTCGTCTCCACCGGCCGCTATGCGCTGCGTGGCATTGGCCGCGCGCAGGATCTCTACACGCTCGATCCGGAGGTGGACGCGAGCGAGCCGGTGACGGGGAGCTACGAGCGGTATCTGGCGGGCTAGGCTGGCTGCTTCAACATACTCCGTCATTGCGAGGAGCTCTTGCAACGAAGCAATCCAGACTGTCTCCGCGGACGGATTCTGGATTGCTTCGCTTCGCTCGCAATGACGGTGCAGCTAACACCGCGCCGCCACCTCATCGGCCACCATGTCCGGCTGCCGGTCCAGCGCCACGGCGGGCGAGAGCCAGATCACCAGCGCCTGCACGCCGAATACGGCGGCGGCGAGATAGAGGCACGCTTCCGCGCTCCAGAGGCCGCCGACGACCGCACCCAGCGCCGAGCCGACCGGGCGGGCGCCGTAGCTCATGATGTTGATGGCGGAGACGCGGCCGAGCAGGCGCGGCGGCGTTACCGATTGACGCAACGTCGTGGTCGAGATCACCCACAGGATCGGCCCGACGCCGAGCAGGAAGAAGCTCAAGGCCGCAAGCCAGGGCGAGGGGACCAGCACCGTCAGCGCCATCACCACCGCCGCGACGAAGCCGGTGACGGGGCCGAGGCCGACGACCGTGCCGAACGCGATGCGCTTCATCACGCGCGTGGCGAACAGCGCGCCGATCACCATGCCGACACCGTACATCGTCAGCACGGTGCCGATGCCGGCAGCGGTCAGGCCGAGGTGACGTACGGCGTAGGGCACGAACACCGCGATCTGCAGAAACCATCCGGTGTTGAAGATGAACTGGGTGATGAACACCGGCCGGAGCAGCGGATGATGAAACACGAAGGCCGCGCCCTCGCGGATGTCCTGGAACGGATGCCGTCGTGGGGCCGGCGTGCGGTCGGGCTCGTAGATGCCGGAGAGCAGCACGACGGCGATCGCGGACAGCGCGGCCGCAAAGCCGAAGGCCGGGCTCGCGCCCCACCACCCGACCAGCACGCCGCCGAGCGCAGGGCCGCTGGCGAAGGCGATGGTGCGTGCGAGCTCGATCCGCGCATTGGCTGCCGGCAACAGGTCCGAACTCACCAGGGAGGGCACCAGCGCCGGCGCGGCCACGCTGTAGACGACGGTGCCGCACACGGCGGCAAAGCCGAGCAGCGCCAGCAGCGGCAGATTGAGCGCGCCGAGCGCGAGCAGCAGCACGATCGCTGCAAGGGCCGCGGCCCGCAGCGCCTCGGCGCCCGCCATCAGCGAACGGCGGGAGATGCGGTCGGCCAGCAGGCCGGCCGGTATCGCGAACAGGACGAAGGGCAGGGTCAGCGCGGTCTGGAGCAGGCCCGTCTGGCCCTCGGCGACGCCGAGCGTCAGCACCGCGACGATGGGGGCCGCGGCCAGCGCGATCTGTTCGGCCGACTGTGCCGCCAGGTTCGACCAGGCGAGGCGGTTGAATGTCTCGGGGAGGCGCGGGGGAATTGACATGGCTCATTTCCTGCAAAGTCGGGTTGGCGCCAGTATCCGCCTCGGATAACGGCCAAACCCACCCGCTTCCCGACAGGGGCGACACATAGCGACCGCCCAGAGACCGATGCCGCTAGATGCAGTTGCAAATGAGTTGCAATAAGGCTCGACTTCGGTATTCTCGCTCCATGGATGCTCGCTCTCCCGATCTGACCCGAGACGCCGCCGGCTGGCGCAATGATGCGCCTGCGACCAAGAGCCTTGCCGAGGTGAATGCCTCGGTCGCCCTTCCCATCGCGGGGGTGTGGTGGCGGCGCCTGCTCGCCTTCGTCGGCCCGGGCTATCTGGTCTCGGTCGGCTACATGGACCCCGGCAATTGGGCGACCGACCTCGCCGGCGGGTCCAAGTTCGGCTACACGCTGCTCTCGGTCATCCTGCTCTCGAATTTGATGGCGATCCTGCTGCAATCACTGGCGGCACGGCTCGGCATCGTCACCGACCGCGACCTGGCGCAGGCCTGCCGCGGGACCTATTCGCCGGCCGTGAACTTTCTGCTCTGGCTTGCCTGCGAGGCGGCGATCATCGCCTGCGATCTCGCCGAGGTCATCGGCACCGCGATCGCGCTCAAGCTGCTGTTCGGCATTCCCCTGATTGGCGGCGCGCTGATCGCCGCGCTGGATGCCTTTTTGCTGCTCATCTTGATGAATCGTGGCTTCCGTTTCCTCGAAGCCTTCGTCATCGCGCTGCTCGTCGTGATCGCAGTCTGTTTCACCGTCCAGCTTGCCGCGGCAGCACCGCCGGTGACCGAGATGCTGAGGGGATTTGTGCCGAAGACCGAGATCTTCACCAACCCCGAGATGCTCTACATCGCGATCGGCATCATCGGTGCGACCGTCATGCCGCATAATCTCTATCTGCACTCCTCGATCGTGCAGACGCGCGCCTATGAGCGCAACGACGAAGGCCGGCGCGAGGCGATCAAATGGGCGACGACGGATTCGACCATCGCCCTGATGCTGGCGCTGTTCATCAACGCCGCGATCCTGGTCGTGGCTGCCGCAACCTTCCACAAGAGCGGCCATTCTGACGTTGCCGAGATCGGCCAGGCCTTCGAGCTGCTGTCTCCGCTGCTCGGGCTCGGCATCGCCTCGACACTGTTCGCAGTGGCGCTGCTTGCCTCGGGCCTGAATTCAACGGTGACGGCGACGCTTGCCGGCCAGATCGTGATGGAAGGCTTTCTCGATTTGCGCCTGCCGAGCTGGGCGCGCCGGTTGCTGACGCGCGGCATCGCGATCATTCCCGTGATCGTCGTCACCGCGATCTATGGCGAACGCGGCACGGCTGATCTGCTGGTATTCAGCCAGGTCGTGTTGTCGATGCAGCTGCCTTTCGCCGTGATCCCGCTGGTGCGGTTCGTCTCGGACCGCCGCAAGATGGGCAAGTTCGTAATCCCGGCGTGGGTCGCGGCGATCGCTTGGATCGTTGCCGGCATCATCGTGGTTTTGAACCTGAAGCTGCTCGCGGATACGCTGTTCGGGTGAGGGCGCCACCTCGATTGCTGTCATCGCCCGGTTTAGCCTGGCGGTCCAGTATTTCAGAGACCGGTTGTGATTGACCCGAAGCGCCGTGGCGTACTGGATGCCCCGACTGCGCCTGGCATGACGGAGAGCTAATCCTGCGGCTCGGACGTCGCATCGCCTTGCGCGTCGATGCGCAGCCAGCCTGACGGCGCGAGGCGCTGCTGCGGCAGGAAGCGGGCCTTGTAGTCCATCTTCTTGGAGCCTTCGATCCAGTAGCCGAGATAGACGTAAGGCAATCCCTGCCGGCGGGCGCGGGCGATGTGGTCGAGGATCATGAAGGTGCCCATCGAGCGGCTGACCTCGCCCGGCTCGAAGAACGAATAGACCATCGACAGGCCGTCGCTGAGCACGTCGGTCAGCGCGACCGCGATCAGATCCTCGCCGCGGCCGGTGATGCCGCTGTCGGGACCACGCTTACGGTACTCGATGATGCGGGTCTCGACGTGGCTGTCCTCGACCATCATGGCGTAGTCGAGCACGGTCATGTCGGCCATGCCGCCATGGCGGTGACGGGAATCGAGATAGGCGCGGAACACCGAATATTGCTCGGAGGTCGGCACCGCGCTGCGCTGCTCGCCGATGATGTCGGCGTTGCGCGCGATCACTTTGCGGAAGTTGCGGGAGGGGCGGAACTCGTTGGCGATCACTCGGACCGAGACGCAGGCGCGACACTGGTCGCAGGCGGGACGGTAGGCGATCGACTGGCTGCGGCGGAAGCCGCCGTGGGTCAGGAGGTCGTTGAGGTCACCGGCGCGCTCACCTACGAGGTGCGTAAACACCTTGCGCTCGTGCCGGCCCGGCAGATAGGGGCAGGGGGAGGGCGCCGTGAGGTAAAATTGTGGGGTGTCGCGCGAGTGCTGGGTCAAGGGACGTCGTGGGCCTCCAAAATGTGCATCAGCATCGCGCTACGAAAGCCCCCGGTCAATCGGTCTACTCGGCAGGTCAGATCGGACAGCATAGCGGGTCCAGGTTGATAGGTTCTTGATCCAGGTTGGTTGATCAGTAGGTCCTTGATCGAAAGGTCGCTGATCAGTAGGTCCTGGCGCCTTGAGGCACCGGCGCACGAACGGAATTGTTGATCACGACCGTTCCCAACACGAAATCCTGCAGCAAGCGCCTGCGGCCGTTGAAGAGGCCGACCAGGACGACGAAAGGCGACAGGAACGAGACGGTCACCCAGAACAGCACGGCGTGGGTGGCCCCGAGCACGAAATAGCCGGGCGCGCCGTACCAGGTGCGCAATTCAAGATCCATCACGCGCATGCCGATGGTCGCGGACGACGGACCGCCGATGCAGGCGCCGTAATAGACGATGGCCCAGATCACGGAGGCCGGCCAGGCCAGCCAGAACAGCGCCCAGCCGATGCCGAGCGTGACCACGCCGAACACCGCGATGAAGAGGTAGCCGAGGATCACCGGCACCGAGATCACGACCATGTCGATCAAGAAGGCGAACACCCGCCGCGTCGCAACGCCGCGGAACAGTTCCGGGTGCAGATAGGGATCGTAGGCGTGCGGCTGCGCCCCACCGTCATTGCGCCAGGCATTGCCCGAGTCCGAATACGACATGACCATTCTCCCGAGGGAAACTCCCGTGGCAGGACTCCCGTGGCAGGACATGGGAACAGGCCGTCCGCGTGCCAAGGGCGCCGGGATTAACAAGCCGAAATATTCCGGCGATTCGGGGGCGGCGGAGGTGGTGGTGGCACACCCTCGGTGTCGTCCTGGCGAAAGCCAGGACCCATTACCCCAAGGAGAAGTTTCGCGAAGATTGCTCGTCGGTACTGCGACCGATCGGAATCGAGAGATCACGCGGTATGGGTCCTGGCTTTCGCCAGGACGACGATGAAGAGACACATGTGCCGGCCTTCGCCGGGACGACCTTGGGGTCTACCCCTGAGCGCGCAGCTTCTCCGCCGCCTTCGGTGCGAAATAACTCAGCACACCGTCGGCGCCGGCGCGCTTGAAGGCGAGCAGGCTCTCCATCATGGCGCGGTCGCCGTCGAGCCAGCCGTTGTTGGCGGCGGCCGCGATCATCGCGTATTCGCCGGACACTTGGTAGGCGAAGGTCGGCATTGCGAACGTGTCCTTCACGCGGCGGACGACGTCGAGATAGGGCATGCCGGGCTTGACCATCACCATGTCGGCGCCCTCGGCGATGTCGAGCTCGACCTCGCGCAACGCCTCGTCGGTGTTGGCGCTGTCCATCTGGTAGGTGCGCTTGTCTCCGGTGAGCGTCTTGGCCGAGCCGATCGCGTCGCGGAACGGGCCGTAGAAGGCGGAGGCGTATTTTGCGGCATAGGCCATGATCTGCACGTCAAGCAGGCCGGTGCGATCCAGACCCTCGCGGATCGCGGCGACGCGGCCGTCCATCATGTCGGAGGGCGCGATGATGTCGCAGCCGGCTTCGGCCTGCACCAGGGCCTGACGCACCAGCACGGCGACTGTCTCGTCGTTCAGGATCTTGCCGTCGGAGATCAGGCCGTCATGGCCGTGACTGGTGAAGGGATCGAGCGCGACGTCGCAGAGAATGCCAATCTCCGGAAACTCCTTCTTGATCGCGCGCACCGCCTGGCAGACCAGATTGTTCGGGTTGGTGGCTTCCGAGCCGTCCTCGTCGCGCAGGGATGGGTCGGTGTAGGGAAACAGCGCGAGGCACGGGATCGTGAGCTTCATCGCCCGCTCGGCGTCGCGCACGGCCTGGTCGACGCTGAGACGCTCGACGCCCGGCATTGAGGCGATCTGCTCGCGCTTGTTGTTGCCGTCGATCAGAAACAGCGGCCAGATCAGATCGTCCGTCGTGAGCACGTTCTCGCGCACCATGCGCCGGGCCCATTCGGCCTTGCGGTTGCGGCGCGGGCGGACGGTCAGATCGAGGACGGGGAAGGCCCCAGTGCCATCCCGGCGCGAGACCTCGCGCAATTCGATCGGACGCCCGTATTTGATCGCCATCACTCTTCCTCCGGCTGGAATTATTCTTATACCAGCTCGCATGGTTCCCGTCACCGCGGCTTGACCTGTCGCAAAAGATGGCAGCCGATTGATTTTGCGGGGCAAAGCAGCCAGAAGGGGGCATGTCCGAGATCTCCACCCGCGATGCGGCCCGCGACAGTGCCAGGGACGCCGTCCGAGACAATGCCAGAGACAGCGCAATGTCGGTGGCGGCGATCTCGTCGGAGCGAGCTGAGTCCGACGACAATGTCTGGACGCGCCGGCTCGTGCTGTTCCTGCGGGTGATGGCGCTGCTCTCGATCCTCAAGGGTCTCTACCATTGGGCGCAGGTGACGGGCTTCGTCGGCGGTGAGGACGAGGCGTTCGAGAACCAGTCGATGGCCTGGCAGGCCTCGACCATCTACTTTGCCGTGATCGAACTCGTTGCTGCGGTCGGGCTGTGGCTGGCGACGCCCTGGGGCGCCGTGGTGTGGCTGACGACCGTGGTGTCGATGGCGGTGATCGAACTGATGTTCCCGGGCATCTACGGCGGCAGCCTGATTGTGGTCGGGGTCGAAGCCTTCATGCTGGCGGCCTATCTCGCACTCGCCTGGATGGCCGCACGCGAACGGCCGCCATAGCAAACTCTCCTGTCCCGGCTCTGCGCTCCGCTTCGCTGTGCTGGTCCGGGACAGGAGATTGTCGCGCTTGGTTGACGGAGGGTTGCGTAAAATTCGACGTAAGTTTTCGCTAACCAGCGTGTTCCGCCACAGCTCTTACGCGGCCGTTTCGAAACGGGGCGGGGCTGTTCTGGAATGCGACAATCGGGGCGGACGGAGGGTGAACAGGACCTTGCGAGAGTCAACAGAGAGTTGCGAAAAGTGCTTGTGGCACAGGCTTAATCCGCAATTCACTGTCTTAAATTCATGATCTCTTTATTCTCTTATTTAAGCCGATCTTCAAACGAGCCCCTTAAGTTGCACCTATCAGACGGGACACAAGTTTCGTCGAATGAGTGTCGATAAAAACGACAACAGGGGAAGTGTCATGATGAAAGCCGTCGCAACTGCGGCAGATACCGCAGAGCGCGTCTCCGGCCAGCAGGGTTCGGTGCAGACGCTCTATCTGGAAGCTTTGACTCTGGTGGAGCGGCTGCATCGCCGGTTGCTCGACGTGATCAAGGACGAGTTCGATCGCCGCGGCCGTGCGGACATCAACTCGGTGCAGGCGCTCTTGCTCTATAACATCGGCGACAAGGAGCTGACCGCCGGCGAACTGCGCACGCGCGGTTATTACCTCGGCTCCAACGTCTCCTACAATCTGAAGAAACTCGTCGAGCTCGGCTTCCTCGATCATCAGCGCTCGCGCGTCGATCGCCGCTCGGTGCGCATCCGCCTGACGCCGCAGGGCCAGGAAGTCCGCCGCATCGTCGACTCGCTCTACCAGAAGCACGTCAAGACGGTGGAGCAGGTCGGTGGCATCTCGGGCGAGGAGTTCTCGACCCTCAACAAGTCGCTGCACCGCCTCGAACGGTTCTGGACCGACCAGATCCTGTATCGTCTCTGAGTTCTTTTCGACGGGACAAGGCCAAGCCGGCCCACAACAAGACCGGCAAGCCTCCCAACGTGCCTGAGCTTCCCCAAGCGCGCCGGCCCGGCTGTGTCCGGACCGGTGCGTTTTTCCATTTCGCGGTTGCGAAAAAAATCCCCGATTCCATGGAACGAGTTCCCGGTTCGGCACTTATCTCCTCCGGATCGGAGGCTGACGATGCTGGTCGAGCGTGGCGTGGGGGTGATGAACGTGGAACTCGTGAGCGAGGCCTATGCCATCGCCGCGAACTATCTTCGCCGCTCCGGCGCGATCCGCGACACCCTCGTCACCGACGAAAGCCTGCTCGAGATCGTCATCAAGCTGCTCCAGCACGGCGAATTCAACAAGATCAGGCTGGCCAACAAGGCCATCGTCAGCTTCGAGGCGCAGTCCGAGGCCAAAGCGGTTGCCTGATCTCAACCCCCAAACGCGGCAAGAACCAGAGGGTGCCATGGAAGCTGCCATCGACCGGATCATGCATACCTACGATTTGCTCGCCAACCGCACGTCTGCGGCGAGCGCGGAGGCGCGGGAAAAGGTCACCAACTATCTCAATACGTTGATGGAAGCCGGCGAGAAGGACACCCACAGGTTGACGGTTTGCGGCCTCACCTATCTGCGGCAGCTCGACGGCAGCGTGGATCCCGTGAAGGCGGGGTATACCGGGCTGTAGGGGCTGGCTCGCACCCGCGCGGCCTTTCAAGCCCAAAGCAGCCTTTCAGGACACGGACGACCGGATACCGCCCCGTCGTCCAAATCCTCCAATCCCACCATATCTTGCATAAATCACAGGTCCGACCCGCAACTACTTGGCCTGTTGCGGGCGATGTGGTAGATCGCGCTCGCCGCTTCCGATCGCCACACCAGACCCGCCCGTAGCCCGCCAAAAGGCTGCGGCGGTGGAGATATTCGCAAGATGACCTTCGCCAAAACCGCCTCCGCGCCCGATTCGTTTTTCACCGCCTCGCTCGAGCAGGCTGACCCGGAAATCGCAGCCGCCATCAAGGGCGAGCTCGGCCGCCAGCGTCACGAGGTCGAGCTGATCGCCTCCGAGAACATCGTCAGCCGTGCCGTGCTGGAAGCGCAGGGTTCGGTGATGACCAACAAATATGCGGAAGGCTATCCGGGCGCGCGCTACTACGGCGGTTGTGAGTGGGTCGACGTCGCCGAGAACCTCGCGATCGATCGCGCCAAGAAGCTGTTCGGCGCCAACTTCGCCAACGTGCAGCCGAACTCCGGCAGCCAGATGAACCAGGCGGTGTTTCTGGCGCTGCTTCAGCCCGGTGACACCTTCATGGGCCTCGATCTTGCGGCCGGCGGCCATCTCACCCACGGCTCCCCCGTCAACATGAGCGGCAAGTGGTTCAAGGCCGCGCACTACACCGTGCGCCGCGAGGACCAGATCATCGACATGGACGCCGTCGCCAAGCAGGCCGAGGAGGTCAAGCCGAAGCTGATCGTGGCCGGCGGCTCGGCTTATTCGCGCGCCTGGGACTTCAAGCGCTTCCGCGAGATCGCGGACAGCGTCGGCGCGTATCTCCTGGTCGACATGGCGCACTTCGCCGGTCTCGTCGCCGGCGGCGTGCATGCCTCGCCGGTGCCGCATGCTCACATCACCACCACCACGACCCACAAATCGCTGCGCGGTCCGCGCGGCGGCCTGATGCTGTGGAATGACGAGGCGCTGACCAAGAAATTCAACTCGGCGATCTTCCCGGGCCTGCAGGGCGGCCCCCTGATGCATGTGATCGCGGCGAAGGCAGTCGCATTTGCCGAGGCACTGCGGCCGGACTTCAAGGTCTATGCCAAGAACGTCGTCGAGAACGCCAAGGCGCTGGCCGAGGCGATGAAGGGCCACGGGTTCGATATTGTCTCCGGTGGCACCGATAACCATCTGATGCTGGTTGACCTCCGGCCGAAGGGCCTGAAGGGCAACGCCTCGGAGAAGGCGCTGGTTCGCGCTGCCGTCACCTGCAACAAGAACGGTATTCCTTTCGACCCCGAGTCGCCGTTTGTCACCTCCGGTATTCGGCTGGGCACGCCTGCGGCAACCACCCGCGGCTTCGGAGTCGCTGAATTCCAGCAGGTCGCCGGTATGATCGCCGAGGTCCTCAACGCGATCGCGCAGTCCTCCGACGGCAAGGCGCCGCTGGTGGAAGCCGCGATCAAGGAACGGGTCAAGGCGCTCACCGACCGTTTCCCGATCTATCAGTAAGGTCCAAGAAAACCGGTCAAGGTCAACGGATGCGCTGCCCGAACTGCAACAGTCTCGATACGCAGGTGAAGGACTCGCGTCCGACCGAGGACTCTTCCGTGATCCGCAGGCGACGCGTGTGCGTCGCCTGCAATTTCCGCTTCACCACCTTCGAGCGCGTGCAGCTGCGCGAGCTCACGGTGATCAAGCGTAACGGCCGCCGCGTGCCGTTCGACCGCGACAAGCTGATGCGCTCGGTGTCGATCAGCTTGCGCAAGCGGCAGGTCGAGCCGGAGCGGGTGGAGAAGATGGTCTCCACCATCGTGCGCGAGCTCGAGACCGGGGGCGAGGCTGAAATCTCCTCCGAAGTGATCGGCGAGACCGTGATGGAGCATCTGCGCACGCTCGACGATGTTGCCTATGTCCGCTTCGCCTCGGTCTACCGCAATTTCCGCGAGGCCAAGGATTTCGCCGACGTGCTCGGCGAGCTCTCCGGTGAGGAGGAAGCGCGGCTCGCCGCGATCCGCAAATGATCTTCCGCATCCTGGAGGATCAATTCGCGCAGAAGGCGCGCGAGTCCAGGGATGCCGACCGGCGCTTCATGGAGCTTGCGCTGGCGCTCGGCAGGCGCGGGCAGGGACGTACCTGGCCCAATCCCGCCGTCGGTGCCGTCATCGTCAAGGATGGCGTGATCGTCGGCCGCGGCTGGACCCAACCAGGCGGACGACCGCATGGCGAGCCTGAAGCGCTGCGGCGCGCAGGCGAGGCCGCGCGCGGCGCCACGCTCTACGTCACGCTGGAGCCGTGTTCGCATTTCGGCAAATCGCCACCGTGCGCCGACGCCGTGATTGCCGCCGGCATCAAGCGTGTGGTGGCCGCGATCGAGGATCCCAATCCGGAAGTCGCCGGTCAAGGTTATGCGCGCCTGCGCGCCGCCGGCATCATGGTGGATGTGGGTCTGTACGCGCGCGAAGCCGCCTTCGACCACGCCGGGCATTTCCGTCGCATCAGGGATCAGCGCCCGCATGTGATCCTGAAGCTGGCGGTCTCGCCCGACGGCAAGATCGGCGCGGCCGGGGGCAAGCCGGTCGCGATCACCGGCGAGGCGGCGCGCAACCGGGTGCATCTCCTGCGCGCGCAAAGCGACGCCATCCTGGTCGGCATCGGCACGGTGCTGGCGGACGATCCGCAGCTCGACTGCCGCCTGCCGGGCATGGCAGCGCGCTCACCGGTGCGCGTGGTGCTCGATCAGAGCCTGCGCATTCCCGGCGCGAGCAAGCTCGTGGGCTCCGCGCGCGAGATTCCGCTGTGGGTGATGGGTTCTGAGCTCGCGGAGGCCGCGGCCGCCACGCGGCTCGGTGCTGCCGGCGCGCAGGTGATCCGCGTGCCGCCCGGCAACGCCTCGGGACTCGATCTTGCGGCAGTGCTGCATGCATTGGCCGGGAAGGGCATCACGCGGCTGATGGTCGAGGGCGGCAGCCGCGTTGCGGCGTCCTTCATCGCCGCTGACCTCGTTGACGAAATATGGCTGTTCCGCGGCGCGGATGCGGTGGGCGCTGACGGGGTGGATGCGCTCGCTGCATTGCCCCTGTCGAAAATCACGCAGTCGCAGGCCTATAAGGTTCATGCTAGCGAGACCTTCGACAAGGATACTCTCACCATCTACGAGCGCGCGTAATGTTCACCGGCATTGTCACTGATATCGGCGAGATCGTCGGCTTCACGCCGACAGCGCGGGGCCAGTTGCACCGGCTGCGCATCGCCTGCCGCTACGACCAGACCACCATTGCGGACGGCGCCTCGATCGCCTGCAATGGCGTCTGCCTGACGGTGGTTGCTTCCGGCGTCGAAGGCGGCAAGGACTCTGCTCAGAGGACCTGGTTCGACGTCGATGCCGCGGCCGAGACGCTGGCGCTGACGACCGCCAAGCACTGGAGGGTCGGCACCAGGCTCAATCTCGAGCGTGCGCTCAAGATCGGCGACGAGCTTGGCGGGCATATCGTCGCCGGCCATGCCGATGGCATCGCAACCCTCGTCGGCCGCGAGGACCTGCCCGAGATGGCGCGGTTCGAGCTCTCCACGACGCGGGAGCTGGCGCGGTTCATCGCGACCAAGGGCTCGATCACGCTCGACGGCGTCTCGCTGACGGTTAATACGGTGAAGGACGTGAGCTTTTCGGTGCTGATCATCCCGCACACCCTGACGGTCACGACGATCGGCGGCTGGAAGGCGGGGGATGAGGTCAATATCGAGGTCGATCTGATGGCCCGCTACGCGGCGCGGCTGACGGAAATGAAGTGACGGCGTCTTTGAACTTGGCTTACCCGCTGGTGGCGACTACATAGCGCGAACCCCTGTGGAACGGATTTGACGATGGCAGACGCGCGGCGCGCACCCCTGAAGGACCAGACCGACATCTCCGGCGCACGCGCGCTGATTGTCGAGGCACGGTTCTATGACGATCTCCAGGACGCGATGCTCGAAGGCGCGGTGGCCGAGCTGAAGGCGGCCGGTCTGACCCACGACGTCATCACGGTTCCCGGCGCACTGGAGATTCCTGCGGCGATCGCCATCGCGGTTGATGCCGCGGCCGCCAATGGCGAGCCCTACGACGCCGCGATCGCGCTCGGCTGCGTGATCCGTGGCGACACCATCCATTTCGAGATCGTTTCGCAGGAATCCTCCCGCGCGCTGATGGACTTGGCGGTGGCGCGCAAGCTGCCGCTCGGCAACGGCATCCTCACCGTCAACACCGAAGCGCAGGCCTGGGCGCGGGCGCGTGCCAGCGAGTTGAACAAGGGCGGCGATGCCGCGCGGGCCGCAATTGCGATGCTGCGCATAAAGCGCCGGCTGGCGCGGGCTTGATCATGGCCGACAACAGCAAGAAGCCGCCGGCTGGCACGGAGAAGAAAGCGAACCGGCGCGGTGCGGCGCGGCTCGCAGCCGTGCAGGCGCTGTACCAGATGGATATCGGTGGTGCCGGCATCAACGACATTTTTGCGGAGTTCGAGAGCCACTGGCTCGGCAACGAGGTCGAGGGCGATACATATCTCCCGGCGGAAGCGGCGTTCTTCCGCGACGTCGTTTCCGGCGTCGTGCGCGACCAGAAGAAGCTCGATCCGCTGATCGACGAGGCGCTGTCGAAGGGCTGGCCGTTGAAGCGCATCGAAGCGATCCTGCGCGCGGTGCTGCGGGCAGGGGCCTACGAATTGGAACATCGCAAGGACGTGCCGGGCCGCGTCGTCGTGTCCGAATATGTCGACGTCGCCAATGCCTTCGTCGACCGCGAGGAGACCGGCATGGTCAACGCTGTGCTCGACCAGATCGGCCGCCAGTTTCGCGGTGACGAGTTCGGGCGGGGGTAGATATCCGCGAGGGCGGTGAAGTGATGCGATACGGCTGCCCCATATTCCGCTGTCATCACCCGCGAAGGCGGGTGATCCAGTACGCCGCGGCCTATCGATGTCCCACGATCGTCTCTGGAATACTGGATCGCCCGGTCAAGCCGGGCGATGACAGCGATGTGTGTGGCTAACGCTAATGACCAGCCCGCACGATCCCTCCGCCGAAGACTCCCTCATCGCGCGCTATTTCAAGCCGCTGGCGACTGATCCCGGCGCGTTGGGGTTGGTGGACGATGCCGCCATCCTGCAGGCGCTCGGCAGCGACATCGTCGTCACCACCGACGCGGTGGTGGAGGGTGTGCATTATCTTGCCAGCGATCCGCCCGATACCATCGCGCGCAAGGCGCTGCGGGTGAACCTGTCCGATCTCGCTGCCAAGGGCGCCGTGCCGGCCGGCTTCGTGCTGACACTGGCGCTGCGCAGCAGGGAAGACGCCTGGCTCAGGCCGTTTGCGGACGCGCTCGGCGAGGATGCGAAAACCTTCGCCTGTCCACTGCTCGGCGGCGATACGGTGTCGACGCCGGGGCCGCAGATGATCTCGATCACCGCCTTTGGCCGCGTGCCGCAGGGCCGGATGGTCGGCCGCAGCGGCGCCAAGCCGGGCGACCGTATCCTGGTGACGGGGACGATCGGCGACGCCGCGCTTGGCCTCGATGTGCTCAAGGGCGGCGCGGTGGCGAATGCGCTGGCCTCCGATCCGCACGCGCGCGAGACGCTGATCTCGCGCTATCGCGTGCCGCAGCCGCGCAATGCTCTCGCGCACGGCGTGCGTGACCATGCAACGGCCGCGATGGATGTCTCCGACGGGCTTGCAGGAGACCTGACCAAGCTCTGTGCG
The DNA here is from genome assembly GCF_000518345.1 of Bradyrhizobium sp. URHA0013. NCBI lineage: Bacteria > Pseudomonadati > Pseudomonadota > Alphaproteobacteria > Hyphomicrobiales > Nitrobacteraceae > Bradyrhizobium > Bradyrhizobium sp. URHA0013. Next base: position 479,506 of record NZ_JADK01000007.1, on the reverse strand, counting down.
GCGTCAGGCGTCTCGGCCACGATCGAGGTGACCAGCGTGCCGCTCTCGGCCGCTGCCGCCGGCCTGATCGCGGGCAACGTCGTTTCCGTTGAGACGCTGCTGGCCGGGGGGGACGATTACGAGGTGCTGTGCACCGTTCCGCCGGCGCAAGGCGACGCACTGATTGCCTTGGGGCGGGCGGCCGGCCTTGCCGTCACGGCCATCGGCACGATCGTCGCGGGCCATGAGCGGCCGCGCTTCCTGGACGGGCAGGGCCAGCAGCTGGTCTTGAAGCGACTGTCCTACAGCCACTTCTAGGAATTGCGCCAAACCGGCGTCCGGGCTGCCAAGACCGGCTAAATACCTGCCGAGATCGGCTTTTCGGGCTTATCTGGCGTTGCACCCTCAATTTGATTTTGGCAAGGTCGTGACCGACTAGGGCCGCGCCTTCGGGCAAGGGGCGGCCTTTTTCAAATCAAGGCGCCGCACCGCACGACGGAAAAACAAAAGGCGCCGGGGGTACGTTCATCAAGGATCTGAGGCAAAAAATCACATGACAGCATTATGGTTGATTGTGCTCTGCGGAGTGCTTTCCGTCGTCTACGCGATCTGGGCGACGTCTTCGGTTTTGAGTGCGGATGCGGGGTCTCCGCGCATGCAGGAAATCGCGGCTGCGGTGGCCGAGGGCGCGCAGGCCTATCTCAAGCGACAGTACATGACGATCGGCATGGTCGGCGTCGTGATTTTCGCCCTGCTGGCCTACTTCCTCGGCATGCTGGTTGCGATCGGCTTCCTGATCGGTGCGGTGTTGTCGGGCGCGGCGGGCTTCATCGGTATGAACGTCTCGGTTCGCGCCAATGTGCGCACCGCGCAGGCGGCGACGACATCGCTTGCCGGCGGCCTCGAGCTCGCCTTCAAGGCGGGCGCCATCACCGGCATGCTAGTCGCGGGTCTCGCACTGCTCGGCGTTACCATTTATTTCGCCTATCTCACGCACGGCATGGGGCTGAAGGCCAACGACCGTGTCGTCGTCGACGCGCTGGTGGCGCTCGGCTTCGGCGCCTCGCTGATCTCGATCTTCGCCCGTCTCGGCGGCGGCATCTTCACCAAGGGTGCTGATGTCGGCGGCGATCTCGTCGGAAAGGTCGAGGCGGGCATTCCTGAGGACGATCCGCGCAACCCGGCGACCATCGCCGACAACGTCGGTGACAATGTCGGTGACTGCGCCGGCATGGCGGCCGACCTGTTTGAGACCTATGCGGTGACTGCGGTCGCCACCATGGTGCTCGCCGCGATCTTCTTCGCGACCTCGCCGCTGCTGGTGAACATGATGACCCTGCCGCTCGCCATTGGCGGCGTCTGCATCATCACCTCGATCATCGGCACCTTCTTCGTCAAGCTCGGCGCCAGCCAGTCGATCATGGGTGCGCTCTACAAGGGCCTGATCGCGACCGGCGTGCTGTCGATCGTGGGTGTTGCCGGCGTCATCTACTGGCTGATCGGTTTCGGCCCGCTGGAAGGCGTGAAGTATACCGGCATGGCGCTGTTCGAGTGCGGCGTCGTCGGCCTCGTCGTTACCGGGCTGATCATCGTGATCACCGAATACTATACCGGCACCGATTATCGCCCGGTCAAGTCGATCGCGGCGTCGTCGGTTACCGGTCACGGCACCAACGTGATCCAGGGCCTGGCGATCTCGATGGAATCCACCGCTGGTCCGGCGCTGGTGATCATCGCCGGCATTCTCGTCACTTACAGCCTTGCCGGCTTGTTCGGCATTGCGATTGCGACCGCCACCATGCTGGCGCTGGCTGGCATGGTCGTGGCGCTCGACGCTTTCGGCCCGGTCACCGACAATGCCGGCGGCATAGCCGAAATGGCCGGTCTTCCGAAGGAAGTCCGCAAGTCCACCGACGCGCTCGACGCGGTCGGCAACACCACCAAGGCGGTCACCAAGGGCTATGCGATCGGCTCCGCCGGTCTCGGCGCGCTGGTGCTGTTCGCGGCTTACAATGAAGACCTCAAATTCTTCATCGCCAACGCCGCGAAGTATCCGTACTTCCAGGGCGTACTGCCCGACTTCTCGCTCAACAATCCTTACGTCGTCGTCGGCCTCTTGTTCGGCGGCCTGCTGCCGTATCTGTTCGGCGCGATGGGCATGACCGCCGTGGGCCGTGCGGCCAGCGCGATCGTCGAGGAAGTGCGGCGCCAGTTCCGCGAGAAGCCCGGCATCATGCAGGGCACGGACAAGCCGGACTACGGCAGGGCCGTCGACCTGCTGACCAAGGCGGCGATCAAAGAAATGATCATTCCGTCGCTGCTGCCGGTGCTGTCGCCGATCTTCGTCTATTTCGTGATCTACGCGATCGCAGGTGGCGGTGCCGTCGGCAAGTCGGCCGCGTTCTCCGCCGTCGGCGCCATGCTGCTCGGCGTGATTGTGACGGGCCTGTTCGTCGCAATCTCCATGACCTCGGGCGGCGGTGCCTGGGACAACGCCAAGAAGTACATCGAGGACGGCCATTACGGCGGCAAGGGCAGTGATGCCCACAAGGCGGCCGTGACCGGTGACACCGTCGGCGATCCCTACAAGGACACGGCAGGTCCCGCGGTGAACCCGATGATCAAGATCACGAACATCGTGGCGCTGCTGCTGCTGGCGATCCTCGCGCACTGAACCAGAGGCAGCTTTCCTGCGACAAACCCGCGGTGCAAACCGCGGGTTTTTGTTATCCGCTTTGCGGGAGCGTCGCCATGAAGTTCGAGACGACCAGATGTATCCGGTGCGGCTGCGACATGTTGGCGGCCGACAGTGTTTGTCCAACTTGCGGCAAGACGCAAAGGGGCTCCCGGCAATCCGGGCCTCGCACAATGTTGGCAGTCGCGCTGGCGGCGGCCGTCCTCTTAGCCTTCAACTGGTTCAAATCCCCAGTGCCACAAGCGGGGCCTACTGCACGTCCATCTGCAGTCCTTCCTTCTGGATGATGCCGGCGAACTTCTTCGTCTCGGCGTCCACGAAGGCGGCAAACTGGTCGGGCGTGCCGTAGTCGGCGCGGGCGCCCATGGCCACGATGTTCTTCTTGATGTCGTCGCGCTCGAGCATCGCCTTCACTTGAAGGTTGAGCGCTTCGACAACGGCGGGCTGCACACCCTTCGGCAGGAACACCGAGAACCACGACGAGACGTCGAAGGCCGCAAGCTCCGGCGCGCTCTCGCGCATGGTCGGCAGGTTCGGCGCAAGGTCGCTACGCTCGGTCGTGGTGACGCAGAGGCCGGTCAGGGTGCCGTTCTGCACCTGCGGCAGGCTCGGATAGAGATTGTCGAACAGGATCTGGATGTCGCCGGCGAGCGCCGCCTGGAGCGCGGGACCGGCGCCGCGGAACGGGATATGGGTCATCTTCAGGCCGGTGAGCTGCAGGAACCAGGCGCCTGTGAGGTGAGGGCTCTGGCCGACGCCGGAGGAGGCGTAGCTGAGCTTGTCCGGATTGGCCTTGAGATAGGCGACCAGCTCGGCGATCGACTTGATGCCGGTCTTGGGATGAGCCGAGACGATGTTCGGGATCCGGATCATGTTGGAGACCGGCTGGAGCTGGTCCGGCTTGTAGGTGAGGTTCTTGAAGATGCTGTAGGCGATCGCGTTCGGACCGGGATTGCCGATCAGGATGGTGTGGCCGTCCGGCTTGGCGCGGACCACCTCGGCCGTGCCGATCGTGCCGCCGCCGCCGGAACGGTTTTCCACCACGGCCGATTGGCCCCAGGCCGTCTGCAGATGCGCGGCAAGGAGCCGACCCATCACGTCGGTCGAGCCGCCGGCGGCAGCCGGCACGACGAGGCGGACGTTTTCGGTGGGCTTCCAGTCCGCCAGGCTCGATCGCGGCAGGATCGCTGCGGCCGAGAGGGCGGCAGCACCGGTGAGCACGCGACGGCGGGACAGCAATTGTTTGGGCACGAATCCACTCCCTGCAGCTTGTTTTGCAGGGAGCGTATGGAACAGGACGCGCAACGGCAAGCCGCACGAAGCCGCAGGCTGAAGGCTCAGTTAAAGCTGAGCAGCTTGAAGATCGGCGTGAGGTAGCTCATCTCCTGGCCCGACGTCGGCGTGGTGCGGCTGATGAAGTCGAAGATCTTGCCGTCCTGCAGGCCGTAATTCGCAAGCCGGCGCACGCGCCGGTTCTTGTCGAAATAGACCGCGATGACGCGCTGATCGACCACCTTCTGATTCATGAAGGCGACCATGCGCTCCGAGCGCTGCGAGATGTAATAGAACACCTCGCCGTCGAGGGTTGCGACGGTGGAGGGGGTGCCCATCACGATCAGCACCTGGTCCTGGCTCGCGCCAATCGGGATCTGCTCCAGCGCGTTGGGCGGCAGGATGTAACCCTTCTGGAACTGCTCGCCGGTGCAGCCCGCAAGCGCAGCCCCAACCAGGGCCGCGGCCGCGAACAAGCGCAAGCCGCGCCAACGTGCTTGAAGGCCGCGCCGCTTGTCTGCACGCAGGCTGGTCTGGTTCGTTATCGTCATAGCGGAACTGATTCCGTCCCCTTGCGTCGCGCGAGGCGCTGAAGTACCGGGCGGAGGCTCTGAATGCAACACGCGCGCGCCCGCTTGCGGAAACCACAATGCTTTGGCCGTTCAATCACTTCAGGAAACCCCGCCTAGCCTCGCCGGGCACCATTGAAGCCATCTATGGCATGATCGTGACGCAGGCGCGAGAACCCATATTTTACCGAGACTTGGGCGTGCCGGATAGCGTTAACGGGCGTTTCGATCTGTTGCTGCTGCACCTCTGGCTGCTGCTGCGCCGTCTGCGCACGGTTCAGGGCGCCACCGAGCTGTCGCAGGCGCTGTTCGACCGCTTCTGCGAGGATATGGACGACAATCTGCGCGAGATGGGGATAGGCGACCAGACCGTGCCGAAGCGGATGCGGGCCTTCGGCGAGGCGTTTTACGGCCGGGTCCAGGCCTACGATCAGGCCATGGAAAGCGGCGGCGAGGCGCTGGCGTCGGCGATCTGCAAGAATATCTTGAATGGGGCCGGCATGGACCAGGCGCAGCGGCTCGCGGCCTATGCCAGGGCTGCCGAGGCCGACCTCCGCCGGACCGGCGAGGCCTCATTGTTGGCCCCGTCTTTCAAGTTTCCCCCAGCGCTCCCTGAGGATGTCACGCCATGAGCCGACCGATACCAGCATTTGGGCCCGATCCCTGGCAGGTGCCCGTCATCGTTGCACAGATCCCGGACACCGGCCTGCATCGCAAGCTCGAGGCCTCGGCCGCCGAGCGGCAGGCCATGGCTGAGACGGCAGGCTTGCGCGAGGTTGTTTCGGTCCGGGCTGATTTCGATGTCGTGCCGAAAAGCGGCAACCAGATCCAGGTCACGGGGCACGTCCGCGCCCGGATCGGCCAGACCTGCGTGGTCACGCTTGACCCGATGGAGAGCGAGATCGACGAGGAGGTGGACCTGATATTTGCCCCCGAGGCCGAAGTCCGCCGCCTGGCCGAGCTGATGGAGGAGGTGCACGACGATCAGGAGCAGGTCGCCGACCCCCCGGAGGCGATCGTCAATGGCATCATCGACCTCGGCCGACTCGCCACCGACGCCCTATTCCTGGCGGTGGATCCCTATCCGCGGAAGCCGGGGGTGGTGTTTGAGCCCGAGGTCACCGCCCCCGATCCGGAGGATCATCCCTTTGCGGTCCTGAAGGCGCTCCAGGACAAGAAGAAAGACCAATAGGCGCCGTCTTTCCCAGAGGACCGCTTTGCTACGGGGCGCGAGGTGTTTGCGATCGTGGTTTGAAAGGTCGAATTATCTGTTTGATTTTGATGTGTTTCTTGTGAATTCGACCGTCTGCGGCCGGATCGTCCCGAATGCAAAAGGCTGGGGGCAAGAGGTTGTTTCGGGATAACAAAACGCTATTGTCGCGCCCCGGTCCGGGTGCGGCGTGGCGCTTGACCGACCGCCATGTTCGTGGCGAACCCATTTGCGGCCCCGCTCGTTCAAGACCGCACCAGACCAGGTTTCCAGGACTTTTATGCCAAGCAAGGTTCGCATCGCGCTTGACGCCATGGGGGGCGACGCCGGCGCCGCGGTGGTCATCCCAGGCGCCGCCATCTCGCTTGCCCGGCATCGCGAGATCGAATTCCTGCTGATCGGGGACCGCTCCAAGATCGAGCCCGAGCTCGACCGCCACCCCGCGCTGAAGGCCGCCTCGAAGATCATCCATACCGATGTCGCGGTCAGCGGCGAGGAAAAGCCGAGCCAGGCGCTGCGGCGCGGCCGCAGGACCTCCTCCATGTGGCTTGCCATCGATGCTGTGAAAAAGGGCGAGGCGGATGTCGCGGTCTCCGCCGGGAATACCGGCGCGCTGATGGCGATGTCGCGCTTCCACCTGCGCACGCTGCCGGGCGTCGATCGTCCGGCCATCGCCGGCATGTGGCCGACCAGGCGCGGCGATTCCGTGGTCCTCGACCTCGGCGCCAGCATCGGCGGCGATACCCACCATCTGGTGTCGCTCGCCATCATGGGCGCGGCGATGGCCAGCGTGTTGTTCAACAAGAAGCGTCCCACGGTCGGCCTGCTCAATATCGGGGTCGAGGAGATCAAGGGGCACGAGGAGATTCGCGAGGCCGGCGAAATCCTGCGCGCCAGGAACCTCCCCGAACTCGACTATCTCGGCTTCGTCGAGGGCGACGGCATCGGCAAGGGAGTGGCGGACGTCATCGTCACCGAAGGCTACAGCGGCAACATCGCGCTGAAGGCCGCGGAGGGAACCGCACGGCAGATGGCGGAATTGCTCCGGGACGAGATGAAACGGGGCTGGCTGTCAAAGCTCGGCTATCTCTTTGCGCGCAACGCCTTCCAGGCCCTGCGGAACAAGATGGACCCGAACAAATCCAACGGCGGCGTGTTGCTGGGGTTGAACGGGATCGTGGTCAAGAGCCATGGCGGAATCGCTGCCGAAGGCTTTGCCTATGCGATTGATGTTGGCTATGAGATGGTCAAATTCGATCTCCTCAACAAGATCAATCAGATGCTCAACCGCGAAGGTGGTGCACTCAATTCCGTGCAAGCCGCGCAGGAGGCTGTTTCGTGACTCAAATTCGTTCGGTCGTGCTGGGCTGCGGCTCTTATTTGCCGGAGCAGGTGGTGACCAACGCCCAATTGGCGGCGCGCATTGACACGTCCGACGAGTGGATCGTGCAGCGCACCGGCATTCGCGAGCGGCACATCGCGGCCGAGGGCGAGTTCACCTCGCATCTGGCGCTCAAGGCGGCGCAGGCTGCGCTCGCCGATGCCGGCGTGGACGCGCAGTCGATCGACCTAATCGTGCTCGCGACCTCGACCCCTGACAACACTTTCCCCGCCAGCGCGGTCGCCGTGCAGCATGGGCTCGGCATCAACCATGGCGCGGCCTTCGACCTTCAGGCGGTGTGCTCGGGCTTCGTGTTCGGGCTCGCCACCGCCGATAATTTCCTGCGCACGGGCGCCTTCAAGCGCGCGCTGGTGATCGGCGCGGAAACCTTCTCGCGCATCCTCGACTGGACCGATCGCGGCACCTGCGTGCTGTTCGGCGACGGCGCCGGCGCGGTGGTGCTGGAGGCGCAGGAGCAGCCGGGCAATGCCGCGACCGACCGGGGGATCGTGACCACGCATTTGCGCTCCGACGGCCGCCACAAGGCGAAGCTGTTCGTCGACGGCGGCCCGTCCTCGACCCAGACTGTCGGCCATCTGCGCATGGAGGGCCGCGAGGTCTTCAAGCACGCGGTCGGTATGATTACCGACGTGATCGTCGACGCCTTCAAGGCGACCGGGCTCAATGCCGACAGCATCGACTGGTTCGTGCCGCACCAAGCCAACAAGCGAATCATCGACGCGTCCGCGCACAAGCTCCACATCGCGCCGGAGAAGGTGGTGCTGACGGTGGACCTTCACGGCAACACCTCGGCAGCCTCGATCCCGCTGGCGCTGTCGGTGGCGCGCAAGGACGGCCGCATCAAGCGCGGCGACCTGGTTCTGCTCGAAGCCATGGGCGGCGGCTTCACCTGGGGCTCCGCGCTGGTGCGCTGGTAAGCCACAGTCGATAAAATTTTGCCCGAATCAGATCGGATTATCGATGCGCCTGCATTGATGAGCGCTGTTGACCGCCGTATCGTAAGCTCATAATTTCAGACAACAATTGTTCGCCGTGATGTGGGGCAGGGCGATGACCGATCAAAGTAAAACCGTAACGCGTGTCGATCTGTGCGAAGCCGTCTACCAGAAGGTGGGGCTGTCGCGCACGGAATCGTCTGCCTTCGTGGAACTCGTGCTGAAGGAGATCACCGATTGCCTTGAGAAAGGCGAGACGGTGAAGCTGTCCTCGTTCGGCTCCTTCATGGTCCGCAAGAAGGGTCAGCGCATCGGTCGCAACCCGAAGACCGGCACCGAGGTGCCGATCTCGCCGCGCCGGGTCATGGTGTTCAAGCCGTCCGCAATCCTGAAGCAGCGGATCAACGCCCAGCACCGCACCAATGGCGACGCCAGCAAGGCGCAACCCGAGGCGTAATCCGCCTTCCGGATAAGGATTTGGCATTTGGACAAGGCGCCGGATGCGTTCCGAACCATCAGCGAAGTAGCGCAGGAACTCGACATTCCGCAGCACGTGCTGCGGTTCTGGGAGACGCGTTTCTCCCAGATCAAGCCGATGAAGCGCAGCGGCGGCCGCCGCTATTACCGCCCCGACGACGTCGACCTGCTCAAGGGTATCCGCCGTCTCCTCTACGGCGAGGGCTACACCATCCGCGGCGTGCAGCGGATCCTCAAGGAGCACGGCGTCAAATCGGTGCAGGGCCTCGCCGACAGCGCGGCCGCGGTCTCGTTCGGGGCTATCGAGGACGCCGTCGGCGCCAGCCTGATGGAGCCCGAGGAGGAGACCGGCGTCCGCGGCGCCCGCGATAGTGACGACGACGATTACCAGGGCGAGGAGGAGGAGGGCATCGACTTCCGCTTCTCCGAGACCGACGACGAGGAAATCCTCACCACCTTCCGCAAGGGCGGCACCCCCGCCGCGCCCGCAGGCCCCAGCGCCATCGACCGGGAGCGCCTCGGACGGGTGCTCGCCGAACTCATCGCCTGCCGCGAAATGCTGGATCAGGCGCTCAAGGACGCCTGACGCCGGATCTCCTCGGCTTTGGGGGCAGTTCCGGTGGCTTTCGGCAGAGGCACCAAAATCCAAAATGGTGTGACCTCGCCTTGCGCAAACCGGCGATCCTAGCTAATGGAACGACGTTCGGAGCGTGGCGCAGCCCGGTTAGCGCACTAGTCTGGGAGACTAGGGGTCGGAGGTTCAAATCCTCTCGCTCCGACCATTTTGTTGGTAGACTCGGCTGAGTCCACGCGCGAAAGCATCGCGATACGCGCTTTGCCTGTCCGCGATGAGTCTCACGGTGCGCGCGCGGCGACAATGGGAGCACAGAAGTGCCCGACGAGCCGATGACCCTCAAGTTCCGCTGTCCGCCGGGTCTTGAAGACAAATTGCCGCCACCGGTCCCTGCGAGTTTAGGCCTGCCTGCCTGGCTGAAGGCGATGCCGACGCAGGCCTTCAACGCGATCAATCAGCGCGAGGAGGATACGGTCAAGCGGTGTCCTCCGGTCGTCGATGCCATGACGAGCGGCTTCCTGATCCCATTGATGTGCGATGTCAGGTTTGAGAACGGGGAAATTTCCTGGGACAATGACCTGCCAGCCGGTGGTGAGCTCGATTTCCCGCGCTCTCCCGTGGGATTTCACGACTCGAGTCAGGTCACGGGATCGCCGTTGTTCGAGCCGGACCGGCTTCTCATCAAGTTTCGTAACCCATGGCTGATCGAAGCGCCGGAAGGCTATTCGGTTCTGTTCATGCATCCGATCAATCGGTTCGATCTGCCCTTCACGACGCTCACCGGCCTCGTCGATTGCGATCGATATCGTGACAGTTGGATCCATTTCCCGGTGCACTGGCACGACGTGAATTTCAACGGCGTGCTGCAGAAAGGGACGCCGATCGCGCAATGCATGGCGGTGAAGCGGGAAACCTGGGTCGCCCAGACCGCACCACTGACTGCAGAGGAGATGCGACGGGTGTTCGAGGTGACGAAGTCGGTCGCGCAGGAGCCTGGCGCCTATCGACGGCAGTTCCGTGCGTGAGCCGTATTACGGCACCTCGCCTTGCAGAAACTTCTTGAGCGAGCTCGGGCGGAAGAAGAAGCGGCCGTGCGATGAATGGGCAAGCGTGTAGGCGGCTTGTGCCAGCATTCGAGGGCGGCCTTGTAAGGCCGAACGAAGGCTCGCCTCGCCCGCTTCGCGCTCACCCAACTCGAACAGGCAAGCCGCGAGGTTGGCCCGTGCCATGGCATCGTCAGGGCGCAGCGCCAGCGCGAGCCGGTACATCTCTGCGGCTGCGGCATAATCGCCGTCCTGGCGCAGCACGCGTGCAAGTAGGGTCGAGATATCAGGACGCCCAGGCGCGGCCTCGTGAGCCTTGACGAGAATCGCGCGCGCCTCACCGCGCGTATTGCGCTCGAGACACAGGCGCGCAAGATCCAGTTGCAAGTCGATGCTTTCCGGCGCGAGCGCGAGAGCGTTGCCGATCACCGCGATAGACTCATCGAGGCGCCGATCCTTGGCAAGCTGGCCGGCGAGTTCCTGGAACGCCGGCAGGAAAGGCGGGCGACGCGCCGCGGTCCGGCGCAATTGTTCGACGGCTTCCGTGCGACGTCCGGCTTCGCCCAAGGCCGCGCCAAGCAGAGTTTCAATGCCCGGATCGCTCGTGCGGCGCGCCGCCTTGTCCAAGGGCAGGATGGCCTCCGCTGCGCGGTTCTGAGCGAGCAAGGCGCGGCCGAGAACCCATGTCGCGACGATATCGTTCCGGCTCGTCTTCAAGACTTCGGCTGCAAGCCGCTCAGCCTCGGCGAAATTCTGCATCCGCAGCGCGAGCGTGGCGCGCTCGCGCAATTCGGCCTGTTGAGGTCCGCGGCTGGGGGGAAGAACAGGGCGCTTCGACACCGGGCTCGCAATCGACGATAATCGAGGCGCCAAGTATGGCCTCGGCCCCAACGTCGGGCAACCGCTATTCGCGTTCGCGCGCTGACGCCGGATGGGCGGCGTGCGCGTGCGATCATCTTGCGAGCAGTGGCTTAAGGGAAGATGTGATTGTCACAAAGCGCGCCGCCGCAATGGGGTCTGGCGCTGCCGATGCCCGCACGGAAAGACCAGTCGGCCTCCGGGGCGTTTCCTCGTTTTTAGTCTTGGTCCGTCGTCTTGGTATCAGTAGTTTTGCGGGACCTTAGGCGTGGCCCTTGATCTCGTAGTGACCCGGCACGCATTTGTAGCGATCGAGCCGCCAGTTGGCGTGGTAGATCGGATGCTCGCCCATCCATTTCGCCAGGGGGGCCTGTGCGCCGATCGCACACTGCATCATCGACATCTCGGGCGTCATGTTGCTGTCGGTCACGATTTCCTCGATGCAACTGCCTGAGCTGGCTGCACTCAGCCGGCAGAGCACGGCAACGACGGTCACGAACATTCCAGTCACCTCATCGGTAGTTTCTGACCACGAAGAGGATGCAAGCGGAGTGCCAGAGCCTGTGACGCAAACAACACGCTGGCCTGGCCGACTCGACCCAGCGTCCGGACTCCATTTAGCGATTCGGATTGTAAAAAAATTGCCCTTAAACCGAAGCCGGGCAAATACGGGGAACCGGCAGGGCCGAGTCGCAGGGATGATCGATTGTGGGGGCAGCGCCGCGCCGGTGGCGCTTCACAGGCCGCGCGCAGCCGGTAGGCTCGGAGGGACCGTGGCCACCCGCCAAAAGAGCGGGGCCGCCACAAGGGATATGGAAACGCGAGGGCAGACCATGAAGGCACGACCGACCGGCGTGATTCCGCCGATGACGACGCCGTTCCGGAAGGATGGCGAGATCGACTACACTCTTGTGGCGCCCCAGGTCGACTGGATGATCGGCGCCGGCGCGCACGGCGTCGCAGCCGGCGGCTCGACCGGCGAGGGGCACACGCTCGATCATGAGGAATATCGCGACCTGATGGAGGCGACGGTCGCGGCGGTGAATGGGCGCATTCCCGTGATCGCCGGCATCATCGTCGATTCCACGCGCGATGCGATCCGCCGCGGCAAGCTGGTGCGTGACATGAATGTCGCCGCGCTCCAGGTCACGCCGGTGCATTACCTGTTCAAGCCGGACGACGACGCGATGGTGGCGCATTTCCGCGCCATGGCTGATGAGACCGGCATGCCCATCATCATCTACAACGTGGTGCCGTGGTCGTATCTGTCGCCGGCGCTGCTGACGCGGATCATGACCGAGGTGCCGCTGGTGGTCGGCGTCAAGCAGAGCGCGGGCGACCTGAAGCTGTTCGCGGACCTCATGATGATGGCACCGGACAAGCTGATCTACAGCGCGGTCGATGCGCTGATGTATCCATCCTACACATTGGGGGCGCATGGTTCGATCGCCGCGATCCTGACCGCGGCGCCGCATGCCTCCGTCGCGCTGTGGGATGCGGTGAAGGCGGGTGACCATCCGCGCGCGCTCGACCTGCACAAGAAGCTGCTGACGCTGTGGAACGCTGTGATCGCCGACAATCTGCCGGCCTGCACGCGCTATGCGCAGACGCTGCAGGGCCTGCCCAGGACTCATCCGCGCGCGCCGATGCCGGAGGCATCGCCCGTGCAGCAGGCGGCGATCCGCAAGGCGCTGGACGGGCTCGGCGCGTTGAACGGGCGGCGCGTCGAGGCGGCCGAATAGTCCGCGCGCCGAAATTCCTGATGAACATGGCAGCGCCGATCCGCTTTTACCTGCGGATGCGGCGCTGCTACATTTCGTGCGCGCTCCGATGCGCCGTGTAGCCACGAAGAAACATACCGACAAGGGGAGGGGCCGAAAGTCCCATGAAGGATTTTGCAGGAAAGATCGCCGTCATCACCGGCGGCGGCACGGGAATGGGACGCGAGCTCGCGCGGCAGCTCGTCGCCGAGGGCTGCAATGTCGCGATGTGCGACGTCTCGGAAGCCGCGATGGCCGAGACCAAGCGGCTGTGCGAGGTCGAGAAGCTGCCGCAGGGCCTGCGCGTCACGACCCATGTCGCCGACGTCTCGATCGAGGATCATCTCAAGCGATTCCGCGACGAGCTTGCCGAGCAGCAGAAGACCGACCGGATCCATCTTCTGTTCAACAACGCCGGCATCGGTGGCGGCGGCAGCCTGTTCACCAACACCCGCGAGCAGTGGGAGCGCACCTTCAACATCTGCTGGGGCGGGGTCTATCTCGGCGTCCGCACCTTCCTGCCGATGCTGGTCGCAGCGGACGAGGCCCACATCGTCAACACCGCGAGCGTCAACGGCTTCTGGGCCTCTATCGGCATGAACCAGTCGCACACCGCCTACAGCTCGGCGAAGTTCGCCGTGAAGGGGTTTACCGAAGCGCTGATCAACGACCTCCGCCTGCACGCGCCGCATGTCAAATGCTCGGTGGTGATGCCCGGCCATATCGGCACATCGATCGTCTCCAATTCGCGCAAGGTGCAGAGCGCCGACGGTTCGGAGCGGCTCAATGCAGACGAGGTCGCGCTGACCCGCAAGCGCATGGTCGCGGCCGGTGTGCCGGATGCCGACAAGATGTCGGATGAGGACATCCAGGCGGTGTTCACCGAGCGCGCCCGCAGCTTCCTCGAGGATGCGCCGACGACGGCGGCGCAGGCCGCCAGGATCATCCTCGACGGAGTCAAGGCGGAGCAATGGCGCATTCTCGTGGGCGAGGATGCAAGGCGCCTTGACGAGCGCGTGCGCGCCACACCGGAGCAGGCCTACGACCGCGCCTTCTACGAAAGTTTTACGCAGGAGGTCGGTTGGCGGCTCGGCTGAAGCGGGCGCCGAGCGCGCGCGGATATAGGTATGATGCTCATCATGGCAAGAGGCGCGCAGGCAATTTCGCGTGCCACCTCTTGCCAGCCTTCTTGCAGGTGTTCGGTCACTCATGACGAACAGGAATGTCACGCATGCGACACGTCCTTGCGTTCAAGCGATGGTGATCTCCAACGGCTCTCATTCGGCGCACGGCAGCTTGGTCAGGGAACCAAAATAGTTTAGTCAGTCATGTGTAAGGCGATGACCAGAGCGTAGCTCCCGATGATACCCGCATGCCTCTCCGACGACTGGACCCTTTGCCCGGAGCGAGAGGACATCTCCGCTGAGTTCACGCGGCTCCTCACCGCGGCCCAGGAGGGCGGCGCCACGATCGCCGAATGCCTGATGATCGCGCGGCAGCTGAAGCGGGGCGAAGACCAGTCCTGGCATCGCGAGTGGAAGAATCTGGCGCAGGCCAATCGGCTTCGTGCCGAGGCCGCGTTCGCGGAAGGTCACAGGGCGACCGCGCAGCGCAACTGGCTCCGCGCCATGAATTACTACAGCGCGGCCGCGATGCCGCTCGATCAAGCGGACGAGCGCCGCTGGGTCGCGGTCCTCGCGATGCAGGATTGCGCCCGCCGCTTCCTCGCCGCGCGCGATCCGGCCGGCGAAGTCATGACGATACCCTGGCTCGACGGCCATTCGTTGCAGGGCTATTTCCTGCCCGCGCCGTCGGGACGCGTGCGAGCTCCGACCGTGATCTGCATCGGCGAGCCCGGCCACCGCAAGGAGGAGTTTCTGTTCAAGCTCGCGCCGCATGCGCGCGAGCGCGGCTTCTCGCTGCTGGCGCTGGACCTGTTCGGCGACCAGCGCGACGATCATCTCGACGCGCTGTTGCGGCGCCGGGATCTCGAGAGCGCGATTCCATGCGTGATGGACTATCTGGAGACGTGCAGCGAGCTCGATTTCGCACGTGTCGCGATCGTCGCCGATGGCTGGGGTTCTTCCTTCGTGGCGCGCGCGGTGCTGCAGGAGCCGCGGCTTGCCGCCGCCGTCTGCGATGGCGGCCTGTGGGACCTGCACGAGCGGGCCTTCTTTGCCAGCCGATTCGCGATGAGCGACGTCAGCATCGTTCCGGTGCCACACGCTCCGCTGATGGCCTCCAGCGCCGACTGTCCGGTGCTGATCACGCTCGGCGAGGACGGCTGGCTCAAGGCCGATCGAGCGCGTCAGATCGTCCAGACGTCCCGGCTCGGCAGTTCGGATGTCATGTTGAAGGTATTCACCGCGGCCGAAACCGGCGCGGCGCAGGCCCATGCGGACAATCCGAGCCTTGCCAATGAATACATCTTCGACTGGCTCGAATCCCGGCTCGGCGCCGCGGGGCGCATTTAAGGAGGTCGCCTCAGAAGTCGAGGGTCAGGCGGACGCAGGCCTTTTCGAGACGGGTCTTCAGCATCGCGAGCTTGGTGGTGAATTCCGTCAGCTCTTTCTCGTCGAACTCCTGGAAGACGAATTCCTTGATCGTCTTGTACTGCTCGTTGAGGCTCGCCAGGTGCTTCTGCGTCTTCTCGGTCAGGGACAGCCGGACCACCCTTGCGTCGGTCGGCGACGGGCGACGGCGCAACAGGGCCTTCTTCTCGAGCAGCTTGGACTGTGTGGTGACGAACGACGGATCGACGTGGAGGAGTTTCGAGACGACGTTGACCGGAATGCCGTCGTCCTTGTCGAGGTCGGAGATCGCCATCAGGATCAGCCATTGCGGGCCGCTGATGCCGAGCGTTCTCGCCCAGAACTGACGCAGCTCCTCCAGATACATGTTGATCGACGATATCTCCCAGGTGAAGCGCCTGATGATATCCAGATTGCCGATGGAGCGGAGGCGCGCCCCTTCTTTCCTCGTCGCTGACACAGCGTCACTCCCGTGATCTGATTTGTATGCGGCCGGTGTCGTGCAAGCCATAGTCCACGCAAGCCTGCTCTGACGCAAGTGCAGAGCAGGGTAATTTTGTCAGTAAAACTACAAAGATGATCAGCTCACGGAATCGCTCAGCAATGGTGTTGCGAACGGGGCACAGGTTTAGCGAAACCACAAAGCTTACCAAATAAGGTATTTTGATTAGTGAACGGCGCAGGCATATTGCTTGTGACGGTGGGGGGTACTCGATCGTCCCGTTGCAGGTGGTTTGCTCACGTCCCTCGCATCGAAGAGGGTGTGTCCGAAGCGCAAAGCGGCCGAGCGGATTTGAAAGACGGGGATCTGGGGGGCCTCACGGTCCGGTCTTCGTAACATGAGCAACTTGGAGGTTTTAATAATGAAAGTGGTGAAGAGCCTTTTGCTCGGCACGGCGGCGGGTCTGATCGCCGTCGGTGGAGCTCAGGCGGCTGATCTTCCGGTCAAGGCCAAGGCGGTCGAGTACGTGAAGGTCTGCTCGCTCTACGGTGCGGGTTTCTATTACATCCCGGGCAGCGACACCTGCATCAAGCTGGGCGGCTATCTGCGTGCCGAAGTGGCGCTCAATGCCGGCGGCAATTACAGCGCGCAGTACAACAACGTTTTCGCGGCCAACAACCGCCTGACGAACTATTATTCGATGCGCGCTCGTGAAGATCTCAACATCGACACGCGCACCGCGACCGAGTACGGCGTTGTCCGCACCTATTTCGATGCGGTCTTCACCTGGACGACCGGCAATTATGTCGGTGCCGGCTCAGGAACGGGTGCCACCCAGTACAGCAGCACGCTCGGCCTCAATGCCGCGGGCACTGGCCTGATCGGGTCCAGCGGCGGCGCCATCAACGGCACCGACGGCGGCATTTCGGGCGGCGCGCTCGGCGTCTACTACGCATTCATCCAGTTCGCTGGCTTCACCATGGGTAAGGCCGTGTCGCAGTTCGACGCGCCCTGGATCAATTATCCCGGCAACAACTTCGACCAGCTCGTGGGCGGCAGCGGCACCACCAACGGTGTTGCCCAGTTCACCTACACCGCCGATCTCGGCCAGGGCGTAACGGCGATCGTCTCGGCCCAGGACCAGACGCAGGTGTTCCAGACCGCGCTCTGGAATACGGCCGGCATGTCCACCACCGGCGTCCTCGGCGGGGCCTATGGCTCCAACGATCTCGGCGGCACCCGCTCTCCCGACCTCGTCGGCACGCTCCGCGTCGACCAGGCCTGGGGCCTGTTCCAGGCCTCGGTCGCCGCGCACGACAACCACGTCGGCTATTACGGCGCCAGCGAAGCCACCGGTCACCCTGAAGACAAGTGGGGCTGGGCCGTCCAGCTGGCTCTGGGGATCAAGAATATCCCGACCGGTGCCGGCGACGTGATCAACATCTCGGGCGTCTACACCGAAGGTGCGAGCCGCTACAACTTCCAGGAGCTGGCAGCGACCAGCTACTCGATGTTCGGCGGTTCGGGCGGCGCGTATCAGAGCATCGGCTTCGCCGGCGTGTCTGACGCGGTGTTCGCACCCGGCAGCGGCCTTGAGCTGACCAAGACCTACGGCTTCCGTGGTGCCTACACCCACAACTGGAGCCCGTACTGGAATTCGGCGCTCTATGGTGCGTGGGCTGCCGTCAACTACAGCGGCACGGCCAAGGGCATGATCTGCGGCAGCGCCGCGTTCGCGACCCTGACCGGCACCTGCAACCCGGACTTCAACATCGGCCAGATCGGTGTCATCACCCGCTGGACCCCGGTCAAGAACCTGACCTTCTCGGCTGACTTCACCTACAGCCACCTTGACCAGAAGTACTCGGGCGTGATCACGACGCCGGCGCTCACGAGCGTTGCCAAGCCTGCCGCGACCTATGAGCTGAAGGACCAGGACACCTACAGCCTGCTCGTTCGCGCCCAGCGCAACTGGTAAGCCTTGATCTTCGGACTTGGTCTTCGGACTGGGTCTTCGGATGTGACGCAGCCCCGGCGGGATACCGCCGGGGCTTTTTACGAGCGGGGCCTTTTGCGAGATGGGCTTTCGGAAAATCCGGCGGCCCGTGCGGGCGACGAAGACGAGCCATGCGATTCAGTCGGCCCAAATTTATTTACTTACCTGAGTTACTAAGCTATATAGTTCTCAGCCGATGACGAAAGTTGCGGCTCTGACTTGATGCTAAACCTCCAGAAACCTCCGGCAATGCCCTGCCGGAGGTTTTTCGTTTTGGTCCATGGCTCCAGGACTTGGCTCTAAGACTTGGCTCTAGCCGCGCATGACGCGCGCGCGGGAATTCGGCCGGTAGGCGAGGCGGCTGTGGCCGGCGCAATAGGACTGGCCGTCGGGTGCGGAGTTGCCGCAGAAGCAGAAATCGTCGGCGCCGGGCGTCGAGATCGGCCAGCGGCAGCGGTTCTCGGCAAGCTCCAGCAGCGAGCAGCGATTGGCGTCGTCGATCGGACCGGCGACCATCGGCACACCGGTTTCCCCATAGATCGTGGCGAGCATCTCGTATTGCAGCCGCGGGACGGTCCGCGGCGCGCGCGCCGGTGCCAGGCCCCTGTCGTGAACCTTGCGATCGTCGACGGTCCGGCCGCGCGTCAGATTGAGGCGGGACAGCTTCCCGATCACGGCATTGCGGCTGACGCCGATGTCGGCGGCGATCTCGCGGCAGGAGAGGCCAGCCTCGAAATGCTGCTTCAAAAGTTCAATTCGTTCGTCCGTCCAGGTCGGTGAGAGAACAGGCATTGGTGCGGTCCCAGGTTGCAGATGTCGGCCATCCGCCTCTCGAGATCCCTCCGCCTCACGTTCGGCGCGCGCTCACGTTCTGCCATTGTCGCGAATCGACAAAAGCCCGTCCTTGATGGCGAGACGGATGCCTTCCTCGATCAAGGTACGTGCGACGCCGGGAACGCTGGTGCCGTGGGTGCCCTGTCTCACCAGCTTCTCCAGATAGGTGATGGTCGAGAGCGCCAAGGTTACGGGAATGCGGTCAGTCTCGGCTTTTTCGGTGGCCATGCCTAAACGCTAGCCTCATACACGGGTACATAAAAGTTACGATTAAGACTCTATTTAGGTTTGGCAGCGGAAGTCAAATGCAGGCTGCGACGCTCGGTCAGCTCGTTGGAATCGCGAGGGAAATCAGGCATGGCAGGACACGCCGCGCGAGAAGGCAGGCGGCGGCGTGGCCTCGAGAGGTCAGGAGAGGGCGGGTCGGCTCAGCCGTGCACGATCGCCTTTTCGATCATGCAATGGATGCCCTTGGAGCCGTTGACGGTCTGGGTCACCCGCAGATCGGCCGCCAGGCTGCACAGCGTATAGGCGTCCTCGCGGGACAAATTGCGCCTCTCGCCCAGCAGCACGATCATGTCGCGCAACGCCCGCACCACGCACTGGTCGAGGTCGGGGTCCATCGCCATGGTCATGTAATGCGTCTCCGTCTCGCCGCGGGGATAGTCGAGCCTGAGGTCCTTGCGCAGCGTCAGACGGAAGCGGCCCTGGAGTGCGGTCTCGATCGCGGTGACGCAGACCTCGCCGTCGCCCTGCACGCCGT
This sequence comes from Bradyrhizobium sp. URHA0013, assembly GCF_000518345.1. Classification (NCBI taxonomy): domain Bacteria; kingdom Pseudomonadati; phylum Pseudomonadota; class Alphaproteobacteria; order Hyphomicrobiales; family Nitrobacteraceae; genus Bradyrhizobium; species Bradyrhizobium sp. URHA0013. The sequence continues at coordinate 460,166 of NZ_JADK01000007.1, read as the reverse complement.
GGCCGTCACCGCACGAGAACAGCGCGCCCGGGACGAACACGGGCAGGTACAGCGTCGCACCAGCGCCAAGCTCCTTGTTGTCGAGATTGCCGCCCATGGCGCGAGGAACGAGCGAGGAGATGCGGCCCCAGGCCGGAGGCGGCGAAACGCCCATCACGCCGAAGAACGGCTTGAGCGGCAGGTCGAGCCCCCACGGCATGCGGGCGACCATCCGCGACCGGTCGAGCGGGATGTTCAGGATGCGCGTCTCGTGGAAATCGTCGGGCAGGGTGCCGGACAGCGGCTTGATCATGTTCCAGCCCCAATCCTGCCGGAGCTGGACGTCGAGGATCTCGACCGCGAGCACGTCGCCGGGCTCGGCCCCCTCGACCGCGATCGGGCCGGTGAGGATGTGGCCAGGCAGCATGCGCTCGTTTTCGGCGTGAACCTTGTGCATCTCGGGCGGAATGTGAAACTTGCCACGGTCGGGTAGCATGTCCGGACCGCCGCTGATGGTGTCGACCGTGACCTCGTCGCCGCTCGCCATGGTGAGGACCGGCTTGAGCGTGGCTTCGAAGAAGCCCCAATGACAGGTCTCGGGGCTGGAATGCAGGTGGTGATGCGTCATGTGGTATCCGTCCATTTCACAGGCCCGGGCTTGACCAGGCAATCGATCCTCTTCCAAGAAGCTTTCTGAAGATCGACGGGCGGGTCAAGCCCGCGCGCACCAGGCACGATCATTCCAGCGAGGCTCCCCCTGCTTTTTGTCCTGTCCAAGACCCTCGGCGCCGCGGTGCTGCCGATCAACTTCATGATCGAGCTTGGGATCGTCTCGGTCGTGCTAATGGCGACGCGCTTTGCCGCATTCGGCCGCAAGCTCGCCGCGGCCACCCTGATCCTGCTGGCGCTCGCCGCGTTTTCGCCGCTCGGCAACCTTTTGCTCTATCCGCTGGAGTCGCGTTTCCCGCCGTGGGATCCGTCGCGCGGCGCGCCCGACGGCATCATCGTGCTCGGCGGCTCGGTCGACACCGATCTTTCGGCGGCGCACCGCACGCCGGTCGTCGCGCACGCGGCCGATCGCCTGTTTGCGCCGGCCGAGCTCGCGCGCCGCTATCCGAACACGCGCGTTATTTTCACCGGGGGCACCGCGAACCTGGTTTCGACGGACGCCCGGGAGGCCGACTACTCCGCGCCGATCCTGGAGAATCTGGGCATCGCGAAGCAGCGCCTGATCCTGGAGCGGGACTCTCGCAACACCTACGAGAATGCCATCTTCACCAAACAATTGGTGGCGCCCAAGCCGGGCGAGCGCTGGCTCCTGGTCACGTCGGCCTTTCACATGCCGCGTTCGATGGGGATCTTTCGCGAGGCGGGATTTGACGTCGAAGCCTATCCCGTGGACTGGCGAATGGGCGGGCGTGACGATCTCCTCTCTTTCACCAATGTCGGCACGGACGGGCTCGGCCGAACCGAGGTCGCCGTGCGCGAATGGATCGGGCTCGTCGCCTACCGCCTGATGGGCCGGACTGGCGAGTTGCTCCCGGGACCGGCGAAGGACTAGAACCGTTCAAGAAGCAATAACAGCGCCGGTGTGCGAACGCCCGGCCGGGAGGACGCCATGCAACAGCAGAGTGCAGACAGCATCGATCTTGCCGGCCTCGTCGCCGATCTCAACAGCCTGCTGCGGCTGAAGACCACGGTGATCGGCATGAAGCTGTTCGCGCGCACCGCGGACATGGAGGCAATCCCGAAAATCCGGCGGCCGAACGCGGTCCACACCACCGACCAGATCGTCAGCATGGCGGCGCGTCTGGGCTGGACCGTCGGCATCACCGCCGACGATCTCGTCGGCGCACAGTGCCGCGCGGTGATCGGCCTTGCACCGCAGGACGAGAAATGGCTCGCCGGCGAAAACTATGTCGGGGTCTGGCATGGCACCGCGGAGGACGCACGCAAGCGTCAAGAGGCGCTGGATGTGGTTCCGTTCGGGCAATATCAGGCGCTCGCAGTCAGCCCGCTGTCGAGCGGCCGGCTCGATCCGCCGGACATCTGTCTCGTCTATGCGACGCCGGGGCAGATGATCATCCTGATCAACGGGCTGCAATATACCGGCTACAAGAAGTTCGAATGGGGCGTGGTCGGCGAGACCGCTTGTGCCGATTCCTGGGGCAGGGCGCTCAAGAGCGGTGAGCCCAGCCTGTCCTTGCCATGCTATGCCGAACGGCGCTATGGCGGCGTACCGGACGAGGAGATGCTGATGGCCCTGAAGCCGGAACATCTCGCCAAGGCGGTTGTGGGCATGAAGGCGCTGGCGAAGAACGGCCTGCGTTATCCGATCCCGCCCTATGGTATTCAAAGCGATGTCCGTGCCGGCATGGGCGTGAGCTACGCGAAGAAGTAAAGTAAAGGCCGACCATGAGCTCTGCGAAATTCGACATCGTCGTCTATGGCGCGACCGGTTTTACCGGCCAGCTCGTCGCCGAATACCTGACCCAGCGTTACAAGAGCGACCATTCGCTCAAATGGGCGATGGCAGGCCGCAGCCTCGGCAAGCTGAAATCGGTGCGCGATGCGATCGGCGCGCCCGGGAATACGGAGCTTATTGTCGCAGATGCGTCGGACCCGGCCTCGCTGAAGGCGATGGCGGAACGGACGATGTCGGTGATCACCACCGTCGGCCCGTATCAGCTCTATGGTGAGGAACTGCTCGCCGCCTGCGTCGCCACGGGCACGGATTATTTCGATCTCTGCGGCGAGCCGATCTGGATGCGCCAGATGATCGACAAGTACGAGGCGGCTGCGAAAGAGAGCGGCGCGCGGATCGTATTTTCGTGCGGCTACGATTCCGTGCCGTTCGAGCTCGGTACGTTCTTCGTCCAGGAAGAGGCCAAACGTGTCTTCGGCGCGCCGGCCCCGCGGGTGAAAGGGCGTGTGCGCGACATGCGGGGCACGCTCTCGGGCGGCACCGCCGCGAGCGCGAAGGCGACCTTCGATGCGGTGGCCAAGGATCTCAGCCTTGTCGCCATTCTCAACGATCATTTTGCGCTGACGCCCGGCTTCACCGGCCCGAAGCAGCCGAAAGGCAACAGGGCCGCCTTCGAGGAGGACCTGCAATCCTGGGCGGCGCCGTTCATGATGGCGCTGATCAACACGCGCAACGTTCACCGCTCCAACATGCTGATGGGATTCCCCTACGGCCAAGACTTCGTCTATGACGAGATGGTCCTGACCGGTCCCGGCGAGAAGGGCGAAGCCAACGCCAAGCTCGTGATGGCTGCCAATGCGGGCAAGACCGGCCCCGACGCACCGAAGCCGGGCGAGGGGCCGTCGAAGGAAGAGCGCGAAAACGGTCTGTTCGATCTGCTCTATCTCGCGATCGCACCTGATGGCCGCATGGTCCGCGCCGGCGTCACCGGCGACCGCGATCCCGGCTACGGCTCGACCTCGAAGATGATCTCCGAATGCGCGATCTGCATGCTGCGCGACACGACCGACGTCGCAGCCGGCTTCTGGACCCCGGGCGCGGCGATGCAGCACAAGCTGATCAAGCGGCTGCAGGAGCATGCGGGGCTGACGTTCGAGGTCGAAGCCCGGGCCTAGCTTACCATGTCTATCGCGATTGCGGAGAGATGATGGGCACGGCGCTTTGCGCCTTTGCCATCCTACGGCCCTTCGCGGGCATAACAGCGTTCGCCACTACACCGCCCGCGCGTCGTACGCGTACATGAAATCCATGCCTTTCGCGCCCAGTGGCAGCAGCCATTTCATCATCTGATTGCGGATCCACGCGCCGGTGGCGCTGAACTCGCGCTTGCTGTTGCCGTTGCGGCGGGCCATGGCGACAATTTTTTCCGTGCGCGGGCGCCGTTCGGCCTCGAAGGCCTGGAAGGTGGCGCCGAGCTCCTGGCCTTGCTGCATCAACCGGGCGAGGCGCATCGCATCCTCCAGCGCGAGCGAGGCGCCCTGGCCGGCATGGGGGCTGGTCGCATGGGCGGCATCGCCGATCAGCAGCGAGCGCTTGCGCGACCAGGTCGGCAGGGTGGCGACGTCGAGCGTGTCGGTGACCACGATGTTCTCGGCTGCCTCGATGATGCCAGGGATCGGATCGTGCCAGCCGCGGTGGAAGCCGCGCAGGTGCTGCTTCAGCGTTGCACGGTCGAGCGCGCGGAACATCGCCGCGTCCATGCCGTGCGCCGGCTGCGTGCTCCACCACATCACGCCGTCGTTCGGATCGGGACTGCAATAGCCGTAGCCGAAGAAGCCGCTTTGCCCGAACGTGGTCTCGACGTGCCGGCCGATCGGCCGGCCGTCGAGGACGGCGTGCGGCACGAAGCCGCCGAAGCCGATCAGTCCGGTGTCGAACGGTTGCGGCCCGTCCGGCACCACCTGGCGCCGCGTCACCGAGTGCACGCCGTCGGCGCCAATCAGGAAATCGCCTTCGGCCGTGGTGCCGTCGGCGAAGTAGGCGATGATCGGCTGGTCGCCGCGATCCTCGATCTTGATCAGGCGCTTCTCGAAAAAGAGTGAAACGCACGCGCACCAGGCCTTGTCGATCAGCATCTCGTTCAGCGTGGCGCGGCAGACATTGACCGCGGGCTGGCCGAAACGCCGCGCCATGTCGCGATTGATCGAGCCGAGCCTCTTCCCGCCTTGCGAATAGAAGTCGAACGATTCCGCGACCGAGCCGCGGCTGATCAGCTCGTTCGAAAGGCCGATCTCGTCCATGACCTGCATGCCGTTCGGTGCGATCTGAAGGCCGCCGCCGATGCCTTTCGAATAGGGCCAGGCCTCGTAGATCGCGGACTCGATGCCGGCGCGGCGCAGCAGGATCGCCGTCACGGGGCCGGCGATGCCGGCGCCGATGATGAGGGCCTTTCGGGGACGATAGGACATGGCTTGCTCCCGACGTTTCGGTGGTGCTATGAGAATTACGGTTGCTAAATCTCTTAGTTACTAAGATATCTACCCACTAAGATACGAGGTCTGCCTTGTCAAGGACGAAGGCGCGCGCCGCGCTGCTGCAGGAGCTCGAGGAGGCGATGCGCAGGTCGTCCGCGCAGGGCGTGCTTTATGGCCAGACCGTTGCGAACGTTGCCGGAATTGCCAATTCCGACCTCGAATGCATGGACATCCTGTATCTCGAAGGCCGTGTCACCGCCGGCCGGCTCGCCGAAGTCACGGGGCTCACGACCGGCGCCATCACGGGCGTGGTCGATCGGCTCGAAAAGGCGGGCCTGGTGCGTCGTGAGCGCGACGATGCCGATCGTCGCAAGGTCTTCATTGCCGTCGTGCCGGAGGCGATAGAACGGCTAGGCCAGTTCTACGTGCCGATGCAGCAGGCGATGGAAAAGGTTTTTGGCGGCTATTCCGACCAGGAATTGCGCCTGCTGCTGCGCTTCGCCAATGAGGGCTACAAGGGCGTGCTCGCGGCGACCGCGGCGCTGAAGGGCCTGCTCGACACGCCGCCGGAGAAACGCCCCGATCTCAAGCTGAAGAAGCTTCGTCGCCAGCCCTAGCCTTGTAGATCTGCGCAGCCGCGATCATGCCCCACATCGCGCCCAGCATCATCCAGAAGTGGCGCCAGTGGTCGGTGTCGATTACGAAGCTTTCGCCGACGGTGCCGACGAAGGCGGAGAACACCGCCAGATAAGCGCGCTGCCAGGGCACCGGCACGAAGATGTGCCTGACACCCATGATGACGGTCGTGAAGACCAGCGCGGGATAGCAGATGCCTGACAGCCAGCCGCCGGACATGAAGGCGTTGAGATAGGAGTTGTGGGTGTCCTCGGGGAAGAAGCGGTGGAATTGCAGAGGGCCGATGCCGAACGGCAGGTCGAGCGCCATCTCCGCTCCCAGAATGTGCCGGCCGAACCGGCCGAACCTGCCTTCGTCATAGCTCTGGTCGAAGCTCGCGCGCTGCTTGAACATCTCGGCGGTGGAATCGAACGACATCAACACCGCGATCAGCGCAAGGCCCAGCACTGCGGCCAGGATCGCCATGACGATGATACGCGAGCGTTGCGCGTTGGTGCGGCTGGTCAGCACCATCAGCGCCAGCATGAAGGCGGATGTCAGCACCAGCCCACCCCAGGCGGCGCGGGAGAACGCGAGCAGGATCGCCAGCGACATGATGCCGAAGGCGATGACGTTGCGAAACGCCTTGCCGAACTTGTCGGAGACGACGCTCTGCAGGGAGAACAGTGCCGGCAGGATCAGGAAGGCGCCGAGCACGTTCGGGTCCTTGAAGGTGCCGCGCGCGCGTCCGTACAGTGTGAGGAGGTCGTCGCCGCCGGGAACCAGGTGGAAGTAGCCGGCGACCGCCAACAGCGAGGCGACCATCGCGCCGACCACGAGCCCGCGGCGGAGCATGTCGAGCCGGGCCGCGGTGTCCTCCGACGTGACCATGGCGAAGAACACGACGGTCACCGCCATGTACCAGGAGGTCGCAATCCAGCTGACCACCTCCGACTGTTCGAACAGCGGGATTGCGCTGATCGTGTAGCCGATATTGAGCAGGACCAGCATCAGCACCAGTGGCATCAAAGCGAGCCGCAGACGCAGGCCGGTGGCGAAGAAGGTGACGGTGGCCAGCAGCGTCACGATCTCGTAGGGGCTCGGCTCGATGAAGACGATCGCGCCGGAGGCGCCGACCAGCCATATCAGCGCGCGCTGAAGGGCCAGCACGCCGGGCGCAGCGCGAACCGCTGCATTCATCTCCCCGGCTGTTGCCGCATACGCCATCACACGCTCATACGTTTACGCAACTCATACGCCGACAAACACCGCTAGGTGCCCGCCTTCGCGGGGGCACGACGGAAGACCACAACTCAATACGCATTCTCGTTCTTGGTCAGCAGCGAGACCGGCGTCTTCAGTAGAATCACGAGATCGAACAGCACCGACCAGTTCTCGATGTAATAGAGGTCAAACTCGACGCGTTTCTGGATCTTCTCTTCGTTGTCGATCTCGCCGCGCCAGCCGTTGATCTGGGCCCAGCCGGTGATGCCGGGCTTGACCCGGTGGCGGGCGAAATAGCCGTCGACGGCTTCGTCGAACAGGCGGCTCTGCAGCTTGCCCTGCACCGCATGCGGACGCGGGCCGACCAAAGAGAGATCGCCGGAGAAGACCACATTGAAGAGCTGCGGCAGCTCGTCGAGGCTGGTCTTGCGGATGAAGCGGCCGACCCGGGTGACGCGCGAGTCGTTCTTGGTCACGACCTTCGAGGCCGTCGGATCCGCCTGATGATGGTACATCGAGCGGAACTTGTAGACGTCGATGCGCTCGTTGTTGAAGCCGAAGCGCTTTTGGCGGAATAGCACGGGGCCGGGGCTGTCGAGCTTCACTGCCATCGCCACCAATCCCATCACCGGCAAGGCCACTAGCAGCGCGAGGGTGCCGACGACGCGGTCGAACAGCCATTTCATCACCAGATCCCAGTCGGTGATCGGCGCCTCGAACACGTCCAGCGTCGGCACCTCGCCGATATAGGAATAAGAGCGCGGACGGAAGCGCAGCTTGTTGGTGTGCGCGGAGAGGCGGATGTCCACCGGCAGCACCCAAAGCTTCTTCAGCATCTCCAGGATGCGCGTCTCGGCGGAGATCGGCAGAGCAAACAGCACGAGATCGACGCGGGTGCGGCGGGCGAACTCGACGATGTCGTCGACCTTGCCGAGCTTGCGCGCGCCGGCACAGGTTTCGAGCGCGCGGCTGTCGTTGCGGTCGTCGAACACGCCGAGCACGTGGATGTCGGAATCCTCCTGCGCTTTCAGCGCCTCGACCAATTGTTCGCCGTTGCGGTCGGAGCCGACGATGATGGTGCGGCGGTCGAGCCGGCCCTCGCGCCCCCAGGCGCGCACCAGCGAGCGCAGCACCAGACGCTCGCAGAGGAGCGCGGCGAGCCCGAGGACGTAAAAGGCGGCAAGCCACAACCGCGATATTTCGCTGCCGAACTTGGCGAAGAAGGAGATGCCGATGAACAGCAGGAAGACGAACGACCAGGACGAGATCATCCGCGTCATCTGCCGGAGCTGACCGCGGAACAGCTGCACCTGATAGATGTCGGCGGCCTGGAAGCAGACCACGGCGGAAACCGCGACGGCGATGACCTGCGCGGGATAGATCCAGCTGAAGGAGCCGGCGTGCGGCATGACATAGCCGAGATAGAGGACGATGCCGACGAGGCTCAGCAGCGCGAAATCGACGAGGCGTACGAAGCCGGTGATCACGATCGGTGAATAGGCGCGGGCGACTTTCTGGTTGACGACGTCGAGCGCGGCGGGCGAGAGCCGTTGACGCCGCTCCACAAAGGGCCGGTCAGCCGGCTTCGCCGCGGCGCTGGTCGCGGCATCGAGCATCGAGCGTGCGTTGAGCGGTTCCACGGGCGTCCACGTCCATTCCAAAAACCCGCGGGGCCACGTCCTTGCGCCCCGGGCGAGCATCCCCTGGCGCTTGGATTATCGGACAAATCGGAAGATTCTCTAAAGCGGTCTTAAGGATGGTTAATGATTGGCAAATGCGTTGCGATAGCCCGCGAGCACGCCGTCGACCATCGCCTGCTGGGAGAAATGCGCGGAGATGCGCTCGCGAAGAGACGAGGCGCGCTGCGCTGTTCCCTGCGGATTGTCGAGCGCGGCCGCAATCGCTTCCGCCATGGCCTCCGCGTTGCTCGGCGCAAACAGCGCCGGGTTCTCCGCGCCGAAAATCTCGGGGATGCCGCCGATCTTGGACGCGATCATCGGAATGCCGGCGGCGCCGGCCTCGATCACGACATAGGGCATGGAATCGCCACGCGACGGGACGACCAGCAGCCGCCCCTTGGAGAAGCCGTAGCGTGCCTTGACGTGACCGATGAAGCGGACGGCACCGGAGAGGCCAAGCCTCTCGACTTGCGCTTTCAGCGCCGCGGTCTCCTCGCCGTCGCCGCCGAGCGTCAGTGTGACCTTCTTGCCGCCCTCGTGCAGGCGCGCCACCGCGTCGACCAGCAGATCGGCGCCCTTGATGTGCCTGAACTCACCGACATAAGCGAGGTCGGTGGCGTCGTCGGCCATGACGACAGGTTCGAATTCCTCCGGCGTCACGCCGTTGAAGACGCAATGCACCACGCCCTTCGGCTTGCCGACGATGCGCTGATAGGTGTCGCGGGCAAACGCGCTTTCGAACAGGAACAGGTCGGTCGCGTCCATCAGCGCACGCTCGAGCCGCGCGTAAAATTCGCCTTTGAGGGTGTTGAGGGGATAATGCAACGAGCCGCCATGCGGGGTGTAGATGCGGATGGTGTCGTCGGATCGCCGCCGCATGCGGATGAAAGCGCCGGCCTTGGCGCCGTGGCCGTGCATCACGTCGGGCTTGAGCGTGGCGATCAGGCGCCGCAAGCGGAACCAGACCAGGACATCGTCGGGCGAGGGTTCGCGGCGGATCGCCATCCGGTGCACGCCAAGCTTCAGCCGCGGTGCTAGCTCGGCAAGGGCCTTGTCGGCGCGCTCACCGCCAGTGAGGCTGTCGGCGAGGATGCCGACATGATGGCCACGATCGACCTGACCGTTGGCGACGTCGAGGATGTGGCGGAAGATGCCGCCGACCGGAGCGCGCACGGCGTGCAGGATGCGAAGCGGCTGGTCGGGAGAGGGGGGCATGATCAAAACCAGCGCTCGACGGCGAATGCTCGAACAATCTCACGAAATATCGAGACGGATTAAGAGCCCTCGTGGTTAACAAACGGTGACGGACGTGCACGCGCGAGCTGCCGCACGCCACGATTAACCCAGCGGCAACCTTAATGGAGTGTAATCGCCCCGGTTGAGGTAGGTTCGTGGCGTTGCGCCTGCGGGAGTGTTCGATGCGTTTAGCGTTCTGGCGTGCCGGCAAGGACAAGGCGGTGGTCGAGCGGGCTGTCTCGAAGGTCGCAGCCAAGCGGGCCGAACTCGAGCCCAGCATTGAAGCGAAGCCTGCGTCCGTTGCTCCTCGGCCGGCGCCAGTCGAATCCGGCGACATCGACCTGCACGCGCTCGGTGCGGCATTGGCGCGCAAGCGCGGCTGGATCATCGTGCCGACGGTGCTGGCGCTGGTCGCATCAGTCGCGATCGTCAATCTCATCACGCCGCGCTACAAGTCCGAATCCCGCATCCTGATCGACGGCCGCGAGAATGTGTTTCTGCGCCCCAACAGTGATCGCGCCGAGGAACGGCAGGCGCTCGACGCCGAAGCCGTCACCAGCCAGGTGCAGCTCGTGCTGTCGCGTGATCTCGCGCGCGAGATCATCAAGAAGAACAAGCTTGCGGAGCGGCCCGAGTTCGATCCGGTGCTGCAAGGCATCTCGCCACTGAAGTCGCTTGCGGCGCTGATCGGCATCGGCCGCGATCCGTTCTCGATGACCCCCGAAGAGCGCGTGCTGGACGCCTATTACGAGCGCCTCCAGGCCTACGCCGTCGACAAGTCGCGCGTCATCGTGATCGAATTCCAGTCTGCCGATCCAGATCTCGCCGTGCGCGTCGCCAATTCGATCGCCGACGGCTATCTCGTGCTCCAGCAGGATGCGCGTCAGGACCAGGCCCGAAACGCCAGCCAGTGGTATGCCGGCAGGATCGACGAGCTGCGACGGAATGTCTCTGAGGCCGAAGCGAAGGCCGAGGATTTCCGCTCCAAGTCGAGCCTGTTCGTCGGCACCAACAACACGACGCTGTCGAACCAGCAGATGGGCGAGGTCAACACCCAGCTCAACAATGCGCGCGCACTCAAGGCCGACGCCGAGTCCAAGGCGCGCCTGATCCGCGAGATGATCCAGAGCGGCAAGCCGATCGAATCGTCCGAAGTGCTGAACTCGGAATCGATGCGCACGCCCTCCCAGCAGCGCGTGGCGTTGCGGGCGCAGCTAGCCGAGCAATCGTCGACCTTGCTTGGCAACCATCCGCGCATCAAGGAATTGAAGGCGCAGCTCGCCGACCTCGACACCCAGATCCGCGACGAGGCCGCCAAGCTCGCCCGCACGCTCGAAAACGATGCGCGCGCCGCCAGCGGCCGCGTTCAGGAATTGTCCGCAAGCCTCGAGCAGCTCAAGAAGCAGGCGACGGCCACCAACGGCCAGGACGTGCAGCTCCGCGCCCTCGAGCGTGAGGCCAAGGCGCAGCGCGACCTGCTCGAAACCTATCTCGCGAAGTACCGTGAAGCCAACACCCGCGAGACCATCGACACCGCGCCGACGGATGGCCGCATCATCTCGCGCGCCGTCGTCTCGAACACGCCGGCCTATCCGAAGAAGCTGCCGATCGTGCTGATCGCGACGATCGCGACACTGCTGCTCTCGTCCGGCGTCGTCGTCACCGGAGAATTGTTGCGCCAGACCGCGCCCCGGGCGGTAGCGGTGTTCGCGCCAGCGCTCGCGCGGGCGTCGGCTCGCCAGGAACAGATCGTCCAACCGGTGGTGGTCGAGCCCTTCGTCGATCCAGTCATGGCAGAACCCGCGCCGCTTCAGCCGGAGATGACGGCTGACGCCGATGTCACCGAATTCGCGGAGATCGAACAGCTGGCCGACAGCCTGCGCGCCGCCGGGGCCATGGCCAAGAAAGTCACGGTGCTCGGCACTGCGACCGGCGACGCCATCACGCTGTCGGCGCTGACATTGGCCCGGCACCTGGCGCGCGACGCGCGGGTCGTCGTGGTCGATCTCGCCGCGTCCTCGCCGACCATGGCCGCCGTGTCCGTCGATGCCTCGGCCCCCGGCCTTGCCGAGCTCATGCAGGGCGAGGCATCGTTCGCGCAGATCATCACCCGGGACAAGGTCTCGCGGCTGCATCTGGTCATGGCCGGCCGCCCCGGCTTCGATCGCAGCCTGTTGCAGTCGCCGCGCGTGACGCTCGCGATCGACGCGCTGCTGCGCGCCTACGACCACGTGCTGCTCGATGCCGGCAGTGCCTCCGACCTTCCGGCCGAGCTCCTGACGGCGAATGCCCGCGCCGTCGTGGTACCCGAGGCGTCGATGACGCCGGATGCGCGCGCGCTGATGTGCGAGCAGCTCGGCGCCGTCGGCTTCAGCGAAGTGACGATGCTGAGCAGGTCCGTGCAGCCGTCGGATGCGAGGGATGCGCCACGGGTCGTGGCGGCGTAGGCGTTTCTTACCCTCTCCCCCTGTGGGAGAGGGTGGCTCGCCGCGATAGCGGCGAGACGGGTGAGGGGTCTCTCTCCGCGCGTGCCTCTCGCATTTTGATTTGCTGATACAACCCCTCATCCGGCGCTTCGCGCCACCTTCTCCCACAAGTGGAGAAGGAGGGCAGTCGTGCAATGGCGAGAGCTACCCGAACGCCCGCCGCAGCCGCTGCGCCAGGTCGAACAACATCTGGTTCTGTTTCACCAGCCGCTTGCCGTGGCTCAGCGAGGACATCGCCATGGCCGCGAGCTTTCCGCGTGACGTCAGCGGAACAAAACTGTCGAAGATGTCCTGGTCGTCCTTGCAGAACATCCGCTTGTACTCGTCCGAGCCGATGCCGAGGTCGAGCGAGCGGTAGCCGCGCTCGGCGCAGCGGTCGATGATGTAACGCATCAGGATCAGCCCGGGGCTGTAGCGGGCGTGCTCGGAAATCGTGTAGGTGTTGAACATCATCGAGAAGCGCTGGCCGTCGGCGGCGCCGGCGAAGATCGCGATCACCTCGTCGTCGCATTCGAGCGCATGGATGTCGATGGCGCGGCCGTCACCGCGTGGCGCAAGGCAGGCGCTGCGGACGAATGGCTCGACGCCGGGCTCGGCGAAGACGTTGGGAAGCTTCTGTTCGGCCATCCGCGCCGGCTTGACACGGAAGAACCAGTCGAGCAGGCGGGTGATGTCCGCATCGGTGGTCGCCAAATGATAGCGATAGCCGGCGAGCGCCTGGAGCTTCTTCTCCTTGCTCTTGAGGCGGCGGCGGAAGGAGTTGCTGATCCGCGATGCCGGCGGACCGCCCGGTTCCATCGTGAGCAGCGGGCAGCCGTTGATCGCGCTCTGGCGCGGCAAATGCGCGAACGGGTTCTGCTGGTCGTTCCAGTGCAGCGGCTGCTGCGTCAGTGCGAGAACGTCGGCATGCTCGCCGAGCGGCGCAAGCAGCGCGTCGAGATCGCCGATGGTGACCAGCGCTGCAAATTCGGCGTTCCACAGGCCCATGTTGAAGGTCGTATGCTTGCCGCCCATGAAGCAGGCCGTGCGGACGCCGTGGTTTTGGCGCAGCGAGAGCGGCAGCAGCAGCAGTGGCTGATGCTCGGCGTCGCGGGCCACGACGATGAAAGGGCGGGCGCGTTCGTGCTCGCCAACCAGACGCTGCCAGGGACTGAGCAGATCAAATCGCTGATAGGGCGTGAAGAGGTGGCCGGGCTGCTCGAAGGCGCGCCAGGCGGCCTCGGCCGCGCCGAGATCGGTCACGATATCGACATGCGCGATGCGGCCCGCTTTCGACCGCGCTGGCAATTCTGCCGTCCGGCTTTGCATCGCCGCAGCCATGGTCATTCGCGAACCTGTCGAGAAATCAAAAATATGCGTAATTCGGCCTGTGGCCGACCTTTGCAAAGAAGTGTCAACAAAGAGTAATGACTATAAGAGGGGAAACGGCCGCCGACGGGCGCGAGGTGGGACATTGGCATCCGACGACAGATGGCTGGAACGGCTGCGCCTTGAGCTGACCTGGTTCACAGGGCAGGCTGCGCTGCGCAGTCGTGGTGCCGGCGCCATCCTGCGTTTTGCGCATGTGCGGCCGAGGCGGCGCGGCGGGTTTCAGCCGCTGCGCGAAAACGAGATCACGCCGCATTTCCTCGATCGCGCCATTCGCGCGCTAAAGCGGTGGAAGTATGATTTTCTCGGCATGGACGAGGTCTGCCGGCGCGCGGTGACGCTGTCGGAACAGCGGCGCTTCGTGGCACTCACCTTCGACGGCGCCGGCAAGGACCTGATCGACTTTGCCTATCCGGTGCTGGCGCGCCATGCCGTGCCCTTCACGATCTATGTGCCCACGGCGTTTCCCGACGGCGTCGGTGAGGCCTGGTGGCTCGGACTCGAACAGGTGATCGCGCGCGAGAGCCGTGTCAGCCTGATGATGGGCGAGAAGGAGCAGCGCTTTACTGTGACTGGCAACGCCGAGAAGCAGGCGCTGTTTTCGTTCGTCGAGGCCTGGCTGCGCTCGCTGCCGCCGGCGGATGTGTCGGCCGCGATCGCAGACCTCTGCGCGCGCTACCGGGTCGACCTTGCCGCGCTCTCACGCAAGGCATCGGTGAATTGGGAGGATCTGGCGAGGCTTGCGGCCGACCCGCTGGTGACGATCGGCAGTGCGACCGTGAACTATCCCGTTCTCGCCAACATGAAGGATGCCGCCGCGCTGCGCGAGATGACGATGGGCAAGGCGGTGGCGGAAGCGGCCTTCGCTCGCGACATCCGGCATCTCGCCTTTCCGTTCGGCGATCGCGCCTCGTTCCGGCGCAGCCATGTCATCATGGCGGAGGAGGCCGGCTTTGCCAGCGCGGTGACGACGATCCCGGGCGTCGTGGACGCGGAGGGACGCACCAATCTGCGCGCGTTGCCGCGCATTTCCTGGGATGGCCGGGTGCGCTCGCTGCGCATCATGCGGGTGCTGGTGTCGGGGGTTGCTTTTGCGCCGGTGAAGCCGACCGGCACAGCCGCGACGTAGAAGGCGCAACGAACTGGACGCGCTACGAACTCGACTTGGCCCGGTCGGGCCGCTGCATCCAGCTTACGATCGGCATGGCCGGCAGCACCCAGCCCATGCCGACCACCACGTAATAGATTGCCTGCCGCCAGCCGGATTCGGCAATCCAGGGCATCTGCGCCAGCGCCATGCCGAGCAGGGCCCAGACGGTGGCGAGCACCAGGAGCAGGATGGTGCCGAGGAACTTGCGGGTGCGGATCGTCATGACGGAATGTCGCGGCTTTCACGTAACTTGCGCTGCGGAAGCGGGGGACTATAAGGGGCACGCAGTCCGGTTCAAGCTCTGGTTTTGCCTCGAATGACGCCGATTTCCGCCCCCACCGAGCCGCATCGCGCCGTGCGCTGGTGGCTGATCTCAGTGGCTGCGCTGATCGCGCTGATGGTGCTGGTCGGCGGCGCGACGCGGCTGACGGAATCCGGACTCTCGATCGTCGAATGGAAGCCGGTCACGGGCAGCGTTCCGCCACTCTCGGAAGCGCAGTGGACGGCGGCCTTCGAGGCCTACAAGACGATCCCGCAATATCGCGAGCTCAACGCCGGCATGAGCCTGTCCGAGTTCAAGGAGATCTTCTGGTGGGAATGGAGCCACCGGCTGCTCGGCCGTTTCATCGGCGTCGCCTATCTGTTGCCGTTCCTGTTTTTCCTCTGGCGCGGCGGCCTGTCCGGCGAGTTGAAGCGGTGGTTGTGGCTGTTGTTCGGGCTCGGCGGGCTCCAGGGCGCGGTAGGGTGGTGGATGGTGGCCTCGGGGCTGTCTGAACGCGTCGAGGTGTCGCAATATCGGCTGGCAACGCATCTTGTGCTCGCGCTCGTGATCTTCGCCGGCATCGTCTGGACGGTGCGGCGGCTTGCCGAGCGTCCGCCGATCGCAGCACCCTCGCGGCTGCGCTTCACGAGCGCCTTGCTCCTGGTCGTGACCTTCATCCAGATCTATTTCGGTGCGCTGGTTGCGGGCTTGCGCGCCGGCCGCGCCTACAACACCTGGCCGCAGATCGACGGCGCGTTCATTCCGTCAGGGGAGCGGCTGTGGTTCGAGACGCCGTGGTGGCGCAATATGTTCGACAATGTGCTGACGGTGCAGTTCGAGCACCGCATGACGGCCTATGCGCTGTTCGCGCTGGCGGCGTTGCACGCGTTCGATGCGGTGCGTTCACGCGCGGGGTCTGCGGCGAGCGGCGCGCTTTTGCTGCTGGGCGCGGTCAGCCTGCAAGGCGTGCTCGGCATCCTCACGCTGCTCAACCAGGTGCCGATTGATCTCGCGCTCGCGCATCAGGCGGTCGCGATCCTGGTGCTGACGCTTGCGGTGATGCAGACCGAACGGCTCGCGACGCGTGGCGCAACCGACGCGCAGCCGCGCGCCGTTCCCGTCGGTCAGGCCAGCTGATCGGATCTGCTCTTCAGCAATAGCCGTAGATGCCGCACGAATAGGGCAGGCGCCAGAAATAATCGACCTGCTTCCCGCCGTAATACCCGCCCTGGTAATCGTAGTCCCAGGGGCGGCCGTAATAGCCCGGCAGCGTATGCGAGCCCGGCAGTAGTGGCGTACCCGGCAAATTGCGAATGTAGCTGCCGATGCCATAGGCCGGCGAGATCAGCGCATCCGGATCGGTTTCGACATAGACCTGCGGCGGCTCCTGTGGCGGAGCGGCCGCCCGCCGCCTCGGCGTGGCCGGCAAATCGGCCGCAACCGCAGCTGAGACCGTCAGCATCGCCGCAAGGGCAGGCACCATCCAGCGCAGCATCGTCGGCTCCGAATCAAAAGGGGTGATCCAGGGACGATGTATGCGGCAGATATGGTTAATGACTGTTAACTGGAGCCATATTCCGGGGCGCTCAGGCGCCCCGGAATGACCACGACAGCTACGCGCCCAGCGCCTGCTCCAGATCGGCGATCAAATCTTCCTTGTCCTCGATGCCGATCGAGAGCCGCACCACGTCCGGACCGGCGCCGGACTTGACCTTGGCGGCGTCGTCGAGCTGGCTGTGCGTGGTCGAGGCTGGATGGATGACGAGCGAGCGGGTGTCGCCGACATTGGCCAGATGCGAGAACAGCTGCAACTTCGACACCAGGCTGACGCCGGCATCGTAGCCGCCCTTCAGGCTGAAAGTGAACACGGCGCCGGCACCCTTCGGCGCGTATTTGCGCGCGAGCTGGTTGTACTTGTCGCTTGCAAGGCCCGCATAGTTCACCGCGGCCACCGCCGGATGGCCGGCGAGGAATTCGGCGACCGCTTTCGCATTGTCACAGTGCTTCTGCATGCGCAGCGGCAATGTCTCGATGCCGGTGAGGATCATGAAGGCGTTGAACGGCGAGAGCGCCGGTCCGAGGTCGCGCAGGCCGAGTACGCGGCAGGCGATCGCGAAGGCGAAATTGCCAAACGTCTCCTGCAGCCGGATGCCGTGATATTCGGGCCGCGGCTCCGACAGCATCGGATATTTGCCGCCGGTCGACCAGTCGAAGGTGCCGGCATCGACGATGATGCCGCCGATCGAATTGCCATGGCCGCCGAGAAATTTCGTCAGCGAGTGCACGACGATGTCGGCACCGTGGTCGATGGGACGGATCAGATAGGGCGAGGCCAGCGTGTTGTCGACGATCAGCGGTACGCCGGCCTTGCGCGCCACCGTCGAGATCGCCTCGATGTCGGTGATGCTGCCGGCGGGATTGGCGATGGACTCGATGAAGATCGCTTTCGTGCGCGGCGTGACCGCGCGTTCGAAGCTCGCGATGTCGTCGGGATCGGCCCACACCACGTTCCAGCCAAAGCTCTTGAACGCGTGCGTGAACTGGTTGATGGAGCCGCCATAGAGCTTTCGCGCGGCGATGAACTCGTCGCCGGGCTGGAGCAATTGCTGTAGCACCACGACCTGCGCGGCATGGCCCGAGGCCACCGCAAGCGCGGCCGTGCCGCCTTCGAGCGCCGCGACGCGCTCTTCCAGCACCGCATTGGTGGGATTGCCGATGCGGGTATAGATGTTGCCGAACGCCTGCAGGCCGAACAGCGAGGCGGCGTGGTCGGCGTCGTTGAAGACGAACGATGTCGTTTGATAGATCGGAGTCGCGCGCGCACCGGTGGTGGGATCGGGCTGTGCACCGGCATGCACGGCGAGGGTCGAAAATCCCGGAAGGCGATCGCTCATTGAGGGCGTCCTGTTCTCGTGGTCTGAAATCGCGCGGCATGCTGATTGGCGCCGCGGCTGCCGTCAAGGCGCGGCTTCACATCGGAACGATCGTGCTACGCATTGTCGCGTTCGCGAAATGAAACCTTCGCAATTGCGTCAGCTTTGCTCGCTCTTGTTCTTGGCGGCGCGGTCCGATGCCGCGGTGTCGCCGCCGCCGACACTCATCCGATTGAGGGATAAGCGCATGCCCTGCGTCGGCACCGGGGCGCGTTTGGAGCTCAGCGTGCGTGAATTGACGCCCATCCAGGAGATCTCCGACGACAGGCGGCCATATTCGATCTTGGGACAGCGGTTCATCACCACCTTGATACCGACCGATTCCGCCTTCAGCGCCGCCGCATCGTCCCGCGCCCCCAGCTGCATCCAGATCACCATCGGCAGCGGATCGAGGGTGAGGGCTTCCTCGACCACCGGCATGATGTGGCTGGAGTTGCGGAAAATGTCGATCATGTCGACGGGACGGCCGATGTCGGACAGCGAGGCGACGAAGGGTTTTCCGAGCAGCTCCTTGCCGACATGGCCGGGGTTGACCGGAATCATGTCGTAGCCGCGCTGGGCCAGATATTTGAACGCGAAATAGCTTGGCCGCACGTTGACAGGCGAAGCGCCGACCATCGCGATCGACTTCACGTTGTTGAGGATGCCCCGGATGTAATTGTCGGGATAGGCGTCGTGGTTCATTGGCTTATCTTTTCGGGCTCATCTTTTCGCTGTCATTGCGAGGAGCGAAGCGACGAAGCAATCCAGTCTGCCTCCGAGGAGGGATTTCTGGATTGCTTCGCTTCGCTCGCAATGACGAATTACTCGTCCCGCCATGTCGGCGTGCGCTTCTCGATGAAAGCGCCGATGCCTTCCTCGGCGTCTCGCGCCATCATGTTGTCGGTCATCACCTCTGCCGCATAGCGATAGGCGTCTGCAAGGCTCATCTCGGCCTGGCGATAGAACGCCTCCTTGCCGAGCTTGACGGTATAGGCGGATTTCAGCGCGACCTGTTCGGCGAGCGCAATGGCGGCAGCGCGCTCAGTGCCGGCCGCGACGACACGATTGACGAGTCCGATCTCGCGGGCGCGCGCGGCCGGGATCGGCTCGCCCGTCAGCAGCATCTCCATCGCCTGCTTGCGCGGCACGTTGCGCGACAGCGCCACCATCGGCGTCGAGCAGAACAGGCCGATGTCGACGCCGGGAGTGGCGAAGTGTGCTGCTTCCGAGGCGATCGCGAGATCGCAGCTTGCCACGAGCTGGCAGCCCGCGGCGGTCGCAATGCCCTGGACCGATGCGACCACAGGCTTGGGCAGGTGCACGATCGCCTGCATCATCGCGCTGCAGGCGGTCATCATCTCGGCGAAGAAGGCACGGCCACGGTCCGGGTCGGTGCGGCGCGCGGTCAGCTCCTTCATGTCGTGGCCGGCGGAGAAGGCGGGACCGTTGGCCGCGATCACGACCCCGCGGACGGACTTGTCGTCCCGGATCTCGTTGAGCTCGGCATGCAGGCTTGCGATCATCGCCGCCGACAGGCTGTTGCGGGCGGCCGGGCGGTTGAGGGTCAGGACCGCGATGAGGCCCACGGTCTCGCGCAGCAGGATCGGTGGTTGCGGGGAGGGGACGCGGGCGGCCTGGACGGACATCAAAGCGTTTCCGATTGGATTATTGCGATTGGATGACGCAGATAACTTAATGTAACAGGGGACGTGAAGCGAGGGTGAGGGGTAGCATGGCGTTAGCGAAAATGAGCGTGGCGGAGCTCGAGCAGTTCCTCCGCAACGAGTTTCCCCAGGCCTTCAGCGGCGACGACATCACGATCGAGAGCGCGGACGGTCAGGCCTGCCTTTTGCGTCAACGCTATAGCGAAAAGATGCTGCGGCCGGGCGGAACCGTGTCCGGCCCGACCCTGATGGCACTCGCCGATTTCGCGATGTACGTGGTGCTGTTGTCCGCAATCGGGCCGATCGGGCTCGCCGTCACCACCAATCTCAACATCAACTTCCTGCGCAAGGGGCAACCCGGGCAGGACGTGCTGGCGGAGGCGCGGCTGCTCAAGCTCGGGAAGCGCCTTGCAGTCGGCGAGGTGAAGTTGTTGTCCGGTACCTCGCCCGACCCGATTGCGCATGTCACCTCGACCTATTCCATTCCAAACGTTTGAGCTTTTTGCGGGTATGTTAATACCATATTTCTAAGCAATTGATATTGCACATGTAAATTACGCCTTTGGGCATTGACCGCGGCGCCCCCGTTCTCTAGAAACCCGCCCAGTCCGGTGCGGTGTTCGCGCCGATGCTCCCCGTCCACGGAAACTCTGACATGAAAACCTTTTCGGCAAAGCCGGCTGAGGTGACGAAGAAGTGGGTATTGATCGACGCCAAGGGTCTGGTCGTCGGCCGTCTCGCCACCATCGTCGCCATGCGCCTGCGCGGCAAGCACCTCCCGACCTACACCCCGCACGTTGATTGCGGCGACAACATCATCATCATCAACGCGCAGTATGCGGTTCTCACCGGCCGCAAGCGCGAGCAGAAGACCTATTACAAGCACACCGGTTATGTCGGCCACATCAAGGAGCGCACCGCGCGCCAGATCCTCGAGGGCAAGCATCCCGAGCGCGTGCTCGAGAAGGCCGTCGAGCGCATGATCCCGCGTGGCCCGCTCGGTCGCGTCCAGATGGGCAATCTCCGCGTCTATGGCGGCGCCGATCATCCGCACGAGGCCCAGACGCCCGAGAAGATCGACATCGCCAAGTTGAACCGCAAGAACACGAGGGCCGCATAACATGGCCGAATCCATCCAGTCGCTCGACCAGCTCTCGCAGCTCAAGACGGCGGCCGCGCCCGACGCGCCCAAGCACGAGAAGAAGGTCGACAAGTTCAACCGCGCCTATGCCACCGGCAAGCGAAAGGATGCGGTCGCCCGCGTCTGGATCAAGCCGGGCGCCGGCAAGGTCACGGTCAACGCGCGCGAGGTCGAGGTCTATTTCGCCCGTCCGGTGCTGCGTATGATGATTGAGCAGCCGTTCTCCGTGGCCGCGCGCTCGGGCCAGTATGACGTGATCTGCACCGTCGCCGGCGGCGGTCTGTCCGGCCAGGCCGGTGCCGTCCGTCACGGCATCTCCAAGGCGCTGACCTATTTCGAGCCGGAGCTGCGCACCGTGCTCAAGAAGGGCGGCTTCCTCACCCGCGACTCCCGCGTGGTCGAGCGCAAGAAGTACGGCAAGGCCAAGGCCCGCCGGTCCTTCCAGTTCTCGAAGCGTTAATCGCTTCGGTCGCATTCGCCGCGAAAGCGGCTTCAATGAGATGCAAAAGGGCGCTGATTTCAGCGCCCTTTTTGCTGTTCGTTTGTATGCAAATTGATGGCGTGTTTCCTGAAAACTTGGGCTCGCATGAAAACCTGAATGGAACCCGCGAGACATAGCGTCGCATTTGGAAGGGCGCGCAAATCGGTGGAGCCGATCGCGTAACTGCTATGTCTAGAAGGGGGCCGACATGATGTCGCTCGATAGCATCACGCTCTATTTGGTCGCCACCATGGTCGCCGCACTGCTCGGCGCTATGATGGTATTTTTCGGAAGGCAGGAGAACAGCCCTGCGCTGAAATGGTGGGGCACCGCCTATCTCCTCGGCGCCGCATCGGTCGCGCTCTGGACGGCGGCTGGCGACAGGCTGGGCCCGCATCTTTACCTTGCGCTGAACGCAGTCGGCTTCGTCGCCTGCGGCATGGTGTGGAATGCGGCGCGCGTCTTTCATGGCCGCAAGCCGAACTGGCCGGGTCTCCTGGTCGGCGCGCTCGCCTGGACCGCTGCCGCCACGCTGCTCGATCCCGCGGCGTCCATGCTGCGCATGATCGTCGGCGCCGGCATCGTCTCGGTCTATGCGGCGCTGACGGCGAGCGAGCTCTGGGTCGAGCGGCGCAAGAGCCTGCAACGGCGCTGGCCGGCCTTCGTGGTCCCGGTGATGCACGGCTGCGTCTTGATGCTGCCGATCCTGCTCGGCAGTTTCCTGCGCCCGAACGATGCCGGCTTCTCCAACAGCATCTGGGTCACCGTGTTCGCGGTCGAGCTCGTGCTCTATGCCGTCGGCACCGTGTTCGTGATCTTCATGCTGGTGTCCGAGCGCACGGTCACTGCGCACCGGACCGCCGCGTCCACCGATCCGCTGACCGGCATGCTCAACCGCCGCGGCTTCTCGGAAGCCTGCGGACGCGTGATCGAGCGCGAGGCCAAGGCCGGCCGTCCCGTGACCGTGATGATCTTCGATATCGATCATTTCAAGTCGATCAACGACCGCTTCGGCCATCCCGCCGGCGACGAGATGCTGAAACTGTTCTCGACCGTCGTCGTCAGCAACCTGCGCATCAGCGACATGTCGGGTCGCATCGGCGGCGAGGAGTTCGCCGCCCTCCTGCCGTGTTCGCTGGAGGAGGGCGTGCTGGTGGCCGAGCGCGTGCGCGAAGCCTTCGAGACCTCCGGGGTCGTCGTCGATGAGGGCCCGGTCGACACCACCGTCAGCATCGGCGTCGCGGGCGGTCCGGCCGGCACCGAACTCGAAGTGCTGCTGGCCTCGGCTGACACCGCGCTTTACCAGGCCAAGCGCGGCGGCCGTAACCGCGTCGAGGCGGCGGAGGAGCTGCCATTGTCGCTGGAGAACTGGCGCCGCCAGAGCGCCGCACGGATCGGCGTCTCCAACACGCAGTCCAAGGCGCAGACGGCGACAGCTTAGGCAACGGAGGCCTTGCGGTAATCCCCTGTTTACCATTCGATCCCTACCATTGCGGTCATGGAATCGATCCGTCGACAGAACCCGCAGACCGCCCTGATGTCGCTCGAAGCCGCGGCGACTTCGGCACGCGGCGGCTTCGCCTGCCTGTTCTCGACCGCGGACGAGTATGAGAGCGCGCTGATCACCGAGCGCCGCGCCCAGGGGCATTACACGCAAGGCCGCAATTACTGGCCGCTTGCGCTGTTCGCCGGTTGTGCGCTGATCGTGGCGGGCACAGCTCTGCTGCTTGCCTGAGTGATCTGCATTTTTGGACCGGGCAGGGCGCCGTTTCGGCGCCTTTTTCTTTGTCGCGGGCTGCGGTAGACACGCCCATCGAACAAAAATGGGTGGAAACAGATGATCACCGAGATCGCGCAAATCGACGTCAAGCCGGGCAACGAGAAGGACTTTGAGGCCGCCGTCGCCAAGGCCAAGGCCGCTTTCGGCCGCTCCAAGGGTTTCCATGGTTTCGAGCTGCACAAGTCGATCGAGAAGCCGCAGCGCTATCGTCTGATGGTGAAGTGGGAAACGCTCGAGAACCACACCGTCGATTTTCGCGGCTCCGAGAATTTCACCGAATGGCGCGGCCTCGTCGGCCAGTATTTTGCGGCACCCCCTGAGGTCGAGCACACCGAAACCGTGCTCACCACCTGAGGCGGCTCAGGCCGCCTCCGCCAGAGGCGGCGCTTCATACGTCTTGAAGTGGTCGATCACGACCTTGGCGATGGCGACCAGTGGCAGCGCCAGCGCCAGACCCCAGATCCCGAACACGACGCCGAGCAGGATCTGGAACGCGAACAGCGTGGCCGGCGGAATGTCCAGTGCCTGCCGCTGCAGCAGGGGCGTCAGCACGTAGCTCTCCATGGCGTGGACGCCCATGAAGAGGAGAAAGGCCGACAGCGCCGGAATCCATCCCGAGGCGAGGCTCGCCAGCACGACCACGACGCCGGCGATGATGGCGCCGACGGTCGGGATGAAGGCGAGCAGGCCTGCCTGGATCCCCAGGATGAACGAGCCGGGGATGCCGATGACGACGAGCCCGATCCAGGTTACCGCGCCGACCGCGAGCATGACGATCATCTGTGCGATCAGCCATCGTTCAAGTGTCTCGCTGACGCGGTCGATGATGACGGCCGCGCGCGCGCGATGTTTTGCAGGCGCGATGAACAGCAATCCCTCGCGATAGACGCTGGGTTGGGCGGCGAAGGCGACTCCCAGAAACAGCACGATGAAGATGTTTCCCACGCCGTGGATGGTGCCAAGCAGCAGCTTGAACGTCTGGCTCACGATCGCCCCGCCGCTGGAGGCAAGGGCGCCTGCGCCGGGTATTGCCCCGCGCGACGTCGTGCCGGCCGACGGCGTCGGCTCCGGTTGCGCGTCGGGAGACGAATCGGGTCCGGAGCTCCCGAATTCGAAGAAGCTGGTGTCGATGCCGTGATTGTCCAGGAATGATTTGACGTTGCCGATCTGGGATTTGATGGTTTTGCTGAGCCCCGCCGCCTGATCGGCGATGGTGGCGCCGCCGAGATATGCGATGCCCGCGAGCATCAGCGCGAGGGCCAAGCAGACGATCGCGAGCCGCAGCGTATGCGGCAGACGCGCATGCCGGCCAAGCGCGTTGGTCAGCGCGTTGAGCCCAAGGCCCAGCAGCACCCCGGCGAAGATCAGGAGCAGGGTGGTCGCGAAGTACCAGGAGAACGCGAGCAGCACGGCGAACAGCACCACGCCGATGCCGCCGACCGAAATGCCCCAAGCCAGATCAAAACGGGTCGGGGGTCGTTCATCCGGGAATGTGATCACGCAATGTCCTTTAGGTGGACCGGGGGCAGTCTTTCGACAAACACGCTTTTGATCAAGACCGCGTCAACGCGCTGGTTTGACGCTGCCGTGTGAACGGTGCAGACCGACGAGGAGAGAACAGGTGGGGCGCGCTTGAGTTTCATCAGCAAATGGGTGGGTCTGCTCGGGCTTTTGGCCGTGCTCGTGATTGGCGACCAGATCCGGATCAACCGGCCCGGCCACAAATATCGCCTCACGGTCGAGGTGACGACGCCCGAAGGCGTCAAGTCCGGCTCCGGTATTCTGTCCGTCGTGCCCGATCGCGGCTATAGCCGGGGCGGCCGCACCACGATGCGCGGCGAGGCTGTGTTCGTCGACCTCGGCCGGGGAAAGAATGTGGTGGCATTGCTGGCGCATCAGCAGGGCGCGAAGCTCGATCTCGACGACATCAACTATGTCGCGCTCCGCGCTTATGGCGCCGCGCGAGGCAACCGTGTCTCGTTCAACGAGCTCAGCCGGCAGACCGGCGTCGTCGCGGTGCAGGGGGACCTAATGCCCGTGCTGGTGAGCTTTGGCGATCCCATGGACCCTGCGACGGCGCGCCTTGTCGCCGGCGACCATGCGGAGGCGGTCCTGGGCGACGGCTATGCACTCCGTGGCGTTACCGCCGAAA
The DNA here is from genome assembly GCF_000518345.1 of Bradyrhizobium sp. URHA0013. Classification (NCBI taxonomy): domain Bacteria; kingdom Pseudomonadati; phylum Pseudomonadota; class Alphaproteobacteria; order Hyphomicrobiales; family Nitrobacteraceae; genus Bradyrhizobium; species Bradyrhizobium sp. URHA0013. The sequence goes on along the minus strand of NZ_JADK01000007.1, from coordinate 435,135 downwards.
TGGTGCCCAACGGGCTTTGGCCGATCGATTTCGGTGGCGCGCTCGGGGAGTCCGTGACGCGCGGAATCGAAACGAAACTGCCCTGGTTGGCTGCGCCGGGCGACCCGGCGGCGACCGCACTGAAGACCGCCGGCCTGCCCCTTGGCGGCGCGATCGTGGCCCGGGAGGCATTTGCGCGAAAATAGCATTGCCGTCCCGCGTACCCTTCTGTTGAATTTGTTCCATCCCAGGGGCATGTTTGGAGAATCGTCTTCGGCGAGAGGTCTGAACGGGAGATGAGAAAGCCGGTCGTCGGCGTGATCGGGAACGCCCATCGCGTTGAAAATCGATTTCAGGTCCAGATGGTCGGCGAGCGTAATCTGCGCGCCGTGGCCGAGGTTTCCGGCGGCCTGCCGGTGATGTTCGCGGGCTCGCCCGACATCACCGATATCGGCGCGCTGCTCGACACTGTCGACGGCATCGTGCTGACCGGCGCCCGGGCCAACGTCCACCCGACCCGTTTCAACGTCGATCCGTGTGAGGCGCACGAGCCCTACGACATCCACCGCGACGAGGTGGCGCTGGCGCTCTCGGTCGCCTGCGTTGCCCGCGGTATCCCGCTGTTCGGCATCTGCCGGGGCCTCCAGGAGATGAACGTCGCCTTCGGCGGCTCGCTGCATCCCGAGATCCGCGAGATCCCGGGCCGCATGAACCATCGCATGCCGAGGCTCGAGAACGGTGAGATCCACCCCGATCCGACAGTGGTGTTCGCCGATCGCCACGACGTCGATCTGACGCCGGGCGGCGCGTTCGCAGAATTGCTCGGCTGTGACAAGATCAGGGTCAATTCGCTGCACGGCCAGGGCATCCTCGATCCCGGCAAGCGCGTGCTGATCGAGGGCATTGCCGAGGACGGCACCATCGAGGCAATCCGCATCGCGGAAGCCAGGGCTTTTGCGCTCGGGGTGCAATGGCACGCCGAATACGACCCGCAGCACAATCCGATCAACCGAAAACTGTTCGAGGCGTTCGGTCAGGCCATGGTGGCGAAGCAGCGCGCGGCGGCGTAGCTGCGGGGTTGCGCCGAGGCCGATAAGGCTCTCGATCGTTGCGACCGGCGGCAGAGGATTGGCGATTTTCGCAAACAGGCACGAGAACTAGTCTCCAGGATGGATTTCGCGGCACTGAACGCATCCTGCGATTACCAACAGCGCTCGCGATCTCTCGGGCGCAATAAACCAGATATCAAGAATTGATGCGCGCCAGTTTTCTCGATTCCGATTCGTTCTTTGAGAACGAAGTGGAGTCAGACGCAGAACAAAACTCGAGGACCACAAAAAAAGGCGCCCCGAGGGGCGCCTTTCATGCGTCGTAGTCGTTCCGGCGGCTTAGCCCGAATAGTACATTTCGAACTCGACCGGGTGCGGGGTCATTTCGAAGCGGGCGACTTCGGTCATCTTCAGCTCGATATAAGCGTCGATGAAGTCGTCGTCGAACACGCCGCCGTTCTTCAGGAAGCCGCGATCCTTGTCGAGGTTTTCCAGCGCCTCGCGCAAGCTGCCGCACACCGTCGGGATCTGCTTAAGCTCTTCCTTCGGCAGATCGTAGAGGTCCTTGTCCATCGCCGGACCGGGATCGATCTTGTTCTTGATGCCGTCGAGGCCCGCCATCAGCATCGCGGCGAAGCCGAGATAGGGATTGGCGAGCGGATCGGGGAAGCGCACCTCGACGCGCTTGGCCTTCGGCGAAGCGGTGTAGGGGATGCGGCAGGAGGCGGAGCGGTTGCGGGCGGAATAGGCGAGCAGCACGGGAGCCTCATAGCCCGGGACCAGACGCTTGTAGGAGTTGGTCGACGGGTTGGTGAAGGCGTTGATCGCCTTGGCGTGCTTGATGATGCCGCCGATGTAGTGGAGGCAGGTCTCCGACAGGTCGGCATATTTGTTGCCGGCGAACACCGGCTTGCCATCCTTCCAGATCGACTGGTGCACGTGCATGCCCGAGCCGTTGTCGCCGAAGACCGGCTTCGGCATGAAGGTGGCGGTCTTGCCGTAGATGTGCGCGACCTGGTGGATGCAGTATTTGTAGATCTGCATGTGGTCGGCCATCAAGGTCAGCGTGTCGAACTTCATGCCGAGCTCGTGCTGGGCGGAAGCGACCTCGTGATGGTGCTTCTCGACCTTCACGCCCATCTTGGCCATGGCGCCGAGCATCTCCGAGCGCATGTCCTGCACGGAGTCCTGCGGCGGCACCGGGAAGTAGCCGCCCTTGGTACGGACACGATGGCCGAGATTGCCGCCTTCATATTCGGTGTCGGAGTTGGTCGGCAGCTCGGAAGAGTCGAGGCGGAAGCCGGTGCTGTAGGGGTTGGCGGAGAAGCGCACGTCGTCGAACACGAAGAACTCGGCTTCGGGGCCGACGAACACGGTGTCGCCAACGCCCATCGACTTGACCATCGCCTCGGCCTTCTTGGCGATGCCGCGGGGATCGCGGTTGTAGGGCTCGCCGGTGGTCGGCTCGAGCACGTCGCAGGTGATGACCATGGTGGTCTCGGCGAAGAACGGATCGATCGTCGCGGTCACCGGATCGGGCATCAGGCACATGTCGGACTCGTTGATCGCCTTCCAGCCGGCGATCGAGGAGCCGTCGAACATCGTCCCTTCGGCGAAAATGTCCTCATCGATCATGCTGATGTCGAAGGTGACGTGCTGCCACTTGCCGCGCGGATCGGTGAAGCGCAGGTCGACGTATTTGACGTCGTTGTCCTTGATCGATTTCAGGACGTCTTTGGCGGTCTTCATGCATACCCCTTATGGCTCTGCGGGTCGGTTTCCAAGCTTCAAGCGACCGTGTTCACGCTTCTTGAGGCGCGCGAGGCACAAACAAAATGAGGCCGCCGAAGCAGCCTATTTCTTGTCAGAATGTCGCAAAATGCGGGATAGCACCCGGCTCAGATAGCGTCCAGCCCGGATTCGCCGGTTCGGATGCGGATCGCCTCTTCGATATTGGAGACGAAGATCTTGCCGTCGCCGATGCGCCCGGTTTGCGCGGCGCGGCGGATTGCGTCGATGGCGCGCTCGACCAGATCGTCGCCGATCACGATCTCGATCTTCACCTTGGGCAGGAAGTCGACGATGTATTCTGCGCCGCGGTACAGCTCGGCGTGACCCTTCTGCCGGCCGAAGCCCTTGGCTTCGGTGACGGTGATGCCCTGAAGGCCGACTTCCTGAAGCGCTTCCTTCACCTCGTCGAGCTTGAATGGCTTGATGATGGCTTCGATTTTCTTCACTGCGCGCCTCCCGGCCTTTCGAACAAATAGCAACGTCTTCGTCAGGATGCGCTTTTCTTAACGCACGATCTTGTCTTCGCTATGCCGGGATCCCTGACCAGTCCGGCAACAACGGCCGGCCACACCCTGATAAATGCCAGTGAGCACGACGAACCGAAGCGACTTCCGCGAAAGCAGGGTCTATGCCAAGTTGCAAATGCCCTGATTATTGGAGCGTTATCAGCCTTTTAACGTGCAGCTCTGATAGGTGGCGCCGACCCGCACAAAATACCGCAGACTACGAAATAGGCAAACGGTTCAATATCTGTGCAGATCGGCATTCCGTCGGATGGCCTGGTACGGAACGTGCCTCTTGAAAAGGCTTTTGGACAGGGAAGTGGCATGGAAGTTCTGACCAACGCCGAAATGCAGCGCGCCGACCAGCTCAGCATTGCGGCAGGCACCCCCGGCTTCAAGCTGATGCTCAGCGCCGGTCAGGCGGTCGCCGAGGCCGCCCACGCGCTGGTGGAGGAGGGGCCGATCCTGATCGTGGCCGGCCCGGGCAACAACGGCGGGGACGGTTTTGTCGCAGCCGCCGAGCTCGCCGCGCAAGGCCGCGAGGTCTCGGTGATCCTGATGTGCGAGCGGGACCAGCTCCAGGGCGATGCGGCCTCGGCCGCGCGGGGCTGGAAGCACCCGGTGCTCCCGTTCAACCCGCAGGCGATCGGGCGACCGGCGCTGATCATTGATGCGCTGTTCGGCGCGGGCCTCAGCCGTCCCGCCGAGGGCGAGGCGCGTGCGATGATCGAGGCGATCAACGCCAACGGTGCGCCGGTGCTCGCGGTCGACCTGCCGAGCGGCATCAACGGCACCAGCGCAGCCGTGCTGGGCGTGGCGGTGAACGCCACCGAGACCCTTACCTTCTTCCGGAAGAAGCCGGCGCATCTGCTGCTGCCGGGGCGGATGCATTGCGGCCACGTGCGTGTCGCCGACATCGGTATCGACGCGCAGGTGCTGGACGAGATCGCGCCGCAAATATTCGAAAACGATCCGGACTTCTGGGGCGCGGCCTTTCCGGTGCCGCGCATCGACGGCCACAAATACGCGCGCGGCCATGTGCTGGCGGTCTCGGGCGATGCGGCGGCGACCGGTGCCGCGCGGCTCGCCGCGCGCGGGGCGCTGCGGGCAGGTGCGGGCTTGGTGACTCTGGCCACGCCGCGTGATGCGCTCGCGATCAATGCGGCTGCGCTCACCGCGGTCATGGTTCGCCCCGTCGATACCGCCATCGAGTTCGGCGAGCTGCTCGGCGACAAGCGTTACAACACCTGCATCATCGGCCCCGGCGCGGGTGTCGGCGAGCGCACCTGCGATCTCGTCCACACGGCGCTTAACGCGCAGCGGCATCTGGTGCTCGACGCGGATGCGCTGACGAGCTTTGCCGCGAATCCCGAGCGCCTGTTCGAATCGATCAAGACGTCGCAGGACAAGGCGGTGGTGCTGACGCCGCACGAGGGCGAGTTCCCACGGCTGTTCTCCGACCTCAGCAATAAATATCCGGGCCGCTCGAAGATCGAGCGCGTGCGCGCCGCCGCCGAGCGCTCCGGCGCGGTCGTGCTGCTGAAGGGCGCGGACACCACGATCGCCGCGCCCGACGGCCGCGCCACCATCGCCGCCAACGCACCGCCCTGGCTCGCCACCGCGGGTGCCGGCGACGTGCTCGCCGGCATCATCGCAGGCCTGCTGGCGCAAGGCGTGCCGGCATTCGAAGCCGCCAGCATCGCCGTCTGGATGCATGGCGAAGCGGCGAGCGAGGCGGGGCCGGGGCTGATCGCGGAGGATCTCACCGAGACGCTGCCGGCCGTGCACCGGCGAATCTATGGTGCGCTGGGGGTGGAATACTGAGCTCTCACTCCACCGCGTACCAGCGCACCAGCCGCGGTGCGGCCCAGTCGGTTACGACGGATTCGATCAGCCACCGCCCGGGGGAGGCCGCAGCGAATGCGATGCGCTGGGTCTGGCCGGGTTCGATCGCGAGCGTGTCGAGCCAATAGGGCTTCCAGCCGTCGTCGAGCTTGTCGAGCAGGCGGAAAGAGTGGCCGTGGAGATGGAACACGGTGGCGACGGGTGCGGGGTTCTTGAGGGCCAGCACGACAGTGCGGCCCGCCTTGGTGCGAAAGGCTGGGGCAGAGGACGTCGAGAAATTTGCGGGCCGTATCCACCCGACGTCGGCTGCCCCGAGCGTGACATCGAATCGCAGGGCGCCTCTCAGATCGAGGCGGTCGGGCAGGTCATTTGGAGGGAGCGGCTGCGGCGGCAACAGCGGCACGCGCCGCTCAAGCTTGCCGGAGACAGTGAGGCGGCCGACCTGGTGCGCCTCCTTGCCGTCATGCAGCAGGAATGGGGCCGATGTGCCCGCATCCACGAAGGCGTCGGCGCGTGCGCCGGGAGCCAGCACCAGCGCGCCGTTGCGAGCCGGGAACGGCTCGGCCGGCTGTCCGTCCAGGGCCAGCACCTGGACTTCGTGGCTTTCCAATTTGATCGCCAGAACAGAACGTTGCGAGCCGTTGATAAAGCGCAGCCGCAGCCGCTCATTCGCCGCAGCTGAGAGTTCGAATGAAGTCGTTCCGTTGATTGTATAGAGCGGGGATGTGTCCTTCGGGTCCCGGCCCGGGGGAAGTGCGGTTCCATCTGGCCGTAGCCGCCATTCCTCGATCAAGAGAACCACGTCGCGATCGGCGGCGACCGGGTTTGTCTCGGCGGCGATGATCGGAAGCGGGCGCGCGGGCTGCTTCAGGCCGTCCTCGAACAGGCGAAAGTCGGCCAGCAAGATTCCCGCATTTGGGACTGAAATAATTGATGTTTCTGTCGCGTCCGGGGCCGTCGGGGCGCGTCCTCGAAGCGGGTCGGCCGCGGCCGGGCCGCCAAGGCCGTACCAGACTGGTGTAAGCGGCACAGGCAGGTCGTTGCGGAAGACCACCTCGCAGCGGTCGCCACGTTTGAGACGGACATCCCCGAGGTGGCTGACGGCGGCCAGCTCCCAGATGGGTGTGGCCGGCTGCCCCGGCCTCAGGGCCAGCGTCGCCGGCCTTGCCTGAAGCGCGAGCTGGGCGGTCACGGCCGGGACTGCGCCGCCCGCCATCAGCCCGGCCACAGAGGCGCCAAGTCCGGCTCCAAGTCCGGCCAAAACCTCGCGCCTCGTCGGGTCGAAGATCCGCGTTTTCATGGCCGATCCGGACCACGGCGTGCTGGATAAGTCCAGCCGTCGTGCCTAGTTGAAGCCTGCCTCTATCGGGCCATTTTTTTGCTGCGAACAGGCGGGCACATGCTATAAGCCCGCCGCCCGCGGCATCGCGGCCGGTCTTGATGCAAATTTACGCGGGCGTGGCGGAACTGGTAGACGCGCTGGATTTAGGTTCCAGTGACGAAAGTTGTGGGGGTTCGAGTCCCTCCGCCCGCACCAAGCGCTTTCAGCGTTTGCACGGATTACGCGATCTGCTCCTGCGCGGATGTTTGTCCGCCGGAAGCCGGTCCGATGAACCACCGGCGTTGAGGCGTTCGCCTCGCGCCGGATCGATTAATGACAGCGTCCCGACGCATGCGCGCCGGGACCGAACGAGAAGAAGATTGGACACCATGCAGGTCACAGAAACCCTCTCGGAAGGTTTGAAGCGCGAGTTCAAGATCAGCGTTCCCGCGTCTGATCTCGACGCCAAGGCCGGTGCCAAGCTCGTCGATCTCAAGGACAAGGTCCGCATCAACGGCTTCCGTCCCGGCAAGGTGCCGGTCACGCACCTCAAGAAGGTCTATGGCCGCTCGGTGATGGCCGAGACCATCGACCAGACCATCCGCGACACCAACACGCAGCTGTTCTCCGAGCGCGGCTTCCGCCTGGCGACCGAACCGAAGATCACCATGCCGACCGAGCAGGCCGAGGTCGAGGAGCTGCTCAACGGCAAAACCGATCTGACCTACACGGTTGCGATCGAGGTGGTGCCGTCGATCGCGCTCGCCGACTTCAAGACCTTCGAGGTCGAGAAGCCCGTCGCCGAAGTCACCGACGCCGACGTCGACGAGGCGATCAAGCGCATCGCCGATTCGAACCGCGGCTATGCCGCGAAGGCCGAGGGCGCCAAGGCCGAGTCGGGTGATCGCGTCACCGTCGCCTTCAAGGGCACCATCAACGGCGAACCCTTCGAGGGCGGCGCCGGTGAGGGCATCCAGGTCGTGATCGGATCCAACACCTTCATCCCCGGCTTCGAAGAGCAGCTCACCGGCATCGCCACGAACGAGACCCGCACGCTGAAGGTGGCGTTTCCCAAGAACTACATGAACGACAAGCTCGCGGGCCAGCCGGCCGAATTCGAGGCCACCGCGACGCTGATCGAGGCGCCGCAGGACCTCGCGATCGACGACGAGTTCGCCAAGACGCTCGGCCTCGAATCGCTGGACAAGCTGAAGGAAGCGGCGCGCGAACGGCTGGTCGCCGAGTTCGCGACCGCGACGCGCCAGCGCGTCAAGCGCGCGCTGCTCGACCGCCTCGACGAGGCCCATCGCTTCGAGGCTCCGCCCTCGCTGGTCGACGAGGAGTTCAATCTGATGTGGAACTCGGTGAAGGCCGAGATGGACTCCGCCGGCAAGACCTTCGCCGACGAGGACACCACTGAAGAGGCCGCCAAGGAAGAGTACCGCAAGATCGCCGACCGCCGCGTGCGGCTCGGCCTCGTGCTTTCCGAGATCGGCGAGAAGAACAAGATCTCCGTGACCGACGACGAGGTCGGCCGCGCCGTGATCGAGCGGGCGCGCTCGATGCCGGGCCGCGAGAAGGAGGTCTGGGACTATTACCGCAGCAACGCCCAAGCGTTGGCCCAGCTTCGTGCACCGATCTATGAGGACAAGGTCGTCGACTTCATCCTCGAACTCGCCAACGTGACCGAAAAGAAGGTTTCGCGCGACGATCTCTACAAGGACGACGAGGCGGAAAAGACCGCCGCCTGAGGGCTCCAGAAGAGCCTTTAGGAGAGCCTCCAGGATAGGCTTGCATTAAGGATGATCAGCGAAGAGGTCGAGCTAGCCAGTTGGCCGGCTGGGCCTCTTTGTACGAATCAGCTTCAACTGCCTCACGGATTAAGCCTTAATTCGCTCCGCACTTGTCAGGCGCGAATTGGGCTATATCTGTCGCTACGCCTTCCGCTTCTACCAAGTTCGTCTATCAAGTTCCTGCATCACGGGACGTCCATCGGCCCTCCGGCAGATCCAGCCCCGACTGGCAGCCGGGCCTGGCGATGTCCGCCTCTTCAAAACCCTAGGTGACTCATGCGCGATCCGGTTGAAACCTACATGAACCTCGTGCCCATGGTGGTCGAGCAGACCAACCGTGGCGAGCGCGCCTACGACATTTTCTCGCGCCTTCTGAAAGAGCGCATCATCTTCCTGACCGGGCCGGTCGAGGACGGCATGTCGACGCTGATCGTCGCGCAGCTGTTGTTCCTTGAGGCGGAAAATCCGAAGAAGGAAATCTCGATGTACATCAACTCGCCGGGCGGCGTGGTGACGTCGGGCCTCGCGATCTACGACACCATGCAGTTCATTCGCCCGCCGGTCTCGACGCTGTGCACGGGCCAGGCCGCCTCGATGGGCTCGCTGCTGCTCTGTGCCGGCGAAAAGGATATGCGCTTCTCGCTGCCGAACGCGCGCATCATGGTGCATCAGCCCTCCGGCGGCTTCCAGGGCCAGGCCACCGACATCATGCTGCACGCCCAGGAAATCCTGAACCTGAAGAAGCGGCTGAACGAGATCTACGTGAAGCACACCGGTCAGACCTACAAGGCGATCGAGGACGCGCTGGAACGCGACAAGTTCCTGACCGCGAGCGACGCCAAGGAGTTCGGCCTGGTCGACAGGGTCATCGACAAGCGCGCCGAGGAAACCGCGGCGCCGAAGACCCCGTAGCACTACTGCGGCGGCGAACCCTCCGGGCTCGCCGGCGCCATCGGGGAGCGTTCACGTTAAGGACACGTGCGCGCGTCGCAAAACGTAGTTTTGCGCCCTGCGGCAGGCAGAAAGTTCCGCTTTCGTGCTTGTTTTTCGTGGCAATCCAGCAACGCCGGGGTGATTTCGATCACTTCGCCCGTGCCAACACCGGAAATCACGGTATTGTCACGGGTAGCCGGCGACCCCCGATTAGCGAATTCTTGATAGTCGGGTGACAGCATGGTTCGCTACGACTGATCGGCTATGATCGCGGGGAATCGAGTGACCGTGATTCGCACGGCATGTAACGCGTAGGGTCTTTTTTGGTACGGAATTTGCTCTATTTGAAGGACTGTACCGGCTGTCGTGCCGGAATAGGGCGATCGAGCGGACGGGATCGAACCGCGGACGGAGACATGAATGAGTAAGGTCGGCACGAGCGACTCCAAGAACACGCTGTATTGCTCGTTCTGCGGCAAGAGCCAGCACGAAGTGCGCAAACTGATCGCGGGTCCCACGGTCTTCATTTGCGACGAGTGCGTTGAGCTCTGCATGGACATCATTCGCGAGGAGAACAAATCCTCGCTGGTGAAGTCGCGCGACGGGATTCCGACGCCGAAGGAAATCTGCAAGGTGCTGGACGATTACGTGATCGGCCAGAACCATGCGAAGAAGGTCCTTTCGGTCGCGGTGCACAATCACTACAAGCGCCTCAACCACCAGACCAAGCACAACGACGTCGAGCTTGCGAAGTCGAACATCCTGCTGATCGGTCCGACCGGCTCGGGCAAGACGCTGCTCGCGCAGACGCTCGCCCGCATCCTGGACGTGCCGTTCACGATGGCGGATGCGACGACGCTGACGGAAGCCGGCTATGTCGGCGAGGACGTCGAGAACATCATCCTCAAGCTGCTCCAGGCCGCCGACTACAACGTCGAGCGTGCCCAGCGCGGCATCGTCTATATCGACGAAATCGACAAGATCAGCCGCAAGTCCGACAATCCTTCGATCACGCGCGACGTGTCGGGTGAGGGCGTGCAGCAGGCACTGCTCAAGATCATGGAAGGCACGGTGGCTTCGGTCCCGCCGCAGGGCGGCCGCAAGCATCCGCAGCAGGAATTCCTGCAGGTGGACACCACCAACATCCTGTTCATCTGCGGTGGTGCGTTCTCGGGCCTTGAGAAGATCATTTCGGCACGCGGACGTTCGACCTCGATCGGTTTCGCCGCCCAGGTGCTCGCGCCGGAAGACCGCCGCACCGGCGAAATCTTCCGTCACGTCGAGCCGGAGGATCTCCTGAAGTATGGCCTGATCCCGGAATTCGTCGGCCGTCTGCCCGTCGTGGCGACGCTGGAAGATCTGGACGAGGCTTCGCTCAAGAAGATCCTGGTCGAGCCGAAGAACGCGCTGGTGAAGCAGTACCAGCGGCTGTTCGAGATGGAGAACATCGAGCTGACCTTCGCCGACGAGGCGCTTGGCGCGGTTGCCCGCAGGGCGATCGAGCGCAAGACCGGTGCGCGCGGACTGCGCTCGATCCTCGAGGCGATCCTGCTCGAGACCATGTTCGACCTGCCGGGCCTCGAAGGTGTGGAAGAAGTCGTGATTTCCCGCGAAGTCGTGGAAGGAACGGCGCGTCCGCTCTACATTTACGCCGATCGGTCCGATCGCGCCGTCGAGAACGCCAGCGCCTGATTTGCGGCGCTGGGACGCTCCAATCGTCTCCTCAAGCAAGGGCTGCGGAAAGTATCTCCGCAGCCGGTGTTGTGTCGCTTATTTGCGTGCGTAAGCGCCTGATGGCGCGCGTCTTCAATGACTTGACACCCCCCGGGTCGATAGCCACCTAATGTCGGCGGCGAGCAAAAATTCTCTCCAAGATTCGCCTCAGTTCCGATCCGGCGAGCCGGTCCAATCTCAAAAGGACCGACCGGTTTTGCCGATCACCTCGGCACCTTGTGGCGGTTGCGCATGAGCATGGCGGGCTGCGTGCAAGGGGGCAAAGCAAAAGGAAAAAGGCCATGACCAATCCAAAACCCAGGCCAACCATCGTTCATGGCGAAACGCACGCCTACCCCGTGCTGCCCCTGCGCGACATCGTCGTCTTCCCGCACATGATCGTTCCGCTCTTCGTCGGCCGCGAGAAGTCGATCCGCGCGCTCGAAGAGGTGATGAAGAACGACGCGCTGATCATGCTCGCGACCCAGAAGAACGCGTCCGACGATGATCCGGCACCCGATTCCATTTACGAGACCGGTACGCTTGCCAGCGTGCTCCAGCTCTTGAAGCTTCCCGACGGCACCGTGAAGGTGCTGGTCGAAGGGCTCGAGCGTGCGCGCGTGCAGAAGTACACCGATCGCGCCGACTATTACGAAGCGACTGCGATTGCGCTCGCCGACACCGATGCGAAGTCGGTCGAGGCCGAGGCCATGGCGCGCTCGGTCGTGTCCGACTTCGAGAGCTATGTGAAGCTCAACAAGAAGATCTCGGCCGAGGTCGTCGGCGTCGTGCAGGCGATCACCGATTTCGCCAAGCTCGCCGACACCGTCGCCTCGCATCTCGCCGTTAAGATCGCGGATCGCCAGGGCATCCTGGAGACGCTGTCGGTCACGCAGCGCCTGGAGAAGGTGCTGGGCCTGATGGAGAGCGAGATCTCGGTGCTTCAGGTCGAGAAGCGCATCCGCTCGCGCGTCAAGCGCCAGATGGAGAAGACCCAGCGCGAGTACTATCTCAACGAGCAGATGAAGGCGATCCAGAAGGAGCTCGGCGACGACGACGGTCGCGACGAGCTCGCCGATCTCGAAGAGAAGATCTCCAAGACCAAGCTCTCCAAGGAAGCGCGCGAGAAGGCGCAGCATGAATTGAAGAAGCTGCGCCAGATGTCGCCGATGTCCGCGGAAGCGACCGTCGTGCGCAACTATCTGGATTGGCTGCTGTCGATCCCGTGGAACAAGAAGTCCAAGGTGAAGAAGGATCTGGTAGCCGCGCAGGCGGTTCTGGATGCCGATCACTACGGGCTGGAGAAGGTCAAGGACCGCATCGTCGAGTATCTCGCCGTGCAGTCGCGCGCCAACAAGCTGACCGGCCCGATCCTGTGTCTCGTCGGCCCTCCCGGTGTCGGCAAGACCTCGCTCGGCAAGTCGATCGCGAAGGCGACGGGGCGCGAATTCGTGCGCGTATCGCTCGGTGGCGTGCGTGACGAGGCCGAGATCCGCGGTCACCGCCGTACCTATATCGGTTCGATGCCCGGCAAGATCATCCAGTCGATGCGGAAGGCGAAGTCGTCAAATCCGCTGTTCCTGCTGGACGAGATCGACAAGATGGGCGCCGATTTCCGCGGCGATCCGTCCTCGGCGCTGCTCGAGGTCCTCGACCCCGAGCAGAACGCGACCTTCAACGACCACTATCTCGAGGTCGACTACGATCTGTCCAACGTGATGTTCATCACGACCGCGAATACGCTCAATATTCCGGGACCGCTGATGGACCGCATGGAGATCATCCGGATCGCGGGCTATACCGAGAACGAGAAGGTCGAGATCGCGCGCAAGCACTTGATCCCGACCGCGGTGTCCAAGCACGGCCTGGACTCCAAGGAGTTCTCGATCGACGACGATGCGCTGCTGCTTCTGATCCGCCGCTACACCCGCGAAGCGGGCGTGCGCAATTTGGAGCGTGAGCTCTCCACACTTGCCCGCAAGGCGGTGAAGGAGCTGATGATCTCCAAGAAGAAGTCGGTCAAGGTCACCGAGAAGACTCTGGAAGAGCTGCTCGGCGTGCCGAAGTACCGCTACGGCGAGATCGAGAGCGAGCCGCAGGTCGGCATCGTCACCGGCCTTGCCTGGACCGATGTCGGCGGCGAGTTGCTGACGATCGAAGGCGTCATGATGCCCGGCAAGGGCAAGATGACGGTCACAGGCAATCTGCGCGACGTGATGAAGGAATCGATCTCGGCGGCGGCGTCCTACGTCCGCTCGCGCGCGATCGTCTACGGCATTGAGCCGCCGCTGTTCGACCGGCGCGACATCCACGTGCACGTGCCGGAAGGCGCGACGCCGAAGGACGGTCCGTCGGCGGGCGTGGCGATGGCCACCGCGATCATCTCGGTCATGACCGGCATCCCGGTCCGCCACGATGTCGCGATGACCGGCGAGATCACGCTGCGCGGCCGCGTACTGCCGATCGGCGGCCTGAAGGAGAAGCTGCTGGCTGCTGCCCGCGGCGGCATCAAGACGGTGCTGATCCCCGAGGACAACGCCAAGGATCTCACGGAGATTTCCGATGCGATCAAGGGCGGCATGGAGATCATCCCGGTCTCCCGCCTCGACGACGTCGTCGCCAAGGCGCTGGTCAAGAAGCCGGTGCCGATCGTCTGGGAAGAGGACACCAAGGTCACGGTCAAGCCGGACGGCGACGAAGCCGCCGGCGGCCTGACCGCTCACTGAGATCGCAGCTCGAAAAGATGATAAAACGGCGCCTTCGGGCGCCGTTTTTGTTGTGGGGGCATTTTGTTTTGGGCAGTGGATGACGACAATGCACATCGACGGGCAATGCCATTGCGGCGCGATCACCTTTGAAGCCGAGATCGATCCCGAGACGGTGTCGGTCTGCCATTGCCGGGACTGCCAGACCCTAACGGGATCGCCGTTCCGGGTGACGGCGATCTGCACCAAGACCGACGTCAAGCTGACCGCCGGCACGCCCAGGATCTACGGCAAGCGCGGCGACAACGGTCGGATGCGCTTCCAGCACTTCTGCGCCGAGTGCGGTTCCCCGCTGTTCACGAGCGGCGAGGGCGACCAGGAGGACGATTGGGGCATCCGCTGGGGCAGCATCCGCCAGCGCGACAAATTGCGGCCCGTCAGGCAGATCTGGTGCCAGTCGGCGGCGGTGTGGATCGACGCGGTGCCACTGTTGCCGGGCCGGCTGGGAGATTGAGGTTCGGCTTGCCCAGCCGCGAGCGAGCGAAGGCTGGTGGGCGGTCACGGATTCGAACCGCGGACCCTCTCGGTGTAAACGAGATGCTCTAACCAGCTGAGCTAACCGCCCCACGGCGCCTCTTTAGCGCCCCCTCGGGTGTTGGAGCAAGAGGCGGCCGCACCGCAAATCATGCTCATTTGAACCGCTTGATGGCCTTCCGGCGTGGTATCACGACCGGCAAAACGACAGAGGCCCCAATGGAACAACCGAGCGGACACGAGCAGAACGCCGATCAGATCGCCTACTGGAACGGTCCCAGCGGGCAGCGCTGGGCCGATCGCCATGCGGCGCAGGAGAGCCTGCTCGGACCCATTGCCGATGTGCTGATCGACCGCGCCAAGCCGAAGCCGGGGGAGCGCGTCCTCGACGTCGGCTGCGGCTCCGGCGCGACGACGTTCGCGTTCGCGAAGGTTGTCGCGCCTGATGGCTTCGCGCTCGGGCTCGACGTCTCCGAGCCGATGCTGTCGCAGGCGCGCGCGTTTGCGCCAAAGGGCCTGCCGCTCGATTTCGTGCTGGCGGATGCGACGGTGCATCGGTTCGAGCCGGCCAGTTTTGACCTGCTGGCCTCGCGGTTCGGCGTGATGTTCTTCGCTGACCCGATCGTGTCTTTCACCAACCTCCGCCGCGCATTGAAGCCGACGGGGCGGCTGGCGTTTGCCTGCTGGCGCGAGCCGAAGGAAAATCCCTGGATGATGGCGCCGCTGATGGCGGTCTACAAACACGTGCCCAAGATGCCGCCGGTCGGGCCGGACGAGCCGGGCCCGTTCGCCTTTGCCTCCGAAGAGCGCGTGACGCGCATCCTGAAAGGCGCGGGCTTCGTCGACGTCGCGATGGAACCGCACAATCTCGCGATGGATGTCGCGATCGGCGGCGGGCTCGATGCCGCGGTCGAGGGCTCGCTCCAGATCGGCCCCGCCAGCCGCGCGCTGCAAGGCCATCCGCCCGAGACGTATGCCGCGGCAAAAGCCTCGATCCGCGAGATGCTCGCCCCGTTCCTGAAGGGGTCGAGCGTGGCGCTCCAGGGTGCGATCTGGATCGTGACGGCGAAGGCGGCGTAGGCGCCGCTCTGTCCCCGTCATTGCGAGCGCAGCGCGCTGCGCTCGCAATGACGATGGGGACGCAGCCACGCAACTACCTCACACCACATCATCCGGCGCCAGCGCGCAGCCGTTGTCGGGATGCGTCTCGACCTGAAGGGTGGTGTGGCCGATGCGGTGGGAGCGCTTCAGCATCTGCGCCGTCTCCATCAGGAATGCATCGCCGGCGCCGGTGGGCATGACGAGATGGCAGGTCAGCGCCGTCTCGGTGGTCGAGATCGGCCAGACGTGGAGATCGTGGATCGCAGTGACGCCGGGCCGCTCCAGCAGTAGGATCTTGATTGCGGTAATGTCGGTGCCCCTGGGCGCGGCCGCCATCGACATGTCGATGGAGCCGCGGAGCAGGCTGGTGGTGCTCCAGAGAATGGTGGCGCAGATGACGAGGCTGGTGACGGGATCGAGCCAGAGCCAGTCGGTCCAGATGATCAGCGCCGCCGAGACCACGACGCCGAGCGAGACCGCGGCGTCGGCCGCCATGTGCAGATAGGCGCCTTCGATGTTGATGTCGTCCTTGCGCCCGCGCGCGAACAGCATGGCCGTAAAACCGTTGATGAGGATGCCGATGCCGGCGACCACCATGACGGTGATGCCGGCGACGGGCTCCGGTTCACGCAGGCGCAAAAACGCTTCCCAGCCGATCGCACCGGTCGCGACCAGCAGGAACACCGCGTTCGCCAGCGCCGCCAGGATGGTGGAGGCGCGCAGGCCATAGGTGAAGCGGCCGCTGGGCGCGCGCCGCGCCGCGATCGACGCGCACCAGGCCACGACCAGGCCGAGCACGTCGCTAAGGTTATGGCCGGCGTCCGCAAGCAGGGCGGTGGAGTTGCCGATATAGCCGTAGACGGCCTCGGCCAGGACCAGCGCGGTATTGAGCGTGATGCCGATCGCGAACGCCGTGCCGAAGCTGGCGGGCGCATGGGCATGGGCGTGGCCACCATGATCGTGATCATGGCCGTGGCTATGATCATCGTGATGATGGCCGTCATGGTCGTGGCTGCCCACCTCTAGCGCTCCCTGGACGCTGCCAAATCAGGCGCCATTGTAGGCGTTTCGGCAGCCCCGTCACGGCGGAACAGCACGTAGAGCGCCGGCAGCACCAGCAGCGTCAGCACGGTTGAGGAGATGATACCGCCGATCACCACAGTCGCGAGCGGCCGCTGCACCTCGGCGCCGG
Organism: Bradyrhizobium sp. URHA0013; assembly: GCF_000518345.1. NCBI lineage: Bacteria > Pseudomonadati > Pseudomonadota > Alphaproteobacteria > Hyphomicrobiales > Nitrobacteraceae > Bradyrhizobium > Bradyrhizobium sp. URHA0013. Next base: position 418,676 of record NZ_JADK01000007.1, on the reverse strand, counting down.
CCCCGGTAGCAAGGGCCATCGGCACGAAGCCGAGGGACGCGACCAGCGCCGTCATCAGCACCGGACGCAGGCGTGTCAGCGCGCCCTCGCGCACCGCGTCGGCAACGGGCTGGCCCTCGCTGCGCAGCCGCTCGATGAAGGCGATGATGACGAGCCCGTTGAGCACGGCGACGCCCGACAGCGCGATGAAGCCGACGCCGGCGCTGATGGACAGTGGGATGCCGCGCAGCAGCAGCGCCATGACGCCGCCGGTCAGCGCCAGCGGCACGCCGGAGAACACGAGGGCCGCATCCGCCGCCGATCCCATGCCCATGAACAGCAGCAGGAACACCAGCAGCAGCGCCACCGGCACCACGAGCGTCAGCCGCTTGGTGGCGGAGACCAGTTGCTCGAACTGTCCGCCCCAGCCGATCCAGTAGCCCGGTGGCAGCTTGACCTTCTCCGCGACGGCGTTCTGGGCCTCGGCGACAAAGGAGCGCAGATCGCGCCCGCGAACGTTGGCCATAACCACCACGCGACGCTTGCCGTTCTCGCGGCTGATCTGGTTGGGTCCCGGTGCGATCTCGATCGCCGCGACGGAGGACAGCGGGACGTAGCGCAACGCCGCGTTTCCGCCCGGCCATGCGGTCTTGGTGACGGCCGGTACATCCTCGCCCGGCGGCAGCGGGATCGGCAGCGACTTGATCGTGTCAGGGTCGGCACGCAGGCTTTCCGGCAGCCGCACCACGATGTCGAAGCGGCGATCGCCCTCGAACAGCTTTCCGACCGGCTTGCCGCCGATCGCGATCTCGACCACGTTCTGCACCTCGCTGAGGCTGAGGCCGTAGCGTGACAGCGCCTGGCGGTCGAGCCTGACGGTGAGGATCGGCAGGCCCGCAATCTGCTCGGTCTTGACGTCGGCCGCGCCCTCGATGGCGTGGACGACGCCGTTGACCTGCTGGGCGATGCCGGCAAGCACGTCGAGATCGTCGCCGAAGATCTTCACGCCGACGTCGCTGCGGATGCCGGCAATGAGCTCGTTGAAGCGCATCTGGATCGGCTGGGTCATGCCATAGGCCGTGCCGGGCAGGGTGTTGGCGGTGCGTTCGAGCTCGGCGATCACCTCGTCCTTGGGCTTGTCCGGGTCGGGCCATTCGTCGCGTGGCTTGAGCGTGACATAGGTGTCGGTCATATTCGGCGGCATCGGATCGTTGGCGATCTCGGCGGTACCAATCTTGGAGAAGATGGTCGCGACCTCCGGTACCTGCTTGATCGCCATTTCCAGCCGCAGCTGCATGCCGACGCTCTGGGTCAGGCTGGTGCCGGGAATCCGGATGGTTTCGATGGTAATGTCGCCTTCGTCGAGGCTCGGGATGAATTCGCCTCCCATGCGCGTCGCGGCGAAGACGCTGCCGGCAACGATCAGCATGGCGCCAAAGGCGACCATGCCGCGGTAGCGGATGGCGCGGTCGAGCAGCGGCAAATAGAACCGCTTGGCCGCTCTCATGAAGATGTTCTCCTTCTCCGAGACCTTGCCGGTGACGAAGATCGCAACCGCGGCCGGGACGAAGGTGATCGACAACAGCGCCGCGCCGGCGAGGGCCATCAGCACGGTCAGCGCCATCGGCGTGAACATCTTGCCCTCGGTCCCCGTCAGGGTCAGGACCGGCAGGTAGACCACGGCGATGATCAGCGTGCCGAACAGGCTCGGCTTGATGACCTCGCTGCTGCCGGCGCGGATTGTCTCCATCCTCTCCTCGAGCGACAGCAGCCGGCCGCGCCTGTGCTGCTCGGCAGCGAGCAACCGCAGACAGTTCTCCACGATGATGACCGCGCCGTCGACGATGATGCCGAAGTCGATCGCGCCGAGGCTCATCAGATTCGCGCTGACCTTGCTCTCGACCATGCCTGTGATCGTGAACAGCATGGAAAGGGGAATGACACAGGCGGTGATCAGCGCGGCGCGGATGTTGCCGAGGATCAGGAAAAGCACAGCGATCACCAGCGCCGCGCCCTCGACGAGATTCTTCTCGACGGTCTGGATGGTGGCTTCCACCAGATGCGTGCGGTCATAGACGGCGCGCGCGATCACGCCGTCAGGGAGCGATTTCGCGATCTCCGTGAGCCGGGCCTTCACGCGCTGGGCCACCGTGCGGCTGTTCTCGCCGATCAGCAGCATGGCGGTGCCGAGCACGGTTTCGCTGCCGTTTGCGGTTGCTGCGCCGGAACGCAGGTCCTGGCCCTCCTGGACGTCGGCGACGTCGCGGATACGCACCGGGACGCCGCCGCGCGAACCGATCACGATGTCGCGGATCTCCGCGATATTGGCGACCTGGCCCGGGGCGCGGACGAGATATTGCTCGCCGTTGCGCTCGATATAGCCGGCACCGACATTGGCGTTGTTGGCGGCCAGCGCCGTCATGATGTCGCGAAAGCCGAGTTTGTAGGCCATCAGCCGGCCGGGGATCGGCAGCACGTGGAACTGCCGCTCATAACCGCCGATCGAGTTGACCTCTATCACGCCGGGAATGGTGCGCAGTTGCGGCTTGATGATCCAGTCCTGGATGGTGCGCAGCTCCGTCGGCGTGAACTCGGCACCGGTCTGTGACTTCGCGCCGGCCTTGGCTTCGACGGAGTAGACATAGATCTCGCCAAGGCCGGTCGAGATCGGGCCCATCGCGACCTCGGTTCCGGCCGGAAGCTGGTCCTTCGCCTGCTGGATACGCTCGTTGACGAGCTGCCGCGCGAAGTAGATGTCGGTGCCGTCCTGGAATACGACGGTGACCTGGCTCAGGCCATAGCGTGAGATCGACCGGGTGTATTCGAGCTTGGGCAGCCCGCCCATCACGGTCTCGATCGGGAAGGTGATGCGCTGCTCGGATTCGAGCGGCGAGAGGCCCGGGGCACGGGTGTTGATCTGGACCTGCACGTTGGTGACGTCGGGGACCGCGTCGATCGGCAGGCGGGTGAAGTTCCAGGCGCCGAAGCCGCCGGCCGCGAGCGCGAACAGCAGGACCAGCCAGCGCTGCTGCAGCGAGACCGCGATGAGACGCTCAATCATGTTCGGCCTCGCCCTTGCCCATCTCCGCCTTCACGACGAAGCTGTTTTCCGCGACGTAATGCTCGCCGGCCGATAGACCGGCCCTGATCTCGACATGGCGCGGATCGGAATCGCCTAGCTCCACCGGACGCGCCTCGATCTTGTCGCCATCCTCGCGGACGAACACGATGGTCCGGTTCTCCAGGGTCTGGATCGCGCTTCGGCGCACGGCGACCGCGACGTTGCGTGCGGCGAGGATCAGCCGTGCCGTGACGAACAGGCCGGGACGCAAACGCCCGTCCGGATTTGGCAGCACCACGCGCGCCAGCGCGGTCTGGGTCTCGCTCGAGCCGATCGGGGCCATGTAGGAGATGGAGCCCTTGATCTCGCCGCGGCCGTCGTCGGGATCGATCAGCACCTCGTCGTTGAGGCGAACGCGCCGCAGATCCTGGCGGTAGATCGACAGGTCGACCCAGATGGTGGAGAGGTCGGCGACGACGAAGGCCGGCTTCTGCTCGGAGGCGTATTCGCCGAGCGAGATCTGCCGCTCGATGACCGTGCCGGCAAGCGGCGCCTTGAGCTCGTAGACGGTGAGGCTCTGGTTGCTCTCGATCGCGGCGAGCAGATCGTCCTTGCCGACCTTGTCGCCGATGCGCTTCTGGATCGATTTGGCGACGCCGGGAAAACGCGGCGTCACCTGCACCACGGCTTCCTGGTTGGCGCGCAGGATGCCGTTGAAGGCGAGCGTGTCGGTCAGCGTGACGCTCGCGGCTTCCGCCAGCGTCACGCCTGCGGCTGCAAGCTTGACGTCGGAGATGCGGATCCGGTCGGCGCCGTGCTCGTCCTGTTCGACATGGTCGTTCGGCTTCTCCGGCCTCTTGTCCGCGGCGTGTTCGGCATGCTCGACCCTTGTTGGGGCCAGCAGGGAATAGCAGTAAGCGCCAAGTGCGGCGGCAAACAATGCGACGAGGATGGTGGAGGACGTCTTCATCGTGCGCTCTCCCGCGCCAGCGTGAAGGGATTGCCGACGAGGCCTTCGATGGTCGCCACCCCCGCGTGGAAATTCTGCAGCGCCTCCTGCTCGCGCAGCCGCGCCTGGGTGACGCTGGCCTGCGCGTCGAGCACTTCGAGCAGGCTGAAGCGGCCCTGGCCGTAGCCTTGCGCGATGGCGTCCGACGCTTCGGTAGCCTTGGGAATGGCGCTCTCGCGCAGCACCGCGAGCTCGCGCAGCGAGCCCTGCAGCGAGTCGTAGGCGCGGCCCGCGACCACAATCAGCGTGTTGCGGTTGGCCTCGCGCTCGGCCTTGGTCTTGGCAAGGCTTTCCTGCGCCGAGAGGATATTGCCCTGGTTCTGGTCGAACACGGGGATCGGCACCGAGACGGTGAGGCGCGCCGCGTCGTCATTGGTCTCGTTGAAATGGCGCCAGCCGGCGGCGATCCGCACGTCGGGATAGGGCCGCAGCCGCGCCAGCAACAGCTCGGCGTTGCGCTGGGCATAGAGCGCGGTCCAGCGCACCAGCTGCGGATTGGCATCGATCGCGGCGACGACCGACTGGAATGTCGGCGGCCGTCCCATGGTGTCGAGCCGTCCGGAGACCTCGCCGAATTTCGGTGCCGCGTCGCCCATCAGGACCGCAAGCTCGCGCCGGGCGCTGGCCAGCGTCGCCTTGAAGCGCTCGCGGTCGGCCTTCACCAGGGCGGATGCCACTTCCGCACGGCCGGTCTCGGCCGGCGAGGAGGCGCCGGCCTCGACGCGGCGGCGCAAAAGCGGCGTCAGCCGATCGATGGCGGTGATCTGCTCGTCGAGGATCTGGATGCGCCGCTGTGCGCCGAGCACGCTGAGGAAGGCAATCGCGGTCTCCGACAGCACCTCCAGCCTGACGGCCTTGCGCTGGATCGCGGCGACCTCGATGCCGGCGACACCCGCGGCGATCCGCGCGTCGCGCTTGCCGAACAGCTCGAAGGCCTGGCTGATCTGCAGCGTGGTCTCGGCCGATCGCGTGCCGCGATAGATGCCGGACCCGAACGAATTGTCCTGTTCGTAGGTCAGCTCCGGATTGAGAAGCGCACCTGCCTGGATGCGCTGGCCCGTGGCGATGCCGACATCGCGCTCCGCCGCGGTCAGCCGCGGGCTCGTGGCCAGCGCGCGCGAGAGCGCGCTCCGCATCGTCAGAGTCTGGGCGTGAGATGGCGCAAGCGCCAATCCGACAATCAGACACGCTGCCGCGCACGCCAGGCGCGCGGCCATTCCCCTGTAAAACATGAAACCGACCTGTGAAGGATGAACCTCATGGGCGCGGAGCGCCCGACCAATCCGTTCAGGCTATCTGTTTGGGAGGCGGGGAGTCGGTATCGGGAATAATGCCGGCGAGCCGGGGTGCGCGTTGCGGGCGCGATGCGGACACGAGCCCGATCGATGCGGCCGGTGGCGCCGGCTGCGCCACCGTCACCGAGAAGCAGCCATGGCAATGATGACCGCCGATGGCCTTGTGGTCGTTGTGATCTCCCGGGCCGTCAAGGACGGCGCTGATCTCCGAGCCGCCACCGGGCGTGGTGACGTCGATGTCGTGCAGGCCATGCAGCGCTCCCGCGAGCAGGTAGACAACCGCGATCAGCACAGACAGCAGCCCGCGCCAGTGGCGCGGCGGGCATGATCCTGAGGGCTGGCGGTTTGCGAGCACGATTTCACTCTGGTTGCGGTCGGTGTCCGGCCTAGCATGGGGGCGGGAACAGTGTCGACCCGCAACATTGTTACGTCCCCTGGAACAATTGCCGCAGCGATTGCGAAGACGACAGCGCTTCTCATTGGCGCGTGATCAAGCTCAACTGGGCATCGGCTGACGTTCCGCTTGCTGCGTTCGGCACATCGCCGGCTTCGACCGTCACGACGGCGCGACAGCCGGCTTCCATGGCCCGTTCCAGCCATTTGATGGCTTCATCAATCCACTGGTCGTGGTGCTCGGGATCGGCGATCGCCTTCTCCCGGAATGCATCTGCCTGATGAAGGCACGCGGTTCTGCGATCCACGCCGCTCTCCCGATCCGGAGGTTCCACCCCTATCGCATCCTTGATGATCGGAGAGCCGGCGTCGTTAACATAGGACAGGAACCGGCGCCCAAAAAGAAAGCCCAGCCGGGACTGACCGGCTGGGGCTTTCGTGCTCACAAACTTCATCCTTGGGACTTGGACAGCTAATCGGCATCGCGCCGGTTCGTTCCCGCGGGCTCGGTCCAGTTTGGAACGTTCTTTCTTCGTTGTGATTAGCGACGAGGAGAAATCGAGGAGGACGGACTATGGACGGATTGATTTATCTCATCGGCTTGATCGTCGTCGTCATGGCGATCCTGTCGTTCTTCGGCCTGCGCTGAGAGAGCGGCGATGACGATGGAAACTCTCATACGGGAAGACATCATGGAAGGCGGCGGCGTCGCTGCCGATGACCGGAGCACCATTCAGTGGAGCTCGGTGATCGCAGGCGCGTTGGCTGCCGGCGCAATGTCGTTCATCCTGGTCGGCTTTGGAGTCGCCGTCGGCCTGGGCGTCAGTTCAGCCTCGCCGACATGGCGCGATGCATCGGCGGCGCTGGCTTTGCTGTCGGGGCTGTATCTGATCATCCAGGCGATTATCAGCTTCGGCTTCGGCGGCTATGTCGCCGGCCGGACAACGCGACCAGCCCCGACGATCACAACGATCGAAGACGACGGCGAACGGCGGGACGGGCTGCATGGCCTGATGTCCTGGGCGCTTGCCGTGCTGCTTGGTGCCGCTCTGCTCGCGATACTCGGCGCAGCTACGATTGATCGTTCGCCGATGCGCAGTTCGGCGAGCAATACCTCCGCCGCCGAGCCACTGTTGAGCTACGAGCTGGACAAGCTGTTTCGCGCGCCGCGGCGGCCCCCTAACACCGACCTCAGGGAAGCCCGCGCCGAAGCAGGACGCATCTTGATGACGTCATCGAGCCACAGCGGCATCAGCACCGATGATCGGACCTATCTGGTGCAGCAGGTGGCCGCGCTGACGGGACTCGCCGCTCCCGACTCGGAACGACGGGTCGACGCGCTGATCGCGGATTCAAGGACGGCGATCAATCGGGCGCGGCGTAATTCCATCATCGTCGCCTTCTCCGTTGCCGCAGCAACCCTGATCGGCGCTGCCGTGGCCTGGGCTGCGGCGGTGGCCGGCGGGCGGCACCGCGATGGAGAGCCGTTGCCGAACTGGATGGCAAGCTCGAACCGCTTCCATCGCTCTCCGCGCGCGATGCCGGTGCCCTGACGTGCAGGACGATGGCCGGGAGCGATCCCGGCCATGGTCTTTTGACGAGAGGCGCTAGGCCTTCTCCTCCCAGATCATGGCGAGGTGCACGATCGTCTGCACCGCCTTCTCCATGTCCTGCCGGCTGACCCATTCGAGCCGGGAGTGAAATGCGTGCTCGCCGGCGAAGATGTTGGGGCAGGGCAGGCCCATGAAGGAGAGGCGCGAGCCATCGGTGCCGCCGCGGATCGCGGTGCGCATCGGGCGCAGGCCGGCGCGGCGGATCGCTTCGATGGCGTATTCGAGAATGTGCGGGTGACGATCGATCACCTGCTTCATGTTGCGGTACTGCTCCCGCACCTCGAATGTGTAGGTCGAGCGCGGAAAATCCTTCATCACGTCCTTGACGATGTTCTCGAGCAGGATCTCCTTCTCCTTCAGCCCTTCCTCGGTGAAGTCGCGCACGATGAAGGAGAGCGTCGCCTGCTCCAGCGCGCCCTCGATGCCGATCGGATGCAGAAAGCCCTGCTTGCCTGATGTCGTCTCGGGCGAGCAGCCTTCGCGGGGCAGGCGCTCGACGATGGCGGCGGCGATCTTGATCGCATGCTCCATCTTGCCCTTGGCATAGCCGGGATGGGCGCTGACGCCGTTGATGGTGATGGTGGCGCCGTCCGCCGAGAAGGTCTCGTCCTCCACGCTGCCCGCGCTCTCGCCGTCCATGGTGTAGCCGAACTCGGCGCCGAGCTTCTTGATGTCGACATTGTCGACGCCGCGGCCGATCTCCTCGTCGGGCGTGAACAGGATCTTGATGGTGCCGTGCTTCACGTCCGGGTTGTTGATGAAGAAATGCGCGGCATCCATGATCTCGGCCACGCCCGCCTTGTTGTCGGCGCCGAGCAGGGTGGTGCCGTCGGTGGTGATGATGTCGTTGCCGATCTGGTTCTTCAGCGCCGGATGCTCGGCGAAGCGGATCACCTGGCTGGTGTCGCCCGGCAGCGTGATGTCGCCGCCGCGATAGTTCTTCACGACCTGCGGCTTGACGTTCTTGCCGGTAACGTCGGGCGAAGTGTCCATGTGCGAGCAGAAGCAGATCACCGGCACCTTCTTCGTCGTGTTCGCCGGGATCGTTCCGTAGACGTAGCCGTAATCGTCGAGATGCGCGTCCTCGACGCCCATCTGCCTGAGCTCGGCGGCGAGCACACGGCCGAGATCTTTCTGCTTCTCGGTCGAGGGCGAACTCGGGGATTCCGGATCGGACTGGGTGTCGATGGTGACGTAGCGCAGGAAGCGCTCGGTCACGGTATGCGAAAAGGTGAGGGAGGACATTTCTGGTCAAACCGCCGGGTCAGGGGAGAGGGGCGGTATACCAGAAAAGCAGGGCGCGGTGAGGCCGGAGGACGCTGATCAGGCTTAACGAAACGTGAGGGGTCAGATCGCCTCTTTCAGTTCCTTGACCGGGCGGAAGGCGACCTTCTTGCTGGCCTTGATGTGGATGGGCTCGCCGGTGGCGGGATTGCGGCCGGTGCGGGCGGCGCGCTTGCGAACCTGGAGGATTCCAAGCCCGACGATCCGGACACGGTCGCCCTTCTTCAGGTGCTTGGTGATCAGGTCGACCATGTCGGTCAGAACGGCCTCAGCGCGCTTCTTCGACAGGTCCTGGCTCTCCGCAATGTCGGCAGCGAGGTGCTTGAGCGTGATGGTGGCGGGAGCGGCAGCCTTCTTCGCCATATCTGGCCTCCTCGATGCTTGCCGGTGGTCGGGTGACGATCCCTGAACCGCCAAGTTCCGGAGGCGTAGACGATTCGGGACCGGACTGACTACGCCGCCGGCATGAGCGCGGGTCACGTCCGTGCGCGCCCTCGACGGAAATCCGCCCCGTTCAGGCTGTGGACGCAACATCCTTGACTTCAACAGGTCCGGCCTTTAAGTCCCCCCTCGTTCCGCAGACATTTGCGTGTCACGCGGGAGTAGCTCAGTTGGTTAGAGCGCCGGCCTGTCACGCCGGAGGTCGCGGGTTCGAGCCCCGTCTCTCGCGCCATTTTTGGCAATCCTTTCATACCCTTACCTTCAATCCTGATCTCGCTTCGATCCCGGGTCGCGCGCGCCCCCGACTTCCGCATGCTTTGTTGTCTTCGACCCGCGCAAAATTCCCTCGCCCGCGCGACGGTCGCCAGACGCTCGAGTTGATCGCGCCGTTGATCACATGGTACCGCTCAATCCGGGATTGTTCGGATCGAGTTGATGCAGGCAGCCGATTTCAGCGCGACGTTGCAAAATTTGTTCGCGAAGGGCGTGCGCTACGGGACCGTGATCGATCTGGGCTGCGCCGACGGGCACTTCGTGCTCAACCATCAGTCGTGCCTCAGCGCGCGGTGCCACTGAACGTCGACGCTAACAGGATCTACGAGGACTCCCTCAAGGCGATCAAGGAGGTGCTTGGCGGGCACTATCGCATTTGCGCCATCACCGACCACGAGGGCGAGATCGAGATCACGGAATCCGTGCATCCTTACTGGTCATCGCTGCGTCCCGCGGGCGACGTCTACTGGTCGCGGGTCAACGACCTCACCACCAGCAAGGTGAAAGTACCGGCGACGACGCTTGATGCGCTGGTCGAAGAGCTGTCGCTCAAGCCGCCGTTCCTGCTCAAGCTCGACGTGCAGGGCGCGGAACAGGCCGCGCTGAAGGGCGCGCGCGACGTGCTCGAGAATTGCAGCGTGGTCGTCTGCGAGACCGACGTTGACGACTTCCAGGACATCAACGCGATGCTGCTGGCCGCAGGTTTCTTCCTCTACGATTTGACGACGCTGCAGCGCCTGCGCGACGGAACGCTCGGCTGGTTCTACCCGGTCTATGTCAGCGGCAAGCTCGCCCATCTGAAGCCGCAGGCGTTCTGGGACGCCGGCGACTATGCTGCCGTGATCGGCGTGCAGGAGACGCGCCGCAAGATGATCCTGGAGCAGAACAGGTAGGCCCTCAACCGGCTGCGTTATGGGCAGAGCGGTGTCGGCCGCAACGATCCCTGTCCTTGCGGTTCAGGCGAGAAATTCAAGCACTGCTGCGGCAGCTATTGACCCGCTTCATGTTGGCTCACTCGCTCGTCGCCTGAATTCAGAAAGGCCGCCCGAAGGCGGCCATTTGGTATCAAACCGGACCTTTTCGTCCTCAGCGGATCTCCGACGTCCCGGCGCTGGTGACGACGACCGGCTTGCCGGCCTTGATCACGTGGGCGGACTGGGCGGTCTGGCTGTAATCGGCATTGGTGCGAGCTGCGATCCCGAAGGCGGCCACCGTGATTCCGGCTACCAGCGCCACCACCACGACCTTCAGGTGGGTCGCACGATCAGCAGAGTGAATGGAGTGGTTCATCTGAGCCTCCCGACGGGCTTTGCCGCCGTCTATGGCTCTTCTTGTAAGGACCGTCTGTTTCCGGATGGTTTCGCGGGTTCCGCAAAATGGTTTCATCTCCCCGCGAGCGGGTTTCGCCAGGGAGAGGCGTCCGGGGCCGGCGTCAGGCTGCGGCCCGGCCGATATCGTCCCGGATCGAGCGCGCCGCCCAAACGAACAGGAGCGCCCCCAGCGTGGTCGTGACCGCCGCCGAGAGCAGGGAATAGCGCACCGCGTCGGCGCCGTAAGCGCCCTTCAGGGCGTCGTTGACCATGCCCACAGCGAGCGGGCCGACGCCCTGGCCGAAGCAGGTGGCGGTGAGCGCGATCAGGGCAGAGGCCAGCGCCCGCATGCTCGGCTTCGCCACCGTCTGCGCGATCGCGAAGATCGGTCCGAGGTGGAAGCCGACCAGGAACGAGGTTAGCGCCAGCATGGCTACCATCATCGCAAAGTCCTGCGTCAGCATGCACAGCGCGAACACCGGGCCGGCAAGGCCCGAGGTGATGGCGGGCGCCCACAGCTTCCAGCGGTCGTCGCGGCGGCTGATCTGCGCCACCACGAAGCCGCCGAGCAGGGTGCCGGCCATGCCGGCGAGCCCCTTGAAGGTGCCGGCATAGGTGCCGATCTCGGCGCTCGACAGATGGTGCACGCGCGCGAGGAACGGCGGGATCCAGGCCGCGGTCGCGTAGTTCGTGTAAGTGGTGAGACAGAAGCCGATCAACACGATGATGAAGCTCTGCTGCGAGGCCAGGAAACGCAGCGTCGGCCCGAGCGGCTCAGGCACGAAATTCTCCTGCATGGCGCCGCGCTTCGGCTCGGAGATCGTCAGCCACAGGACAATAGCGAGCAGGATGCCGGGGAGGCCCGCGACGTAGAACGCCATCCGCCAGCCATAGTGCTGGTTGATGTAGCCGCCGACGAAATAGCCGAGGAAGACGCCGAGATAAGTGCCGACGGCGTAGATGCCGAGCGCGCGCGGACGCTCGTTCTTGGCGAAAAGATCAGCGACGATGGATTGCGAGGCGGGCGAGCCTGCGGATTCGCCGATGCCGACGCCGATCCTCGCCAGCGCCAGCGACGTGACGCTCGAAGCAGCGCCGCACAACGCCGTCATCGCGCTCCAGAACGCAAAGGCGACGGCGACGATGTTGCGCCGGTTGAGCCGGTCGGCGACGCGCGCGATGGGAATGCCGAGCAGGGAATAGAACAGGGCGAAGCCGAAGCCCGCGAGCAGGCCCATCATGGTGTCGCTGAGCTGGAACTCCTTCTTGATAGGCTCGATCAGCACGTTGAAGATCGTGCGGTCGAGGAAGTTCAGCGCGTAGATGATCGTGAGCAGGCCCAGCACGTAATAGCGCCGCGCCGGGGGTTTTGCCGTCGCGGCCGTTTGCACCGACATTTGTGATGTCACATCGACCATCGCTTCCCCCAATTAGTCTTTGTTATCGTTGTCGGTCCAGCTTTGATTGGAGCTGGCTGTTTCACGCGTCGCGGATGTAATTCCCCGCTTCGAATTCGACCCGAGGCGCGCTCACATCGAACGAGATTCCGATCGGATCGCGGCCTGCTTCCATCGCCTCGAGCTGCTCGCTCAGCATGCGCCGGATCAAGAGGATGCCGCGGTCGCTCTGGCCGAAATGCTCCTCGGAATGGATGGTCTGCGGGCCCTGGCCGACCTGGGCTTCATAGTCGCCGGGAAATTGCTGGTGCTCTTCCTCGGTCATGTCCCACCAGAATTTGCCGTTGAATTTCGAGCGCATGCGCCCGATGTCGCCGGGGTTCTTGACGCGGCCGGCGACGTAGATGCGGAACGAGGTGTCGTCGATCGGCAGCGTCCAGCCGATCGACTCGACACGGGCGAACTGCGCCACGCGCGGATTTGGCACGACGCGCAAGGTGGGGAGCGCCGCCTCGGTGACGCGGTAAAACACCTTGCCGTCATCCTGCTTGCGGATCGAGCGCACGGCGATCCCGCGCGGCGTCTTGTCGAACGTCACCTCCGGCATCGATGCCATCATGTTGGTGAATTGCGGACCCGAGAAGGAGCCGTGCAGCACCGGCACGTGGTAGGGATCGACCACGTTCTCGAAATGCTGGAGCCAGTTGCAGGGGATGATCGCGGGACCACCGCCGCCGATCGAGGAATCGTCCGCCTCCACGAACTCGCCGTCGTCCATGGTCTCCAGGCATTCATAGGCCGGCAGCACCGGGCGTTTCTCGGCCGGGCCCATATAGGCGAAGATCAGCCCGTAGCGTTCCTCGACTGGATACCAGGGCTGCCGCACCTTGTCCTTGAACTGGCCGCCGTCGGGCTCGCAGGGTTGCTCCAGGCAACGACCCTCGGTGTCGAACTTCCAGCCGTGATAGCAGCAGCGGATGCCGTCCTCTTCGACCTTGCCGTAATAGAGCGTGGTGCCGCGGTGGCAGCAGCGGGCGTGGAGCAGTCCGGCGCGGCCGTGCTTGTCGCGGAACAGCACCAGATCCTCGCCGAGCGCGCGAACCTTTTTCGGGGTGTCGGTGGCATCGCTGATGAGCCCGACCGGATGCCAGTAGCGTCGCAGCAGTTCGCCCATCGGCGTGCCGCGCACGACCGAGGTGAGCTCGGTGCGCGTGTGCGCCGGCTTCATCGCATAGGCCGTGCCGAGATCGCGATCTCGCTGGGTGATGGTCATGCTGATCCTCCCGCTGTCGGCCTTGCTGGCTCGGCTTGTGACGCCCTGAACACCAGTGAAGGGCTGATCGATGACAATGTCAACGATTTTCCAAATGCCTCTTAATCGCATTCGGATCAGGCTGGGGAGGTTGCGCTACCAAGACTTGGCACGCCGCGGCTTTCTTGGCAGAGGTGGATCATGAGCCAGACATCAAGCAGGGCCGGGCGCGCATCGTCCGATGCGGACGAAAGTCAGTCGCCGGCGCCGATCACTGTCATGCTGTCGTCGCGGCTGATGGTGCTGGCCAATTTGCTCAAGCGCGGCGCCATCCTGCGCTACAAGCGTCTCGCCGGATTGTCCTCGGTCGAGTTTGGCCTGGTCGCCTCGCTCGGCCGGCGGCCGCCGATGAGCGTGGCGCGGCTTGCGGAAGCTGTCGGCCAGGACAAGGGGCAGATCAGCCGCGCGCTTGCGGAACTCGTCTCGCGCAAGCTGATCGCGAAATCAGCGAACCCGAAAGACAGCCGCGAGGTTCTGGTCTCGCTGACCGCAACCGGCCTTGCGGCGCATGATGCGATCGTCGCCGGTGCGCAGGAGCGCAATCGGCGCCTGCGCAAACATCTGAGCGAAGCCGAGTTCGAGGCGCTGCTGCAGCAGGTCGATCAATTGACGACGATCGCTGCCGAGATGCTCGAGAGCGAGAAGACTTCGCGCTGACGTTTCGGCAATCCGGGACATGTTGGATCGCTTCCAAGAATCTTTCCAAGAACACTTCCAAGACTCTTTCCAAGAACACTTCCAAGACTCTTTCTAAGAGGCTTTCAATTAGGGAATTCGCGCGCGCTCCCCTAAGCGTCACCGCAAGCGCATGCCGTCATGGGACTGACGGCATGGGCAAATCAAAACACGCAGTTTTGGGGTTGCGCGTTGAACAGTCTTGGAATGCTGCGGTCGGCCGTATTGGCGATCGCATCCGCTTGGGTTTTGGTGCCGCAGGCATCGCTTGCACAATCTCCTGCGCAGAGTGGCGCGCAGAACATTCCGTCGGTCACCGTCACCGCGCCGGAAGCGCGCCGCCGGGCGGCGCCCTCCGTCCAGCGCCGCGCGCCGCGATCATCCCAGCAGACCGCCAACCGAAGCAAGCCGCAGCCGCAGCGCAATGTCGGTTCCGTGGAGACCCCGCTCGGCCCGGTGCACGGCTACGTCGCCGGCCGCAGCTCGTCCGGCACCAAGACCAACACGCCGATCATGGAGACGCCGCAGGCGGTGTCGGTGATTGGCGCGGAGCAGATCCGCGACCAGAAGGCGAACAAGCTCGACGAAGTCCTGCGCTATACCGCCGGCGTCCGCGCCGGGACCTTCGGCGCGGACACGCGCAACGACTGGTGGCTGATCCGCGGCTTCAAGTCCGACGACGTCGGACTGTTTCTCGACGGCATGCAGCTGTTCTACACGTCCTATGCGAGCTGGAAGCTCCAGGCGCCCAACATGGAGCGCGTCGAGGTGCTGCGCGGTCCGTCGGCCGTGCTCTATGGCGGATCGAGCCCGAGCGGCATCGTCAACGTCATCAGCAAGATGCCGCCCGCGGAGCCCGTCCGCTTCATCGAGACCGGCGTCAACAATTTCGGCAACGCCTATGTTGGCTTCGATGTCGGCGGTCCGGTCGCGACCCAGCCCGAAAACGGCAAGTTGTTCTACCGCGTCGTCGGCCAGGTCCAGAACGGCCCGACGCAGGTCAATTTCACCCCGGACAACAACTACTTCATCGCGCCGTCGGTGACCTGGAAGCCGGACGCCGACACGACGTTCACGGTGCTGGCTTCAGCTTCCCGGCAGGAAACCCGTGGCATCAACTTCCTGCCCTATGAGGGCACGGTGACCAACGCTCGGTTCGGCAAGATCCCCACCAGCTTTTTCGCCGGCGATCCCAGCGTCGACAAGTTCACGCGCGAGCAGGAGATGCTCGGCTACCAGTTCGAGCGCAACCTCACCGACGATCTGACGTTCCGGCAGAATGCGCGCTTTGCCCACGTCGATGTGACCTATCGCGGCTACGTCGGCAATAATTGGGCTGACATCAACACGGCCAATCTCGGTCGCTATAATTGGTATGCGAAGAACACCGCCAACCAGGCCAATCTCGACAATCAGCTGGAGTACCGCTTCAACACCGGCGCGGTGCGGCACACGATGCTGTTCGGGGTCGATTTGAAGGGCTATCAGATCGACGACTATCAGGCTTTCAACTTCGGCACCGTTCCTTCGATCAACGTCTTCAATCCCGCCTATGGATTTGACATTCCGTTGACGGGCACACCGTTCCGCAACTTTCAGATCACGCAGAAGCAGGCCGGCACCTATCTTCAGGACCAGATGAAGCTCGGCAACTTCACGCTGGTGCTGAGCGGCCGCAACGATTGGGTCGAGACGACGCAGGCTGGCCGGGATACCGGCGCCACGCTCGCCAGCCGCGACGACAGCAAGTTCAGCGGGCGCGCCGGGCTGATCTACAATTTCGACAACGGCATCGCGCCCTATGTGTCTTACGCCACGAGCTACAATCCGATCATTGGCCTCAACGCGCAGAACCAGCTGTTCCTGCCGGAGACCGGCCAGCAAGCGGAAATCGGCGTGAAGGTCGCGCCGCGGGGATTTGACGGCTACTTCACCGCCTCGGTGTTCGACCTGAAGCGCCAGAACGTGGCAACCACTGATCCTGTCGTCACGACCTTGCAGAACCAGACCGGCGAGGTGACATCGCGCGGCATCGAGCTCGAAGCGGTGGCGAACGCCACGCGTGAGCTGAAGCTGATCGGCTCGTTCACGGCCTACCATTTGTTCAACAGCAGGGATCTGGACCCGGCGCTGGTGGGCAAGACCCCGACCAGCACGCCTGAGCTCCTGGTGTCGGGCTGGGCGGACTACACCTTCAAGGACGGGCCGCTCGCAGGGTTCAGCTTCGGCGGCGGTGTCCGCTATGTCGGTTCGTCGTGGGCGGATACCGCCAATACCCTCGAGGTTCCCGCGGTCGTGCTCGGCGATCTCGCGCTCCACTACGAATGGCAGAACTGGCGCACGGCGCTGAACCTGGTCAATCTGACCGACAAGATCTACGTCGCGAGCTGCGCGGCGGCGTCCTCCTGCTTCTACGGCGACCGCCGGCGCGTCACTGCCAGCGTCTCCTACAAATGGTGAGGCAAATGGCGAGAACAGGCGAGGGAAGGCCATCGTGAGAGCCTGACCGGCTCGTCACTGGCTTCCACCCACGAGATCGATGAGCTCGCGGGCCATGCCCCCCGGCCCGAAGCTCATGCGAGCGCGGCGCGCGACGACCCAGCCACGTCGCCGCCGCGCTCGCCATTGATTTTCCGCGGCGGCGGAAGCGGGCGCCGCCCGCCCGACGCATTCGCCAGACGAGCCCGGGTCCGATCGTGATGCATGGCTCCCGGATCGCCCGCCCGATGGTGGGCGCGCCTGTCCTCGTTGTAATCTGGACATTGCTGCGTCGCGGCCTAGATAAAGTGAGCCTTCTCAACAACGGACGTCACGGCCCAGCGGGTGTGGACTGATCGGGGCGCTCTTGCTGGGGCTGTCGATCTGCTCCATACCAGCCGCGGGGTGATTCCGGGATTTCCACCGTTCTGAGGGCGACAAAGGGCCTAAAAAGAGCGTGTCTTGCGCCCATTGGTGCACTGCGCTAAGGCTCAGAACAATTCCAAACTGGACGAATCCGTGGCTGTCCCGAGGCTGCGGGAAAAAGGGCTCGTCAATGAGCGGCATTCTGCAGGACTATCTTCCACTCGTCGTCTTCATAGGGGTAGCGGGCCTCATTGGTCTGGTGCTGCTGATCGCGCCGTTCATCGTCGCGTTCCAGCAGCCGGACCCGGAAAAGCTGTCGGCGTATGAGTGCGGTTTCAACGCCTTCGACGACGCCCGCATGAAGTTCGACGTCCGCTTCTATCTGGTCGCCATCCTCTTCATCATCTTCGACCTCGAGGTGGCGTTCCTGTTTCCCTGGGCGGTGGCGTTCGGCAAGCTTGGCGCGACCGGCTTCTGGTCCATGGTGGTGTTCCTTGGCGTGCTGACGGTCGGGTTCGCCTATGAATGGAAGAAAGGCGCACTGGAATGGGATTGAACCCTGTGTCGTCCGCCGGTCCGGCTCTCGCGCCGGCCCCCAAGGGCATCCTGGACCCGTCGACCGGCAAGCCGGTCGGGGCCAATGATCCGTTCTTCCTCGAGGTCAATTCGGAACTGTCCGACAAAGGCTTCTTCGTGGCCGCGACCGACGACCTCATCACCTGGGCGCGCACCGGCTCGCTGATGTGGATGACCTTCGGTCTCGCCTGCTGCGCGGTCGAGATGATGCAGGTGTCGATGCCGCGCTACGACGTCGAGCGCTTCGGCTTCGCGCCGCGTGCTTCGCCGCGTCAGTCGGACGTGATGATCGTCGCCGGGACCCTGACCAACAAGATGGCGCCCGCGCTGCGCAAGGTCTACGACCAGATGCCCGAGCCGCGTTACGTCATCTCGATGGGCTCCTGCGCCAACGGCGGCGGCTATTATCACTATTCCTACTCGGTCGTGCGCGGTTGCGACCGCATCGTGCCGATCGACATCTACGTGCCGGGCTGCCCGCCCACGGCGGAAGCGCTGCTCTATGGCGTGCTGCTGCTGCAGAAGAAGATCCGCCGCACCGGCACCATCGAACGCTAAGGTTTTACGTCATGGACGACGCCAAGCTCGACGCCCTGGGGCAGACGATCGTTAGCGCGCTTCCGGGCGCCGCCATCGGTCATTCGGTGGCCTTCAACCAGCTCACGGTGGATGTCGAGGTCAGCAAGATCGTCGAGGTGGTCAAGTACCTCCGCGACGACCCGAACTGCCGCTTCATCAACTTCACCGACATCACGGCGGCGGACTATCCCTCGCGCGAGAAGCGCTTCGACGTGATCTATCACTTCCTGTCACCGACCCTGAACGCCCGGATCCGGCTCAAGGCCCAGGCCGACGAGACCACGCAGGTGCCGTCGCTGATCGAGGTGTTTCCCGGCGCCGACTGGTTCGAGCGCGAGGCCTACGACCTCTATGGCGTGATCTTCGTCGGTCATCCCGACATGCGCCGCCTCCTGACCGATTACGGCTTCGAGGGTCATCCGCTGCGCAAGGATTTCCCGACCACCGGCTTCCTCGAGGTTCGCTATGACGACCAGGAGAAGCGGGTGGTGTACGAGCCGGTCAGGCTCAACCAGGAATTCCGCAAGTTCGACTTTTTGTCCCCGTGGGAGGGCGCCGACTATCCGGTCCTCCCGGGCGATGAAAAAGCGGGGCCGAAGGTCTGATCATGAACGAGCAACCCGAACAGCTTCGCAACTTTACGATCAACTTCGGACCGCAGCATCCGGCTGCGCACGGTGTTCTTCGTCTTGTGCTTGAATTGGATGGTGAGGTCGTCGCCCGCGTCGATCCCCATATCGGCCTGCTCCACCGCGGCACCGAAAAGCTGATCGAGCAGAAGACCTATCTGCAGGCGATCCCGTATTTCGACCGTCTCGACTACGTCGCGCCGATGAACCAGGAGCACGCCTTCTGCATGGCTGCAGAAAAGCTGCTCGGCATCGAGGTGCCACGCCGCGCGCAGCTGATCCGCGTGCTCTATTGCGAGATCGGCCGCATCCTGTCGCATTTGCTCAACGTCACCACGCAGGCGATGGACGTCGGCGCGCTGACCCCGCCGCTGTGGGGTTTCGAAGAGCGCGAAAAGCTGATGGTGTTCTACGAGCGCGCCTCCGGCAGCCGCATGCACGCAGCCTACTTCCGCGTCGGCGGCGTGCATCAGGACTTGCCGCAGAAGCTGGTCGACGACATCGACGCCTGGTGCGATCCGTTCCTGAAAGTGGTCGAAGATCTCGACCGGCTGCTCACCGCGAACCGCATCTTCAAGCAGCGCAACGTCGACATCGGTGTCGTATCGCTGAAGGAAGCCTGGGAGTGGGGCTTCTCCGGCGTGATGGTGCGCGGTTCGGGCGCGGCCTGGGATCTGCGCAAGTCGCAGCCCTATGAATGCTACGCCGAGTTGGATTTCGACATCCCGATCGGCAAGAACGGCGACTGCTACGACCGCTATCTGATCCGCATGGAAGAAATGCGCCAGTCCGTGCGCATCATGAAGCAGTGCATCCAGAAGCTGAACGCAGCCGAAGGGAAGGGCCCCGTCGTCGTCGAAGACAACAAGGTCGCGCCGCCGCGCCGTGGCGAGATGAAGCGCTCGATGGAAGCGCTGATCCATCACTTCAAGCTCTATACCGAAGGGGTCCACGTGCCGGCCGGCGAGGTCTACGCCGCGGTCGAGGCGCCGAAGGGCGAGTTCGGCGTCTTTCTGATCTCGGACGGCACCAACAAGCCCTACAAGTGCAAGATCCGCGCGCCCGGCTTTGCGCATCTCCAGGCCATGGACCACATCTGCCGCGGTCATCTGCTCGCCGACGTCTCGGCGATCCTCGGCTCGCTCGACATCGTGTTCGGAGAGGTCGATCGGTGATGGCGCAGGCGCCGATCCAGTTTGACCGCGCCTCGGGGGCCCTTGAAGGGGCCAACCTGTGGGAGCGGACGGCTGCCTTGGCGCTGGTGACGGGGTCGAAGATCTCGTCGCACTTCTCGCATATGGGCTACATCGCCTGCGCCAATCTGCTGCGCAAGACGCTGCCCGAGCGCAACATCGCGATCAAGCTCAACCCCGACGCCGTGTTCGAATTTCCCTACGGCGACGGCTATTGGAGCAAGCTGCTCAACCGCTCCTACAATTACGAGGACGAGTTGGAGCTGTTGTTCGCCGACTCCATCGACGTCGACTACACCCTGCTCGATTGCGGCGCGAATTACGGCTATTGGTCGGTGCTGGTGTCGAGCCATCCGTTCGGTTCGCACAAGGCGATCGCGATCGAGCCGTCGGGGCAGAACCATCCGAAGCTCGCCAACAACGCCCGCATCAACGGCAGCCGCTTCGAGACCATGAAATGCGCGATCGGTGCGGCCCGTGGCACCGCGCGGCTGTCAGGCACCAAGCACGAGGCCTTCAGCATCGCCGGCGATGCGTCGGCGGGCGGCGAGGACGTGCCGGTCATCGCGCTCGATAATCTGATCGAGGACGGCAAGGTCGCCGCGACCGGCAAGTACCTGATCAAGCTCGACGTCGAGGGCGTCGAGATCGAGGCGATCAAGGGCGGCGCCCGGCTGCTCCAGGCCGACAGCGTCATTATGTGCGAGGAGCACGGCAGCGACCGTTCGCACGCGGTCTCGCGCTACATCCTCGAACACACCCCGCTGAAGCTGATCGTCTACGATCCCAGCACAAGGCGTATGGAAACGGTGACCGAGCTGTCGATCCTCGATCGCATCAAGGTCTCGACCCACGTCGGCTACAATGTTTTCGGCACCGCAAGCGCATTCTGGCAGGACAGGATCAATGCCCTGAATGCGAAAACCGCGCGCCGCATGCAGTGAGAGATTGAAGAGATGTCCGTTCGCCGATTAGCACCGAAGGAAGTCCAGCCCGCGAGCTTTGCGTTCACGGAGGAGAACCTCGCGTTCGCCAAGCAGCAGATCGCGAAATATCCGGCCGGGCGCCAGGCTTCGGCCGTCATCGCCATTCTCTGGCGCGTACAGGAACAGCACGACGGCTGGGTCTCGGAGGCCGCGATCCGCGCTGTCGCCGACATGCTCGACATGCCCTATATCCGCGTGCTCGAGGTCGCGACCTTCTACACGATGTTCCAGCTGGCCCCGGTCGGCAAGAAAGCCCACGTCCAGGTCTGCGGCACCACGCCGTGCCGCCTGCGCGGCGCCGAGGATCTGATCCACGTCTGCGAGCACCGTATCCATCACGAGCCCTTCCATCTCTCCAAGGACGGCAATTTCAGCTGGGAGGAGGTGGAGTGCCTCGGTGCCTGCGTGAACGCGCCGATGGTGCTGATCGGCAAGGACACCTATGAGGATTTGACCAAGGAAAGCTTCGGCAAGGTGCTCGACGGCTTTGCTTCGGGCAATCCGCCCAAGCCCGGTCCGCAGAACGGCCGCCAGTTCTCGGCGCCGACCGGTGGGCCGACCACGCTGAAGGAGATCACCTGATGCGTGATCTCTTGCCGCCAGCTGAAGGGAGCAGTGTTGTGAAGAAGTGGGGCTTCGTCGCAATGCATTCCGCCGTGGCGGCCACGTTCATTTTCCTGCTTCAGCGCTTCGCCCTGAACGCGTCGCTGGAATCCAGTCTGCTCTGGGCGCTGACCTTCGCCGTCTGCGCCGCCGGGCTTGCCTACAAGCAAGCCAACCGTTGATCGGAAAGCACTGACATGCTCGAGGACAAGGACCGCATCTTCAAGAACCTCTACGGCCTCCACGATTGGGGGCTCGAGGGCGCGCGGCGCCGCGGCGCCTGGGATGGCACGAAGAACATCATCGACAAGGGCCGCGACTGGATCATCAACGAGATGAAGGCGTCGGGGCTGCGCGGCCGCGGTGGCGCCGGCTTCCCGACCGGCCTGAAATGGTCGTTCATGCCGAAGGAATCGACCGACGGCCGGCCGAGCTATCTCGTCGTCAACGCCGACGAATCCGAGCCCGGGACCTGCAAGGATCGCGAGATCATGCGGCACGATCCGCATCTGCTGATCGAGGGCTGCCTGATCGCGAGCTGCGCGATGAACGCGCATGCCTGCTACATCTATGTCCGCGGTGAGTTCATCCGCGAGCGCGAGCATCTCCAGGCGGCGATCGACCAGGCCTATGAGGCCAAGCTGGTCGGCAAGGACAACGTCAACGGCTGGCCGTTCGACATCTACGTCGCCCACGGCGCCGGCGCCTATATCTGCGGCGAGGAAACCGCGCTGCTCGAGAGCCTCGAAGGCAAGAAGGGCCAGCCGCGGCTGAAGCCGCCGTTCCCGGCCAATGTCGGCCTGTACGGCTGCCCGACCACCGTCAACAATGTCGAGTCGATCGCGGTTGCGCCGGACATTCTGCGCCGTGGCGCGGCATGGTTCGCCGGCATTGGCCGTCCCAACAATGTCGGCACCAAGCTGTTCTGCATCTCCGGCCATGTCGAGCGGCCCTGCAATGTCGAAGAAGCCATGGGCATTCCGTTCCGTGAGCTGATCGAGAAGCATTGCGGCGGCATCCGCGGCGGCTGGGACAACCTCAAGGCCGTGATCCCGGGCGGCTCCTCCGTGCGCATGGTGCCGGCCGAGCAGATCATCGACACGCCGATGGATTTCGACTCGTTGAGCAAGCTGCGCTCGGGCCTCGGCACCGCGGCCGTGATCGTGATGGACAAGTCGACCGACTTGATCCGCGCCATCGCCCGCATCTCCTATTTCTACAAGCACGAGAGCTGCGGCCAGTGCACGCCGTGCCGCGAGGGCACCGGCTGGATGTGGCGCGTCTTGACCCGCATGGCCGACGGTCGCGCCCACAAGCGCGAAATCGACATGCTGCTGGAAGTCACCAAGCAGGTCGAAGGCCACACCATCTGCGCGCTCGGCGACGCGGCGGCGTGGCCGATCCAGGGCCTGATCGCGCATTTCCGTCATGAGATCGAAGCGCGCATCGACCAGTATTCGCACAAGGCCGACATCGACGATGCCGGCGTCCGCGATCCCGTGAACATGGTCGCGGCGGAGTAGAGACAATGACCAAGCTCATCATCGACGGTAAAGAGATCGATGTCCCCGCCGAATACACGCTGCTTCAGGCGTGCGAGGCGGCCGGCGCCGAGATTCCGCGCTTCTGCTATCACGAGCGGCTGTCGATCGCCGGCAATTGCCGGATGTGCCTCGTCGAGGTGAAGGGCGGCCCGAAGCCGGTCGCGAGCTGCGCCTGGGGCGTGCGCGATTGCCGTCCGGGCCCCAAGGGCGAGCCGCCGGAAATCTCCACCCGTTCGCCGATGGTGAAGAAGGCGCGCGAAGGCGTGATGGAATTCCTTCTCATCAACCATCCGCTGGATTGCCCGATCTGCGATCAGGGCGGCGAGTGCGACCTTCAGGACCAGGCGATGGGCTACGGTGTCGACACCAGCCGCTTCGCCGAGAACAAGCGCGCGGTCGAGGACAAATATCTCGGCGCGCTGGTCAAGACCTCGATGAACCGCTGCATCCAGTGCACCCGTTGCGTCCGCTTCTCGGCGGAAGTCGCCGGCGCCCCAGAAATGGGCGCGACCGGCCGCGGCGAGGACATGGAGATCACGACCTATCTCGAGCACGCGCTGACGTCTGAGCTTCAGGGCAATCTCGTCGATATCTGCCCGGTCGGCGCGCTGACCTCGAAGCCTTATGCCTTCGCCGCGCGCCCGTGGGAGCTCGGCAAGACCCAGTCGATCGACGTGATGGACGGCGTGGGATCTGCGATCCGCGTCGACACCCGCGGCCGCGAAGTGATGCGTATCCTGCCGCGCATCAACGAGGCCGTGAACGAGGAGTGGATCTCCGACAAGACCCGTCACGTCGTCGACGGCCTGCGCACCCAGCGCCTCGACCGGCCCTATATCCGCGAAGCCGGCAAGCTGCGCGCGGCGAGCTGGCCCGAGGCCTTTGCCGCGATCGCCTCCAAGGCGGCGCGCACCGACGGCAAGCGGATCGGCGCGATCGCGGGCGACCTCGCCGGCGTCGAAGAGATGTTCGCGCTGAAGGATCTGCTGGCCAAATACGGCTCGGCCAATCTGGCGGTGCAGGGCGGCGACGCCTTCGATCCCGCGCTTGGCCGCGGCTCCTACATCTTCAATCCGACGCTCGCCGGCGTCGAGCAGGCCGATGCGCTGCTCATCATCGGCGCCAATCCGCGGAAAGAGGCGGCCGTGTTCAACGCCCGCATCCGCAAGCGCTGGCGCGCCGGCGGCTTCAAGGTCGGCGTGATCGGCGCCAAGCCCGACCTCACGTACGACTATGATCACCTCGGCGCGGGCACCGACACGCTCGGTGAGCTCGCGGCCGGCAAGCACTCCTTCATGGACGTGCTGAAGAACGCCAAGAACCCCATCATCCTGGTCGGCGCGGGCGCGGCCTCGCGTCACGACGGCGCCGCCATTCTCGCAGCCGCGGCCAAGCTCGCGCTCGACGTCGGCGCGCTCAAGGACGGCTGGAACGGCTTCGGCGTCCTGCACGAGAGCGCCTCGCGCGTCGGCGCGCTCGATATCGGCTTTGTCGCCGGTCAGGGCGGACTGAACGCAGCGCAGATGACGACGTTCGGGACGCTCGATCTGCTGTTCCTGCTCGGCGCGGACGAGATCAAGCCGTCGGACGGCACCTTCGTCGTCTATATCGGCACCCACGGCGACCTCGGCGCCCATCGCGCCGACGTCATCCTGCCGGCCGCCGCCTATACCGAGAAGTCCGCGATCTACGTCAACACCGAAGGCCGCGTGCAAATGACCGGACGGGCCGCATTCCCGCCGGGTGAGGCCCGCGAGGACTGGGCGATTGTCCGCGCGCTGTCGGAGGCGCTCGGCAAGAAGCTCGGCTATGACTCGCTCTCGGCCCTGCGCCAGGCGATCTTCAAGGCTGTGCCGCATCTGATCCGTCTCGACCAGATCGAGGCCGGCGCGGCCGACCAGATCAAGAAACTCGCGGGGAAGGGCGGCCCGACGGAGAAGGCCCCGTTCAAGCCGCTCGTCGAGGACTTCTATTTGACCAACCCAATCGCGCGTGCGTCCGCCGTGATGGCGGAGTGTTCGCGGCTTGCCTCCGGGCAGATGCTGACCGCAGCGGAGTGAGCTGATGGAATTCTTCGAAAGCGCCTTCTGGACCGGGTTTCTCTGGCCGCTGATCATCATGATCGCGGAGAGCGTCCTGGTGCTGGTCGTCCTGCTGGTGGCGATCGCCTACATCCTGCTCGCCGACCGCAAGATCTGGGCGGCGGTGCAGATCCGCCGCGGCCCGAACGTGGTGGGTCCCTGGGGTCTGCTGCAATCCTTCGCCGACCTCCTGAAGTTCGTGCTGAAGGAGCCGATCATCCCGTCCGGCGCCAACAAGGGCGTGTTTCTCCTTGCTCCCTTGGTCTCATGCGTGCTCGCGCTCGCCGCCTGGGCGGTGATCCCGACCAATCTCGGCTGGGTGATCTCCGACATCAATGTCGGCGTTCTCTTCATCTTCGCGATTTCGTCGCTGTCGATCTACGGCATCATCATGGCCGGCTGGTCGTCGAACTCGAAATATCCGTTCCTGGCGGCGCTGCGCTCGGCGGCGCAGATGGTGTCCTACGAGGTCTCGATCGGCTTCGTCATCATTACGGTGCTGCTCTGCGCCGGCACGCTGAACCTCTCGGCCGTGGTCGAGGCGCAGCATGTCCGCGGCCTCGCCAGCCTGATCGGGTTGCCGCAGCTCACCATCCTGAACTGGTACGTCTGGCCGCTGTTCCCGATGTTCGTGATCTTCTACGTCTCGGCGCTGGCGGAAACCAACCGTCCGCCGTTCGACCTCGTCGAAGCGGAATCCGAGCTCGTCGCCGGCTTCATGGTCGAGTACGGCTCGACGCCGTATCTTCTGTTCATGCTCGGCGAGTATGTGGCGATTGCCACGATGTGCGCGATGGCGACGATCCTGTTCCTCGGAGGCTGGCTGCCGCCGGTGGACCTGCCGCCCTTCAACTGGGTGCCGGGCATCATCTGGTTCTCGCTGAAACTCTTCTTCATGTTCTTCCTGTTCGCGATGGCCAAGGCGATCGTGCCGCGCTACCGCTACGATCAACTGATGCGTCTCGGCTGGAAGGTGTTCCTGCCGTTGTCGCTGGCGATGGTGATCGTGGTGGCCGGTGTGCTGCACTTTGCCGGCATCGCGCCGAAGTGAGGGCCGTCATGGGTATCAACATCAACGCCACTGCACGCTCGCTCCTGTTGTCGGAATTCGTCTCGGCGTTCTTCCTCGCCATGCGCTATTTCTTCCAGCCGAAGCCGACGCTGAACTATCCGTTCGAGAAGGGCCCGATCTCGCCGCGCTTCCGCGGCGAGCATGCGCTGCGCCGCTATCCGAACGGCGAGGAACGCTGTATCGCCTGCAAGCTGTGCGAAGCGGTTTGCCCGGCGCAGGCCATCACCATCGAGGCCGGCCCGCGCCGCAACGACGGCACCCGCCGCACCGTGCGCTACGACATCGACATGGTGAAGTGCATCTATTGCGGCCTCTGCCAGGAAGCCTGTCCGGTCGATGCCATCGTCGAAGGTCCGAACTTCGAGTTCGCGACCGAGACCCGCGAGGAACTGTTCTATGACAAGGCCAAGCTGCTCGCCAACGGCGACCGCTGGGAACGCGAAATCGCGAAAGCGATCGAACTCGACGCGCCGTACCGGTGAGATGAGAGCATGATCCTTCCCGCGCTGTTCTTCTATCTGTTCGCCGGCGTCTGTGTCGCCTCGGCGGTGATGGTGATTGTCTCGCGCAATCCCGTGCACTCCGTGCTGTACCTGATCTTGGCCTTCGTCAACGCCTCCGGCCTGTTCGTGCTGATGGGCGCCGAGTTCCTGGCGATGATCCTGATCGTCGTCTATGTCGGCGCGGTCGCGGTGCTGTTCCTGTTCGTGATCATGATGCTCGACGTCGACTTCCTCGAGCTGCGCGAGGGCTTCATCGAGTACCTCCCGGTCGGCCTCGTGATCGGCGGCATCTTCCTGTTCGAATTGCTGCTCACGGTCGGCTTCTGGGTCATCAACCCCGGCGTCGCCAAGACGATCACGGCGGCGATCCCGGCCAACGTCTCCAATACCGAGGCGCTGGGCCTGGTGCTCTATACCAAATACATCCACTACTTCCAGCTCTCGGGCATGGTGCTGCTGGTCGCGATGATCGGCGCCATCGTGCTGACGCTGCGGCACAAGGCGAGCGTGAAGCGGCAGGACATCAACGTTCAGAACGCGCGCACGCCTGAAATAGCGATGGCGATACGCAAGGTGGCGCCGGGGCAGGGGCTCCAGGACTCTGACGCGGCGGAGTGGGTGAAATGACGATCGGGCTCGGACATTATCTGGCGGTCGGCGCGATCCTGTTCACGCTTGGGATCCTCGGCATCTTCCTGAACCGCAAGAACATCATCGTCATCCTGATGTCGATCGAGCTGATCCTGCTCGCGGTCAACGTCAACCTCGTGGCGTTCTCGACCTTCCTCGGCGACATCGTCGGGCAGGTCTTCGCGCTCCTGGTGCTCACCGTCGCGGCCGCTGAAGCCGCAATCGGTCTCGCCATCCTGGTGGTCTATTTCCGCAACCGCGGCTCGATCGCGGTTGAGGACGTCAATCTGATGAAGGGCTGATCGCATGATCCGGAAAAGTGGACACCGGTTTTCCGACCAGATCATGCGGAAAGATTAAATCATGGTCCAGGCAATCGTCTTTCTGCCTCTGCTGGGCGCCATTCTGGCCGGCCTCATCGCGCTGTTCGGCGCGCATGCCCGCAACCCCTCGGGCGACACGGTCGAGCATCACGATGATCACGGTCATGGCGCGCACGCCCATGCGTCCGATACGATCAACGAGGATGCGTCGGTCATCCACGAAACTCACCACGAACCCGGCGACGGCCACGACGACCACCACGTCTCCGAGCCGCCCGCGGCGGGCTCGCGCGGCGCCGAGCTGATCACCACGGCATTGCTGTTCGTGTCGGCTGCGCTGTCCTGGATGACGCTGGTCGATGTCGGCTTCATGCACCACGACATCCGCATTCCGCTGCTGCCGTGGATCCTCTCCGGCGATCTCCAGGTCTACTGGACGCTGCGGGTCGACACGCTCACCGCCGTGATGCTGGTGGTCGTGACCACCGTGTCCTCGCTCGTGCACCTCTATTCCATCGGCTACATGGACGAGGATCCGAACCGGCCGCGCTTCTTCGGCTATCTCTCGCTGTTCACCTTCGCCATGCTGATGCTGGTGACCGCCGACAACCTCGTGCAGCTGTTCTTCGGCTGGGAAGGCGTGGGTCTGGCGAGCTACCTCCTGATCGGTTTCTGGTACCAGAAGCCGTCGGCGAACGCCGCCGCCATCAAGGCCTTCGTGGTCAACCGCGTCGGCGATTTCGGCTTCGCGCTCGGCATCTTCGCGATCTTCCTGCTGGCCGGCTCGACCGATTTCGAGACCATCTTCCATGCTGCGCCCGGCTTGACCGGCAAGACCATCGACTTCCTCGGCTGGCACGCCGACGCGCTGACCCTGACCTGCCTGCTGCTGTTCATGGGCGCGATGGGCAAATCGGCGCAGTTCCTGCTGCACACCTGGTTGCCGGACGCGATGGAAGGCCCGACCCCGGTGTCGGCGCTGATCCATGCCGCGACCATGGTCACCGCCGGCGTGTTCATGGTGGCGCGTCTGTCGCCGCTGTTCGAGCTCGCGCCGAACGCGCAGGCCGTCGTGATGTTCTTCGGCGCCACCACGGCGTTCTTCGCGGCGACCATCGGCCTCGTCCAGAACGACATCAAGCGCATCGTCGCTTACTCGACCTGTTCGCAGCTCGGCTACATGTTCGTGGCGATGGGGGCAGGGGCCTATTCGGTCGGCATGTTCCATTTGTTCACGCACGCCTTCTTCAAGGCGCTGTTGTTCTTGGGCTCCGGCTCGGTGATCTACGCGATGCATCACGAGCAGGACATCCGCAACATGGGCGGCCTCTGGCGCAAGATCCCCTACACCTACGCAGTGATGGTGGTCGGCACGCTCGCGCTCACCGGCTTCCCGCTCACCGCCGGCTATTTCTCCAAGGACGCGATCATCGAGTCGGCCTACGCCTCGCACAATCCGTTCGCGATGTACGGCTTCCTGATGACGGTCGTCGCGGCCGGCCTGACCTCGTTCTACTCGTGGCGCCTGATCTTCAAGACCTTCCACGGCGAGCCGCATGACGATCATCACTACGAGGCTGCGCATGAAGCGCCGATCTGGATGCTGATCCCGATCGGTGTGCTCGCGGTCGGCTCCATCCTGGCCGGCTTCCCGTTCAAGGAGCTGTTCGCCGGTCACGGCATCGAGGAGTTCTTCCGCGAATCCGTGAAGATGAACCCGCACATCATCGAGGAGATGCACCACATCCCCGAGACCATCGCCTTCCTGCCGACGGTGATGATGGTGCTGGGTTTCCTGGTGTCGTACCTGTTCTACATCCGCCGGCCCTATCTGCCGGTCGAGCTCGCGAACACGCAGCCGATGCTGTACAAGTTCCTGCTCAACAAATGGTACTTCGACGAGCTCTACGACATCATCTTCGTCCGTCCGGCGAAGTGGATTGGCTATCAGCTCTGGAAGAAGGGCGACGGCTTCATCATCGACGGCCTCGGTCCCGACGGCGTGTCTGCCCGGGTGTTGGATGTCACCCGCAACGTCGTGAAAATCCAGACCGGCTATCTCTACCACTACGCGTTCGCCATGCTGATCGGTGCCGCCGGCCTGATCACCTGGTTCATGTTCGGCTTTGGGGGCCAGTAAAATGACGACCTGGCCAATTCTATCCGTCACGACGTTCCTGCCGCTGGTCGGCGCGCTGATCGTCTATCTCAGCCGCGGCGATGACGAGGCGGCCCGGCGCAACTCGCGCTGGATCGCGCTGTGGACCACGCTGATCACCTTCGCGGTGTCGGTGATCCTGGTCATGCGGTTCGATGCGTCGAGCGCCGACTTCCAGTTCGTCGAGAAGGCGAACTGGCTCGCCACCGGCATCACCTACCACATGGGCGTGGACGGCATTTCGTTGCCGCTGGTGATCCTGACCACCGCCATCATGCCGTTCTGCATCATCGCGAGCTGGAAGGCGATCACCAACCGCGTCCGCGAATACATGATGGCGTTCCTGATTCTGGAAACGCTGATGATCGGCACCTTCTCGGCGCTCGATCTCGTGCTGTTCTACCTGTTCTTCGAAGGCGGCCTGATCCCGATGTTCCTGATCATCGGCGTCTGGGGCGGTCCGCGCCGGGTCTATGCGTCTTTCAAGTTCTTCCTCTACACGCTGCTCGGCTCGGTGCTGATGCTGCTTGCCATCATGGCGCTGTACTGGAACGGCGGCACCACCGACATCCCGACCCTGATGCACACCGCCGTGCCGCGCTCGCTGCAGACCTGGGCGTGGCTTGCCTTCTTCGCCTCGTTCGCGGTGAAGATGCCGATGTGGCCGGTGCACACCTGGCTTCCCGACGCCCACGTCGAGGCGCCGACCGCAGGCTCGGTGGTCCTGGCTGCGATCATGCTGAAGATGGGCGGCTACGGCTTCCTGCGTTTCTCGCTGCCGATGTTCCCGCTCGCTTCGCATGACTTCGCGCCGCTGATGTTCACGCTCTCGGCCATCGCCATCATCTACACCTCGCTGGTGGCGCTGATGCAGGAGGACATGAAGAAGCTGATCGCGTACTCCTCGGTCGCGCATATGGGCTTCGTCACCATGGGCATCTTTGCCGGCACCATGCAGGGCGTCGCTGGCGGCGTGTTCCAGATGATCTCGCACGGCATCGTCTCCGGCGCGCTGTTCCTCTGCGTCGGCATCGTCTATGACCGCATGCACACCCGCGAGATCGCGGCCTATGGCGGCCTCGTCAACCGGATGCCGCTCTACGCGCTGACCTTCATGGTCTTCACCATGGCCAATGTTGGCCTGCCCGGCACCTCCGGCTTCGTCGGCGAGTTCATGACGCTGCTCGGCACCTTCAAGGTCTCGATCCCGACCGCGTTCTTCGCCACCTTCGGCGTGATCCTCTCGGCCTGCTATGCGCTGTGGCTCTACCGCAAGGTCGTGTTCGGGGCGCTGGTCAAGCCGTCGCTGGCGAGCATGAAGGATCTCACCTTCCGGGAGGGCCTGACGCTCTTCCCGCTGATCGCGCTGACGATCCTGTTCGGCATCTATCCGAAGCCGGTGCTCGACATGTCGGCGGCCTCGGTCCAGCAACTCGTCAACAATTACAACACCGCTGTGACGGCCGTGAAGGCCGCCGCACTGCTCCAGTGAGCGGGCAGGTCAGGATATCGCCATGAGCTTTGAGACTGCAGGTTATCAACTGGCGCCGGTGCTGCCCGAGCTCGTGCTCGCGGTCGGGGCGATGGCACTCCTGATGCTCGGCGCCTATCGCGGGCAGGAGACCACCAAGACGGTCACAACGCTCGCGGTGCTGCTCCTGATCGTGGTCGGCGTGCTCGAATACATGTTGCCCGCGGGCAAGCACGTGACCTTCGGCGGCAGCTTCATCGTCGATGATTTTGCCCGCTTCATGAAGATCCTGGCCCTGATCGGCTCGGCGGTGACGCTGGTGCTGTCGACCGAGTTCCTGTCGGATCCGTCGCGCCGCATCTTTGAATACGCGATCCTGGTGCTGCTCTCGACGCTCGGCATGATGGTGCTGATCTCGGCCGGCGACCTGATCTCGCTCTATCTCGGCCTCGAATTGATGTCGCTGGCGCTTTACGTCGTCGCGGCCTCCAACCGCGACAACGCCAAGTCGACCGAAGCCGGCCTGAAGTACTTCGTGCTCGGCGCGCTGTCCTCTGGCATGCTGCTCTACGGCTCCTCGCTGATCTACGGCTTCACCGGCACGGTGGCCTTCACCGGCATCGCGGCGGCCGCGACGATCTCGAATGTCGGCCTGGTGTTTGGGCTCGTTTTCCTGCTCGCCGGCCTCTGCTTCAAGGTTTCGGCGGTGCCGTTCCACATGTGGACGCCCGACGTCTACGAGGGCGCGCCGACGCCCGTGACAGCCTTCTTCGCCTCGGCGCCGAAGGTGGCCGCGCTCGCGGTCTTCACCCGGGTTACGCTGACCGCATTCCCGGGCATCGTCTCGCAGTGGCAGCAGATCCTGGTGTTCGTGGCGATCGCCTCGATGGCGCTGGGCTCGTTCGCCGCGATCGGGCAGAGCAACATCAAGCGCCTGATGGCCTATTCCTCGATCGGCCACATGGGCTTTGCCCTGGTCGGCCTCGCCGCAGGCACGGTCGAGGGCGCGCAGGGCGTTCTGATGTACATCGTGATCTATGTCGCGATGACGCTGGGCTCCTTCGCCATCATCCTGGCCATGAAGCGCAACGGCCAGCCGGTCGAGCAGATCAGCGATTTCGCGGGTCTCTCGCGAACCAATCCGCTGCTCGCCTTCATGTTCGCGATGCTGCTGTTCTCGCTCGCCGGCATTCCGCCGCTCGCCGGCTTCTTCGCCAAATGGTACGTCTTCGTCGCCGCCATCAAGGCGAATTTGTTCACGCTCGCCGTCATCGGCGTGCTGACCAGCGTGGTCGGCGCCTACTACTATCTCAGCATCGTCAAGACGATGTATTTCGACGAGCCGGCCGGACAGGTCGATCCGGTGCGCGTCGAAGTCAAGACGGTGCTGGCGGTCGCGGGCCTGTTCAACATTCTGTTCGCCCTGTTCGCAGGTCCCGTGGTGAGCGTGGCCTCCGCCGCGGCAAAGTCGCTGTTCTAGGATGGCATTCGCGCTAGGTCCTCGTGCGGCGTCGGCGGGCTACAAGCTCGCAGCTTTCGAACGGACCGGCTCGACCAATACCGAGGCGATCGAGCACGCAAGGGGCGGCGAACGCGGCCCGATGTGGTTCGTGACGTCGGAGCAGACCGCCGGCCGTGGCCGCCGTCAGCGCCCCTGGATCGCACCCAAAGGCAACCTTGCCGCCAGCGTCCTCGAAGTCCTCGATGTCGCCCCTTCCGTCGCCGCGACGATCGGCTTTGCGGCCGGGCTGGCCGAGGAGGCCGCCCTGGAGAAGGTCAGCCTGGAGGCGGCACTGCGCCTCGGCGAGGGCCGTCCCCGCTACACCCTGAAATGGCCTAACGATGTGCTGGCCGGCGGCAAGAAGCTGGTCGGCATCGGCCTGGAGGCCGAAGCCATCGGCGAGCGTCTCGCCATCGTTGTCGGCATAGGCACCAACGTCGTCGCCGCGCCCGAGGGCACGCCCACACCGGCGGTGTCACTGGCCGCGCTCGGCGTCCAGATCAGCGCGGAGGAGTTGTTCTCGGCGCTCTCGGACGCGTGGGTGGAATTCCGTGGTATCTGGGACGATGGTCGCGGCTTTGCCGAAATTCGCAAATTGTGGCTGGAGCGCGCCGCCGGCCTCGGCGAGCGGGTCGCGATCCACACGGGAGTGATGACGCTGGAAGGCATTTTTGACACGATCGACGACACCGGCTGCCTGATCGTCCGCACCGCGGAGGGCCGGCGCGTGCCGGTGGCCGCGGGCGAGGTGTTCTTCGGCACGGCTGCCTCCGTGGGAGCTGCGTGATGGCGAAGCCTGAAGAACTGGTATTTGCACCGCTCGGCGGAGTCGGCGAGATCGGCATGAATTTGTCGATCTACGGCCTCGGCAACCGCCAGCAGCGGGCCTGGCTGGCGATCGATCTCGGCGTCTCCTTCGGCGACGAGGAGCATCTGCCGGGCATCGACCTGATCATGCCGGACGTCAGCTTCCTGGAGAAGGAACGCAAGAACCTGATGGGACTGGTGCTGACCCACGCCCATGAGGACCATTTCGGCGCCATCATCGACCTGTGGCCGAAGCTGAAATGCCCGATCTACGCGACCCAGTTCAGCGCCGCGCTGTTCGAGGCCAAATGCGCCGCCGAGCGCAATGCGCCGAAGATCCCGGTGACGGTGGTGCCGTCGGGCGGGCGCGTCGATATCGGCCCGTTCAACGTCGAGTTCATTCCGGTCGCGCATTCGATTCCGGAGTCGCACGCGCTGGCGATTCACACCGACGTCGGCACGGTGCTGCACACCGGCGACTGGAAGATCGATCCGACCCCGATCATCGGCCGCCCGACCGACGAAAAGCGGCTGCGGGAGCTCGGCGATGCGGGCCTGCTCGCCTTGATCGGCGATTCCACCAACGCCGTGCGCGACGGCCGCTCGCCCTCGGAAGCCGAGGTTGCCAAATCCATCACCGAGCTGGTCAAGGCCGCCAAGGGCCGCGTCGCAGTCACGACCTTTGCCTCCAACGTCGCGCGCCTCAAGGCCGTCGCCATCGCCGCGAAGGCCGCCGACCGTGAGGTCGTCGTGGTCGGCCGCGCCATGGAGCGTGTGGTGCAGGTCGCACGCGAGACCGGCTATCTCGACGGCGTGCAGAGCTTCCGCTCCGCCGAGGTCTACGGTCACCTGCCGCAGGACAAGGTGCTGGCGCTCTGCACCGGCAGCCAGGGCGAGCCCCGTGCCGCGCTGGCGCGCATCGCCAATGACGACCATCCCGAGATCACGCTCAACCGCGGCGACAGCGTGATCTTCTCCTCGCGCACCATTCCTGGCAACGAGAAGGCGGTCGGCGCGATCATCAATGGCCTGGTCTTGCAGGGCGTGGAGGTCATCACCGACCGCGACCAGCTGGTCCATGTCTCCGGTCATCCCCGCCGCGACGAATTGCGCGACATGATCTCCTGGACCAGGCCGCAGCTCCTGATCCCGGTCCATGGCGAGGCCCTGCACCTGAACGAGCACGCCAAGCTCGCGCGTGCCGCCGGCGTGCCGCGCGTACTGGTCTGCCGCAACGGCGATCTGGTCAAGCTCGGCCCCGGCGATCCCGGCATCATTGGGCAAGTGCCTGCGGGCCGTCTCTACAAGGACGGCACGATTCTGGAGGACTCCAAGTCCCGCGCGGTGGTCGAGCGGCGCCGCATGGCGTTCTCCGGCTGCGCCTTCGTTGCCATCGTCATGACGGAGCAGGGCGAGCTTGCCGACGATCCCGCGGTCGAACTGGTCGGCATCCCCGAGAAGAACAAAGCGGGCGAGCCCTTCGACGACATCGTGTTCGACGCCGTGGTCTCCACTGTCGAAGGCCTGCCGAAGGCGCGCCGTCGCGACGCGGATGCGCTGGCGGAGTCGGTGCGACGCGCTGTCCGCTCCGTGATCAACGAACATTGGGGTAAAAAGCCCCCCTGTCTGGTACACGTCCTGACAGTGTAACGGGAGAAGCACAATGCTGGGCCGGCTCAACCATGTCGCGATCGCGACCAAGGACGCCGTCAAGGCCGCCAGGATCTATGGCGCCGCGTTCGGGGCCCAGATCTCGGCGGCCGTCGCGCTGCCCGAGCATGGCGTCACCACGGTTTTCGCGACGCTGCCCAACACCAAGATCGAGTTCATCGAGCCGCTCGGCGAAGCCTCGCCGATCGCAAAGTTCCTCGACCGCAATGCCGACGGCGGCATCCACCACGTCTGCTACGAGGTGGTCGACATCATCGCCTCGCGCGACACGCTGGTGAAGGAGGGCGCCAGGGTGCTCGGCGACGGCGTGCCGAAGATTGGCGCCCACGGCAAGCCGGTGCTGTTCCTGCACCCGAAGGATTTTTCCGGCGCGCTGGTCGAAATCGAGCAGGCATAGGCCGAAACCATGGCCATCCAGATCTCAACTGCAATCGCGATCTACTTCGTCATCTGGTGGGTCGCGCTGTTCCTGACGCTGCCGTTCGGCGTGCGCAGCCAGCACGAGGACGGCGTCGGAGTGCCGGGCAGCGACCCCGGTGCGCCGATCCTGACGCGAATGAGGAGCAAGCTGATCTGGACCACGATCATCTCGGCGATCATCTACGGGATCGCCATGGTCGCCTATCACGCCGGCTATCTCTCGATCGAGCGCCTGTCGAAATTGATGGGCATGCCGTTCTAAGAATTTTTGGTTGGCTTTGTTGGGGGACCAATGACTTTTCAGCGGATCGTCGTCGCGCTTCTGGTGCTGATCGTCGCCGGCCTCGGTGCCATCGGCTATTTCGAGTGGAAGATGGCCGTGCAGGTGCGCACCCTGAAGGCGTTCGTCGAGGGCTACGTCTTCAACGAGGCTGTGGTCGCCTGCGAGCAGGCCAAGAGCTCGACGCCGTTCAAGTGGAACGGCGGCAAGAGCACCGCGGTGATCGGCCTGAACTCGGTCAAAACAGACAAATACACCGTCAGCGCCAGCTACACGCTGGTGGCGGACAGCGTCTATTGTGATTACGATCCGATCAAAAGAAAGGCCGAGATCGGCTCGAGCTTCCTGGAGCGGGAGTAACGATCCGGCCCATATATGGGATCGGATCGTCATGGCGCAGGGGCAGGGGGACTACCGGATTCTGCATGAGGCTGACTTGCGGGATTATCTCGCAGGCGTTCCGGATATCGCTGCGACCCTCGGTGGCGAGCCGGCCTCCTGGTCGATCACCGAAGTCGGCGACGGCAATCTCAATCTCGTCTTCATCGTCAAGGGCGGCCGCGGCGGCGTCGCCGTCAAGCAGGCGCTGCCCTATGTCCGCCTGGTCGGCGAGAGCTGGCCGCTGCCGCTGTCCCGGGCTCATTACGAATATCTCGCCTTGTCGCGGCAGGCCGAGCTCGCCCCCGGCCTCGTGCCGGCGCTGCTGCATCACAACGAGGCCCTGGCGCTGACGGTGATGGAGCTGCTCGAGCCCCACATCATCATGCGCAAGGGGATGGTTGCGGGCTCGCAATATCCGCGCTTTGTCGATGACATCACCACCTTCATGGCGCGGACCTTGTTCTTCACCTCCGACCTCGCGCTGTCGGCGGCCGAGAAGAAGCAGGGCATCGCAGCCTTCGCCGGCAACCATGCGCTGTGCAAGATCACCGAGGATCTGATCTTCACCGATCCCTACCGCATCGCCGAGCAGAACCGCTGGACCGCGCCATATCTCGATGCGCTCGCCGCAGAGCTGCGCGAGGATATGGAATTGCATGTCGCGATCTCCCGGCTGAAGCTGAAGTTCATGGCGAGCCCCGAGGCGCTGCTCCACGGCGACCTGCACACCGGCTCGATCATGGTGACGGAGAGCCAGACGCGGGTGATCGACCCCGAATTCGCGTTCTACGGCCCGATGGGTTTCGATGTCGGCGCCGTGCTGGCCAACCTGCTGATGGCCTATTTTGCCTCCGCCGGCCATGAGCGCGTGCCGGGCGAGCGGCGTGCCTTCGAAGCCTGGGTGCTGGAAACGGTCGAGCAGGTCTGGAACGCGTTCGCCCGCAAGTTCCTCGATCTCTGGCGCGCTGGCGCCGCAGGCGATGCCTATCCCGCCTCGCTCTTCGCCGGCGAGACAGGCGCGGCACGGCTGGAGGCCGAGCGGCAGGCCTACATGCAGCGGCTGTTCGCGGATACGGTCGGTTTCGCCGCGGCAAAAACCATCCGCCGCATCTTCGGCCTCGCCCACAATATCGATTTCGAGCTGATCGATGATCCGCGCCGGCGCGCCACCAGCGAAGCACGCGCGGTGCGGCTGGCGCGCGCGCTGATGCTGGAGGGGGGGGCGTTTCCGGCCATCGCGGACGTTACTTCTGCAGCGCGAAAATTGCGCGACTGGCAGCCGGAGTTCTAGCGGGCGTCTTCGCAAATCGGCGGGGCCCGCGCGACGCTCGCATACGTCAACCCCTTCAAGGCGCTTGCGCTCGACCCGCCGTGGATGGTCAACTCTCGGACCAGAGCACGGCTTGCGTTGTCGGAGGGACCATGATGTTCAGGATAGTGGCGATCGTCGCGGGTCTGGGGCTGGCACTGGCCGCCACGGCGGAGGCCCAGACGCCGCGCAAGGGCGGAACCGTCCGCATGACCGCGCCTTATGGGTCGAGCTTCACAAGCTTGGACATTCACACCACGCAGCGCGCCCAGGACGAGATCTACGCCAAGGCCCTGCACCGGTCGCTCTACATCTGGAATTCCACGGAAGGCAAGCCGGTTCTGGAGCTTGCCAAGGAGGACGTCGTCTCGGGCGGAGGTCTCGTCCACACTTTCAAGCTGCGCGACGACGCCTATTTCCACAACGGCCGCAAGATGACGGCCGACGACGTCATCTGGACCTACAACCGCATCATGGACGGCACCAAGGCTTATCCCGGCGCGCGCTATGTCCGCGTGATCGAGGGCGCGGCGGCGGTTGAGAAGGGCCAGGCCAAGGAGATCTCCGGCCTGAAGAAGATCGACGAGTTTACCATCGAGATGAAGCTGACCGAGAAAGTCGATCCTGGCTTCTACTTCTGGAACGCGATCACATCGATCTATCCCGCCGACGAAGCCGTCAAGGAGAGCTTTCTCCAGAAGCCGATCGGTCTAGGGCCCTTCAAATTCGTCGAGCACGTGCCGGGATCGCGCATCGTTCTGGAGCGATGGGACCGGTTCTACAAGCCCGGCAAGCCCTACGCCGACAAGATCATCGTGTCGGTCATGGGCGAGGCCGCGGCCCGCGATGTCGCTTTCCGCAACAAGGAGATCGACACCTCCGTGCTGGGACCGGCGCAATATGTCGCCTATCAGAACGACGCCGACCTCAAGGGCACCGTCGTCGAGGTCGCCGAGGTCTTCACCCGCTACATGGGGATGAATCCCGCGTTCAAGCCGTTCGCCGACAAGCGTGTCCGGCAGGCGATCAACTATGCGATCGACACCGACCTGATCATCAACAAGCTGGTCAAGGGCAAGGCCTATCGCGCGACCAGCTGGCTGCCGCTGACCTCTCCCGTCTACGACAAGGCCATGAAGCCCTACGCCTTCGATCCCGCCAAGGCCAAGCAGCTGCTCGCCGAGGCCGGCTATCCCTCGGGCTTCGAATTCGAATGGACCACCAGCCAGAACGAGAGCTGGGGCCTGCCGATCGTCTCGGCCGTGATCCCGATGCTGGACCGGGTGGGCATCAAGGCGAAGGTCAAGCAGGTCGAGACCGCGGTGCTGGCGGAGGTGGTCCGCAGCGGCGACTACCAGGCCTTCGTCTATTCGCAGGCGACCGGACCCGATCCCCAGGCCGCCCTCAAATGCTTCCACTCATCGACACCGCAGTCGGCCTGCAACTACATGAACTTCAAGAATGCCGAGTTCGACAAGCTGATCGACGAAGCCGGGCAGTCCGATGACGCTGCAAAGCGTACCCAGCTGCTGCAAAAGGCCAATGCTGTTCTCTACGAGGAGGCGCCGGTCTGGTTCTTCAACTACAACAAGGCCGTCATGGCGGTGCAGCCGTGGCTGAAGGGGATTCAGCTGAACGCGACGGAACTGACCCATCAGAACGTCGAAGACCTCTGGGTCGACGAGACCTCGCCCGCGAAGTGACACGCGCTCTCGCGCTCCCTCCGTCGCCATGAGCCGCGGAGGGAGAGAGGAAAAGTGCCGATGCTCTCGTTCCTGTTCCGCCGCCTGCTGCAGACCATTCCGACCGTGCTCGCCGTGGTGGCTCTGGTGTTCGTGCTGTTCAGCGTCGTTCCCGGCAGTATCGTCTCGTCCATGAGCGACGATG
This sequence comes from Bradyrhizobium sp. URHA0013, assembly GCF_000518345.1. NCBI lineage: Bacteria > Pseudomonadati > Pseudomonadota > Alphaproteobacteria > Hyphomicrobiales > Nitrobacteraceae > Bradyrhizobium > Bradyrhizobium sp. URHA0013. The sequence continues at coordinate 379,186 of NZ_JADK01000007.1, read as the reverse complement.
CCGATCCGCAGGTCGAGCTGCGCATGAAGAAGCAGCTCGGCCTCGACGATCCCGTCTATGTCCGTTTCGGCGCCTACATCGCCAAGCTTGCGACCGGCGATTTCGGAACCTCGTTCCGGACGCGCGAGCCTGTGACGTTCATGATCGCCAAACGGATATGGCCGACGCTCCAGCTCATCTTCACCGCCATGGCGTTTTCCGTCGTGATCGGCGTACCCCTGGGTTTCATCGCCGCGCTCAAGCCGGGAGGCATCGTCGACACGCTGGCCATGGTCGTGGCGGTGTCAGGCCTTTCGATCGCCAAATTCTGGCTCGGACTGGTGCTGATGTATCTGTTTGCATTGAAGCTCGGCTGGCTGCCGAGTTTCGGCTATGGCGATGGCGGACTGAAGTACCTGATCCTTCCGGCCGTGACGCTCGGCGTCTCGCCGATGGCGCTGTTCGCCCGGACCACACGCGCCGCGGTGCTCGAGATCATGACCGCGGATTTCGTCCGCACCGCGCGCTCCAAGGGCATGAGCGAGACGCGGGTCGTGAAGTGGCATGTGATGCGCAACGCGCTCGTCATCATTCTCACCACCGTCGGCCTGCAGTTCGGCGGATTGATGGGGCAGGCGGTCGTCGTCGAGAAATTGTATTCCTGGCCGGGCATCGGCTCGCTGCTGGTCGACAGTGTCCTGCAGCGCGACATTCCGGCCGTCCAGGGCTCCATTCTTGTCGTGGTGCTGTCCTTTCTCGCCATTAATCTGCTGATCGACGTGCTCTATGGGGTGATCGATCCCAGGATCCGATACGCATGAAGCTGCGCGCCAATCTCATCATCGGTGGCGCGCTGTTCGCGCTCGCAATCCTGGTCGGTCTGCTCGCGCCCTGGCTGGCGCATACCGATCCCGTCCTGGATGCCAATCTGCTCAACGCGGAGGAGCCTCCGAGCTGGACCTGGTGGTTCGGCACCGACGATCAGGGCCGCGACATCTATTCCCGCGTCGTCTATGGCGCGCGCGTCTCGCTGACGGTCGGCATCGTCTCGCAGCTCATCAACAGCGTCATCGGCGTGGCGCTGGGCCTGAGCGCCGGCTATTGGGGCGGCTGGTGGGACGATGTCGTCAACGGCCTGACCAATCTCATGCTCGCGATCCCATCGCTGATCTTCGCGCTGGCCATCATGGCGGTGCTCGGTCCCGGCCTCACCAGCCTGCTGATCGCACTCGGCTTGACCAACTGGTCCTTCACGTGCCGGATCGCGCGGGCCTCCGCGCTGTCGCTGAGGAGCCAGGGCTATGTGCAGGCCGCGACCGTGCTCGGCTACGGCGATCTGCGCATCATGATCACGCAGCTGCTGCCCAACATGCTAGGGCCAATCGTCGTCATCGGCACGCTCGGCATGGGCAGCGCGGTCTTGTCAGAAGCTGCATTGTCGTTTCTCGGCCTCGGTGTCCGCCCGCCGTTTCCGAGCTGGGGCAGCATGTTGTCGGACGCCCGCGACCAGATCACGACAGCGCCGTGGCTCTCGGTGTTTCCCGGCCTTGCCATTTTCCTGACGGTGCTCGGGCTCAATCTGCTCGGCGACGGCCTGCGCGACATCCTCGATCCGCAATCGCGGAGCCGGCGCACATGACCGGCGCGCCGCTGATCGAAGTCGAGGATTTGCGCATCGATCTCGACGATGGATCGCGGCGCGTTGCGGCGGCCGAGGGCATTTCATTCCGCATCGATCGCGGCGAGACCTTCGGTCTCGTCGGCGAATCCGGCTGCGGCAAGAGCATCACCGCGCTCGCCTTGATCGGGCTGTTGCGGCAGCCATTGTCGATCGGCGGCGGCGCCATCCGGTTTGAGGGGCGGGAGATCCAGCACCTTTCAGCGGCAAGGCAACGGGCGCTGCGCGGCAATCGCATCGCCATGATCTTCCAGGAGCCGATGACGGCGCTGAACCCGGTCTCGCCGGTGGGCCGGCAGATCGCCGAGATGTTCGTGCTGCACAAGGGCAAGAGCTGGCGGGAAGCTGACCGGTTGGCGGTGGAGGCGCTGGCGAGCGTCCGCGTTCCCGCGCCGGAGCGGCGCGTGAAGGATTACCCGCACCAGCTGTCCGGCGGTATGCGCCAGCGCGTGATGATCGCCATCGCGCTCGCCTGCGGTCCGGATCTCCTGATCGCCGACGAACCGACAACGGCCCTCGACGTCACCGTGCAAGCCGAAATCATCGAGCTGATGCGGAATTTATGCGCCGAGCGGGGAACCGCGATCCTGATGATCAGCCACGATCTCGGGCTGGTCGCCAATGTCTGTCGCCGCGTGGCCGTGATGTATGCCGGCCGCATTGTCGAGGAGCGCGGCTCGGCTGATATTTTCCGGGCACCCTCGCACCCCTATACGCGAGGCCTGGTCGCCTCGCTGCCGCGGCTCGGCAGTCGCGCCGCGCTTGGCCGCACACGGCTGACGGAGATCGCAGGTGTGGTCCCGGCCATCACGAATTTCCCCGACGGCTGCCGGTTCAATCCGCGTTGCGCCCAGGCGACCGATATTTGCCGGACAGTCGCGCCGGGAGCGGATTTTCTGGAGGCCGGCGGTCTGGTCAGGTGTCACCACCATGCATGAGCCGCAAGACAGGTTGGATGAGACACGGCCGGACGACGATGTCATTCTCAGCGTGAGGGATCTCGCGGTCCATTTTCCGCTCGGAGGCGGCCTGCTGGGGCGCGGCCGGCGGCTGCTCCGTGCCGTCGACGGGGTCGATCTCACCCTGAAGCGCGGCGAATGCCTCGGCCTCGTCGGCGAGTCCGGCTCCGGCAAGTCGACGGTCGCATTGTCGATCCTTGGCCTCGTGACCCCGACGCGCGGCCGCATCGTGCTGGACGGACAGGACGTGACCAACCGGCCATCCGGGGATCGCAAGGCGCTGGCCCGCATCGTGCAGATCGTGTTTCAGGATCCCTACGCCTCGCTCAATCCGCGCCAGACCGTTCGCCGCACGCTGGAAGATCCCCTGCGCGTGCATGGCGTCACGGCCAAGAGCGAGATCGAGGATCGCGTCGCGAAGATGCTGCGGCATGTGGGCCTGCGGCCGGAGCAGGCCGACCGCTACCCGCATGAATTCTCGGGCGGCCAGCGCCAGCGCATCGGCATTGCCCGCGCCCTGATCCTCAATCCCAGGATCGTCATCTGCGACGAGCCCGTCTCGGCGCTCGACGTCTCGATCCGCGCCCAGATCATCAATCTGCTGCTGGAATTGAAGGAAACCCTCGGTCTCTCCTACATCATGATCAGCCACGATCTCGGCGTCGTCGAACACATGAGCGACAAGGTCGCCGTGATGTATCTCGGCCGCATCGTCGAGAACGGCCATTGGCGCGAGATCTTCGAACGGCCCGCGCACCCCTACACCCAAGCCCTGATCGCCGCCATTCCCGATCCGCTGCGCCATGCACCGCTGGCAACGACAGGCGGCGATCTTCCCAACCCGCTCAATCCGCCGAACGGATGCGCCTTCAGCCCGCGCTGCCGTTATGCGGAAGCTGTGTGTCAGAGCGAGCCGGGGCCGGTGCTTGAGACGCGCCCCGACGGGCACGCGGTGAGGTGTTGGCGGGCGGAGGAGATTGCGGGGCAGGCGGCGTTGGCCTTGCCTGAGGGCCAGCCGCTCTAGGGTGGAAGGCGAGGTTCACTTCAGTCCAGCCAACACAACGTCACGGACCACCCGGATGGGCGGCATCCATTGCCTCTCATCGGCGTAATTTCCGCAGGTTATGGCCACCACGATATCGAGGTCGGGCATCGCGAACAACCGCTGACCACCGTAACCGAAGCCGCCGATCCAATGCGTGATGGGCCGGTTCGGCGGATGGCCGTACTGGAAGTTGCCGCTGTACCAAAAGTAGCCGTATTGACGCTGCTCGTCGCACGGGACGTAGGGCTGGAACGCTTTCGCGAGCCATTCCGACGAAACGATCTGGCGTCCATCCCACTGGCCACGGTTGAGGACCAATTGCCCAACGCGCGCAAGGTCGCGCGGCGTCATGCGCAGGCCGGATGCGGGTGCGGGTTGGCCGTTGAATCCTTTGGACCATTCGGTCGGACCAACCCCGATGGGATCGAACAGTCGTGTGCGCGCAAAGTCGGGTAGCGACTGGCCGACGCCTTTTACCAGCAAATTGCCGATAAGCACGGTTCCAGCCGCGCCATAGATCCAGCGCGCTCCGGGATCGGAAATGAACGGTCGGCTGAAGACGTAGCGCAAACGATCGGGCGAGCTCTCCATCTAGATTTCGCTGTTATTGGGATCCTGGTAGGGAATGTCCTCGTTCCAATCGAACCCCAGGGTCATGGTGAGCGCGTGCGCGACGGTCAGACGCTTGAGGCGGGCATCGGTTGCGACATCGGCATAGTCGGGAAATTGCGCGATCAGCGGTTGATCCGGCGCAGGCACCTTTCCGAGATCGAGGGCGATTCCGTAAAGCAGGCCGAGAACGCTCTTCGTGACGGAGCGCAGGTCGTGCAGGGTGTCGGGACCGAAGGCGACGCGGCCGAGAGAAGCGCCCCAGGCTTCGTCCTCGCCGGCGAAATAGCGTTCGAGCACGATCTTGCCCGCTCGCGTGACGAAGACACCATGCAGACCCCAAGCACGATTTTCGGCAATCAGTTTGTCGAGCCGCGCATCGAGATCCGGCACAAAGCCTGCCTCGGATGGCGTCATCGATTGCCAGTCGAACGGAGCCGAGGTAAGCGGACCTGCGCTCATGAGAAGCGCCCCTCCACCCATAAGCAGGGCCCGGCGACCAATTGCGGTCATGCGAATGTCTCCGATATGAGAAGTCTGCGCCCTCAGCGTGAGCCAAACGCTCACCGGATGCGCCATCCGCTGACACCTACCAGACGAGGGCGACGATTTGCGAGCGCCTTCTCGACCGGCAGCGCCCGCAGCCACGCGCGAAAACTGACGACCTCGGGACAATCCGCGGTGCCTTCAGGCGCAACCAGCCAATCGCCCAAACCCGATCCCTCATCGATCCGGTCGCAGCGATAGCCCGGATGGCGGCTGAGGCCGCGGGCGATCAGCAGGTCGACCTTGCCTTCGACCAATTCGTGCAGGCCGGCCGGATGCAGCACCCGCAAGCCGATCTCCGCATGCGTGCTGCGAAATTCTGCCAGATCGAGGCGGCGGAGGTCGAAGCCGCCATGGACCCCCAATTGCAGCAGCACCGCACCTGCCGGCCTCAATTGCGAGGTCGCTTCCGCAATGTGGCGAAAGCCTTCGGAGACCCCGGGCAGATAGGCCTGACCGGCGGCGGTGAGGATGAGCTGCTTGTGCAGCCGCTCGAACAGCTGCACGCCGAGGCGCGCCTCCAGGGCCTTCACTTGCTGCCCCACGGCGGCCGGCGTCACGTGCAGCTCGTGTGCGGCCAGCTTGAAGCTGAGATGCCGCGCGGCGGCTTCGAAGGCGCGGAGCGCGTTAAGTGGGGGAAGGGCGTAGGTCATCGGGCTCCATTTTGACACCGGCGGACCTTGGCCTTGCAATAGATTTTCTTGCGCTGAGCCGCAGCAATGATGCTTTGCGAAGCGGCGGTGGCTCCGGATACGGTCGACCCGCAATCCGGAGAAGACCCTATGCCCCCAGCTCACATCGTCAGCCACAATCCCGCAACCGTCCACGCTCCCGCCGGTGGTTACTGCATGGGACTTGAGGTGACGCAGCATCGTCGCCTGTTGTTCATCAGCGGCCAGGTGCCCCAGAGATCCGACGGCACCGTTCCTGACGGTTTTGAGGCGCAGTGCGAGCAGGCCTGGCGCAACGTGAAGGAGGTCCTCGCCGCCGCCGGCCTTGGCGTCGCGCATCTGGTCAAGGTCAACACGTTCCTGACCGACCGCAATCAACTCGTGACCAACCGCTCCATTCGTCGCGCGATGCTGGGCGAACACCAACCCGCGCTGACGGTCGTGATCGTCGAGACCGTCGACAGCAATTGGCTGCTGGAGATCGAGGCGATCGCCGCCGAATGAAACCGGCCGACATTGCAATGAGCCAATCATATCAGGTCTCCCATGGCTGAGATCATTCATCCGTTTTACGAAGCGCATCGTGGTGCAATGGAGGCTGCCATGCGCGAGCGGCTCGACCTGGCCGAAGCGATGTTGCGTGAGCGCGCGCAGCTTTCCGAGATCAACGGGATCAGGCAGGAGGTGATGGATGAATTCGAAATCGTGCTCACCCAGATGCCCTATGTCGGCGGCGCGGCAAGCCGCATGAGCGATTTCTTCATGCGTCTCATGAGCTTCACGGCGATCAGCCGGGTGCTGCGACGCCACGGCGTGCCGCTGGCCGTGATCGGCGAGATCGAGCGGGAAACCTACAAGGCGCAATTGCTCGCCGTATCGGAAGCCGAACGTCTCGCCTCGGGTCGTCAGTTCATGTCGGCTGAGAACCAGGCCCTGCTACGCGAGCAGGCGGCAAGAAGCGCAACCGAAAGCCATCAAACCGAGTTTCCGGAAGATTTCGTCTACGATTTCGTCGAGCCCGATACGGGTGACAGTTTTGAGTTCGGCATCAACTACAAGGCTTGCGGCTTCTGCAAGCTCGCAGCGCGCCATGGAGACAAGGAAATCCTGCCGAATATTTGCGGGCTCGATTTCGTCGCCTACGCAGCGCGAGGCATCCACCTGGAGAGGACGCAGACGCTCGCGGGCGGTGCGAGCCATTGCAATTTCCGGTTCTCGCGGCTTGCGCCGGATGAGAACGCCGAGAGTTAGGCCGCGCTCCCTTATTCCAATGCAGGTGGCCCTGAATTGCTCGCCTGCTGAAGGAGGCGTGGTTCTTGCGCGCGCTTATTCGAGCGGCACGTTGGCCTGCTTGACCACGGCCGACCATTTCCTGATCTCGGCATCCACGAAGCGGGTGAATTCAGCGCCCGATAATTTGCCGGGAGTGACCCCCTGTGTTGCGAACTTCTCGGCAATTGCCGGGGGGGCCAGAATCTCGCTCATGACCTCGACCAGCCTGGCATAGGCAGGATTGCCATTCGCTGCCGGCATGTACATGCCAAACCACGCCGTCGCTTCAAAATCTTTGACGCCGGCTTCATCGAGCGTCGGAACGTCGGGAAGCGACGCCGCGCGCGTCATGCTGGTGACGGCGAGGACGCGAATGTTGCCGGCCGAGGCGGCCGGAAGCACGGTTGGGAGCGTGTCGAACATGATCGGGATATGGCCGCCAAGCAGATCGTTCATCGCGGGCGCGGCTCCCTTGTAGGGGATGTGGATGATGTCGACGCCCGCCATTTGTTTGAAAAGTTCGCCGGACAGATGATTGGCGCCCCCGATTCCGGAGGAGCCGAACGAAAGCTTGCCCGGGTCCTTCTTCGCCAGCGCGATGAGCTCGGCGACGTTTTTCGCCGGAAAGTCCTTTGTGACCACGAGTGCGTTGGGCGCGCTCGCGACGACGGCCACGGGCGAGAAGGCTACCTGCGTGTCATAGGGCAGCTGGCGGAACAGGCTCGGATTGATGACGTGGTGGGTCGCGGCGATCAGCAACACGCTGCCGTCGGCCGGCGCTTTCGCAACCATCTCGGACCCAATGGTGCCTGACGCGCCGGCGCGATTTTCCACGATGGTCGAAACGCCGAGCCTGTCACCGAGGTATTGCGCGATGAAGCGCGCCAGAATGTCCGTGGTGCCGCCGGCCGGGAACGGCACGACGATCTTGATCTGGCTCGGAGGAAACTGCTGGGCTGACGCCAAGCCCAGCGGGATCGTCAACGATAGCAGCACCAGGCCGATAGCGAGCCAGAGCGTTCTCACCCTTGCCATCCGGTTCATGAAGTCCTCCCGTCGAGCGGTCGAAATGCGCTCATCTCGTTATGGTCGTCGCAAAGGCTGGGCGAGATCGACGCCGGTGCCGGGCTTTTCACCCGGCTCGGGCCGCGATTGAACCGGATGTCGGAAATTCGACCATGGCTTCACCGGCTGCGACGTGCTCGCCCCTTTGATTGCGGACCAGTACGTCGATCAGCACCCAATTTGATTTCTGCGTCGACTGCTTCGACTTCACCACGCCTAGCGGCTGGATGGTGTCCCCTGGCTTGACCGGCTTGAGCCAGCGCGTCTCAAGCCGCCGCTGAATGGCACCGGCAGGATAGGCCCAATCCGTCAGCATCCGGGTGATCAGCCCGAAATTGTTCATGCCATGCATGATGATGCCGCCGAAATTGGTCTTGCCGAAACTGTTCTTCATGTAATCGTCGTCGAGATGCAGGGGGTTGTAGTCGAGCGACCCGTCGCAAAACAGACGGATGGATTCGCGCGAGACGTCGAACTTTGGGCCGTCGATCATGTCGCCGACGGTGAGGTTCTCGAAGCTGGTGCTCATGCCATGTTTCCTTGTCTGCCGTTGCGATTAAGCGGGGCGGATCGTCTGGCCGCGGCCGGAACAAATGACGTCGCCATGCTGGTTGAAGAAGACGTTGTCGTGGACGACGAAGAGGCGCTCGCGCTTGATGAATTTGTCCAGTGCGCGTGCCTGCAGCGTGATGGTGTCTCCGGGCCGTGCAGCCTTGTTGTAACTCCAGGATTGACCGGCATTAATGGTCCCCGGCGTTCGCATCCAGTCGTCGGTGGGGGTGCAGGCGAACATCAGCAGAATGTGGATCGACGGCGGTGCGATCAGCCCGCCATAAGGAGTTTTCTTCGCGTAGGTCTCGTCGAAATAGAGCGGGTGATCTTCGCCGACGGAGCGGCAGTAGAGCTGGATAGCTTCCAGCGTCAGCTTGTAGGGGATCGTCTTGCGCGGCTCACCCGGGACGATGTCGTCCCACACCTTGCGCAGATTGGCGTCCTTCCAGAAATCGGTCTCGAATGCCGGCGCTTGCGTCATCGCGTCTCCTCCCATAGTGTTCGCCAGGCGAACAGATCATTCGTTTTGTGAACCACTATGCGCGGAGCTTGTCCGTCTCCGCAAGGGGCCGTGGCATTGCCAAAAGAGAGCGATGGATACGTTCGCGCGATTGAGCGAGGTTTCGCCCTGATCGAGGCGCTTGGCCGGTCCCCAGGGCGGCATACGCTTTCAGAGGCCGCCGTCCATGCCGGCCTCAACCGCGCAACGGCGCGACGCATGCTCGCCACCCTCGTTACGCTGAAATATTGCGAAGCCGACGGCCGCTATTTCCGCTTGCGACCTCGAGCTCTCGGTCTGGGCTTGTCCTACCTGAACGCCTTGCCGTTCTGGGGCTATGCTCAGCGTGCGCTCGAAGATCTTCGCAACGACATCGGCGAATCCTGCGCGCTCGCGGTGCTCGATGAAACTGATATCGTCTATGCCCTGAGACTTCCGGCGCGGCGTATCCTCTCCACCAATCTCGGGATCGGCAGCCGGCTACCCGCGCATCTCGTCTCGTTGGGACGTGTGCTTCTGGCCAACCTTACTCCGGAGCAGAAAGCCCAATATTTGGCAACCACGCCACTCAAGTCAGTGACGCCACGGACCATCATCGATCCCAAACGCCTGGCTCAGGAACTGCAACTGACGGAGGGGCGGGGATACGCCTGGGTCGATGGCGAGCTGGATCCGGCGATTTGCGGCATGGCCGTTCCAATTCGCGATCAGGGCGGCAGCGTCGTTGCGGCGATCAGCATCAATCTGATCTCCGGAACGCTGAACGAGGCGGCCGCAAAGAAACGATATCTCGTGCGGCTTCAGAAGACCGCCCAGGACATTCGGACTCAATCAGTGTCGTTGTCGTGATCAAGGATTGCGCGGCAGTAGTCGGAGCAGCGAACCGGGCGTAAAGCTCGCTTCGGAAAGCCGCGCGCCCTGTGGCAGATCTGACCAGACAATTGGCCAGCGCCATCGTGACATCCTGCTCCTGTTTTGCCCGACGAGTCAAACCGTCGCTGCGGTCGCATCATCGCAATTTCGGATTTTATAACTCGTTGAATTCCCACGCGGTCTCTACTGTGCATGGGGTTGTTTTCGCGCTTTTTGTTTTCGGGGGCCGCTATTCCACCGCTTTCTCCCTCAGCCGCTGCGCATAGACGTTGATGACCAGCGCCGCCAGCAGGATCAGGCCGCGGATCAGGATCTTCAGGAAGCTGTCGATGTTGACGTGGTCGAGGCCGTTATTGAGGACACCGAGCACGAAGAGCCCGACGATGGTGTTGCCGATGCCTCCGCGGCCGCCGAACAGGCTGGTGCCGCCGACCACGACGGCGGCGATGGAGTCGAGCAGGTAGGTGTCGAACTCGTTCTGCTGCGCACTGCCGAAATGAGCGACACCGAGCATGCCGCCGATCCCGGAGCACACCGCCGAGATCACCATGACGGCGCCGAGAATGAGCTTGACGTTGAGGCCGGAATATTCGGCCGCCTCGCGGTTGCCGCCGACCATGTAGACGTAGCGGCCAAAGCGCGTGTAGGTCAGCACCAGATGTCCCAAGAGCAGCATGATCGCGGCGACGATGACGATCCATGGGATGCCGCCGATCGATCCGGAGCCGAGCGTGGTGATCACGCCGGGCACCTTGTAGGCGATTTGGCCGCGCACCAGCAGCGCCGAGATGCCGGCCGCGATCTGCATCATCGCCAAGGTCATGATGAAGGAGGGGATGCCGATCACGGTCAGTCCCAGCGCATTGACGAGGCCGAGGAACGCGCACAGCAAAATGGCCAGCAGGATCGCCGCGGCGCCGGGCAGGGGAATGTTGGGAATGTTGACGTAGGATTCCTGGAGCGTGAAGTAGGCGACCGCGATGCCGGTGACGTTGGCGATGCTGGCAATCGAGAGGTCGATCTCCGCGCAGAGAATCACGAAGGTGAGGCCGACGGCGATGATTCCTGTCACCGACACCTGGGTCAGGATGTTGCCGAGATTGTCCAGCGTGGCGAAGGAGGGACTGGCCAGCGCAAAGAAGCCGGACAGGAAGATCAGCGTCAGGAACGGGGCGATGTTGCGCATCTGCGAGCGCAGGAACGGCGCAAGCCCTCGCGCCCGCTGCCCCGCCGCCAAAGCCGTCTCACTGCTCGCCATGGTGCTTCTCCGTCACGCCGCTTCCAGCAGGCGGTCCTTGCTGACCGGCTCGTTCTTGAATTCGCGCACCAATGCGCCGCGCTTGAGCACGAGGATGCGGTCGGCCAGCGACAGCACCGTTTCCGGCTCGGTCGACAGCACGATGATCGCGAGCCCTTTGGCGCGAAGATCGCGGACGATGTTGATGACGTCGTTCTTGGCACCGACATCCATGCCGCGGGTCGGTTCGCACAGCACCAGGAGTTTCGGCGGATAGGTCAGCCATTTCGCCAGCGCGACTTTCTGCTGATTGCCGCCGGAGAGCATGCCGAGATCGAGCCCGACCACTGGCGGCCTGATCTGGAGCTGCTCGACCTGGCGCTTTGCGATGTCGCGCTCCTGCGCCGGCTTGAGCAGCAACGCCGAGATGCGATCGAGAATGCTGATCGAGATGTTCTTGTAGACCGGCTCCTGGTGAAACAGCATCGCGCGCCGGCTCTCCGGCACCAGCGCCACGCCGGCCCGCCGCGCCGCCGCCGTGCTGGCGAAGGTCTTGGGCTTGCCCTCGACCGCGAGCGTGCCGCCGTCCGGCTTCAGCTTGCCGAACAAGATGCGCGACAGCTCCTGCTGGCCGCAGCCCATGAAGCCGTAGATGCCGAGCACTTCGCCGGCGCGGGCCTCGAAGGAGATGTCCTTCAGGCTGCGGGCCAGCGACAGCTGGTCGACCTTCAGGACCACCGCGCTGTCGCTCGCCCGCGGCAGCATCAGATCGTCGCTGTAGCTGTGCTCGAGCGCTTCGCCGCCGCGGCCGATCATGGCCTCGATCAGCGCGCCCTTGCTGGTCGCAGCACTTGCCGTCTCCGCGACCTTCCGTCCGTTGCGGAACACGGTCACCGTGTCGGAGACGCGCAAGATGTCCTCGATGAAATGCGAGATGAAGACGATCGCCGTGCCTTCTTCGCGCAGCCGGCGCAGCGTCGCGAACAATCGCTCGACCTCGGGTGGGGAGAGGGCGGAGGTCGGCTCGTCCAGGATGACGATGCGGGCGCCGGAGAACAGCACGCGCGCGATCTCGATCAGCTGCTGGAGCCCGATCGGGAGATCGCCGAGCCTGCTCATCGGATCGACGTCGATGCCGAAGCGGGCGAGCTGCTCGCCGGCCTCGCGCGCCATCCGCCGCCATTGCACCAGGCCGAGGCGGTTGGTCGGCTGGTTGCCCAGAAACACGTTCTCCGCGACCGTGAGGTCGGGCGCAACGGACAGCTCCTGGTGCACCATGGCGATGCCGGCGCTGTGGGCGTCGCGGGCCGAGCGGAAATGCGTCTCCTGTCCGTCGATCAGGAAGCGGCCGGAGAATTCGGTGTGCACGCCGGCGATGATCTTCATCAGCGTGCTTTTTCCCGCGCCGTTCTCGCCGACGAGACCATGGATCTCGCCGGGTGAGAGCGCGAAGTCGACACCACGAAGCGCCTCGACGCCGCCGAAGCTCTTCGTGATGCCCTGCAGTTCCAGGATAGGCGAACGATCCTCTCGCATGGAGGCTCAGATCAGGAAGTGATCCTGCATCCACTGCATGCCTGCGGCGTTGGCCTTGGTCACGACAGGACCGTCGGTGACGACGTTCTTGGGAATGCCCTGTCCGCTCTTTTCGCCGCCGACCACGGCGGAAACGCCCGCGATGATGGCGCCGCCATGAATCCGGCAGGACGGATTGCGAACGGTGGCGAACATGCGGCCTTCGCTGACCGCCTGGATCGCCGGCGGCATTGCATCGACACCGCCGATCAGGATGTTGGTGCGGCCCCGCGCCTTCATGATGTTGGCGGCCGCGAGCGCCATGTCGTCATTGTGGAAGAACGCCGCGTCGATCTGCGGATACTTGGTCAGGTAGGTTTCCCAGAGACGCGCGGTCTTCGACACATCCCAGTCGGCCGGTTGGGTGTCGAGCACCTCGATCCCGGGGAATTGCTTCACGACATTGTTGAAGCCCTTGGCGCGGCCCTGCGCGCCGGTGTGGCCGAGGGCTCCTTGCGTCATGATGATCTTGCCCTTGCCGCCCATGGCGTTGCACAGCGCCTGCGTCACGGAGGCGCCCATGAACTCGTTGTCGGGGGCGAGGAAGGAGTGGACGTTGATCTGGTCCAGCGGCGCGATCAGCGTGTCCATGTCGATCACGGGCGTGCCGGCGTCGATCATCTTCTGCACCGGCTGGGTGAGGGTGCCGATTCCGAACGCCTGGATCGCGACGAAGTCCCATTTCTGCGAGGCCATGTTGTCAATCGCCGCGCGCTGCTTCACGGCATCGAGCTGGCCGTCGAACCAAGTGACTTCGACATTGAACAGCTTGCCCCAGAATTCCGCGGCCTGCTTGCCCTGCGCGCACCAGGTGGCCTGGAGGCCTGCGTTGGAGAATGCCGCCTTCAGCGGCTTCTCGCTTCGTCCGACTTCGGCTGCAAGGGCGGGGTTTATGCCCATGCTGCCGAGGATGGCAGTCGCGGCGCCGGCGGTTGCTGCCGCCTGAAGAAGATCGCGCCTCGTCGTCGAGAAATCTTTCGTCCCGGACATCGCTCGCTCCCATACAATTTTATCTCGGCGCGTCATTGATTGCGCGACCGATGTCCGAAAGTGTCTCACAAGAGTTGGTGCCACTCAATCCGCAATCAACGGCGGGTCGCCGCGAGCCCGTGTTGGTGCAGCGCAAAGCGTCAGGCCGGGACACCCGCGAACGCGTCGATCTCGATGAGCAGTCGGTCCCAGGCCTGCGCGATGTCCTCCGACCATTCATCGCGGAGAAGATCGCGTAGCGTATCCCTGATGACGGCGAAGAAGGCGATGAACAGCTCGCGCGGCGTGCCGTAGCCATCGTGCGACGCGACCTCGCACGCGATCAACCGGAATTGCCCGCGGCGATCACCGGCGAAGTCGAGAATCGCCTCGATCGTGAGAGCCAGCATCGATCCCTTCACGAGTTCGCTGCCTTGCGTGCGGAACATCGCCCGTGTTTCGGGATGCTGTTCGAACAGCCGCTGATAGACGTGTGGCGTGAGATCGGTGCAGCGCGAGGCTGCAAGTTCAAAGCTCTGTTCGATCGGATTGGGAGAAGCATTCATCGGTGCTTGAGCCCCGCAGACAAAAAAAGAGCGGGGCCCTAGCCCCGCTCGAAAATTGTGTCGACCCTATTATCCCCGATTCTAAGATTTGATCTTGATTGGCGGGGCGACGCTGCATTTTGCGCGTCAGGGGCTCCTCCCGAGACTTGGACCACCAGACTTCGACCTCGCGGCCAGCCTGAGCAAGAGGATGCTAGATCAACTTTTCTCACTTGTCATCATTTTCAGCAACGAATGTTCAAAATTCGAGCAACTGACGAAATGATCGGGCTTTCGGCTCTCTAAGCATATGACAAATATGAGAAATCTTTGGATGGGCCGGGTGCTCGACTGCCTCAAATGCCGGAGGTTCCCTCCCGCGCGCGTCCGGACCACTGTTTTCCGGGAAACTTGCGCTGGATTAAGGAGGCGGCGGAACCGGGCTCGACTTGGCCATCCGCCGGTGTTTAGTTAGTAGACGAACGAATGGTTCGGCGGATGCGCGCACGGCTGCAAAAATTCCTACCTCTGGTCCTGCTCGCCCTGGTGATGCAGGTGCTGGCGCCGATTGCCGCCTGTCTGGCGGCCGGCCAAGCCGTGGCCGATCCGTTGTCCGCCGCCGTCATCTGCCACAGCGCAGGCGAGCAAGGCGGCCTGAACGATCCGGCGGGTACGCCGGTCGCACATGCCGGTGCATGCGCCCTCTGTTGCCTAGCGCAGGTGGGCGCGTCGCTCGATTCGCCGCCGCACGCCGCGCTTTCCGTTCCCTTCCGCCACGCCGAGCGCGTGGTGTGGCACGCGGCGGAGGCATTCGCCGGCGCGGCCCATAAAGGCACAAACGCGCAGGCGCGCGCACCGCCTCAATTTTCCTGACGACTCTCGTGATCGCCGTGGTCCGCCGCAGGCGATTGATGCTGTCGAATGGCCGGAGATAAAGCCCGGCGTCAGGAATGCCCATGTTACGCTGTCATGCCCGCCGTGGTGTGAGTGTCGTTGCCATTCAGGCCGCGCTGCTTGCGTCGTCGAGCGGAGCCTTTGCTCAAAGCAGCAGCGCAGTGCTGCCGCCAATCACCGTCGAGGCGCCTCAGCAGAAGCGCGCGTCGGGGGTCCGACCGCCACGCAACACGGCGCGATCGGCGCGCGTCACGCGAAGCCCGCGAACGACCCCATCACCGCAGCAAACCGCGAGAGAACAGAGTGCCGGGGCTCCGGGTGCCCTGACGGTTCTGACGGCGCAACAAGCGCTGGCGGAGATTAACCAGACTCCGGGCGGCGTGGCGCTCGTGTCGGCCGAGGCGTACAGGAACTCGACGCCGTCCAACACGATCAAGGATGTTCTGGATTACGTGCCCGGCGTGTACGTCCAGCCCAAATGGGGCGACGACACCCGCCTTTCGATTCGCGGGTCCGGCCTGTCGCGCAATTTTCATCTGCGCGGTGTGCAGCTCTATATGGACGGCATTCCGATCAACACCGCGGATGGCTATGGCGATTTCCAGGAGATCGATCCGAGCGCCTACAAATATGTCGAAGTCTTCAAGGGCGGCAACGCGCTTCAGTTCGGCGCCAATTCGCTGGGAGGCGCGATCAACTTCGTGACCCCGACCGGCCGCGACTCGTTTCCGAATGGTGTGTCCTTCGATGTCGGAGGATTTGGCTACAAACGACTTCAGGCGAACGCAGGCGGCGTCAACGGGCCGTGGGACGGGTTCGTGACCGCTTCCACGCAGGCCGCAGACGGATTTCGCGATCACAGCTTCGGCTCGAGCAACCGCTTGAGCGGTAATGTGGGCTATCAGTTCTCCCCGGATGTCGAGACACGGTTCTACCTCAATGCCAACGAAGTGCGGCAGCGAATTCCGGGTACCGTGACCAAAACGTCCGCTTTGACCGATCCGGAAGCTGCTGCACCGGCGAATGTTGCGATGGATCAGCAGCGCAACATCGATACTGTCAGGCTCGCCAACAAAACCACCGTTCGTTTCGATGACACCAAAGTCGAATTCGGCGCCTTTGGCGTCGATCGCCATTTGATGCATCCGATTTTCCAGTGGCTGGACTACCGGTACAAGGACTACGGCGGATTCGCGAAGATCACGGATGACCGCACCATTGGCGGTTTCCGCAACAAGTTGGTCGCAGGCGTAAATGTGCTGAACGGCAGCATCGACAACCAGCAGTTCGCCAACATTGGCGGGCAGAAGGGTGCACTGCTTTCTTCCTCGATCGATCGGTCGGAGAATACCTCCGCCTATGTCGAAGACAGCTTCTACGTCCTTCCAAATCTTGCAGTGATCGGCGGCACGCAGTTTCTGTACGCGACCCGCAATCGGCAGGATCGTTTCCTCAGCGACGGGGATCAATCGGGGGCAACGCGCTTTAATCTCTGGTCGCCGAAAGGCGGTCTGTTGTGGCAAATCGATCCGGCCTGGCAAGCCTTCGTCAATGTCTCGCGGAGTGCCGAGGTGCCGAGCTTTGGCGAAAGCGCGATCGGTCTCGGCATTCCGACGATCCCGTTCACCAGCATCCGCCCGCAGATTGCCACCACGTACGAAATCGGGACTCGCATGAAGCGATCTGATTATGCCTGGGAACTGACGGCCTACCGGGCCAACATTCGCGACGAATTGCAATGCCTCTATAGTACTTTCGGCAATTGCAATGTGACCAACGCCGACCGCACCATCCATCAAGGCATCGAGGCCGGCGCGGGCGCAGCAATCTTTCGTGACATCTTCGTCAACGGCCCGGCTCCGGACAAGATCTGGCTGAATCTGGCTTATTCCTTCAACGACTTCCGCTTCGACAAAGATCCGACCTTCGGAAACAATCGATTGCCGGGAGCTCCAAATCACTACCTGCGCGCGGAGCTTCTCTACAAGCACCCTACCGGGTTCTATGTTGGACCCAACGTCGAATGGGTGCCACAGGCCTACTTCGTCGACAGCATGAACAAGCTGACGTCAGAGCCTTACGCCCTGTTGGGATTGAAAGCCGGCTTCGACAATGGTGGCCCGATGTCTGCCTACATCGAGGGGCGCAATCTCACCAACAAGACCTACATAGCCAGCGCGAGCATCATCGATCGAGCGACGGCGACGTCAGCATTGTTTGAGCCGGGCACGGGACGGGCAGTGTATGCTGGAATGAGGTATCGATGGTGACGTGCAAATGGCACTTGGGTCTATGTTCGCTCCGCCGCAGGCCGGCATTCCGAATGCCGATGCGGGTGGCGGCGGAAAATCGTCGTGGAAGAATGCAGGGCCATTCTCGGCCCGATCAATCGCGAAAGAGGCAATCAACATGAAGAATATCGGACGAACTCTCCTTGCAATTTCACTGTTGCTGACCGCTTGTGCCGTCGCGCAGGCCGAGGACATCAAGGCCGGCGATCTCGTCATCTCGCAGGCGTGGAGCCGGGCGACACCAGGCGGAGCCAAGGTGGCCGGCGGCTATCTGACCATCGAGAACAAGGGCACAGTGGCAGACAAGCTGGTCAGCGTTTCCGCCGATATCGCGGGGAAGGCTGAGGTCCACGAGATGGCGATGGACAGTGGCGTGATGAAGATGCGCCTGCTCGACAAGGGGCTCGTGATCGATCCCGGCAAGACGGTGAAGTTCGCCCCGGGCGGCTACCACCTGATGCTCCAGGAGCTGAAGGGCCCGTTCAAGCAGGGCGACAAGGTGCCGGTGACGCTTCAGTTCGAGAAGGCCGGCAAGGTCGCCGTCTCCCTCGACGTCCAAGGCGTCGGCGCACAGGCGCCCGGCGAGGGCGGGCACATGATGAAGAAAATGCCTGATCATTCGGGAATGAAGATGTGACGCGCGTGATCTGGACCTTCGGGAGACCCAATATGTCGAAGCGAACCTGGCTGATCTTTCTGGGCGTATTTGCGGCAACGCCAGCGACTGCGCACGTCTTCCTCGAAGGCAAGCAGGCCACGGTCGGTGCTTCCTACAAGGCCGTCTTCGCCGTCCCGCACGGTTGCGCGGGCTCGCCCACGGTGAAAATCCGGGTGCAGATTCCTGAAGGCGTGATCGCGGTAAAGCCGATGCCGAAGGCGGGCTGGAGTGTTGACGTGGTCGAGGGCAAATACGCCAGCGAATACGACTATCACGGCAACAAGCTCTCCTCCGGCGTCAAGGAGGTGACTTGGTCTGGCGGCAAGCTGCCGGACAAGAACTATGACGAGTTCGTCATGCACACGGCCCTGACCGACACGCTCAAGCCGAACACGATCCTGTACTTCCCCGTCGTCCAGGAATGCGAGACCGGCGTCAGTCGCTGGATCGAGATCCCCGCGGAGGGCGCAGGGCATTCGCATGAGAGCAAATCGCCGGCTCCGGGCGTGAAACTCCTGCCGAAACCCTGATGCGCCTGCTCGCCGCGCTCGCGACGCTGCTCCTCGTTGTCGGCTTCGCGACCGGCGCCGCGGCGCACGCGGCGCTCGTCGCGGTCGAGCCGGCGAGCGGCAGCATGCTCGCGAGCGCGCCGAAGATGGTGGAGTTGCGCTTCAACGAGACGGTGACGCCGGGCGCGATCCGGCTGATCGACGGCGCGGGCACGGCGCGGGATGACGTGCGCGTCGACGCATCGGGCGCGACCATCTCGGTCGCGATGCCGGCGGACCTGCCGCAAGGCACGGCCGTCGTCAGCTATCGCGTGATCTCGCAGGATGGCCATCCCATCGCTGGATCGGTGGTCTTCTCGATCGGCACGCCGACGGGGACGCAACCTCCCGCAAACGCCAATGGCGTATTGAACGTGCTGATCTGGCTGGCGCGGGTCGGTCTCTATCTTGGCCTGTTCGTCGGCGTCGGCGGCGTTTTCTTTGCGCGCTGGGTTGCGTGGTCGATGACCGGCATAACCATTCCGTGCGTGGCGCTCACCATCGGCGTCCCGAGCGCGGTGGTGTCCCTTGGTGTGCTGGGGCTGGATCTCCTGGGCCTACCGCTATCCGCTCTCGCGACGATGGCTCCCTGGAAAGTCGCATCCGGGACCAGCGCGGGCCCGGCCTTGCTCGTGGCCGTCGCTGCAATGCTGTTCGCCTTGCTGGCGCTAGGCAGCGCGTGGTGCGCGCGCGCTCTGGCGATCATTGCCTTCGTCGGCGTCGGCTTGTCGCTGGCCATGACCGGGCACGCTGCTACGGCACCGCCCGAACTGTTGACCCGGCCCGCAATCTTTCTCCATGGCCTCGGTGTCGCCTTTTGGATTGGGGCCCTCGCGCCGCTGGGCGCCCTGTTGTCAAAGCGACCCGTCGCGACATTGCCCGTCGTGAACCGCTTTTCTCGTATCGCGGCGCCGGCCGTTGGCGTTCTCGCATTGACCGGCCTCGCGCTCGCCATCGTCCAGCTCGAAAAGCCGTCTGCATTGGTCGAGACCCGCTATGGATTGATCCTCTCGATCAAGCTTGCACTGGTCCTCGTGCTGCTGGCGCTTGCCGCGCTCAACCGCTTCCGCCTGACTCCAGCTCTGGCGGGGGATCACAAGGCCGCGCCGGCACTGAAGCGCTCGATCGTACTCGAATGCGCGATCGCGCTAGGCATCTTCGCCGTCGTGGCCGGTTGGCGCTTCACGCCGCCGCCGCGAACGATCGCTCCGGAGACGCCGCTGGCGATCCACATCCACACCGACAGGGCGATGTTTCAGGTCCTGGTCTCGCCGGGCAAGGCGGGTATCGACGATTTCGTCCTGCAGCTCATGACTGGCGAGGGGGCGGTTCTCGATGCCAAGGAGGTGACGCTGACGCTGAGCCTGCCCGAACGCGGCATTGAGCCGATGGAGCGGAACGCCTTGCTGGGGCCGGACCGCTACTGGCACGTGCGCAAGGTCGAGCTGCCCTTTGCCGGCCGTTGGCATGTGCGGATCGACGCGCTCGTGACCGATTTCGAGAAGATCACGCTGGAGGACGAACTCGAGGTGGCGGCGCCCTGAACCCGGCTCTTCGGCACCTCGCGTCGAACCTGAAGTCGACGGAAAAATGACAGGAATTCCGCTGTGTTAGCGGGTTTTCCTCATTCCCGGTCTTGTGTTTTGGCTCCCAATCCGGTTTCACTGCAAGCCATCACTGATTCCTCGAGTATTGCCATGCGGTTGTCGCGGTTCTTTCTGCCCATCCTGAAGGAAAATCCGAAAGAGGCGGAGATCGTCTCGCATCGGCTGATGCTGCGTGCCGGCATGATCCGGCAGGAGGCCGCCGGCATCTATGCCTGGCTGCCGCTCGGCTTCCGCGTCCTGAAGAAGATCGAGCAGATCGTGCGCGAGGAGCAGGACCGCTCCGGTGCGCTGGAACTGTTGATGCCGACGCTCCAGCTCGCCGACCTCTGGCGCGAGAGCGGCCGCTACGATGCCTATGGCCCCGAGATGCTGCGCATCGCCGACCGGCACAAGCGCGAGCTGCTGTACGGTCCGACCAACGAGGAAATGATCACCGAGATTTTCCGCGCCTATGTGAAGTCCTACAAGAGCCTGCCGCTGAATCTCTATCATATTCAATGGAAATTCCGCGACGAGCAGCGCCCGCGCTTCGGCGTGATGCGCGGCCGCGAGTTCCTGATGAAGGACGCCTATTCGTTCGACCTCAACGAGACCGCGGCGCGCGTCGCCTACAACAAGATGTTCGTCGCCTATTTGCGCACCTTCGCGCGGATGGGGCTGAAGGCGATCCCGATGCGCGCCGAGACCGGCCCGATCGGCGGCGATCTCAGCCACGAGTTCATTGTGCTCGCCGAGACCGGCGAATCCGGCGTTTTCATCAATCGCGACGTGCTCGACCTGCCGGTGCCGGGCGAGGACGTCGATTATGAGAGCGATTTGACGCCGATCATCAAGCAATGGACCTCGGTCTATGCGGCGACGGAAGACGTTCACGACGCCGCGCGCTTCGAGCAGGAAGTGCCCGCGGATAAGCGGGTGAACACCCGCGGTATCGAGGTCGGGCAGATTTTCTATTTCGGCACGAAGTATTCCGACGCGATGAAGGCGCTGGTGGCGGGCCCCGACGGTGTCGACGTGCCGATCCACGGCGGCTCCTACGGCGTCGGCGTCTCCCGCCTGCTCGGCGCCATCATCGAGGCCTGCCATGACGATGCCGGCATCAAATGGCCGGAGGCCGTTGCCCCGTTCCGCGTGTCGATTCTCAACCTCAAGCAGGGCGATGCCGCGGTCGACGCGGCCTGCGAGAAGCTCTATGCGGAGCTGTCCGCCAAGGGCGTCGACGTGCTCTACGACGACACCGACCAGCGGGCCGGAGCCAAATTCGCCGCCGCCGACCTGATCGGCATCCCCTGGCAGATCATGATTGGGCCGAAGGGGCTCGCCGACGGCAAGGTCGAGCTCAAGCGGCGAAGTGACGGCGCCCGCGAGACCATGTCGCCTGAGGACGCGGTCGCAAGACTTGCGGGCTGATAAGGCTGGTCGGCTGAATATTGTTCATCGCCCGAGATCGCGGCCGCCAATCCGGCCACATTTGACCCCGAATCATGGGACTATCGAGCGATGGATGAGACCATGACTGAAACTGTCCAAACCGCGCCTTTTGCGCCATTCGAGTGGATGCTGTCGGCGCGTTACTTACGGGCGCGCCGCAAGGAGGGATTCATCTCGGTTATCGCCGGGTTCTCCTTCCTCGGCATCATGCTGGGCGTGGCGACACTGATCATCGTCATGGCCGTCATGAACGGCTTCCGCAAGGAGCTGCTCGACAAGATCCTCGGGCTCAACGGCCACATCCTGGTCCAGCCGCTGGAATCGCCGCTCACGGACTGGAAGGACGTCGCCGACCGCCTCAGCCAGGTCCAGGGTATCCGGCTCGCAGCGCCCGTCGTGGATGGCCAGGCGCTGGCGTCATCGCCCTGGAACGCCTCCGGCGTCCTGGTGCGCGGCATCCGCTCCGACGACCTCAACAACCTCACCTCGATCGCCAAGAACATCAAGCAGGGCTCGCTCGAGGGCTTTGACGACGGGCAGGGGGTCGCGATCGGCCGGCGCCTCGCTGACCAGCTGTCGCTGCACGCCGGCGACAGCATCACGCTGGTGGCGCCGAAGGGCGCGGTCACCCCGATGGGCACGACACCGCGCATAAAACCGTACAAGATCGCCGCGGTGTTCGAGATCGGCATGTCGGAGTATGATCTCGGCTTCGTGTTCATGCCGCTCGCGGAGGCGCAGGCCTATTTCAACCGCAGCAACGACGTCACCTCGATCGAGGTTTTCACCACCAATCCGGATCAGATCGTCGCGTTCCGTCAGGCCGTGACGGAGGCAGCGGGCCGGCCGGTGTTCCTGGTGGACTGGCGTCAGCGCAACTCGACCTTCTTCAACGCGCTGCAGGTCGAGCGCAACGTGATGTTCCTGATCCTCACCATGATCGTGCTGGTCGCGGCGCTCAACATCGTTTCCGGCCTGATCATGCTGGTGAAGGACAAGGGCAGCGACATCGCGATCCTGCGCACGATGGGGGCCTCGCAAGGCTCGATCATGCGCATCTTCCTGATCACGGGCGCCTCGATCGGCGTGGTGGGTACGATGGTCGGCTTCATCGTCGGGCTGGTGATCTGCCTCAACATCGAATCGATCCGGCAATTCCTGTCCTGGTTGACCAGCACCGAGCTGTTTTCGCCAGAGCTGTATTTCCTGTCGAAGCTGCCCGCCGAGATCGACATCGGCGAGACCTCGGCCGTCGTCATCATGGCGCTGACGCTGTCGTTCCTGGCGACGCTGTATCCGTCCTGGCGCGCCGCGCGCCTCGATCCCGTCGAAGCGCTGCGGTACGAGTGAGGGGCTGATGGAGCAGCAGGGGGCGGAAGATGTGCCGGTCATTTATCTCCACGAGATAAAGCGGCAGTACTTGCAGGGCGAGGTGCCGCTGACGATCCTCGACGGCGCCAAGCTCGCGCTGTGGGCGGGCCAGTCCGTCGCGCTGGTGGCGCCGTCCGGCTCGGGCAAGTCGACGCTGCTGCACATTGCGGGGCTGTTGGAAGCGCCCGATTCCGGCGAGGTCTACGTCAATGGCGCGCCGACCTCGCAACTGCCGGACATCGAGCGCACCCAGCTTCGCCGCACCGATATCGGCTTCGTCTACCAGTCGCACCGGCTGCTGCCGGAGTTCTCGGCGCTGGAGAACGTCATGCTGCCGCAGATGATCCGCGGCCTCAAGAAATCCGAGAGCGTCAAGCGCGCCAAGGAGATCCTTGGCTATCTCGGCCTCGGCGAGCGCATCACGCACCGTCCGTCCGAGCTGTCGGGCGGCGAGCAGCAGCGCGTCGCGATCGCGCGCGCGGTGGCCAATGCTCCGCGGGTGCTGTTTGCGGACGAGCCGACCGGCAATCTCGATCCGCACACCGCGGACCACGTTTTCCAGGCCCTGATGCAGCTCGTGAAGGCGACCAAGGTCTCCATGCTGATCGCGACCCACAACATGGAGCTCGCCGGCCGCATGGACCGCCGCGTGTCGCTGTCGAACGGCCAGGTGATCGAGCTCGAATAAAAACCGCGAAAACAACCCCATGCACAGTAGCCAAGTGCTTGGCCGGGCTGACGAAAAAAATGGGCGGCCGCACGCCCGGGGCGCTCAGGGCCGGATCACCGTCAATTTGAACGGCCCGCCATTGGCGGCGGCATGGGCTACCGCCTCGTTGGCGTGGTCGAGGTCGAACGCGGTGGCTTCGTACTCCTCCAGCCTGAGCAGTCCCGCGCGCACCAGCACGATCAGGCGGCCTGCCGCATCCGGCGGATACATCCAGACGCCGTGGATGCTGATGCAGTTGCGCATGATCCAGGGGTAGGGCAGTTCGAGCCCCGCGCCGCCGGCCATGCCGACGCCACCCATCAGCACGACGCGGCCGTAAGCGCGCACCGTCATGATCGCCGCGCGCACCACATTCGTGCTCACCGAGGGCGGCATGATGTCGAGCACGCAGTCGATCGGTCCGGGCGCCGTTCGCTTCATGCGCTCACGGTCGTCGTCTTCGTTGCCGGTGAGTTTGACCGGCTTCACGCGGTCACCAAAACGCCGGACGAGGTCGGCCAAAATTTCGTCGTTGCGGCCGGGTGCGACCACACAGGCCGCGCCCATCGCGAGCGCGAGCGAGACGGCGGCGCTGCCGAAATTGCCGGTGGCGCCGCTCACCAGCACGGTCTCGCCGGGCTGAAGGTTGGCGGCGAGAAAGCCGCCATAGGGCACCAGCAGCGTCCCCAGCGCGCACCATCGCGTGGCGTCCTCCGGCGTGATCGTGCCGAGCCGCTTGACGTTCTCCGTCGGCACCCGCATCTGCTCGGCAAACGAGCCGTGGCGAAAATGCTGTTGCAGGCGCATGCCGCCCGCACCGGCGGCCGTGAGGCCTTGCAGGGCGATGTCGGGCGAAACGACATCATCGCGCGAACGCACCGTCGGGTCGCAGAACACCCAGTCGCCGACGCTGAGCTTCGTCGCGTCCGGGCCGATGGCGCGCACCCGGCCGATGCCGCCAGGTCCCGGGATGATCGGCAGCTCGAGCGCATAGTTCCGCTCGCCGCTGAAGACCTCGTTCATGTAGGACAGCACCCGCGTTGCGATGACGTCCACGATGACCTCGCCGGTCCCGAGCACCGGTTCGGGTGCATTCTCGATGACGAGCGGAGATCCCAGGGATTTGAGTACGGCGGCTTTCATGGTGGTCACCTCATATTCGGGTGATGCCCATATGCACCGCCTTCCCAGGCCCAGGAAGGCCTGGTATTATCCTAGTATTCCCTAGGCCCTCCATCGAGGCACGTCACCATGGCCGACCCACGCCGCGTCGAATTCGGCGACTTTCTAAGGTCCCGCCGCGAAAAGCTGTCGCCGAAGACGGTCGGGCTTCCTGCCGGCCGGCGGCGCCGCACCGCGGGCCTGCGCCGCGAGGAGGTGGCGCAGCTCGCCGGCATCGGCGTCGACTGGTACATCCGCCTCGAGCAGGGGCGCACCGTCAGCCCCTCGGTCACCACCATCGACGCGCTGGCGCGTGCGCTACGCCTCAGCAAGACCGAGCACGCCCATCTCAAGGCACTGGCCCGCGACGGCGACAGGCGCGCGTTCACGCGCGAGATCGTGCCGCCGCCAATTCGGCGGATGATCGAAAGCCTGAAGCAGCCGGCCTACATCACGGGGCGGCGCTGGGACGTGCTGGCCTGGAACGCGGCGGCCGAGGAGATCTTCGGGTTCGGACAATTGCCCGAGCAGGACCGCAACACGCTGCTGCTGGTGCTGACGAACAAGCAGACGCGAAAGTTCTACGGTGCCGGCTGGGCGGATGTCGCGAAGAGCATGGTTGCGATGTTTCGCGCCACTCACGACGTCTGGGCCGGCGATCCCGCCTTTACGGAATTGCTGACGCGGCTGCGCCAGGGCAGTCCGGAATTCGTCAAATGGTGGGAAGCGCACGAGATCCGCAGCACTGCCGCGGGCCTCAAGACCATGAACCATCCGACCAAGGGCGTGCTCCGGTTCGAGCACACGAGCTTTCAGGCCAATGACGATCCGGCGCTGAAGCTCGTGATCTACACGCCGGTGTAGGGTGGGCGTGGGGCTTGGAGCCGCCTGGCGGCAGCTGGACCGACCTGGTGGAAGTCCGGGTCGATGGCCAGGCTTCCAAGGGACGGTGATGACGGGAACCTAAATGCCATCATGCGGTTATCGCGCAGACATTTGTGCCACCTGCCTGCATCACTCACAGGGTCAGGCGGGCTCACGGTCGAAGCGAGCAGCAGCGGGACGATCAAACACTGGCTCATCGTGGAGCCAGGAAAGTGGCAGGGGAAGACCAATGACGACAGCGACCGGGGTCCGCTCGGCCGATCGCAATTCCGTCTTAGCCACGCTCGGCGACTACATCCGAGAGATCAACAATCCGGACGATCTCGCCTATGCCGCGGCAGAGCTGCTTGGCCGTAGCCTGAACGTCAGCAGGGCAGGCTACGGCACGGTCGACACCTCAGCCGAGACCATCACCATTGTCCGCGACTGGAACGCACCGGGCATCCTGAGCCTCGCAGGCGTGCTGCGCTTCCGCGACTATGGCAGCTACATCGAAGACCTCAAGCGGGGCGAGACCGTCATCTGTGCCGATGCGGAAAAAGACCCTCGCGTCGGCGATCGTGCCGAGGCTCTCGAGGCGATCTCTGCGCGCGCGCTCGTCAACATGCCGATCTCCGAACCCGACGGGGTGGTGGCGCTGCTGTATCTGAACAATGCCAGGCCGCGCGAATGGAGCCCCGAAGAGCTGGAGCTTATCCGCGATGTTGCCGAGCGCACGCGCACGGCCGTAGAGCGCCGACGTGCGGAGACGGCCGTCCGGGAGAACGAAGCCCGGCTGCTTTTCCTGGACACACTCAACAAGGAGACGGCCAGGACCCGTGATGCCGACGGCGTGATGGCGGTGACGACCAGGATGATTGGCGAGCATCTCGACGTATCGAGCTGCGCCTATGCCGATATGGATCCCGACCAGGACGGCTTCACCATCCGCGGGGATTGGGCGGCGCCGGGCGCGGTGCATATCCTCGGGCACTACAGTCTGGCTGACTTCGGCAAGAAGGCGGTGCGAGAGCTCGGCGCCGGCAGGCCCCTTATCATCAATGACAATTTGAAGGAGCTTGCGCCCGAGGAAGCCGCCACCTTCCAGAACATCGGGATCGGTTCGACGATCTGCATGCCCCTGGTGAAAGAAGGACGACTTACCGCGCTGATGGCGATTCATCACCGCGGCCCGCACCAGTGGACGCCGCGCGAACTCGCCTTGCTCACCGAAGTGACTGAGCGATCATGGGCCCACATCGAGCGCGTCCGATCGGAACAGGCAGCGCGGGAGGCTGCCGAACGACTGACGCTTGCAAACAAGGCGGCTGGTATCGGCACCTGGGACTACGACCCGGTCAATAACGTTCTTCGATGGGATAACCGCTGCAGGGAGGTGTTCGGTTTACCCGCCGACGCCGAAGTCAGCTATGAAGGGTCGTTCCTGAAGGGCCTTCATCCCGAGGACAGGCAGCGCGCCCACGAGGCCGTGTCCGCAGCTCTGACGCCGCACGCGCCGGCAAACTACAATATGGAATACCGGACCATCGGCATCGATGATGGGGTCGAACGCTGGATCGCCGCCACCGGTCAAGCCATCTTTGCCAACGGCCAGGCTGTTCGGTTCATCGGGACGGTTCTGGATATCACCGCGCAAAAGAAAACCGAGCGTCATCTCAGAATACTGAATGATACCGGGGCCTCGGTCTCGCGCGAACGCGACCTCGAGACAATCGTCCAGATCGTGACGGATGCCGGCGTCGGACTCACGGGTGCTCAATTCGGCGCCTTTTTCTACAACGTTCTGGCGCCGGATGGCGGCAGCTACATGCTGTATTCGCTGTCGGGTGCGCCGCGATCCGCGTTTGAAAACTTTCCTATGCCCCGCAACACCGCGGTCTTTGGCCCGACCTTCGAGGGCTCTGGCGTGGTGAGGTCCGACGACATCCTGCAGGACCCCCGCTATGGCAAGAACGTGCCGCGGAAAGGCATGCCCGAGGGCCATCTTCCGGTCCGATCCTACCTGGCGGTCCCCGTGATCTCGCGAACCGGCGAAGTCCTCGGCGGACTTTTCTTCGGCCACGCCGAGACGGGTAAATTCCAGGCCGAGCATGAGGCCGCCTTGCTTGGTATTGCGGGGCATGCCGCCACCGCTATCGACAACGCCCAGCTCTTGACCCGGCTCGAGGCGCTCAATGCCGGATTGGAGCAACGTGTTGCCGACGAAATCGCCGAGCGCATGAAAGCCGAAGAGCAGTTGCGGCAATCCCAGAAGATGGAAGCCGTCGGGCAATTGACCGGAGGTATTGCCCACGACTTCAACAATATGCTGGCCGTGATCCTCGGCAGCTTGAACCTTGCCAAGCGGCGGCTCGGCAGGGGAGAGGTCAGCATAGACCGCTTCATCGAGGGCGCGATCGACGGTGCAAATCGCGCAGCCACGTTGACGCAGAGGCTGCTCGCGTTCTCGCGCCAACAGCCTCTCGCGCCTGAGGTCGTGGACATCAACAAGATGGTCGGCGGGATGAGCGAGCTGCTCGAGCGGTCACTCGGCGAGCTTATCCGCCTCGAGACGGTGCTGGCGGCTGGCCTCTGGCGGGTCAAGGTAGACCCGGCCCAGCTGGAAAGCGCCGTGATCAATCTCGCGGTCAATGCGCGCGATGCCATGCCAAAGGGGGGCAGGCTGACGATAGCAACCAGCAACGCCTCGATCGATCGAAAGTATGCGCGCGAGTATGCACTCGCACCCGGGCAGTACGTTCTGGTGGCCGTGACGGACAACGGCACGGGAATTCCGGCCGATGTGCTCGGCAAGGTGTTCGATCCGTTTTTCACGACCAAGGTCGTGGGCAAGGGCACCGGCCTCGGCCTCAGTCAGGTCTACGGTTTCGTGCGGCAGTCGGGCGGCCATGTCAAAATTGACTCGGAAGTCGACGTTGGCACGACCGTGAAGATCTATCTTCCACGCTTCGCCGGCGAGGAGGCGGGCTCGGACCTGTCGCAGCAAGAGATACCCGCCGGTGCGAGCCATCAGAACGAAACCATTCTCGTCGTGGAAGACGACGAGCGCGTCCGCAGCATGTCTTCCGAAAGCCTGCGCGAACTCGGCTACGTCGTCATCGAGGCAGCCAGTGCCAGAGAGGCGATCAGGACGATCGAAAATGGTTTCGTTCCAGATCTGCTGTTCACGGATGTCGTCATGCCCGACATGACCGGCGCCGAGCTTGCGGCCGAGCTGTCGAGACGATACCCGACGCTGAAAGTGCTGTTCACCACCGGCTACACGCGCAATGCAATCGTTCACAATGGCGTGCTCGATGCCGGCAAGCATCTGCTTCCAAAGCCCTTCGCTATCGAAGACCTGGCTGCCAAAGTCCGCATCTTGCTCGACGAAATCTGAACGCGTTTTGGAAACGATCTCTTTCGTTTGCAAGCCGCCTTCCCAAGGGCTATGTCCCGGCTTTCGGAAGAGCATGACATGACAATCTCGGATGACGAGGACCTCGCGCGCATGAAAGAGATCGGGCGCATCGTCGCCAATATCCTGGAGGCAATGGGGAAGGCGCTCGAGCCGGGCATGACCACCTCCGAGCTCGACCGGATCGGGCGAACACTGCTGGAGGCTGCCGGCGCACGTTCGGCTCCGGAGCTGGCCTACGACTTTCCCGGGGCGACGTGCATCAGCGTGAACGAGGAGATCGCTCATGGCATCCCGGGCGATCGGCGGATCGCGCGCGGGGACCTCGTGAACATTGACGTGTCAGCCGAGAAGAACGGCTTCTTTGCGGACACGGGAGCGTCGTTCGCCGTTCCGCCCGCAACCCGCGCCGTCGAACGTCTTTGCAGGGATGGCCGGCGCGCGATGTGGACGGGCCTGCAGCAGGTCGGAGCCGGCAAACCGATTGCCGGTATCGGTCAGGCCATCGGGACCTTTGCGCGGAAGAACGGTTACAGCCTGGTCAGGAACCTTGCCAGTCACGGCGTCGGCCTGTCGCTCCATGAGGAGCCGACGGAGATCGCAACATGGCCCGACCGCTCCGAACGCCGCATCATGAGCGAAGGCCTGGTGTTCACCGTCGAGCCGTTCCTGTCCCTTGGCGCCGAATGGGCACAGGATGGCGATGATCCGTGGACGCTCTACAGCAGCCCCGAGGCGCCGACCGTTCAATACGAGCACACCGTGATCGCCACGCGAAGTGGACCGTTGATCGTGACGCTGGCTGGTTAAGGAGGCGTCCTCAAGCCACCGGCTCTCGGGCAGCATCCGAACGGCTTCGATGATGCGGCGCCAGCGGCGGCGCCGGTCTCGCCGGGGGATTCTCCGGTGGGGCTGCGCTTTTTCCTGAGCTGACATCGCCCGGAGCAGACCTGGCTTCAACAGACCTGGCGTCCCGATAGGCGACGATCCAGATCAGGAAACCCAGCACCGCCAGCGCGGCACCGACGGGACCTGTGGAGGTCCACCCCAGCCCCTCGCGGATGGCGAGGCCGCCGAGGAACGGGCCGAGCGCATTGGCGGTGTTGAACGCCGAATGGTTGAGTGCGGCGGCGAGCGCCTGCGCGTCTCCGGCGACGTCCATCAGCCGCGTCTGGAGGATGGCTCCGAGCGAGACGCCGGCGCCGATGGCGAAGACGTCTGCCGCCAGCGCCCAGGGATTGCCGGCGGCAAGCGGAAACACCAGCAGCGCGACCGCCGAGAACAGCAGGATGCCGCCCGCCGTCGGCATCAGCGCACGGTCGGCAAAGCGCGGTATGACCAGATTGCCGAGCGTGGCGCCGATGCCGAACACGGCCAGAAAAAGCGGTATGAGCGCGGGGCTGACCTTGGTCACCTCGATCAGCGTCGTCGCCAGATAGGTGTAGACTGCGAACATGCCGCCGAAGCCGATGGCGCCGATCGCCAGCGTGATCCAGACGCGGCCGCTTCGCAGCGCTCCGAGCTCCCGCAGCGGATCGGACCGGCCGGCCTGGTCGCGCGGCGCGAACCGGGCGCAGAGCAGCACCGTAAGCAACGCCAGCACCGACACGAGGCCGAAGCTCGCGCGCCAGCCGATGGCCTGCCCAATCAGATTGGCCAGAGGCACACCGATGATGGTGGCGCCGGTCAAGCCGAGCATCACCTGGCCGATCGCCTGCGAGCGACGATGTTGGGGAACCAGCGAGGCGGCGACCAGCGCGGCGATGCCGAAATAGGCGCCATGCGGCAAGCCCGAGAGAAATCGCGCCGCGATCATTGAGCCAAAGCCCGGTGCCAGCGCGGTGAGGGCATTGCCGAGCGCGAACACGGCCATCAGAACCAAGAGCTGTGCGCGCCGCGCCAACCGTGCGCCGAGCACGGCGATCAGCGGCGCGCCCAGCACGACGCCGAGTGCATAGGCGCTGATCGCGTGTCCCGCGGTGGGCTCGTCGATCCCAAGGTCGGCGGCGAAAAACGGCAACAGGCTCATCGATGCGAATTCGGTGGTTCCGATCGCAAAGCCGCCCATCGCGAGCGAGAACAGGACGATGGCGAGATGAGGGGGCCTGGAGGCCGCGGTCGCGCGGGGCGAGGTCGCTTGCTGCGATGTCGCTTGCTTCGATGTCGTCATATGTCCTGCAATGGTGGCGTCAACGGGAACCAGCCCAGCGAACGTCGCCACCCCTGCAAGATTTCTCTGTCGTACTTAAACCCGGATCAGCCCGCGTCAACACCGGACGCTCAATGCGGGGCAGGCCGCATATCAGCGTCCCGATTTAGTTGACGCGACTCGGGCGGCGAGGGGGCTTCTTCTGCGCAAAATACGGGTTCGCCACGCACGTCGCCGATCGACCGACGGCCAAAAATCTGCACTGCTCGAGCGAGGCGTAGCGGCAATCGAAATAGCCGACGGGACCGTAGATCTGCATACAGACCGGATAGCTCGGATCGTAGGTCTGCGCGTGCGCAGGCGCGCCCGCGAGGAACAGGCCGATCGCGAACAGCGCGAGGCGAGCGCGGCGCATCTCAGCGCGGCACGTAGTAACCGGGTGAATAGCCGGGCACCTGGGCGCGCGGCCTGTTCTGATATGCATAGGGATCGTCGCTCTGGCCTGCGAAATACGGGTTCGCGATACAGGTGAGGGCGCGGCCCGATGAACTCGCTTGGCACTGCGCGTAACTGTCGAACGTGCAATTGCTCAGCCCCGGCCATTCATCGCCGGTAAGGCAGAAGGCATGGTGAGTGCCGAACGCGCGCGCCGTCGTGCTTGCGTCGAGCGTGAGCGCAAATGTGGCGAGTGCGAGCGAAAATGTGGCGACAATGGGGAGAGTAATTCGTCTGCGCATTCAATTCTCCAATCACGCGAACGTGCGCGCGACGTTGTCACGCGGACGTGCCGCAGATGTCGTGTAGCCGACGATGGAACTCATGAAAACACTTGTTTCAAAGGGTTTCCCGCGCGCGCTGGTAAATCTTCATTAATGAAGCGCGATCCTTTGGCGCGGACTGTGGCGTCGAGGTTACAGCAATTCCGTCGAGCGCTGTTATGACGACGCCACGGCCCGGGGGCCTAACGACGAAATTGGAACGGGAATCAAATGAACAAGAATCTGTTGCTTGCTGCTGTGAGCCTTGTCGCGCTCGGCGCGGCTGCACCGGCGGTGGCTGCTGACCTCGCTGCGCGGCCTTACACCAAGGCGCCGGCGATGGTTGCCGCGATCTACGACTGGAGCGGCTTCTACATCGGTGTCAACGGCGGCGGCGGTTCCGCGCATTCGACTTGGGATCTCGTCGGCGGTGGCCGCGAGGGTTCGCACGATGCGACCGGCGGCACGGTCGGCGGTCAGATCGGCTACCGCATGCAGTCGGGCCAGTGGGTGTTCGGCATCGAAGGTCAGGGCAACTGGGCTGACTTCTCGGGCGACAACGTCAGCGCGCTGTTCGCCACTCGCAACCGCTCCAAGATCGATTCGTTCGGTCTGATCACCGGTCAGATCGGCTACGCCTGGAACAACGTCCTCATTTACGCCAAGGGCGGTGCGGCTGTCGCCGGCAGCAAGTATGAAGTCTCGACCCTTGGCGGCGCACTGCTGTCCTCGAACGATCAAACCCGTTGGGGCGGCACGGTCGGTGCCGGCCTCGAGTACGGTTTCGCCCCGAACTGGTCGGTTGGCGTCGAGTACAACCACATCTTCCTGCAGGACAAGAACGTCACCTTCGCGCTGGTGCCCTCGACCGACCGCATCCGTCAGGACGTCGACATGGGCCTCGTCCGCCTGAACTACAAGTTCGGCGGCCCGAGCCTCGGCCGTTACTGAGCAGAAGCCTGATCTCGATCGCTCGACTTCGAGCGGTCGGCGGAAGCCCCGGCCATCGGCCGGGGCTTTTTTGTTGTTCAAGTTCAGCGGGTTAACCATTCGGTTTCGAGGTGGCGAAGATGGCTTGACTCCCGAGAACGAAATGAGAACAATGTTCTTCATACGTTCTCGCCATGGAGCAAGCCATGTTCAGGATTTTCGTCGAAGAAGCCGCCGCGCTGGCCTCGATCGCGCTGTTTGTCGGGATGATCGCGATCTGGGCCCAGGTGCTCCCGCAGCTCTAGGCGCGGGCCTAGGTTGGGGAAAAGCAGGACGAGGCGGCTGATCGGCCGCTCCGGCGTGGACTCTGGCAGCGTGGCGCCCCACCATTGTGGGGCGAGTCGGCCAGGCGAGTGCAGGATGCCTCCGGTGCCGGCGACCGCTCCATCTCATCTGCAAGAGGCCGTCACGCGACCATGCCGAGCGCCGGATTTGTCCACCTTCACGTTCACTCGGCCTATTCGCTGCTCAAGGGCTCGATCAAGATCGCCAAGCTCGCCGAGCTAGCCAAGAAAGACCATCAGCCGGCGCTGGCGCTGACCGACACCGACAACATGTTCGGTGCGCTGGAGTTCTCCGACAAGATGGCGGGCTCCGGAATCCAGCCGATCGTCGGCTGCGAACTCGCGATCGAATTCGGCGACCAGGATCCCACTGCCCGCAACGCGCTTCTGCCCTCGCGCGTGGTGCTGCTGGCCGCGAAGGAGCGCGGCTACCGCAGTCTGATGCGGCTGAACTCGCGCGCGTTCCTGGAGACGCCCGACACTCATGCCCCCCACATCAAGTTCGACTGGCTCGAAGGCGAGACCGAAGGCCTGATCGCGCTGACGGGCGGTCCGGACGGGCCGATCTCGCTGGCGCTTGCCGGCGGTTATAGCGAGCTCGCGGCGGCGCGCTGCGAGCGTCTCGCCAGCCTGTTCGGAGACCGCCTCTACATCGAATTGCAGCGCCACAACACCGAGAAGGAGCGGCGGGTCGAAAGCAGCCTGATCGACATCGCCTACACCAAGGGCCTGCCGCTGGTTGCGACCAACGAGCCGTATTTCGCCGCGACCGACGATTACGAAGCCCATGATGCGCTGCTCTGCATCGCCGGCGGGCGGCTGATCGCGGAGACCGAGCGCGAGCAGCTCACGCCCGATCACCGCTTCAAGACCCGCGCCGAGATGGCGGTGCTGTTCGCCGACATTCCGGAGGCGCTGGCCTCGACGGTGGAGATCGCCGAGCGCTGCTCGTTCCGGCCGATGACGCGCAAGCCGATCCTGCCGTTCTTCACGGTCGGCGCTGCCGCAAGCTCCGATGCCGCCTCCGTCGAGGCGGCCGAATTGAAGCGGCAGGCAGAGGAGGGGCTCGCCAACCGTCTGCACGTGCACGGGCTGTCGCAAGGCACGACGGAAGAAGATTACAACGCGCGGCTTGCGTTCGAGCTCGACGTCATCATGCGCATGAAATACGCGGGCTACTTCCTGATCGTCTCCGACTTCATCAAATGGGCGAAGGGCCAGGGCATCCCGGTCGGGCCGGGCCGCGGCTCCGGCGCAGGCTCGCTGGTTGCGTGGGCGCTCACCATCACTGACCTCGACCCGATCAAGTTCGGCCTGCTGTTCGAGCGCTTCCTCAATCCGGAACGCGTCTCGATGCCGGACTTCGACATCGACTTCTGCCAGGACCGCCGCGGCGAGGTGATCAGGTACGTCCAGGAGCGCTACGGCCGCGACCAGGTCGCGCAGATCATCACCTTCGGTACGCTGCAGGCCCGCGGCGTGCTCCGCGACGTCGGCCGCGTGCTGCAGATGCCCTATGGGCAGGTCGACAAGCTCACAAAACTCGTGCCGCAGAATCCGGCCGCGCCGGTGACGCTTGCAGCGGCGATCGAGAGCGAGCCGAAGCTGCAGGCGTTCCGCGACGAGGACCCGGTGGTGGCGCGCGCCTTCGACATCGCCCAGCGCCTCGAAGGCCTGACCCGCCATGCCTCGACGCATGCGGCCGGCATCGTGATCGGCGATCGGCCGCTGAGCGAACTCGTGCCGATGTATCGCGATCCGAAATCCGACATGCCGGTGACCCAGTTCAACATGAAATGGGTCGAGCCGGCCGGCCTCGTGAAATTCGACTTCCTCGGTCTGAAGACGCTGACCGTGCTCGACGTCGCGTGCAAACTGCTCAAGCCGCGCGACATCCATGTCGATCTCGCCACGCTGCCGATCGACGATGCCGAAAGCTACCAGATGCTGGCGCGCGGCGAGGTAGTCGGCGTGTTCCAGGTTGAAAGCCAGGGCATGCGGCGCGCGCTGGTCGACATGCGTCCCGACCGTTTCGAAGACATCATCGCGCTGGTCGCGCTCTATCGACCGGGTCCGATGGCGAACATCCCGACCTATTGCGCGCGCAAGCACGGCGACGAGGAGCCGGAATATCTCCACCCCGTGCTGGAGCCGATTCTCAAGGAGACCTTTGGCGTCATCATCTACCAGGAACAGGTGATGCAGATCGCGCAGGTGATGTCGGGCTATTCGCTCGGCGACGCCGACCTTCTGCGCCGCGCCATGGGCAAGAAGATCCGCGCCGAGATGGAGAAGCAGCGCGAGATCTTCGTCGCAGGCGCAGTGAAGAACGGCGTGCCGAAGGGGCAGGCCGACACCATCTTCGAGCTGCTGGCGAAATTCGCCGACTACGGCTTCAACAAGAGCCACGCGGCGGCCTATGCGCTGGTGTCCTACCACACCGCCTACATGAAGGCGCATTACCCGGTGGAGTTCATCGCGGCGTCGATGACGCTCGATCTCAACAATACCGACAAGCTCTCCGAATTCCGCGCCGAGGCGCAGCGCCTCGGCATCAAGGTCGAGCCGCCCAACGTCAACCGTTCCGGCGCGACTTTCGAGGTCGGCGACAAGACCATCTACTACGCGCTCGCGGCGCTGAAGGGCGTCGGCATTGCGGCCGTCGAGCAGATCATCGCGGAGCGGACCAAAAACGGCTTGTTCACCTCGCTCGCCGACTTTGCCGCGCGGGTGTCGCCGCGCTCGATCAACAAGCGCATCATCGAAAGCCTCGCCGCTGCGGGGGCCTTCGACACGCTGGAGCCGAACCGGGCGCGGGTCTTCGCCGGCGCCGACTCGATTCTCGCCGCGTGCCAGCGGGCGAACGAAGCCGCAACCATCGGCCAGAACGATATGTTCGGCAGCTCGGCCGACGCGCCGACCATCATGCTGCCGCAGATCGAGCCATGGTTGCCGGCCGAGCGGCTGCGCCGTGAATATGACGCAATCGGCTTCTTCCTGTCGGGACATCCGCTCGACGATTACGCCACCGTGCTGAAGCGGCTGCGCGTACAGTCCTGGGCCGAGTTCTCGCGCGCGGTGAAGACCGGCGCCACGGCAGGCAAGGTCGCAGCCACCGTGGTGTCGCGCATGGAGCGGCGCACCAAGACCGGCAACAAGATGGGCATCATGGGGCTCTCTGACCCCACGGGTCACTTCGAGGCGGTGCTGTTCTCCGAAGGCCTCGCGCAATATCGCGACGTCCTTGAGCCCGGCGCCGCGGTGCTGCTCCAACTCGGGGCCGAGCTCCAGGGCGAGGACGTCCGCGCGCGCGTGCTCCACGCCGAGCCGCTGGACGAGGCCGCGGCCAAGACGCAGAAGGGCCTGCGCATCTTCGTGCGCGATACCAAGCCGCTGGAATCGATCGCCAAGCGCCTCGCCGGCCCCGACATGGCCGCTTCGAACGGCGCCGGGCCGAAGGTCGGAAGTCCCGGCATCGCGCCGCGCTCCAACGGCGACGGCGAGGTCTCGCTGGTCATGATGCTCGACCTCGAGACCGAGGTCGAGATGAAGCTGCCCGGCCGCTTCAAGGTCTCGCCGCAGATCGCCGGCGCCATCAAGGCGGTCGCCGGCGTCGTGGACGTGCAGCAGCTCTAGCCACACGCACGCTGTTGCAGGCGATTGCATGTTTTGCGTGGGGGATGCTACCGCCCTGTTGCAACCTGACGCTGTTTTCCGTTAGCATTCGCTTGGGGAAAAATCTGGGGGCGTGATGCTATTGCGTGGGCTGGTATTGCTCGTGGCTGCGGCACTGCTGTGCAGCTGTGAGACGGCGAGGAGCGGGCTCGGATATTCGGAGACGGTACGAAAGCTGGGTCCGCCGAAAGCCGGGCAGGCCCGCGTCGTCGTGTTTCGCGAGAAGGGCTTCGGCGGCATCGGCGATCCGGACTGGGAATTTTCCCTCGACGGTACGCCGATCAAGGGCCTGAAGACCGGGACATATGTCTATGTCGACCGTCCGGCAGGCCAGCACCAGTTCGTAGCAGAGGAAGCGGCGCTCGGTGTCACGCGCGTGGACTTCTCGGCGCAGTCGGGCCAGACCGTGTTCTTCGTAGCGCGCTTCAGTCAGCGCAAGAGCGCCATGATCGCGAATGCGAGCACTGGGGTGCTGGGCTGGGGTCTCACGCTTGCGATGACGTCCGGCTATAAAAACCAGGGGCCGCTGGATTTCCTGCCTTTGGATGAACCGGCCGCCCGGACGACGATCGCAGAGCTTCGGTTGGCGGAATAGCCCCGCGCGAATTCGGTCCCGCCCGCACCGTCATTTGTGGTGTCGTCACAGCGTTGCGGCTATGATCACCGTGAGGCCGTTGGCCCATCGCGCCGGGAGGGATCGTGACATGTGCGACAAGTGCAATGAATCCCCACATGAGAGGATCGCGCCGTCGCGGCGGTCCGCGATGTTGTTGGGCGCCTCGGCGCTCGGCCTCGCCCTGACCGGCAGAGCCTTCGCCAAGGAGACCAAGACGCCGCCAAAGCCGCAGAACGTGCTGTCGCCCGACGCATCATTGAAGCGCCTGACGGAAGGCAATGCGCGCTATGTCGACGGCGTTTCGCGGCGGCACGATTTCAAGCACGAGCGCGAGGCGCTGGCCGGCGGACAGAATCCGTTCGCGGCCGTGCTGAGCTGTGCCGATTCGCGCATCGCGCCGGAATATGCCTTCGACACCGGCCGCGGCGATCTGTTCGTCTGCCGCGTTGCCGGAAATTTCGCCGGCACCGAGACCATCGCCAGCATGGAATACGCGGTCGCCGTGCTGAATACGCCGCTGATCCTCGTGCTCGGCCATGACGCTTGCGGTGCGGTCGATGCCACGCTGAAGGTGATCAAGGACAACAAGCCGCCGCCGGGCCATATTCCCTCGCTGGTCGATGCGATCGCGCCCGCCGCCAAGGCTGCGATGCAGCAGGGTGGGGACGTCCTCGACAAGGCGATCCGGCAGAACGTCATCGACAACGTCGCGAAGCTGAAGTCGGCAGCGCCGATCCTCAATGCGGCCGTGGAGCAGGGCAAGCTGAAGGTCGTCGGCGGCATCTATCGGCTCACGACGGGAACGGTCGACCTGATCGCGCAGATCTGACGAGACGGACCGGCTCGCGCCGGCTCGTTGTCGCGAGGCTAACGCAGGCGCCTGGCGTTGGTGCCGGGCGCCATGCCGCCGCCTCAATCCAAGCCTTCGCTATTTGGAAGCCTTTCGTTCAATTGTAAGCCTTTCGTTCAAGTGCCATTCAGCTGGCCACGCGTCTGATGCGTGGCGGCACCTCAACAACAAAAACGGGCAAGCAAGCCATGCGTGGGACGCTCAGAGCCTTCATTTGCCTCCTCCTGCCGGTCGCGGTCCTTGCCGCAGGCGCGCCGGATCCGGCGCGTGCGCAGCAGCAGGAAAAGCGTATCGCGCTCGTGGTCGGCAACGGCGCCTACGCCAAGTCGCCGCTGGCGACGACGGCAAACGATGCCGGCCTGATCGCGCAGACGCTGCAGGCGGCGGGCTTCGACGTCGTCGGCGCGCGCGATCTCGACGGCGACACGCTGCGCAAGAGCTTTCGCGATTTCATCCAGAAGGCGCAGGCCTCAGGCCCGGGCACCGTTGCGATGGTCTATCTCGCCGGCTATGGCGTGCAGCTTGCGGGTGAGAACTACTTCATCCCGGTCGATTCCAACATCACCCGCGACACCGACATTCCGACCGAAGGCCTGCGCATAGGCGACTATCTCCGCCAGCTGGCTTCCGTTCCGCTCAAGGCCAACATCGTCGTGCTCGACGCTGCGCGGGCGCAGCCCTTCGTGGAGGGTGGCCAGCAGATCGCGAGCGGACTTGCGCTGGTCGAGCCCGACGCCAACATGCTGATCGCTTTCAACGCCGCGCCGGGCACGGTGGCGCCCGAGGAGCCCGGACCTTACGGCATCTATGCGCAGTCGCTGGCGGAGATGATCCGCACCGGCGGCCTGCCGCTGCCCGAGGTGTTCGACCGCGTTCGCCTGCGCGTCAACGAGGCCAGCAAGGGCGCGCAAGTGCCCTGGAACGAGCAGAAGATTTCCGCCCAATTCTCGTTCTTCGAGCGCGGGCCCGACGCGCCGCCGCCTGAGGCCGCACCCGACCAGGTCGCCGCGATCCGCAACAAGCCGATCCGCGATCTCGGCGTGCAGGATGCCTATGCCGCCGCGCTCACGCGCGACACGCTGCCGGCCTACGAAGAGTTTCTCACCGCCTATCCCGGCGACCCGCTGTCGAAGCGCGTGATGGCGATCGTCGCGGCGCGCCGTGAGGCCATCACCTGGCGGCGAACCTATCGTACCGACACGCCGGAAGCCTATTGGTCGTACCTGCGTCGCTATTCGCGCGGTCCGCATGCGGCAGATGCGCGCCGGCGCCTGGCGATTCTCACCGCGCCGGCCGAGCCGCCGCCGAGCTTCGCGATGATCGACTACGACGTGCCGCCACCGTCGCCGGAGGAGGTGGTCTATGTCGACCGTCCCGTGCTGTATTTCAGCGATCCGGATTTTGGCTTCGCGCCGCCACCGCCGCCGCCGGTCTACTATCTGCCGCCGCCGCCGCCGGATTTCGTCGTGCTGTCGCCGCCGATGCCGGTGATCGGCCTGTTCGTGCTGCCGCAGCCGATGTTCGTGCCGATTCCTGTGTTCGTTAGGCCGCCGCTCTATGTTGCTCCGCCGCCGAACAACATCATCTATCAGAACATCCATAATCGGACGGTCATCAACACGGTGATCAACCAGCCGCCGGCACCGCCGGCG
The DNA here is from genome assembly GCF_000518345.1 of Bradyrhizobium sp. URHA0013. NCBI lineage: Bacteria > Pseudomonadati > Pseudomonadota > Alphaproteobacteria > Hyphomicrobiales > Nitrobacteraceae > Bradyrhizobium > Bradyrhizobium sp. URHA0013. Next base: position 339,186 of record NZ_JADK01000007.1, on the reverse strand, counting down.
GGCGCGGGTGCCGGAGCGAGCAATCTCACGCCGGCCATTGCCGGGCGCACCAATCCGGCTGGTCCCGCCATGCCGCAGGCGGCCGTGCAGCGCGCCGCCCTGATTCAGCAGGGCAAGGCGCCGATGCCAGCGAGCGCAACGATGCAGCCGACGGCGAGGCCAGGAACGCCCCCGGTGACGCCCGCCAATGCCGCGCCGACCGGGACGCCACCGACCGCTTCACCTGCCAGTCCACTTGTCAGTCCACTTGCCACGCCACCGGCCAAGCTGCCCCAAGCCAACACGCTGCCGGTTCCCGGCACCCATGGCGGTCCGCCCGTACCGCCAGCAGGAGCTGGGCCTCTGCCGGGCGGCAGACCCGGGCTGCCCACGGCCACTGCACCCGGCGCGCCGCTGCCGAACCATCCGGGGGCGCCGACCACTGCTGCTCCCGGCACCACGCCGCCAGCCCATCCCGGTGCGCCGACCGGCGCATCGGCGACGGCGCCCACGGCGACAACCCCGGCCGCTGTCCCCGGCCAACTGCCGAAGCCGCCGGTGGCCCAGACCCCGCCCGGGACCGGGCCTGGGGATCATGGCAAGTCCGCGATCCGCGAGCCGGCTGGTTCGCCGCCGGCTGCCCGCACGCCTCCGCCTCCTGGCCCAGTTGGACGACCGGTCACGCCGCCGCCCTCGGCGGCGCGGGAGCCGATCCGGCCGCAGCATCAGCCGACCGCTGCTCCCGCCCAGGCTGCCCGGCCGTCGGCTCCACCACCGCGGCCTCAGGCCGTGGCTCGGCCAGCGCCTCCGCCTCCGCCGCGTATTGCGCCGCCGCCACCGCCACGGGCGGCTCCGCCCGTGGCGGTCGCTCGGCCGGCGCCGCCGCCAATGGCGCGACCCGCGCCGCCGCCGCCGGTCGCCCGGCCGGCGCCACCTCCGCCGCCCCGGATGGCCGTCGCGCCACCGCCGCCGCCGCGCCCGGCAGCACCCCCACCGCGTCCTCCGGCTCCGCCGCCGGCGGCAAAGAAGTGCCCGCCGAACCAGCCCAGATGCTAGGCAGGGGCTAGGCCGCAGCGTGGTCTTTAAGGAAGGGGGCCTCTCGCGGGCGAAAGCCGCCCCGAAAGGCCCTTATTTCCTTGCTTCTGGTCGAAATCGCGCTATACACCGCGCCATCTCACACGGAAGCATGGCTCACAAGGCCGTCCGGTGGCAGCCGGGGCGACAACGCTCTGTCCTGCTCACACGCTTCCGGAGGAACCAACCGGAGAATTAGAACGATGGCACTACCCGATTTCACTATGCGTCAGCTCCTCGAAGCCGGCGTGCACTTTGGTCACCAGTCTCACCGCTGGAATCCGAAAATGGCGCCGTTCATTTTCGGCGCTCGCAACAACATCCACATCGTCGACCTCGCGCAGACCGTGCCGTTGCTGCACAACGCCTTGCAGGCGGTCAGCGACACCGTCGCCAAGGGCGGCCGCATCCTGTTCGTCGGCACCAAGCGCCAGGCACAGGACGGCGTTGCCGACGCAGCCAAGCGCTGCGCTCAGTACTTCGTCAATTCGCGCTGGCTCGGCGGCACGCTGACCAACTGGAAGACGATCTCGGGCTCGATCAAGCGCCTGCGTCATCTCGACGACGTGCTCGCCGGCGGCGATGCCTCCTCCTACACCAAGAAGGAGCGCCTGACGCTTCAGCGTGAGCGCGACAAGCTCGACCGCTCGCTCGGCGGCATCAAGGACATGGGCGGTCTGCCCGACCTGATCTTCGTGATCGACACCAACAAGGAAGACATCGCGATCCAGGAAGCCCAGCGGCTCAACATCCCGGTCGCGGCGATCGTCGACACCAATTCGGATCCGAAGGGCATCACCTATGTGGTGCCGGGAAATGACGACGCCGGCCGCGCGATTGCGCTCTATTGCGATCTGATCGCGCGTGCAGCGATTGACGGCATTTCGCGCGCCCAGGGCGATTCCGGCATCGACGTCGGCGCTTCGGTTCGGCCGGCCGCAGAAGAGCTGCCGGCCGCCACGAGCGGCTTCCAGGGCCTCGCCGGTCCGCGCGGCACCTCCGACGACCTCAAGAAGCTCCCTGGCGTGTCGGGCGCGATCGAGAAGAAGTTCAACGACCTCGGCATCTTCCACTTCTGGCAGCTGGCCGAGCTCGATCACGACACCGCGCACAAGATCGGCGAAGAAGTCGGCCTGCCGAGCCGCGCGGACGCCTGGGTGGCCAAGGCCAAGGCGCTGACCGCGGAAGCGGAATAAGTCAAAAAGAGCGATGGGTTGGCCGGACAAGCTCCGGCCACCATTTCAGTTGACGCGAATTCCTGAGATGGACCGCGGCGAGGCGATCTGGCCGCGCCGCGGCAAACCGGCAGGCAAAAAGGATTTTGAACGATGGCAACGATCACAGCTGCGATGGTCAAGGACCTGCGCGAGTCGACCGGCGCAGGCATGATGGACTGCAAGGCCGCGCTGACCGAAAACGAAGGCAACATGGAAGCGGCGCAGGATTGGCTGCGCAAGAAGGGCCTGTCGAAGGCCGCCAAGAAGTCGGGCCGCGTCGCTGCCGAGGGTCTGATCGGTGCGCTCGTCAAGGGCAACAAGGGCGTCGTGGTCGAGGTCAATTCCGAGACCGATTTCGTCGCGCGCAACGGCCAGTTTCAGGGCCTCGTCAAGATGATCGCCCAGGTCGCATTCAACGTCGGCGCCGACGTCGAGAAGATCAAGGCCGCCAAGGTCGGCGACGTCACGATCGAAACTGCGATCAATGACGCGATCGCCACCATCGGCGAGAACATGACGCTGCGCCGCGCAGCTTCGCTCGAAGTCAGCCAGGGCGTGGTGTCGAGCTACGTCCACGGCGCCGTCGTCGAGGGCGCCGGCAAGATGGGCGTGATCGTGGCGCTGGAATCGCCGGGAAAGGCGGACGAGCTCGCAACGCTTGGCCGCCAGATCGCGATGCATGTCGCGGCCGCCAACCCGCTGGCGCTCGATCCGTCCGGTCTCGATCCGGCGGTCGTCAAGCGCGAGAAGGACGTGCTCGCCGACAAATATCGCCAGCAGGGCAAGCCCGAGAACGTGATCGAGAAGATCGTCGAGTCCGGCCTGAAGACCTATTACAAGGAAGTCTGCCTGCTCGAGCAGGCCTTCATCCACGATACCGGCAAGTCGGTGGCGCAGGCGGTGAAGGAAGCCGAAGGCAAGGTCGGCGGCGCGGTGAAGATCGCGGGCTTTGTGCGCTATGCTCTCGGTGAGGGAATCGAGAAGCAGGAAAGCGACTTCGCGGCCGAGGTCGCGGCCGCCAGCGGCAAGAAGTAAGCGCCGGAACGTTCCTTCCGGCGTGCCGCCGGAAGCGGCGCCCGGACAAGGAAAGTGCTCATGACTGATCCGGTCTATCGTCGCGTCGTGATCAAGCTGTCCGGCGAATATCTCGCGGGACCGCATGGTTTTGGCATTGATCAGCCGACCATCGACCGGGTCGCCGACGATCTGATCGCGGCCCGCCATCTCGGCACCGAAGTCGCCGTCGTGATCGGCGGCGGCAATCTCTTTCGCGGCGTCGAAGTCTCCTCGCGTGGCGTGTCGCGCCCGACCGGCGACACCATGGGCATGCTCGCCACGATGATGAACTGCCTCGCGCTCGAAGCCACGATCGAGCGCAAGGGTACGCCTGCGCGCACGCTGTCGGCCTTCGTCATGCCCGAGATTTCCGAGCTGTTCACCCGCACCGCGGCACACAAATACCTCGCCGAGGGTCGGATCGTACTGCTCGGCGGCGGAACCGGTAATCCGTTCTTCACCACCGACACGACCGCGGTGCTGCGCGCAGCCGAGATCGGCGCCCAGGCGGTGCTGAAGGCGACCAATGTCGACGGTGTCTACTCGGCCGACCCGAAGAAAGATCCGACGGCGACGCGATTCGACCGTCTGACCCATTCGCAGGCGATCGAGGGCGGCTACAAGGTGATGGATGCGACCGCCTTCGCGCTTGCCCGCGAGACGTCGCTGCCTATCATTGTGTTCTCGATCGCGGAGCCAGGTTCGATCGGCGCTGTACTGCGTGGCGGCGGCCACGGAACCATTGTCGCCGGCTGACGGCTTGTCGTTGCGCCCTCGAGGGAAGGGTGCGGAGAGGTCGCCGGGATTTTGAAGGAGAAACGTGATGGCCACGGATAATTTCGATCTCAACGAAGTCAAACGCCGCATGCAGGGCGCGATCCAGTCGCTCAAGCACGAACTTGGCGGCCTGCGTACCGGTCGCGCCTCAGCCTCGATGCTCGATCCGGTGCAGGTCGACGCCTATGGCAGCCACATGCCGCTGAACCAGCTCGCCACCGTCAGCGTGCCGGAGCCGCGCCTGATCTCGGTGCAGGTCTGGGACAAGTCGATGGTCAAGGCGGTGGAAAAGGCGATCGTCGATTCCAATCTCGGCCTGTCGCCGGCGACCGAAGGCCAGGTGCTGCGCCTGCGCATCCCCGAGCTCAACGAGGAGCGCCGCAAGGAGCTCGTCAAGGTCGCGCACAAATACGCGGAAGCCGCCAAGGTCGCCGCGCGCCATGTCCGCCGCGACGGTCTCGACGTCCTCAAGAAGCTCGAGAAGAATCACGAGATGTCCGAGGACGATCAGAAGCGCCACGCCGACGACGTGCAGAAGGCGACCGACGGCACGATCTCCGAGATCGACCAGTTGCTGGCCGCCAAGGAAAAAGAAATCCTCACCGTTTAAAGCGCGCTGGATCGCGCTTTAGGTTATTGTTTGCGCATGATCTTTTCGGAAAGCCGCTTTGCACTCTTCCGGATCATGCTTTAAGGCAGCCTCATGTCCAACGCCGCCGCGCCCGCAACGGAAGGACCCGATCGGTCCGATGCGCCTGCGCATGTCGCCATCATCATGGATGGCAACGGACGTTGGGCGGCCGCGCGCGGCTTGCCCCGGGCGGAAGGCCATCGCCGCGGCGTGGAGGCCCTGCGCCGCGTGGTTCGCGCGTCGCATGAACTTGGTATCCGCTATCTCACCATCTTCTCCTTCAGCTCGGAAAACTGGTCGCGTCCGGCAAGCGAGATCGGCGATCTGTTCGGCCTGTTGCGCCGCTTCATCCGCAACGATCTGGCGAGCCTGCATCGCGACGGCGTCAAGGTACGCATCATCGGCGAGCGGGACGGGCTGGAGGGCGACATCTGCGCGCTCCTCAACGAGGCGGAGGAACTGACGCGCGACAACACGCGGCTCACGCTCGTCGTCGCCTTCAATTACGGCTCCCGGCAGGAGATCGCGAAGGCGGCGCAGAAGCTCGCGCGCGAAGTCGCCGAGGGCAGGCGCGATCCTGATACGATCGATGCCGAGACACTGGGGGCGCATCTCGACGCGCCCGACATTCCCGATCCCGATCTCATCATCCGCACCAGTGGCGAGCAGCGCCTGTCCAACTTCCTGATGTGGCAGGCCGCCTATAGCGAGCTTGTCTTCGTGCCGATCCACTGGCCCGATTTCGACAAGGCGGCGCTGGAAGGCGCAATCGCCGAATTTGCCAGGCGCGAGCGCCGTTTCGGCGGCCTGGTCGCGAAAACCGCCTCGTGAGCGACCCCGACTCCGCACCGGCCGGCTCTCAGCCTGCCCCGAGCAATCTCGTGATGCGAATCCTCGCGGCGCTCGTGCTAGCGCCGCTCGCCATTGCGCTCGCTTATGCCGGCGGCTGGCTGTGGGCGCTGCTCGTTACCCTGGTGTCGATCGGACTGTTCGCGGAATGGCTGATGGTGGTGGGCGCAGGCTCGACCGCGCTGACCGGGGCAGGGACGATCGTCATCGCCACGATGGGCTTGTGCGTTGCCTTCGGCGCGCTCAAGACCGCCGTCATCACCGGCCTCATTGGCGGCGCGATCGTGACGGTGATCGCGCGGGGCAAGTTCGTCTGGGCGGCCTCCGGCTTCGCCTATGCGTCGGCGGCGCTACTCGCCTCGATCCTGCTGCGGAAGGATCTCGTGAACGGCTTCGCCGCGCTGATGTTCGTGCTGCTCGTGGTGTGGGCGACCGATATCGGCGGCTATTTCGCCGGCCGCGGCATCGGCGGACCGAAGCTGTGGCCGCGCGTCAGCCCGAAGAAGACCTGGGCAGGGGCGCTGGGCGGCTTTGCCGCGAGCCTTTTGGTCGCGGCCGGCTTTGCCGCTTGCGGGATCGGAAAGATGGTTCCATTGCTGCTCGTCGCCGCGGTCCTCTCGGTCGTGTCGGCCTGCGGCGATCTGTTCGAATCCGCGGTCAAGCGGCGCTTCGATGTCAAGGATTCCAGTCACTTAATTCCCGGCCACGGCGGGCTATTGGACCGTCTGGACGGTTTTGTCGCTGCCATCCTGGTGGCATGGATTATCGGCTTCCTCCGCCATGGTGTGCATAGCGCCGGAAGCGGTCTTATGGTTTGGTGAAGATATGAGCGCGGTTCCATTGCGTAACAACAAGGCTGCGGCATCGACCGTCCGCAGCGTCACGGTTCTCGGCGCCACCGGCTCGATCGGCGACAGCACGATGGATCTGTTGCGCGCCTCTCCCGAGCGTTACCGTGTCGAGGCGCTGACGGCGAACAGCAATGTCGAGGCGCTGGCAAAGCTCGCGAAGGAGTTTTCCGCGCGCTTCGTCGCGATCGCCGACACCTCAAAATTTGGCGAGCTCAAGGCTGCGCTCGCGGGCACCGGCACCGAATGCGGCGCCGGCGAAAGCGCGGTGATCGAGGCCGGCGCGCGTCCGGCCGATTGGGTGATGGCCGCCGTGAGTGGCGCGGCCGGGCTGAAGCCGGCACTGGCGGCGGTCGATCGCGGCGCGCATGTCGCGCTCGCCAACAAGGAATGTCTCGTCTGCGCCGGCGATTTCTTCATGCAGCGCGCGGCGAAAGCGGGCGCCTGTATCCTGCCCGCGGATTCCGAGCATAACGCGCTGTTCCAGGCGCTCGCCTCGGGCAATCGTGACGAGCTCGTCCGTGTCATCATCACGGCCTCCGGCGGTCCGTTCCGGACCTGGAAGCCTGCCGACATCGAGCAGGCGACACTCGCGCAAGCCCTGAAGCATCCGAACTGGAGCATGGGCCAGAAGATCACGATCGATTCCGCCTCGATGATGAACAAGGGGCTCGAGGTGATCGAGGCCTCCTATCTGTTCGCGCTCTCGCCGGACGAGATCGACGTCCTCGTTCATCCGCAGTCGATCATCCACGGCATGGTCGAGTTCTCCGACCGCTCGGTCGTGGCCCAGCTCGGCTCACCCGACATGCGCACGCCGATCGCGCATTGCCTCGGCTGGCCCGACCGCATCAAGGGTCCGGCCGCCAAGCTCGATCTGGCCAAGATCGGCCAATTGACCTTCGAGGCGCCGGATTTCGAGCGCTTCCCCGGGCTGCGCCTGGCCTTCGATTCGCTCCGGACCGGGAAGGGGGCGACCACGGTCTACAACGCCGCCAACGAGGTCGCGGTCGCCGCCTTCATCGCGGGCAAGATCCGGTTCGGCGCGATTGCCCGGCTGGTGGAGGCGACGCTGGACGACTGGATTCGTGGCGGGAACCAGGCCCCCCTCACGTCAGCGGACGATGCAATCGGTGTTGACCATGTTGCGCGAAATAGGGCTGCCGCCCTATTGCCTCAAATTGCCTTAAAGGCATCCTAGATGGTTCGGGGCCAGGGCCTTGCGGCGCTGGATGAGGGAATTCGATGATCGACTTTTTTGTCCATAGTTTCAATACGTTGAGCCATGGGCTCCTCGGCTACGCGGTTCCCTTCCTGTTCGTCCTGACCATCGTCGTGTTCTTCCATGAGCTCGGCCATTTCCTGGTCGCGCGCTGGGCGGGCGTTCGCGTGTTAACTTTTTCGCTCGGTTTCGGACCTGAGCTGGTCGGCTTCAACGACCGCCATGGCACCCGCTGGAAGATCTCGGCGATCCCGCTCGGCGGCTACGTCAAGTTCTTCGGCGACGAAAGCGAGGCTTCGACCCCGTCATCCGAGAAGCTTGCGGCCATGACGGCCGAGGAGCGCGCCGGCAGCTTCCATCACAAGAAGGTCGGCCCGCGCGCCGCCATCGTTGCCGCCGGACCGATCGCCAATTTCATCCTGGGCGCGCTGATCTTCGCCGGCATGGCGCTGTATTACGGCAAGCCGAGCACGATCGCGCGCGTCGACGGTGTCGTCGCCGACGGCGCTGCGGCGGCAGCCGGCTTCAAGATCGGCGACGTCGTCGTCCAGATCGACGGCAAGCCGATTGAAAGCTTTGCCGACATGCAGCGCATGGTTGCAATGAATGCTGGTTCGCCGCTTGCCTTCCAGGTTAAGCGCGACGGTGCCATCGTGTCGCTGACCGCGACGCCGGCGCTGCTCGAGCGCAAGGATCCCTTCGGCAACAGCCACCGTCTCGGCGTGCTCGGCGTCGAACACAAGTCCCAGGCCGGTGAAGCCTCGACGTCGCCGGTCGGCGTCGGCGAAGCGCTCAAGATCGGCGTGGAGCAGGTCTGGTTCATCATCACCAGTACCTTCAAGTTCCTGGGCTCGTTGTTCGTCGGGAACGGCAATCCGAACGAGGTCAGCGGCGTGCTCGGCATTGCCAAGATGTCGGGGCAGGCGGCCAGCGCCGGGTTCCAGTTCGTGATCAACCTCTGCGCGGTGCTATCGGTGTCGATCGGCCTGCTGAATCTGTTCCCGATCCCGCTGCTCGATGGCGGTCACCTTATGTTCTATGCGGCGGAGGTTGCCCGTGGTCGGCCCCTGTCAGAGCGGACTCAGGAGATGGGGTTCCGAATCGGGCTGGGCTTGGTGCTGATGTTGATGGTGTTTGCGACCTATAACGACATCCTGCGGATGGCCGCATCCTGATAGGGGCTTTTTTGTGGCGTTGCCCGGGCGTTGCTCTTGAGCAACGTCTTGGAATGAAAATGAAATTACGGCGCGCTCGGCCGTTTGCGGCGTCGGTGAAATTGTCTACAAGCGGCTTGAACTTGGGGAATCTCCAGACCGGCTTTGGGGTTGGGTCTGGTACGGAATGATAAGGGCGCGTTGCGCAATGAAGTTTGGACTGCGACTCCGGGGGGGCTTGCTCGCAACCCTGATCATGTTCGGCGCGCCGGTGCTTGCCCCGGTTGGGGCTGCCTTTGTGTCTTCGTCTGCGCTTGCTCAGACCGTGCAGTCGATTTCCGTCGAAGGAAATCGCCGGGTCGAGGTGGAGACGATCCGCTCCTACTTCAAGCCGGGTCCCGGCGGTCGCCTGGATCAGGGTGCCATCGACGACGGCCTCAAGGCGTTGATCGAGACCGGCCTGTTCCAGGACGTCAGGATCAACCGCGGTGCCGGTGGCCAGATCGTCGTCTCCGTGGTGGAAAACCCGGTGATCGGCCGCATCGCCTTCGAGGGCAACAAGAAGATCAAGGACGAGCAGCTCACCGGTGAAGTCCAGTCCAAGGCGCGCGGCACCTTCTCCCGCGCCATGGTGCAGTCCGACACGCTGCGAATCGCCGAAATCTATCGCCGTTCCGGCCGCTACGACGTCCGCGTCACGCCTGAAGTCATCGAGCAGCCGAACAACCGCGTCGATCTCATCTTCACGGTCGAGGAGGGCGCCAAGACCGGCGTCAAGTCGATCGAGTTCGTCGGCAACAACGCGTACTCGTCCTACCGCCTGCGCGACGTCATCAAGACGCACGAATCGAACCTGCTGAGCTTCCTCGCCAGCAGCGACATCTACGATCCCGATCGGGTCGAGGCCGACCGCGACCTGATCCGCCGCTTCTATCTCAAGAACGGTTTCGCCGACGTCCAGGTCGTGGCCGCGCTCACCGAATACGATCCGGAGAAGAAGGGCTTCAATGTTACCTTCAAGATCGAGGAAGGCTCGCAATACCGGGTCGGCTCGATCGACTTCCGCTCCAGCATTCCGAACTTCGATCCCACCCCGATGCGCAACTATTCGCGCGTCAATGTCGGTTCGCTCTACAACGTCGAATCGGTCGAGAAATCGGTCGAGGAGATGCAGATCGAAGCCTCGCGGCGCGGTTATGCCTTCGCCGTGGTCCGTCCCGGCGGCGACCGCAACTTCGAGGCGCACACCGTGTCGGTCGTGTTCAACATCGACGAGGGTCCGCGCACCTATATCGAACGCATCAACCTGCGCGGCAACACCCGCACGCGCGACTACGTGATCCGTCGCGAGTTCGACGTCTCCGAGGGCGATGCCTACAACCGCGCGCTGGTCGACCGTGCCGAGCGCCGCTTGAAGAACCTCGACTATTTCAAGAGCGTGAAGATCACGACGGAGCCCGGCTCGTCGAGCGACCGCGTGATCCTGCTCGTGGACATGGAAGAGAAATCGACCGGCGACTTCTCGGTCTCGGGTGGTTATTCCACCACCGACGGCGCGCTGGCCGAAGTCTCGGTCTCCGAACGCAATTTGCTCGGCCGCGGCCTGTTCGCCAAGGCGGCGGTGACCTACGGCCAGTATGCCCGCGGCTACTCGCTGTCATTCGTCGAGCCCTATCTGCTCGACTACCGGGTCGCGCTGGGTCTCGACCTCTATCAGCGCGAGCAGAGGTCCAACAGCTACATCTCCTACGGCACCAAGACGCTCGGCTTCTCGCCGCGCCTCGGCTTCTCCCTGCGGGAAGATCTGTCGCTGCAGGTGCGCTACTCGATCTACAGGCAGGAAATCACGCTGCCGTCCTACCTGGCGAACTGTAATAACGTAGTTGGGTCGGCGGCATTCAATCCAAGCCCGGCTTTCTCGGCGGCGAGCGGCATTCCTCTGGATGCCTCGACCAACGGCCTCGGCTGCTACAGCGACGGCGAGGCTTCGCTGCCGGTCCGCAAGGAGCTTGCCAACGGCAAGACGCTGACCTCGGCGCTCGGCTACACGCTGACCTACAACACGCTCGACAACAACAAGAACCCCACCGACGGTCTCCTGGTCGATTTCCGGCAGGACTTCGCTGGTGTCGGCGGCGACGTCTCCTACCTGAAGACTGTGGTGGACGCGAAGTACTACACTCCGCTGGTGTCCGATATCGTCGGCCTCGCTCGCATCCAGGGCGGCATGCTGAACAAGATCGGCAACCAGGATCTGCGCATGCTGGATCATTTCCAGATGGGTCCGAATCTGGTCCGCGGCTTTGCTCCGAACGGCATCGGCCCGCGCGATTTGAACCCCTTTGGTACGCAGGATGCGCTTGGCGGCACCAAATATTGGGGCGCTTCGCTCGAATTGCAGATGCCGTTCTGGTTCTTGCCGAAGGAAGTGGGTCTGAAGGGCGCCGTCTACGCCGACGCCGGCGGTCTGTTCGACTATCAGGGCCCGACGACGTGGTCTGTGACCAACGAACTGACCACGACCAAGAATTCGAGCTGCACGCCGTCGACCGTCAATCCAGCCTCGGCTGGAACCTGCACCGGCTTGGTGTATGACAACGGCAATGCCGTCCGGTCGTCGGTCGGTGTCGGCTTGATCTGGGCCTCGCCGTTCGGTCCGCTGCGCTTCGACTACGCCGTGCCGCTGACCAAGGGCAAGAACGACCGTACGCAGGAATTCCGGTTCGGCGGCGGCACCTCGTTCTAATTCGAACAGCACGGCACGATCCGGACTACGGAGCCGGTTTCCGAAAGGGATCGTGCCAATCCAGGAGATCAGGCATGATGCGGCTTGGCCGCTTCATGCCGAAGCCGGACCGCGACGGGGTGGAATGGCGCAGCCGACCTTCTTCATACAGCCGCCCGCCTCAGCGCTGGCTGACATAGCCACGCTGACCAAGGCGGAGCTGGTCGATCCCGCAAGGGGCGGCCAAATCATCAGGGGTCTTGCTTCGCTCGACGAAGCCGGCCCGATGCACCTGACGTTCTTCGACAATCTCAAATATGCCGATGAGCTCAAGGCGACCAAGGCCGGTGCTTGCCTGGTGAGCCCACGCTTCGAGGCTCGGGTGCCTGCGCACGTAGCCGTGCTGCGGGCGCCACAGCCGTTCCGCGCGTTCGTCAGGATCGCGCGGGAGTGGCATGGCGACGCCCTCCGGCCGCAATCCTGGACCGGCAACGACGGTATCGCGCCGTCGGCCATCATCGATCCCACGGCGAGGCTCGAGGACGGCGTGATCGTCGATCCCCTGGCCGTGATCGGCCCTGACGTGGAGATCGGCAGCGGCACGGTGGTCGGCGTGGGGGCCGTGATCGGCCCGGGCGTCAAGATCGGCCGGGACTGCAATGTCGGGGCACGCACCGCCATCCAGTGCGCGCTGATCGGCAACGACGTGCTGATCCACCCAGGCTGCTCGATCGGCCAAGACGGCTACGGCTTCATCTTCTTCGGCCCCGAGGGCCACCTGAAGGTGCCTCAGACCGGCCGCGTGCTGATCCAGAACAACGTGGAGGTCGGCGCCGGCACCACCATTGATCGCGGGTCCTTGCGCGACACCGTGATCGGGGAGGGGACCAAAATCGACAATCAGGTCCAGATCGGCCACAATGTGACCATTGGCCGGCACTGCCTGCTGGCAGCCCAGATCGGTCTTGCCGGCAGCCTCACCCTCGGCGACAACGTGGCGCTGGGAGCGAAGGTGGGCATCAACAATCACGTCAAGATCGGGGATGGAGCTCAGGTGACTGCCATGAGCGGCGTCAAGGACGACGTCCCTCCCAACGGACGCTGGGGTGGTTTTTTCGCCAAGCCGACCAGGCAATGGTTCAAGGAAATATTGGCGGTCGAGCGCTTGGCGCGCGACAGCAAGGCCGATCCGAAGCAGGAGGAACGGGAGTGACGGACGAAGCACCGGTCAGGTTCGAGCTTGTGGACATCAACATGATCCTGCAAACGCTCCCGCACCGTTTTCCGATGCTGCTGATCGATCGCGTGATTAACATCCGCACCGATTACAGCGGCATCGGCATCAAGAACGTCACCTTCAACGAGCCGCCGTTCCAGGGCCACTTTCCCGATCGCCCGGTCTATCCGGGCGTCATGATGATCGAAGCGATGGCGCAGACTGCCGGTGTGATCGGCATCAAGTCGGTCGAGGGCACCGATAAGCCGCGCGCGGTGTATTTCCTGACCATCGACAAGTGCAAGTTCCGCAAGCCGGTGCTGCCCGGCGATACCATCGAATACCACATGCGCTCGATCGGCCGCCGCAAAGCCATGTGGTGGTTTCACGGCGACGCCAAGGTCAATGGCCAGGTGGTTGCGGAGGCCGATGTCGGCGCCATGCTGACCGACTGAGCGGATCAACTTCTCTGGATGCGCTCGCGTGCAGGACACGCGTAGCGGCTGCCGCTGACCTCGCGCTTGATGTTCTGGTTGAAGAACTGGCCCATGGACGGTGCGCCCAGCAGGCGTTCGACCGTCTCAACCGGCACGCCGCAATAGCGGTCGTAAGCGCCGTCCATAGCCACGATGAGAGCCTGCTGCGCACGGTCGTAACAGACCCGCTGGAGCACCGTGCTGCGGGTGATGTCGCGGCATTCGAATGTCTTGAGATCGACGAGGCGGTGTTCGCCGGTCTCGATCGTCTCGGATATGATCGGCGCGGCGGCGAGCTGCGCGAGGAGAAGTGCCAAGGCCCTGACCACGATACCTGAAGCTCCGCGTGAACTTATTGATGCGCTGGGAAGGCTGCCTCATCCGGCACTTGAAACAGGGAGAGATCATACGTCACTGGACAGATCGGGCATAGTCGCGCTAACCAGCGGAAAACCGAGCGACTTCAACACCTAATCAGACCTTCTTGATGAGTCAGATTGCTTGATGAGTAAGATTGATCCCACCGCACGGATCGCGGACGGCGCAGTAATCGGCGAGGGCACCGAGATCGGCCCCTTCTGCATCATCGGCCCGCATGTCGTGATTGGCAGTAACTGCAAGCTGATCGGACATGTGCATATCACCGCGCAGACCACGATCGGTGACGATTGCACCATCTATCCGTTCGCTTCGCTCGGTACGCCGCCGCAATCACTCAGCTATCGTGGCGAATTGACGAAGCTCAAGATCGGTTCGGGCTGCACGATTCGCGAGTCCGTGACCATGAACGCCGGCACGGTCGCAGGCGGCGGCCTCACAGAGGTCGGCGACCGCAACTATTTCATGAATTGCAGCCATGTCGGCCACGACTGCCATGTCGGCAACGACGTGATCTTCGCGACCTCGGCCACGCTCGGCGGTCACTGCGAGATCGGCGATTTCGTCTTCATCGGCGGTCTGTCCGCGGTGCACCAGTTCACCCGCATCGGCCCGCAGGTTATGGTCGGCGGGGTGTGCGGCGTGCGCGACGATGTCATTCCGTTCGGCCTCGTCAACGGCCAGTATGCCGTGCTCGAAGGCCTCAACCTGATCGGCATGAAGCGGCGCAAGTTCACCAAGCAGCGGCTTGCGACCGTGCGCGCGTTCTACCAGAAGCTCTTCCACGGCCCCGCTACCTTTGCCGAACGCCTGGAGGCGGCGCGGCCGCTCGCCGGTGACGATCCCGCGATCGGCGAAATCCTCGACTTCATCGGCAAGGGTAAGCGCCCGCTCTGTCTTCCCGCCATCGCGAAGTGATGATGCGATGGCCCCGGGCATGACATCGGCGGCTTCGGAGATTTCAGCTCCGGTCGGCGTGGTCGCTGGCGGCGGCGCGATGCCGTTCGCGGTTGCCGACTCGCTCGCTGCCCGCGGCATCACACCAGTGCTGTTTCCCCTTCGGGGGGCCTGCGATCCGGCACGGGTGGAAAAATTCCGTCATCGATGGATCTCGGTCGGCCAGCTCGGCCGCGCCATGCGGCTGTTTCGCGAGGAGGGCTGCCGCGACCTGATCTTCATCGGCACGCTGGTACGGCCTTCGCTCTCGGAGGTCCGGGTCGACTTCACGACGCTCCGGCTGCTTGGCAATGTCATCCGCGCCTTCCGCGGCGGCGACGATCATTTGTTGTCCAGCGTCGGGCGCATTCTCGAGCAGGGCGGCTTTAGGATGGTGGGCATCAAGGATGTCGCGCCCGACCTCTTGATGCCCGAGGGCTGCATCAGCCGCGCCTGGCCGAGCGACACCGGCAAGACCGACATCGAGCGCGGACGCGCGGTGCTGACCGCGCTCGGTCCGTTCGACATCGGCCAGGCCGCGGTCGTGATCGATGGTCATGTGGTGGCGGTCGAGGATATCGAGGGCACCGATGCGCTGCTCGCGCGCGTGGCACGGCTGCGCGAAGAGGGCCGCATCCGCGCCGCCTCCGGGCGGGGCGTGCTGGTGAAGGTCCCAAAGAGCGGGCAGGATTTGCGCTTCGACCTGCCGACGATCGGACCGCGCACCCTCGAAGGCGTCGCCGCCGCAGGGCTCGCAGGCATTGCCGTCGTCGCCGGCAACACCATCGCGGCCGAGCCGCAGGCAATGATCGCACTCGCCGACGCCAAATATCTCTTCGTCATCGGCCTGCCGGCGTGATGCAGGGTCGCGATCCCAAGCGCAAGATATTCCTGATCGCGACGGAGGAATCCGGCGACCGGCTCGGCAGCGCCCTGATGAAGGTCCTGCGCCAGCGGCTCGGCGACGGCGTGCAGTTCGTGGGCGTCGGCGGCCACACCATGGCGCGCCAGGGGCTCGACACGCTGTTTCCGATCGAGGAGCTCTCGATCGTCGGCTTCGCCGCGGTCGTGCAGCAATTGCCGAAGATCCTGCGGCTGATCCGCGAGACCGCAGAGGCCGTGACCGAAGGCGCGCCGGACGCGCTCGTCATCATCGACAGTCCCGACTTCACCCACCGTGTCGCCCGCCGCGTGCGGGCGCGCAATCCGGCGATCCCGATCGTCGACTACGTCTCGCCGCAGCTCTGGGCCTGGCGGCCGGGACGGGCGCGGACCATGCTCGGTTATGTCGACCATGTGCTCGGCCTGTTGCCGTTCGAGCCGGAGGAATATCGCAAGCTCGGCGGACCGCCATGCAGCTATGTCGGCCATCCCCTGATCGAGCAATTGCCCTCGCTGCGGCCGAACGCGGAGGAGCAGGCGCGTCGCGACGGCGAGCCGCCGGTCTTGCTGGTGTTGCCCGGCAGCCGTCGCAGTGAGATCAGGCACCATCTCGACGTGTTCGGGGCGACGCTCGGCCGATTGCGGACGGACGGCCGCGCGTTCGAACTGATGCTGCCAACCATGCCGCATCTCGAAGCCACCATTCGTGAAGGCATCGCGAACTGGCCGGTCAAGCCTCAAATTGTGGTCGGCGAGAACGAGAAGCGCGCCGCCTTCCGCATCGCGCGCGCGGCATTGGCAAAATCCGGCACTGTGACGCTGGAGCTCGCGCTATCGGGCATTCCGATGGTGACGGCCTATCGCGTCGGCGCGATCGAAGCCTTCATCCTGCGCCGCGCGATCCGCGTCTCCTCGGTGATCCTCGCCAATCTCGTGATCGGCAAGGATGTCATCCCGGAGTTCCTGCAGGAAGACTGCACGCCAGAGAAGCTGGCGCCCGCGCTCACGGAGCTTCTGGCCGATTCACCGCTGCGCCGGCAGCAGGTGGAAGCGTTCGCCCAGCTCGATATGATCATGTCGACCGGCAACAAGCCGCCGAGCGTGCTCGCAGCCGACATCGTGCTGGCGACGATGCGCAAGGGCAGGCAGGCTAGCTAGGACGCGTACTCACAAACGTCGGCTTGCCAGCGCAAAGTGGAAGTCTCCCACCTAGAGCGCGATCGGCGGTTTGTGACTCAAAGCAGTCATTGAGTAGGAGCCGTCCGCGACTGTGGAAGACCCGCGTAGCACTCGATCCCTAGAGGCAGCGACTCGCTTGACGGTCCAGCGACAAGGAAGGTCACCTAGGCCTTATGCGGCACCGCTTCGGCCTCGATAGCCGCGACAAGCTCGGGCGCAAGGTGCGCAGACAAACGTTGAATGATATTGAGTAGCTGTAAGATTTCCTGCTCACGCAAGGCGTCAATCTTGTTGTGCAGCAATTCGATTTCGAGTTCAGCCTTCACATTTATTCGGTAGTCGTGTTCTGCGTGCTTGCGATCAATCTCGGATTGACGGTTCTGGCTCATCATGATGATGGGCGCTGCGTAGGCTGCTTGGAAGGAAAGAACTAAGTTCAGCAAGATGAAGGGATAGGGGTCCCAATGATTGATGAATGCCATCATGTTCAGAACGATCCAGATGCCAAGTAGTACGCTCTGGATGATAATGAAACGCCAGGAGCCAACCGTTTCGGCCACCCGGTCAGCCAGGATCGCTCCCGGAGCTAGGGCAGGTTTGGGTGTGTTGCGTGCCGGCTTTTGCGCCCGAAGTTCTTGCAATCGCTGCTGATCCTCGAGACTTAGGTGTATTTTGTGGCTTTGCTCGCTGTTCATTTGCGTCCCCAGTAAACATCTGGGCGAGTAAGCGCTTTTTAGTGCTCGCCGCTCCACGGTCATACTAGGGCCATTCCGTGCCGATGTCGCTTATTAGCCCAACTCGGACCCAAGGTGAGGTGCGCTCACGCGGCTGCTGTCGGAGACGGAGCGGACCTCTACGACAGCGGCTCGGTTCACGGTCTAGCCGAGACCAGCGTCGACCTGAAAACATTGGCGCGTGATGCGCCGGCTCTCATCGGAGGCGAGGAACAGCGCCATGTTCGCGATGTCGTCGGGCGTCACCGCGTCGGGAATGGCCTGACGCGTGCGCAACTCGGCGATCGTCTGGTCGTCCGGGTACCACAGCCGGCGCTGACGCTCCGTGATCACCATCCCTGGCGCTATCGCGTTGACGCGGATGCGGTCGGGCCCGAGCGACCGGGCCAGGGAGTTGGTGAAGCCGACGATCGCGGCCTTCGCCGCGGCGTAGACCGGCAGCCCCGGCGCGCCGCGCATCCAGGCAATCGACGACATGTTGATGATCGAACCGCCGCCGCGCGCCTGCATCTGCGGCACCACCGCTTGCGCGGCAAAGAAGACGTGCTTGAGGTTGACACCGATCATCCAGTCGAACTCGGCCGGGGTTACCTCGGCCAGCACCTGACGCTGATCATTGGCGGCGTTGTTGACGAGAACCGCGGCGTCGCCCAGCGATCCGTGCACCTGCGCCATGGCGTTGCGCAAGGCGTCGATGTCGAGGAGGTCGCACGGCACGAACAAGGGTCCGGTCCCGGACGCAGCTTTCACTTCCGCGACCAGCGCCCGGCCGGCTGCTTCATCGAGATCCAGGAACGCGACGCGAGCCTCTTGGGCCGCGAACGCCCGCACGAAGGCGGCACCGATGCCGCTGGCACCACCGGTGATCAACACCACGCGATCCCTAAGACCGGCATAGCTCGTTTGTGTCATGCGATCAGTCGCTCCGTCTCAGGGTCGAACAGGCAGATGCGGCGCGTGTCGAGCGCGAACGGGGCGGCGGCTCCCGGTGTGGGGCGGATGTCCGGCGTGATGCGCGCCAGCGCAGGCTCGCCGCCAAGCCGCAGCAGCACGATCGTTTCGGCTCCCGTCGGCTCGACCATCTCCACCGGCGCGTGGACGACGACGGGTGGATCGGCGGAAAACACGCGGCTCCCCTCGGCGATGCATTCCGGCCTGATCCCGACCACCACGTCACGGCCGACAAAGGGGGCCGCCGCGTCGTATTGGCCAAGGCGGAGGCGGACCTCGTCCGGCCGTCCCGCGCCGATCACGACCACCGGGCCGCCGGAATCGGCGTCGAGCCGTGCCGGCATCGTGTTCATCGGCGGCGAGCCCATGAAACGAGCCACGAACAGATTGGCGGGATAGCGATACACGGTGTCAGGGTCGGCAAACTGCTGCACCACGCCCCGATGCATCACGGCGATGCGCGTCGCCATCGTCATCGCCTCGATCTGGTCGTGGGTGACATAGACGATGGTAGCGCCGATGCGCTGGTGCAGCCGCTTGATTTCCATCCGCATCTCGACGCGCAGCTTGGCATCGAGATTGGAGAGCGGCTCGTCGAACAGGAAGAGCAGGGGATCGCGTACCAGCGCCCGGCCCATCGCCACACGCTGGCGCTGGCCGCCGGAGAGCTGCGACGGCTTGCGGCCGAGCAGCGGCTCGATCTGGAGCAGCCGGGCCACGTTTGCCAGCGCCTTCTCCTGCTCCGCCTTCGGTACGTGGCGGCATTCCATGCCGAAGGTGATGTTCTGGCGCACTGTCATCGACGGATAGAGCGCGTAGGACTGGAACACCATGGCGATGTCGCGGTCCTTCGGCGGAATGTCGTTGACGATACGTCCGCCGATTTCCACGGTGCCTGCGCTCGGGAGGTCGAGCCCGGCGATGATGTTGAGCAGCGTGGACTTGCCGCAGCCGGATGGACCGACGAGCACGGTGAATTCACCGCTCTCGATGTCGAGATCGATGCCCTTCAGCACCTCCAGATTGGCGTAGCGCTTGGACAGGGAGCGAATGCTTAGGGCTGCCATGACAATCCGATCATTTCACGGCCCCGGCGGTGAGGCCGCGCACGAAATACTTGCCGCCGATCAGATAGATCAGCAGGGTCGGCAGGGCGGCGATCATCACCGCCGCGCTTTGCACGCCATGTTGCGGGATGTCGGCGACCGCGGCGGATAGCGCGATCAGCGCGGCGGTGACCGGCTGCTGCTGACCGGTCGTGAATGTCACGCCGTAGAGAAACTCGTTCCAGATATGCGTGAACTGCCAGATCACGGTGACGACCAGAATAGGCGGCGAGAGTGGCAGGATGATGCGCCAGAAAATACGAAAGAACCCGGCGCCATCGATGCGCGCAGCTCTTATCAAATCCTGCGGGATGGCAGTGTAGTAGTTTCGGCAGAACAAGACGGTAAAGGAGAGCCCCTGGATCGTATGGATCACGACCAGGCCAGTCAGCGTATTCATCAGGCCCGTATCGCGCAACACGATGGTCCAGGGAAGCAAGCGCATCTGCTGGGGAAGGAAGAGCCCAAGAGTCACGATGCCGTAGATCCAGCTATCGCCGCGAAAGCGCCAGAGCGATATGGCGTAACCGGCGACAGCACCAAGCAGGGTCGAGAAAATCGTCGCGGGGATCGTGACCAGCGCGGAGTTCAGCATGTACGGCCGGATGCCGGCGCAGGTCTCGGCGACGCAGAAACCGCTCCAGGCCGCGGCGTAGTTGCTCCATGCCCATTGCTTCGGCCAGCCGATCATAGAGGCCTGCGCGATCTCCTCGTTGGTACGGAGCGAATTCAGGACGACAACAGCCAATGGCGCGAGCCACGCTGCAGCGACCAGCGAGACGACGAGATAGATCAGAATCCGGCCTGGCGCGATGGTTCGCTCACGCATGGATCGCCCGCCGCCGCTGGACATAGCGCCAGGCTGCATAGGGCAGTAAAACCGCAAGAAGAATGAGCAACATGAGCACTGCCGCCGCCGCTCCCCGTCCGAGCAGGCTGCGCTGGAACATCAGGTCGTAGACGACGAGGGCCGGCAGTTGGGTCGCGATCCCGGGTCCGCCGTTGGTGAGCGCGCGGACGAGGTCGAAGGTCGAAATCGCGAACTGCAGCTGGATGACGATGACGGTGATGGTGATCGGCCAAAGGGTCGGCAGGATGACGCGCCGGTACATTCGGATCGGTCCGGCGCCGTCGATCTGCGCGGCCTTGATCAGGTCGGCGTCGACGGAGCGGAGGCCGGCCAGGAACAGCGCCATGGCGAAACCGGAGGATTGCCAGATCGCAGCGATAACGATGGTCCAAATAGCCATATCGCGATCGATCAGCCAGTCGAACCGGAAGGAGGTCCAGCCGAGGTCGCGGACCAGCTTCTGGATCCCGAGGCCAGGATTGAGCAGCCAACTCCAGACCGTGCCGGTGACCACGAATGACACCGCCAGAGGATAGAGGAAGATAGACCGCAGCAGGTTCTCGCCGCGAATGCGCTGATCGAGCAGGATCGCAAGGATGAGGCCGGTCGCCAGGCTCAGCAACACGAAGGCGCTGCCAAACAGCAGCAGATTGTCCAAGGCAATCTGCCAGTTCCGCGATGCTGCAACCGAAGAATAGTTGCGCAAACCGACCCAGCCCGAGACCGGGACCAGAGTGGACGGCGTGAACGATATCCAGATCGTCCACAGCGTAAACGCAATGAGATGCGCGGCCGACAACAGCAGCGGCACCCAGATCGTCAAATATTCGGGCAGCCGGCGTACCCAGTCAGCGGCCGCCGGGCGGCCCGGTGTTGTCGAGACGGCGATCGTCAACGTGAGCTCTCGACGGCGTCGACGAGGCGTATGGCCGCTTGCTCCGGCTTGATCGTCTTGTTCTTCACGTACTCCGTGATCACGTCGATGATCGCTGCGGTCATGCCGTTTTCCTGTGCCATGTTGTGCGCAAGACTGAGAACGGCCTGATTGCTGGCGATCGCGTCTTTCAGGGCTGCTGCGGTCCGCCGTTGACCGTCCGACCAGCCTTCGCCGGAGAGATCGACATCGGTGCGCACGGGGATCGATCCCGTGATCTGCGAATACATGGTCTGGATCGCTGGATCCATGACGAGCTGGGCCATCAGCGTCTGGCCGGCTTGCAAATCGGGCTCCTTGCGCTGCCAGAATATGAAGGCATCGGCATTCAACAGGAAGACCGGCTTGCTATTGTCGCTCGGGCCCGGGGCGATGATGAAGTCCTCGAACTTGAAGCCGGCGTTGCGCAAGACGCCCTGCGCCCACCCGCCCATGATCATCATCCCCATGTCGCCGTCGACAAAGCGCTTCAGGTTGGTCGAAAAGTGCTGGGCGCCGACGTTGGGGTCCATCCAGTCGGCAATCTTGCGCACCTGTACGAAGGCCGCCTTTATCTCGGGGCCTTCCAGGGCCTTCTTGTCGAGGTTCATGATGGCTGCGCGGTATGCGGTGGGACTGATGCCTGCCAAAGCGGCCTCGAATTTTTGGCCGTCGTCCGCGCGGGTGCCACCGTTGGCGATGGGATAGGGGACGCCGCCTGCTTTCATCTTCTCGGCGAGGTCGTTGAACTCAGCCCATGTGACGGGGATCTTGTCGGCCTTGGCCTTGTCCATCGCGCGTTTGGAGAGAAACAGCATGTTGGTGCTGTAGATCTGCAACGGCAGTGCAATCCACTTGCCCCCCGGCTTGTGCAATTTTGCAAGGTCTGGAGCGACAACCTTTTCGTATCCGGCGGCAGCGACGACGGCGTCGAGATCGACGGTTGGGGCAATCTTCGACCAGGCCGCGATCTCGGGACCTTTGAGCTGCGAGCAGGCCGGTGGATCGCCGGCCATGATCTGGGCACGCAGCTTGTTCATCATCTCGGTGGTGAAGCCGGGGACGGGCGAGTGCTGCCAAACTCCGCCTTTCTCCTCGAACTTCTTGCCGAGCGCCGTGATGGCCGCCCCGTCGCTGCCTGCGGACCATTGCGAGATCGCAGTCAGACGCGGCTTCACCGCGCTTTGCGCGCGGGCAAATGCCGGCAGCGCGAGCGCGGCCGCAGATCCGGCGAGCAGTTGGCGCCTTGTTGTCGTGATCGGCATGGCAAGTTCCTCCCGGTGTGAACTCTTTCGCGCGAGCGCCGCGCGGCATCAGGTATCTCAGGCGGCCTCGCTCGATGCGGCCGGCATGCCGCCGCGGCAAGCGAGGCAGAAAGCCGCGAACGCCAGCGCCGCCCGCGGATCGTTGCCATTCGACGGCGGCACGAAAGCGAGCGACACTTGCGCGTGCTTGCGGCCGCCCAACAGACAGGCGTCGATCCCCTCGACGAGCGCGTTGCGATCGTCCTCGGCGAGAAGCGACGGCCAGCCGCTGATCGCGACGCCCTTGCAGGGCTTCACGTTCAGCGTATTGCCGATCGCAAGGCCAAGCCGGAATAGCCGCCGGCGCAATTCCTGCCGCACGCGCGATGAGAGCGGCATCGCGGTCACCCATTCGCTGCCGAGCTGAAGCAATTCGGCTTCCGCGACGCCAAGAAGCTCGGCCAGGGCCGGAAGCGACGTATAGGCCTCGACGCAGCCATGATGACCACAGCGGCAAATTGGTCCGTCGGCTCCGAACACCATGTGGCCGAGCTCGACCGGCTGGAGAGCATCGTCCTCGATCGGATCATCCATCCAGGTGCCCGCGACGCCCTGACCGACAAAGACGAAGAGGTGCGCCCCGCTGAATGGATAGTTCTCCGTGCGGCAACGGTGAAAAATGGCGTGCGCGACGACGGAATTGGTGAACTCGACCGGCACGCCGGCAAAATTCTCGCCGAACATCTCGCTGATGCGCCCGACGTCGCAGGGGATGATCGGATTGCCTGACGCGCCCAGTCGTCCGAGACCTGGAATGGAGACGCCGATCTGCGCGAGGGGGATGCGCCGGCGCCGCGTCCAGTCGTGCAGCAATGTCATCGCCTCGCGAAACGCCCGGCCGACGGTCGCGACGGTCGGCGTCTTCGGTAGCGGCACATGCCAGGTGTGGTGCAGTTCGCCCGATAGGCCCCCGACGCCGACGCTGAGCCGCTGGGTGGTCAGCTCAAACGCCGCGAGCGCCACCTCGCCATCGAGCGACACGAGGCCCGTCGGGCCACCGACGTAAGGGGCAGGGCGCCGCACTTCCTCGATCAGGCCTTCGGCCTTCAGGTCGAACAGGATGCGCGACAGGCTCGCTTCCGACAGGCGCACGGCCTTCGCCAGCGGCGGCCGGAACGACCCGCCGGACTGAAGCAGATGAGTCAAAATGGCAGCACGCGTCTGCCGCCGACTTCTCGGCTGCTCCGGCATTTCCATCCCTATCGTCATTCTTACTTAGAGTAAGAATTTGCGCGCGAAGCGTTTCGACGTCAAGCGCCGGCCGAGGCATTGCGCCGACTTGTTGTTGTGCGCGGCAGCAAGATTGTATCGCGCAAAACAAAAACGGCGCCATCCGGAGATGGCGCCGCTTCGAAAGCCGTGATGGCTCGACTTACTTCCGGTCCTTGATCGCGACGTAGTCGCGGCGGGTGACGCCGGTGTAGAGCTGGCGCGGACGGCCGATCTTCTGCTGCGGATCCTCGATCATCTCGCTCCACTGGCTGATCCAGCCGACGGTGCGGGCGACCGCGAACAGCACGGTGAACATCGAGACCGGGAAGCCCATCGCCTTCAGCGTGATGCCCGAATAGAAGTCGACGTTCGGGTAGAGCTTGCGGTCGATGAAGTACTGGTCGCTGAGCGCGATCTTCTCGAGCTCGAGCGCCACCTTCAGCATCGGATCGTCGCCATGGCCAGTCTCCTTGAGCACGGCGTGACACATCTTCTGCATGATCTTGGCGCGCGGATCGTAGTTCTTGTAGACGCGGTGACCGAAGCCCATCAGGCGGACTTCAGAGTTCTTGTCCTTCACCTTGGCGATGAACTCGGGGATCTTGTCGACCGAGCCGATCTCGGCGAGCATCGCCAGCGCTGCTTCGTTGGCGCCGCCATGCGCCGGGCCCCACAGGCAGGCGATGCCGGCGGCAATGCAGGCGAACGGGTTGGCGCCGGAGGAGCCGGCGATACGCACCGTCGAGGTCGAGGCATTCTGCTCATGGTCGGCGTGCAGGATGAAGATCTTGTCCAGTGCATCCGCAAGCACCGGGTTGATCTTGTAGTCCTCGCACGGCACGGCGAAGCACATATGCAGGAAGTTCTCGGCGAACTTCAGCGAGTTCTTCGGATACACGAAGGGCTGGCCGACCGTGTACTTGTAGGCCATCGCAGCCAACGTCGGGATCTTGGCGATCATGCGCATGGAGGCGATCATGCGCTGTTTCGGATCGTTGATATCGGTTGAGTCGTGATAGAACGCGGCGAGCGCGCCGACAGCCGCCACCATGATCGCCATCGGATGGGCGTCGCGGCGGAAGCCCTGGAAGAAGCGGGCCATCTGCTCGTGCACCATCGTGTGATGGATCACGCGGTCGTCGAAATCCTTCTTCTGCGCGGCGGTCGGAAGCTCCCCGAACAGCAGCAGATAGCAGGTCTCGAGGAAGTCGCCATTCTCGGCGAGCTGCTCGATCGGATAGCCGCGGTATTCCAGCACGCCCGCGTCACCGTCGATATAGGTGATCTTGGACTGGCAGCTCGCGGTCGAGGTGAAGCCCGGGTCGTAGGTGAACAGGCCGGACTGGCCGTAGAGCTTGCCGATATCGATGACGTCGGGCCCGACGCTGCCGCTGTGGATCGGAAGATCGAAATTCTTGTTTCCGACCGTCAGTGTGGCGGTCTTATTGCTTGGTTTTGCGTCCATCAGAGGTCCCCGATGTATGGTGAAACGGGCCGGACCCGGAGGCCCCGATGAGATATCGCGGGGCAGGCCGGATGTTCCAGAAGGTACGGCTGAGATGGGTATATTATTGCTGTGTGCGCTGCAAGATGGCGCCACGCATGGTCGACTTACGTCGTAGCCTGGTCCTTGGGCCCGGGTCCTTAGCGCGGTCCTAGGGCCTATTCCGTGGCCTGATCTTTAAGCCGGGCCAGGCTTTCCTGGCGTCCCAGGACGTCCAAAACCTCGAATATGCCGGGCGACGTCGTCCGTCCCGTCAGCGCCGCCCGCAGCGGCTGGGCGACCGCGCCGAGCTTGAGATTATTTTCCTCGGCAAAGGCGCGCAGCGCGGCTTCCGCATTGGCCGCGCTCCACGTCTCGACTTTCTCCAGCGCGGAATGAAGCTGGCCGATCAGCTTGCGGTTCTCAGGCGTCAGCAGCGCTGCCGCCTTCGGATCAAGCTCCAGCGGCCGGTCCGCGAAGATGAAATAGGCGCCGTCGATCAGCTCGATCAGCGTCTTGGCGCGCTCCTTCAGGGCCGGCATGGCCTTCAGCAGCTGCGCGCGCGTGGTGTCGTTTAACTTGGCCTTAAGCTCGTCGCGGCTGGGCACGACGTGGTCGAGTACGTCCTCGAACATCTTCACGAGTGATTGATCGTCGGCATTGCGGATGTAGTGGCCGTTGAGGTTTTCCAGCTTGGCGAAATCGAAGCGCGCTGCTGCGCGGCCGACGCTGGCGAGGTCGAACGCCGCGATCATCTCCTCGGTCGAGAAGATTTCCTGGTCGCCATGGCTCCAGCCGAGCCGGACTAGATAGTTGCGGAGCGCGGACGGGAGGTACCCCATGGCGCGGTAGGCATCGACGCCAAGCGCGCCGTGCCTCTTGGAGAGCTTCGAACCGTCCGGGCCGTGGATCAGGGGGATGTGGGACATGCTCGGCAGCGTCCAGCCCATCGCGTCGTAGATCTGCTTTTGGCGGGCCGCGTTGATCAAATGGTCATCGCCGCGGATGACATGGGTGACACCCATATCGTGGTCGTCGACCACCACCGCGAGCATGTAGGTCGGGTTGCCATCGCCGCGCAACAGGACGAGGTCGTCGAGATTCTCGTTCTGCCAGACCACGCGGCCCTGGACCTGATCTTCGATCACGGTCTCGCCGGTCTGGGGCGCGCGGAGCCGGATGGTGGGCTTCACGTCGATTGGGGCCGTCGCCGGATCGCGGTCTCGCCACAGGCCGTCATAGAGGCGCGTGCGCCCCTCGGCGCGCGCCTTCTCGCGCATCGCGGTGAGCTCCTCGGCGCTCGCGTAGCAACGATAGGCCTTACCCTCGGCGAGCAGCTGCTCGGCGACCTCGCGGTGGCGGGCGGCGCGGCTGAACTGGTAGATAACGTCGCCATCCCAGCCGAGCTCCAGCCATTTCAGGCCGTCGAGGATGGCGCCGATCGCCGCCTCGGTGGAGCGCTCCCGGTCGGTATCCTCGATCCGTAGCAGCATCTTGCCGCCGTGCTTCTTCGCATAGAGCCAGTTGAACAGCGCCGTGCGCGCGCCCCCGATATGGAGGAAGCCGGTCGGCGAGGGAGCAAAGCGGGTGACGACGGGAGAGGTCATTCTTGGCAGGGCCTATGCATTGGAGGCGGTGGTATATAACAGGACCGGAGCATAACTAAAGCCCGGCAGCGGACCGCCAAGGGTTGCTTGAGACCTTGCTTAAGCCCTTGGCTCAGCCAAGGGAATTTGGCAGAAGGGCCGCTGATTTCCCTACAGGATTTTCGTAATGACAGAACCGGTGGCGAACGAGGTTGGGCGCGATTTCATTCGTGACATCATCCAGGCCGACCTCGACCAGGCCAAATACAAGGAGATCGTGACCCGGTTCCCGCCGGAGCCGAACGGCTATCTCCATATCGGCCACGCCAAGTCGATCGCGCTTAATTTCGGCATTGCCCAGGAATTTCCGGGCCGCTGCCATCTGCGCTTCGACGACACCAATCCGGTCAAGGAAGAGCAGGAATATATCGATTCCATCCAGGCCGACGTGCGCTGGCTCGGCTTCGACTGGGGCAAGAACCTGTTCTTCGCTTCGGACTATTTCGATCGCCTCTATGAATGGGCGGAGCGGCTGATCCGAGACGGGCTTGCCTATGTCGACGACCAGACCCAGGAGGAGATCCGTCTTGCGCGCGGCACGCTGACCGAGCCCGGCAAGAACTCGCCCTTCCGCGATCGCACCGTGGATGAAAACCTCGACCTGTTCCGTCGCATGAAGGCGGGCGAATTCCCGAACGGCGCGCGCGTGCTGCGGGCCAAGATCGACATGGCTGCGGGCAACATCAATCTGCGCGACCCCGTGCTGTACCGCATCCTGCATGCGCACCATCCGCGCACCGGGACCAAGTGGAGCATCTATCCGAGCTACGACTATGCCCACGGCCAGTCGGACGCGATCGAAGGCATCACGCACTCGATCTGCACGCTGGAGTTCGAGGACCATCGGCCGCTCTATGACTGGTTCATCGAGAAGCTGCCGGTGCCCTCGAAGCCGCACCAGTACGAATTCGCGCGGCTGAACCTGACCTACACGCTGCTGTCCAAGCGCGTGCTGACCCAGCTCGTCCGCGAGGGCCATGTCGCGGGCTGGGACGATCCGCGCATGCCGACCATGGCGGGGATGCGCCGCCGCGGCGTACCGCCGGCCGCCCTTCGCGAATTCGTCAAGCGCATCGGCGTGGCGAAGGCCAACAGCGTTGTCGACGTCGGCATGCTCGAGTTCTGCATCCGTGAGGAGCTCAACCGCACGTCGCAGCGGCGGATGGCGGTGCTGAAGCCGCTCAAGGTCGTGATCGAGAACTATCCGGAAGGGCAGACCGAGGAGCTCGAGGCGATCAACCATCCTGACGATCCCTCTGCCGGCACCCGGAAGATCACGTTCGGCCGCGAGCTCTATATCGAGCAGGACGACTTCATGGAGAACCCGCCGAAAAAGTTCTTCCGTCTGTCGCCGGGCAACGAGGTGCGGCTGCGCTACGCCTATTTCGTCAAGTGCACCGGCGTCATCAAGAACGATGCCGGCGAGGTGGTGGAGCTGCGCTGCACCTACGATCCCGCGACCAAGGGCGGTAACGCGCCCGATGGCCGCAAGGTCAAGGCCACCATGCACTGGCTGTCGGCGGCAACATCCGTGCCCGCGGAAATCCGCATCTACAACCAGCTGTTTGCCAATCCGAGCCCGGACGCCTCGAACTTCGCTGCGGACCTCAATCCGCAGTCGCTCGAGATTTTGGCTGACGCTCGGATCGAAGCATCAGTCGCGGAAAGCAATTCGACCGAGCCGATGCAGTTCGAGCGCCAGGGCTATTTCGTGCGCGACAAGGACTCGACGCCCGACAGACCGGTATTTTCCAGGACCATCGGCCTGCGCGACACGTTCGCGAAGGAAGTTGCCAAAGGCTGAAAAGAGCTGCGAGACCACAATGAGCAACGAAGCCGACGCCATCGTTTCCGCCATCATCGCGAAATGGCGCGCCGGCTTCGCCACGCTCGATGCGGCCGCGCTCTCATCGCTCTATGCGAGGAATGCGTTCTTCTTCGGCTCCAACCCAAAGCTCTACCGGGGCAGGGACGGCGTCGCAGACTATTTCAACGGCCTGCCACGCTGGCGCAAGCCGAGCGCGTTATTTTCCGAGGTGAAGGCGGCGCAGGCAGGTCCTGATCTGATCAATATGGCCGCGAGCATCTCGTTCGATCTCGCCGGCGAACGCCCCGATCTCTCGGTCAAGATGAGCTGGGTCATCATTCGCGAGGACGGCGACTGGAAGATCGTCAATCACCATGCTTCTTCGCAGGCGCCGCTGATCTGACCAGTGGAGCACACGACTTCGTCATCCTCGTGAGAGAACGAACATGCACCTCGCGCGTTGGGGTGGGCCCAATAAGGAACCCACCATGCAGAACATCGCAGAGCATATGGAAGTCATCGGCGCCGACGGCGTCCACATCGGCACCGTCGACAAGGTCGAAGGCAATCGCATCAAGCTGACCAAGAAGGACAGCGGCGAGGGCAGCCACAAGGGGCATCATCACTTCATCGACAAGGGCCTCGTCGCCGATATCGAGGGCAACAAGGTCCGGCTGTCGGCCAAGGCCGATGTCGCTGTGACGATGGAAGAGGAAAAGTAGCGATCGCAACCTTTCGTTCCTGATCCGTACCGCTATCCGCCCGCCTGCACGTTCCGGTAGCTTCTGACTTCGTTGCGTATCATCGAGTGCACGAAATGGCGGAGCCGGGCCGGCCGGTACGGTCGCAGGGGATCGCAGGGACGTGGCCCGCGGGCCGCACCGCGTCCGCGGGCGGCCTCGCGCCTGCAGGCCTCGACCTCTGGACATCGCTGGCCGAGACCCTCCGCGCATGGCTACGCGCCGAGGCTGGCGCCGGGCGGCTGTTGCCGTGGGTGCCCGTAGCGTTTGGCTGCGGCATCGCGCTTTATTTCTCTGCCGATCACGAGCCAGTACTGTGGGTCGTTGCCACGACCGCCATCGCACTCCTGCTTGGCGCGGCTCTGTTGCGGCGGAGCCGGCTGTTCGCCCCAGCCATCATGATCGCGGCGGTCGCGGCCGGCTTTGCCGTCGCGACCTGGAAGACGGCGCGCATCGCCCACCCGGTGCTGGCAAAGGCGCTCTATTCGGTGTCGTTGTCGGGCTTTGTCGAGGCTCGCGACATCCGCGAGCGTACCGATCGTTTCGTGCTGCGCGTCACTGCGATGGAGGCGCAACGCAGCGACGTCAGGCTTGAGCGCGTGCGCCTGTCGGTCCGCAAAGGCACCGCGCCGGAGGTCGGTAGCTTCGTTCAGCTGAAGGCACGGTTGATGCCGCCGCTCGCGCCGGTGCGGCCCGGCAGCTACGACTTTTCGCGTGACATGTTCTTCCAGGGCATCGGCGCCTCCGGCTTCGCGATGGGCGCAATCACGGTGGCGCCGCCGCCTGAGACCGCCGGCTTGCGGCTGCGTTATGCGGCCTTCATGCAAGGCCTGCGCGATGCGATCGATGCCCGCATCCGGGCGACGCTCGACGGCGACAACCGGGCGATCGCGACCGCGCTGCTTACCGGGCGGCGCGATGCGATCACCACGCCCGTCAACGATGCGATGTTCATCTCCGGTCTCGGCCACGTGCTCTCGATTTCCGGCTATCACATGGCCGTCGTTGCCGGTGTCGTGTTCTTCGCGGTGCGCGCGCTGCTCGCTCTGATCCCGGGACTTGCGGCCGGCTTCGCCATCAAGAAATGGTCGGCGGCCGCCGCGCTGGTCGCTGCTGCGTTCTACCTGCTGCTGTCGGGCGCGGAGGTCGCAACGCAAAGATCGTTCTTCATGACGGCGGTGGTGCTGATCGCGGTGATGGTCGATCGCCGCGCCATCACCTTTCGCACGCTTGCTGTCGCCGCGCTGATCGTGCTGGCGGTCGCGCCGGAAGCACTGGTGCATCCGAGCTTCCAGATGTCGTTTGCAGCAACGCTCGGGCTGGTGGCGCTGGTGCAGATCGGCATGCCCAATTTGTTTGCCTCGCCGGACCATTCGGCGACCGCGCGCATTGCGATGTGGGGTGGCCGCGAGATCGCGATGCTGTTCATGGCCTCGCTGATTGCGGGACTTGCGACCACGCCCTACGCCGCTTTCCATTTCCACCGTGTCACGCCGTTTGGCGTGCTTGCCAATCTCGGCGCGATGCCGGTGGTCTCGGCGCTGGTGATGCCGGCGGGATTGTTGGGGCTGCTTGCTGCGCCGTTCGGGCTGGACAGCGTGTTCTGGTGGCTGATGGGGATCGGCATCGAGTGGATGGTCGCGGTCTCGCGCTGGGTCGCGGCCTTACCGGGCGCGGTCGGCCGCATCCCGGCGTTCGGGATCACGCCGCTGATCGCGGCGAGCCTGGGAATCATTGTGCTAGGCTTGTTGCGCACGCCGCTACGCTGGTCCGGCGCCCTGGTCCTGCTGGCAGCGATCCTCTGGGGACTGTCGGCGCGGCAGCCCGACATCCTGATTGCCGGGGATGGCGCCAGCGTCGCGGTGCGGGGCAGGGACGGATATCTGCACCTGATCAGAACGAGCAAGGACAGCTTTTTGCTCAAGGAATGGCTCGCTGCCGACGCCGATCCGCGCGATGCCGGCAGAGCCTCGCTGGCCGATGGCGTGTCCTGTGACGAATCGGGCTGCGTGACGCCACTGGCCGACGGGAGGTTGGTCGCGCTGGCACTGCGCGTCGACGCTCTCGCGGACGATTGCAGTCGGGCCGCGCTGGTGGTGACGGCACGTCCCGCGCCGCCCGATTGCGCGGCGATGGTGGTCGATCGGCAGCGGCTCGCCAGCCAGAGCGCGCTGGCGCTAATGCAGCGTGGTGACGGCTTTGCGGTTCAGGCGGTGAGGGCGAGAGGCGCGAGCCGCCCCTGGTTGCCAGCCGGCGCAGGCGAGGGTGATTTCGACGGCAGCCTTGCGCCCAAGGCGATCGCGCCCCGCATCAAGGACGCAACGCCGGCGGAGACCGACTTGCAGGCCGACGATTGATCTGACGGTGCGGAGCAATGCAGTGGATTGGTGCATCTGCTCGGATTCACTGGGCGCAAACCGCGCCATCTCGCCGGCCACGGCCGGCGATGGCGATTCAATCTTGACCTCCGACCTCGTAGCCGGCTGCGTCAGCCGATCGGCAGGCGCGTGACGGTCGGCTGCCTGTCGACGATGACCTGCGCCTTGTGCTCGCGCTCCGTCACCGGCTGGGTCACAGGCAGTTGCAGCACGGTCGCGCGCTGGCCTTCGACGAGCTGCGTCACCAGCACATATTTGCCGTCGGGGAATTCGATCGCGTCGTGATGGCGGTCGGGAACGTGCGGATCGATCTTGCCGAACTTGCCCACGCGGGAATTGATGGTGCGCGTCCAGATCCAGCGATTGTCGTAGCGAACGTCGTCGGCGAAGGCGAGCTCCGTTCCCGGCAGCAGGCAGACGGCAACAGACGGATCGGCTGCCGAGGCGAAGCCGCGCGTCGAGGTGCCGCGGAAGCTTGTCGTGACGATCGTCTCGCCGACTTCGGCGGGGCGCGACGCGACGGCATGCAGGCTGTAGTCACACATCGGGTGCTCCTCATGCTGGGATAGCAACCCGCGTCTCTTAATCGAGGCGCAGGCCTCTATCAGAGTTGAAGCATGAACGCTCTGCTTGGTTGTGGGCAAATCTGCGGCTGGTTTCCGCGAGCCGCGATCACATTATCTTTCCCGAATTCAATAGGAACAAAGCGAGTTGCGATGCATTCGGGAGGCGCGTGCGCGAATATCGCCGGCTTGACTGCAACGGTCGAGCTTGATCGCTGGCCGCTGTTTCCTCGAACACTTGCGCCGCGAACCAGTTCCGCTTCGTGGGCGTCGCGAGGAGCCAGCGCCGAAGGACGGGCCAGATAGTCTGTGCAGAACCAGAAAGACTACCCAGCCGGAGCGGACGATGATCCGCTCCAATCCCTGACCGGCGATGCCGATCGGAAGCGCGCGCGGCGCCAAGCACTCCCGGTATCAAGTACTCCCGGTATCAGTACTTCCGGTAAAGCCCGATCAGCTTGCCCTGAATCTTCACCCGGTTGGGCGGCAGGATGCGGACCTCATAGGCCGCGTTGGCGGGCTCGAGCGCGATCGAGGCGCCGCGACGGCGGAAGCGCTTCAGCGTCGCTTCCTCGTCGTCGATCAGCGCCACCACGATGTCGCCGGTATCGGCGCTCTCGTTGCGCTGAATCAGCGCCATGTCGCCGTCAAGGATGCCGGCCTCGACCATGGAATCACCGCGCACTTCGAGCGCGTAATGCTCGCCCGAGCCGAGCATGTCAGGCGGTACGCTGATAGTATGGCTGCGGGTCTGCAACGCCTCGATCGGCGTGCCGGCCGCGATGCGGCCCATCACCGGCACCGCGACGGGACGTTCGCCGTCGTCCGCGGGCAGGCTGGAGCTCGCACGCACCTTGCCGAGATTGCCCTCGATGACGCTCGGCGTGAAGCCGCGGCGGCTGCCGGCGGCTGCCTGGAGCTCCGGCAGCTTGATGACTTCAATCGCACGAGCGCGGTTGGGCAGGCGTCGGATGAAGCCACGCTCCTCGAGCGCCGTGATCAGGCGATGGATGCCCGACTTCGAGCGCAGGTCGAGCGCATCCTTCATCTCGTCGAAGGAGGGCGGTACGCCGCTTTCCTTCAGACGTTCACTGATGAACCGCAGAAGCTCGTATTGTTTGCGCGTTAACATCTCGACCAAAGTCCCCCGGTTGATGTCGTCCGATTCCGAGACGCTGAATTCGGCAATATGCCGCTACATGCTCGAAACAAATCATGAACGGACACTATATGTTCGATACATGTTCCGCAACTGCTTAATTTACCGTGAACAGAGCAAAGTTGGCGGAACGCGCATTGCCGGGGCGCTCAGACAGGGAGCCGCAACACTTCGCAAGCCGTGCCGGCTTCGGCCTTCGGCGCGAACGGTGCGCGCACGAGAAGTACCTGTGCTGCAGCGAGATTCGCAAGCAGCGAAGAGTCCTGATGATTGACGGGAAGAACGACGCGTGTGCCATCGTCACGCTCCTCCAGATGCGCGCGCAGATAGTCCTCGCGCTGGTCGTTGGCGCTGACATCGCGGCCGAGCACGGCGCGCTCACGGCGATGGTGAAGCACTGAACGGCCCGACAGGGCACGAATCAGCGGCACCATGAACAGGAAAGCGCACACGTAGGACGACACGGGATTGCCCGGCAGACCGATCACGCCCATTGCGCCGAGCCGCCCGTGCATCATCGGCTTGCCTGGCCGCATCGCGATCTTCCAGAACGCCATCGCGATGCCTTCGTCCCGCAGTGCCTGCTGGACCAGATCGTGGTCGCCGACCGATGCGCCTCCGGTCGTGATCAGGATGTCGGCGCCGCTCTCACGGGCGCGGCGGATGCCGGCGGTGGTGGCCTCCAGCGTGTCGGCGGCAATACCGAGGTCGATGGTCTCGGCGCCTTCGCTGCGGGCGAGCGCGTGCAGGGCGTAGCCGTTGGAATAGACGATCTGGCCGTGGCCGGGCGTGCTGCCCGGCATCACCAACTCGTCGCCGGTGGCGAGAATCGCGACCTTCGGACGCCCGTAAACGGCAAGGTGCGGATGATTCATCCCGGCGGCGAGCGCGAGGTCGCGCTCGGTGAGACGGCTTCCCTTGCGCAGGAGCACGTCGCCCTCGCGGAAATCGACGCCGGCGGGGCGGATGTGCCGACCGGCGATCGCGGCTTCCTTGATCGTGACACGCTTGCCGGCGGCGACGGTGTCCTCCTGGATCACGACGGCGTCCGCGCCACCGGGAACGACGCCGCCCGTGAAGATCCGCACGGCCTCGCCGGCGCCGACCATCCCCGCGAACGGTCGGCCCGCCGCGACTTCGCCGATGATGGTGAGCTCCGAATCGATCGTCGCGGCATCGGCCGCTCGCACCGCGTAGCCGTCCATCGCCGACATCGCCTGCGGCGGC
The DNA here is from genome assembly GCF_000518345.1 of Bradyrhizobium sp. URHA0013. Lineage (NCBI taxonomy): Bacteria > Pseudomonadati > Pseudomonadota > Alphaproteobacteria > Hyphomicrobiales > Nitrobacteraceae > Bradyrhizobium > Bradyrhizobium sp. URHA0013. The sequence continues at coordinate 304,514 of NZ_JADK01000007.1, read as the reverse complement.
TGCGTGCGCCGCGCCGCGACGTCACGCGCGAGCACGCGATGGTAGGCCTGGTCGAGGGAGATCATTTCCTCCGGCAGCGGCTCTGCACCCGCCAGCACCGCGGCAAGCGCGTCGGAAACCGGCATCAAGGCCACGGCGAAAACTCCTGCTCGGCACGTTCGGGCGAATGTTCCGCACGTCTTCTAGCCGAGCGCGGGCGCAGAGGCAAAACAGCCGAGCGGGTGCAGTCATCCCACCGCATTGTTCCGGAAGGCAGGATCAAGCGCGTTGCGGCATGATCCGAAGAACGTGCCAGATCGGCAGGACAATGGTCATGGCAAGACGAGAACGACGAGCGCCCCGGCCTGCATCGATCAGCTCCCTGGCTGCCCGTGAGTTACGTCGGGCGCCTTGGGTCCCTGATCCTTGTCGGGCAGCGGATCGGCCTGGGATTTCAGGTCGGCGGCCTTGCTCACAAGCTTGGCGGAAAGATCCGAATCTGAAGTTGTCCTGGCGAATTCAAGAAGAAGAGAGGCCTGCTTGGTGAGGTAGGTTTTGCCCAACACGATGATGCATCCGTCTGTAGAAGTCCCAACGGACTCTAGAGTCCGGAAGACGGTATTCCGTTCCGGGAACTCTGTATAAAAATGCACAAAGTGATCGGGTTCCTAAACTTCTTCAAAATTAGTCGCGTTGGGCCGCATCTCCGGGGGTCTCGCGGCGGCAGATCGTCGTCAGATGCCCAATGCTTTCAATGCGTTCCCCACATCACGCGGCGAAGTCACATGCACGGCCGTCAAGCCGCGCGCCCGCGCTCCCTCGATGTTTTCAGCAAGATCGTCGAAGAACACGATACGCCCGGCGGGCACGCCGATCGCCGCGACGACGTGGTCGAAGGCCTCGGCATCCGGTTTGCGCAGGCCGATGCTGGACGACAAATACAGCTCGCGGAAATGGCCGAGGAGGTCGGCATATTCCCTTGAGAAATGGTCCACGTGTGGCCGGTTGGTGTTGGAGAAAGCGTACAGCGGCATCTGCTTCGCTGCCCGCGGCAGCAGCTCGGCGATGTCAGGCATTTCGCCGGCGAAGATCGCGTTCCAGCCTTCCAGGAACTGCGCATCCGAAATGCCGATTCCGAGCGAGGCTCGCAGTGAGGCGAAATAGTCCTCATCGCTGATCTTGCCCATCTCGTGCAACCGATAGGCTTCGCTGTCCCGCACATAGCGCGCGACGATGGCTTCAGGCTTGCAGCCGGCATGTCCCGCCCAACAGGCGATCGCCTTGGAGAAATCAATATCGAGCACCACGCGGCCGAGATCGAACAGAAGCGCATCCGCGCTGCCGGGAGAGAGCGATGTCACCTGCATCCTTTCACTCAGTATCGATATGGCTCGTGGTCGAACAGTGGAAACGCGCTGAACACGCTCGGCGCGTTGGTTGCGGTCGCGTGGTGCAGGCAGGATTTGTTGACCTCGGCGAACGAGGTCGCACCCAAGAGGCCGAGGCAGCGCAGCACTTCGTCCTCGAGCAGCTCCAGCATGCGCGCCACGCCGGCTTCGCCGGCCGCCGCCAGCGCCCAGCATTGCAGCCGGCCGATGCCGACGAGGTCGGCGCCCGCTGCGATCGCCTTGACGATGTCGGTGCCGCGACAGACACCGCCATCGACCATGATCTTTGCGCGGCCGTTCACGGCGTCAACGATCTCGGGCAGCACGTGCATGGCGCCGCGACCGTGATCGAGCTGACGGCCGCCATGGTTGGAGACGTAGATCCATTCGACGCCGTGATCGATCGCGATCAGCGCGTCCTCTGCCGTCGCGATGCCCTTGAGGATCAGCGGGATCTTGAACTTGTCCTTGATCATCTTCACGGTCCGCCACTCCAGACCTTTCTGGTAATCGCCGCCGGTGGCGCGCAGGCGACTCTCGCGAACGTAGCGCTTGGCGATGTCACGTTCGCGACGGCTGTAATGAGCGGTATCGACGGTCAGGCAGAAGGCGGCATAGGCGTTCTTCTCAGCCCGGCTGACGACGTCGGCGACGAAGGCGTCGTCGCCGCGCACATAGAGCTGGTAGAGCCGCAGCGCGTCGGGCGCACCTTCGGCGGTCTTCTCGAGGCCGGGCTCGGACACTGAACTGAGCATGTGCGCCGCACCGAAAGTGCCGCAGGCGCGTGCCACGCTCGCGGCGCCATCCGGATCGAAGATCTCGAGCGCGCCGACGGGGGCGAGCACCACCGGCAGGCGCATCTTGCGGCCGAACTGCTCGACCGAGCCGGTGACCTTGCGGACATCGCGCAGCACACGCGGGCGGAAGGCGATCTCGTCCAGCGCCATGCGGTTGCGACGCATCGTGGTCTCGGTTTCGGCCGCGCCGACGATATAATCCCAGGCATTCTGGTTGAGGTTGGAACGCGCTTTCCGGATGAATTCGTGCAGATTCTGGAACGGCTCGGTGCTGGCGCCGAGCTCGACGTTCCTGTCCGGCTGGATGCGGGGTGCTTCGTTCATTGTTATCCTCCCGAGAATTTGAAGCCTTACCTCATCGCCTAACCCGTCCAGGTCGCCAAAACCATCCTAAAATGGCATGGCTGCAAGGCGTGGGCCGGCCGGCCGTCCCCGCTGCGCACGAACCGGGTCCTGCAACGTTGCCAAAAGTTTAGGCCCCGACGAAGGGATTTTTACGGTGTACCCGCCGGCGTGGCATCCCGGCCTTGAAGAAACCAGAATGGTATTGTGAGAAGCAGGCTGGATCGCCATTTGCATGGCGGCTCCCCAGCCCCACCGAACCGCGAAGCAAAAAGGCCAGTCTATCCATGCGGAAAACCCTGCTGTTTCCAATGGGCGCGCTCACCGGAGCGTGTCTGACCCTTCTGGTAGCCAGTCCGCACGGCGGCGTGTGGGCGGCACGGGCGGCAGCGAGCGCGGATGACGCCTATTCCAAGCTCAATCTGTTCGGCGAAGTGTTCGAGCGGGTGAAGGCGAGCTATGTCGAGAAGCCTGACAATGCCAAGCTGATCGAAGGTGCGATCACCGGCATGGTGACCTCGCTCGATCCGCACTCGCGCTACATGAACGACAAGGCCTGGACCGAGATGCAGGAGACCACCTCCGGCGAGTTCGGCGGGCTCGGCATCGAGGTCACGATGGAGGAGGGGCTGGTCAAGGTCGTCTCGCCGATCGACGACACGCCGGCCTCCAAGGCCGGCATCATGTCGGGCGACCTCATCAGCAAGATCGACGGCGATGCCGTGCAGGGCATGACGCTCGAGCAGGCCGTCAACAAGATGAAGGGGCCGGTCGAGACCCAGACCAAGCTCACGATCGTGCGCAAGGGGGCCGACGCCCCGCTCGACGTCGCGATCAAGCGCGAGATCATCCATGTGCGCCCCGTGCGCTTCCACGTCGAGAACGGCGACATCGGCTATATCCGCGTCACCTCGTTCAACGAGCAGACCACCGACGGCCTGAAGAAGGCGATCGCATCGATCGCCAAGGACGTTCCGCCGGAGAAGCTGGTCGGCTACGTGATGGACCTGCGCAACAATCCGGGCGGACTGCTCGACCAGGCCGTGTCGGTGTCGAGCGCGTTCCTGCAGCGTGGCGAGGTCGTCTCGACCCGCGGCCGCAATGCCGAGGAGACCCAGCGCTTCACCGCGCATGGCGGCGACCTCACCAAGGGCAAACCGCTGGTGGTTCTGGTCAACGGCGGCTCGGCTTCGGCCTCCGAGATCGTGGCCGGCGCATTGCACGATCACAAGCGCGCGACCATCATCGGCACGCGCTCGTTCGGCAAGGGCTCGGTGCAGACCATCATCCCGCTCGGCGCCGGCAACGGCGCGCTGGCGCTGACCACGGCGCGCTACTACACGCCCTCGGGCCGCTCGATCCAGGCCCAGGGCATCGCGCCCGACATCGAGATCCTCCAGGACGTGCCGCCCGAGCTGAAGGGCCGGATGGACACCATGGCGGAGTCCCAGATGCGCGGCCATCTCCAGGCGGCCGATGGCACCGAGCAGACCGGATCGCAGTCCTATGTCCCGCCGGAGGCGAAAGACGACAAGGCCCTGCATACGGCCTACGACTTCCTGCACGGCCAAACCGCGAATGCGGTCGCCGCCAAGCCCGGGCCGAAGGCTGCGGTGCCGAACTAGGCTCTCGCCAGTTCCAGACATCGATCGCCCGGGAGTGGATGGCCGCTCCCGGGCGAATTCGTCTTGGACGCGTCTCAGCTGGGGTTCAAGGCGCTCGGTCTCAACTGTGTCAAGGCGACGCCGGAGATCGCGAGCAGCCCGCCGATCATCAATTTTGAAGTCATGTGTTCGCCCAGGAACAACACACTCGACATCAAGGCGAACACCGGAAGCAGCAGACCGAAAGGTGCGACGCGGCCCATCGAGCAACGCCCGATCAGCCAAAACCATAGGCCAAACCCAACAATTCCTCCGATGAAAATCGTGTAGGCGAGCGCCAGCCAACCACGTCCATCTGCCGTGACGAGGCTCGCGAGTTGTCCATGTTCAAGGAGCAGCGACATCAACATGACCTGCGGCACGGTGAGCAGCGAGGACCATCCCATCAACATCAGGGGATCAAAAGGGCCGTAGCGCTTCGTCAACACGTTGGACACCGCGAAAGCGAAGGCCGCCCCGACCACGAACAGCAGTGGAAGCGCGTTTGCGGAGAGGCCGGGCCCTGCTGCCAACACGACCACGCCGACGAATGCAAGCGCCACTCCGGCGGACGTGGTGAGAGACGGCTTCTCCGCGAGCAGTGGCCACGCCAACAGCACGGTGAACGGCGTGGCGAGTTGATAGGCGACGGCCGACATGCTTCCCGAGCCGAGCCCAAGGCCAACATAGAACAGCCCGAAGTTCAGCCCACCGAGGAAAAGCGAAATAGCCGCGATCGGGCCGAACTGTGGACGCGTGGGACGTTTGACGAACGGAACGAGCAGCATTGCGATGGCCAGGAAGCGCAGCGCGAGGAAGAACAGAGGCGGAAATTCCGTAACGCCGACTTTGATGGCCACGAACTGATAACCCCAGAGCAGGGGGACGGCCACAGCGCAGACGATCTGGATGGCGGACATGGCATTCTTTCTTTAAAGACCGATCAGTCCATATATATTGGCGTGCCAGCAGCAGGGGCGTCCAAACGTGTCTACCTGATGAAACGGTCGAGAAGCGCGTCAACGGCGGCTTGCGACGTGAGCCGCGTCGGTGCCGTTTTGCCGACCACGCGCAGCCCCTCGACGAAACAGAGGAGAATTTTGGCGGCACTGGAAGGCTCGACGCCATCGGCCAATTTGCCCGCCGCCTTGGCACGGGACAGGGCATCAGCCACCCTGGCCTCCATGGCTTTGAAAAAGCTCGCGATGCGGCGATCGACTTCAGCGTCACGGCCAGCCAGTTCCATGGCTGTGGCCACCAGCAGGCATCCGCGCCGACCATTGGCCCCGCTCGTTCGGTCAACGTAGCCGGCGAGATAGGCCCGCAGTCTATCGACCGGCTCTTTGTCGAATTCGACGTCCATCCGTGTCAGGGCCTCGGCGACGTAGCGATCAAGCGCACGCAAGAACAGCGAGTGCTTGTCTCCGAAAGCGGCGTAAAGGCTGCCACGCGAGAGCTTCGTCGCACGAAGCAGGTCCGGTAGCGCCGTGGCGTGATAGCCGCGTGACCAGAACACCCCCATCGCGCGTTCGACAGCGGCGTCCGTGTCGAAACTTCGGGGACGGCCACGGGGCGAGGGCACTGGGTTTTGGCGGCGCATTGCCGATATATAGACCAAACGGTCTTCAATTCAAGCGGTCGCTCGCGCCGTTTGGCTGTACGTCGATGTTTCTAGCCAGCCTCGCGGCGGCGGCTTTCGTTGCCGCCGCGCTGGGCGAGACGGCTGCGATGGAGCGCGAACAGCTCCAGCACCTTGTCGGCGGGCTTTGCGGCGCTGAACAGATAGCCCTGCATCTCGGAGCAGCCGAGTGCACGCAGCAGACGCTGCTGCTCCTCGGTCTCGACGCCCTCGGCCGTGGTGGTCATGCGGCGGGCGGCCGCGAGATTGACGACCGCCTGCACGATGCTGGCGGAGCCGTCGGGGCCGGCGATGTCGTTGACGAAGCAGCGGTCGATCTTGATCTTGTCGAATGGGAAGCGGTGCAGATAGCTCAGCGAGGAGTAGCCGGTGCCGAAATCGTCCAGCGCGATGCGGACGCCGATGGCGCGGAGTTGATGCAGGATTGCAAGCGCCGTGTCGTCGTCGCGGATCAGCACCGCCTCGGTGATTTCGAGCTCGAGCCGGCTCGCCGGCAAATCGGAGGCGGCAAGCGCCGCCATGATCTTCAGCGCCAGCGTGCCGCTCTTGAACTGCACCGGCGAGACGTTGACGGCGAGGCGGATGTCGTCAGGCCAGTTCGCCGCGTCCCGGCAGGCGGTCGCCAGCACCCATTCGCCGATCTCGTTGATCAGGCCGGTGTCCTCGGCGATCGGAATGAACTCGGCCGGCGAGACCATGCCGCGCTCGGGATGGCGCCAGCGCACCAGCGCCTCGCAGCCGGTGATGCGGTCGTCCTTCAGGCTGAGGCAGGGCTGGTAATACACCTCGAGGCCGCCTTCGCGCGCACCTTGGGCGATGGCGTGGCGCAGGTCGATCTCGAGCTGCCGCCGCTCGTGGATCTTGGCGTCCATCTCCGACTCGAAAAAGCGATAGGTGCGGCGCCCTGCGGCTTTGGCGGCGTACATCGCCATGTCGGCGTTCTTCAGGATCTGGTCCAGCGCCGTTCCATGTTGCGGCGCCAGCGCGATGCCGATACTGGCGTCGGTGGCAAGATGATGTCCCATGCAGTCGAACGGCGCGCGGATGGCCTCAAACACCCGCGCGACGAGTTCGTTGACCTGATCCAGCGATGTCACCGCGCTCTGGACGATGGCAAATTCGTCGCCGCCGAGGCGCGCCACGAAGTCCGCCGCCCCCGCACAGCGGTGGAGGCTCTGCGCGACCGACTTCAGGAGCTCGTCGCCGACGAGGTGCCCGAGCGCGTCGTTGACGCCCTTGAACTCGTCGATATCGATGTAGTGCACCGCGAGTTGTTCGCCCCCGGCGACGAGATCGAGTTCCTGACGCAGATGCTCGTGGAACATGGTGCGGTTGGGCAGGTCGGTCAGCGCGTCGTAATGAGCGAGATGGGTGATGCGCTCCTCGATACGCCGGCGCTCCGTGATGTCCTCATGCGTCGCCACCCAGCCGCCGTCCGTGAGCGGTTCGTTGACGATCTGGATCGAGCGACCGTCGGAGGTCTCGACCACCATGGAATTGCGCACGTGGACGTCGCGCAGAACCCGTGCGACATATTGGTCCACATCGCCGGTGAACGAGCCGGTGGCTTTGCGGTGCGCAATGATGTCGTGGAAGCTGCAGCCGGGTCTCACGATTTCGGCCGACAGCCCGTACATCTCGATGTAGCGCTGATTACAGATCACGAGCTGCTGCGAGGCGTCGAACAGCAGCAGGCCCTGGGTCATGTTGTTGACGGCGCGGTCGAGACGCTGCTTTTCCAGCGTCAGCCGTTCCCGCGAAAGACGATGCTGCTCCAGGAGCTTGCGAACGATCGCGATCAACACGCCCGCGATGGCCAGCGCGGAAGAGGCCGCGACCGAGATCAGGATGCCGATCTGCTCGCGCCAGTCCGTCAGGGCCGTCGCGCGCGTCGTGGTGGCCATCATCAGGATCGGGAAGTGAGGCAGGGCGTGTGAGGAAATCAGCCGGTCCTCGCCGTCGACGGGGCTCATGAAGCGGCCGGTAAAATGGTCGAGCCCGAAAACCCTTTGATGCGCGAACGGACCGTTCTTGAAATTCCGTCCCATCAATTCATTGGAATGGGGATAACGGGCGAGCATCGTGCCGTCCCGGTGCAGCATCGAGATCGTCGTGCTTTCGCCGAGCACGGCTGACTCGAAGAATTTTTCGAAATTTGCCGGCTCGATGCCGCGTCCGACCGCACCCATGAATTCGCCGTTCGGTCCGACGATCTTGCGCACGATCAGGATGGTCCAGGCGCCGGAGATGCGACTGTAAAGTGGCTCGATCAGGACGTCGGGAGCGTCGGGATTGTACCGGAAGGTCTGGAAATAGGCGCGATCGGCAACGTTCACGTTCGGAGCCGGCCATGCCGTCGACGAATTGATCAAATTGCCTTCGGCATCGATGATATTGAGGCCGCCTATGTAGGGCAGTGCGTCGATCTTCGAACGCAGCATCCGATGGAGGTCCTGGCCGGCGAGGCGCTTGCGATAGTCCGCCGCACTGGTAATGCCGCTCGCGCGGACGTAGTCGACGAAATCCTTCTGGATGACCGCGAAATCCTGCAATTGCTGGTCGAAATGATGGGCCAGCATCAGCACGGTGTTTTCCAGCTCGCGGCCGGAGCTGCGCAGCGCACGTTCGCGGAAATTCTGCGCCATCAGCGTCGCGCCGACGGCGATCGCAGCGATCAGCAGCGTGCCGCCCACCACCAGCCAGCGGATCGGTCCGCTGCGCACGAAGGCCTGGTCAAAAAGGCGACTGCCGAATCCCGTCATCATGATCGATCGTTGTCGTGCGCACGTCAGGGTCAATTCTTGGCCCCGGAAACATCCGTTGGTTTACGGGAACGGAGTGGAGGCGAAGTTAGCAAGCTGGGTTAATGCGCCGTGAACGGACGCTCACAAAAGCAATCAATATGCGGGACGCGCGGCCTGCAGGAATTGCCGGAAGCTTCCGCGGCCGAGCAATTTCTGCCGATCATCGCGATGATCAATCGAAGCTTAACCATCTAAGGTGCTGGCGATCCTCACGTCCGTATTGGCACACGAATTGCGAACGTCTTCGCAACGACGAACGTCTTCGCAACGACGCAGAGGGATACGATCATGAAGAATGCTTTGAAGGATTTTCTCGCCGACGAAACCGGCGCAACCGCGATCGAGTATGGCCTGATCGCCGCCGGCATCGCGCTTGCGATCATCGCCGTGGTGAACGGCCTGGGCAGCAAGCTCAATTCAAAATTCGGGTCGATCAGCGCGTCGCTGAAGTAGCAGCGGCAATCAGACGCGGTAATGGCCGGACTTGCCGCCGAGCTTCTCGACCAGGTGGATGCCTTCGATGCGCACGCCGCGTTCCACCGCCTTGATCATGTCGTAGATGGTGAGACAGGCGACCGAGACGGCGGTGAGCGCTTCCATCTCGACGCCGGTCGGGCCCGTGACCTTCACGCTGGCGCGGACGAGGCAGCCCGGCAGCTTCGCGTTGGGCTCGATCTCGACCGTTACCTTCGACAGCGCGAGGGGATGGCAGAGCGGGATCAGCTCCGCGGTGCGCTTGGCAGCCATGATGCCGGCGATGCGGGCGGTGCCGAGCACGTCGCCCTTCTTGGCGTTGCCGGACACGATCAGGTCAAGCGTCGCCCTGGTCATGACAACGCGTCCTTCCGCGACCGCGAGCCGCTCGCTCGCGGGCTTATCCGACACGTCAACCATCCGCGCCTCGCCGGAGGCGCCGATATGGGTGAGGGCAGGGCCGGTCTTGGACTTGGACTTGGACTTGGCTGGTTTCGTCGCGCTCGGCTTGCGGGCCATGTCAGCGCGTGCCCGTCGCACGCGCCGTCGTCTCGCGCGCCAGCAGCGTACGGGTCGCAGCGGTTACGTCGGCTTGCCGCATCAGGCTCTCGCCGACCAGGAAGGTCGACATGCCGACGCGCTCGAGCCGGGCGAGATCGGCGGGCGTGAAGATGCCGCTCTCGCCGACCATCAGCCGGTCCTGCGGAATCAGCGGCGCCAATGTTTCGCTGGTCGCAAGCGTGGTTTCGAAGGTGCGCAGATTGCGATTGTTGACGCCGATCATCGGCGAACGCAGCTTCAGTGCGCGATCAAGCTCGGCGCGGTCGTGGATCTCGATCAGCACGTCCATGCCATGGGCGATGGCGGCGTCCTCGAGCTCTTTTGCCGTGGCATCATCGAGCGCCGCCATGATGATCAGGATGCAGTCGGCGCCGTGCGCGCGGGCCTCCGCCACCTGGTAAGTGTCGAACATGAAATCCTTGCGCAGCACCGGCAGTGACGTTGCCGCGCGTGCCGCCACCATGAAGTCGAGATGGCCCTGGAACGAGGGCGTGTCCGTCAGCACCGACAGGCAGGCAGCACCCCCGGCCTCATAGGCCCTCGCAAGCAGCGGCGGATCGAAATCGGCGCGGATCAGGCCCTTTGACGGCGAGGCCTTCTTGACCTCCGCGATCAGCGCGTAGTCGCCATTGGTGTGCTTGGCCTTGATGGCGCGCAGGAAGCCGCGCGGTGCTGCTTGCGCCTTGGCCTTCGCTTCCACAGCCGACAGCGGCTGCGCGCGTTTGGCCGCCGCGATTTCCTCGCGCTTGTAGGCTTCGATCTTGGTCAAGATGTCCGACATGTCAGGCTCAGCCGTTCGAGACCGCGATCAAATGTTTCAGCCGCGCGCTCGCCGCGCCGCTGTCGAGTGATTTTGCGCCGATCACGACGCCTTCCTTGAGATCCCTGGCTCGCCCCGCCACGACCAATGCGGCAGCGGCGTTGATCAGCGCGACGTCACGGTAGGGGCTCGGCTTGCCGTCGAGCACGCTCTGCAAGGCGATAGCGTTGGCGTCGGCATCGCCGCCTTTGAGTGCGCCGGCCTCGCAGCGCGGCAGGCCCGCGTCCTCCGGCGTCACCTCGAAATTCCGGATCTCGCCGTTGTGGAGGGCGGAGACGAAGGTCGGGCCGGTGAGGGTGATTTCGTCGAGGCCATCGGAACCGTGCACGACCCATGCGGATTCAGAGCCGAGGTTCTTGAGCACTTGCGCCAGCGGCTGCACCCATTGCCGGGAGAACACGCCGACCATCTGCCGCTTCACGCCCGCCGGATTGGACAAGGGGCCGAGCAGGTTGAAGATCGTGCGTGTCGCAAGCTCCACCCGGGTTGGGCCGACGTTCTTCATGGCGGGATGATGGGCGGGGGCGAACATGAAGCCGATGCCGCATTCGCGTATGCAGCGGCCGACCTGCTCCGGCCTCAGATCGATTTTCACCCCGAGCGAAGCCAGCACGTCGGCGGCGCCGGAGCGCGACGACAGTGCGCGGTTGCCGTGCTTGGCCACCGGCAGACCGGCGCCCGAAACGATGAAGGAGGCGCAGGTCGAGACATTGACCGAGCCGGAGCCGTCGCCGCCGGTGCCGACAATGTCGACGGCGTCCGCGGGCGCATCGACCGTGAGCATCTTGGAGCGCATTGCCGCGACCGCGCCGGTGATCTCGTCCACAGTCTCGCCGCGCACCCGCAGCGCCATCAGCAGACCGCCCATTTGCGAGGGCGTAGCCTCGCCAGACATCACGGCGTCGAAGGCGGAAGCCGCTTCGTCACGCGACAGGCTGGCGCCGGTCGCCACTTTTCCAATGATCGATTTCAGGTCGTCCATCGCGTGCTTTCAACTCACTGGTTCGCGCCGGTCACCTGCGCGAAGGCGGCCTGATTAATGGTGGTCCCGATGTCGGTTTCGAGCTTGTTGACGTAGGAAGCGACCTGCTCCTCGGTCTGCGCGCGGTCGAGACTGTCCTTCAGCTTCTTGACCGTCTCGGAAGCGGCATCGACCGTGGGATCGACGATCTCGGTGACGCGGAACACGATCACCTCGGTGCCGCCGGTCACTGCCGTCTGCCCGACGCCGTCCTTGGCGACACGGAAGGCGGCCGACACCACGGTTGCGGGCACGCTGGTGGGCGAGTCGTCGCGCTTGAAGCCGGTAGCGGTCTCGACCTTGGCGCCGATCGCAGCTGCTTCGTCGGCGAGCTTGCCGCCAGATTCGAGCTTCTGCACCATCTCGGTCCCCTTGGCCTTCAGCTTGGTCGCGATCTGGTCCTGGCGCCAGCGCGCCTCGACCTGGTCGCGGACCTCGTCGAGATTGCGATCGCGCGAGGGCGTGATGGCAAGCACGTCGTACCAGACATAGCCGCCCTTGAAGGAAATCGAATCGTTGTCGACGCCGACATCGGTGTTGAAGGCCTGCGACACCACGTCGAGGCCCTGCGGAATGCCGGAGACCGGCTGGCCGCTCGGGGCGCGGCCGGAACGGTCGACGGCGTCGATGGTGATGGCGGTGAGGCCGAGCTTCTGCGCCGCGTCGATCACGCTGGCACCGCCGCCGCGCTCGTCTTCCATCTTGTCGCGGAGATCGGCGACCTTGACCCGCGCACGCTCGGTGGCGATCTCGCGCTTGATCTCGGCGGCAACGCTCGCATAGTTCGCCTCAGCGCCCGGCTCGATCTTGTCGACCTTGACGATCGACGTGCCGAGACGGCCCTGGATCGGCTGGCTGATTTCACCGGCGGGAAGCGCGAAGACGGCGTCTCCAACCGCGGGATCGAGCGAGGATTTGGTCACGAGCCCGAGATCGACGTCGGACGCGCTCAGTCCGCGCTCCTTGCCGAGGTCCTCGAACGACGTCCCGCTGGTGAGTCGCTCGCGTGCGGCCTGCGCCTCGGCGGCGTTGGGAAATACGATCTGCTGGATCTGGCGCTTCTCCGGCGTGCCGAGCCGGTCCTTGCGCTGGTCGAACGCTTTCTTGGCATCCTCGTCCGACACCTCGCTCCACTTGCCGATCTCCTCCGGCGAGACCACGACGAACGCGATCTTGCGATATTCGGGCGCGCGGAACTGGACCTTGTGATCCTCGAAATAGGCGGCGAGCGCCTCGGGCGATGGCGCGTCGATGGTGCCGGCCTGGGCCGCGTCGAGCCTGACGAATTCAATGGCGCGCTGCTCGTTCTGGAAGCGCGTCAGCACGTCGAGCATCGCCTTCGGCGGCTCGAGGCCGGCACCGATCGTGCCGGTGATCTGCCGACGCAGCGAGACCTTGCGCTGCTCCGAAACGTAGCGCTGCTCGGTATAGCCGAAATTGCGGATCACGGACTGGAAGCGGTTCGAATCGAAGTTGCCGCCGACGCCCTTGAAGTTCGGGTCGTTCATGATGAGCTGGCGGATCTGGTCGTCAGACTGGCCGAGCCCGAGCCGGCGCGCCTCTTCGTCGAGGGCGGCTTCCGCGATCGTCTGCTGCAGCACCTGACGGTCGAGACCGAAGGCGCGCGCCTGTTCAGGCGACAGCGGCCGGCCGAACTGGCGGCTGATCTGCTGGAGGCGATCGGTGTAAATCTGACGGAACTCGTTCAACGAAATCTCGGTGCCGCCGACCCTGGCCACGGTGGATTGCCCGAAGCCCTTGAAGATGTCGGCAATGCCCCAAACGCCGAAGCTGATGATCAGCACGCCCATCACAACGGCCATAATGGTCTTGCCGAGCCAGTTTGATGAGGCCTTGCGCATTCCTCGAAGCATTTGGTCCAACTTGTTTGGCAGGAGGGGAACGGGAGCGCGTCTTAATGCAGATTCCGCAAAAGCGCGTCACCAAATTGATCAATCATCATAAAGTGGTGGCTTTCCCCCCGCAACCTCGGGTCCGACAGGCTTTCGATGCTTGCGGTTAAAAGCCCCTGGTCTCTGGAACTGCCACGGGACCTCTGCTAGCGCATGCACAAACCAAATTTTGCTGGAATTTGACATGACCGATGCCATCCGCCCCCTGATCGCCGGCAACTGGAAAATGAACGGCCTGAAGGCCTCGACTGCCGAATTCGACGCCATGCTCAATGGTGCGGCAGAGGTGGCTGGCAAAGCCGATTTGCTGGTTTGCCCGCCAGCGACCCTGATCGCAGCCTTTGCCGAGAAGGCGCGCGGCAAGAAGGTCGCGGTGGGGGCCCAAGATTGCCACCCCAAGGCCTCCGGCGCCCATACCGGCGATATTGCCGCCGAAATGCTGGCGGATTCGGGTGCGACCGCGATCATCGTCGGCCATTCCGAGCGCCGCGCCGACCATGGCGAGGGCGATGCTCTGATCCGGCAGAAGGCCGAGGCCGCCTGGCGCGCCGGGGTGACGGCGATCGTCTGCATCGGCGAGACGCAAGCGCAGCGCGATGCGGGCCAAACCCTGGATATCCTGCGCGGCCAGCTCAAGGGCTCGCTGCCGGACGGCTCCACTGCCGCAAATCTGGTCGTGGCCTATGAGCCGGTCTGGGCAATCGGCACCGGCCTGACCCCGACGTCCGGGGATGTCGAGCAGATTCATGGCTTTATCCGGGAATTCCTGACCTCCAGGTTCAAGGCCGACGGCGCCGGGATGCGCATCCTCTATGGCGGCTCGGTCAAGCCCTCGAACGCGGCCGAGCTGATGGCCGTGAAGAACGTCAATGGCGCGCTGGTCGGCGGGGCCAGCCTGAAGGCGGTCGATTTCCTTGCGATTGCGCAGGGCTGTTCCTAGCTAACTTCAAACCTTAGGACCCGGCCGATCGGGGGTGGCAATGACCCGTCTGATCGTGTAACACCGCGCAACTTCAGGAAAACCCCGCGAAGCACGATTGGCCGCCGCTCGGCGCTGTCGGCTTGTGACGGAAGGACACTATGCAGACCGTTGTCATCGTCATTCACCTCATGATCGTCACCGTCATGATCGGCGCCGTCCTGCTCCAGAAGTCGGAAGGCGGCGGCCTGGGCATGGGAGGTGGCGCAGGTTTCATGTCGAGCCGCGGCACGGCGAACCTTCTGACGCGGACCACCGCGATCCTGGCGGTCGGCTTCTTCCTCACCAGCCTGTTTCTGTCCTGGTATGCCGGCTACGACCGCAAGCCGTCGTCGATCATCGGCGCACCGGCGTCGCAGACCCAGCCGGCCGGTGGAGGACCGATCGCGCCGCCGACCTCGGGCGGCATCCTGGATTCGCTGAAGAAGGCCGACGAGCAGCAGCAGGCTCCGGCACCGAGCGGCCCGCAGGTACCTCGTTCGCAATAAAGCAGGGGGGCCATGCAGGGCGGCTTCTACCGTCCTGCATCAACAATCCCCATCAAGGCTCTGTCACCACTCTTAGTTCTGGCTCACCCACAGCCCCGCAAAATGTTTGGGGCGGAATACGAATCGCTTTGGCGAATCGAATTCGAGGGATTAGAGGTTAAGCCCCATGGCGCGGTACATATTCATCACCGGCGGCGTGGTTTCTTCGCTCGGCAAGGGTCTGGCTTCAGCGGCACTCGGTGCCCTGTTGCAAGCCCGGGGCTACAAGGTCCGCCTCCGCAAGCTCGACCCCTATCTCAATCTCGATCCCGGAACGATGTCGCCGTATCAGCACGGCGAAGTATTCGTGACCGATGACGGCGCGGAGACCGACCTCGATCTCGGTCACTATGAGCGCTTCACGGGGCGGCCGGCGACCAAGGCCGACAACATCACGACCGGGCGCATCTACCAGGACATCATCTCCAAGGAGCGGCGCGGCGACTATCTCGGCGCGACCATCCAGGTGGTTCCGCATGTCACCAACGCCATCAAGGACTTCGTCCTCGACGGCAACGACGATTACGACTTCGTGCTGGTCGAGATCGGCGGCACCGTCGGCGACATCGAGGGCCTGCCGTTCTTCGAGGCGATCCGCCAGCTCAAGAACGAGCTGCCGCGCGATCACGCCATCTACATTCATCTGACGCTGCTGCCTTACATCCCGAGCGCCGGTGAGCTGAAGACAAAGCCGACGCAGCACTCCGTCAAGGAGCTGCGCTCGATCGGCATCCAGCCGGACATCTTGCTCTGCCGTACCGATCGCGAAATCCCGAAGGAGGAACGGCGCAAGCTCGGGCTGTTCTGTAACGTGCGCGAGAGCGCCGTCATCGAGGCGCGCGACGCCGACAGCATCTACGCTGTCCCTCAGGCTTACCATGCCGCAGGCCTCGACGACGAAGTGCTTGCCGCCTTCGGCATCGGCTCGCGGATTCCGCCGGAGCTGCGGAGCTGGCAGCAGATCAACGAGCGCATCCGCAATCCCGAGGGCAACGTCACCATCGCCATCGTCGGCAAATACACCGGCATGAAGGATGCGTATAAGTCGCTGATCGAGGCGCTCTCGCATGGCGGCATCGCCAACAAGGTGAAGGTCAATCTCGACTGGATCGAAAGCGAGATCTTCGAGAAGGAAGATCCCGCGCCGTTCCTCGAGCACGTCAATGGCATTCTGGTGCCCGGCGGCTTCGGCCAGCGCGGCGCCGAGGGCAAGATCCGCGCGGCGCAGTTCGCGCGCGAGCGCGACGTGCCGTATTTCGGCATCTGCTTCGGCATGCAGATGGCGGTGATCGAGGCTGCTCGGAATCTCGTCGGGATCGAGGAGGCCAACTCCACCGAGTTCGGCCCGACCAAGGAGCCCCTGGTCGGCTTGATGACGGAATGGCTGCGCGGCAACGAGCTCGAGAAGCGCACCAACGCCGGCGATCTCGGCGGCACGATGCGCTTGGGTGCCTATCCCGCGGCGCTCAATCGCGGCAGCCGCGTCTCGGAGGTTTATGGCGGCGCGACCGAGATTTCCGAGCGCCACCGCCATCGCTACGAGGTCAACACCGCCTACAAGGATCGCCTCGAGCAGCACGGGCTGAAATTCTCGGGCCTGTCGCCCGACGGCGTGCTGCCGGAGATCGTCGAGTACGAGGATCACCCTTGGTTCATCGGCGTCCAGTTCCATCCCGAACTGAAGTCGCGCCCCTTCGAGCCGCATCCGCTGTTCGCGTCGTTCATTCGCGCGGCGATGGTGCAGAGCCGCCTGGTGTAATCGGCTCAGGGCGTGGCGGTGCAGTCACGCGCGAGATGCATCGGCTCCGCCGCGACCGGCGTGGACGTATCAGGCGCAAGCGATCCCGTAACGAGCTTCATCTGCGGCCGTCGCGTCAGCTTGTAGACGGCGGCCGGCGGCACGTTCAGCAGGGCACGATCCACCAGCTTTGCGCGCAAGCCCAGCCGGTCGAGCACGGGCCGCGCGATCGGGCAACTCATGCCGTAGGTGAACTGGTAGAAGGCGCCGCCGGGGCGGAGATGACTGAACGCGCCACCGACGATGGAGACGACCTTGCGCGTCGACATGTTGAGCAGCGGCAGGCCGCTCACGACCGCGCCGACGGGCGCGCCGTCATAGAGGCGCTCCGTTGCCAGCCGCCCCGCATCCATCCACAAGACGCGCGCGTTGGGAAAACGCATCTGGAGCACCTTCATGAAGTCGGAGCCGTATTCGATCAGCGTGAGGTCCTGCTGGCGCACGCCGCGTTTGAGCAGCTTGTAGGTGAACGCGCCGGTGCCGGGGCCGAGTTCGAGAACAGGGCCGGTCGATGCGGTGATCTCGCGGGTGATAAGATCGGCCAGCGCCGCGCCTGACGGCGCGATCGCGCCGACGCGGCGCGGGGCTGACATCCATGACAGGAAGAACGAGAGGAAATCGTTGGGCATGCGCACTCCGGCATCTTGGTTGCACCTCGCAGGTCAGAGGTGAGGCGGCCGAACAATCGCTTGAGTGCATTGCGACAGCATTGCGGGCTGCATGCCGATTGCGTCAATTCTCCCGGACGGGCGGCAGTGACATCCTGAAGCACGCGCCGCCGATCGCTGCGTCCGCGACCGAGATGTGGCCGCCATGCAGGAGCACGATCTCGCGCACCATGTTGAGGCCGAGACCGGCACCGCGATCGAGCGGTGTCAGCCGGTAGAACGGCTCGAATATTTGTTCGCGCTGATCGGCCGGAATGCCGGCGCCTTCGTCCGTGACCTCGATGCTCGCGGGCCTGCTGATACGAATGCCGATGGTGCCGCGGCGAGGGCCGTGCTGGATCGCATTCTGCACGAGGTTGGTCAGCGCGCGCTCCAGCGCCGCCGCATCGCCGATCGTTTCGACCGGCGTGGAGGGGGCGTCGAGCGCCAGCTCGTAGCCGGCGGCAATGGCCAGCGGCGCAAGATCTGCGGCCGCGCTTTGCGCGATTGCAACGAGGTCGACGCGCGTGAAGGGATGGCCGCAGCGGTCGAGCCGCTGAATGTCCAGCAATTGCTCGGCGAGTGTCGCCAGCCGCGCGGAATCCTCCAGCAGCCGGGTCTTGTCCGGCCCCGCTGGAAGCGACTCCAGCCGCGTGTTCAGGATTGCGATCGGCGTGCGCAACTCGTGTGCGGCATCTGCGACGAAGCGCTTGTGGCGGGCATAGCCCTGGTCTAGCCGCGCCAGCGCGTCGTTGACCGCAGTCACGAGCGGCACGACCTCCAGCGGAATCCGGTCCAGCGACAGCCGCGCGCCGCGTTGATGGATGTCGATGCGCCGCGCCTGGTCCGCCGTCGCATCGAGCGCCTCGAAGGTGTGCCGCACGATCATCGGCGTCGCAATGAACGTCGCCGTTCCCATGAGGAGCAGGCCGGGCAGGGCGATGGCCAGCAATGCAAGCGAGGTCATGAACAACGCCTTGGCGCCGGTGAGCTTGCCTTGCGTCGCCGTGATGATTTGCACATTGCCGGCGTCGGTATCGACCCGCTTCAGCCGCGCCGGGGGCTTGCGCGGATCGTCCTCGAACAGCTGCCAGCCGAGCCGGGCCTGGCTGATCTGGTCGAGGCCGCTGCCGATGGCGGCGAATTCGGCCGGCACGGCGCCTTCGCTGAGCGAATGTCCCTGCCTGCCGCGGACCAGGAACCAGAGATCGGGGGTCTCACTGCGCAATTGTTTCAGCTCGGTCGTCGACCGCAGGACCAGGTCGCCTTGCGCGTCGCGTGCGAGCGCTCGCTGGACGATATCGATCACCCGATCTTCGTCGCGCCCGGCGATCACGAACCCCGACACGCTCAACGCCCCGACGATGACGGCAACGAGCGCCGTGAGCAGCACCGCCTGGAGCGACAGCAGGCGCCAGCTCAGCCGCGAGCGCAGGCAATAGGGATCGTGGTGCTTGCTCATGGTAGCTTCTTCAAGAGATAGCCGACGCCGCGGATGCCATGGATCTCCACGTGCGCATCGGCTTCCGAGAGTTTGCGGCGCAAGCGCGACACATGCGTATCGAGCGCATTCGACTGGATCTCGTCGTCGAAACTGTAGACGGCTTCTTCCAGCGCGGAGCGCAGCACGGTCCGGCCCATGCGGCGGACCAGTGCCTCCAGCACGAGGAGCTCGCGCCGCGGTAGCTCGAGCGGAGCCCCGTCGATGCTTGCCTCGCGATGGCCGAAATCGAAGGCGAGGCGGCCGGCGTGCATGATGTCGGGATGCAGCCCGGCGGGCCGGCGCAGCACAGCGCGCAGCCGCGCCAGCAATTCCTCCACCGCGAACGGCTTTGACAGATAATCATCCGCTCCGCAGTCGAGCCCGGCGACCCGGTCGGCGAGTTCGCCGCGCGCCGTCAACACGATGATCGGTACGCCGTCGGCGCGTGCCCTGAGTTTCGGGATCAGGGTGAGACCGTCGCCATCGGGAAGCTGGCGATCGAGCAGGACGGCGGCGTGGACGTCGGCAGAAATGGCCTCTTCCGCCTCGGCGAGCGTGGGGGCGTGGTCCACGACCATGTCGTAGCGCTTCAGCGCCGACGCCAGCGCGTCGGCCATTTCGGCCTCGTCCTCGACGAGCAAAATCCGCATGATCCGCACCTCAACCTCAATCGCGCCAATCTAGCGGGCGTACCATTGCGGCAGCATTGCGGGAACCGGCTCTCCATGAAGCGGCTTTGAGCGGACCTTAGCCATGCGCGGAACGCCACAGGGGGCGGCCGAGCGGGCCTCAAGACACCGTCAGGGCCAGCCGATATAACCGCCGGACCTGATCAGGGAGGAACAAGAATGATCTACGAAATGCGCATCTATCGCTGCGTGCCCGGCCGCCTGCCGGCACTGCTCAAGCGGTTCGAGACCGTCACGCTGAAGGTGTGGGAAAAGCACGGCATCAAGCAGGCCGGGTTTTTTACGACGCTGATCGGTGAATCCAACCAGGAGCTGACCTATTTTCTGGCCTGGGAGTCGCTCGCCGAGCGCGAGAAGAAGTGGGCCGCCTTCATGACCGATCCGGACTGGATGAAAGGGCGCGCCGAGAGCGAGGCGGACGGCCAGATCGTCGGCAACATCGTCAGCCAGATTCTGGCGCCGACCGCCTTCTCGGCGGTGAAGTAGAGGCTGCCGGCGCGAGGCCGTCGCGAGGGGCTTGGGCGCAACCCTGATATTCTGGGAGCCCAGGCCGAATGGGGTTGATCCGCCCTTCATCGCGGCTATGGTCGCGCCGCAACGAGGGATTTGCCTTGAGCTCTTCGACGTCAGCGGCGCCGGTCGTCACCATTGGCAAGGTCAAATTCGGCAATGATCTGCCGATCTCGATCATTGCCGGGCCGTGTCAGCTCGAAAGCCGCCAGCATGCGCTGGAGGTGGCAGCCGCGCTGCAGGAGATCGCCGCGCGGCTGCAGATCGGCCTCGTCTACAAGACTTCGTACGACAAGGCCAATCGCACCAGCGCGTCGGCTGCGCGTGGCCTCGGGCTTGCCCAGTCGCTGCCGATCTTCGCCGAAATCCGATCGTCGCTCGGCCTGCCGGTTCTGACCGACGTGCATGACGCCGCGCAGTGCGCCGATGTGGCGCAGGCGGTGGACATCCTGCAGATCCCGGCCTTCCTGTGTCGCCAGACCGATCTGCTGCTGGCGGCCGCCGCGACCGGCAAGGTCGTCAACGTCAAGAAGGGTCAGTTTCTCGCGCCCTGGGACATGGCCAACGTCGTCTCCAAGATCACGAGCGCGAACAATCCTAATGTGCTCGTCACCGAGCGTGGTGCGTCCTTCGGCTACAACACGCTGGTCTCCGACATGCGCGCCTTGCCGATCCTGGCGCGGACCACCGGCGCCCCCGTGATCTTCGACGCGACGCACTCGGTGCAACAGCCGGGCGGGAAGGGGACGTCTTCCGGAGGCGAGCGCGAATTCGTGCCGGTGCTCGCACGCGCAGCCGTTGCCGTCGGTGTTGCCGGTGTCTTCATCGAGACCCATCCCGATCCTGACAGCGCGCCGTCCGACGGACCCAACATGGTGCCGCTGCGCGAGTTCGAGGCGCTGATCCGAAAGCTGATGGCATTCGACGCGCTCGCCAAAGATTCTACCAAAGCCGATCCGCGCTGATGCAGGAAGGCGCAGCGCGGCCGCACGATCACGGCCTGCCGGCCGCGCTCTACGTCATCTCCGGTGCAAGCTTTGCCGCAGCGCTCTCCGCGCGCGCGCTCGATCCGGTGCTGCCGCACGTCGCCGAGGACTTTGGCGTCAGCATCGCGACCGCTGCCGGTTTTGCCGCGGTGTTCGCCTTCACCTTCTCGATCATCCAGCCGATCGTCGGCGCCGCCGCCGATCTGTTCGGCAAGACGCGGCTGATGATCGGCTGCCTCGCGCTGCTCGGCCTTGCCAACATCCTGGGCTCGCTCTCGACCTCGTTCTCGGTCCTGTTCGCGACCCGTATCCTCGCCGGCATCGGCTCCGGCGGCGTGTTTCCGGTGGCGCTCAGCCTGACCAGCGATCTCGTCGGTCCGGAGAAACGCCAGGTCGCGATCAGCCGCACGCTTGCCGGCGCGATGACAGGCAATCTCCTCGGAGCCTCGGCCTCCGGCCTGATCGGCGATTTCCTCGGCTGGCGCGGCGTGCTGGCGGTGCTCGGCGTGCTCGTGATCGTTGCATCGATCGCGGTTGCCGCCGGTTTTCGTGGCGCCAAGGTCAAGCATCCGCCGAAGACGAGCCTGTCGGCGCTGAAGGCGGGCTATCGCACTATCTTCACCAACCCGAACGCCTATGTCTGTTATGCGGCGGTGTTCATCGAAGGCTGCTGCGTGCTCGGCCTGTTTCCCTACATCGCCTCGTTCCTGTTCGAACTCGGGCAGACCTCGCTCTCGATCGCGGGTCTCGTCATCGCGGGCTTTGCGGTCGGCGGCTTGTTCTACACCCTGACGGTGTCGCGCCTGCTGCCATGGCTGGGCATGAAGCGAATGATGATCGCGGGGATGACGCTGGTGGCCTCCCAGCTCGTTGTCGTCGCCTTCGGCCTGCGCTGGGAAGTGCAGGCACTCAATCTCATCGTGATGGGCTGGGGTTTCTACATC
Organism: Bradyrhizobium sp. URHA0013; assembly: GCF_000518345.1. NCBI lineage: Bacteria > Pseudomonadati > Pseudomonadota > Alphaproteobacteria > Hyphomicrobiales > Nitrobacteraceae > Bradyrhizobium > Bradyrhizobium sp. URHA0013. The sequence continues at coordinate 282,570 of NZ_JADK01000007.1, read as the reverse complement.
GCCCATGGCTGCCTTCAGATCTTTGCCAGCGAGCTCTCGGTCGAAGCACGCGCGACCGCGCTGTCGCTGCATTCGTTCTTCTTCTTCATGGGGCAGACGGTCGGGCCGCTCGCCTACGGCCTTGGCCTGCAGCATGGCGGCAAGATGCCGACCCTGTTCGCGAGCGCCGCGATCATGGTCGCGCTCGGTTTCGTGTGTGCGCGGCTGTTGAAACAGCGCGCGCCATCCGACGCGCGCTGAGGCCTGGACACGAGAGAGAGCTCAGCCCCGCCCGCGATAGGGCGCGACGCCCTGTTCCGGCACCCACAATCCCTTCGGCGCGCGGCCGGTCTGCCAGAACACGTCGATCGGGATGCCGCCGCGCGGATACCAGTAGCCGCCGATGCGCAGGAACTTCGGCTTGATCTCGCTCGCGATGCGCTTGCCGATCATCACGGTGCAGTCCTCGTGGAAGGCGCCGTGGTTGCGGAAGCTCGCGATGTAGAGCTTGAGCGACTTCGACTCCAGCAACCATTGGCCGGGGGCGTAGTCGATCATCAGATGTGCGAAATCTGGCTGTCCCGTGACCGGGCAGAGCGAGGTGAATTCCGGCACGGTGAAGCGCACCAGATAGTCGGTGCCGCCTTGCGGATTCGGCACGCGGTCGAGCTTGGCTTTCTCGGGCGCATCCGGCCATTCCACGGCGCGGCCAAGCTGCAGGGCAGCTGAATCCGAGCTTGAGTTCTTCGATTTGCTGGGCTTTTTCGACATCAGGCCGCCTCCGTGGCGCCCTCTTAGCCAATCATCGTGCGGCCGTCACCCGGCCTTTTCCGCTTCGATGCATTGCGGTAGAAGCACCCCAACTGACTGCTTAGTCCCCCGAAAAGAGGCCCTCATGACCGCCATCATCGACATCATCGGACGCGAAATCCTGGATAGCCGGGGCAATCCCACCGTCGAGGTCGACGTCGTGCTGGAAGATGGCGCGCTTGGCCGTGCTGCCGTGCCGTCCGGCGCCTCCACCGGCGCCCACGAGGCGGTGGAACTGCGCGACGGCGACAAGGCCCGCTATCTCGGCAAGGGCGTCACCAAGGCGGTCGGCGCCGTCAACGGCGAGATCTTCGAGGCGCTGAACGGCCTCGATGTCGAGCAGCAGGCCCAGCTCGACCAGATCATGATCGACCTCGACGGCACGCCGAACAAGAGCCGGCTGGGAGCCAACGCCATTCTCGGCGTCTCGCTCGCCTGCGCCAAGGCGGCTGCGAACTCGCTCGACATGCCGCTGTACCGTTACGTCGGCGGCACCTCGGCGCGTCTCTTGCCGGTGCCGATGATGAACATCATCAATGGCGGCATGCACGCCGACAACCCGATCGACTTCCAGGAATTCATGATCCTGCCGGTTGGCGCGTCTTCCTTTGCCGAGGGCCTGCGCTATGGCGCCGAGGTCTTCCACACCCTGAAGTCGGAGCTGAAGAAGGCCGGCCACAACACCAATGTCGGCGACGAGGGCGGCTTTGCCCCGAACCTGCCGTCGGCGGACGCCGCGCTCGAATTCGTCATGAACGCGATCGGCAAGGCCGGTTACAAGGCGGGCTCCGACATCGTCATCGGCCTCGACTGCGCCTCGACCGAGTTCTTCAAGGACGGCAAATACGTCTACGAAGGCGAGGGCAAGACCCGCTCGATCTCCGAGCAGGCCAAGTACCTTGCCGACCTCGTCTCGCGCTATCCGATCGTGACCATCGAGGACGGCATGTCGGAAGACGACATGGACGGCTGGAAAGAGCTGACCGACCTCGTCGGCAAGAAGTGCCAGCTCGTCGGCGACGATCTCTTCGTCACCAACGTCAAGCGCCTTGCCGAAGGCATCAAGGCCGGACGGGCCAACTCGATCCTGATCAAGGTCAACCAGATCGGCACGCTGACCGAGACGCTCGCCGCCGTCGAGATGGCGCACAAGGCCGGCTACACCTCGGTGATGTCGCACCGCTCCGGCGAGACCGAGGATTCCACCATCGCCGACCTCGCGGTCGCCACCAATTGCGGACAGATCAAGACCGGCTCCCTTGCACGCTCCGATCGCACCGCCAAATACAACCAGCTCCTGCGCATCGAGCAGCAGCTCGGCAAGCAGGCGCTCTACGGCGGCAAGGCGGCACTGAAGGCTCTGGCATAAGCCAGCGGTCGGACAACAGGGGAGGATCGACATGAGCGACGGCAAAAACGGCCTGCAACTGCGTTCGCTGATCAAGAAGAGCGGCGAGCTCGAAATCTCGCTGCTCGACGTGCCGACCCCCAAACCCGCCGCGGACGAGGTCGTCGTCCGCGTTGAGGCGGCGCCGATCAACCCGTCCGACCTCGGGCTCCTGATCGGCGCGGCCGACATGAGCACGGCAAAGGCTTCGGGCGACAAGGGCGCTCCCGTCATCACCGCGAAGGTGCCGGAAGGCGCGATGCGGGCGATGGCAGGCCGGCTCGACGAGTCCATGCCGGTTGGTAACGAAGGTGCGGGAGTCGTGATCAGGACCGGCTCGTCGGATACCGCCAAGGCCCTGATGGGCAAGACCGTCGCCATGATCGGCGGCGCGATGTATACGCAGTATCGCACGCTGAAAGTACGCGAGTGCCTGCCGCTGCCCGAGGGCACCACGCCGGCCGAAGGGGCCTCCTGCTTCGTCAATCCGCTGACCGCGCTCGGCATGACCGAGACCATGCGACGCGAGGGTCACAAGGCGCTGGTGCACACTGCGGCCGCATCCAATCTCGGCCAGATGCTGAACAAGATCTGCATCAAGGACGGCATCCCGCTGGTCAACATCGTGCGCAGCAAGGAGCAGGCCGACATCCTGCACAAGATCGGCGCCAAATATGTCGTCGATTCCACCGCGCCGAGCTTCCTCGGCGATCTCACCAATGCGCTGGTCGAGACCGGCGCCACCATCGCCTTCGATGCCATCGGCGGCGGCAAGCTCGCCGGCGACATCCTCAACTGCATGGAAGTCGCGATCAACAAGACCGCGAAGGAATACAGCCGCTATGGCTCCAACGTGCACAAGCAGGTCTACGTCTATGGCGCGCTCGATGTTCGCCCGATCGAGCTGCCGCGCGGCTTCGGCATGGCCTGGGGCGTCGGCGGCTGGCTGCTGTTTCCGTTTCTGATGAAGATCGGGCAGGCGGACGGGGCCAGGCTGCGCCAGCGCGTCGTCGACGAACTGAAGACCACGTTTGCCAGCCACTACACCAAGGTGGTGTCGCTTTCGGAGGCGCTCGATCCCGCCAATATCGCGGTCTACGCCAAACGCGCCACCGGCGAAAAATTCCTCATCAACCCAAATAAATAATCGTGATGTGCGAGGGCACGTCACCAAAAGAAGGTCTTGTCTAAAGAAGGACTTGTCTAAAGAAGGTCTTGCCTTCTGAGCGAAGCGGGAGATTATTCCGCCGCCATTGAAAGCGGACAAAACCGCAAGGCGCGCTCAGAAGGGGACCTCTCCATGACCGATCTCAACCGCCGCCATTTGCTCGCAGGCGCCGCCGCCCTCAGTGCGGCGGCCGTGACCAAGTTTGGACCGACCGCCGCCAATGCCGCGGTGCCGCAAGCCGGCACGCAGGCGCCGGGCTTCTACCGCTATAAGGTCGGCAGCTACGAGTGCACCTCGATCAATGACGGCGCCCGCACTTTCCCGATGCCGGACAAGTTCGTCGTCAACGCGCCGAGGGAGGAAGCGCTGGCCGCGGGCGAGGCGGCCTACATGCCGAAAGGCATGGTCACGTTGCCGTTCAATCCGCAGCTCATCAACACCGGCTCCAAGCTGGTGCTGATCGATGCCGGCAACGGCATTGCGAATTTCGAGGCGAGCAAGGGCGCCGTCGGCCGCACGCTGCAAAACCTCCAAGCCGCCGGCGTCGACCCCAAGAGCATCGACGTGGTGCTGCTCTCGCATCTGCATCCGGATCACACCAACGGCATTCGTCTCGCCGACGGCGCGCTTGCCTTCCCCAATGCGGAGATCATGGTGCCGGGCAAGGACTGGGAGTTCTGGACCAGCGAGGACAACGCCGCCAAGGCCGAGTCCAACGCGATGATGAAGAACTACTTCGCCAACGTGAAGAAGACCTTTGCCGGCCTCGAATCCAAGGTGACGAAATACGAGTGGGGCAAGGAGGTCGCGCCGGGCATCACGTCGATCGCGACGCCCGGCCACACCCCCGGGCACACCTCGTTCGCGGTCGCCTCGGGCGATGCCAAGGTGCTGATCCAGTCCGACGTCACCAACATCCCAGAGTTCTTCCTGCGCAATCCGGACTGGCATGTGATGTTCGACACCGATGCTGCGCTGGCGCAGGAGACCCGCCACAAATTCTACGACATGGCGGCAGCCGAAAAGGCGACCGTGATCGGCTTCCACTTCACCTTCCCCTCGGTCGGCCATGTCGAGAAGGACGGCGCCAAATATCGCCTGATCCCGTCGGCGTGGAATCCGACGATCTGAGCCGGTTTGCAGATTTGTGCCGAGGAGTCAGGCCGCCACTTGGCGGCCTGATTGTTTGGGCAACCGTTCAGAAACCTAGCGTTTCCAAATCCGACCGGTCCATGCACTTGCATCCATCACTCGGGACCGCTTAAGTGCCGCCCCGGCACTCCCGCTGAAGATTTCGAGGACACTCCATGGCCTACAATATCGTCACGATCGCCGGCAGCCTGCGCAAGGACAGCTTCTCGCTGAAGATCGCTCATGCGCTCGCCAAGCTCGCGCCGGCTTCGCTCAAGCTCGAGGTCATCACGCCGGCCGGCATCTCGTTCTTCAACCAGGACCTCGAGGGCGCGCCGCCGGCCGATTGGCTGTCTTTTCGCGAAAAGATCCAGAAGTCGGACGGCGTCATCTTCGTCACGCCGGAATACAATCGCGCGATCCCGGGCGTGCTGAAGAACGCCATCGACGTCGCCTCGCGGCCCTACGGCAAGAGCTCGTTCAACGGCAAGCCGGTCGGCATCGTCGCGAACTCGCCGGGTCCGCTCGGCGGCGTCAGCGCCGCCAAGACGCTGCAGAACATCCTGCCGGGCATTTCCGGTCCGATCCTGCAGCAGCCGGAGGCTTATCTGAACGGGGTGGGCGACGCCTTCGACGCCGACGGCAATCTGACGAAGGAGTCCCTGAAGCCCGTGCTCCAGGCCTATATCGACGCGTTTGCGGTGCACGTGGCGAAGCACCACGGCTGAGGCGCGATTCTCAGGACTTCGTCATGGCCGGGCAAAAGCGCGAAGCGCGTCTTCGCGCTAGATGTCCCGGCCATCCACGTGCTCGCTAAATTGACGAAGAACGTGGATGCCCGGCACAAGGCCGGGCATGACGGCTAAGTCAGGCACGGGAACGCGATGCGGGCGGGGGCAATTAGCACGCCCTTAACCAACCTGTCCCATCTTCCCAGGATGGTCTCCCGCGCGCGCCTGAAATCGATCCTGACCGGTCTTGCCCTCTATGCGATGGCGGCCGCCATCGTCGGCTATTTCGGCGTCAACGCCTATACCGGCAAATACGGCCTCAACGCCCGCCAGGAGCTCGACCAGGAGATCGTGGCGCTGACGAGCGAGCTTGCCCAGCTCAAGCGGGAGCGTGCCAGGAGCGAGCAGCGCGTTTCGCTGCTGCGCTCCGCGAAGATCGACCCCGACATGCTGGACGAGCGGGCGCGCTTCCAGCTCGACTACGTCAATCCGCGCGATCTCGTCCGGACGATCCCGGCGAACTGACAGCTCTTCCGAAAGTTGAAGGCCTCCAAGTTGAAGGCCTGGAACCGGACTGCCGTCTTGACGGCAGCGCCGCAACCGGCTCATGGCTTCCATCATCATGGCCAGGGTTGACGCAGATCAACCGGGCCGTGCCGGCACCGTCTAGATTGCCACCCGGAGGAAACAGTGATGAATGGGCAATCCCCCCGGCATCACGCTGCCCGTGTCGAGGCCGCCATTACGTCAGGCCAGGCGGCACGCTCGTCGCTCGTGGCCTCGTGGCGCCGTTCATCCAGATTGCATCGTCTTGATCCCGCCGGCCGTAGCTCGCCGAACCGGCTGAGCGAAGCCGAGCTGCACCGCGCGCGGGAGCGCGTCGCGCCGCTGCTCGCCGCCGCGCGGGGTGCGATGGACCGGCTCCATCAGGCGGTCGGCGCCAGCGGCTGCTGCGTGCTGCTTGCGGACGGCGAGGGCGTGCCAGTCGATCGCCGCGGCAGCCCGGCGGACGATGCGACATTTCAGTCCTGGGGCCTCTGGACCGGCGCGCTCTGGAGCGAGGAGCATGAGGGCACCAACGGCATCGGCACCTGCCTCGTCGAGCAGCGTCCGCTGACGATCGACCGCGATCAGCATTTCTTCACCCGCAACACGCTTCTGAGCTGCACCGCCGTTCCGATCTACGACCATGAGGCTGCGTTCGCGGGCGTGCTCGACGTCTCCTCCTGCCGCGCCGACCGCACCGACGTGTTTTCCAGTCTGATCGCGCTCGCGGCCGGTGAGGCGGCCAGGCGTATCGAGGCCGATCTGTTTCGCAGGGCCTTCGCCCATGCCCGCATCGTGCTGACGCAAGCTGCGGACGGCCAGTGCGGCGGCCTCGTTGCGGTCGATGCGGACGATCTCGTGATCGGCGCCACCCGGTCCGCCCGAGCGGGACTCGGGATTGCGCCCGGCCGGGCGTTGCAGCCGATGCCTGCCGCCGATCTCCTCGGCGGCGACACCGCGCGCGACCATCTTGCCGGCGGTCAGCGCGCAGTGTTGCAGCGGGCGCTCCTGCGTGCGGGCGGCAATGTCTCGGCGGCCGCCAAGGCCCTCGGCGTCAGCCGCGCCACGCTGCACAGAAAACTCAAGCGGTTCGAGCTGAACGCGCATTGAGCTGCTGGTAGATCCTCATGGTGAGGAGACCGCGAAGCGGTCGTCTCGAACCACAAGATGCCCTGCTGTCACCCCAGCCATCCTTCGAGACGCGCGCAAGAGCGCGCTCCTCAGGATGAGGTCAGTATGTGCGGCGGCGTCATTACGTGCGGCGGCACGACGTGCAGCCTCGTCACCTGTCGCAGAACTGCGACAGGTCGGCTCCGTCATCGCTCCTATCAGGGCTGACAGAAGACGCCTCCCGCGACATCGTCGGCGCAAGTCGCGACCACGCGACGAATTGCGCAAACAGCAAACATCGGGAGCGATCAATGAACAAGGTAGAATTCCTCAGCGTCACCAAAATTCCCTTCGCCGAACGCTACGACAATTTCATCGGCGGCAAATTCGTCGCGCCGATCTCCGGCAAGTATTTCGACAACGCCTCGCCGGTGACAGGCCAGATCGTCTGCAAGATCGCGCGCTCCGACGCGCAGGACGTCGAGGCAGCGCTCGACGCAGCGCATGCCGCGAAGGCCGCTTGGGGCCGCACCAGCGTCGCCGAGCGCGCCGCGATGCTGAACCGGATCGCCGACCGCATGGAAGACAATCTCGAGCGTCTCGCCATCGCCGAGACCTGGGACAACGGCAAGCCGATCCGCGAGACCCGCGCAGCGGACATCCCGCTGGCCATCGACCACTTCCGCTATTTCGCCGGCGCCATCCGTGCCCAGGAAGGCTCGATCGGCGAGATCGATCACGACACCGTTGCCTACCATTTCCACGAACCGCTCGGCGTGGTCGGCCAGATCATCCCCTGGAACTTCCCGCTGCTGATGGCCTGCTGGAAGCTCGCGCCCGCGCTCGCCGCCGGCAATTGCGTCGTGCTCAAGCCGGCCGAGCAGACCCCGGCCTCGATCATGGTCTGGGCCGAGATCATCGGCGACATTCTGCCGCCCGGCGTCCTCAACATCGTCAACGGCTTTGGTCTGGAAGCCGGCAAGCCGCTCGCGTCCAGCCCGCGCATCGCCAAGATCGCCTTCACCGGCGAGACCACGACGGGCCGGCTGATCATGCAATATGCCAGCCAGAACCTCATTCCCGTCACGCTCGAGCTCGGCGGCAAGTCGCCCAACATCTTCTTCAGCGACGTCACTGCCGAAGACGACGACTTCTTCGACAAGGCGATCGAAGGTTTCGTCATGTTCGCGCTGAACCAGGGCGAGGTCTGCACCTGTCCGAGCCGGGCGCTGGTCCATGCCGACATCTATGACCGCTTCATGGAGCGGGCGCTGAAGCGCGTCGCCGCGATCAAGCAGGGCGATCCGCGTGCGGCCGACACCATGATCGGTGCGCAGGCTTCCGGCGAGCAACTCGCAAAAATCCTCTCTTACATCGACATCGGCAAGCAGGAGGGGGCAAAGGTGCTGGCCGGCGGCGGACGCGCCGAGCTTGGCGGCGATCTCGCCGGCGGCTTCTACGTCCAGCCGACCGTGTTCGAGGGCCACAACAAGATGCGCGTCTTCCAGGAGGAGATCTTCGGCCCCGTCGTTTCTGTCACGACCTTCAAGAACGACGAGGACGCGCTCGAGATCGCCAACGACACGCCCTACGGACTGGGGGCCGGCGTCTGGAGCCGCGACGCCAACCGCTGCTATCGCTTCGGCCGTGCAATCCAGGCCGGCCGGGTCTGGACCAACTGCTACCATGCCTATCCCGCGCATGCGGCCTTCGGCGGCTATAAGCAGTCGGGCGTCGGGCGCGAGACCCACAAGATGATGCTTGATCACTACCAGCAGACCAAGAACCTGCTGGTCAGCTACAGCCCCAAGAAGCTCGGCTTCTTCTGATCGGACGGAAGTGGGCGGCGCCGCTTCGGCGTCGCCCACTCCAAACGGCGGGACTTTATCGGCTCGACGCTTCTTGATGAGGTCACGAATCTGCGCGTGCGGCGACCGTGTCGATTTGTTGCCCGATCCGCGTCAAAGATTTTGCAATATTACGATCACGTTGCAGTGCGGCATAATGAAAGTCGTGCCATGCCGCCGCGGTGCTTTCCAAGGGCATTTGACTTGGGTTAGAGAGGGCTGAAGTTTTCTCTGACCCGGAATTCCCATGGCCGCACCCAAGAAAGCCGCCGCAAGCACTGCACAGGACAAGACCGACGGCGGTTCGCCCCCGGAATTCACCAGAGAGCAGGAGCTCAAGGCGCTCCGCGACATGCTCCTGATCCGGCGGTTCGAGGAAAAGGCCGGCCAGCTCTACGGCATGGGCGCGATTGGTGGCTTCTGCCACCTTTATATCGGCCAGGAGGCTGTGGTGGTCGGGATGCAGATGGCCCTGAAGCCGGGCGACCAGGTCATCACCGGCTATCGCGATCACGGTCATATGCTCGCCACCGGCATGGAGGCCAACGGCGTCATGGCCGAGCTCACCGGCCGTCGCGGCGGCTATTCCAAGGGCAAGGGCGGCTCCATGCACATGTTCAGCAAGGAGAAGCACTTTTACGGCGGCCATGGCATCGTCGGCGCCCAGGTCTCGCTCGGCACGGGGCTCGCTTTCGCCAATCACTATCGCGACAACGACAATGTCAGCGTCACCTATTTCGGCGACGGTGCGGCCAACCAGGGCCAGGTCTATGAGAGCTTCAATATGGCGGAGCTCTGGAAGCTGCCGGTGATCTACGTCATCGAGAACAACCGCTACGCCATGGGCACTTCGGTCTCGCGCGCCTCGGCGCAGCAGGATTTCTCCAAGCGCGGCGCCTCCTTCAACATTCCCGGCCAGCAGGTCGACGGCATGGACGTGCGTGCCGTCAAGGCCGCCGGCGACGAGGCGGCGGCCTGGTGCCGCGCCGGCAAGGGCCCCTTCATCCTGGAGATGCAGACCTACCGCTACCGCGGCCACTCGATGTCCGATCCCGCAAAGTATAGAACGCGCGAGGAGGTCGAAAAAGTCCGCCACGACCAGGATCCGATCGAGCAGGTGCGCAACCGCCTGTTGGCCGCCAAGGTCAGCGAGCAGGATCTGAAGGCGATCGACGCCGAGGTGCGCGACATCGTCAACGCGTCCGCCGATTTCGCCCAGCATGATCCCGAGCCGGATGCCGCCGAGCTCTGGACCGATATTTACCGCTGAACGCGCGCAAGCTTTCTTTTGGAGCCGATATGCCAATTCAAGTGCTGATGCCCGCGTTGTCGCCCACGATGGAGAAGGGCAACCTCTCCAAATGGCTGAAAAAAGAGGGTGAGACGATCAAGTCCGGCGACGTTATCGCCGAGATCGAGACCGACAAGGCGACCATGGAGGTCGAGGCGACCGATGAAGGTACGCTCGGCAAGATCCTGATCCCCGAGGGCACCGCCGACGTGGCAGTGAACACGCCGATCGCAACGATTCTGGCCGATGGCGAGAGCGCCGCCGATCTCGCCAAGGCGCCCGCGCCTGCCCAGCAGCAGAAGGCTGCCGAATCCGCAGCTCCTGCCGCCGCGAAGGCCGAGGCTCCAGCTCCCAAAGCTGCGCCGGCGCCGCAGGCCGTCGCAGAACCCGACCCGGAAGTGCCCGCCGGCACCGAGATGGTGACGCAGACCATCCGCGAAGCCCTGCGCGATGCCATGGCAGAAGAAATGCGCCGCGACGCCGACGTCTTCGTGATGGGCGAAGAGGTCGCCGAGTACCAAGGCGCCTACAAGGTGACCCAAGGGCTGCTTCAGGAGTTCGGCGCCAAGCGCGTCATCGACACGCCGATCACCGAGCACGGCTTTGCCGGCATCGGCGTCGGCGCTGCGATGACCGGTTTGAAGCCGATCGTCGAGTTCATGACCTTCAACTTCGCCATGCAGGCGATCGACCAGATCATCAACTCCGCGGCCAAGACGCTCTACATGTCCGGCGGCCAGATGGGCTGCTCGATCGTGTTCCGCGGGCCCAATGGCGCTGCTTCCCGCGTCGCCGCTCAGCACAGCCAGGATTATTCGTCCTGGTATTCGAACGTCCCGGGCCTCAAGGTCGTCGCGCCGTTCTCGGCCGCTGATTACAAGGGCCTGCTCAAGGCTGCGATCCGCGATCCCAATCCGGTGATCTTCCTCGAGAACGAGATGCTCTACGGTCACACCGGCGAGGTGCCGAAGCTCGATGACTTCGTGATTCCGATCGGCAAGGCGCGCATCGTGCGTTCCGGCAGCCATGTCACGATCATCTCGTGGTCGAACGGCATGAGCTACGCGCTGAAAGCCGCCGACGAACTCGCCAAGGACGGCATCGAGGCCGAGGTGATCGACCTACGCACGCTGCGTCCGATGGACACCGAGACCATCATCAACTCCGTCAAGAAGACGGGACGTGCCGTCACGGTGGAAGAGGGCTGGGCCCAGAGCGGCGTCGGCGCCGAGATCGCCGCGCGGATCATGGAGCATGCCTTCGACTATCTGGATGCGCCTGTAACCCGCGTCTCCGGCAAGGACGTGCCGATGCCCTATGCCGCGAACCTGGAAAAGCTCGCGCTGCCTTCGGCTGCCGAAGTGGTCGAGGCCGCTAAAGCCGTCTGCTACAGGTAGACCATGGCGGGCCCGAAGGAGCAGCCATTGCCACCCGACGTCCTCGTCCGCGATGATGCGGTCGAGATCCTGCGCGTGTTCGTGCTGGACGGCGGGCTGTCGATGGCGTTCCAGCGAGCCTTCGACGAGCCCGACATGTGGGGCCTGCTGCTCGTCGATCTCGCCCGTCACGCCGCGCGCGCCTATGCGCGCGAGAGCGAATACACCGAGGAGGACGCGCTGAACCGGATCATCGAGATGTTCCAGGCCGAGATCGAGCGTCCCACCGACACCGGCACCACGACGCCGCGCGGGAAGGGGCACTGACCGTGGCGATCGAATCCTATCATTTCGATTTCATGCTGGAGGCGATCCGCGAGGCGGAAGCCTCAATCGCGCAAGGCGGCCTGCCGATCGGCGCCGTGCTGACCCGCGATAACAAGGTGATCGCCCGCGGCCACAACAACCGCGTGCAGGAGAACAACCCGATCCTGCACGGCGAGATGAGTTGCCTGCGCGAGGCGGGTGCGATTTCGTTCCACGATACCGTCATGTACACCACGCTGTCGCCATGCGCGATGTGTGCCGGTGCGCTCGCGCTGTTCAAGGTCAAGCTCGTGGTGATCGGAGAGTCCGTTACCTTCGAGGGCTCCAAGGACATTCTCGACAAGTTCGGCATCCCGTGGATCGACCTTGCCGACGACCGCTCCATCACCATGATGAAAAATTGGCGTTCTATTCCTGCCAATGAGCGCCTGTGGCAGGGCGACATCGGCAACTAACCTGGTCTGTCCGTCTTCGGTCCGGAGACGGAATTTTGCAAAGTTCTTCTTGAGGTCAGCATGCCCATCAACATCCTGATGCCCGCTCTTTCGCCGACGATGGAGAAGGGCAACCTCGCCAAATGGCTGAAGAAGGAAGGCGACAAGGTCAAATCCGGCGATGTCATCGCCGAGATCGAGACCGACAAGGCGACCATGGAGGTCGAGGCCATCGACGAGGGGACGATCGCCAGGATCCTCGTGCCCGAGGGCACGCAGGACGTCCCGGTCAATGACGTGATCGCGGTGCTGGCCGGCGAGGGCGAGGACGTGAAGGCGGCAGGTGCCGCCAAGCCCAGTGCTTCCACCGCACCTCCGAAAGCTGCTGAAGCTCCCGCTGCCGCAGCGGCTCCTGCGGCTGCTGCGCCCAAGGCCGCGCCGGCGCCCGCCGCAGCACCTGCACCGCAGGCCGCAGCACCGGCCGTGCAGAGCAACGGACATGGCGGCCGCGTGTTCTCCTCGCCGCTGGCGCGTCGTCTCGCCAAGGAATCCGGCCTCGACGTGTCGATGGTGACTGGCACCGGCCCGCATGGCCGCGTGGTGGCCCGCGACGTCGAGCAGGCCAGGTCCGGCAAGGGCCTCAAGGCTCCCGCGGCGACGCCGTCAGGCGCGCCCTCGATCGCGCCGACCATGTCGGACAAGCAGATCCTGTCGCTGTTCGAGCCGGGCTCCTACGAGGTCGTCCCGCATGACGGCATGCGGCGCACGATTGCGCAGCGTCTGACCGCGTCGATCCAGAACGTCCCGCACTTCTACCTCACCATCGACTGCGACATCGGCAAGCTGCTCGCCGGGCGCGAGGAGATCAACGCCGCCGCGCCGAAGGACAAGGAGAAGAAGCCGCTCTACAAGATCTCGGTCAACGACTTCGTCATCAAGGCGATGGCGGTGGCGCTGCAGAAGATCCCGAATTGTAATGTGAGCTGGACTGAAAGCGGCATGGTCAAGCACCACCATTCCGACGTCGGCGTTGCGGTGGCGATGCCCGGCGGCCTGATCACGCCGATCATCCGCAAGGCCGAGACCAAGACGCTGTCGACCATCTCCAACGAGATGAAGGATTTTGCGACACGCGCCCGCTCGCGCAAGCTGAAGCCGGAAGAATACCAGGGCGGCACCACGGCCGTTTCCAACCTCGGCATGTTCGGCATCAGCCACTTCACCGCCGTGATCAATCCGCCGCACGCGACGATCCTCGCAGTCGGCACCAGCGAGGAGCGGCCAGTCGTCCGCGGCGGCAAGATCGAGATCGCGAACATGATGAGCGTGACCCTGTCCTGCGATCACCGTGCCATCGACGGCGCGCTCGGCGCGGAGCTGATCGGCGCCTTCAAGCAGCTGATCGAAAATCCCGTCATGATGATGGTGTAGCCCAGGGAGGCGCGGGGGTGAATGCGAACGCGCTGGCCCTGGATCTCCTTGTTGCTCTCGGCTGTGGTTGCACTCAATCCTGTCGGGCTCGATATTCTGCATTCCGCGTTCTTTGCCGGCGAGCAGCTGGCACGGAGCATCGGCCAGGCCGTCGTTCTGATCGCACTGGCTATCATGGCCGGCGCGATCCTGCTCGAATGGCTGGTCCGGGTTATCATTTCCAGGCGCCGCGTCCGCGGCGCCTCTTGAGTTGAATGGGGAGCCGCCATGGCCGACACATCCTTCGACATCATCATCATCGGCTCCGGTCCGGGCGGCTATGTCACCGCGATTCGCGCCGCCCAGCTCGGCTTCAAGGTCGCGATCGTCGAGAAATCCTATCTCGGCGGCATCTGCCTGAACTGGGGCTGCATCCCGACCAAAGCGCTGCTGCGCTCGGCCGAGATCTACCACTACATGCAGCACGCCAAGGATTACGGCCTGTCGGCGGACAACGTCTCGTTCGATCCGAAGGCGGTGGTGCAGCGCTCGCGCGGCGTCTCGAAGCGACTGAACGACGGCGTCGGCTTCCTGATGAAGAAGAACAAGGTCAGCGTGATCTGGGGTGCGGCCTCGATCGACGCGCCCGGCAAAGTCACCGTGAAGAAGTCCGACGTCGAGGGCCCAAAGGGCACGCTGGGTGAGGGGACGTATCAGGCCAAGCACATCATCGTCGCGACCGGCGCGCGGCCGCGCGTGCTGCCGGGCCTCGAGCCCGACAAGAAGCTGATCTGGACCTATTTCGAAGCGATGGTGCCGGAGCGGATGCCGAAATCGCTGCTGGTGGTCGGCTCCGGCGCGATCGGCATCGAGTTCGCGTCTTTCTTCCACACCATGGGTTCTGACGTCACCGTGGTCGAAGTGCTGCCGCAGATCCTGCCGGTTGAGGACGCCGAGATCGCAGGCCTGGCCCGCAAGCGTTTTGAGAAGCAGGGCATCAAGATCCTGTCCTCGACCAAGGTGACCAAGCTCGAGAAGAAGGCCGATAGCGTCGTCGCTACCATCGACGACGGCAAGGGCAAGCCTGTGACGACCGAGTTCGAGCGCGTGATCTCGGCCGTCGGCGTCGTCGGCAACATCGAGAATCTCGGTCTCGAAAAGCTCGGCGTCAAAACCGATCGCGGCGTCATCGTGATCGACGGCTACGGCAAGACCAACATCCCCGGCATCTACGCCATCGGCGACGTCGCCGGCCCGCCGATGTTGGCTCACAAGGCCGAGCACGAAGGCGTAATCTGCGTCGAGGCGATCAAGGGCCTGCATCCGCACGCCATGGACAAGAACCTGATCCCGGGCTGCACCTATTGCAATCCGCAGGTCGCCTCCGTCGGCCTCACCGAAGCCAAGGCCAAGGAGAACGGCCGTGAGATCCGCGTCGGCCGCTTCCCCTTCGTCGGCAACGGCAAGGCCATCGCCCTCGGCGAGGACCAGGGGTTGGTCAAGGTGATCTTCGACAAGAAGACAGGCCAGCTGCTCGGCGCCCACATGATCGGCGCAGAGGTCACCGAGTTGATCCAGGGCTACGTCGTCGCCATGAACCTGGAGACGACGGAAGAGGAGCTGATGCACACGGTATTCCCGCATCCGACGCTGTCGGAGATGATGAAGGAAGCCGTGCTGGATGCGTATGGACGGGTGCTGAATATTTGACGAGCGCGCATCGCCCCCCGCCACCGTCATTGCGAGCGAAGCTAAGCCATCCAGACTGCCTGCGCGGAAAGATTCTGGATTGCTTCGCTGCGCTCGCAATGACGAGCGGAGGGATCTGTTTGCAAAACAAGAAGGAAACCACCCCATGCACGACAACGACAACCTCACCATCGAACGCCCGACCTTCGTCACCCATCTCGAATGCGCGATGGAGGGGGATCATTACGCCGCCGACCAGGTCCATAACCTCTCCAAGGCCGGCAAGCCTTTGCTGGTGCGCTACGACCTTGCCGGCGTGAAGAAAGCGCTGACCAAGGATGCGCTTAGCCAGCGCCCCGCCGACATGTGGCGCTATCGCGAGCTCTTGCCGGTGCGAAAATGCAAGGACATCGTCTCGCTCGGCGAGGTCACGACGCCGCTGATCCGGCTGCCCAAGCTCGGCGCAAAGCTCGGCGGCGGCGAGATCATCGTCAAGGACGAGGGGCGCTTGCCGACCGGCTCGTTCAAGGCGCGCGGCCTCGTCATGGCGGTGTCGATGGGCAAGGCGCTCGGCATCAAGCACATGGCGATGCCCACCAACGGCAATGCCGGCGCGGCGCTCGCGGCATATGCCACCTCCTGCGGCATCAAGACCACGATCTTCTGTCCGGCCGATACGCCCGAGGTGAACGTCAGCGAGATCGAGCTTCAGGGCGCGACCGTCTACCGCGTCAACGGCTATATCGACGATTGCGGCAAGATCGTCGGCGAGGGCAAGGCGAAAGTCGGCTGGTTCGACACCTCCACCTTGAAGGAGCCGTACCGCATCGAGGGCAAGAAGACGATGGGGCTCGAACTCGCCGAGCAGCTCGGCTGGGACGTGCCCGACGTGATCTTCTATCCCACCGGCGGCGGCACCGGCCTGATCGGCATGTGGAAGGCCTTCGACGAGCTGGAGAAGATCGGCTTCATTGGCTCGAAGCGCCCGCGCATGGTTGCGGTGCAGGCCTCCGGCTGCGCGCCCATGGTGCGTGCGTACGAAGCCGGCACCGAGCATGCCACGCGGTGGGAGGACGCCCACACCATCGCTTCGGGCATTCGCGTGCCGCAGGCGATCGGCGACTTCCTGATCCTGCGCGCGGTGCGCGAGAGCAAGGGTTTTGCCATCGCCGTCGACGACGACAAGATCTCGTCGGCGCTGAACGAGGTCGCGCGCGAGGAGGGGCTGCTGCTGTGCCCCGAAGGCGCTGCGACCTACGCCGCCTACAAGGACAGCCTCGCCGACGGACGCGTCTCGAAGGGTGACCGCGTGATGCTGTTCAATTGCGCCACCGGCCTGAAATACCCGCTGCCGCCGGTCAACCGCACGCTCGATCGCCACAAGCCGATCGACTATTCGCAGTTCTAGCGCGGCATTTCGTCTCTTCACGAACGATCCCTCTTCCCGTACGCGGGAAGAGACAAAAACAACAATGACATCGTTGGGAGAAGACAATGAAGGCCGCCTGGGCTGCGCTGATTGCTATTCTCGCTGTTGCAGGCGCCGCGCGCGCCGACGACTATCCTTCACGTCCCATCACCATCATCGTCCCCTTCGCGGCGGGCGGGCCGTCGGATGCGATGGCGCGTGTGCTCGCCGAGCGGATGCGGACATCGCTTGGGCAACCGCTGGTGATCGAGAACGTCACTGGCGCGGGCGGTTCGATCGGCGTCGGCCGTGCCGTGCATTCGGCCCCCGACGGCTACACGATCTCATTCGGCCATCTCGGCACCCACGTTGCCAACGGCGCCGTCTACAAGCTCAACTACGACTTGGTCGCGGACCTGGAGCCGGTGGTGCTGCTGCCGAGCAATCCGATGATCGTCGTCAGCAAGAACGCGGTGCCCGCAACCTCGCTGAAGGAGCTGCTGGACTGGCTGAAGTCGCGGCCGTCGCCGCCGACCGCCGGCACCGCGGGCGCGGGCTCGGGCAGCCACATCGCCGGCGTCTATTTCGAGAGCGTCTCCGGCATCAAGCTGCAATACGTGCCGTATCGCGGCACCGCGCCCGCCCTGAACGATCTGATCGCCGGCCAGATCGACGTCATCGTCGACCAGACCTCGAACTCCATCAATCAGGTCCGCGCCGGCACCATTCGCGCCTACGCCATCACCGACGACAAGCGCCTGTCCTCGGCGCCCGACATCCCGACGGCGGAGGAGGCGGGCCTCAAGGGTTTCAACATGACGCTGTGGTCCGGGATGTGGGTGCCCAAGGGTACGCCGAAGCAGATCGTTGCCAAGCTCAACGCCGCAGCTGTGGAAGCGCTCAACGATCCCGGTGTGAAGAAGCAGCTCGAAAGCCAGGGGCTGGAGATGACGCCGCAGGATCAGCTCACGCCCGAAGCGCTTGGCTCGCGCCAGAAGGCGGAGATCGCGAAGTGGTGGCCGATGATCAAGGCGGCGAACATCAAGGTGGATTGAGGCGGCGCGGCGCTTGTGCGCCACACCCTCCGACCTCATCCTGAGGAGGCCGCAAAGCGGCCGTCTCGAAGGATGGCCGCGGGCGCAGCTGCGCCCTTCATCCTTCGAGACGCCTGCTTCGCAGGCTCCTCAGGATGAGGGGATAGAGCCGGTGTTGGCGGATATCACTCCGTCCCCGTAAACCCCACCGGCGTCGCTACGGCCGCCGCATCCTTCGTCACCACGCGCTGATCGCTCTTGCCGGCGATCATGCCGCTGCCCTCGAACCGGGCCCGGTAGACCAGCACGTTTTCGATCACGCGCTGGACGTAGTTGCGCGTCTCCGACAGCGGGATGCGCTCGACCCAGTCGACCGGATCGACCTTGGGATCCCTGGGGTCGCCGCGCGCCTGCACCCATTCGCGCACGCGGCCCCGGCCGGCATTGTAGCCGGCGAAGGTCATGATCTGGTTGCCGCGGTATTCCGACATCAGCGCGCTGAGCTCGGCCGCGCCCATCTGCGTGTTGTAGACGGGATCGGAGACCATCTTATCCCAGTCGTAGGTCAGGCCGAAGCGCTTTGCGGTGTCGCGGCCCGCTTCCGGCGTCACCTGCATCAGCCCGACTGCGTTGGCGGCCGATTTGTCGCGCTGGTCGAACGAGCTTTCGGTGCGTGCCACCGAATAGATCACGCTGGGTTCGATCGCGGGCGCGACCTGCTTATGTTCAGGGATGCCGATGGTCGGGAAGGCGTAGTGATCGAGCGCGAGCCCGCGCGCCAGGGCCGACTTGCCGACCTCCAGCATCACGCGCGCATCGTTGCGCCGGCCGGCGAGCTCGCCGAGCGCTTCGAGTGCCGCCACGTCGGTGCTCTCCTTGGCGAAATCCTCGGCGTAGTAAAACACCATGTCGCGCTCACCGACGCCGTAGAGCATGTCGGCGGCGCGCACGCGCTCGTCCGCGGGCGGCGCGTCGACTGCCGCCAGCACGAGCGCGGGCGCGCGCAGCTCGATGCGGTCGAGGCCGAGCCTGGCGCGGGCGAGCTGGCCGTAATAGGCGGTCGGATAGCGCGCCGCTGCCTGATAGCTCAGGCGCGCATCGGCGCTTGCGTTCATCGCCTCGGCCGCGCGGCCGCGCCAATAATGCGCGCGCGACAGCGCGATCGGGTTGGCGGAGCCTTCGTCAATCGCGGCGAAGTGTGTCATCGCCGCCTTGGGATCGTCGAGATAGCGCAGCGCGATCCAGCCGCACATGAAGTGATAGTCGACGCGATAGACTTCCATCGCGGGCACGGCCGCCGAGCGCACTACGTCATAGGCGGTTTTGAACTTGCCCTGGTCGAGCAGTTTTCGCGCGAGCAGGCGGCGCTCGCGCCACCAGGCGTCGGTGTCTTGCGCCGCCATCGTATCGGGCGCGGCGGCCAGGATCACCTCGGCCGCGTCGTCGATGCGGTCATTCTGGAGATGCCATTGCGCGCGGCACAGCACATAGCCGAGGTCACGGCGCGCCTCGGCTGAGACGTCATCGAGGTAATCCTTGGCCTTGCTGGCCTTGCCGGTGACCGCGGCGCAGGCCTTGACGATCGCGAGCGCATCCTCGCCGAGCCGCTTGGCTGCGCGCCGCGCCCCCGCATAGTCCTTGGCGCCGAGGCGCTTGTCCATGCGGGCACGATGATCCTCACTGGTCAGGAGATCGCGAAACGCTTCGTAGGAATCTTCCTCGCTGCGTTCGGACAATTCGTCCATGCGCCAGGCATTGCGCACCAGACGCGCGGCCCTGTCGCTGTCGCCCTCGGTCATCAGCACGCGGGCGAGTGCGAACTTGCCCTTGGCGCTGGTCGGCCGGTCCATCGTGAATTTGTGCACGGTCGCCGCGTCGGCCTTCTCCTGCCACAGCCGCGCCTCGGCACGGCGGCGGAGCAGCGCGCTGCTCGGCCAGTCTGGATTGGCGGCGAGGAAGGCGGCGTAGCGCTTGAAATTCGCCGTGCTTTCGGAATGGCGCAGCATGAACCAGTCGGCGAGCTTCTGCCCCGCCGGGTCGGCAATGCGGTCGCGCGCCGCGCCCGCGTCCTCGGTCTTGCCCTTCCGTGCGAGATCGATGGCATCCTTCAACGCGGCGAGATCGCCGGTCAGCGGCGGGGCTGCCGGCTTGTCTGAAGGGGCGTCGTCCTGCTTCTTCGACTTGCGCTTGGCCTCGGCATGCTTGCCGTGCCGCGCCTTGCCGGCGGAGGCGTGGCGCTGCTTGCCGGCTTTCGCCTCATGCGTCTTCTTCGGCGCGGACGATTTGTGACTGCTCTTCGCTGCCAGCTCTGTAGGGATGAAGGCCAAAGCGGCCACGGCAACGACACACGCGAGCGAGCGTAGGCACTGGTTCATTCCGTGGTCCCCCTGCGAAACCAGTACAAACCAAAGTCCGCGACGAGATGCGGCTTGAGAATCAAAACGGCGTCAAAAATGGTGACACGACGTCGTTTCGCATCCTCAAGCTGTTCCAACAATGCGGCGAAATACGGATGGAGCCAGGGAACCTGTACAACGCCGGGTCGAGCGGGTCTCTTAACCTTTCATTAACGAACAGGGCTCGCGCGACGATTGCGGCGGTTCAGGACGCCACAAGCGGCCAAATTGCGCGTATTCCCGGCGGCAAATCCGATGTATTGGGTTCCAAGGCCTTTTCCCTTCAGCCCATTGTCCCCGCCCATGCCGATTTTCAACCAGTCGATCCGGCGCAAGATCGTCGGGATTGCGCTCGGCCTCATCATCCTGATGGTCGTCACCGCGATCCTGTCGATGGTGATGTCGAGCCGCGTCGGCCATCTCCTGGATGAGCTGACCGCGCGGTATATTCCGGCTTACGGCCACCTGGCGCGGTCCAATGTGCGTTCGCTGGAGCGGGCGCTGGCGATGCGGCGCATGGTGATCGCCAAAATGCAAACGCCGCCGGACGAGGAGGGCTTTGCGGCGCGGCTGAAGATCTTCAGGGAAACGGACGCCCAGGTCGAGCAGGAGGCCGAAGCCGCGCGAAAGCTGATCAACGCGATCATCGACGATGAGAGCACACCGTCGGACAACGCGGCACTCGCCAGGATCGAGACGCGCATCGAGAATGCAGTCAAGGAGCTTCGCCGCGAACTCGACGAGGAGGACGCCAAGCTGCTCCGGCTGCTCGATGCCAAGGACTTTGCGGCCACGCGCGACGTGCTCGTCCATGTGGACGCGCTCCGCGATCTCTTCACCCAGCGGATCGATGCGATCCGGGCCGAGATGCTCTCGCAGGTGTTCGTGAGCACGGCGCAGGTCATCCGCCATCAGCGCCAGGCGATCATCGTCTCGGGCATCGTGACCATCCTCGCGGCGATCGTCGGACTTGCCTTTGCAATCATGGTCTCCACCGGGATCACGCGACCGGTCCGGCTGCTGCTGGCAGGCACCCGCGAGGTCGAGGCAGGCCATTTCGACAAGACCATCACCGTCTCGACCCAGGACGAGATCGGAGAGCTCGCTGCCGCCTTCAACCGCATGGTCGAGCAGTTGCGCCAGAACGAGCGCATCCGCGAGACTTTCGGCCGCTATATCGATCCCAAGGTGGTTCAGGGCTTGATAGACCGGCCGGAGGTCGCCATCGACGGCCAGCGCCGGGTGATGACCATCATGTTCTGCGATATGAGCGGCTTCACCTCGATGAGCGAGGGCATGACCCCGCGCGGTCTCGTCAGGGTGATGAACCACTATTTCACCGTCATGTCCGGTCCGATCAGGAGCAACCGCGGCATCATCGACAAATATATCGGCGATGCCATCATGTCCTATTGGGGGCCGCCCTTCATCGAGGAGGAGGAGCAGGCTCAGCTTGCCTGCTTCGCCGCGCTCGACATGGCCGACCAGGTGCCCGCGCTCCAGAAGCAGCTCCCGGATCTCCTCGGCATCCGCGCCATGCCGGTGCCGTGCGACTTGCGGATCGGCATCGCCACCGGCGAGGTCCTGACCGGCAGCATCGGTTCCGAGCTGATGATGAGCTTCACGGTGATGGGCGACGCCGTGAACCTTGCCTCGCGGCTCGAAGCCGTCAACAAGACCTATGGCACCCGTATCCTAATTTCGCAGGCGACGGCGGATGCGATCGGCTCGCACCTCGAATTGCGCGAAGTCGATCGTCTTGCGGTCGCCGGCCAGAGCGCGGCGCAAGCGATCTTCGAGGTGATGGGCCGGGCAGGCGCGCTCACGGCCGCGCATGAGAGCCTGCGTTCGCACTACGCCGGAGGCCTCGCCTCCTATCGCGCCCGCCGCTTCGACGAGGCCCGTGCCGCCTTCAACGCGGCACTTGAAGCCGTCCCCGGCGACGGCCCCTCGCGCGCAATGCTCGCCCGCATTACGCAATTCGAGGCCAATCCGCCGGACGAGAGCTGGGACGGGGCGTGGCGGTTGGAGCAGAAATAGCCGGCCGCGCGGAAAAATTGATTCTACTCGATAACGATGTTCGCCGTGACCTATTTCCCGGGCTTAGGTTTGGTGTCCTTGAGGCGTTTGACGGGGACACGCCGATGACAGAACTTGAGAACAGGCTCGAACGCTTCGAGACGCTCACCGCCGAATGCGAGCTGATTGCCCGGCTCGCCACCGACAGCACCAAGCGCGAGTTTTATCTGAAGCTTTCGGAGCAGTACCGCCAGCTGGCTGCGGACATGCGTCAGGCAATCGCAAGCAAGGCTGCGGCCTGACGCCAGCAATCCGTTCTTAACACTTGGCGCGCATCCTCAGTGCAGATGCGGGGACGCCTGCGGCGAATTTCCGCTGTGGAAATGCCGGGGGCTCGCTGCGGTGCAGCGCGCCTCGCGAGATTGTTTTGTCGTGCCTCACAGGGCGATCCCATGCGCCTCCTTGCAGTCATCATGTTTGGACTCATGACGGCAGCCTGCAACCAGGAGCAGGACATCACCGGCTCGACCCCGGTCTGCGCGATGCGGAACTACACCTCCTTCAATCCCCGCGACATGGCCCAGTGCGTTGCCGCCTGCAAGGCGTGCGACCACGGCAACACGGTCACCTGCAGCACGTCATGCACGCTCAAGGGCGCCCACTGAGCCGATCAGCCTCCTGGTTTGGGGCCGCGAGGGTGTCTTGACGGTGTCTTGACGGTGTTCTGGCACCGGAACGATTCACATGGGTTAATCATTGAAGGGATGGCAGGACGCGGAGTCCTTTGGAATGGGTATGCTCGATCCCGGTCGGTTCCTGGTGTCATGCTCGCATTGCGCGGCCTGGCCGATGGCGGCCAATGTGAAACGTTCGAGCTGGTCGGCTTCGCCAAATGAGGTCCGCTTCGTGTGCCCGCGCTGCCGCCGCGAGGAGACTGCGATCATCTCAGCCTCCGGCGAGTTGACGCCGATCCGGCGCGTCGACGTCCCGCCGCGCGACGTCACCGCGGCCTGGGCTCAGGCCCAGCGCGCAAGAGGGCGAGCGTAGCCCCCCGTTTAAGGAACAAGAAGGTGAGGCGCTGAGGTCTAGTCATGGCGATGACGGACACAGCGCCGCAAGGCGACCGCCGTCCAGACCGTCTCGACAAAGTCGAACGGCCAGGCGCCACGAAGCCGTCGCGGTTGCCCGTCGGGCAAACATCTGACCAATTCTCGACACGTCCGTGTCAAGCCGGCGCGTCCAAAATATTCTGCTTTACCGAAATTCGGTTTTGGCGTATGTGTCGCCCATCCCGGCTCATTCTTGAGGGGCGATCTTGTGGTCGTCATGTTCGCGAGCCGGGCTTGCGGTGGACTCGGCAGCGTTCGGGTACGAGAGGCTAAGGGCAGGGCGGATTGCTCTCCGTGAGCCCAAGGCTTCGTTCCGACGAGCAGCGCTGCTAGGCTTCGTCTCGTCATCAGGTCGGCGGCAACGTGCACAACGTCGTCGAAACCGGTGACGAATTGGCGGGCCGTGCGTACGGCAAAACCGTGTGGTCCTGGCCGTCGTTGCTACGGTCAAGTCCCGGCGAATGCGGCACTTGCGTCAACCGGCGCGGTGTCGGTGAATTTCGTTGGGGTGAGGGAGGCCAAAAGGAACTCGGCTCCCGGGAGAGCACGGCATAAGCCGTCCGACCATCGCGCAGGGAAGGCCGAGTGATCGGCACCACCTGTATGCTGCTGTGCGGTTTTCCTGCGTGTGCTTTTCGCGCAGCGGACCGCGGGTGCCAGCCGGCACCCGGCCTTCCCTGCGCCCTCTTGGATTTGAGGGGGGAGTGACCAAGCAAAGCTCGGGCGAAACGCGCCGCGAGAACGCGAAGGCATGTCTGCAATTAAAATGCGAGCTGGAAGAGTGCCGCTGCCGCCTCATGCTCCGTAATTGCGAGCGCAGCGAAGCAATCCAGTCTGCCGCCGCGAAGGGATTCTGGATTGCTTCCGCCTTCGCTAAAGCTTCGCGGACAAGTCGCTGCGCTCGCAATGACGATGTGGAGAGAGTGTGGGCCTCACTCTCCTCCACATACCCCGGACGCTGCGCAGCGCCTTTGCAGCGTGTCTCGGACACGCGGTGGAATGTAAGAGTGCGACTCATCCTGGCTGCGCCTTGGCGTCGGGCGGAAACTGGGCATAGCTGCGAGCCGCTAAATCTCAAGTTGTGGATCGTCCTCCCAGCGGGGGTATCTTGGTACGCTCGGCCGTGTCCTCCAGGCCACGATTGTGCCGTCCATGCAACACCCGCCACCGATTTAACCATCATCTCTGTCCGTTCGCATCGACGCCGCTTTTTGGCCACACCTGAACATGAATAAAATCACTCGAATGTTTTAGCGGCAGCGGTGGTCCTGGAAGGCGACGGGAAATCCCCAAGGTCGATTCAAAAGGTCGATTAAAATCTTGGCTCTGATTTTTCGGGTCTGAAAGGGTTGGCCGGGGAAACTGGTTGGCGATGGACGCGAAGAGCAACATCAAGCAGAGGCTGCCGAGCCGTCACGTGACGGAAGGCCCTGCGCGCGCGCCCCATCGGTCCTACCTCTACGCCATGGGTCTGACCACCGATCAGATCCACCAGCCCTTCGTCGGCGTCGCCTCGTGCTGGAACGAGGCTGCGCCTTGCAACATCTCCCTGATGCGCCAGGCGCAGGCGGTGAAGAAGGGTGTCGCATCCGCCGGCGGCACGCCGCGGGAATTCTGCACCATCACCGTGACCGACGGCATCGCCATGGGCCATGACGGCATGCGCTCCTCGCTGCCGTCGCGCGAATGCATCGCCGATTCCGTCGAGCTGACGATCCGCGGCCACGCCTATGACGCCCTCGTTGGCCTGGCCGGCTGCGACAAGTCGCTGCCGGGCATGATGATGGCGATGGTCCGCCTCAACGTGCCCTCGATCTTTATCTATGGCGGCTCGATCCTGCCCGGCAATTTCCGGGGCCAGCAGGTCACGGTGCAGGACATGTTCGAAGCCGTCGGCAAGCACTCGGTCGGCGCGATGTCGGACGAGGACCTGGACGAGATCGAGCGCGTGGCGTGCCCCTCTGCGGGTGCCTGCGGCGCGCAGTTCACCGCCAACACCATGGCGACCGTCTCGGAGGCGATCGGGCTGGCGCTGCCGTACTCGGCCGGCGCTCCGGCACCCTATGAAATTCGCGATGCCTTCTGCATGACCGCGGGCGAGCAGGTCATGGAGCTGATCGCCCAAAACATCCGGCCGCGCGACATCGTCACCCTCAAGGCGCTGGAGAATGCCGCCGCCGTGGTCGCCGCGTCCGGTGGCTCGACCAATGCTGCACTGCACCTGCCGGCAATCGCGCACGAGTGCGGCATCAAGTTCGATCTGTTCGACGTCGCCGAAATCTTCAAAAAGACACCGTACGTCGCGGATTTGAAGCCGGGCGGCCGTTATGTCGCCAAAGACATGTTTGAAGTAGGTGGCATACCGCTTCTGATGAAGACGCTGCTCGACAACGGATTTCTCCACGGTGACTGCATGACCGTCACCGGTCGAACGATCGCCGAAAACCTCAAAAGCGTGAAGTGGAATCCGCACCAGGACGTGGTGCACCCGGCAGACAAGCCCATCACCGTCACCGGCGGTGTGGTCGGTCTTAGGGGCAATCTGGCGCCAGAAGGTGCGATCGTGAAAGTCGCGGGAATGTCCAACCTCAGGTTCACCGGTCCGGCCAGGTGCTTCGACCGTGAGGAGGATGCTTTCGAGGCCGTGCAGAAGCGCACCTACCGCGAAGGCGAAGTCATCGTGATCCGCTACGAGGGGCCCAAGGGCGGTCCCGGGATGCGGGAAATGCTCCAGACCACCGCGGCGCTGACCGGCCAGGGCATGGGTGGCAAGATCGCGCTTATCACGGACGGCCGCTTCTCCGGCGCCACCCGCGGCTTCTGCATCGGCCATGTCGGGCCGGAAGCCGCCATCGGCGGCCCGATTGGGCTGCTCGAGGACGGCGATATCATCGAGATCGACGCGGTCGCCGGTACCCTTAACGTAAAATTGAGCGACCAGGAGCTTGCCCAACGCAAGACCAAATGGACCGCTCGCGCGACTAACCACACGACGGGCGCGCTCTGGAAATATGCTCAGCAGGTTGGACCAGCGCTCGGTGGGGCAGTGACCCACCCGGGCGGCGCGCACGAGAAACAGTGCTATGCGGACATCTAGGCGTACCATCGTTGCGTTTGTGTTGGGGGCTACTGCGCTGGCCGCGCCGGCGCTCGCCTTTGACGGCGCCCCCGTCAGCCCGAAGGATGCGACCATCCCGGTGGTCACGAGCTTGCCGGGTGCAGCAGGCAAGGTGCGTAATGTGCCGCCAGCGGTCGTGACCCAAGAAACGTCGCTCAGCGCCTTGCAATATGCCGCGGAGGGTGGCCACCCCATCGCGCAGTGGAAGCTCGGCCGCATGTATGCCAATGGCGACGGCGTCGCCCAGGACGATGTGCGTGCGTTCGAGTATTTCACCCGCATCGCCAACGCGCATGCCGAGGACAGCCCGTCGGCGCCGCAGGCGCAGATCGTCGCCAACGCCTTTGTAGCGCTCGGCCGCTATTATCTCAGCGGCATCCCGAATTCGAAGGTCAAGCCGGACCAGGAGCGCGCGCGGGAGATGTTCTCCTATGCCGCGTCCTATTTCGGCAATGCGGA
Organism: Bradyrhizobium sp. URHA0013; assembly: GCF_000518345.1. Lineage (NCBI taxonomy): Bacteria > Pseudomonadati > Pseudomonadota > Alphaproteobacteria > Hyphomicrobiales > Nitrobacteraceae > Bradyrhizobium > Bradyrhizobium sp. URHA0013. The sequence continues at coordinate 255,791 of NZ_JADK01000007.1, read as the reverse complement.
TGCGCAATACGATCTCGCCCGCCTGTACCTGAAGACGCCGGACGCTTCGCGCGAGGATTTTCGCTACGGCGCGCGCTGGCTTGGGCTCGCCGCGCAGAAGGGCCAGCACGAGGCCCAGGCGCTGCTCGGCCAGATGCTGTTCAACGGCGACCGCCTGCCGCGGCAGGCTGCGCGCGGCCTGATGTGGCTGACGCTGGCGCGCGACAGCGCAGGCAGCGACGAGACCTGGATCAAGGAAAACTACAACCGCGCCTTCGCAAAGGCCTCCGACGACGATCGCGCCATGTGCCTGCAGATGCTGGAGCAATGGGTGCAGGGCCGCCGGGAGTAAGTGGTTGAGGCGGCCTCACGCCGCATCGAGATCGAGGTCCGCCCACACCGGCACGTGGTCCGACGGCTTCTCCCAGCTGCGCACATAGCTGTCGATGCCGACATTGGCGAGCCGGTCGCTGGCCTGTGGCGACAGCAGCAGATGGTCGATCCGCAGGCCATGGTTCTTCTGCCAGGCACCGGCCTGGTAATCCCAGAACGTGTAGAGCCCGGGTTCGTCGGTGACGGCCCGAAGCGCATCGGTCAGGCCGAGGCCGAGCAGGGACTGAAAACTCTCCCGCGTCTCGGGCTTGAACAGGGCGTCCTCGGTCCAGGCGGCGGGATTATGGACGTCCCGGGCATGCGGGATAACGTTGAAGTCGCCTGCGAGGATCAGCGGCTCCTCGGTCTTGAGGCGCTCCTTCGAATACTCAAGAAGCCGCGACATCCATTTGAGCTTGTAGGGATATTTCTCGGTCCCGACGGGGTTGCCATTGGGCAGATAGAGGCAGGCGATGCGCAGCACGCCGGACCTGAGCGTCACCACGCCTTCGAGGAAGCGGGCATGGGCGTCCTCGTCGTCGCCGGCCAGCCCCGACTTGGTCTCGTCGAACCGGAGCTTCGAGAGCAGGGCGACACCGTTGAACGTCTTCTGCCCGTGGGTGACCACGTTGTAGCCGAGCGCCTCGATCTCCAGCCGCGGGAACGCCTCGTCGACGCATTTGATCTCCTGGAGGCAGACGATGTCCGGCTGGCACTCCTTCAGCCAGGTCAGGAGGAGATCGATCCGCTGCCGGACCGAGTTCACGTTCCAGGTGGCTATTCTGATGGGCATCTTGGCGGCTCCGGGCAGGGGCCATGGTTAGAACAAAATGCAAACGCGCCCGTCAAGGATGCTGCGAAATCTCCCACAAAATTAACCCGGCTTAAGTCGGGCCTGGGCCATTGATCGTGAAAAGGTTTTTCGATGGGACGGCCGGACAAATCCATGATGCGAACCGAGCCCCGCGACGGCTTGATCGGCGCGTTCCTGTACTGGCTCGGCGGCTACGAGATCGAGGACGGCCTGACCGCCGGTCTCCGCGAGCGCGAGCTAAGCCGCATCCGCGCCAAACAGATCGACGCAGTGATACGGCTGATCCCGGTGACGATGGCCGTCACCATGCTCAACGTCGCGGTCGTGCTGGTCCTGTTCTGGGGCCGTGGTTGGAATGACTTTCTCGCGATCTGGGGCATGACCCTCGCCACCGCCGCCTCGCTCGCGGTGCGCGCGTGGCGGCGCTCCCACCAGAGCCCGCCACAGGAAGCCTCGCCCCGCGCCGCGCGGCAGATGTTGCGGCAGGCGTTTTTCCTCGCCGCAATCTGGGGCACGCTGCCGGTCGCGCTTTTCAGCCGCATCGAGCCGACCAGCCAGCTCATTCTCGCCTGCCTGATGGTCGGTATGATGTCCGGCGGTGCCTTCACGCTCTCGACCTTCCCGCGCGCGGGCCTTGTCTATCTCGCGACGACGACGATCGCCTGCGTCGCGGCGCTGCTGTTGTGCGGCACCGGGCCGTATCTCGTAACCGCGGTGTTCCTGCTGCTGTTCGCGTTCTTCATGGCGCGCAACATCGTCTCGCAAGGCAATCTGTTCCTCGGCAATCTCAAGGCCCAGCTCGAGCTTGAGCGGCAGACCGAGATCATCTCGCTGCTGCTGAAGGATTTTCAGGAGAATGCCAGCGACTGGCTGTGGCAGACCGACGCCGAGGGGCATCTGGTCGACGTGCCCGAGCGCTTCGCCGCCGTCGCACAGCTGCCGCTGCCGCTGCTGAAGGGCGCGCATTTCGCCGACGTGCTCGACATGCTGTGCCCCGAAGACAAGAGCGCGGCCTACAACGTCGTCGGCCTGATGGAGCACGCCGAACCGCTGCACGAGATGAACCTCAAGGTGGTCGCAGGCGGCGAGGCGCGGCTGTGGTCGCTCACTGCGAAGCCGGCCTACGACCGCGACGGTCAATTCCTCGGCTATCGCGGCTTCGGCCGTGACGTGACCGAGCGCTGGCGCGCGGAAAAGGCTGAGGCCGAGAGCCGCGCCAAATCGGATTTCCTCGCAGTGATGAGCCACGAGATCCGCACGCCGATGAACGGCGTGCTGGGGCTTGCCAGCATGCTGCTGGAGACAAAACTCGATCCGGAGCAGCACGAAGCCGTCACCACGATCCGCGAGTCCGGCGACAACCTCCAGCGCATCCTCAACGACATCCTGGACCTCTCCAAGCTCGAGGCCGGACGCTTCGCGTTCGAGGTGATCGACTTCGCGCCGCAGGCGCTGGTCGAAGCGGTGGCGACCGTCGTGCGCGCGAGCGCCAAGAGCAAGGGGCTCGCGGTCAAGGTCGAGCTCGATCCCAACCTGCCGCCGACGCTGCGCGGCGATGTCGCGCGTATCCGCCAGGTGCTGCTCAATCTCGCTTCCAACGCGGTGAAGTTCACCGACGAGGGCGAAGTCACGATCACGGCCGTCTGTCAGGCCCGCCGCGATCTGCTCACCACCGTCGAATGGAGCGTGACCGACAGCGGCATCGGCATCGCCCCCGAGAAGCTCGGCCAGCTCTTCTCCGACTTCGCCCAGGCTGACGCCTCGATCAGCCGCCGCTTCGGCGGCACCGGGCTTGGGCTTGCAATCTCCCGACGCATCATCGAGCAGATGGGCGGCACCATCGGCGTCACCTCGACGCCGGACGAAGGCTCGACCTTCCGCTTCACGTTGGTGCTGCCGTGGAGCCAGGTGCAAACGTCCGATCACGACGCAGGCCGCGAGGAAGCCGACGATCTCAAGGCGCGCATCGCGGGCTTCGATCGACCGCTGAAGGTGCTGGTCGCCGAGGACGACGCCGTCAACCGCATGGTCGTGAGCAAGATGCTCGGTGCCTTCGATGTCGAGTTGCGCGTCGTGGCCGACGGTGTCGAGGCCGTCGCGGCCGTGTCCGAAGGCGATTACGATATCGTGCTGATGGACGTGCGCATGCCCGAGATGGACGGCCTTGCCGCGACCCGGGCGATCCGTGCGCTAGGCGGACGCTTCGCGGCCTTGCCGATCATCGCGCTGACCGCCAACGCCTTCCCCGAGGACGTCAAGGTCTGCCGCGAGGCGGGGATGTCCGACTTCCTCGCCAAACCGCTGCGCAAGCCTGCGCTGGTCACGGCGCTGCTGCGTGCGCTGGACGGCCAATGTGTGTCGGAGGACGCACCGCTTCAGCCCGAGCAGATGCCGGTCGAGGCGGACTGGACGGACGAGGAAAGGCAGCTCACCGGCGCTTAGCCGGCGCCGTCAGATCGAGAAGCTGGTCCCGCAGCCGCAGGACGCCGTGGCGTTGGGATTGTTGACCCGGAACGAGGCGCCGATCAGATCGTCGACGAAATCGACCTGCGACCCCGCCAGGAATGGCTGCGAGGCGGAATCGACCAGCACCACCGCATTGTCCTGCTCGATCACGAGGTCGTCGTCGGTGCGGGCACGGTCAATGTCGAACTTGTACTGGAAGCCGGAGCAGCCGCCGCCTTCGACCGAGATCCGCAGCATCGCGCCAAACCCTTCGCCCTTGAGGATCTCCCCAATCCGGCGTGCGGCCTTGTCACTGATGGTCACGTCAGTCGTCATCGTTCGTCTCCGATAGTCCCCGCGGTCATACCAAGTCACCTGAAGGTCGCTTGCCCAATTCAGTTGGTATCCCGCGTCCGGCATAGTTAAGTGCCACCATACGCAGAATCAAATGGATAGGGACTAAATTCGCCGTGTCCGTCGGAATGGCTGCCCCCCATGCGCCCTATGCCTGCGATCCGGAGCGCAGTCGCGGCCGGTTGGTCGCGGAACCGCCGAGCCGGACCCGCAGCCCGTTCCGGCGGGATTGCGACCGGGTGATCCATTCCACCGCGTTCCGCCGGCTGAAGTACAAGACCCAGGTGTTCGTGTTCCACGAGGGCGACCACTACCGTACCCGGCTGACCCATTCGCTGGAGGTGGCGCAGATCGCCCGGGCGCTGGCGCGGCAGCTCGGGCTGGACGAGGACCTCACGGAAACCCTCGCGCTCGCCCACGACCTCGGCCATCCGCCGTTCGGGCACGCCGGCGAACGGGCGCTGGACGCCTGCCTGAAGGATTTTGGCGGCTTCGACCACAACGCCCAGACGCTCCGCGTCGTTGCGGCGCTGGAACACCGCTATCCCGAATTCGACGGGCTCAACCTGACGTGGGAAGCGCTGGAGGGCATCGTCAAGCACAACGGCCCGCTGACCGATCGCAGCGGTGCGCCGGTCGGGCGTTATCGCGAGCACGGCATTCCCGTCGGCATCGCCGACTACATCAAGACCTACGATCTCGAATTGTGGAGTTTCGCCTCGCTGGAGGCACAGGTCGCCGCGATCGCCGACGACATCGCCTATGATGCCCACGATATCGACGACGGCCTGCGCGCGGGTCTGTTTCACCTCGACGACCTCAAGGTGATGCCGCTGACCGCGGAGATCATCGCCGAGACTTCTGCGCATTACCCCGATCTCGAAGACGTCAGGCGCGGCGCCGAGCTGGTGCGCGAGCTGATCTCACACTTGATCGGTGCCGTGTTCGCCGAGGCGCAGACAAACCTTGCGGCCGTGAAACCGCAATCCGCTCAGGACGTGCGCCAGCAGAGCCGGGCATTGATCGCGTTCCCCGCAGCAGTCGTCGAGGAGGAGGCAGCCATCAAGCGCTTTCTCTATCAGCACATGTACCGCCACAAGCGGGTGATGCGGGTGATGGGCGAGGCGGAACAGATCCTTTTCGACCTGTTCGCAAAATACCTCACATCGCCCGGCGAGCTGCCGCCGGAATGGCTGGTCGGGGCGGAGGTGGACAATGACGGCGACCGGGCCCGCCGGATCGGGAATTTCATTGCCGGAATGACCGATCGTTTCGCCCTGACCGAGCACCAGCGGCTCTTTGACTCGACCCCGGATTTGCGTTAGGCGGCGCCCATGCCCGACACATCCCCAGCACTGCACCTGTTCGCCGACGTGCTCGCACGCGTGCACGCGGTCTGCCGCGCGCTCGCGGCGGAATCCAACTGGCCCGAGGGCATCGATTTCTCGCGCGTGGTGGTCGAGCCGCCGCGCGATGCCTCCCATGGCGACATGGCGACCAACGCGGCCATGGTGCTTGCGAAAGAGGCAAAGGCGAAGCCGCGCGACCTCGCCGAGCAGATCGCCGAACGGCTGCGCGCGGACCCGCTGATCACGAAGGTCGACGTCGCCGGTCCCGGCTTCATCAACCTGACGCTGAAGCCGGCCGCATGGGCCGAGGCACTGCGGACCGTGCTGCGCGAGGGCGCCGATTACGGCCGCATCCGCGGCGGCTCCAAGGTCAACGTCGAATATGTCTCCGCCAACCCGACCGGACCGATGCATGTCGGCCATTGCCGCGGCGCCGTGTTCGGCGACGCGCTGGCGAGCCTGCTCGAGTTCGCAGGCCGTGACGTCACGCGCGAATATTACATTAACGATGCCGGCGCCCAGGTCGACGTGCTCGCACGCTCCGCGTTCCTCAGGTATCGCGAGGCGCTCGGCGAGGACATCGGCGCGATCCCGGAAGGTCTTTATCCCGGCGACTATCTGAAGCCCGTCGGGCAGGCGCTGGCCAAAGAGCACGGCGACAAGCTCCTCGCCATGAGCGAGGGCGCGTGGCTGCCGGCGGTACGCGCCAAGGCGATCGCGATGATGATGGACGAGATCAAGGACGATCTCGCTGCGCTCAACATCCGCCACGACGTGTTCTTCTCGGAGCGCTCGCTGCAGGACGCCGGCAACAACAAGGTCGCCGAGACCATCGATTTCCTGCGCGCCAAGGGCGACATCTACCAAGGCCGTCTGCCGCCGCCAAAGGGGGCCCCGGCCGAGGATTGGGAAGATCGCGAGCAGTTGCTGTTCAAGGCGACCGCCTATGGCGACGACGTCGATCGCCCGCTGATCAAGTCCGACAATTCCTACACCTACTTCGCCGCCGACATCGCCTACCACAAGAACAAGTTCGACCGCGGCTTTGCGGAGATGATCGACGTCTGGGGCGCCGACCATGGCGGTTATATCAAGCGCATGCAGGCGGCGGTGAAGGCGACGACCTCCGGCAAGGGGGCGCTCGACGTCAAGATCGTCCAGCTCGTGAAGTTGCTGCGCAACGGCGAGCCGGTGAAAATGTCCAAGCGGAGCGGGGACTTCGTCACCTTGCGTGAGGTGGTGGATGAAGTCGGCCAGGACGCCGTCCGCTTCATGATGCTCTACCGCAAGAACGACGCGGTGCTCGACTTCGACCTCGCCAAGGTCATGGAACAGTCGCGCGACAACCCGGTGTTCTATGTGCAGTATGGCCACGCCCGCGGCCATTCGATCTTCCGCAACGCCCGGACCGAGGTGTTTCCGGAACTCCCGGAGGATGCGGAAAAGCGCATCGCCTGGCTCGGTGAGTCGGCGGTGGAACGGCTGTCGGACCCGGCTGAGCTCGACCTTCTTAAGCGGCTCGCAATTTTTCCGCGCCTGCTGGAAGCGGCTGCAAGCGCCCACGAGCCGCACCGAATTGCCTTCTATCTCTATGACTTAGCGAGTGAATTTCACGCACTTTGGACGAAGGGGCGCGATTTGCCCTATTTACGCTTCATTATCAATAATGATGCAGATCTAACGAAGGCGCGGCTGGCCATGGTCCAGGGCGTCGTCTCTGTCCTGGCATCGGGCCTCGCCATCCTCGGCGTCCATGCTCCGGACGAGATGCGGTAGTTTGGGGCGAACTACTTAAGGGATTTCGGGGGTAACCGGCAGAAGCCGGATCGCTTAGACTTGGTTGAAAGCCTTGTGGGTCGAAAGCCGTGCCTTGGTCGAGGGGCGCGCGGCTTTCCCGAAGGGACGCATCATCACGATGGCCGAACGATATCAGGACAGACCGTTTCCTTCCGATGACTATCGCGGTGGCGATCAGCATGGGAGCGGCGATCCCTTGGCCGAACTTGCCCGCCTGATCGGGCAGACCGATCCGTTCGCAGCGCAAGGGCGGCCGGGTGCGCACCCGCCAGCAGCGCCTGCGCCTGCTCGGAGCTATCAGGACGACGACTATCGCCAGGACGATGACCAGCAGGACTATGCCGAGCAGGCCCCGCCGCCGCCCGGACCGCCCTCATGGATGCGGCGCGCCAATGTGCAGCCGCAGACGGCGCCAGCTGAGCCTGCCTATCCCGCTTCCGTAAACCCGGTTCATCCACTGCATCGTTATTCAGCCCAGCCGACTGCGCCCGAGCCCGAACCTGATTTTCGTCAGCCGCAGGCCTATCCGGATCAGGCCTATCAAGCTCCTGCTTATCAAGCTCCTGCCTATCAGGATCAGGCCTACCAGCAACACGATCAGGCTTACCAAGAGCAAGCCTATCAGCAGCCCGATCCGGCGCGCTATGACGATGCGCTCTACGGACGGTTGGAGGCGGGCGAGCAGGACTACCAGCGCGATCCCGCCTATCCCGACGATCCTTACGCGTTCCAGAGCGACTATCCCGAGGCCGATCTCGACGAGCCGAAGAAGCAGCGCGGAGGCATGATGACGGTCGCGGCGATCCTGGCTCTTGCCGTGGTCGGGACCGGCGCTGCGTTCGCCTACAAGACCTATGTGGGCTCGCCCCGCAGCGGCGAGCCGCCGATCATCAAGGCCGACAACACGCCGACCAAAATCGTGCCGGCGCCGTCGGACTCCTCGGCCAAGGTGCCGGACCGCATGGTCACCGGAGATGGCGCCGAGAAGATCGTGCCGCGCGAGGAGGCGCCTGTCGACGTCAACGCCAAGGCGGGAGGTCCCCGCGTCGTGTTCCCGCCGCTGAACCAGAACGCGAACCCGCCGCCGGTCGCAAGCGTCTCGCCGTCCAGCATTCCGTTGTCGAGTGCGGGACCGAATCCGAGCAACGGCACGCTGCCGAACAATTCGCCGCGCGCGATCAGGACCGTGGCCGTGAAGGGCGATCAGACCGACGCCACGGCGTCGCAAGCCGCCACCGTCGCGAAGCCGGCAGCTCAACCGAAGCCCGTTGCGGCACCCGCTGCACCGCGCACTCCACCGACCTCGGCCAATGCCAGTGCCAATCAGCCGCTCTCGCTGACGCCGCAATCGGCGCCGGCTGCGGAGCCGCCGCAGCGGATGGCTGCGACCAATCCGACGCAGATTGCGCCCGCGAGCAGCGGCGGCGGCTACGTCGTGCAGGTCTCCTCGCAGCAGACCGAGGATAGCGCTCATGCCTCCTACCGGGTGCTTCAGGGCAAGTACGGCAGCGTGCTCGGCTCCCGCGCACCGGTGGTCAAGCGGGTCGACCTGACCGACAAGGGCAAGGGAATCGTCTACCGCGCCTTCGCTGGGCCCTACGGCTCGCTCGAAGAGGCGAACCAGGCCTGCAACAGTTTGAAATCCGCGGGCCTGTCTGCCTGCTTCGTCCAGAGGAATTAACGGCCGTTTCCTTGACCCTCTCGCGGGTCGGGGTTAATCGGCCGTATGAGCACGCGGGCCTTCATTACCGGCGTTTCCGGAACGGAACTAACCGCCGCTGAGCGGGAGTTTATCCGCAGCGAACGCCCATGGGGTTTCATCCTCTTCAAGCGCAACGTCGAGACGCCGGCTCAAGTTGCTGCACTCGTTGCGGAATTGCGGGCGGTTGCGGGCTCTCCTGATGCCCCTGTCCTGATCGACCAGGAGGGCGGCCGGGTGCAGCGCCTAGGGCCGCCGCATTGGCCGGTCTATCCGCCGGGCGCTATTTTCGCAGGCCTCTACGATACTGATTCGACGCTCGGGCTGAAGGCGGCGCGCCTCAGCGCCCGGCTGATCGCGGCCGATCTCGCGGATCTCGGCATTACCGTGGATTGCTTGCCGCTGGCCGACGTGCCGGTGGCTGGCGCCAACGCCGTCATCGGGAACAGGGCTTACGGCACCGAACCGGGCAAGGTCGCCGCGATCGCCCGCGCGGTCACCGAGGGCCTGGAAGAGGGCGGCGTGTTGCCGGTGCTCAAGCACATCCCCGGCCATGGCCGAGCTACGGCCGATACCCATTTCAATCTGCCGACGGTCGACACGTCGCGAGACGAACTGGATCGCACCGACTTCGCGGCGTTCAAGCCTTTGGCGGATTTGCCGATGGCCATGACTGCACATGTTGTGTTTAGCGCGGTCGACTCCGCCCATCCGGCGACGACATCTGCGACAATGATCGCTGAGGTGATTCGCGGCACAATCGGGTTCCAGGGCTTGTTAATGAGTGATGACGTGTCGATGAATGCGCTGTCGGGCAATATCGCCGAGCGGACCCGCGCGATTTTTGCGGCCGGTTGCGACATGGCCCTGCATTGCAACGGCAACATCGAGGAGATGCGTGAGGTCGCCGGCCAGACACCCGAACTGGCGGGCAGGGCGCTGGAGCGGGCGAACGCCGCGCTCGCGGCGCGCAAGGGACCTCAGCCGTTCGATCGCGCGGCCGCACGCGCCGAACTGGACGCATTGATCGCACGGGCAAACACGGCATCGGCATGACCGCAGAAATCCTATCGTTTGAAACCGGGCGGCCCGCAGAGCTCGCCGAGGGTGAGCCGGCGTTGGTGGTGGACGTCGAGGGCTACGAGGGTCCGCTCGACCTGTTGCTCGCACTGGCGCGGCAGCAGAAGGTCGATCTCGCCAAGATTTCGATCCTGGCACTCGCCGACCAGTATCTCCACTTCATCGAAGCCGCGCGAAAGATCCGCCTCGAGCTTGCCGCCGATTATCTCGTGATGGCGGCCTGGCTCGCCTTCCTGAAATCGCGCCTGCTGCTGCCGGAGCCGCCGAGTGCGGAAGGCCCTAGCGCGGAGCAGATGGCGACGGCGCTCGCCAACCGCCTGCGCAGGCTGGAGGCCATACGTGAAGCCGCCAACCGGCTGATGAACCGGCAGCAATTGCTGCGCGACATCTTCCCGCGCGGCGAGCCCGAGCAGATCGCCGAGATCAAGCATCCGAAATACACCGCAACGCTCTATGACCTGCTCACCGCCTATGCCGCGCAGCGCCAGTCGCGCGTGCTGGCGAGCGTGCATCTGGCCAAGCGCACGGTGTGGTCGCTCGCCGAGGCGCGCGCCACGCTGGAGCGGCTGGTCGGCAGCATCAGCGAGCAGGACGATTGGGGCGTTCTCGACGATTTTCTGCTGCAGCACGTCGCCGATCCGACGCAGCGCGCGACGGTGCTCGCCTCGAGTTTCGCGGCTGCGCTCGAGCTGGTGCGCGAAGGTCAGCTCGAGCTGAATCAGAAAGAGGCGTTTGCGCCCATCTATTTCCGGAAGGGGCGCCCCAAGCCGGTCATGGACGCAGCTCCTGCGCCCGATGCGCCGGTCGCTTAAGTGCAACAAGGAGAATCTGCCATGGCAAGCCTGGCTGAAGTGCGGGTAGAAGAGGCCGAGCCGATGGAGAACGAGTCCCAGGCACGTCCCGAAGAATTGCGGCTGCTGGAAGCGCTGCTGTTCGCTTCGAATGAACCGCTGGACACCGCGACGCTGGCCAAGCGCATGCCCGAGGGTGTGGACGTGAAGGCTGCGCTCGAGCAGTTGCAGGCCGACTATTCCCTGCGCGGCGTGAATCTCGTGCGGGTCGCCAACAAATGGACCTTCCGCACGGCGGGCGATCTCGCCTGGCTGATGACCCGCGAGAGCACCGAGACCCGCCGCCTGTCGCGCGCCGCGATCGAAGTGCTGGCGATCATCGCCTATCACCAGCCGGTGACGCGCGCGGAGATCGAGGAGATCCGTGGCGTCGTCACCTCGAAGGGCACGCTGGACGTGCTGCTGGAAACCGGCTGGATCAAGCCGCGTGGTCGTCGCAAGACGCCGGGCCGTCCCTTGACCTTCGGAACCACCGAGGACTTCCTGTCGCAGTTCACGCTGGAACAGCTCGGCGATCTGCCGGGTCTGGAGGAGCTGAAGGGCACGGGCCTGCTGGATTCGCGCCTGCCGACCGGATTCAGCGTGCCGACGCCGTCGGATGACCCGACTTTGCGTGAGGACGAGGATCCGCTGGAGCCGGGCGAGGACCTTGATCTCGCGCTGGCGCCTGCTGTCGAGCCCGAGACGCCGCCGGAAGGCGGCCATGAGGGTGGCGAGGGCGGCAGCGAGGACTGACGTCTGGGTCTTTTGGTGCCCCCCTGCGACCAGTTAACACTAGCAAAATTACGTAGCGCCAACAGCGAATTGGCGCTGTCTTGGTCCTTGTTTTTGACACCTGCCAAGCCTAGGTTTCGGTGAAGATCGGCCGGTCCCCGGCCATGCGCGTTTGGAGGGTTGCAGGATGGGTTCACTCAGCATTTGGCACTGGGTCCTGGTGATCGCAGTGGTCCTGCTGCTGTTCGGTCGCGGCAAGATTTCGGATCTGATGGGCGACGTGGCGCAGGGCATCAAGGCGTTCAAGAAGGGCATGCAGGACGACGACAAGGTCGCCGACAAGCCCGAGCCGGCCAAGTCCATCGAGCACAACAATGCCGCGCCAACCGCGGCACGGTCCGACGTCGGCAGCAAGGCCGTCTAAGCCAGAGAGCACGCGAGACGCGGGTAGCGGACCCGATCCTGCGCGCGAGGGATTGGGCCGGCTGCGGCTGGCGTGAACGGAAGACCTCATGTTCGATATCGGGTGGAGTGAACTGGTCCTGATCGGGGTCGTGGCCCTGATCGCCATCGGCCCGAAAGAGCTGCCGGGCGTGCTGCGCATGGTCGGGCAGTGGATGGGCAAGGCGCGGAAGATGGCCGCCGAATTCCAGGGCCAATTCCAGGAAGCGATGCGCGAGGCCGAAATGGCCGACCTCAAGAAGAGCTTCGACGAGGTCAAGGAAGCGGCTTCCGGTTTCGCCGGCAACAATCTGATGACCTCGCTTCAGAAAGACGTCAGCGACGCGCTCCGCGTCGATGCGCTGGACAAGCCGGCCGAGACCTCGGCCTCGACCGGCGCCGAACCGCCGGCGACTTCAAGCGAAGCGGTGACGACGCCCACCACGCCGGAAGCGCCGACGCCCGAAACCTTCGTGGAAGCCGAGGCACATGCGGCCGTGAACGAGCCGCTCGCCATCACCCGTGAGGTCGAGCAGGCGCAGGTCGCTCAAGGTTCGGTCACGCAAGGCTCGATCACGCAAGATTCGGTCACGCAGGACACTGCGCCGGCCGAGGCGATCAAGGACGCCAAAGCGTCATGAGCGCCGCCGATATCGAGGCCAGCAAAGCTCCCCTGATGGACCATTTGATCGAGCTGCGTTCGCGGCTGATCAAAGCGCTGCTCGGCTTCGGCATTGCCTTCATCTTCTGCTTCTTCTTCGCCAAGCAGATCTACAATGTGCTGGTCTGGCCATTCGTGTGGGTCGCGGGTCCCGAGAACTCGAAATTCATCTACACCGCGCTGCTGGAATATTTCATCACCCAGCTCAAGCTTGCGCTGTTCGGCGCCGGCTTCATCTCGTTCCCGATCGTCGCGACGCAGATCTACAAGTTCGTCGCTCCGGGCCTCTACAAGCACGAGAAGCAGGCCTTTCTGCCGTATCTGGTCGCGACCCCGTTCTTCTTCGTGTTGGGTGCCGCACTGGTCTATTTCGTCGTGCTGCCGATGCTGGTCCGCTTCTCGCTCGGCATGCAGCAGGCCGGCAGCGACGAGACCGCGCAGATCCAGCTCCTGCCCAAGGTCGGCGAATATCTGTCGCTGATGATGTCGCTGATCTTCGCCTTCGGCATCGCCTTCCAGCTTCCGGTGATCCTGACGCTGCTCGGGCGCATCGGTATCGTCACGTCAAAGATGCTGCGCGAGAAGCGCCGCTATTTCATCGTCGTTGCCTTCGTCATCGCGGCCGTTCTGACCCCGCCCGACGTGCTCAGCCAGTGCTCGCTCGCGATCCCCTTGCTCGCGCTCTACGAGGGCTCGATCATCGCGGTGGGAATTGTGGAGAAGAAGGCGGCCGCTTCAAAGGCCACCACCGGCACTGACGTATCGACGCCGGCCGGCCCGGCGGAGTAAGGCGCCCCGATCTCCGCTGTCATTCCCCGCCTTGTGCGCAATTGCGCACTGGAGCGGGGAATCCAGTACGCCGCCGCCCATCGGGGGAATCACGGACGTCTCTGGAATACTGGATCACCCGCTTTCGCGGGCGATGACAGCCGTGCTAGGGGAAGCAGCCATTTGCATAAATGCAAATCCAGGATTTGCAGGGTTGCAACAAGCCCCAGGACCTCGGCCATGCACGACATCAAATCGATCCGCGACAACCCGCAAGCCTTCGACGCCGGCCTTGCACGACGCGGCCTGAAGCCACTGTCGGCGTCGCTGCTCGCGATCGACGAGACCCGGCGTGCGGCGATCCTGGCTTCCGAGCAGGCGCAGGCGCGGCGCAATGCGGCCTCCAAGGAAATCGGCGATGCCAAGAAGGCGAAGGACGAGGCGCGCGCGGCGAAGTTGATGGCGGAAGTTACCGAGCTCAAGACCACGATGCCGGAGCTCGAGGCGACCGCGAAGGCTGCCGACGAGGAGCTCGCCAAGGAGCTCGCGGCGATCCCGAATCTGCCGCTCGGCGAGGTGCCCGATGGTGTCGACGAGCACGGCAATGTGCAGCGCCATGTCTTCGGCAACAGGCGCAACTACACGTTCGCGCCAAAACCCCATGACGATCTCGGCGCCGCGCTCGGTGACATGGATTTCGAGATCGCGGCGAAGCTCTCCGGCGCGCGCTTCGTCGTGCTGAAGAAGGGACTGGCGCGGCTCGAGCGCGCGCTCGGTCAGTTCATGCTGAATCTACACGTCGACGAGCACGGCTATACCGAGATCAATCCGCCGCTGCTCGTGCGTAACGAGATTATGTTCGGCACCGGACAATTGCCGAAATTCGAGGACGACCAGTTCTGGGCGATCAAGGGCGAATTGCTCGCCGAGCCCGACCATGAGCGGCTCCGCACCGAGCGTCTCGGGATCATTCCGACCGCGGAGGTGGCGCTCACCAATCTCGTCCGCGAATCCATCCTTGACGAAAAGCAGCTGCCGATGCGACTGACCGCGCTGACGCCGTGCTTTCGCGCGGAGGCGGGCGCCGCTGGGCGCGACACCCGCGGCATGATCCGGCAGCACCAGTTCACCAAGGTCGAACTGGTCTCGATCACGACGCCGGAGACGAGCAAGGACGAGCACGAGCGCATGCTCGCCTGTGCCGAGGAAGTGCTGCGGCGGCTCGACCTGCATTACCGTGTGATGACGCTGTGCACCGGGGATATGGGTTTCTCGTCGCAAAAAACCTATGACATCGAGGTCTGGATGCCGGGCCAAGGCGACGGCGGGGCATTCCGCGAGATCTCGAGCTGCTCGGTGTGCGGCGATTTCCAGGCCCGCCGGATGGACGCGCGCTCGCGCGGCCCCGATGGCAAGCCGCGGTTCGTGCACACGCTCAACGGCTCCGGCACAGCGCTCGGCCGCGCGCTGATCGCCGTGATGGAGACCTATCAGCAGGAGGACGGCTCTATCGCGGTCCCCAGCGTGCTCCAGCCCTATATGGGCGGGCTGAAGGTGGTCGCACGCGACTAGGCGTGCTGCCCATCTGAAACGGAGAAACGTTTGGTTGCGAAGATCGGGCGGCCGGTTATCCTGCCGGCCACCCGACAACGCGAACCCATCGTTCATGGCCTTGCACCGCGATATCTTCTGGGTCGGCAGACAATGGGCGGTGACGGGTGCCGGCATCCAGGCCGTCGATCAGCGGCTGCGTGGTGTGCTCGACATTGAGACCAAGCGGCTCTGGGACGACGATCTGGTCCAGGGCCGGCGGGCGAAGCCCGGTGTGAATGCCGCGGATTTCGACCAGGCACTGACGCTGGCGCGCGAGCGCTTTCCGCAGACGCCGGTAGCGGACCCGTTCGTTGCACAGCTGGAGGCGCTCGGCGTGATCGAGGTGCCGATCGTGACCCCGGTCGTGCCGGCGATGAAATTGCATGCCGAGGGCCGGCTGGCGCGCTTCCTGCCGCAATGGCGCGTTCGTCGCTAACAGGACCAGGCCGGAAACCTGCCGCCGGCCCCAACCGTCCGGTTTGCCTGATCGGCCCCGGCCGGATAAGACGGCTCAGACCCGCTTCAGGAATCGACTTTTCCCATGCGCATTCTCTGCACCAATGACGACGGCATCCACGCCCCCGGCCTCAAGGTCCTGGAGGAGATCGCGCGCGCATTGTCCGATGACGTCTGGGTTGTCGCGCCTGAGCTCGACCAGTCCGGCGTGTCGCATTCGCTGTCGCTGAACGATCCGCTGCGCCTGCGCGAGGTGGGTCCGCGGCATTTCGCGGTGCGCGGCACGCCGACCGACTGCGTCATCATGGGCGCGCGCCACATCCTCGGTGCCAAGCTGCCCGATGTCGTGCTGTCCGGCGTCAACAAGGGCCGCAATGTCGCCGAGGACGTGGTCTATTCCGGCACCATCGCCGGCGCGCTGGAGGGCACCATCCTGGGGCTGCCGTCCTTCGCCCTGTCTCAGGAATTCAGCGTCGAGACGCGCGAGCGGCCGCTGTGGGACACGGCGCGCAAATTCGGTCCCGACATCCTGCGCAAGGTGATCGCCGCCGGCATCCCGAAGGACACCGTCATCAACGTCAACTTCCCGGCCTGCGCGCCGGAAGATGTGCTTGGCATTCGCGTGACGCGGCAGGGCAAGCGCAATCTCGGCTTCCTCAAGATCGACGAGCGCAAGGACGGCCGTGGCAATCCGTATTTCTGGATCGGCTTCGAGCGCACTGTGATGATGGATACGCCCGCTGAAGGCACCGATCTCGCGGCGCTGCGCGAACGCTACGTCTCCGTCACGCCGCTCAGGCTCGACCGGACCAACGAGGCGTTTTCCGAGGCGCTGAGTGCGACGTTGAAGTAAGTCCGACCTTGAAGTAATCCGACCTGGAACGGGGCCTAGCCGCCGCGAAGCGCGGCTTCGATGGTCTTGCCGAGCGCGTCGAGCTGAAACGGCTTCTGAAGCGCCGGCCGATCGCGGTACTGCTCGGGCAGGCCGGAGGAGCCGTATCCGGTGGCGAAGATGAACGGGCAGCCCTTCGCCTTGATGACGTCGGCGACCGGCGAGATGACCTTGCCGTTGACGTTGACGTCGAGAATGGCGATGTCGAACTCGGTTGCCTGGGCGAGCCGCATGGCTTCGGTGATGTCGCCAGCCTCGGCTGCGATCTTGTAGCCAAGCTCTTCGAGCATGTCCGCGACCATCATCCTGATCATCACCTCGTCTTCGACGAGGAATACAGAGCGGCCGGTAAGCCCCGTCGAGGTCATGGTCGAGTCCTTGCCCATTGCCAAAAACGTTCGCAGATAACATGAATCGACGCAATGCGCGTTTCGACGAACGGATGCATGAAAATGGCCGTCGAGGCTCGCCCGTTGCAAGCCAATTTGTGGTCAACTACGCCATCCGAAGCGTATCACGGGTTCCCTGAGCCGGAACAGGAATCCCGCGCCCCAGGGTTGGCGTCCCGGACCCCAAAGACAGCACAAGCAGGCAATGACCTCCCATCAGCACCCGCCGGAAAAGATGATGTTTCAGCTCACGCTGAGGCGTCGGGGCATCAGCGACCAGGCGGTCCTGCGGGCCATGGAGGAGGTGCCGCGCGATCAATTCGTCGACGAGGCCGATCGCGACGGGGCCTATCGCGACAGCGCGCTGCCGATCGCCTGCGGGCAGACCATCAGCCAGCCCTTCGTCGTCGCCTACATGACCGAGCAGCTCCAGCTTCAGAAAAAGCACCGCGTGCTCGAGATCGGCGCCGGCTCGGGCTACCAGGCGGCGGTGCTGTCGCGGCTCGCCGGGCAGGTGTTGACGGTCGAGCGCTACCGCAAGCTTGCGGATGCCGCACGTATCAGGCTTGAAAAGCTCAACTATCACAATGTCGAAGTGATGCTGGGCGACGGACTCAACCTGCCTGCCAATATCGGGCCGTTCGACCGCATCATCGTCACGGCCGCAATGGAGCAGCTTCCGGACAACCTGGTCGAGCGGCTGGAGGTGGGCGGCATCCTGATCGCGCCCGTCGGCCCGCATCAGGGCGTGCAGACACTGATCCGCCTGAGCCGGACCGAAGCCGGGATCGAGCGCAAGGAACTCGTCGAGGTCCGGTTCGTGCCGGCGCTGCCCGGGGTGGCGCGGGAGCTGTAGAATTCCGGATTGGCTGCGCTGCCAACATCTTATTGGGAGGGTTAAGCCGTTATTTACTCGGCGCGTGTTTACTTAAAAGACCAGTTCTGTTGCGTACGAGTGAGTAACCATGTCCGTTGCCGCCGAGTTGCTTTACTCGCGCCGTGTGCCGCAGGTCGCGGTGCTGGCGCTGATCTCCTTCAGCTTCGCAGGGTGCAGCGCCGACATGTCGTCGCGCATGTCCCAGTCGAACTTCTCCAATCCCTTCGCGCAGGAATCGACCGGTTCGGTGCAACAGGCACCGCCGCCGCAGCGTGAGTTGCCGCAATATTCGCGGCCGCAGACACAGTCCGGTTACTATCAGTCGCAGCCTTTGCCGCCGGCAGTGTCCGCGCCGCAATCCTATCCCGTTGCGGCAGGCGGTGTGTCTGGAGGCGGCCGCGGTGTCGGCTCCTACGCCCCCCCGGCGCAGCCGCATCTCGAGACCACGGCCACCGTGCCGCCGCGCTCGGTTGCAGCCGCCCAGCCGGTCGGTGGAACCAAGATCATCGTTGGCACCAGCGATACGCTCGACCTGCTTGCCAAACGCTATCGCGTCACGCCGCAGGCGATCCTCGCGGCCAACGGCTATAAGGGCCCACGCGCGCTCTCGCCCGGCCAGCAGCTGATCATTCCGCATCAGGCCACCGCCGCTGCGCCCGCGCCGCTCATGGCTCCCGTTGCGGCGGCCCCCGCGCTGGCGCCTGCTGCGAGGCCGGTTGCCGCCGTAGCCGCGCCGTCGACCACGCACTTCGTGAACCACGGCGACACGCTCGCCAGCATTGCCCGCAAGAACCATATCTCGGCGGCCGAACTGGCCCGCGCCAACGGCCTCGATGCCTCTGCAAAACTCAAGCTCGGCGCCAGGCTGGCCGTGCCGGGCGCCAAGACCGCAGCTGTCGCGGCACCGCTTGCCGCGGCTCCGGTCGGAGCCGCTCCCGTTGTGGGGACGCTGCAGCCCGTTGCGGCCGCCCCTGCGCCCGCCACCAAGATGGCGGCCGTCGCCGCGCCGGTGCAGAGCGCGCGCCTGGCCCAGGCCACGGCGAATGTCGAAGACAAGGCCGCGGAAGCTCCGGCGAAAGCTACGGAGACCACCAGCGCGCTGCCGACTTTCCGCTGGCCGGTGCGCGGCAAGGTGGTCACGAGCTACGGCGCCAAGACCAATGGCAAGTCCAACGACGGCATCAATCTCGCGGTGCCCGAGGGTACGCCGGTCAAGGCGGCTGAAGACGGTGTCGTTGCCTATTCCGGCAACGAGCTCAAAGGTTACGGCAATCTCGTCCTGGTTCGGCACTCCAACGGCTACGTCACCGCATATGCCCATGCGAGTGAGCTGATGGTGAAGCGCGGCGATACCATCAAGCGCGGCCAGGTCATTGCCAAGTCGGGTCAATCCGGGGAGGTGGCGTCGCCGCAGCTCCACTTCGAGATCCGTAAGGGATCGAGCCCGGTTGACCCGCTTCAATTCCTGAACGGGGCGTGAGCTTGAAATAGGGCGCGCCATCGCCACAAACGCGGTGTCGTCGCCCGGCTCGACCGGGCGACCCAGTACGCTGCAGCGTCTCGATCGATCAAAACCGTCTCCGGAATACTGGATTCCCCGCCTGCGCGGGGAATGACAGGTCAGGGAAGTGGCGGCAGCTTGCTACGTCGCCGTCAGCTTCACGCCAAGCCGTCCCGCAAGCTCCTGCACGAACTGCCAGGCGACGCGGCCCGAGCGCGAGCCGCGCGTCGTCGACCATTCAAGGGCCTCGCGCTCCAGCGCGTCGTCGTCGACCTTGACGCCGAAATGGCTGCAATAGCCCCGCACCATGGCGAGATATTCGTCCTGGCTGCAGCGGTGGAAGCCGAGCCAGAGACCAAAGCGATCCGACAGCGAGACCTTCTCCTCGACGGCTTCGCCGGGATTGATCGCGGTCGAGCGCTCGTTCTCGATCATCTCGCGCGCCAGCAGATGGCGGCGGTTGGAGGTGGCGTAGAGGATGACGTTCTCCGGCCGACCCTCGATGCCACCTTCGAGCACCGCCTTGAGCGATTTGTAGGACGCATCATTGCCGTCGAAGGAGAGGTCGTCGCAGAACACGATGAAGCGGAAGGACGAGGCGCGAAGCTGCTCCATCAGCGCCGGCAGGCTCTCGATGTCCTCGCGATGAATCTCGATCAGCTTCAGTCTGTCGGCCGGTTTGCGCTCCGCGTTGATGCTGGCATGCGCCGCCTTCACGAGCGACGACTTGCCCATGCCGCGCGCGCCCCAGAGCAATGCGTTGTTGGCGGGCAATCCGTTGGCGAAGCGCTCGGTGTTCTCCATCAGGATGTCGCGCATCCGGTCGACGCCCTTGAGCAGGAACAGTTCGACGCGGCTGACCCGCGGCACCGCCGCAAGGCGGCCGTCCGGATGCCAGACGAAAGCATCCGCCTGCTTGAACGACTCGCGTTCGACGGCGGGCTTGCCTTGAGCGGAGAGGTGCGCCGCGATCGTCTCCAGCGCGCGAACCATGCGCTCCTGGGAGACGTTTTGGTTCGTCTTGGAAGTCACCTTGGAAGCTACTTTGAGGGCTGCCTTGGGACGTTTTGCCGCGACGCGGGCTGGCTTCGTGGCAGGGGTGCGGGGGCCTTTGCCGGCCGGGCTTTTGCTTGGTTTTTGGGGCATGTTCGAAGTTCCTGAGAATGCAGCCTTATCGGGCCTGAGCGCGCGCCGCAAGGTGGCTAAAAGGGGCGGTCTGGCAGCGTTGCAATTGGGGCAATGGCCGCTATAGTCCGCGCGAATTTGACCGAACCGGTCGCCATTTGGGCCTGACCGGTTTTCCCCCGTTCTCACGAGGATCGTCCGAATGCTGATTACCCCTGCGTATGCCCAGGCTGCGGGCGCCGGCGACACCAGCGGCATGTTGATGTCGCTGCTGCCGTTCGCCCTGATCTTCGTGATCATGTACTTCCTGATTCTGCGTCCGCAGCAGAAGAAGGTCCGTGACCACGCCGACCTCGTGAAGAACATCCGCCGCGGCGACACCGTCGTGACCTCGGGCGGCCTCGTCGGCAAGGTCACCAAGGTCGTCGACGACGACCAGATCGAGTTCGAGATCGCCGATGGTGTGCGCGTGCGGCAGATGCGCTCGATGGTCTCCGGCGTGCGCGCTAAGGGCGAGCCGGCCAAGGAATCCAAGGAAAGCGCCAAGGACGACGCCGCGGCGAAGTGAGCGCTTCCGCGAGTCTCTGAAATCCCCTGATCTGACAGGTCCAGTCGATGTTGTATTTCACGCGGTGGAAGGCGCTCGGGATTATCCTGACGGCGCTGATCGTGTGCCTCTGCGCGGTCCCGAACTTCTTTCCGGAAGCGCAGGTCAAGACCTGGCCCGCCTGGGCGCAGCGTCGGCTCGTGCTCGGCCTCGATCTTCAAGGCGGCTCCTATCTGCTGCTCGAGGTCGACGGCAACTATGTGAAGAAAGAGAGGCTCGACCAGGTCCGCGACGATGTTCGCCGGACGCTGCGCGATGCCAAGATCGGCTTCACCGGCGGCGTCACCGTGCGCAACGACGCGGCCGAGGTGCGGATCACCAAGGAATCCGACCTGCAGCCTGCGCTCGCCAAGCTGCGCGAGCTGTCCCAGCCGCTGGGCGGACTGGTCGGATCCAGCGGTCAGCGCGACCTGGATGTCACTGACGCCGGCGGTGGGGTGATCCGCCTCACCATCCCGCAGGCCGCGATGCTCGACCGCATGCGCAAGACCATCGAGCAGTCGATCCAGATCGTCGAACGCCGCGTCAACGAGCTCGGCACCGTCGAGCCCGTCATCCAGCGCCAGGGCAACGACCGCATCCTGGTGCAGGTCCCCGGCCTCCAGGACCCGACCCGTCTGAAGGAATTGTTGGGCAAGACCGCGAAGATGGAATTCCGCATGGTCGATACGTCTGTGCCGCCCGATCAGGCGCAGCAGGGACGTTTGCCGCCGGAATCCGAGCTTCTGATGAGCGCGTCGCCGCCGCCCACACCCTATGTGGTCAAGAAGCAGGTGCTGGTCGCCGGCGGCGATCTGACCGATGCCCAAGCGAGCTTCGACCAGCGCACGAGCGAACCCGTCGTCAGCTTCAAGTTCAATACGTCAGGAGCGCGCAAGTTCTCGCAGGCCACCCAAGAGAACGTCGGGCTGCCTTTTGCGATCGTGCTCGACAACAAGGTCATCTCGGCTCCCGTGATCCGCGAACCGATCACTGGCGGACAGGGCCAGATCTCCGGCAGTTTCACCGTGCAATCGGCCAACGATCTCGCGATCCTGCTGCGCGCCGGCGCGCTGCCGGCACCGCTCACGGTGGTCGAGGAGCGCACCGTCGGTCCGGGCCTCGGCCAGGACTCGATCGAGAAGGGCGAGCTCGCCGCCTATGTCGGCTCGATCCTGGTGATCATCTTCATGCTCTTGACCTACCGGCTGTTCGGCGTGTTCGCCAACATCGCGGTGGCCATCAATGTGGCCATGATCTTCGGCCTGTTGTCGCTGCTCAACGCCACGCTGACGCTGCCCGGCATCGCCGGCATCGTGCTCACCGTCGGCATCGCGGTCGATTCCAACGTGCTGATCTACGAGCGCATCCGCGAGGAATTGCGTGGCGGCCGCAACGCGATCTCGGCGATCGACGCCGGCTTCAAGCGGGCGCTTGCGACCATCCTCGATTCCAACATCACCACTTTCATTGCCGCCGCGGTGCTGTTCTACATCGGCACCGGTCCGGTGCGCGGCTTCGCCGTGACGCTCGGAATCGGCATCATCACCACGGTGTTCACCGCCTTCACCCTGACCCGGCTGATCGTGGCCTGGTGGGTGCGGTGGAAGCGGCCGCAGAGCGTGCCGATCTAGGAGCCTGATCGTGAATCACACCGTTCTCATCGGGCTCGGCGTCCTCATTGCCATCCTCACCGTGGTTGCGGCGTTCGGCTGGCTGCCGTCGCTGCGCATCGTCCCCGACGATACTCATTTCGACTTCACGCGGTTTCGCCGGATCAGTTTCCCGATCTCGGCGGCGCTGTCGATCGTCGCGATCACGCTGTTCTTCACCCATGGACTGAATTTCGGCATCGACTTCCGCGGCGGCACGCTGCTGGAGGTGCAGGCCAAGTCTGGCACCGCCGATATTGCGGCGATGCGTACGACGTTGGATGGCCTGCGTCTCGGCGAAGTCCAGTTGCAGCAATTCGGCGGCCCCGCGGACGTCCTGATCCGCGTGGCGGAGCAGCCGGGCGGCGACGCCGCACAGCAGGAGGCCGTGCAGAAGGTCCGCACCGCGCTTGGCGATTCCGTCGACTATCGCCGCGTCGAGGTGGTGGGACCGCGCGTATCGGGCGAATTGCTCGCCTACGGCATGCTCGGCCTGATGCTGGCGATCGTCTCGATCCTGGTCTACCTCTGGTTCCGCTTCGAGTGGCAGTTCGCGCTTGGGGCCATGATCGCCAACGTGCACGACATCGTGCTGACGATCGGCTTCATGTCGATCAGCCAAGTCGATTTCGACCTGACCAGCATCGCGGCGCTTCTGACCATTTTGGGCTATTCGCTCAACGACACCGTCGTCATCTACGACCGCATCCGTGAAATGCTGCGGCGCTACAAGAAGATGCCGATGCCGCAGCTTCTCAACGAATCGATCAACTCGACGCTGTCGCGCTCGATCATCACCCATTTCACCGTGACGCTGGCGCTGCTGGCGCTGCTGCTGTTCGGCGGTCATGCCATCCACAGCTTCACCGCGGTCATGATGTTCGGCGTGGTGCTGGTCGGCACCTATACCTCGATCTTCATTGCAGCCCCGATCCTGATCTATCTCGGCGTCGGCGAGCATCGCGAAGATGCGGTCGATAAGGCTACGCCGGCGAAGAAAAGCAAGGCATGATCCGAACCGCATGCCCTCGCAGGAGTTTGCGAGGGCAGTAAGCTCATTCGGACGAAGCTCATGGCCGGCGATCCCAACGCACCGCATTTCCCCCGCTCGGCGCCGATCGAAGCCTATGGCAAGGGCGGCTTTGCCTTTGCCGGCATGTCGCATCGGGGATCGCTGCTTTGCCTGCCCGACGCGATCTGGGCCTGGGACATAACGGACCCCGCGAAGATCGACCGCTATTCGCTGGATCGAGTCTTCAAGTCCGCCAACAGCATCGACACGCTCCTGATCGGCACCGGAACCGGGGTCTGGCTGCCGCCAGCGGAACTGCGCCAGGCGCTCAAAGCGGCGCGGGTGGTTCTGGACACGATGCAGACCGGTCCCGCCGTGCGCACCTACAACATCATGATCGGCGAACGGCGGCGCGTCGCGGCCGCGCTGATCGCCGTGCCATGAGTGGCTCCGCGCCGGCGCCGGATTCTGCCGCGTTCTGCGCTGACCTCGTACGCAGCCACGACTTTCCGCGCTATGCCGCGACCCTGTTCGCGCCCGCTGCCAAGCGTCGCGCGCTGCTGGCGCTCTATGCCTTCAATGTCGAGATCGTCCGCGTCCGCGACCAGGTGAGCCAGCCCTTGCCCGGTGAAATCCGCCTGCAATGGTGGACCGACATGCTGTCGGGCCAGGTGCATGGCAGCGCCGAGGGCAATCCGGTAGCGGCGGAGCTTCTCCGCGCAATCCGTGATTTCGACCTGCCGGTCGAGCCGCTGTCGCTGCTCGCCGACGAGCATCAATTCGATCTCTACAACGACCCAATGCCAACAATGGCGGCGCTGGAAGGCTACCTCGCGGCGACCTCATCGGCGCTGTTCGATCTCGCCGCCCGGATCATGGGACCACCGTCGGAGGCGGCCGAGCATCTCGCCCGCCATGCCGGGCTGGCGCAGGGCATCGTACGGGTCATCGCCAATCTGCCGCGCGATGCGGCGCGCCGGCAATTGTTCCTGCCGCAGCAGGTGCTGGCGAGCCACGATTGCGACGTGGAAGACGTGTTCGCCGGCAAGGAGACGCCAAACTTGCGCGCCGCGCTGGACCAACTCTCGGGCGAGGCGCGGCAACATTTGACGACGGCCTTGTCGCTGCTGGTGGAGGTGCCGGCATCCGTGCGTCCAGCGTTCCTTCCGCTGAGCCAGGTACGGGCCGACCTCAAGCGCTTGTCGCAGCCCGGGCGTAATCCGTTCACGCCGGAGCAATCGCCGCGGCTGCGCACGCTGTGGACGCTGTGGCGGGCCTCGCGTGCCCGGGAATTTACCAAATAGCGGTTGGCTTATCGCCTCAAACTGCCAAATGCCCTATGCTGTCCCATGGCTGAGTTGTCCCAAAGCATCGCCACTGATCTCAGCGGCCTTCCGATCTCGCTGAGCGATATCCATGCCGCTGCCGAGACGATCCGCTGCGCCGTCGTCGAGACGCCCTGTAGCTACAGCCGCACGCTGAGCAATATCTGCGGCTGCGACATCTGGCTGAAATTCGAGAACCTCCAGTTCACCTCCTCGTTCAAGGAGCGCGGCGCGCTCAACCGCCTCACGGCGCTGACGCCGGAGGAGCGCGCGCGAGGCGTCGTCGCGATGTCGGCGGGTAATCACGCGCAAGGCGTCGCCTATCACGCCAAGCGGCTCGGCATTCCCGCCACCATCGTCATGCCGGTCGGCACACCCATGGTGAAGGTCGAAAACACCAGGCATCACGGCGCCGAGGTGGTGGTGACGGGTGCCACGCTGGAGGAGGCGGCCGCGTATGCGCGCAGCCACGGCGAAGCCTGCGGCATGATCTTCGTCCATCCCTATGACGATCCGCTTGTCATCGCGGGGCAGGGCACGGTCGGGCTGGAAATACTCAAGGCCGTGCCGGAGCTCGATACGCTGGTCGTCCCGATCGGCGGCGGTGGCCTGATCAGCGGGATCGCCATTGCCGCGAAATCGATCAAGCCGTCGCTGCGGATCCTCGGCGTCGAGGCCTGGCTCTACCCCTCGATGTACAATGCCATCCATAACGGCAATCTGCCGGCGCGTGGCGACACACTCGCCGAAGGCATTGCGGTGAAGTCGCCCGGCAAGCTCACGACCGAAATCGTCCGCCGCCTTGTCGACGACATTGCGCTCGTCAACGAAGCCGAGCTCGAGCGCGCGGTGGCAACCCTGATCTCGATCGAGAAGACGGTTGTCGAAGGCGCCGGCGCCGCCGGTCTCGCCGCACTGATGTCCGACCCGTCCCGTTTCGCCAGCCAGAAGGTCGGGCTGGTGCTGAGCGGCGGCAATATCGACACGCGGCTGATTGCATCAGTCCTGACCCGCGAGTTGGCGCGTGAGGGGCGGCTCACCCAGCTGTCGCTCGACATCCCCGACAGGCCTGGCCAACTGGCTGCGGTCGCGGCACTGCTGGCCGAGGCCGGCGCCAACATCATCGAGGTCTCGCACCAGCGCACCTTCTCGGATCTTCCAGCCAAGGCAACGTTGCTGCAATTGGTGATCGAGACCCGCGACAGCGCCCATCTCGACGAGGTCATGGCGAAGCTTGGGGCATCCGGATTGAGTGCGCGCTGTACCTGAGCTGTGCGCGCGCCCGCCGCTATCGCGGCGTCAAACCGCCAGATGGACGATCAACCGATCGATCTCGGCTTCCGTATTGTAGTAATGCGGGGAGGCGCGCACCACCGGCGGCAGCGAGCGAATTTCGGCATCGATGCGCGTGCTCGACGGATCTGAGGCACCGATCGTGATGCCGGCTGCGGCCGCGTTGCTGACGACCGCTTCAGCCTCGTACCCGTCCACCGTGAAGCTGACGATGGCTCCCGGAGCGCGTCCGAGGTCACGAATTCTGATACCGCGAATGGACGCAAGGCCGCCCCGGAGGCGGTCCGCCAGCATGCGGCAACGCTGCTCGATGGGGCCTATGCCGATATCGAGGGCATAATCGACAGCCGCGCCCAACCCAAGCCGGGCTGCGTAGTTGTTCTCCCAGGTCTCGAAACGGCGCGCATCGTCACGCAGCCGGTAAGCGTCCCGGGACACCCAGGGTGCGGCGAAGTGGTCGATCATTGGCGGTTCGAGCCGCTGCAGCATCGCCCGGCGGACGTAGAGAAAACCGGTGCCGCGCGGGCCGCGGAGGAATTTGCGACCGGTCGCCGACAACATGTCACAGCCGATGGCCTCGACGTCGACCGCCATTTGTCCGACCGCCTGGCAGGCGTCGAGCAGATAAGGAATGCCTCGCGCTCGCGCGATCTTGCCGACGGCCGCAGCCGGATTGACCAGCCCGCCATTGGTCGGAACCCATGTGATCGCAATCAGTTTCACGCGCTCATCGATCATGCTTTCGAGCGCGTCAACGTCGAGCTCGCCGCTAGCATCGCTCGGCACGATGTCGATCGCGACGCCTGTTCGCTTGGCGACCTGGAGAAAGGCGACATAGTTGGCAGCGTACTCCGCCTCGGCGGTCAGGATCCGGTCGCCCTGACGAAATGGAAGCGCGTAGAACGCCATCTGCCAAGCAACCGTCGCATTCTCCATGAGGGCGATCTCATCGGGTGCGGCATTCAGCAGGCGCGCCACTGAGCCGTAGACGGATTCAAGCCGGGGCGCCTCACGGTCGGCGGCGGCATAGCCTCCGACCTCGCTCTCCAGATCGATATGCTGCTTCATGGCTTCGGCGACAGCGACAGGCATGAGAGCCGCCCCCGCGTTGTGCAGATACGCAAGTCTGGAAGTGGCTGGCGTGTCGGCACGTACTCGCTCGATGTTGATCAAGTCAATCTCCGGCTCGGACTATCGTCGCGTCAGTGCGGCATTTCCTCGAACTGCGGCAGGTTGAGCGGCGTGTTCCACGACATCCGACGCTTGGTGAACATCTCGAGCTTCGGTGCGACGAGGTCGGGCCGGTCGAGGCTGCCCAACTGGACGAAGAACGTCTTGGGGAAGCTATCGAGGTTAGTGGTAAAGACCCGCGAACCGCATTCCGGGCAGAAATTGCGATCCAGGCCTTTGCCGGAATTGGCGATGTAGTGAAACGCCTTCGGCTTGCCGCAGAGAAGCGTGAAATCGTCCTCGGGCACCGCGAAGAAGGTCGCCATCTCGCCGCCGGAAGCGCGCTTGCAATCGTTGCAATGACAATTGGCGATGAAGGACGGATCGGTGCTGAATTCGAACTTGATTGCGCCACAGGCGCATTGAGCGGTGTATTTTTTGGCCATTGATCGCCTCAGGTTGGTTGAGGATAGCGGCGCGGTCATATTGGCCGGTCGGAGAAGCGCGCGCAACAATGCTTCCGGCGTGGCGTCTCGCCTCAGATGCAGAGGCCGAGCAGCTTGATGTGGCAGCCGCCGGATTTGGGCTTGCTCGCAGGAGCGGCTTCGCGTTTCACGGCAACGAGGGGCTCCTTGTCCTTCTTGCCTTTGCCCTTCGGCTCGTAGTCGCCGGCGATCACCATCGCCCAATAGGTGCGTTTGCCGCTGGCGTTTTTCGCGCTCGCGATCCCGACGCGGGAAGCGTTGTGCAGCAGCAAATTTTTGCGGTGTCCCGACGAGTCGATCCACTGTCCCAGGGTCTTCTCGAAATTGTCGTAGCCGTAGGCGATGTTCTCGGCGGCGCGGCCTGCGCCGGCCGGTGCGACCCGGCGGTTGAACGGGCCGAGGGCGTCGTGACTGAGGTCGTCCTTCGTCGCCATCGCGCGCGCCTGGTCCATTGCGATGCGGTCGAGGGTCGAATCGCGGACGACGCGGACCTCTCCATGTTTGAGGCGGAAGCTGGAGATCAGCTCGGCCGGGGACTCGGCCATTGCGGGCGCGGCGGCGAGCAGCAGAAGGCCGGCGATCAGGCCGCCAACCACACGATGCATCATCGTCCCCCGAGTGCCCATGACCCCGCCAAGCCCCGCCGCCAAGTTCGAATTATCGGATCGCTTCTCTATCGCCAATGTGGACGCTTCAAGGCGTGATCCACACTAGCCGGCAGGCAGGTCGGCCTCGAAATTGAAGCGGTCGCGCAGGTTCTTGCGCTGCTCCAAGATGTCCTTGAGGAAAGCGCGGTCCTGGTCGTTCTTCATCATCGGCTCGATCAGGTCGAGCTGGTTCATGGCGACCAGTTGCAGAATCTCCGTGCGCGGCTTGCCGTCGGCGTTGCGTGGCAGCGCGTGCACGACCTGGATGTGTTCCGGGGGCTTCGGCCCTTTGGCGGCGCTGAGCTCGTTCCGCAATTGGCCTTCGAGCGCGGCCTGATCGGCTTCGACGAAGGCATAGAGCCCGACGCCGGAGCGGCGGTCGGCAAAGGCCACGATGGCGGTGTCGCGCACGGCGGGGTTCTTGCGGATCAATTCCGCCAACACCGGCGCGTCGTTGACGAGCCTTCGGCCGCCGCCTTCTCGGTCGGTGAAGTTGAACAGGCCGCGCGTGATTGCCCGATAAACCTTCTTGCCGGTAGCCAGCCAGAGGCTGGCGGCGAACGACTTCTTCGCCAGGATTTTCCGCTCGCGCGGCGTCAGCGCCTCGGGCGCGTAGGAGCGCTTGTGCTTGAGCAGATGCCGGAGATCTTCATAGGCCAAGATGCGGTAAAGCCGGCCGCGCCGGTCGAAGCAGGCCGCGAGCTGGAAGTCGGTCACATAGGCGCGACCGTCGCGGCCGACCAGCCAGTTCTGTTCCTTGGCAAGATCGTTGTGGCAGATGCCGGCGCGGCGCAGCCGTCGCAGCGCGGCCTTGGCCGAGCGAAAATAGGCGAGGTCGCCATGCGGTTTCGCCAAATGCAGCGCGACACCATCGACGAAGCTGCGCACCAGCGCGCGGCGTCCGGCCCACAGCAGCTCGGGGCCGACATCGAGCCCCTTGGCGAGTGCCAGCGCATGCGTCTCACGGGCGAACAGATGGCGCGCCAAAAGGAATGACCACCACGGCGCCTCGTCGAGGCGGCGCAGCACCGCGTCGACCTCGCCGTCATCGTCGCGGAAGCGGCCGCGTTCGACGGTCGAGAACACGTCGCGCTTGAGCAGCACGCCCTCGGTCCAGCGCGCCGAGAGTGTTGCGGCGTCGTCTTTGGGAAGGTTCATCGAAAACTCACGCCGCAGCGGCAATGCGCAGGTGATCAGCGATCCAGCGATCGAGATCGGCGAGCGCCAGCGCGCTCATCGCCTGCTTTTTGGCCACCGTCTTCTCGTTGCCGCGCAGTCGGCTTCCGTCGGGCTTCTTCGTCGGTGCGCTGGCGAGCGGCGGGAACAGGCCGAAATTGATGTTCATTGGCTGGAACGAGCGCGTGCCGGGCTCGACGGTCTCGATATGGCCGCCGGTGATGTGGCCGAGCAGGGATCCGAGCGCCGTCGTGACCGGCGGACTCGCAAGCGTCTCGCCGCGCACGTCCGCTGCCGCGTAGAGGCCAGCAATCAGGCCGACGCTGGCGGATTCCACATAGCCCTCGCAGCCCGTCATCTGGCCGGCAAAGCGCAGCCGCGGCTGCGCGCGCAGGCGCAATTGGCCGTCGAGCAGCTTTGGCGAGTTGAGAAAGGTGTTGCGATGCAGGCCGCCGAGGCGAGCAAATTCGGCGTTCTCCAGCCCCGGAATGGTGCGGAAGATGCGTTGCTGCTCGCCGTATTTCAGCTTCGTCTGGAAGCCGACGATGTTGTAGAGCGTGCCGAGCTTGTTGTCCTGGCGCAGTTGTACGATCGCGTAGGCCTTAGTGGTGGGATCGTGCGGATTGGTGAGGCCGACCGGCTTCATCGGCCCGTGGCGAAGAGTCTCGGGGCCGCGTTCCGCCATGACCTCGATCGGCAGACAGCCGTCGAAATAGGGCGTGTTGGTCTCCCATTCCTTGAATTCGGCCTTCTCGCCGGCGACCAGCGCTGCGACGAAGCCGTCATACTGCTCCTTTGTCATCGGGCAGTTGATGTAGTCGGCGCCGGTGCCGCCGGGGCCGACCTTGTCGTAGCGCGACTGGAACCAGGCCACCGACATGTCGATGGATTCGCGGTGCACGATCGGTGCGATCGCGTCGAAGAAGGCGAGGGCGTTCTCGTCGGTCAGCTCGCGGATCGCGTCGGCCAGCGGCGCCGAAGTGAGGGGGCCGGTCGCAACGATGACGTTACTCCATTCGGCGGGCGGCAGGCCTGCAACCTCGCCGCGCGCGATCTCGATCAGGGGATGGTCGTTAAGCGCTTTGGTGACGGCCGCGGAGAAGCCGTCGCGGTCCACCGCCAGCGCGCCGCCGGCGGGCACCTGGTTGGCGTCGGCTGCGCGCATGATCAGCGAGTCGAGGCGGCGCATCTCGGCATGCAGCAGGCCGACGGCGTTGTTGGCGGCATCATCCGAGCGGAACGAATTCGAGCAGACGAGCTCGGCAAGCCCGTCGGTGCGGTGTGCCTCGGTCGTGCGGGTCGGCCGCATCTCGTGCAGCACCACGGGCACGCCGGATTTGGCCACCTGCCAGGCGGCTTCGGAGCCGGCAAGGCCTGCGCCGATCACGTGCACGG
The DNA here is from genome assembly GCF_000518345.1 of Bradyrhizobium sp. URHA0013. Lineage (NCBI taxonomy): Bacteria > Pseudomonadati > Pseudomonadota > Alphaproteobacteria > Hyphomicrobiales > Nitrobacteraceae > Bradyrhizobium > Bradyrhizobium sp. URHA0013. The sequence continues at coordinate 224,893 of NZ_JADK01000007.1, read as the reverse complement.
TATTTGATTGGGGTCCTGTCATGGGGCGGACAGGTAGCGCTTTTCGGCGGTCAGTGGAATCGCCGAGATCGAGTTTTCTGCCTCCGGATGCGACAACGCCCGCACGAGGCGGGCGCTATCGGTTCGTCCGGTTGAGGGCTGAACGATATCAGCCCTGATACTGACCGGCGGCAACGCGCGGAATGTCCGAGCGATCGAGGCCGATGTCGGCCAATTCGCGATCGCTGAGCTGGGACAGCTCGGCAACATTGCGCTGATAGTCCCGGAAAGCCTGGATCATACGGATGAGCGAGAGCAGCATTGGTAGTCTCCTGTAGTTCGATTCAGCTCTTGCCCGAGCCTCATCGTTGAAATGAATATAGGTGAGAGTGGTGCAGTGCGAAAGTTCCGTTGTTGCGATGCAGCTAAGCGCCCAATGCATGGCACTGGTAACGGACGATTAACCCGAAAGCACTCCCGCCCAAAGCGTAGGCGAAACAGGGGGCATGTTGTTAAAAATACCCGTTAATTCACGGATTTAATCTTAGCTCAGCCGGTTCCATTCAAAAGTCAAATAGGCTGCTTTCCGGTCGTCGCAAGGTGATTAATAGCTCCTATACCCAAGTCTCGCATGCGCGAATCGCATGCTCAGTGAAGTATAAAAGTGAACTTGAGTTCATCTCGACGACCTGCGCGGACACCTTTCCACTGTGGCCGGCGATTCACCCGACGCCGGCGGATCGACGTGACGAACGGCGGCCAGGCAGGGACGAGTTCATTCCGCTTGGTCAGCCCAACCGCCGCCCCGGCGCGGTGCACACGCCGAACGTGTGCCATTGATTACAAACGTGTAATGAAAATCAGAAATTCTGCATGTGGCTCTGCGTGGCGCGCAACATCACGCAATTCTCGCGGGGAATTCATTGCGTCAAGTTGCCGCGCGCGGAGGAAGGTGATGTCGCAGACTCCGGCAATGTCGCTGGCTCTGGCCCAAGAACAAGAGAAGGAAGGTAACGTCATGACGAAGTTACTCGGGGTTATCTCAATTGCCGCTGTCGCATTCGCCGTCGCGCCGGCCCAAGCCGCCAAGCACGCCGCCGGCGGCTGCAGTTCGGCCAATCTGGAGAAGACCGAGACCGCGATCGAGAACATGGCCGATGGTGACGGCAAATTCGTAGCGCAGAGGGAGATCGCGGCCGCGCAGGACTCGCTGCTCAACGGCAAAATGGGCGCGTGCGGCGCGCATCTGAACAAGGCGATGCACGCCACCATGGGCAAATAGGGGTAAAAAACGCACAGAGAGGGCCGGTCGTCAGGCGATCGGCCCTACGCGTTTTGACAAGGGGCTGCTAAGGGGCGCGCGCGAGCTGCGTGGCGAAATAAGCGATGGTCTTCGAATAGACCTCGCTCTTGTTCCACTGCTGCAGCACCGCGAAGTTCGGACTGCCCGGCTGCCAATCCTTGCCCTTCTGCCAGCCATAACCGGCAAGATAGTTCGCGGTGGAGGCGAGCACGTCGGGGGCGTTGTGCAGGAGATCGCGCTTGCCATTGCCGTCGAAATCGACGGCGTATTTCATCCATGACGAAGGCATGAACTGGGTCTGGCCAAGCTCGCCGGCCCAGGCACCCTTCATGTCGGCCGGTGCGAGGTCGCCGCGCTGGACGATGCGGAGCGCATCCAACAGCTCGGCGCGAAATTGCTCGGAGCGCCGGCAGTCATAGGCCAGCGTCGCCAGCGAGCGGATGGTCGCGAACTTGCCGGTATTGACGCCGAAATCGGTCTCGAGACCCCAGATCGCGACCAGCACCTCGCCGGGCACGCCGTAGGTCTGCTCGATGCGCGACAGCACCGAGCCGTATTGCTTCATCATGTTGGAGCCGCGCGTCAGGCGCGGCGGCACCATGCGGCCGGAAAACTCCTCGAAGGTCTGGCTGAAGACCTTCTGCGAGCGGTCGCGGTTGAGCACGCTCTGATCGAGCGTCACACCGGCGAGCCCGGCGGAAATGGCCTGTTGCGAGACGCCTTTGGCCGCGGCGTCGGTTTTGAAGTCTGCAAGCCACGCGTCGAAATTGCCCGAGCCGCAGGCAACCGCGGCGAGCGCGGGCTGAGCGGATAGGATGGATGCGGTGATGGCTAAGGCTGCGAGGGCGAGACGAGAAATCGTCGGGGTCATTCGAGCAAATAAATTCCGTGAAGTGATCTGAACGGCGGGCGCAATCTCGATGGAAACCGCGGCCAAAGCAAGGCGTATGACAGTGCGCGATCCTGCCCGCTCCGGGGCAGGATCGCACGTCACGAAATCGTCAGGCGTCGTTCCGATTGCGCCAGGGGAAGAGGTTGGCGGGGAAGTCGGCGGCCGGCTTGCGTGGACGATGCGGCGGAGGCGGCACCGGACGCGCGCCCGGATCGGCGGCGATTACCTTGCGGTAGAGATGCCAGGTGGCATGGCCGAGCACGGGGACGACCACGGCAAGGCCGAGGAAGGCGGGAATCGTGCCCAGCGCCAGCAGGACGGCCACGATCAGGCCCCAGGCCGCCATCGGCACCGGGTTCTTCGCGACGACGCGCAGCGACGTCACCATGGCCTCGAACGCGCCGGCATGGCGGTCGAGCATCAGCGGGAACGACACGGCGCTGATGCAGAGCGCGGCAAGGGCGAACAGGAAGCCGGTGCCGCAGCCGACCACGATCAGCCACCAGCCTTGCCGGCTCGTGAGAACGCGCGTCAGAAAATCCGAGATCCCGGACGCGCCCTCATAGCCGAAAGCGGCGACGTAGATCGCCTGCGCGGTCGCAACCCAGGTCACGAACAGGGCCAGCAGCAGCGCGCCGAGACCGAGCATGGCGCCGAAGGAGGGCGAACGCAGCACCTCCATGGCATCCCAGGCGCTGGCCTCCTCATAGCGCTCGCGCCGGCTGGAGAGCTCGTAGAGACCGAGCGCCGCGAACGGGCCGATCAGCGCGAAGCCCGCGGCCAACGGAAACAACAACGGCAGCACTGAATAGCCCATCACCACGCGGGCGAGCACGAGGCCCAGCACAGGATAGATCACGCAGAGGATGATGGCGTGGCTCGGCACCGCCTTGAAATCGTCCCAGCCGCGCTTGAGCGCATCGTGCAGATCGGAGAGTTGGATGGTTCGGATCACCGGTCCAGCCGCTTCTGCGGTCTGGGCCACGGTGGGGACATTGCCCTGGTAGAGTGTGGCCATGGTCGCTAGCTCCCTTGCCATGCGGCCGCATCTGGCGCCAGCAAACGGCGCAAGCGGCCGCTATTCTGAGTTTCGCGATTCCCAACCAGACGCTCGAATTCCGGATGGCACGCGAACTGAATGTCGAGCGTACGCCCATTTGCGAGTCCTGTCCCTCACGCTTGGGTGAGATTCGATGCCGCAGCGCAACCTCGATGATGTCATTCGGTCGTCATTTCGCCGTAGATAAGCTGATGCTGCTTGCTGGTCCGCGGAACTTTGCGGGTGCAACGATGCAACTTGGTCTATAAGTGCCACTCAAGGCCCTCCAGCGGGTCCTTTTCGGGGAGCAGACATGAGCATTTTCGGGAAAATTATGGGCGCGATCTTCGGTAGCCAGCCAGCTTCCGCCGCGCCCGCAGGCAGCGCACCGTCGGGCAGTGCGCCCGCAGGGGCCGCGCCGAGCGGATCGGCGTCCGCGGCGACGGTGGACGTCGCCTCGATCGTCGATGCGGCGGCCGCCGCGCACAAGGGCGAGAAGCTGGAATGGCGCACCTCGATCGTCGACCTGATGAAGGCGCTCGACATCGATTCCAGCCTCGCTGCGCGCAAGGACCTGGCCAAGGAGCTCGGCTACAGCGGCGACACCAACGATTCCGCGAGCATGAACGTCTGGCTGCACAAGCAGGTGATGTCCAAGCTCGCCGCCAACGGCGGCAAGCTGCCGCCGGAGATCAAGCACTGACCGGTCGCCCGGTCGCAATCCAAGGGCCCGCGATCGCGCGGGCCCTTTTGCATTCAGGCGACGAGATCCGCATCTTCCGGATGCCTGTCGAGATAGTCGACGACGAAGCCGCAACCGGCGATCACCTTCCTGCCGTCGCGGCGGATTAATTCCAGCGCGCCCTTGACCAGCTCGGAGCCGATGCCGCGGCCGCGCAGCGCGTGCGGCGTCTCGGTGTGGGTGATGATCACTGCCGACGGGGTCAGCCGGTAATTGGCGAAGGCGATTTCGCTGCCGACATCGAGCTCGAAGCGGCTTCTGTCCTTGTTGTCCCGTACCGATGGCGCCATGCAAAATCCTTCCGACATGCTGCTTGCCTCTGATCTAGGCGCCTGAACCGGCCCTTGCCAAGGTGCGACCAAGAGTGGTTGCCGCAGGGGAGATATCCGGAAAATGCGTGTCCCGCTCAGCCTCATCGCGCTGCTCGCCGCGCTGATCTCGCCGGCGCCGGCTTCGGCGGCAGGCGGTCCGGCCTGGGAGGCTTGCGTCGGATTGACCAGCACGCCGGACCAGCGGATCAAGGCTTGCTCGACCGTGATCGAAACCAAGAGCGAGAGCGGACCCCGGCTCGCCGGCGCCTATTGCAATCGCGGTCATGGCCTCACGGAGAAGCGCGAGCTCGATGCGGCGCTGTCCGATCTCGACGAGGCGGTCAGGCTCGACCCCGGCTATGCCTGCGCCTACAACAATCGGGGCCGTGTCCACAGTTTCAAGCGCGACTATGATCGCGCCATCGCCGATTACGACCTGGCCATCAAGCTCGATCCGTCGCTGGCGCTGGCCTACTGCAATCGCGGCGAGTCGCGTTTCAACAAGGGCGACCTCGACGGCGCCTTCGCCGACTTCGACGCGGCGATCAAGCGCGACCCCAAATACGCCATGGCCTACGCCAATCGCGCGTTGGTGTATTACCGCAAGCAGGACATGGCGCACGCCATCGCCGACTACACCACGCGGATCAAGCTTGCGCCCGATCTGCTCGCCTATATCGACCGCGGCAACGTCTATCGCGACAGCGAGCAGCTTGATCGCGCCGCCGCCGATTATGGCGAGGCGATCCGTGTTGCGCCGACCGATGCGCGCGGCTGGCGCAATCGCGGCATGATCCGGCTCTATCAGGGCGACAGCAAGGGCGGCCTTTCCGACTACGACAAGGCGCTGCAATACGATCCCTCCGACGTGTTCTCGTGGAGCAACCGCGGACAAGCCAAGCTGCGGCTCGGCGACAAACAAGGCGCGATTGCCGATTTCAGGAAGGCGCTGGAATTGAAGCCTGGCCTGCCGACGGCGCAGGAGCAGCTCAGGAAGCTCGGAGCGTTGTAGCTCGCGGTCGCTTCTCGCGGCCACGGGGCTGGACTTCCACCAGGTCCTGATAGTCCGGATGCTTCAATCGGTCGCCTTGGCGAGCCTGGAATTCTCGGGCTGCGCCTGCGGCCGCAGGCATCCCTGGCAGATGACGAGGGAACGGTTGACCCTGGCGTCCTGTTCGGCCTCGATGCCGTCCTGCGCCTGCCACCATTCCTTCGAATAGGGCTGAAGCCCGGCTTGCGACCTGTTGCGCTCGGATCGCGCGACGGTCCGTGTTGATTCTGAGCCAGCGCGCGGGTGATTGGGATTGTCGCCGGCGCCATCCCAGGCATAGCGCGCAGACTTGAAGGCGGGATCGGAGGCGAGATGAGCTTGCGGGCCCACGGCACATCCGGCAAGCGCCAGCGACAACAGGAGGAGGGCGGGCGCTTTGACCATGATGCGGCACTCTGTACGCGAGAACTGACGAAGGTTGCGCCGATCATGTTTAAAATTTCCTGAACGATCGCGGCTGCGCTGACGACCAATGCCAATGCGATATCTGATCCTCCTGCTCGTCCTGTTCGCAACCGCTGCGCGCGCCGACGACGCAAAGCCGTTCAATCCTGCCGACTATCTCCCCGGCGTGCAGAAGGCTGTGCGCTACGCCAATGAGGAATGCGAGAGCCAAGGCGGCGGCGCGGTGACTTTTGCGCCGGATACGGTGCGCCGGATCGACCTGACCGGCGACGGCCGCGACGACTACCTCGTCGATTTCCGCGACACCAAATGCGGCGATCGCGAGACGACCTACTGCGGAACCGGCGGCTGCGTCATGAACATCCTGGTCACGTTGCCGGATGGCAGTGTGCAACCCGTCTTTGATGGCCGTGTCCGCAGCTACGAGATCAAGCCAAAACCAATGAAGCGGGGTGCGGCGCGCACCATCCGTTTTGATCTGCATGGAAGCTATTGCGGCGGCTTTGGCGCGCAGGCTTGCGTCAAGGAGAGGGCCATCTCGGTGGCGCCGTTCGCGTTCAAGCAGCCTTAAGGCAGGTTCGCGGCCAGTGGCCTTGCAGGGGCACTGGCTATGGCGATAAATGGGCTGCAATGAGCGGGCGGCTCGCGTGCCGTCCGCCGTCGAAGAGGAAGCCCGATGCAGCCCCTGCGCATGTCCCGCCGCGTCATGAATCTCGCTCACATGCTAACCCAGAATGCGCGGCGGCATGGGGCGCGTCCCGGTTTTGTCTGGGGCGAGAGATCCTGGACCTGGCGCGAGATCGATGCGCAGGTCTCGGCGCTGGCGGCAGCCCTCGCGGCGCGCGGCATCGCCAAGGGCGACCGTATCCTCGTCCATTCCAAGAACGGCGATGAGATGTTCTTCTCGATGTTCGCTGCGTTCCGGCTCGGCGCGGTCTGGGTACCCACCAATTTCCGACTGATGCCGGACGAGGTGACTTATCTTGCGCAGGCCTCCGGCGCGAAGGCGTTTCTGTGTCACGTCGATTTTCCCGAGCACGCCGCGGCGGTGAAGGGCGGAGCGCTGGAATTTACCTGGAGCATCGACGGTCGGGCGCCATTTGCCGAGACGTCGGTTGCGGATGCCGTCGCGTCGCGCGCCGGCACAATGGTCGAGAACGTCGCGGTCGAGCATGACGATCCCTGCTGGTTCTTCTTTACGTCGGGCACCACCGGCCGCTCCAAGGCGGCGGTGCTCACTCACGGTCAGATGGGTTTTGTCGTCACCAACCATCTCGCCGATCTCACCCCCGGCGTCACCGAAGCGGATGCCTCGCTGGTGGTGGCGCCGCTGTCGCATGGCGCCGGCGTGCATCAGCTGGTTCAGACCGCGCGCGGCGTGTGCACCGTGCTGCTGCCGACGGAGAAATTCGACATCGACGAGGCGTTCCGCCTGATCGAGGCGCATCGGGTCAGCAATCTCTTTGTGGTGCCGACCATTCTGAAGATGATGGTCGAGCATCCCGCCGCCGACAAATACGACCACTCCTCGCTGCGCCAGGTGATCTATGCGGGTGCGCCGATGTATCGCGAGGACCAGAAGGCTGCGCTGAGGAAGCTCGGCAAGGTCATCGTGCAGTATTTCGGTCTCGGCGAGGTGACCGGCAACATCACGGTGCTGCCGGCGGCGCTGCATGATCCCGAGGACGGACCGCACGCGAAGATCGGCACCTGTGGCTTCGAGCGTACCGGCATGCAGGTTTCGATCCAGGACGACGAGGGCCGCGAACTCAGCGCCAACCAGAGCGGCGAGATCTGCGTGATCGGCCCCGCGGTCCTTGCCGGCTACTACGACAATCCCGAGGCCAATGCGAAGGCGTTCCGCAACGGCTGGTTCCGCACTGGCGATCTCGGCCATTTGGACGAGGAGGGGTTCGTCTACATCACGGGACGAGCCTCCGACATGTACATCTCCGGCGGCTCCAACATCTATCCGCGCGAGATCGAGGAGAAGATCCTGACGCATCCTTGCGTCGGCGAGGTCGCGGTGCTCGGCGTGCCCGATGCGACCTGGGGCGAGGTCGGCGTTGCCGTCTGCGTCGCCCGCGAGGGCGCGAAGCCGGTGAGCGAAGCGGAGATGGCGGCATTCCTCGGCCCCAAGGTGCCGCGCTACAAGATGCCGAAGCGGTTCTTCTTCTGGGAGGCCTTGCCGAAATCCGGCTACGGCAAGATTCCCAAACGGATGGTTCGCGACGAACTCGAGGCGCGCGGGCTGCTCGATCTCGACAAGACACGGGCGGGCTGAGCGAAGGTCATGCGCAGCATCAAGCAGCCAGGCGCGCCGGTCGCCGAGCGTATCCAATGGGTGGAGGCGAGGGGGCGTCCCTTCTCCTTCACGCTTCAAGCAGGCCTGCCGCTGCTGGAAGCCGCGCGGCGCGGTTTTGCCGCGGAGGGATTTGCTGGCGGTGTGCTCAACTTCGGGCACGGCACGCTCGGGCCGTTCGGCTATGTCATGCCGGCGCTGTCGAAGACCAGCGAGAACGCCGCGTTCTATAGCGACACATTCCGGCCGGGCGGCGTGACGCGCACCAGGCTCGGCAGCATGACGCTGGGCATGCGCGATGGTGCGCCGTTCTTTCATTGCCACGGGCTGTGGACGGAGGCCGATGGCCGCGCCAGTGGCGGCCACATGCTGCCGGACGAGACTGATGTCGCCGAGCCCTTCCACGTCGAGGCCTTCGGTGTCGATGGCGCGATGTTCAGCGCCGAGCCCGATCCCGAGACCAATTTCAAGCTGTTCGGGCCGGTGGCGGCTGCGCGCACCGGCGCGCGCACGACCAGCCGGGCTTTCGCGCTGCGGTTGCGCCCCAATCAGGATTTTGCCGGCTGTCTCGAAGACTTCTGCCGCGCGCAGGGCATCGCGCGCGCCAGGATCCATGGCGGTGTTGGTTCGACCATTGGGGCGCGCTTCACCGATGGCGGCGTGACCGAGCCCTTCGCGACCGAGCTTGCGGTCACAGCCGGCACGATTGCGGCCGGCTCCTCCGGCGCGCTCGAAGCCGCGCTCGACGTCGCCCTGATCGACTACACCGGCGGCATAGCGGAGGGTCGTCTGATCCGTGGCGACAATCCCGTGCTGATGACCATGGAGCTGGCGCTCGAGGTCTTGGGCTAGTTCCGGAGAGCGATCATCAGTGGGCGCGCAGCTTGGCAATGGCCAAGTACGTGGCGTCACTGATCCCCGAACTCGATCCCTGAAACAGGTTGAGCAGAGGAGATTGACCCTGGCCGGTGCTCTGGCTGTTTCTGATGTCATACATGGCGGAGAAACGGCTCAGCAGCTTTGTAACCTTCGCGGGATCGGACAGATCCTTGACCTTCATGAATCTGTCCACGAATTTGGCCTGCTGATCGATCGGCATCGCCGCCATCGAGTCAGGCAGATCGAAAGTGGTCCTGAACACCTCTGAAAGAGCCTTGTCGGCAAGGATGTCATACGCGGACGTGATGTCCCCGGCCTTTCGCTGGAAATAGAGCGCCAGGCGGACGCCGGGATTCGCATCCCCTTGCTGCTGCTCGAGGCTTTGCTCGACATAGTTCGCTTGTGTTTCCCGAAACTGATCCCGCTTCTGCGGACCCATCATCGGAAGACGCGCGACGTTGCCTTGACTGTCGAAATTGAACGACGCCACGATTTCGGCGAAGCGAGGATCGCTTTGCGTGTTCGCCAAGCTCTTTGGATCGTTCAGATCGGAGGCGAAAATCTTCCTGAGAAATTCGGTGCTGACCTTCTTGGGATCCAGACCCTTGGCCAAAAGAATGAAATCGACCATCGGCCTGTTTGCGAGAAGATCGGAAACACTGTCGATGCCGGTGATGGCTTGCTGATATTCCGTCGCGTCCTTCGTGGCCTGTGCCCGAACTGCGGCCTGCTGCTGGGGAGTTGCCGTGCTTGCGCTCTTCACCGCTCCAATGACGTAGTCCTTCGCGGTCTGGAGGACTTCAGCCGAGTCCTGAGCCACCAAGGGGGTCGTCAGATTGCCTTTTGCGTCGAAGTTGAAGGCGCGTGCCAGCTCCAAATATCGATCGTCCTTGAGGGTATAGACGTAGCTCTTGGGGTCGTTGATATCGCTTTCGAGCACGGCCTTGACAGTCGCCGGCGAGACGTTTCGAGGGTCGAGGCCGACGGCTCCCAGGGCAAAATCATACACGCCCGGTGTCGATACGAACGCCTGGACTGAATTGATCTTGAGGATGGCAATTCGGAATTGCCTGATTGCAAAAGCTTCGTTCAACGGGCTCGCCGCCGAATAGACGGCGGACTTGCTGTCGTCGAACCTCTGCTTCGTGATCGTGACGTTTGCAGCAGTCTGCGCGGATACGCCCGACGGAAGCGACCCGTCGGAGGAAAACTCGAACGCGCCGGCCAGGTCGACGAACCCGCCAATCGTCCCTATCTGGTCGCTCAGGCTGGAAATGCTGTTCGTATATGACTCCAAATGATGCTTTTCGACCAGGATCTGGACGTTCAACTGGGTCACGTTCGCGCCCGGCTGCGATAGCTGGGTGGTGTAGTCGGCTATCCTTGAATTGGCCGCGGTGACATCCGATCGGGCTTGAGCAAGGTCGGCGTTGAGGCCACTCAGCTGAGAAGCGAAATTGGTGTTGACGTAGCTGTTTGGATCGGACGGATCGCTGCGCAAGACCTGGCTTATCGTGTCACGTGACCACTTGCTTTGATCGATCCCGTACGCCGAATAAACATAGTTGCGAAGACGGTCGTTGTTCAGGAGCTGGTCTGCACTGCTGATGTTGCCGATTTCGGCGCTGTAGTAATTGGAGTCGCTGGCAAGTGCATCGACCTCGCTCTTCCTGGTCGCCGTGTACAGACCGATCATCTCGTCGGTCTGGTTCTCCGATTGCGCAACCGGGGTTGCACTGCCATTGAAGGAAAATGCCGCGGCGAACTCGCGGTAACGCTTGTCGACCAGCTTGTTGACAAAGCTGTTTGCGTCAGCGAGGTCGCTCTCCAGCACCTTTTTCAAGAAGGCCTTGGCGTAGGCCATGTCTTCCAGGCCATATGCCTTCGTTGCATAGTGATAAAGGCGATAGTCTTTCATGAAGTCGTCGACGGACTTCACCTTGCCGATGTGGGCTTTGTAATACGCGGCCTCTCGCGCGACGTCCTGTTGCTGTTCGACCCGCGTCAGGGACTGCTTGAGATTGCGCGTGATGTAGCTGTAACTGAAATAGGTCGATACCATCGCGCACTCCTCGCGGCTTCTTACGGTCCCGGACGTCCGTCAATCATTGCGGGGTCGCGAGGTGGGGCCGGCCTCATGCCTGCCAACTGTCTCAGGACTGGGTTCTCGAGGGCGATTTCGGACCGCAATCTCAGATTCCAGTTTGCCCGCGTGACGCATGTCGGGTTTTGTTGCTGTATGTTTCTCAGATGCAGCTTTCGCGAGGGTTGCGTTCCGGATATGTCCCCACCCAGAGATCGATCAGAATGGCTCTCGTCCCGGACGGGACGCAGCGCTGAGGGGCGCTGCGCTACGTCCGGGGCACGAGAGCCCGAATTCATCTGGCATTGCGACCCACATCAGACACGCGGTTTCGCATTCTCGCGGCACATCGCGCCCGAGCTTTGCGGTAGCCATCGCCCTCAAAAATGCCGAGGGCGCAGGGAAGGCCGGGTGCCGGCTGGCACCCACGGTCCACTGTGCGAAGGTTGCGCTACAAGAGGCTGCACAGCGGCATACAGGTGAAGCCCAACACACGGCTTTCCCTGCGCAGTGGTTTTACGGCTTATGTCGTGATCTCTCCCGGGGAGCGATGCACTATTGCCCCCGTCGCCTTGCGGATGACTGATGGTGCGGACCCGGTCGGGCCGCCACATCACCGCAACACTTGGCGCACAGACCCCGGGCGCCAGGACCACACGATTTTGCCGTACGCAGGCTGCACCGGTCGTGTGCGCGCCGCCTTCGCTCACGGTTTCCCGCCCTGCAAAGCCCTTCGCGCCGACGCCGCCTGCGTCCACCACGTCCCATCCCGCGTTCGTGACGATCGCGATCCGCCCCTCGGCCCGGGTTGGGGTGGCTTTTTATACGGTAATCCGAAATACGGATAAAGAGAATTATTTTTGCTCCGTGTGATTGACCTTCCATTGGGGTTTTGCCCGCCGTCCGGCGCAAGGATTTGTGGACCTGCGAGCACCTGCCGTAACGGCGCCATGAACCGGTCTCCCCTCGGCCCCAAAATGCGCTAGGATGATCGCGGCGCGCCCCAAGTCGCGCACGACCAACGAGACGCATGAGGAAACGAGATGAGGGTGACGATTGGACGGCGCACGGTGCTGGCCGCGATGCTGACGACCGCGAGCGCGGCGGCCTTGACGGCGGCGTTTGGCCCGGCTTCGACATCGGCCTGGGCCCACGGTCCGACCCGGCAGAAGGTGCGCGAATCCATCGAGATCAGTGCTGCCCCGGCCAAGGTGTGGGCCGCGGTCGGCAATTTCCAGGACATGAGCTGGCTGCCGCCGGTCACCAAGACCGAGGGCGAGAAGGGCAACGAGATCGGCGCGACGCGGAAGCTGACGCTGACGGGAGGAGCGACCGTCGAGGAGGAGCTCTACAAGTTCGATGCCGCCGCCATGACCTATTCCTATCGGATCACCAATGTGGACGTGAAGGTGCTGCCAGTGACCAATTACTCCTCGACGTTGACGGTGACGCCGAGCGCTGACGGCAAGGCCTCGACCCTGGAATGGGCTGGCGCGTTCTACCGCGGCTTTCCCAACAACGATCCTCCGCCGGAGCTGAGCGACGAGGCCGCGGTCAAGGCGGTGAAGGGGCTGTACCAGGCGGGCCTCGAGGCACTCAAGAAGAAGATCGAGAGCGGAAGCTGACGGTGCGGGCGCTGGTCCTGGCGGCGCTCGCCGCCAGCCTTTGCCTTGCCGGCATCGCGCATGCGTCCGCCGAAGAGGCGTTCGTCACGAACCAGCTCAGCGACAATCTGATGGTCGTGGATCTCGCCACGGCACGCAGCGTCGCGACCATCCCGATCGGCGGCAAGCCCGCTGGCGTCGCCGTCAGCGCGGACGGGCGCTTTGCCTATGTGACGAGCCCGGATGCCAAGGCCGTGACCGTGGTGGACGCGGCAACGCGGCAGGTTGCGGGGCGGATCGGGGTCGGCGGCGGGCCGCTCGGCATTGCCGTCGCGCCTGATGGCCGCACCGTCTATGTCGCGGACTGGTATGCGGCGGCCGTGCGGGTGATCGACGCGGCGAGCCGCAGCGTCACGGCCAGCATCGCGGTCGGCGCCTCGCCGTCGGGCCTCGCGGTGACGCCGGATGGCAAGCTGCTACTCTCGGCCGACCGCGACGACGACAGCGTATCGGTGGTCGACACCGCGACGCGCCAGCGCAAGACGACCATCAAGGTCGGAACGCGTCCGTTCGGCGTCACCATCGATTCCGAGGGCAAGCGCGCCTACACCGCCAATGTCGGCTCCAACGACGTCTCCGCGATCGATATCGCCGCGGGTAACGAGATCGGCCGCGTGCCGGTCGGGATGCGGCCCTATGCGGTGGCGCTGGCGCAGGGCCGCGGCTTCGTCACCGACCAATATGGCGGCACTGTCAGCGTGTTCGATCTGGCGACGCTGAAGCCGATCAAGCGGATCAACGTTGGCGATTATCCCGAAGGCATTGCCGCGACCGCCGACGGCAAGCGCATCATCGTCGCCTGCTGGGAGAGCAACACGCTCGATATCATCGATGCGGTCGAGCTGAAGGTGATCGGCGAGGTCAAGACCGGCGACGGCCCGCGCGCGTTCGGGGCGTTTTTGCGAAGGACGGAGTAGGGTGGTTTCGGTGCGTAGGGCGGGTTAGCGAAGCGTAACCCGCCGTCTTTAAGTCGGGGCAGGATCGGCGGATTACGCTTCGCTAATCCGCCCTACAAAACGATGCGAGCACAACACGGGCGTGATGTCGTCGATGCGCGCGAACACATGATCTGGCGCCAGCGCCTGCAACGCCGCCGGTGCCGCATAGCCCCAACTGACCGCGCCACAAGCAATCCCAACGGTCCGCGCCGCCTCGATGTCGCGCACCTCGTCGCCGATCGCGATGACCTTGCCGGCTCCACGCCGGCGCGCCGCATGACGCGGCGAAATTTCGACGGCTTGCCGAACAACGACGCCGCGCAATCGAAATGGGCGAACAGCGCCGCGCAATCGCCGAGCTTCTCGCGCGCATTGGCCTCGCTGTCCGACGTCACCAGCGCGAGCTGTACGCCGCTCTCCGCCAGCGTCCGCAGCATCGTCTCGACGCCCGCGAACAGCGAAATCTCCGCCGCAGCCTCCGCCTTCAGCCGCCGCGCATGCCGCGCGATCGCCGGCAGCTTCCACAAAGGCACTTCGAGCCGGCTGAGGATCTCCCGCGTCGAAGCATGCCGCAGCCCCTCGACATCCTCGTCTCGTACGCGGCGAAAGCCGAAGCGATCGGCGACATCGTTGATGGTGCGCAGGAACCAAGGAAAGCTGTCGGCCAGGGTGCCGTCGAGATCGAAGATGGCGAGGGAGTAGGGCAAAGGGCGGGGTTCGCTAGCAGAAGAGATGTGGCGTGCTCTTATTCGCCTAAATGCGAGGAAAAGCCATGCGGTACGAACGGATTGAAATCAACGCGGCGATCATGGGCGACACCGGTGATCCGCTGGACGCGTGTGCTAGTCGCATTAGTATCGCGCGAGCTGGGCAGAGGATACGACGTTCGAGGTCATCGCCGAACAGTACCCGCCGCTCTCGCCCGATGATATCAGGGCGAGCCCCGCTTTTCCGGCCGATTTCAAGGGGTGACGTTGCTGCCCTGAGCGCTATTTGGTTTTTCCTGACTCGCGCATGAGTGCTCTTACGAGTCCCTCGGGAAAATCCTTCGGAAAATGCTCGCGATCGTGCATATCTTTTAGACGTGTCGCAGGTACTATAACATCCGGCCTAGCTTGCTCGGGTAACTCGGGTTCGTCGAAGTCGTAAAGAGGCAAAGAGAATTTGTAGAGATCGATCATTATTTCCGCGCCAGTAATCTCCCGTTCGGCGTCTTTGACTTGCCGTCTTCTCCATAGATTTGAGATAAATTGGAAAGCTTCGTGCTTCTTTTTGTTGGAGCGGAGCTTCCTTATGGACACATATTCAAGATACACCGCCGCGACGTGCTCCCAATGAGCGATCTCGTCAGAGGGGTGGCTATCCCTTCTGAACCCATCGAGCCAAAAATCCATCGAATGTGGATACACATCTAACAACGAAGCCCGAATTAGTCGTACTCGACCTACAAGAGCCGGCGGGAGACTCTCATGTCGAATCGGGGCGGTCTTCAATTTTGTCGTCGGAACGTCAGCGGGCGTTGCCGAATCCGCGGCTTGGTAATATGCGATGCGGCGCTGGATTCTGGTGAACAAATCCGGTCGAATAGCCTCAATGATTTTTATGGCCACCTGAAGCGGAGTTGACCCATCTGACTTAACGGCCAACTTGTCGGCCAGTGGAGGGCTGAATCGGAGAAGCTCTTGTTGGCTTACGTTGTGCCAAACAGGTAGAATGACTTTTTCGCCTGCAAGCTCGCGAGCAGTGAGGCCACGGAGCTCGTATTCGGGCCATCGCTTGGCGAGAAACGCGGGAGATAGGACGACCAAACCGAAGTTGGAGTTCGCCAGCCCTTTGTCGACGCTTCGGCTTAAGCTGTCGCCCAGGCTCAAAGCGTATTCATCGTACCACACCTTGACGCCAAATTGTTGCAAGGCCCCTGCCAAAGGCCTAACGAATTCCTCCTTATCTTCCGATGCGTGGGAAATGAACAAGTCCCACTCTAGCGAAACATCATCGGTCATTTGATGGTCCTATCTCACTCCGCTGCCTCGCTCGCCGCGCGCCGCCGCTTCGGCTTCCGCGCCTTCGCCAGCACCGGCGCCAAGAACTTGCCCGTATAGCTCCGCGGTGCCTTCGCGATGTCCTCCGGGGGGCCCCAAGCGACGATCTCGCCGCCGCCGTCGCCGCCTTCGGGGCCGAGGTCGATGACCCAGTCGGCGGTCTTGATGACTTCGAGATTGTGCTCGATGACGACGACCGTGTTGCCCTGTGCGACCAGCTCGTGCAGCACCTCCAGGAGTTTCTTGACGTCGTGGAAATGCAGGCCGGTGGTCGGCTCGTCCAGAATATAGAGCGTGCGGCCTGTGGCGCGCTTTGAGAGTTCCTTTGCGAGCTTGACGCGCTGGGCTTCGCCGCCCGAGAGCGTCGTGGCCTGCTGGCCGACATGGATGTAGTCGAGTCCGACGCGGTGCAGGGTCTGGAAAGTCTCGCGCACGCGCGGGACCGCCCTGAAGAACTCGGCGGCTTCCTCGACCGTCATGTCGAGCACGTCGGCGATGCTCTTGCCCTTGAACAGGACCTCCAGCGTCTCGCGGTTGTAGCGCTTGCCCTTGCAGACGTCGCAGGTGACGTAGACGTCGGGCAGAAAGTGCATCTCGATCTTGATGACGCCGTCGCCCTGGCAGGCCTCGCAGCGGCCGCCCTTGACGTTGAAGGAGAAGCGGCCGGGCTCGTAGCCGCGCGCCTTGGATTCGGGGAGGCCGGCGAACCATTCGCGGATCGGCGTGAAGGCGCCGGTATAGGTCGCGGGGTTGGAGCGTGGCGTGCGACCGATCGGCGACTGGTCGATGTCGATGATCTTGTCGATGTGCTCGAGGCCCTCGATGCGGTCGTGCGGTGCGGCGCCTTCGCTGGCATTGTTCAGCTTGCGGGCGATCGCCTTGTACAGCGTGTCGATCAGCAACGTCGACTTGCCGCCGCCGGAGACGCCGGTGACGCAGGTGAACAGGCCGAGCGGAATTTCGGCCGTGACGTTCTTGAGATTGTTGCCGCGCGCGTTGACCACCTTGATGGTGCGGCGATGGTTCGGCGGACGCCGTTCCGGCACCTCGACCTCGAGCTCGCCCGTGAGATATTTGCCGGTCAGCGAGTTGGGGTTGCGCATGATTTCGGCGGGCGTGCCTTCGGCGATGATGTTGCCGCCATGCATGCCGGCGCCGGGGCCGATGTCGAGCACGTGGTCGGCGAGCAGGATCGCGTCCTCGTCGTGCTCGACCACGATCACGGTGTTGCCGAGGTCACGAAGTCTCTTGAGGGTATCGAGCAGGCGCGCGTTGTCGCGCTGGTGCAGGCCGATCGAGGGCTCGTCGAGCACGTAGAGCACGCCTGTTAGCCCCGAGCCGATCTGCGAGGCCAGACGGATGCGCTGGCTCTCGCCGCCGGACAGCGTGCCGGAGGAGCGGGACAGCGTGAGGTAGTTGAGGCCGACGTCGAGCAGGAAGGTGAGGCGCTCGCGGATCTCCTTGAGGATGCGGCCGGCGATCTCGTTCTGCTGGGTGTTCAGCGCCTCCGGAACGGTCTCGAACCACGCGCCGGCGCCCTTCACCGACATCTCGGAGATGTCGCCGATATGCTTGCCGCCGATCTTGACGCAGAGCGCCTCGGGCTTGAGCCGAAAGCCGTGGCACGCCTCGCAGGGCACGTCGTGGAAATACTTCGCCAGCTCCTCGCGCGCCCACTCGCTCTCGGTCTCGCGATAGCGGCGGTTGATGTTGGTGATGACGCCTTCGAACGGCTTCTTGGTGTCGTAGGAGCGGACGCCGTCCTCGTAGGAGAACTTGATCTCGTCCTCGCCGGAGCCATGGAGGATCGCGTTCTGCGTCTTCTTGGGCAGATCCTTCCACTTGGTGGTCAGAGTGAACTTGTAGTGCTTGCCGAGCGCAGTCAGCGTCTGAATGTAATAGGGCGACGAGGACTTGGCCCAGGGCGCGATCGCGCCCTTGCCAATGGCGAGTTCCTTGTCGGGGATGACGAGGTCTTCGTCGACATGCTGCTCGACGCCGAGGCCGCCGCAGGCGGGGCAGGCGCCATAGGGATTGTTGAACGAGAACAGCCGGGGCTCGATCTCGGGAATCGTGAAGCCGGAGACCGGGCAGGCGAATTTTTCCGAGAACAGCATGCGCTCGGGTCCGCTCTTGTCGTGGATCTTTGCGGTCTTCTTTTTCTCCTCGGCAGGCGCGGCCGCAGCGGCCGGTGCGTCGGCATATTCGATGACGGCGAGGCCCTCGGCGAGCTTCAGTGCGGTCTCGAAGCTTTCGGCAAGGCGCTGGCCGATGTCGACGCGCACCACGATGCGATCGACGACGACGTCGATGTCGTGCGGGAATTTCTTGTCGAGCGTGGGCGCTTCCGCGAGTTCGTGGAAGGCGCCGTCGATCTTGACGCGCTGAAAGCCTTTCTTGAGCCATTCAGCGAGCTCTTTGCGGTACTCGCCCTTGCGGCCGCGCACGACCGGCGCGAGCAGATAGAGGCGCGAGCCCTCGGGCAGCGCCAGCACGCGATCGACCATCTGCGAGACAGTCTGGCTCTCGATCGGCAGGCCGGTGGCGGGCGAATAGGGCACGCCGACGCGCGCCCACAGCAGGCGCATATAGTCGTAGATTTCGGTCACCGTGCCGACGGTAGAGCGCGGGTTCTTCGACGTCGTCTTCTGCTCGATCGAGATCGCTGGCGACAGGCCGTCGATCTGGTCGACGTCGGGCTTCTGCATCATCTCGAGGAACTGGCGGGCATAGGCCGACAGCGATTCGACGTAGCGGCGCTGGCCCTCGGCGTAGATGGTGTCGAAGGCGAGCGAGGATTTGCCGGAGCCTGACAGCCCCGTGAACACCACCAGCTTATCGCGGGGAATCTCGACGTCGACGTTCTTGAGGTTGTGCTCGCGCGCGCCACGGATCGTTATTGCGCGCAGGTTTGATCCCGCGTTCTGTTGTTGGCGCTTCGCCTTGATCACTTCATCCATCCTGGTGGTCCTCAGGGAATCCAAAAGCGCGCGATCGCGCCAACTGAATAGGCGCGCTTCGCCCGGAACCGGGATCGGCGCCGATGGGTATGTGAGCGAACGTAGGAAGAACGGGGACGGATTTCCAGTGGCGTCTGCGAATCGTCAACCGATTGTTGGCACGCTGGCGGCATCTGGCAGGAGCAGGGCGGTGGAACTGCGCAGTAACGTGCCCGGCAAACAAAAAGGCCGGCGCGAGGCCGGCCTTTCGTAACACGATGGCGTCGATAGGAAGATCAGTACTTCGCGACGATCGGGCCCCCGAAGTGATAGTTCACGCCGACCTGCACGGTGTGAAACTCGAGCGTGCCGGTGGGCAGGGCGCCCGAGAAGTAGGTCTCGCCGCCGAGGCTGCGAAAGAGGTACTCGCCCTTGACCGACCACTGCGGAGCGAAGAACGCTTCGACGCCCGCACCGACGGTCCAGCCGGAGTGCCACTTGCTGTCGGAAACGGTCACGCCGAGCGCGCTGATGCTGAGCTTGTTGTCGATCCAGGCGTAACCACCGGTGCCGTAGAACAGGACGTTGTTGACGGCGTAGCCGATGCGGCCGCGCACGGTGCCCATCGCATCGGTCTTCGAACTGAGGGTGGTGCTGACGAGGCCGAAGCCGGGGACGGCAACGGGGCCGGTGACCGACGCGCTGACGTCAGCCCAGGCACCATCGGCCTCGATGCCGAACACGACATTGCCGGTCTGCCAGTTGTAGCCGGCCGTACCGCCGACGAAGCCGCCCTTCATCTTCGGGTCGGTCGAGGAATTTTCCCAGGCGCCGCCACCGACAACACCGAGGTAGAAGCCGGTCCAGTTGTAGACCGAAGCCATGGCCACCGGGGCCTTGGTGTAGGGACGCGCCGCCAGATCAGCGGCCGAGGCCGGGGCAGCGAGAGCGAACAAACAGGCCGAAGCCAACAAAACCTTTTTCATTTTCAACTAATCCCAGTCCCAGTTTCTGATTGTGCCTTCCAAGATAGGGAAGGGCATCGGACTCACTTGCCCAACTGAGGCCGTACTTACACCATTGAAGCCGCAAGTTGTGTCACTGGAAAGCCACAGCGGCCTGAAAATGGTGCAATTACTGACCTTTGGTTCCCCAACGGGAACAGCAATGAATAAAGGCCGGCGCGAGGCCGGCCTTGCTTTGATGGATGTCAGTTCGATCAGTACCTCGCGATCACCGGACCGCCCCAGCGATAGTTCAGGCGGACGAGGCCCATGTCGACGTCCTGCCGAATCCGGTCGCTGCCGAAGACCCCACCCGGGGGCGTTGTGAAGCCGATCGTGCGATCGCCAAGGAAAATGTGGTCGTACTCAAAGCCCAACGACCAGTTCGGGGCGAAGCCGAACTCCAGACCGGCCCCGACCGTACCACCCCAGCGAGTCTCCCGCGCCGAAGCCAGCAGCGCGCCCGCGCCGGGCGTACCTGTAGCAGCGTAGATGTCGTACTTGTCGCCGACGACGGCGGCGCCGCCCTTCACGTAGAACAGCACGTTGTTCCAGGCGTAACCGACCTGACCGGTGATGAGGCCGAAAGCGTCGATGCGGGAACGGTTGCGATCACCCGTCACCAAAGCGGTACCCGGGAAGAGGGTGCTCACATTGTCGCCCCGGAAGTCGGCCCAGTTGCCTTGGCCTTCGAGACCGAACACCCAATTGGCGGACTGCCAGCGATAGCCGATCTGGCCACCGACGGTGCCCCCCGTCGCATTGTGACAGCCTTCGCCGACCAAAACGCCGGTCGCGGGCGTGACGAAGTCCCAGCACGTGTGGCTTGAGCCACCGCCGCCGTTGATGCCGATATAGAAGCCGCTCCAATCGTAGATGGTGGCAATCGCCGGCGCGGGGGCCTTGGTGTAGGGACGCGGGGCCATATCCGCCGCGATCGCGGGAGCCGACAGGCCCATCGCCACTGCACCGATTGCACCAACAAGAAGCTTATTCATTGCCAGTCTCCCCAGGTTCGTCCGCTTCTTTCTTCCCCGAAGCGGCTGATCAGGCGCGAGGGCCCATATGAACTAAGTCCGAGGAAACCGTAGCTCTACGGGGCGGCAAAGTCCGTCTCCGAAATGCAACAAGAACGGGGCACTGCGAGTACCCATAACACACTGAATGTTAAGTTCTTTCTCTCGTTTTCAGGAACCTACAAAGGTTCCAACCGCTGCGCGCATTCCCGCACTACATTGGCCGATCGACGCCACATCGATGCGGTGGTTTCGCCAAGAACAAATCTGGAACGAACAGTAGGTCGATGCTATATGTGGGGATAACCGGAGGGGTGACGGACTGATCGTCGTCCGCAAGCGTTCGGCGAGCGTATAGGGTCGCCTCAACGGGCACGGCGGAACGCGCGGAGCGGACCGGCCTTCTTGAATTCAGTGGCATTCGGAGCGGAGAGCGGAGATGGCGGGAAGCGTCAACAAGGTCATTCTGGTTGGAAATCTCGGCAAGGATCCTGAAATCCGCCGCACCCAGGACGGGCGGCCGATCGCCAACCTGAGCGTCGCCACCTCGGAGACGTGGCGCGACAAGGCCACCGGCGAGCGCAAGGAAAAGACCGAGTGGCACCGCGTCGTGATCTTCAATGAAGGGCTCTGCAAGGTCGCCGAACAGTATCTGAAGAAGGGCGCCAAGATTTACGTCGAGGGTGCGCTCCAGACCCGCAAATGGACCGACCAGAGCGGCGTCGAGAAGTACTCGACCGAAGTCGTGCTGCAGGGCTTCAACTCGACCCTGACGATGCTGGACGGTCGTAGCGGCGGTGGGGGAGGCGGCAGCTTCGGCGACGAGCCGGGCGGCGATTTCGGCTCCTCCGGTCCGGTCAGCAGCGCACCGCGCCGTCCCGTTGCCGCTGGCGGCGGTGGCCGCAACAGCGACATGGACGACGATATCCCGTTCTGAGCGATCCCGCTCTGAGAACGCGGAGTCTCAATGCGACGCGCCGGCCGGATGGGCGGCGCTTCTCATCTCGTGTCAGAAAATCCCACTAATCGGCAGGACGGGCTCGGGATTTCCGGGCCCGCTTCATGTTTCGGGTGAGCTCGGATTGCGGCTTGGCAAGCGCGCTGACGGGGCAAGCTCGCCGCGCGATTTTCGACGCGTGATCGGCGATTTTGCAAGGTCGATACGGGGGCTGTCCAAGACACCGATCGCAAGGGCTTAAGTTGTTGGAAAAATAGGCGGAAAAAGCGCTTCCCAGATCGCCGCGAGGGTGGTTATCAGAGGCTCGATGCGCTATATGATTCCCAGATAAAACCTCACCGGATTTCCCCTTGGCTGACGACGACGACAAGCCCGGCGACCAGCCGGCGCAACCCTCGGATATTCGCCCCGTCTCCATCTTCGAGGAGATGAAGAAGTCCTATCTCGACTACGCCATGAGCGTGATCGTGGCGCGGGCGCTGCCTGACGCCCGCGACGGTCTGAAGCCGGTGCATCGCCGCATCCTGTACTCGATGAACGAGCAGGGGCACACGCCGGACAAGAAGTACGTCAAGTCCGCCCGCGTGGTCGGTGACGTCATCGGTAAATATCATCCGCATGGCGACCAGTCGATCTACGACGCCATGGTCCGGATGGCGCAGGACTTCTCCATGCGCGTGCCGCTGATCGACGGCCAAGGCAATTTCGGATCGGTCGACGGCGATCCCCCGGCTGCCTATCGTTATACCGAAGCCCGATTGACGAAGGTGGCGCTGGCTCTGCTGGCCGACATCGACAAGGACACGGTCGACTTCCAGCCGAACTACGACAACAACGAGACCGAACCGTCGGTCTTGCCGGCCAAGTTCCCCAACCTGCTCGTCAATGGCGCCGGCGGCATCGCGGTCGGCATGGCGACCAACATCCCGCCGCACAATCTGGGCGAGGTCATCGACGCCTGCGTCGCGCTGATCGACAACCCTGCGCTCACCATCGACGAGCTCATCAACATCGTGCCGGGACCGGATTTCCCGACCGGCGGCGTCATCCTCGGACGGCAAGGCATCCGCGCCGCCTATCACCTCGGCCGCGGCTCGGTCATGATGCGCGGCAAGGTCGCGATCGAGACCATCCGCAAGGAGCGCGAGGCGATCATCATCACCGAGATTCCCTACCAGGTGAACAAGGCGACGATGGTCGAGCGCATCGCCGAGCTGGTCAAGGAAAAGAAGATCGAGGGCATCGGCGACCTGCGCGATGAATCCGATCGCGACGGCTACCGCGTCGTCATCGAATTGAAGCGCGACGCCGTGCCGGATGTGGTGCTGAATCAGCTCTACAGGTTCACGCCGCTGCAGACGAGCTTCGGCGTCAACATGGTGGCGCTCGACAGCGGCCGTCCTCGGATCATGCATCTGAAGGACCTGCTGGCGATCTTCGTCGACTTCCGCGAGCGGGTCGTCACGCGGCGCACCAAGTTCCTGCTGGCCAAGGCCCGTGATCGCGCCCATATCCTGGTCGGTCTCGCCATCGCGGTCGCCAATATCGACGAGATGATCCGCGTCATCCGGACCTCGCCCGACCCGACGACCGCGCGCGACACCCTGATGTCACGCGACTGGCCCGCCCGGGACGTCGAGGACATGCTGACGCTGATCGACGATCCGCGCCACCGCATCAGCGAGAACGGCACGATCCGGCTGTCGATGGAGCAGGCGAGGGCCATTCTCGATTTGCGCCTGCAACGCCTCACCGCACTCGGCCGCGACGAAATCCGCGAGGAGCTCGACAAGCTCGCCGGCGAGATCGCCGACTATCTCGACATCCTGCGCTCGCGCGACCGCGTGCTTGAAATCATCAAGTCCGAACTCGCCGAAGTGAAGGCCGAGTTCGCCACCCCGCGCCGCACCGTCATCATCGAGCAGGAAGGCGAGGTCGAGGACGAGGACCTGATCCAGCGCGAGGACATGGTCGTCACCGTCTCTCACGCCGGCTACGTCAAGCGCGTGCCGCTGTCGGCCTATCGGGCCCAGCGCCGCGGCGGCAAGGGCCGGGCCGGCATGCAGACCCGCGACGAGGATTTTGTCAGCCGGCTGTTCGTGGCGTCCACGCATACTCCGATGCTGTTCTTCTCCTCGCGCGGCCAGGTCTATAAGATCAAGGTCTGGCGCCTGCCGATGGCCGCGCCGAATGCGCGCGGCAAGGCGCTGATCAACATCCTGCCGCTAGAGCAGGGCGAGCGCATCACCACCATCATGCCGCTGCCGGAGGACGAGTCCACCTGGGGCAATCTCGACGTGATGTTCGCCACGACAGGCGGCAACGTCCGGCGCAACAAGCTGTCCGACTTCGTCGATGTCCGCCGCTCCGGCATCATCGCGATGAAACTCGACGACAACGAAGCGATCGTCGACGTGCAGATATGCACCGAGCACGACGACGTGCTTTTGACCGGCGCCGGCGGCCAGTGCATCCGCTTCCCCGTCACCGACGTGCGCGTGTTCACCGGCCGCACCTCGATGGGCGTGCGCGGCATTGCGCTTGCCGAGGGCGACAAGGTGATCTCGCTGGCGATCCTGCGCCACGTCGAGACAACGTCCGACGAGCGCTCGGCGTATCTGAAGATGCGTCGTGCGGTCGCTGGCGAAGCTGCGGCCGAGGAGCCGGCGGCGGACGCCGAGGCCGAAGAGACCTCCGGCAGCTTCCAGCTCGCCCAGGAGCGCTACATCGAGATGTCGGCGGCCGAGCAGGTCGTGCTGACCGTCTCCGTCAACGGCTACGGCAAGCGGACCTCGTCCTACGAGTACCGCACCACGGGCCGGGGCGGCAAAGGCATCGTCGCCATGAGCGTCAACAACCGCAACGGCAATCTGGTCGCATCCTTCCCCGTGGAAGACGCTGATCAAATCATGCTGGTCACCGACAAGGGCCAGCTGATCCGCTGCCCGGTCGAAGGCATCCGCGTCGCCGGCCGCTCGACCCAGGGCGTGATCGTGTTCGACACCGCCGAGGACGAACACGTCGTCTCGGTCGAGCACATCACGGAAGAGGCCGAGAGCGGGAATGGTGCGAACGGAGACGCAAACGGGGAGTGATGCGTCACCCCCGTAGCCCGGATGGAGCACAAGCGAAATCCGGGTTTCTTGCGCCGCGCAGAGAGTCCCGGATTGCGCCTCCGCCTTCGCTCTCAGAGCTACGGCGGACAAGTCGCTCCATCCGGGCTACGAATTGCGCTAAATCTCCAGCTCCGTGCCGAACTCCACCACCTGCTTGGTCGGCACGCCGAAGAACGCGGCTGAGCGTTCGGCGTTGCGCTGCAGAAAGGCGAACATGGTTTCGCGCCAGACCCACATGCCCGGCACGTCCTCGCGCGGGATGATGGTCTCGCGGCCGACGTAATAGGTGATGTCGGAGAGGTCGATGCCGGGCAGCTTGCCGTGGCGGCAGGCCAGGGTCAGTCCTTCGTAGATCGTCGGGTTCTGCATGAAGCCGTAATGCAGGATGACGCGGGTAATGCCGGGAATGATCTCGATCACCTCGGTGCGGTCTTCGTCGGCGATGTGAGGAAGCTCCTCGATCAGCACGGTGACCAGGACGATGCGCTCGTGCAGCACGTGGTTGTGCTTGACGAACTGGGTCAGCGCCAGCGGCACGCCGCGCGGCGCCGACGCCAGGAATACGGCGGTGCCGGGGAGTCTGGCGCTGCACTTGTTGACTGCGGTCTCGATCAGATCCTCCTCGGGCTGGCGCAGCTTCGCGCGTGCCGCTTCGACGAGCTTCACGCCGCTGCGCCAGGTCAGCATCAGGAAGGCGACGAAGGCCGCGAGCATCAATGGAAACCAGCCGCCCTCGAACAGCTTGATCGAATTGGCCGAGAAGAAGATTACGTCGATTGCGAAGAAGAAGCCGTTCACGGCCACCACGAGCCATGGCGAATAGCCCCACTGGATCGCGACCAGGGCAGCGAGCAGCGTGGTGATCGCCATCAACAGCGACACCGCGATGCCGTAGGCGCCGGCCAGCGCCTCCGAGCTGCCGAAGCTCAGCACGGCGCCGAGCGTTGCGGCGGCGAGCAGCCAGTTCACCAACGGCACGTAGATCTGGCCGATCGCTGCGCTCGTGGTGTGACGGATCTGCATGCGCGGCAGGAAGCCGAGCTGGATCGACTGCTGCGTCAGCGAGAACACGCCCGAGATGATGGCCTGCGAGGCGATCACGGTCGCGACCGCCGAGAATGCGACCAGCGGATAGTGCAGGGCGTCGGGGCAGAGCTGGAAGAACGGATTTTCGATCATGGTAGGGTCGGTGATCAGCAGCGCGGCCTGACCGAAATAGTTCAGCACCAGCGCGGGCAGGCAGATCGCGAACCAGGCCAGGCGGATCGGCAGGCGGCCGAAATGCCCCATGTCGGCATACATGGCTTCGCCGCCGGTCACCGCGAGGAAGGCCGCCCCCAGGATCGCGAAGGAGACATGAAAATCCTGGTGGATCAGGAAGTCGAACGCATAGAGCGGGCTCAGCGCCGCCAGCACAGCCGGCGCCTTGACGATGCCGTGGACGCCGAGCGCTGCCAGCACGAAGAACCAGGCCAGCATCACCGGTCCGAAGATGCGGCCGATGAAGCCGGTGCCCTGCTTCTGCATCATGAACAGTCCGATCAGGATGATGACGGTCACGGGCACCACCACCGGCGCGAGCGAGGGGGCGTCGACCTTCAGACCTTCAATGGCTGACAGCACCGAGATCGCCGGCGTGATCGCGCCGTCGCCGTACAGTAGCGCGGCGCCGACGAGGCCGACGACCAGCAGATGCGCGCGCCAGGTGCCGGGCTGGGCGTTGCGCGCGTGCAGCAGCGCCAGGAGTGCGACGATGCCGCCTTCGCCGCGGTTGTCCGCGCGCAGGATCAACAGCGCATATTTCAGCGAGATGATCAGCAACAGCGCCCAGAGGATCAATGACGCAACGCCCAGAACGGCATCATTCGTCAATGTGCCGCCGTGGGCGGCGGCCTTGGCGGCTTCCTTCAGGGCATAGAGGGGGCTAGTGCCGATATCGCCATAGACCACCCCGAGGGCGCCCATGGTCATGGCAAGCGGCAGTGGATCAGGTTGATGGCCGGAGGCGACTGCGGGCGTACTGGACAATGGCGACCCCTCGATGGGATCGCGCCCGACGGGTCATTCCGGCGGACGCGAGCATCGGGCAGTCTGCGACGGGACGTCGCAAATATCCATGGGTCATCTTTGGGGTTTATCGTTGGGACTTATCGCGAGGATTCCTGACGCGAAACTGACAGATCCCGCTACGGAGTGCGGTTGGCGGTCACGAGACGAGCCTCGCGGATGTTGGCTTTGGTGCCGGCCTGGCGAAGGCACGACGCCTCGAAATTCGGCCAAGCCTGCTGCGAGCAGTCCTTGCCGACGGCACGGATATCGAGCCGGTCGCTCTTGGCGAGCGGCTGCGGCACGCTCGCCTCGACGGTCGGGGCGAAGCCGGGCAGGAGGGTGAGGGCGGCAGCAACACACGCAGAAATGGCGATCGCCGAAAGAGCTTTGATCATGACAGTCCCCTGTGATGCGGCCGCTACGCCCAGTTGTGCGGCCCGTCGTTCGTTGGCCGGATTAGTAACCATGGCCAGTTTCCGGACGTCTTCGCGAACGTGGGAAATGGTTTCGTTCTCGCCCCGTTTTGTTTCGTGGCCCCCTCAGGACGAAACAATTCGGCGCATTCCGACACAGTTTTGCGGAAAAACCGCCAGGGAACCCGACCGGCTTGCCGGGCCGGGCCGGGCGCGGTAGGACGTGGCCATGCCGCGCATTGCCTTCTATCCAGGTTCCTTCGACCCCATCACCAACGGCCATCTGGACGTGGTCCGGCACAGCGTGTCGCTGTGCGACAGGCTCGTTGTCGCGATCGGGGTCCACCCCGGCAAGAAGCCGCTGTTCTCGACCGAGGAGCGGCTCAAGATGCTCCACGACGTCTGCGGGCCGGTGGCGGCCCAGGCAGGCTGCGTGCTCGAAGCCGCGACGTTTGACGATCTGTCGGTGACCTCGGCGCGCAAGCACGGGGCGACGATCATGATCCGGGGCCTGCGCGACGGCACCGACCTTGACTACGAGATGCAACTCGCCGGCATGAACGAGGCGATGGCGCCCGAGGTGCATACGGTCTTCCTGCCGGCTTCTCCCATGGTCCGCCCGATCACCGCCACTTTGGTGCGCCAGATCGCAGCCATGGGCGGGGATGTCTCGACCTTCGTCCCGCCGCTGGTTGCGGCCCAGCTCAAGGCAAAATTCGCCTGATAACGGCGCGTTTCCTTTCTCATCTCTGATCCGGAGTTGTCATGATCCGAATTCTCGCAGTTCTTGCCGCGGTTCTGTTCGCGGTGCCGGCGTTCGCGCAAACTTTGCCGGCCGGCCTCGACAAGGCCAACGCCATCGTCATCGACTCCACGAAGGGCCGCATCGTCATCAAGCTGAGGCCGGACCTTGCGCCCCAGCACGCCGAGCGCATCAAGCAGCTCGCGCGCGAGGGTTATTACAACAACGTGCCGTTCCACCGCGTCATGGACGGCTTCATGGCGCAGACCGGCGAT
The DNA here is from genome assembly GCF_000518345.1 of Bradyrhizobium sp. URHA0013. Classification (NCBI taxonomy): domain Bacteria; kingdom Pseudomonadati; phylum Pseudomonadota; class Alphaproteobacteria; order Hyphomicrobiales; family Nitrobacteraceae; genus Bradyrhizobium; species Bradyrhizobium sp. URHA0013. The sequence continues at coordinate 196,751 of NZ_JADK01000007.1, read as the reverse complement.
GGTCAGAACTTCAACGGCACCGGCGGGTCGAAATATCCGAACCTGAAGCAGGAATTCTCCAAGGTGCATTTTGCGCGCGGCATCGTCGGCATGGCCCGGCGCGGCGACAGCGTCGACACCGCCAATTCGCAGTTCTTCATCATGTTCGCCGACGGCGGCAGCCTCGACAACCAGTACACCGTGATCGGCGAGGTCGTGCAGGGCATGGACGTCGTCGACAAGCTGAAGAAGGCGCCTCCCGGATCAAGCGGCGGCACCGTCACCGACCCCGACAAGATGGTGAAGGTGCAGGTCGCTTCCGACATCAAGTAGGAGAGGCGATGGCGCGCTGCGGTGGCAAGCTCCTGTTGGTTGCCGCGGTGCTGCTGCTCGGCGTCCCCGGCGCGGTCGCCGAGGACGCACAGGTCAACACCATCCAGGACATCTTCCGGCATCTGCGCACCTGCTGGAAGCCGCCGCCCGCCGCCAAGGCCCGCCCGATCGACATCACCGTCGTCGTGAGCTTTAACCGGGCTGGAAACATTCTGGGCCATCCGAGGATTACCTATGAATCCGCGGAGGCCTCCGACGATGACCGGCTGCAATACCGGATCGCGGTGATGGAGGCATTGCAACGCTGCACGCCGATGCCATTTACCGATGCGATGGCTGGCGCCGCTGCGGGGCGTCCATTCGCGATCCAGTTTCGCAACCGCAAATCTTCACCTGACAGGACTTCACCCCCAACCCAAGAGAGACGAGCATGAGCGCCACCGAAAACACACTGATCCTCGAAACCACGCAGGGCCCCGTCACCATCGAGATGCGGCCTGATCTGGCGCCGGGCCACGTCGCGCGCATCAAGGAACTCGTGCGTGAAGGCTTCTACGACGGCATCGTGTTCCATCGCGTGATCGACGGCTTCATGGCGCAGACCGGCTGCCCGCAGGGCACCGGCACCGGGGGCTCCGGCAAGAAGCTGAAGGCCGAGTTCAACAAGGAGCCGCATGTGCGCGGCACCACCTCGATGGCGCGCGCCGCCAGCCCGGATTCCGGCGACAGCCAGTTCTTTATCGTGTTCGACGACGCCCGCTTCCTCGACAACCAGTACACGGTGTGGGGCAAGGTCACCGAGGGCATGGAGAACGTCGACAAGATCAAGCGCGGCGAGCCCGTGCAGAACCCCGACAAGATCGTCAAGGCGCGAATGGCGGCTGACGCGGAGTAGGCGTTCAACCCTCATCCTGAGGCGCGCGGAACGCGCGTCTCGAAGGATGAAGGCCCCGCTGCTGCAGCCCGGCCTTCATGGTTCGAGACGGCGCTCCGCGCCTCCTCACCATGAGGGTCTGACTGTACGGCCGTGAGCACGCGATGCGCACCGACCTCTTCGATTTCGACCTGCCCGCTGAGCACATCGCATTGCGCCCGGCGAGCCCGCGCGACTCCGCGAAGATGCTGGTTGTCGACCACGGCACGCTGCGCGACCATATCATCGCCGATCTGCCGCAATGGTTGAGGCCGGGCGACCAGCTCGTCGTCAACGACACCAAAGTGATCGCGGCGCAATTGAAAGGCCGTCGCATTGGCCGCGAGACCGAGCCGAAGATCGAGGCAACGCTGATCAAGCGCCTCGACGGTTCGCGCTGGCAGGCACTGGTGAAGCCGGCCAAGAAACTCGCAGCCGGCGACCGCATCCGCTTCGGCAATGAGGGAAAGGTCTGCTTGCTTGGCCATCTCGACGCCGAGGTCGAGGCCAAGGGCGTGGAGGGCGAGGTGACGCTGTCATTTTCGTTCCACGGCCCGACACTGGATCAAGCGATCGCCGATCTCGGCAGCCCGCCGCTGCCGCCCTACATCGCCTCGAAACGTACCCCTGACGATCAGGATCTCGCCGACTACCAGACCATGTTCGCGGCGAATGAAGGCGCCGTTGCCGCGCCGACAGCCGGCCTGCATTTTACGCCGGCGCTGGAGCAGGCGCTGCACGCGCGCGGCGTCGGGATCAATCGCGTCACGCTGCATGTCGGGGCAGGGACCTTCCTGCCGGTGAAGGTGGACGACACCGAAGGCCACAAGATGCATGCCGAGTGGGGCACGCTCTCGGCCGAGACGGCGGAGCGGCTCAACACTGCGCGCAAGAACGGCGGCCGTATCATCGCGGTTGGCACCACGTCGTTGCGTCTGCTCGAAAGCGCAGCCAGCGAGGACGGCACCATTGAGCCGTTCGCCGCCGAGACGTCGATCTTCATCACTCCCGGCTACCGCTTCCGCGCCGTCGATGTTCTGCTGACCAATTTCCATTTGCCGAAGTCGACGCTGTTCATGCTGGTGTCGGCGTTCTCCGGCCTGGAGACGATGCAGCAGGCGTATGCACACGCGATCGCGACCGGCTATCGGTTCTATTCGTATGGCGATGCGTGTCTGTTGTTTCGGGCGCACGACTAATTTTGGCGGAGTAGGGTGGGCAGAGCGAAGCGTGCCCACCATCTTTCGTGGATGCGCGAGAGAAGTGGTGGGCACGGCGCTTGCGCGCCTTTGCCCACCCTACCGCACCGTCCGTTACGCCATCACCCGCTGTGGCAACAGCTCCGCGATCTGCACCGCGTTGAGCGCAGCGCCCTTGAGCAGCTGGTCCGCTGCCACGAAGATCGAGATCGAATGCCCGGAGGGATCGCTGAGATCCTTGCGGATGCGACCGACCAGGACGTCGTCCTGGCCCGAGGCGTCGATCGGCATCGGAAAGTAGTTCTTGGCGCGGTCGTCGACGATCCTGACGCCCGGCGCTCGCGCCATGATGGCGCGGACCTGATCCTCGCTGATCGGCTTCTCGCATTCGAAGGTGATGGCCTCGCAATGAGCCCGCAGCACCGGCACGCGCACGCAGGTGACGCCGATCGCGATCTTGTCGTCCTCGAAGATCTTGCGGGTTTCGTTGATGACCTTGGTCTCTTCGTCGTTGTAGCCGGTGTCAGGGTCGATCGCCGTGTTGTGGTTGAAGAGGTTGAACGCGTAGGGATGCGGCATCACCTTCGGCGTATAAACCTGCCCGTTGAGGTTGGCGCGGGTGGACTCGACCAGCTCGTCCATTGCGGCAGCGCCGGCGCCGGAGGCCGCCTGGTAGGTCGAGATGATCACGCGCTTGATGCGGTTGCTCTGGTGGATCGGCCACAGCGGCACCAGCGCCGTGATGGCGGCGCAGTTCGGGTTGGCGATGATACCCTTGTGGTCGCGGATGCGGTTCGGGTTGATCTCGGGGATCACCAGCGGCACGTTCGGGTCCATGCGGAAGGCGGAGGAGTTGTCGACGACGACGGCACCCGCCTTGACCGCGATCGGCGCGAACTTCTTGGAGATGCTGCCGCCGGCCGAGAACAGGGCGATGTCGACGCCTTCGAAGGCGCGTTCGGTCAGCTGCTCGATGACGACGCTTTGCCCACGGAACGACACCGTCTTGCCGGCCGAGCGGGCGCTGGCCAGCGCCTTGAGCTTGCCGACGCGAAAGCCGCGCTTGTCCATGGTGGCGATGAATTCGGCGCCCACCGCACCGGTGACGCCGACAATCGCAACGACGGGATCGTTACTCACTGTGTCCTCCATTGATTTGAGAATTCAGACAACAAAAAAGCCCCGGACCAACGAGGGCGGGGCTTCGGTAGAGTGATTGCGTTCTAGTCGACGACTACACGCGCACGCCTCCCCGGGCCCCGAAGGCCGTGGTGGTTTTAGTCGCGCGTTTGGTGGTCGTGAACATGGCGGGAGCTTATGCGGGAGAGTCTTGCGCCCGTCAATGGCTTTTCGGCGGGATTGGGGCTGCCGCTATTTGGTCCGGGCGCCCGGCGGTTCGAGGATGACCTCCTTGAGGTTGTCGCCACTGATGACGACGATCGCGAAATTCAGCCGGCCGCGTTCGCGCACCAGCCCGCCGCTGATCGCTTTGCCGGAGGCCGCGCGTTCGGCGACGTGCACGGCATCCGCAAGTCGGTGCTTGATGGCACCGAGCGCTGCGAGGTTGCTGCGATCGTCGAGGTCGAGCTCGGCCAGAGGGAGGGCGGCTTCCCCGCCGACGAGCTCGCCGGTTGCGGCATTGATGGTGTGGCGCCAGATCCGGTCATTGTGCAGGGTCTTCACCCGGTAGACCGGCACGCCGGAGGCTCCGTCGAAACTCACATCCGCCGTGGTGGCACCGGCGTGGCGGGCTTCCGCAATCGCCATGGCCTGGTTGATCGAGATCGACGAGCTGCGGAAGCGCTCGATCTCGCGACTGACCGCTTGGCGATCGGCCTCGGCGTCACCATCTGTGTCGCTGTGAAGCGTGGTCGGCGTACCCGAGCTCACGATCGCCCGCGCCGGCGCGGCGAGGAGGAGTGCGGATAGGGCGAGTGCGAGCAATCCCGAGATCCGTCGTTTGGCCGTCGTCATGCTCGAACCCCTCGGCCAGCGAGTGTGCCGGATGATCGTAAAGAATTTGCGGCCGACCTTGGGCATCGGTCGGCCGCTGAGCGTCGTGACGGGCTGTCCGCCGCGGCGATCGAGGCGGTGCGGACCTCTTTGGGGCTGGTGAAAAAGCGATCCGCATCGCCCTATAATTAAACCATACCGTATCGTTTTGTTTTGGTCAACGGCACGGCCGCGGGATCCCTAGGAAAGATCGCAACCTCACGGAATTGTCAGCGCGAGGGGCGCCGCCGCTGCGTGGTCTTGGCTGCACCCTGGCTGTCGTCCGCAGATCCCAGCGCGCCTGCCAGGAACAGCTTGATCGCAGCGCGCATGCGCTTTTCCGCGACCTTCATCTCCGGCGGCGTTCCAAACGTCGCCAGGCGATGGTTGTGACCGACGACGACGTCGAGAAACACTTCCGCCGCGATGGTGGTGTCGTCGACGTCGAGCGCGCCTTGCGCCACCAGATGGTCGAAGAAGCGCGCCGTGGTGGCGACGGCCTTGAGCCAGCCTTCCTCCTTGCCGAGCTTGGCGATGTCGGGGAAGTTGATGGCCTGCGACGTCATCATGCGGCTGAAGGCGACGGCATCGGGACCGCAGGTGAATGTCAGCATCTCGCGCCCGATCTCGACCAGCCGCTGCTCGACCGAGATGTCCGAGGCGCTGCTGAGCTTCGTCTCGGCAGCCGCGGACAGCGGTGCAAGCCATCGCGCGATCTCACGCCGCAGCACGGCGGCGAACAGGCCGCGCTTGTCGCCGTAACGGGCATAGACGGTGGGCTTGCTCACTCGCGCGGCTTCCGCGACCGCATCGAGCGAGGTGGCGTCAAAGCCGCGATCCAGGAACAGGCGGGTGGCGACCTCGATCAGCCGCTGATCGCGCTCGATCGCGGCGCTTTTCGTCGGCCGGCCGCCGCGCGATTTCGGCACCTCGCGCCGCTGAGCTGCCGGTCTGGTCCTGCTCGCAGTCAATCCCATGCCAATGATTCCTGCGCAGTCGTGACATCAGTGATGCTCTATAACGCGCAGCAACGGGTGCGTCATGGCCAATCTGGCCGAATGGGCCGCATCGTCAACCGTCTCGGCACGGCCCCGTTCCTCAGCGAGCGCTCACGGAAGCGTCGAAGTCCAGGCCTGGCCCGAAGCCGCCTTCTCATATCCGTACTGATACAGCGCCCGCATATAGGCGGTGTCGAACCCTTCCGAGGGGGCCGCCGGATAATCGCGCGCGATGTAGGAGAGATGGAAGCCCAGGCGGTTGCGCCTGGCAAAATCATAGGTCGAGAAGATGATCGAGCGGGTTTGCGACTGGGTGATCGACGACAGGCTGCGTGAGGCGACGTCGATGGTGCTGTTGGAGACGAGCTCGAAATTGCGTTCGATCTTCTTGTTGACGAGGATGTAGATGTCCAGCTTCGCAGGGCCGGGCAGGCGACTGCCCTGGAAAAGCAGGGCTTCCGGCAGCGTCAGCACCGGGGCCGTCACGCCGCCGTCGACATGCATCTCCTGAAACCTGCGGCCCTCGCCTTCGGCGTCGATCATGATCGGCGGAAACACCAGCGGGATGCTGGCGGAGGCCGCCATCACGTCGCGAAACAGCTTGAGCGCCTCGGGCGTGCCGATCGTGGCGATCTTGCCCATGTCCCAGATCGCGGTGCGCTGGGTGTCGAGATCTGTCGTCACCACCAGCAACTTGCGCCCTTTGGCGTTTTCACGCGCGACCTGCGCCATGATCTCGGGCCCGACATAACGGGCGACGAGCTCGCGCAGCCGCGTGTTGCCGAACAGGCCGGATCCGAACAGCACGCGCATGATGCTGGGATCGCTCAACAGGCTCTCCGCGACGCCGCTGGTGTAGACCTCCTTCAGCGTGTCGTCATATCGCGAGCCGAGAAACGCAAAGGGTGCAATCAGGCCGCCGGTGCTCACGCCCGAGACGACCGAGAAGGTGGGACGGGTTCTGGCCGCGGTCCAGCCGTTGAGCACGCCGACGCCGTAGGCACCATCGGCGCCGCCGCCTGACAGCGCCAGGTAGGACTTGGTCGCGGTGCTGGTGTCCTTCTCGAAGCTGAATCTCGTGATGGGTTCGTCGGCGTAGCGCCGCAGGCCGTCGATATCGAGCACGCGCGATGTGCTGGCTTCAGCGGCCGTATAGGGCGTGCGGGGCAGGGAGGTGCAGGCGCCGAGCGCCAGGCTACACGTCAGGACCAGCCATCCGAACAGGCGGGCGCAGGTCTGCCTTGCCCAGCCATGCGAACTGCCGGACGTGTCAGTCGAATTTAAAGGGAAGGGCATTGTCGGTGGCTGGCGATCACGCATCTACCACCGCCGGCAACATCGCCGCGGCAGCTCATCCAGCCCCGGGGATAAAACTACACTGTATCGTTTTGTTCAACAAGCGTAGCAGGCGCAAATTTCCGTGTTCCAAATATTGGTGGCCCTGTCCCAATCCGATGCATAAGCCGGCCGATGCAGCGCCTGGGCGGGTTGATCGGTCCGCTCCGACACGCAATAAGCACCGTCATGAATCGTCCTGACACCGGTCTGCCCAATCATTTCGAACTGCTCGCCATGGATGGCGCCGCGCGCACCGGGCGCCTGACCACCCCGCACGGCGTGGTGCGCACGCCCGCCTTCATGCCGGTCGGTACCGCCGGCGCGATGAAGGGCATGCACTGGCGCGAGGTGCGTGAGGCCGGTGCCGACATCGTGCTCGGCAACACCTATCATCTGATGCTGCGTCCCGGCGCCGAGCGGATCGCAGCACTTGGCGGCTTGCAGACATTCACCGGCTGGAACGGGCCGATGCTGACGGATTCCGGCGGCTTCCAGGTGATGTCGCTGGCGGATTTGCGCAAGGTCAGCGAGCACGCCGTGACGTTCCGTTCGCATATCGACGGTGCCAAGGTCGAGCTGTCGCCGGAGCGCTCGATCGAGGTGCAGCGTTTGCTAGGCTCCGACATCGCGATGCAGATGGACGAATGCGTGCGGCTGCCCGCCGAGCGCGCCGACATCGACCGCGCAATGCAATTGTCGCTGCGCTGGGCCGAGCGAAGCAAGCGCGCCTTCGAGAGCGCGCCCGACGGCTACATGCTGTTTGGCATCGTGCAGGGCGGCGACATACCCCAGCTTCGCCATGCCAGCGCGCAAGGCCTCGTCGAGATCGGTTTCCATGGTTATGCGATTGGCGGCCTTGCCGTCGGTGAGCCGCAGGCCGTGATGCTCGCGATGATCGACGAGACAGCGCCGCTGCTGCCGAGAGAGCGGCCGCGCTATCTGATGGGCGTCGGCACGCCCGACGACATCCTCGAGGCTGTCAAGCGCGGCATCGACATGTTCGACTGCGTGATGCCGACGCGCAATGGCCGGCATGGCGTAGCCTTCACACGCTTCGGCCAGGTGAATTTGCGCAACGCGCGCCACGTCGACGATCCCCGGCCGCTCGACGAAGAGAGTACCTGGCCATCGGCGCGCACCTACGCGCGCGCCTATTTGCATCATCTCGTCAAGGCGGGCGAGACGCTGGGTGCGATGCTGCTGTCCGAGATCAATATCGCTTACTACCAGTTTCTGATGCAAGGCATCAGGGACGCGGTCGCACAGGGAACGTTCGAGGAGTTCTATCGGCGTACGCGCGAGAACTGGGCGAGGGGCGACATCGCCCCGCGCTAGGTCAGTTGCAGAGGAAACGCTGCTTGACGGAGTGCTTGGTCACGAAGCCGTAGCCGCAATTGTCGCAGGTCCAGAGATAGCTGATCACGTGTTCCGACAGATACGCAGAACCTTCGGCGGCGATCATGGAGTCGGCGCAGACGGGACAGGTCGGCAACTCACTGCAACGCGGAGCGCGGTTCGTTGCGACGGTCGACAACACTTCAGCGACTGCTGACATCGTGGTGACCTCCCAGCTTTGAGACCTAAGTCTAACATAAGCAGAATCAGTTGACGAGGTCGCAACACAAATGCGTTGGTTTTCTGATAATTATTGCTCACGCGATTTTGCGATGCAGCGTATTTAACATGTGCCGCAATCTCGCTTGCGTGTCGCCGCAGGCTGTCTCTAACTGCGCAAGAGCTGCAACAGAAGCACAATCGTCGCCACAGGGAGTTCATCATGGACGCATCGTCCACAACGGGTGCAGCGCACCAACCCGGCCGCGGCCGGATCTATGACTCGATCGTCGATGCTTTTGGCGACACGCCGATCGTGCGCTTGCGCCGGCTTCCTGGCATGCACGGCGTGAACGCGACCATTTTGGCAAAGCTTGAATATTTCAATCCCGCCGCAAGCGTGAAGGATCGCATCGGCGCGGCCATGATCATCGCCATGGAGAAGGCCGGCATCGTCAAGCCCGACACCGTGCTGATCGAACCGACCTCCGGCAATACCGGCATCGCGCTGGCCTTCGTCGCCGCGTCGCGCGGCTATAGGCTCAAGCTGGTCATGCCGGAGTCGATGTCGATCGAACGACGCAAGATGCTGGCTTTTCTGGGCGCCGAGCTGGTGCTGACACCGGCCGCACAAGGCATGAAGGGCGCCATCGCTACCGCCGAAGAGCTGTTGAAGACGACGCCGAATTCGGTGATGCCGCAGCAGTTCAAGAATCTCGCCAATCCCGAGGTGCACCGCCGCACCACCGCGGAGGAGATCTGGAATGACACCGGCGGCAACGTCGACTTCTTCGTCGCCGGCGTCGGCACCGGCGGCACCATCACCGGCGTCGGCCAGGTGCTGAAGCCGCGCAAGCCTTCGCTGCGCGTGGTCGCGGTCGAGCCGGAGGAGAGCCCGGTGCTGTCGGGTGGCCAGCATACGCCGCACAAGATCCAGGGCATCGGTGCGGGCTTCGTCCCTGACATCCTCGATCGCTCGGTGATCGACGAGATCGTGAAGATCAACTCCACGACGGCGATTGAGACCTCGCGGGCGCTGGCGCGGCACGAGGGCATTCCGGGCGGCATCTCCTCGGGCGCAGCGATCGCCGCGGCCCTCGAGATCGGCAAGCGGCCGGAAGCTGCGGGAAAAACCATCCTGGCTATAGTGCCGTCCTTCTCCGAGCGGTATCTTTCGACGGCTCTGTTTGAGGGAATCTAGGACATGGCGGATCAACCACCGAGGCGGCCGCGGACGTTGGGCGACGCCAGGACGGAGGCCGAGGCGGCGTTCAAGAAGGTGACGGCGAAGGTCGCCGCGGCGCCGCCAAAGCAGAACGTGGCGCCGGGGGTCAAGGAGCAGGTCACGCTGCGCATTGACCAGGACGTGCTGGAGCATTTCCAGGCCGGCGGCCCCGGCTGGCAGGATCGCATCAACGAGGCGCTGCGAAAGGCCGCGGGGAAGTAGGCGCCAAAGGTTTGGCTAGTCGCAACGAAAAAGCCCGGCGCGAGCCGGGCTTTTTGTTTGCGATTGGCCTCGCCTCAGCGGCGGAACATGCCGCCCATCATGCCGCCGACGACGCCGCCGACGAAGGCTGCGCCGGCGTCGCCGCCGCCGCCGCGATGCTGGGCGGGTGCGCTCTGCGCCTGGGCCGGGGCACGTCGGGCCGGCTTCGCGCTGTCGTCGCTCGCAGTGGTCGGCGCGGAGGCCACGATCTCCGACAGCAGGGCCTTGTGCTGGAGCTTGTTGAGATAGCCGCTCGATGGATAGCCACGTGCCGCCTGCCAGCGCTTGAGCACCGTACGGGTGTCCTCGCTGAACGCCCCGGTGACCTTGGTGTCGAATCCAAGTCCGGTCAGGCGGCGCTGCACGTCGCGGCGCTGCCCCTTGTCGAGGCCGATCTGGTCCTCGGTGAGCTGGCTGGCGTCGTCGGTGAAGGTGGCAGGATCGACACCGGCGTTGAGGTTGCGGGTCGTCGTCGACGGGCCGCTCTTGATTGCCGCGAGCCGCGCCAGCGCCAGTGCCTTGAACTGGCCGTTCGGGTAGGTGGAGAGGTAGGCGTTGAGCTCTTCGGGCTTGTTGCTCTCCTTGACCGACCGCCAGTATTCGAGCTCGACACCGTCCGAATTGCCGCCTGTTGCCGCGGGCACGACGCCAGCAGCCGTCGGTGCCGCATTGGCGACCTGGGTCGTCGGAGCCTGGTTGAGATAGACCGCGCCGATCAAATTGGTGTGGCCCCAGGGCAGCTGACCCTTGTGGGTCTCCTCGTTGACCTGGGCGCGGACCGACGTCATCGCCTGCTGGATCTCGATGCCAGGCTTGGTGATGTTGTCGATCAGCGCACGGGTGAACGGGCTGTTGTTGCCCTCCTGGCCGTCGAGCGCGGTCTGGCCCGGACCGGTGGCGAACGCGATCAGCGTGCCTTCGCCGGATTTCATCTCGGCAAGACCGCTCTGCACGTTGACGCTGCGGGTCGCGGAGTTCGACTTGATCTTGGCGGCGAACGGATTGTCGCGGCAGGCGTCAAGGAAGACTAGCTTGACCTTGGCGTCGCCCATGGTCTGCTCGAGCGTCAGATCGATGTTGATGGCGGCACCGAGCTTGACGTCCATCTCCGACTTGATGTCGGCATCGACAGGCAGAAGATAGTTGGAGCCGCCGACCGCGATGCCGTGACCGGCATAATAGAACACTGCGACATCGGAGCCCTGCGCCTTGCGGCCGAAGTCCAGCAGCTTCTCCGTCATCTGGTCGCGCGAGAGGTTCGAACCTTCGATCACCTCGAAGCCGACATTGCGCAGCGTTGCCGCCATCGCTTTGGCGTCGATCGGCGGGTTCGGCAACTGTGCGACGTTCTTGTAGGTGCCGTTGCCGACGACGAAAGCAACACGGCGGTCGGCCTTCGCGGCACTGACCGACAGTACCATGCACATCAGCGACGCGAGGAGGGTGAGAGTGCGCATCTGGAATCCCCAACAGAATCGAAATTGCAGGCAGCAACAGATTGGCAACGAACTTACACGAAGTGGCCGATTTGGCGCCACCAAAACGGCAGTTCGTCGCGTTCAACCCGCTGCAGTGTGGCAGAATGTGCACGATGGAATACCCTTCCAACGTGATCTAAATCACACGGCCACTTGGTTTTGTCGCACGAAGCGGCGCGAGGTTCAGCGTGCGCGGGCGGGAACCGGCGAAGCCGGCTTCAAGTTCAGGAGATTGCCGCAAAGGATCAGCGCCGCGCCGAGCACGGTCCAGGAGTCGAGCCGCTCGGAATAGAGCAGCCAGCCGACGGTGGCCGTGAGCGGAACCCGCAGAAAGTCCATCGGCACCACGATGGTCGCATCCGCGTACCGGAGCGCGCTGGCGAGGCAATAGTGCGAGAATGTGCCGCAGACCCCGATAACGAACAGCCAACCCCACAGGGAGGCCGACGGCCAGGTCCAGACATAGAGCGTCGGGAGCAGACCCACGACCATCTGCACGACGATCATCCAGAATAGGATCGACAATGCGCTCTCGGTCCGGGTCAGTGATTTCGCCAATATCATGGAGATGCTGAAGCCGATCGCGGCTCCCAGCGCGATCAGCTGGCCCGGATTGATCTCGCCGGTGGCGGGCCGCACGATCATGACCACGCCGACGATGCCGAGCACGATCGCGGCGATCTTCCAGACGGTCATACGTTCGGACAGGAATGTTGCGGCCAGCAGTGCCGTCCAGATCGGCATGGTGAATTCGATCGCGACGACCTGGCCGATCCCGATCAGCGTCAGTGCGTAGAACCAGCCGAGCTGTGCGAAATAATGCACCCCATTGCGCGCGAGATGCTGGGGCAGGCGCTTGGTCGCGACCGCCTTGAAGCCACCGGACCGGTAGATGATCGGCAGCAGAAGCGTGAACCCGATCACCGAACGCACTTCCATGATCTGAAATACATTCAGCTCGCGCGTGGTCTCGCGCCCGGCGACCGCCATGACCAGCATCAGCGACAGCCAGCCCGCCATCCACAGGGCAGCCATCGTTTTGGACGGTGTGGTGTTCATCGGCGCAGGTTTGGGAGGCGAGGGTTCTGAGGGAGGGCCGGTATCGGCGACATCGTCGCCGTTTGCAACGGCCAAATCTGCCGGTGCAGCGATGCATGGCGGCGTGCTAAGGCATCACTGAACAACGAGAAAAATCGGGAGATATTCGCTCATGCACATCTTGCAGCCGGCCGAGTGGAAAAAACCGCGCGGCTTTTCCCATGGCGTCGCGGTCGAGGGGCCGGGCCGCTGGGTGGTGCTGGCCGGGCAGACCGGCGGCGACGAGACCGGCAATTACGCGCCTGACATGGCAGCGCAGGTCGGGACCGCGCTGAAGCGGATCATCAAGCTCCTGGGCGAGGCGAGCGCCGGCCCCGAGCATATCGTCCGCCTGACCTGGTACCTGACCAGCCGCAGCGAATATGAGGCAGCCGGGTCCGGCATCGGCGCGGTCTGGAAGGAAACGCTGGGGCGCAATTTCCCGCCCTCGACCTTGCTCTACATCGGCGGCCTCGTGGACGACCGGGCCAAGGTCGAGATCGAGGTCACGGCGTTCGTGCCGGGCACATAAAAAATCGACCCGGCGAGATCGCCGGGTCGATTGTCAATCTACTTGTATCGGCTTAGCGCGACAGCGAGATGTTGGCGCCGCGGAACTGGCTATCGGCACGCATCGTGACGTTCTGCTTGTTGCCGGACGTCTTCAGCGAGATGTTGGCGTTGAAGCCGGCGGTGGAGGCGAGCAGCTCATAGTTTCCACCCGCGCCGCGGCCCGAAAGGGAGCCGCTGATATTGCGGCTGGCCTCGGACCAGCTGCCCGCGATGGCGCTGCCTTCAGCCTTTACGTTGGCGCCGAGGTTGAACTTGTAGGCGTCGCTGGCGCAGGTCAGCGACAACTCCATCGTTGGTCCGACCGGAGCGTATTTGGCCCGGCAGCGGATCCGCTCGGTCGAGCCGTCATCCAACGTGACCGTTCCCGAGCCGCTCCAGCTGCCTGCCAGCGGGGCAAACGGGCCCGACTGGGCCTTGCTCTCGGAATTGGCAATTCCGGCCGCAAACATGACGGCAGCCGCAATCAGGAGCCGCTGGCCCAGACCGCTGGTCACGATTCTTCTATTGGCGCGATGCTTCCCACCGCCCGCTGCACGGTATGCCTGCAGATGCTCCATTCCACTTCCCCGATCCGGCGTTGCCGCTGAGTTGACCGTTGGCATATGCACCATTGATCGAAACTTTCACAAGTCCCCCGCTGCCGATGGTGCCGGAAACGTTAGCGCCCGGCGCGGTGATCTTGCCGTCGGCAACCGTCAGCAAGGAGCTTGCGGTCGGCTCGCAGGAACCGCTCTTGGTGACGATGGTGACCTGCCAGTTGCCGTCATAGGGAGTCTGGGCGAAAGCGGGCGCGGCGAGGGTGAAAACTGAAGCGGCACAGAACGCCGCAATGCGAGCAAAACGCATAAAATCCGTCCTTGAATTTGTCTGATATGCTGACCCTTATTCGGGCCAAATGTGACGGAAATTTGGTGCGGTGCCAAATCGAAAATTGTTCCTGTGGGAACAATGGTTTATTTGGGTTTCCGGCTGCAATTTTCGAAGCAAAATCAACGCCCCTTCACGTTAAGGGTAAACGTCGGGACAGCGACTCAGGAAAGGAGCTTAGGAAAGGCTTGGCGCCGAGGTCGCGAACTGCTCGTCCTGAGTCTTGGACGGCAGCGCCTTGTGGACCTTGGCATAATCGATCACGTCGGCCAGCAATTTGAGCCCGAGCGGGGCGAGCGCGCGCTCCCACAGCTCCCGCGCCGTCTCGCCCTTCTTGACGAAGCACCACTCCTGGGCCGCGATGGCGCCGGCGTCCATGCGGTCGGCGAGGTGGTAGATCGTGCCGCCGGCGATCGGGTCGCCTTCCTTGATGGTCCATTCCACGGCCGCCTTGCCGCGGTGACGCGGCAGCAGCGAGGGATGATAGCCGATCCCGCCCAGCTTCGCGGCCTCGAGCGCGTCCTTGCCGATCCGGGCGTGGCTGTGCGCGGTGACGATCAGATCGGTGTCGGGGGCGATCTCGGAGGCCACCACCAGCTTGGGATTGGCCTGGACCACGACCTCGATGCCCGCCGCTTTGGCTGTCGCGGCGAGACGATCCTCGGCGTCGGCCACCACGACCCGCACGATCGAGACACCATGCTCCCGGAGCATGTTCAGGGTGGTCACGCCGAAATGGCGGGAGCCGACGAGGGTAATGCGCATGGGTGTCCGATCCGTCTCGCAACTGCGTCATCTCCCGATAACACGTCCGGACGTCCTGTCACCACCCGCACTGCGTTTGCGCCGGTTATCAACAATGCACCGAGCGAGGCTGCGCGATGAATTCCGCGATTGCGGCGTCGGCCGGTCCGGTGCTTCCATACGCGGATGGCATCGGCTCGGAGCGAACGCATGCGGAGCGCGTGGTTTGTCCTTCTCGCGGCCCTGGTCGCAACCCTTCCGGCGCGCGCCGGCGGACAGCCCTATCCGGTGGTTCCGCCTGAGGTTGGTGTGGCGCCCTTCATCGGTCCGACCTGGGACACCTATCGCTGCGCGGAAGGGCCGGTCATCAATTTCTATCACGGCGCCTATTACGGCCAGGAGCCGCCGGCGCTCTATCGCGGCTACGCGTACCGGCCGCATTACCGCTACAGCGCCTACCGCAGGCTGCCGCGCAACTATTTCTGCGTCACAGACTAGCCGTGCCACACCGCCACGGTCGGGCGGCGATTAGAGATAGGCCTGTTCCTGTGTTTCGTTTTTAACACAGAGATCCAGGATTTGCCGGTAGAACGTGGACCAACCGGGGCTGGCGACATTTCAACCCGTATCCGTTTTCGAACCCGGATTTGGCCGCTGGCATGATCGCCAGCGGCTTTTTCATGCGCGGCCATCACGAAATCATCTGACGGTAACATGATCTCAACCAGCTTGGCGTATCGACGAATCCGTCGCGGATTTGTATTGCGTACCGCGACACCGAGATCGTCCCGCCGGCGTGGGTGCGCCGTGCGGGCTTTTCGCCGGGACCGATTTCATGCCGAGCGCGATTGAGCAGATCGTCGACGTCTATGTCCGGCTGAAGAACCGGCGCGGCCTTGACGAGCTGATGATGCACAGACAGCGGCTTGCGGTCGATCTGAAGAGCAGGTCCGGCTACGACTTCAGCCTGCCGATCGGTCAGATCGACGAGGAGATCGCGATCATCGAAGCCGGCCTCAGCCGGCTCAAGTCAGGTGATATCGCTGCGACGGACGACGGTCAGTCAATTTGACGCTCAGTCGCGCCGGCCGCCGTCGATGACGGTGAACAACGGCCGTGCCTGGGTCGGCTCGACCAGCAATTCCTCCACCAGCGCGGTCGCCGCATCGACATATTTGCGCGTCGGCTTGTCGAGGGGGCGGGTGGCCTCATCGTCGAGCGCGACCTTTGCGGCCTCGACCAGCTTGCGCATTCGCGCCGCGTGGTCATCGCCCGCCGTCAGCGTCGCGCGGGCCAGCGAGCGCAGCACGAACAACTCGCCCTCGAGGCGGAGCAGACGGTCGTTGAGCCTGGTGAGGACGGCGTTGAGGTCGGCCATGGCGCGCGTTCGTTTTCGGAAGATCCATCCTGCTCTAGCGGCGATCGGTGAACGGAGTCCAAACGGCATCGGCGCAATTGGGGCGATCTCCCCTCAAGTCTCGGTCCGCGCCAGATAGTCGCGTGCAAATACAAGGTACCAGTCGAGGCAGGCGGGATTGGCCATCGCCTCCCGGTTGATGACCTTCTCGACGGGCTGGCCGAGCAGCAGCTTCTTGATCGGCAGCTCCTGCTTCTTGCCCGAGAGCGTGCGCGGGATCTCGGCGACCGCAAAAATCTCGTTGGGCAGGAAGCGGCGGGAGAGGCCTGCCTCGATCGCCTTGTTGATCCTCGCCCGCATCGCGCCGTCGAAGGCGACGCCTTCGCGCAGCACCACGAACAGCGGCATGTAGCTGTCACGGCCGAGATATTCGAGATCGACGACGAGGGAATCCAGCACCTCCGGCAAGGCCTCGATCGCGGAGTAGAGTTCGCTCGTGCCCATGCGCAGGCCATGCCGGTTGATGGTGGCATCGCTGCGGCCATAGATGATGCAGGAGCCGTCCGGGTCGACCTTGAGCCAGTCGCCATGCCGCCACACCGGCCCGCGGCCGCTGCCGTCGAAATTGTCCGGATAGGTCTCGAAATAGCTCGCGCGATAGCGCGCATCGCCCTTGTCGTTCCAGAAATAGAGCGGCATCGACGGCATCGGCTCGGTGCAGACGAGCTCGCCGACCTCGCCGATGACGGCGCGGCCCTGTTCGTCGAAGGCTTCCACGGCGGCACCCAGCAGACGGCACTGCATCGCGCCCGGCGTCTGCGGCAGTTCGCGATTTCCGCCAATGAAGGCGCCGGCGAAATCGGTGCCGCCGGAGATGTTGGCCCACCAGATATCGGCCTGCGCCTTGCTGCCGTTGATCTTCGCGAGCGCCGCGAAGCGGTCGTTGAACCAGGCTTGCGTGTCGGCGCTCAGCGGAGAGCCGGTCGAGCCGAGACATCGAAGCTGTGAGAGATCACCGGCGGCGGTGAGGTCGATCTCGGCCTTGGCGCAGTTGGCGAAGAACGCGGCGCCCGCACCGAAGAAGGTCGCTTTGGATTGCGCGACGAAGCGCCACAACGTGGTCCAGTCCGGCTTGTCCCTGGCGCCGCCGGGGCTGCCGTCGAAGATGCAGCAGGTGGTGCCGCCGAGCAGGCCGCCGATCTGGCTGTTCCACATGATCCAGCCCGTCGAAGAGTACCAGTGATAGCGCTCGCCGAACGAGTTCTCGTGGTAGGAGCAGCCGAGATCGTTGTGCAATCCCAGCAGCGCCAGCACCACGATGACGATGCCGCCATGGCCGTGCACGATCGGCTTCGGCAGACCGGTGGTGCCGCTGGAATAGACGATCCAGAGCGGATGATCGAACGGCAGCCACGCTGGCTCGAACGCGTCGATCGCGGCGCCCGTTGCTGCGACAATGTCGGAGAGCAGGGCGTCCGCCGCTGGGCGCGCGGCGGCGTCGCTGTGCAGAATGACGTGCTCGACCGTCGGCAGCGATCGCCGCAGCTCGGCGAGGACGTCTTTGCGATCGTGCCGGCGTCCGGCATAGGTGACTGCGTCGCAGGCGATCAGCACTTTCGGTTCGATCTGCTTGAAGCGGTCGATCACGGCGGGTGCGGCCATGTCGGGCGCGCACACGCTCCAGATCGCGCCGATGCTGGCGCTCGCCAGGAATGCGATGATGGTCTCGGGGATGTTGGGCAGATAGGCGGCGACCCGGTCGCCGGGCCTGATGCCTTTTTCTTTCAGATGCAGCGCGAGGGCAGCCGCCTTGCGCCGCAGCTCCGGCCAGCTCGTCTCGCAAAGCCTGCCGTCCTCGCCGGAACTGACGATCGCTGGCAGGCCGGCGGCGTCAGCCGCCTCCACATGGCGGAACACCTGCCGGGCATAGTTAACCTGGGCGCCGGAAAACCAGACCGCGCCGGGCATCTTGCGCTCGGTGATCACGGTCGCAAACGGCGTTGGCGATTGCAGATCGTAATAGTCCCAGATGCTGTGCCAGAACCCGTCGAGATCGCGCACCGACCATTGCCGCATCTCCTCGTAGCTTGCGAAGGTAAGGCCGCGCTGTTCGGCGAGCCAGGTGCGGTAAAGGGCGATCTGGGGAATGAAGGGTGAGGTCATTGCGTGTCGGCTTCAGTTGCGGGGCGCGGATGTTAACCGGTGCCGCAGAGTAGCAGAAGCCGCAGTTCGGGCAGGCAGCGTTGACGGGAGTAGCGGGTCTGGGTCCGCTGGAAGCAGTCTACCAGCCCGCTCCGGCCCAGCGTCTTCCGAACACGGGTGGCTTGGCCTTCACCGCTTCCCAGCCGAAGAAATGATGCTTGCCGGACCAGGTGTGCACCACGCCGCTGCAGATGCTGCACTTGAAGCTGCCGGAATGCGCTTCGGCGTGCTCCTCCCTTGTCGCGGTGTAGTTCATGCTGCAACCCGGGCAGGTGAATTCTTCGATCGTCCAGATGCTATTGGCCATTGCACCGAAAGTGGTTTGGGGGACCTCGACGGAAGCCTAGGTGCCCGCCTTTGCAACGGCGTAAACCGGTCGGCGGAAATCCGGTTAACCGTCGTTAGCCAAGCCGGCATCCGGTTGCCGGCCTTGCCGGCGCGCTCGCCGCGCGCGGCGCTGTCGCAAGATCAATCGCCGGTCCGGTTGCTCCGCATGTCCCGGTCGATGCGCATCTGTACGCGCCTGATGGCGAGCAACGGCAGCCTGCCTTGCACGCGCCCGCAGCGGGCCCTGTCGCCGACGGCATAGGCGTAGCGCCAATAGCCCGGTGCCGCGTTTGGCTTCAGCGAAAAGTGCACGCCGCGGTGAATGCCTGCGTGTGCGACGGGCTCTCTGGGGCGGCGTGCCATCGTCTCGGAATGCCGAATGGCCCGATGCGTTCCTAATCACCGGCTCGGGCCGGCCCCGTCGCCTTGACGCCGGGTGCGCGGCTGGCAATAACGCTGGGCCGCGCAAGTGGCGGAACCCGCGTCAATGCCGCAAGGAAAGCCGTGCCCGTGAAAAGTCTGCGTCAGCTCCTGACGGGCGAGGACATCATCCAGCTCGTGATCCGCGTCGGCCTGCTCGGCCTGCTGATCATCTGGACCTTCCTGATCATCCGCCCCTTCGTGCCGATCCTTGCCTGGAGCGGCGTGCTCGCGGTCGCGTTCTACCCGGCCTTCAGCTGGGTCGCGAAGATCCTGGGCGGCCGGCCCAAGACCGCAGCGGCGATCCTGACCCTGATCACGCTCGGCATCGTCATCGGTCCTGCGACCTGGCTCGGCATCAGCGCAGTGGACGGCGTGCGCGAGCTGGCGCACCAGCTCGGCACCGGCGACCTCGCGCTTCAGTCGGCGCCGGAGCAGCTCAAATCGTGGCCGCTCGTTGGCCCCTGGCTATTCGATTTGTGGGAGCAGGCCTACAACAACATCCGCGCGGTGCTGCGCGAGGTGGCGCCGTATCTCCAGCCGCTGGCGGGACCGTTGCTTGGGCTCGCGGGTGACGCCGGCGTCGGCACGCTCCAGTTCCTGGTCTCGGTGTTCGTGGCCGGCTTCCTGTTTCCGCACGGGCCAAGGCTGGTTGCGGCCGGCCGCGGCTTCTTGTTTCGCATCGTGCCCGAACAGAGCGAGCATTTCCTGGGGCTCGCAGGCGCAACCATCCGTGCCGTGGCGCAAGGCGTGATCGGCGTCGCGATCGTGCAGGCATTGCTCGCCGGCATCGGCTTCAAGCTTGCCGCGGTGCCGAGCGCAGGCCTGCTCGCCTTCATCGTGCTGCTGCTCTCGATCGTGCAGATCGGCGCCTTCCTGGTGCTGCTGCCGGTGATCATCTGGATATGGACCGCCAAGGACGTCACCACCGCGCTGCTGCTCACCGTGTTTCTCGTCGTCGTCGGCTTCCTCGACACCATGTTGAAGCCGCTGGTGATGGGGCGCGGCCTGACCACGCCGACCATCGTCATCTTCGTCGGCGTGATCGGCGGCACGCTTGCCCACGGCATCGTCGGCCTGTTCATCGGCCCGATCATCCTGTCGGTGGCCTGGGAGATGATGATGGCCTGGATCAGAACGGAGGATCGGGCAGAGGCGGGGTCGAGGGCGGGGACAGCGACGGGCGAGGGCTGACCGGGCGCCTCGAACGGCGGATCGGCCTGCCTGCCGGAGTCAATCAGACCTGGCGGCCTTAGCCCCGTGTGATCAAGGTCCACGGAACTTGTCTATCCGACTAGACAAGTTACCATGGGCTCGATTCTGTTCTCGATTACGGCGGACATGGCGAAGTCTTCCAAGCTGGTCGCCGCCAAGCGCGGCAAGGTATTGTTGGTCAGGCGCCGGTCGGACGGCCTGTGGATGTTCCCGGGCGGCCGCAAGCGCGCGCGCGAGTCCGACAAGGACTGCCTGCGGCGGGAGATCAAGGAAGAGCTGCCCAAGCTGAAGCTCGGCCGGATCAGCCTCTGGAAGGAAGTGACGGCCAGGAACAAGCGCTCCGGCCGCAAGATGAGCGACGCGATATTCATCGCCAAGGGCGCCAAGGGCAGGCTCGCGATCGGCGACAAGAACGAGATCGACCGCGCCGTCTGGCAGAAGCCGCGCGGCATCCGCCTGACGCCGACCTCGCGCTATATCCGCGACCGCCTGTTTCCGCGGAAGCGCGGGTGAGCTAGTCCCCGTCGTCCTCCGACGAGAGCTGTATCCGTCCGGTGTGGGCCCGCGAAAAATTGGCGCGCGGTTGCGGCGCGGACACCCTGGCCATTTCGGTTTCGCGCTGCTCCTTGCGAACCTTGCGCGCGCGCTTCATGGCCTGCTTGACCTGAGGGTTCGGCGAATCCTCCGCGAAGAACAGCACCACCTCGCAGCTCGGACATTGCCTGGAATAGCCGTCCTGCAACCGTCCCGCGCGGTCGCGGAACACGGTCTTGCAGCGCGTGCACTGAATCTGGACGAAACTCATGCGCGGTCGATCGACAATGACTGATGGAAATGGATCGTCAGGTGATCCCAAATGTCTGAAGAAAGCTTGAACGCGTCCGGGACTTCAAGCCGCTTGAAACAGCCGCCTATTGCTTGGCCGCCATCGTGTCCAGGCAATGGTTGAGGTAGACGGTGCGATCCCTGGGCAGCACCTTCTCGAGATCTGCCTTCAGCGCGCATTCGCGCTGCCGCATCTGCTCGGCCCGCCGCTTCTCGGCCGCCTCGCGATATTCGGGAGCGACCTTGTTGGGATCGACGAGGGCCTGCGAGCGGGCGGGAGCCGTCACGGCGAGGGCAATGGCGGTGATGACAATGAGCTGTTTCAAATGAGCCTCCGTAAAAGGCTCATCCTAGCGCTCGGGCGGCGAGGGCTCAAACGGCAAATTCGCCGAGACACCCGGCAGCGAAGTTGATTGCAACTACCTGAAGTTGGGACGAGGGGAGGCCGTCACTTCGGGACGTGGTCGATCTTGTGGCCGAGATGCCCGGTGTCGTGATCGCGACGCAACTGGCTTAGCGATGTCTCGTTCAGCTGGTGCAAGACCTCGCTGAGTTCAGTCGTATCCGGATAGCCGGCGGCAAAACCCTTGCCGTAGATCTTGCGCAACGTACCGACCAGCGTGTTGCCGTGCTTCTTGCTGATCGCGCCATCCTTGTCGCGGTGGCGATGATCCAGGCCCGTGTCCTTCATGGCTTTCTCCCTGAGCGGCGTCTGCGCGCCTGGAGAGAGCGTGCTCCCAAACGAGTTGATTGGCAACGGCACGGCGCGCGGCAGTTGAGCCTCGGCAAGGTGTGGAAAGATCGAAGGACGTGTGAAGCAGTTCACAAGCGATGGTCGGGATCGCTGCTACGAAGGCCTCATTGCTTCACCAATTGATATTTTGAAACGCCCCAGCGCTCCACCAGGCGCTGGGGTTTTCACGTCGATCACCGCAACGGCCAGAGCGCGCGGCGCGCGATCGGTCGGGTGCTTTCCGAATGATGCCGAAGATTGATGCCGAAGGCGGGCGGCTACGCGGCTTGCTCCTCGAACGAGGTGTAGACCTGGCCACCTGGACCAATCACCTGAACGCCCCAGCACCCGTCAGCAATAAGCTCCTTGGCCTTCTTGAGGGCGGCGGTGAGTGACAGCCGCTTGAGGCTGACGATTCCTGCCGTGTCGAAACCGCTGATTTCAAACATGCCGTTCCTCCCTGTTTTGTCGAATCCTACACTTTTTGAGCGGGTTGTCTCGCGGCTTTTGGGACAGGGGGCCGGCGCAGGAGCAGGCGGTGGCCAAAATCGCGAAAACAACCCCATGCACAGTAGCTAAGTCCCGCTGGCGCAACGCTTTCTTTTTGGCACACGGCGGTCTTGCCTCCGGCGGAGACGCCGTTGACTCGTCGGGCAAAACAGGGGTAGTTTGCCAGCTTCGGAAAATCCGCTTCGGGACGCGGCGGCTTCCCGGGATCGGGAGGAGCTCTCGCGCCGGCCTGCGTGTCATGTCTGTCGTACGCCCCCGTAGTCGGCCGGGGTGGTGGGGTCTGCGGCAGGCCGCGGTCGCTAACGTGGAATTAAGCTGAAAAGCCCACAATTTTAGACAGTTGTAGATGGGTGCTGCGTAAGGGAGCCGTCGCGAGGACGTTCCGGCGACGGCTTCCTGTTGCTCGCTCATTTGGGGTCAATGCCATGACCACGACTTTCGAAACGCAAGGCCTTGTCGAACAGCTCGACCCTGCAGCACTGGCTGCGGCCATCGCGGCCGACGAACCCGCAAGCTTGGACGCTCCAGAACCGATCAAGCGCTCCAGCCGCACGTCGGTCATGGCGCTGTCGGTGTGTGCCCTCGCCATCAACGGCGCGGCGGCGATCTACACATGGCCGTCCGGCCTGCCGTCGCTGAACCTGAGCAGCCTGGCGGATCTGCTACCGCGGCAAGAGGCTTCAGCGCCAAAGCCGGATCCGGTTGTCGCCGCCTTGAAGGACATTCAGTCGACCCAGCAGCAACACACGGCTTCGCTGCAGGAGAGCAACCAGGCACTGCAGCAAAACGCGGCTGTGCTGCAGGCGGATTCCATGGTGCTGCTTTCGCTGCGACAGAGCATCACGGACGAACGCGTCGATGTGAAGAAGGTATCTTCGCAGCTGTCCACGCTGATTGCGAAGATCGACTCGCTGCAAAATGCCATGATGTCGGACGTCACGTCCTCCGTTCGAAGAGCGCATGCGCGCTACGGACTGTCCGCAGCGATCCGCAAGCGGCTCGCCCGGCAGTCGAAATCTGTAGGTCCCGTTTCAGTTGGAGGAGCGCCGCTGAGCGTGCCTGCTACAGTTTCGGCCCCGGAGAGCTGAAGATAGGGTCAGGCAAGTCACCTGGGACCAAGTGATCTGGGACCATGTCCGCGCTCACTTGGCGGGCTCACGCGAGCGGGGCTTTTGCCCGACTTGGAATTGAAAGAATGCAGGTGACAGTGCAGTCCGGCACCGTCACCACGGATCCGAAGAAGCGATTATTAGGGGCCGCGGGCTTACCCCGAGGGGCCGTTCAATAGTAACGGCGCCGTGGACGGCGCTCGTAATAATCATCGCCGTAATAGCCTTGCCGGCCCTGTTGAAACTGCGGCGGAACCGTTCCGTTCGGGTAGCACTGGCCGTCGCGGGTATCGATATCGGCACCGTGTCCGCAAGGAACGGGGTAGTGGCCAGAGCCCCTGCCGCCACCATAGTATTGCCGTGCGGCCTGTTCTTGCGGCGGCAAGTAGCCGTTGGGGTAGCACATGCCGTCGCGGGCGCCGACGTCCCAGCCGTTGCCGCACGGCGGTGGGTGTACAGGGACGCGGTATTGAACCTGATGAACCTCACCGAGCTGTAGAGCCAGCAAGGTTGCGACGACTGCACCGATCATCGGATCTCCTCCCAATCGCAATATGCCTACGACTGAGCGGCTGAATGATCGCTGAACGGGTTCACGCCGGCGATCTTAACCTCACTCTAAGAAATCGTTGTCCGGAGGCGTCCCGTTGGATATAAAGGGAACCTTCCGCCAGCGTCAGTTGCGTCCGTGAGTCATGATTACGTACAAGCAGTACCATATCGAGCAAGTTGAGCACGGCCCCAAGCGCTGGGTTGCTCGCATCACGCGGACAGACGGCCAGAACATTCGCACCATTCTGCCGGCGACTGAGCGTCCCTACCTCGAGACGAAGCCGACAGCGTCCGCCGAGGAAGCCGAGGCGCTCGCCAAGGAAGGCATCGACTTCGGCGGCGTGGTGTAGTCCGCCGTCGCGGTCTTCTGACTTTCGTCGCGAAATTCGCCGGCGCTTCATCGGCAGCGGTGGTGCGGTGCGTGCAGCTTTGTCCGTTACCGGTGATCTGCTCGACATGGTCGTTGATTGCTACGATCAGCGGCCGCTGACATTCACGCGTACTCAGTTATGGGTACAGGCCCAAGCGCGAGATCAAGAGACCGTTCATCGAACTGTTCGAACTACGGTGGATAGCGCAACGGAAGGTGCTTTAGTTCGTCGGCCTCGCTCGCCAGCCGTTTTCCTGATGGGGAATGGTGGCAGTGATATCGACGTCTCTCACAGCGGATTGGCGCCACGCCGCCACCCCGAAGCACAGGGTCAGAGTCATAGCGGTCGCCAACAGCAGCACGGACAAAAACTGGCTCACGCGCCCCCCACAAGCAGAACATACTGAGGCAGCGAGCACGCACAGGCGATTCGGAAAATGCAGGCGCGCTGACCTGCAGGGAGTTTTCCCCAGGTTGTAAAACGGTGGATTAGCACCTTCGACCTTGCACCCGCCGCGGCTCCGGAGCCGCTATTGCGGGCCGGCGTTTCACCCGAAAACTATTGTGGCTCGGTTGGCTTGTCGCGCTCGTGGCTCTCGGCTTCGGCGGCCGCGCACGCATCCATGCCATGGCATTTGCTTAGATAGTATCGAGCGCCTGCGAAGATCGAGCAAACAATTACCACGGAAACCAACAGGAAGATCATCC
Organism: Bradyrhizobium sp. URHA0013; assembly: GCF_000518345.1. Classification (NCBI taxonomy): domain Bacteria; kingdom Pseudomonadati; phylum Pseudomonadota; class Alphaproteobacteria; order Hyphomicrobiales; family Nitrobacteraceae; genus Bradyrhizobium; species Bradyrhizobium sp. URHA0013. The sequence continues at coordinate 171,892 of NZ_JADK01000007.1, read as the reverse complement.
ACCGACGATTCAACATTCCATGACCTTCTGCACCCTCCATCCGACGCGGCTCGTTCGCCTGACCGGCCCCACCAGGCGAGGCGAGGCGAAAGCGGGATCAGCCCAAATCAGACCTTGCGCTTCGGATTCAGTCGAGCCTCACGCTCCAGCCGCTCGGACTTCAGGCGTTTCAGGTTTTCCTGAAACTCGGGCGTGGCTTGACTGTCGGCTATAGTCTGTCTCGATCCTATCGGATTGAGGGTCCTTCGTTCGGCTTCGTCCGCCACTTGTTGCGCGGCGGACCGCTTGGGTTTGATCATTTGCTTTCTGCCTTCAGTCGAGATTGACCAAGCGGGCGCCGGTCAATTCATTTTCGATTTGGCCGGTCGCGTCGAACGTTCTGGAATTCCTCGGGCCCCTTGACGAGCCGCCGCTTGCGGCTGGCCTGGTCATCCGGGCTCGCTTTGTTGTCTTTGAGCTTGTCGATTGCGCTGCCCGCCATTTCCCGAGCCCGCTCGGACGAGGCCTTGGCGGCAGACGTAACCGTGAGGGCAGGGGCGGGTTTGCCCAAGCCAATCTCGACCAGCCGACGGATGGATTCAGAACGAGCGGGAGTATCTTGCTGTCCCGACGCCCATGCGTCGATCTGAGCGACAGTCGATTCCGGCCAGCGCGTGCCGATCTGGACGCCCTGACCAGTCGCGGGGCGGCCGCGATGTTTTTTGGCACGAATCTTTTTCGCTGGTTTCATTTATTTTGGTACCAAAAAATAAAGCCAAAGGGAAGCGCGAACCTTCGATAACTGTGCCTGTTTAGCGCACTGTCATCGCATCAATCCCACGCAACATCGTGATCGCAGATTTGCAGTCAGGCGGCTCCCCGTAGAGGGAGCGCCAGTTGTACAGCAAAAGGTCGGGAAGCATTTGCCCGGACGAAGGCCTGCAAGGCCGGCGTGATCTCGCTGCTCGTGACACGCTCGGCAAGCTCATCTGCGATCTCGCTGGTGGCATCGCGAGACCGGCCCTCGATCGCGTTGAAGGCGACAATACGGACGGGATACGCGTACTGCCCGGAAAGTAGGTCGCGGATGATGGTCTCGACGTCGGTATCCTGCTCGTCGGTCTCGCGCCAGGAGCAGCCGGCGCGCGCGCCGAAGTCTTCCAGCACCAGGTAAATCTCACGGTCGAGCCGATCCAGCGGCACAATCGACGGCGCATGACGCATGACGCAACTCCTACTCAAAGAGGCAATCGCCCGGCCGTTGGATCGTTCCGGCCAAACCCCTCCAACAGAGTGAGGCTATCGGCCGTTCTGCGCGCTGATGTAAATGTTGAAGATCGACGTTCCGGCCTCGTCGGTGACCTCCAGGTGCCATTCGTGGCCCGGTTCAAGTCGACCCTGCATGTTCTTCAGAAGGTCGGCGGCAAAAACCGTGGCCTCTCGCCAGGTCGCTTTAGCGTCCGGCAGGTCTTCGCCTTCAGGGTCGGTGCTCGGTTCAACACCCCGGACGTGGAAAAAATAGCGCGGCATGCCTGAAATCCGGACGAAAGGCTCCGTGCAAAACTTGGCTCGGCAGCGAGTGCACTGTTACTTCTCCTCTGGTTCGGGATGAAGTGCAGCTTTCTCCGTCTTCATTTCCTCGATCAAGCCGGCGATGCCGTCTCTCGCGACCTTGTCAGTAATAAGAGACAACAACCGGTTATGGTGCGCGATCTTCTCGTCGATTTCATCGCATTTGCCGCACATGAAGATATCCTGCGTCATTGCAGGCAAAGCCTGAACGGCCACCTGAGATGAAAAACTTTCATTGCCGAGCTTGGTTCCCGCCGCCACGCTTGGGATGGTGGCCGGCTACGAGAGCCAGTGAATGGGTGACGGCGGTTTTACTCACGAGTGACGTGATTGAGGAGCTGCGAAACCGCAGTGATGAGCTGGGCCGTCGCGAACGGCTTCTGCAACAAGATGCTGCTTGGGACCCCTTGCGAGCCCCAATCGTCCGCCACGCCACCGGTCATGTAGACTATGGGCAACGTCGGCTCTCGTTCTCTGACCTGTCTGGCCAAGTCCCAGCCGCTGAGCCTGCCCTTGAGGTTTACATCCGCGACGAGCGCCCGGTACTCCTTCATACCGCTTCTGAAGAGAGTCAGAGCTTCCTCGGCAGACGACAGGATGTCAGTCGCGAAGCCTGCCTCCAGCAGGGCTTCCTCGACCACCGCCTGCAATGGATATTCATCCTCAACCACCAGGATGAGAGGCGGCGGCGCTGTCATGTTTACTCCGTCTCCAATGGCTGACCTACAATGTTGCCCGGCTTTCTTTCCCCAGAATGTGTCCAAAAGTGAACACAAGAGGGTGCCGAGGCCCCAGGAACTGCCGGGCCGCATGACGCGACATACATTGACATCAGGCCAACGAGACGAAGCATGGGCGCACTCTCAATCTTGGTCGTGGAGGACGTCGCGCTGATCCGTCATCCGTATGATGGTCTGCGACATGCTCGAAGAGTTGGGTCGCGAAGTCGTCGCCGAAGCAGGCACCCTGAAGGAAGCAATCGAAGTTGCGCGGGTGGCTGACTTCGATTTGGCCATTCTCGACCTGAGGCTTGGCGATGAAACGACCGAACTGGTGGCGGAGATCACTCGTGGTCGCGGCTTGCCATTTTTCTTCCTGACCAGCCACACATCCGATGGATTGTCAGTTGGCTTCCGCAATGTCCCCGATTGGAGAAGCCGGTTCTCCGCTCCGCACTCGGGAAGATGATCGAAAACTGCGCGAGATCTTGAGCGGCTAGCAGGGGTTGGCTGTGACCTTCAGGCTGCCGCCTTGCCCTTCGCCAAGCTTGCAAGGTCCTTCCAGGCCAAGGCGGTCCGCAGCCACTTCAACCGCTCGGCGGGACAGGTCGCGGCGATCGCCTTCTGCATCGCGGCGATGGCTTCTGCTTGATGGTCGAGGACTCCAGTCATCGGACCGATCATTCGCCAGAATTATTAAGACCGGCGAAAATCTACAGCCCGGAAAACTACCGGCTTGCGGCGCCGTGGAGCCTGCATCCAAGCCTTGGCCCTGTGGACTCGCCAGTCCGGCGCCATCCGCTCGCCCCGTCCTGCGGGGGGTCGCTATCATAGGTTAAGGCGCGACTCAGCAAATGCAGCCGAGGATAAACTGGCAACAGGCTGGGGACGCCGGGCGATGGCACAGTCACGCTATCCGTTGATCCGGAGGTGGACACCGGAGGAGCATCAACAACTGCTGGCGATGGCGGCGGCCGGGTGTCGACCCGACGAGATCGCGCAGGCGTTGGGCAGAACAGAACCAGCGGTGCGAGGCCGCGCCAACCTGCATAACATCCCGTTGCGACTGGTGACGCAAAAGCGGAAAGGCCCATGATCAAGGGCGTGGCCATAGCTGCTCTCGTCCTGGCGGCGAGTCTCGCGGACCAGAAATTGTCCTACGGGCGGTATACTGACCGGGTCTTGGCAATGCTGCGCGAGATCGAGCATTCATTCCGGCGATAGTCACAGAGCGACGGGGCAGCGATCACCGATGCAGGACCTTTGCCGTCCAGTCGGGCCTCATGTCCGCGGCGCGCCTGCCGCGCGCGATGCAGAGGGGGCATCGAAGCGCCGCGCGTGCTACACCGGCAACCGAACTGCCGACAGACAGTCTTATCGGAGCGCGTCGTCTCGGCGTAAGTAATTGCTTAATGTGGTGAGCGCGCTGGGGCTCGAACCCAGGACCCCGTGATTAAAAGTCACGTGCTCTACCGGCTGAGCTACGCGCTCCCATGGCCGCTGATGGCTTCAAAGAGATCGCCATCGTCTTCGGACATTTGGAAAAGCATGTCTTGCCGCCACATCGACGCAAGCGTTGCGGAAAAACCGGCTGTTTCCGGATCATGCTTTCGGCCCGCGCTGTGTAGGGGGATGGGGCGCGGAGGTCAATAGCTCGGGTGGCTGCCGAAGTTGAAGGCAACAGAGGGAATTCGCTCGCCGTTTCCAATGCTTGAGCCGAGATCTTCGACCGGAGTGGCGGGCGGCCATCCACGCCGAAGAACCCGCGACGTTCGCCGATGGGCCGGATGTCGCGTTCGGGGCCCTGTCAGTTCGCTTCCCGCCGGACCTCGCTCGGCACCGGCAATTGCTGCGGCGTGCCGGCGGGGGTCGGCAGCGCGACCGGGCGCAGGCCGATCAGTTCGGCAGTGCGGATCGCGCTGTCGCGCCAGAACTGGAACGAGTTGATGCGGCTGAGCTCGAGGATGGCGATCGCGACTGCAGCCAGGAACGGCAGGCTCTGCAGCACCAGCACGCCGGCGAAGATGTAGATCTCGGTGATCTGGCGATAGCTGTTGGAGGCCACCAGCACGCCGGCGCCGATCAGGAGCAGGGCGCCGATCACCGCCTCCCAGAACGCCTGGAACTCGATCGACATCCGGGACAGGCCACCCTTGGACGTGCGCGCGAACGCGATGTGCTCGGTGATCAGTCCTTGCGCCACCGCGCGCGACACCGTCCACTGCACGCTCATCGCGGCGATCATCGCGCCCAGCATCTGGCCGGGCTTGATCGCGACGCGCGCGCGGTACATTGACAAGAAGTGCGCGAGCGAGACGACGAAGGCGCCGATGATCGGCAGCGTCAGGATCTTGTCGGGGATGGCGATGTCGGCGAAGGCGACGATCGGCACCCAGACCAGGTTGAGCAGCGCCACGACCACGCCGAGGCTCTCGGCGCCCAACCAGTTCAGCCAGCCCAGGCCGTATTCGCGCTTCTGGTCGGGCGTCAGCCGGCTCCGTCCCGGCAGGAAATTCCGCCAGTGCTTCTTGACGATCTGGAGGCCGCCATAGGCCCAGCGGTGACGCTGCTTCTTGAAGGCCTCGTAGGTGTCGGGGAGCAGGCCCTGGCCGTAACGGTGGTTAGTGTAGTGCGTGGTCCAGCCGAGCTGCTGGATCGAAAGGCCGAGATCAGAGTCCTCGCAGATCGTGTCGGACGACCAGCCGCCGGCCATGTCCATCGCGGCACGGCGGATCAGGCACATCGTGCCGTGCACGATGATGGCGTTGGTCTCGTTGCGCTGGACCATGCCGATGTCGAAGAAGCCGGCATATTCGCCGTTCATGATGTAGTGCATGATCGACAGATCGCCGTCGCGATGTTCCTGCGGCGCCTGCACCAGGCCGACGCTGGGATCGGCGAACGCCGGCACGAGATCCTTCAGCCAGTCGGGATCGACGACGTAATCGGCATCGAGGATGCCGATGATCTCGGCGTCGACGGCGGTGCGGTCCATCGCGATGCGCAGCGCACCGGCCTTGAAGCCCTGCACCTTCTCGGCGTTGATGAACTTGAAGCGTTCACCGAGCGCGCGGCAATGATCCTGGATCGGCTGCCAGAAGGCAGGGTCCGGCGTGTTGTTGATGATGACGACGCATTCGTAGTTCGGATAGTTCAGCCGCGACAGCGCATCGAGCGTCTGCTTGAGCATCTCGACCGGCTCGAAATAGGCGGGGATGTGGATCGAGACTTTTGGGAAGTAATTCTCCGGAACGCTCTCGACCGGCTTGCCCTTTGTGAGCAGCCGCTGCGGCGGCCGGCCGAACGCGACGGCCGCGATCTCGTCGATGCGCGCCATCGCGATCAGCACGAGGGGAACAAGCAGGATCATGCCGAGCGTGAGCGCGAAGGCGGAGCCGAAGATGAAATAGTGCCCGTTCCAGAACGCGAACACCGTTGCGGCCCAGGCGCCGACGCCATTGGCGGTGGCCGACAGCAGGAACGCCTGCTTCGCCGTGGGCTGCTGCAGCCGGAGGATCGGCAGCGACAGCAGGATTCCGACCAGGAGGGCTACACCCATCAGCTTCCAATAGTCGGGATTCTCGACCGGGCCGGTCCAGGCGAATTTCGGCTCGCGGCTGGCGTTGAGGATGCCCCAGTACGGACCGACGCCGCCTTCGAAGTACTTCCAGGGCTGATCGATGGCCTCGACGATGTTGTATTCCATGCCGATGGCGTCGGCGCGGCTGACGAAGTTGCGCAAGGTCAGTGCCTGCTGGAACGGACCGGGGTCGGCGTTGCGCAAATTGTAACCCGCGCTCGGCCAGCCGAACTCGGCGATCACGATGCGCTTGCCGGGGAACAGGTTGCGCAACAGATTGTAGCGGTCGACGGCCTGATCGACCGCCTGGTCCGAGCGGAAGTTTTCCCAATAAGGCAGCACGTGGGCGGCGATGAAGTCGACGTTCGAGCCGAGGTCGGGATTGTCGCGCCAGATGTTCCAGATCTCGCCGGTCGTGACGGGCACCCGGACCGAGCCCTTGACCTTCTTGATCATCTCGATGAGGTCTTCGACCTTCTGCTCGCCGCGGTAGATCACCTCGTTGCCGACCACGACTCCGTTGACATTGCTGTTCTTGCGGGCGAGCTCGATGGCGGCCTTGATCTCGCGCTCGTTGCGATCCTTGTCCTTGTCGATCCAGGCGCCGACGGTAACCTTGAGGCCGAACTCGGCCGCGATCGGCGGCACCAGTTCCACGCCGCCGGTGGACGAATAGAGCCGGATCGCGCGCGTCATCGTCGACAGCGTCTTCAGGTCGGCGCGGATTTTCTCCACCGATGGGATGTTGTCGATGTCGGGGTGAGCCGAGCCCTCGAACGGGGCGTAGGAGACACTGGGCAGCAAGCCCTTGAAGTCGGGCGCGGGTTCCTTGTCGCGCAAGACTCCCCAGAGGCCGGCGTGGAGCGCGGACACAAGCAACAGAACGGCGGCGACAACCCGCATCGCGGCTAAACCAAAAGGGGCTGAGGGGGCAGGGAAGCGGATCCGACCCCGAGATCCGACCAAGTCCGCGGCAAATGGAGCATACCTCTGCCGCGCGATTTCACAACTGTCATCGCCTCATGACCATATGAGGGCATGCACATTTCGGAATTCGCAGCAGTGCCAATTGCCTCTATCGCCTATCGTTCCTGAACGGAGGCTGAAACAATCGCGGCTATTTCGGGGGCGTCGGTGACGGGCTTGCCGCCGGCGAGGGGCTCGCGGCCGGCTGCGGCTGCGCATTGCCCGCTGCCGGCGCGGCCGGCTGCGAGGCCGCGGCCGCCGCCTGCTGCGGCTGCGACGCCGGGTTGATCCAGCAAGCGTGCACACGGCTATCTAGGGTCTCGGCGACCTTGGGATCGATCTGGCCGCCGAAGCGGGTCAGGCAGCGGAACGCAGCCTGGATGTGGCCGCCGGGGCAGCCGAAGCGGTCGTAGAGGTCGAGATGGCGGAATGCGGTATCGAGGTCATCCCGCCACATCAGCCGCACCACGCGGCGGCCGAGCCAGACGCATTCGGGGTTGCCGGCGGGGCCGCTGATGACCTGGGCTGCTTCGGCGAATTCGTCGGTGCGGCGCTGGTTCTGGGCGGCATCCTTGGCCGCGTCGGCGGGCTGGGCTGCTGCCTTGCTCTGGTCCGGGGCGGGCGTGCCGCTCTGGGCGGAGGCCGCGCCGATACCCATCAGGATGACAAGGGAAGAAACGGCCAAGGTGGCGGCGAACTGCCGCAGGACCGCATTTCGTAACTCGAACACCCGTTGCCGCATGAATTCCCCAATATATCACTGACCGTCCGCGTCAGGACCTTCGCGGACGCGCCAGCGTGATGGCGTCCAAATGGGTCTCCAATGCGGCGGAAAAGTCCTCCCGAGTCCATGGCCTGAATCTGGAATTTTGTCCAGCAAAGTCACGATCCTAGGCCTCGGTCGAACGGCCGCAGGTAAATTCCTCAGGGGAGGGATGGATCCATAACGGAGTCACCCCCTTGGCAGACGGCGTGCTAGCAGGTAATCGACGGCCCTTCGCGGAGGACGGAACCGATTTCTCTTCGTACGCCACTGGCGCTTCTGCTCGTTTCACTGGGTGCGATCGCTGCCGTGTGGTGGTGGCTTGCCACGCCGATCTCGCTCGCGCGCGCCCCGATTGATCCCGCCGACAAGGTCCAGTGCGTCTCCTACGCGCCGTTCCGCGGCGAGCAGTCGCCGCTGAACGCATGGACCCATATCGAGGCCGACCAGATCGAGCAGGACCTGCGCCAGCTCAAGGAGATCACCGACTGCGTCCGCACCTATGCGATGGAGAACGGGCTCGACCAAGTGCCGGCGATCGCGGCCCGGATCGGGGGGCTGAAAGTGCTCCAGGGCATCTGGCTCTCCAGCAATCGCACCAAGAATTTCGAGCAGGCCGCGCTCGCCATTCGTCTTTCCAAGGATTTCCCCGGAATCATCACCAGCATCATCGTCGGCAACGAGGTGCTGCTGCGCGGCGAGATGACGACCGCGGACCTCGTCTCCATCATCCGCTCCGTGAAGGCGCAAGTCAGCGTGCCCGTCACCTATGCCGATGTCTGGGAGTTCTGGCTCAGGAATCGCGAGATCTATGACGCCGTCGACTTCGTCACGATCCACATCCTGCCCTATTGGGAGGACTTCCCGGTCAAGGCGAAGTTTGCCGCGTCCCATGTCCAACAGATCCGCGAGCGCATGGCGGTCGCATTTCCCGGCAAGGAGATATTGATCGGCGAAACCGGCTGGCCGAGCGAAGGGCGCATGCGCGAGGGGGCGCTGCCGTCGCGCACCAACCAGGCGCGCGTGGTCTCGGAGATCCTGAGTCTCGCGAAAGCGCAGAAATTCCGCGTCAATCTGATCGAGTCCTACGACCAGCCGTGGAAGCGCAAGCTGGAAGGTACCGTCGGCGGCTATTGGGGTCTCTATGATTCGGTGCGCCGGAGCCTGAAATATCCGCCCGGCCAGCCGATCAGCAACTTCCCTTACTGGAAATGGTACATGGGCGCCGGCATGGGCCTCTGCGTGCTGGTGTTCGCGGTGGCCGGCCTGACGTTGCGGCGCAGGCCTTGGACGCCGCGCTTCTCGGCCTGGCTCGGTGTGGCGATCTCGGCGACCTCGGCCGGCATCCTGCTCGGGATCGGCGCCGACAAGATGTACTACGAGAGCTACGGCATCGGCGGCTGGCTGCTCTGGGGCACGCTGCTCGCGGCCGGCATCCTGTCGCCGATCTTCTGCGCGCAGGCGATGGTGATCGGCCGCAGCCTTCCGACCTTCCTCGATCTGCTCGGTCCGCGCGAGGGCCGGAAATGGTCGAAGCTCACCGCCGTGCTGGGTCTGACGCTGGCGGTGACGGCGGTGATCGCGGCGCAGACCGCGCTCGCCTTCGTGTTCGACCCACGCTACCACGACTTCCCCTATGCCTCGCTGACGATGGCGGTGGTGCCGTTCGCGCTGTTGATGCTGAACCGGCCGCAGATCGGCCAGCGTCCAATCGCGGAGTCGGTGTTCGCCGGTGTGCTGACGCTGTCGGCGGCCTATGTGCTGTTCAACGAAGGCCGCGACAATTGGCAGTCGCTGTGGACCTGCGCGATTTATCTCTTGTTCGCGCTCACGCTGTGGCGGGCGCGGGCCGAGCAAATCCAAGAATGAACAGGCCGATCGCCAGGCCCGACAGCACGATATTGTAGAGCACGATGCCGAGGCCGGCGGCGATGATGCCGACGGTGAGCAGCACGATCGACGGCCGCATCAGGTTGAGCGTCGCCACCACCAGCGCGACGATGCCGAACACCGAATTCTTGAACAGCACGGTCGAGACCGAGCGCGCCTTGCAGACCAGGGTCTGAAGCCCGGCGTCGCAGGCGAGACCGACCTGCGAGTTTTCGATTCCGAGGTAGCGCAGATAGAGCGCATAGCCGACGCTGGCGAAGCCGACGACGATCAGGAACTGCACCTGGTAGGGCGTGAGGCGGAAGGGCTTTTTTGTCATGGCGCCAATATGGTCGGGATGGCGCGGACGGGCAACAGGGAAGGTGAATTTATGTCGATCGCGGCCAGTTAAAGGCGGCCGCGCCTGACCCGAAGATATCCAGGAACAGGCTGGGGCTGCGCAGGTTTTGAAACGGTGTGACCGCGCAACGCATGCTGCATACAAGGAGCGAGCATGGAAAAGCCAACTCAGGAGCAACTGGACGAACTCAAGCGGCTGAGCAAGCAAGCTCGGGTCGAGGATTGGTCGGAACTGGTTCAATCGAAGGATGAAGCTGACAACCGCATTCGTGACCTGAAGGAAAAAGCGCGCATCGAGTAGGTGGTTGCGTGCGCCGATGAGCTCTCAAGGGCGAGTTTGTATCGTCCGGTTCTGGTCCCTTAGCCGACGTTCGTATTTTTCGGCCAAGGCCAGCAATCGCTTCTTGATATGGGGGTCGGCCTGTTCGGCCAACTCGCGGATGAGCGCGAGGTGCTCGCGCAGAAACATCTCGTCCGCCATCTCCGCTCCGAATCATGTTCGTCGCGGATCCTGCCGTCTTATGTCGGGCGCCTTCGTATCGTTTGATACGTTGGCCGCGAGACGGTCTTCACGCCGCAGAGCGGATGCCGCGTCTATCGCCTGAAGAAGGACGACAGCGTCGATCCCGCCGACGCCGTCTCCGGCTTCGGCTGTGCGGTCGGCTGCGCCGCAGGAGCGGGCGCGGGCTCCTCGCGCTTCGACGAGCGTTTCGAGGAATAGCTGCGGCGATGCTTGTCCGGCTTGGCGGCGGGCGCGGGCGCCGGGGCGGTCTCGGCTTGCGGCACCGAGTCCTGGTTCTTGTCTGAGTTCTTCTCTTGAACTCGATCCTGAGTCTTCTCTTGCTTTTCCTGGCCGCCGCGCATCGACAAGCGCTGGCCGTCGAACACGGTGGTCTCGCAGTGGCGGTCGTTCTCGGCGAGGCCGGCGCAGAGTTTTGCCGCAGCTGCTGCGTTGATGAGCGGGCCGGCGCCGAGGCGGAGCTGCATGCCGAGGCCGGTGTTGCCTTCCTTGATCATGATGATCGGCCGCAACGCTGCGATCTCGGGATTGGATTTGGTCACCCCGCGCCACAGTGCACGCAGGCCTTCGAGCGAGTTGGCGCCACCGAGATCAATCGCAAAGCGCGTCTGCTGGACCGCGATCGCGGGAGCCTCGCTTTCGGCAGCCTCCGGCGGCTTGGCTGGTGCCGCGGCGACTTCGATCGGGGCGGGCACTGGATCGGGCTTCTTCTCGGCAGCCTTCTCAGTGGTCTTCTCAGCGGCCTCGGGCTGAACCAGTTTCGGGGCGGCCGGATCGGGCGGCGCCATGATCGATTTGGATGGGACCAACGGAAGCATCGGCAGTGCCGAATTCGTCGCCGGCGACTGCGCGACCAGCGAGGCCGCCGCTGCGCTCTGTGGCGGCGGGCTCGACGGCTCCTTTGCGGCCTCGGTGCGCGGCTTGTCGTTGGCCGGAGCTGGTGTCGAGGCGACCGGCCCGATGCCGGGCGCCGGCGGCCCGATCAAAGCCGGCGCGTCCTGCGGCTTCGCAACGGACGCCTGCGGCGGCGTTGTCGTCTGCTTGGCGATGGCGCCGGTGACGGAATCGAGCCCTTGCTCCAGCACGGTGACGCGCGAATAGAGCCGGTCGCGATCGGTGTTCAGCGTCTCGATGGCGGAGGCGAGGCGGCGGGCCTCGTTCTGGCTCTCCTTGGTCAGGATCTGGAGCCGGTCGGCCTGGCGCGCGAGATCGGCGGACGCAACCTGACCGCGCCGCCAGCCGAGCTGGGCCTGGTTGGCGAACACGGCAAGCACCACGGCGCCGACGGCCGCCACGCCCCATGAGCCCAGCCGCCACATCATGCCGCGATCGAACGAACTCTCCTCGGCCACAAGTCCGGAGAACAGCCCGCCGGTCTCCTTGGCGCCGAAGGCATCCGCCAGTGGGTCGGAATCCTTTGCCATGAACGTTAAGTGCCCAACCCCTGTCCGGCTTCCCCGAATCAATCAGGGAACATTAACAGGAAAAGCGTGTCGCACTTGAACTCCGGGCGTTTGCGGGGGTAGCAAGGCGATAGCTCATCAGGGCGGCCGTCGCCCGCTGGCGCCACTTGATTCGGCCGATTGACAGGATTTCGATGACCGCCCGTTCCAGCCTCACGATCGTGCTCGCCGCCGGCGAAGGCACGCGTATGCGCTCACACCTGCCGAAAGTGCTGCATTCGGTCGCGCATCAGAGCCTGCTCGCCCACGTGCTCGCCGCGGCGCCCAAGGGAACCGGCACCTCGCTCGCGGTCGTGATCGGACCCGACCATCAGGCGGTGGCGGACGAGGCAAAGCGCATCCGCCCCGACGCGCTCACCTTCGTGCAACAGGACCGGCTCGGCACCGCGCATGCGGTGCTGGCGGCGCGCGACGCCATTGCGCGGGGCGTGGACGATTTGCTGATTGCGTTCGGCGACACGCCGCTGATTTCGGCCGAGACCTTTGCGCGGCTGCGCGCGCCGCTCGCCAAAGGCGCCGCGATTGCGGCGCTCGGCTTCCGGGCCGCCGATCCCGCCGGCTATGGCCGCTTCATCGTCGAGGGCGACCGGCTGGTCGCGATCCGCGAGCAGGCCGATGCCAGCACCGAGGAGCGCAAGATCGACCTCTGCAATGCCGGGGTGATGGCGATCGACGGGCGCCGCGCGCTCGCGATCCTCGACAAGATCGGCAATGCGAATTCCAAGGGCGAATATTATCTGACCGACGCGGTTAGCATTGTCAGCGAAAAGGGATGGGATGCCGTGGTGATCGAAACCAGCGAGGACGAAGTGCGCGGCATCAACACCAAGGCGCAGCTCGCCGAGGCCGAAAGCGTGATGCAGGCGCGGCTGCGGAAAGTGGCGATGGAGGCCGGCGTCACGCTGATCGCGCCCGAAACCGTTTATCTCGCCGCCGATACCGTGTTCGGCAAGGACGTGACGATCGAGCCGTTCGTGGTGATCGGCCCCGGCGTTTCGATCGGCGACGGCACGGTGGTTCATTCCTTCTCGCATATCGTCGAGACCAAGCTCGGCAAGAAGGTCTCCATCGGCCCCTATGCGCGGCTGCGGCCCGGCACCTCGCTCGGCGACGGCGCGCGCATCGGCAATTTCGTGGAGACCAAGGCCGCGACGCTGGAGGCCGGCGTCAAGGTCAACCATCTCTCCTACATTGGCGACGCCACGATCGGCGCCAATTCCAACATCGGCGCCGGCACCATCACGTGCAACTACGACGGCTTCAAGAAGCACAAGACGATTATCGGGCAGGGCGCCTTCGTCGGCACCAACTCCTCGCTGGTCGCGCCGGTGACGATTGGCAACGGCGCCTATATCGGCTCGGGCTCGGTGATCACCCGCGACGTGCCTGATGACGCCATGGCGCTGGAGCGCAGCCCGCAGACCATCCGCGAAGGTGGTGCGGCGCGCTATCGCGAGATGAAGACGGGTGGCAAGAAGCTTGAAAAGAAGCCGGAGAAATGAAGCCGCTATTCGTCGTCGGCGAATTCCGAGAAGATCGCGCGCGTCAGGCGCCAGCCGCGTGGCTTGGCACGCTTTGCCGGCTCGCCGGCGACGTGCTTGATGAAGACGGGCTTGCTTTCCTTGCCGCGCTGGGGCGGCGGCCAATGCGCAAGGTGCGTGCCGGTGGTCTCACTGGCGCGCACCGCCATCGATGACAGACCTTTGCGGTTGGATGAGCCTTTCATGGCCTCTCTCCTTGGTACGCAAGGGTTGGCCAAATTTGTTGACAACAAGTTAACGCGCGCGGTTTAAGGCCCAGCCAGTTCGACGCAGGCGAGGCTCGTCGCCGTTGCTGCTGTCTCAATCAGCAATAATTATTGAGTATCTGGTTCCTTAGGAACTTCGCTAAAAACCGAGCGCGTCGTTTAGGCGATTTTTCGACGATTTGGGGGATATTGATCCGCATGTGCGGGATTGTCGGCATTCTCGGGCGCGAGCCGGTTGCAGAGCAATTGGTGGATTCGCTCAAACGTCTTGAATATCGCGGCTATGATTCCGCGGGCGTCGCCACGCTCGAGGGCAAGCATCTCGAGCGCCGCCGCGCCGAGGGCAAGCTGAAGAATCTGGAGAAGCGGCTGGAAGCCGAGCCGCTCAAGGGCTCGACCGGAATCGGTCACACCCGCTGGGCCACCCACGGCAAGCCGACCGTGAACAATGCGCACCCGCACGCGACCGAGCGTGTCGCCGTGGTTCACAACGGCATCATCGAGAATTTCCGCGAGCTGCGCGAGGAGCTCGAGAAGAAAGGCACGGTGTTCCACACCCAGACCGACACCGAGATCGTGCTGCATCTCGTCGACGATCTGCTCACGCGCGGCAACAAGCCGGTGGAAGCGGTGAAATTGACATTGGCGCGGCTGCGCGGCGCGTTCGCGCTCGGCTTCATCTTCGCCGGCGAGGACGATTTGATGATCGGCGCCCGCAACGGTCCGCCGCTCGCGATCGGCTATGGTGACGGCGAGATGTATCTCGGCTCCGACGCCATTGCGCTGGGGCCGTTCACCGACACGATCAGCTATCTCGAGGACGGCGACTGGGTCGTGCTGACCCATACGAGCGCTTCGGTCTTCGACAAGGACGGCCACGCCGTCCAGCGCGAGAAGACCAAGCACGCCGCCTCGACCTCGCTGGTCGACAAGGCCAACTATCGCCACTTCATGGCCAAGGAGATCCACGAGCAGCCTGAAGTGGTCGGCCATACGCTGGCACGCTATGTCGACATGGCGACCGAGCGGGTCTCGCTGCCGGTCAAGCTGCCGTTCGACTTCAAGAATATCCAGCGCATCAACATCACGGCCTGCGGCACTGCGAGCTACGCCGGGTTCGTCGCAAAATACTGGTTCGAGCGTTTCGCGCGCGTGCCGGTCGAAGTCGATGTCGCCTCCGAATTCCGCTACCGCGAGGCGCCCTTGCGCAAGGGCGATCTCGCCATCTTCATCTCGCAATCGGGCGAGACCGCCGACACGTTGGCCGCGCTGCGTTACGCCAAGGACCAGGGCGTGCATACGATCGCCGTCGTCAACGTGCCGACCTCGACGATCGCGCGCGAAAGCGAGACCGTGCTGCCAACGCTGGCCGGCCCAGAGATCGGCGTCGCTTCGACCAAGGCCTTCACCTGCCAGCTCATGGTGCTGGCAAATCTTGCGATCGCAGCCGGCAAGGCCCGCGGCGAACTGTCCGACGAGGACGAGACCAAGCTCGTCCACGGGCTCGTCGAGATCCCGCGTTTGATGTCGGATGCGCTCACCACCGAGCTCCAGATCGAGAAGCTCGCCCGCGAGATCGCCAAGTCGCGCGACGTGCTCTATCTCGGTCGCGGCACCAGCTTCCCGCTCGCCCTCGAAGGCGCGTTGAAGCTGAAGGAGATCTCCTACATCCACGCCGAGGGCTATGCCGCCGGCGAGCTCAAGCACGGCCCGATCGCGCTGATCGACGAAACCATGCCCGTCGTCGTCATCGCGCCCTACGACCGGGTGTTCGAAAAGACCGTCTCCAACATGCAGGAGGTCGCTGCCCGCGGCGGCAAGATCATCCTGATGACCGACGCCAAAGGCGCGGCGGAGGCGACCGTCGAATCCCTCGTCACCATCGTCATGCCTGATATGGCGGCGGCGTTCACGCCGATGGTCTATGCCGTCCCCGTTCAGCTGCTCGCCTATCATACGGCGGTGATCATGGGGACCGACGTCGACCAGCCGCGCAATCTCGCGAAATCCGTGACGGTGGAATAGGCGGAAGGGTCGGGCCGGAACGCTTCGTGGTCTTCCAAAACCTGCTAGAAGACCCTAGCTTGAACGAAGCGACCGACCTGGAACCCGAATGAACCCCCGTGACGACGCGCCTGCGCCTCTTGATCCCGTGCCGGAGCCGCATACCGGCCTGATAGGCCGCTTCCGCAATTATTTTCTCACCGGGCTCGTGGTGACGGGACCGGTTGCGATCACCTTTTATCTGGTTTGGTGGTTCGTCACCTGGGTTGATGGCGTGGTGCGGCCATTCGTGCCGCTGGCCTATCGGCCTGAAACCTACATGCCGTACGTCATCCCCGGCTGGGGGCTGATCGTCGCATTCTTCACGCTGACTCTGGTCGGCTTCCTCGCGGCCAATTTGATCGGCCGGACACTGGTCGATGTCGGCGAGACTTTCCTCGGCCGCATTCCGGCAGTGCGCGCCATCTACCGCGGCCTGAAGCAGGTGTTCGAGACCCTGTTCTCGGGCAAGGGCTCGAGCTTCCGCAAAGTCGGCCTGGTCGAGTTTCCCTCGCCGGGCATGTGGTCGATCGTGCTGATCTCGCAATCGCCGAACGAGGATGTCTCCCGCAGCCTGCCTGGTCAGGAGGAGCACGTCTCGGTGTTCCTGCCTTGCTCGCCGAACCCGACCACCGGCTTCTTCTTCTACGTTCCCAAGAGCAAGATTGTCGAGGTCGACATGAGCACCGAAGACGCCGCGACGCTGATCATGTCGGCCGGCGTGGTGCAGCCGGGCTCGGCGCCCGATTCGAAGAAGGCGGCGGCCCTCGCTGGCATGGCGAATGCCGCGCGTATTGCCAACGCCTCGGCGCTCCAGCCTCAGCCTGCGAAGGTGGAGTAGGGCCATTCCTCTGCGGGATGGCCGGCGCTCACGCTGGCGTCCCGTCCTCTGCTAGTCTCCGGTTGAACCGAGCGCGTTGCTCGAAATTCGATCTGGAGTGCACGATGTCCAAAACCATTGCGATCCTCGCGCCCGGTGCCATGGGCAGTGCCGTGGCCCGCCGTCTCGGCGAGCACGGTGCGCGCGTGCTGACGTCCTTGAAAGGGCGGAGCGAGGCGACGCGCAAACGCGCGGCGGATACCGGCATGATCGGCGCCGAGGACGACGCGATCGCGGACGCCGACATCATCCTCTCGATCGTGCCGCCGGGCGAAGCCGTGGCGCTCGCCGAGTGGCTGGCCGGGCTGATCGTCCGGCGCGAGAAGAAGCCGGTCGTGGTCGATTGCAATGCCGTCAACGTCGATACCGTGATGAGGATCGAGGAGATCATCGGCTCGGCACAGGCGCCGTTCGTCGATGCCGGCATCATCGGGTTCCCGCCCCAGCCCGGTGGCAAGAGCCCGGCCTTCTACATGTCGGGCGAGCACGCCCAGGATGTCGCCGTGCTGAAGGATTTCGGGCTCGACGTGCGGATCGTCGAAGGGCCGGTCGGCGCCGCGTCCGCGCTGAAAATGTCCTACGCCGGCATCGTCAAGGGCCTCGCCGGCATCGGCGCGGCGATGGTGGTCGCGGCAACGAAAGCGGGGGCTGCGGATGCGCTGCGCGACGAACTCGCACTCAGCCAGCCCGCGGTTCTGGCCCGGCTCGAAGTCGCGCTGCCGGACATGATTCCGAAAGCCTATCGCTGGGTTGCGGAGATGCGGGAGATTTCCGGCTTTCTCGGCCCCGATCATCCGGCGAGCCAGGTTTACGAAGGCTTTGCGCGCTGGTTCGAGCATCTCGCCGAGGACGCCAAAGGCGACGCGGCGGATACCGACCTGATGAAGGCATTCGCCGCGCGTATCGCGCGGAAGAAATTCTGATCGTCGGTCTCGCGTCACGGCCATCGATCATCTGCCGTGCACCGAATCCAGAAAACCCTGGATGTCCCGATCGCGTCTCAAGCGCACGACCGGGACGTCAGCGCCATACTGCACGCGCTCGGCCTCGATGACAGGCGCGCGCTCGGTGTCGTAGCGCCATGCCTCGCGCATCAATTTCCAATCGAACTGTTCGGGACACCCTTCGGGGAGGTCAGGCCGGGGCTTGTCGCGATCGAAGGCGGAGCGCAGGAGAATGCGCCACTGGCAGAGCCAGCGCGGGCGGTCGATGACGACCAGCGTATCGGCGCGCGCGAGCGTGAGATCGAAGGCAAGTCCCGAGAAGCTGCCGTCGACAACCCATGCGTCGCCCGCGATCGCGTCAGTGACGCGCGCCCGGAAGCTCGGTTTGTCGGACGGCTTCCAGCCCGGCCGCCAGTAGAGCACGTCGAGATGCACCACGGGCAGCCCGAGCTTTCGCCCGAGATTCCGGGAGAGGCTCGTCTTTCCGCTGCCCTGACAGCCCACGACGATGATCCGGCGCATCGTCGTAGGGTTCCATAAAGTCGGGGCCAGGGAAAGAGGAGGCTTCCCGAACGCGCTTTATTACCTGGCATGTAATTGAGCCCATCCGCAGCCTGGCTACTGTCCCGGTCATCCACCCGACAGGACGCATTCAATCAAGCCTCCTGTCGCGCGTGTGTCGGTGCATCAGGAGAGAGCTATGCAAGTCATGTTTACGAAGAAGGAGCCGCCGCAATGGCTGCTCGACATGTGGCGGGAGATCGACGACAAGACCTTTGGACGAGGTTTTGATTGTTTTGCGGAGGATGCCGTCTGCAACCTCGGCGTCGCCGATTGGAAGGGGCGCGAGGCGATCCGCGCCAACCTCAAGGCCTTCATCGACACCGGCTTCACCGCGCTGCATCACGTCACCGAATACTGGGACGCCGGCGCCCTGAAGGTGTTTCGCGGTATCGTGGACATGACACCCGATGATCCCTCGATGAAGACGGTTCATCCGACGATGACGCACTTCTTCTACATGGACGAGAGGGACGCTACCAAGGTACGGCACTGGGTCGGCGCCGTGGGACCGGTCGCCTTCGGTTGATCGCTTCGAACCTGCTACCATCGGCGGCGGTGCCTCGGATAAGCCGACGCACCGCCGCCGATGCGCGTTGACGATGCCGCACATTGACAGGAAGGATCAGTCGGCCATGAAAGCGACGGCCAGTGCCCCCAAGACGCGCGCCAGTTCCGCGGGCGCGCTGCTGCGTCAATGGCGGGACATTCGCGGCAAGACGCAGCTCGATCTGTCCTTCGACGCCGGCGTCTCGCAGAAGCACATCAGCTTCGTCGAGAGCGGCCGCAGCGTTCCGAGCCGCCAGATGCTGCTCGATCTTGCGCAAGCCCTCGACGTGCCCTTACGCGAACGCAACGAGCTGCTGCTGGCCGCCGGCTATGCGCCGACTTATTCCGATCCCGCGCTCGAGGCGCCCGCCATGACGAGCATCAACCGTGCCCTGCAACGCATGCTGCGTCAGCACGAGCCGTTTCCCGCCATCGTCATGGACCGCTACTGGAACGTGCTGATGACCAACGAGGCTGCGCCGCTAATGTTCAATTGCTTCATCGACATGTCCGCACGGCCGGCGCCACGAAACCTGCTGCATCTCATGTTCGATCCGGAGGGCATGCGCCCCTTCATCGCGAACTGGCCGCAGACCGCCCGTGGGCTGCTGGCGCGGGTGTATCGCGAGGCAGTCGGACACGTCGTTGACATCAGGACCAAGGCGCTGCTGGAGGAATTGTCGCAATACCCCGGGGTGAAGCCGGAATGGCGTGCGCCGTCGGCCTCCGATGCGATGCCGATGATCCCGCTGTCCTTCGTCAAGGACGGCGTGACGCTGGACTACTTCTCTCTGATCACGACGGTCGGAACGCCGCAGACGGTGACGGCGGAGGAACTGCGGCTCGAGTGCATGTTCCCCGCCAACGATGCGACCGAAGCGGAGCACGGCAGGTTCTTGCGCGCGCACGCCGGGTGAGAGGGCGTCGCCGCGATTCCACCCGATCGCTATGTGCCCGGCTTGACCCACACAGTCATTGCGAGCGCAGCGTAGCAATCCAGAGTCTTACCGCGGAGGGATTCTGGATTGCTTCGCTGCGCTCGCAATGACGGGGAGGAGACGGCGCGCGGCCCCTCTGTTATTGTTTCTGCGGAAGCGGTCGCTCCGCAATGGGAGTTCGAATGAGAGTACTTGTGATCGGCGCGGGAGCGCTTGGAGGCTACTACGGAGCGCGCCTGGTCCGAGCCGGCGGCGACGTGACCTTTCTGGTGCGGGCCGGGCGTGCGGAGCAATTGCGGCGGAATGGATTGCAGGTCGTGAGCCCGCATGGCGACTTCGCCGTGCAGCCGAACGTCATCCTGGCCAACGATGTCAAGCACCCCTTCGACGTCGTGCTCGTCGGGGTGAAATCCTACTCGCTCGACGATGCGATGGCCCAGTTTGCCCCGGCCGTTGGCGCCAACACGATGATTTTGCCGATCCTCAACGGCTTGAAACATGTCGACGCCCTGACTGCGCGGTTCGGCGCGAGCTGCGTCCTCGGCGGGCTCGCGAACGTCAGTGCCGGGCTCGATGCGGATGGCCGTGTCGTTCAGTTCATGGCCAATCAGACCATCGTCTTCGGCGAGATCGGGGGGTCGTTGAGCGAGCGTGTGCTCGCCCTGGAGACGCTGCTGCATGTGCCCGGTATCGACGTGCGCGCCAGCGAAGCGATCATGCAGGACATGTGGGAGAAATTCGTCCAGCTCTCGACGCTCGCCGGCATCACCTGCCTGATGCGTGCAAGCATCGGAGACATTCTGGCGGTGCCGAACGGCGAGCAATCCATCTTCCGGCTGTTTGCCGAATGCTGCGCCGTCGCGACGGCCTCGGGTTTTGAGCCGCGAGCGCCTTTCATCGAGTTTGACCGGAAGCTGTTCACGACCCCGGACTCCCCGCTCAAGGCCTCGATGTTGCGTGATATCGAGCGCGGCTCGATCACCGAGGCGGAGCACATCCTCGGCGATATGGCCAACCGGGCGCGTGCACTCGGCATCGACACGCCGCTGCTGGATCTCGCCCGCGCGCATGTGGCGGCCTATGAGATTGGGCGGCAACGAGCGGCCGGCTAACCCGCTCCGATCAGCGGGATCGCTTCATCCCGCTCATACAGATACAGCAGGCATCGCAACGCCTCGCCGCGCTCGCCCTTCAGCTTTGGATCGTCCTTCAGGATGCGCAGCGCCTCGTCGCGGGCCTGCGTGATGAGCTGACCGTGCACCTCCGAGCGGGCGATGCGGTAGCCGGGCAAGCCGCTCTGGCGCACGCCGAGCACATCGCCTTCGCCGCGCAGTTTCAGATCTTCCTCGGCGATGCGAAAGCCGTCGGTGGTCTCGCGGATCACCTTCAGCCGCGCCTTCGACATCTCGCCGAGCGGCTCGGAGTAGAGCAGCAGACAGGTTGAGGCCTCCGAGCCGCGCCCGATGCGGCCGCGCAATTGATGAAGCTGGGCGAGGCCAAAACGTTCGGCGTTCTCGATCACCATGATGGTCGCCGCCGGCACGTCGACACCGACTTCGACCACGGTGGTCGCGACCAGCAGCCCGATCTCGTGGGCGGCGAACTGGCCCATGACGCGGTCCTTCTCGGTGCCCTTCATCTGGCCGTGGACGAGGCCGACGCGGTCGCCGAAACGCTTCTGCAGGGTTTCGAAGCGCTTGGTCGCATTGGTCAGGTGCTCGGTACCCTCGGCCTCGGATTCCTCGACCAGCGGGCAGATCCAGTAGACCAGCTTGCCGGATTCGAGCGCGCGGCCGATGCTATCGGTGACCTCGCCGAGGCGGCTCATCGATATGGTGCGAGTTTCGATCGGCTGGCGGCCGGCCGGCTTCTCCCTGAGCTCGCTGATGTCCATGTCGCCGAAATAGGTCAGCACCAGCGTGCGCGGAATCGGCGTGGCGCTCAGCACCAGCACGTCGACGGCCTCGCCCTTTGACGTCAGCGCCAGCCGCTCGCGCACGCCAAATCGATGCTGCTCGTCGACGACGGCGAGGGCGAGATCGCTGAAGATCACGTCGTCCTGGATCAACGCATGGGTGCCGACGAGCAGGTCGATCTCGCCGGCTTCGAGTTGTGCCAGCAGGTCCCGCCGCTCCTTGCCCTTTTCGCGGCCGGTGAGGATCGCGACCCGCATGCCCGCGCGCTCGGCGAGCGGCGCGATGGTCTTGATGTGCTGACGGGCCAAAATTTCGGTCGGCGCCATCAGCGCCGCCTGCTTGCCAACCTCGGTGACGGCAGCAGCGGCCAGCAGGGCGACTACGGTCTTGCCGGAGCCGACGTCGCCCTGGAGCAGGCGCAGCATGCGCACCGGTTGTTGCAGATCGTCGGCGATGGCCGCGGCGGCATCGCGTTGGGAGATTGTCAGCGCATAGGGCAGGGCATCGATGATCTTGTTGCGGAGGTGTCCGTCGCCGGCGTTGCGCACACCGGCCGGGCGGCGCAATTGCGCGCGAATCAGAGCTAGGGCGAGTTGCCCGGCCAGGAGTTCGTCGAAGGCGAGCCGCGACCAGAACGGCTGGTCGGGCAGAATGTCGGTGAGCTCGACCGGCTGATGCACGCGGTTGAGCGCCTCGGTGATCGGCGGGAAGCCGCAGCGGCGCAGCACCTCCGGGCTGATCCATTCCGGCAGCGCCGGCAGCTTTTGCAGTGCCTGCGCGACCGCGCGGCGCAGCGAGCCGAGCGCAAGGCCTTCGGTCAAGGGATAGACGGGATCGATGCCGGAGAGTTTTGAAATCGCCTCCTCGTCCAGCACCCGGTCGGGATGCACGATCTGCGGGATGCCGTCGTACATCTGCAGCGTGCCGGAGACGAAGCGCTTCTCGCCGATCGGCAGCAGCTTCTCGACATAGCCGGGTTTTGCGCGGAAGAACGTCAGCACGACATCGCCGGTATCGTCGCTGGCGTAGACGAGGTAGGGCGCACGCGCATTGCGCGGCGGGGGCGGGCGGTGGCGGTCGACGGTGACCTCCAGCGTCACCATGGTTCCCTGCACGGCATCGCGGATCTTCGGCCGCGCGCGGCGGTCGATGACCTGGCTCGGCAAATGCAGCAACAGATCGACCAGCCGCGGCGTCTCATTGCGGCTGAGCAGATATTGCAGCAGCTTGTCCTGCTTCGGACCGACGCCGGGCAGGCTGGTCACGGGGGCAAACAGCGGATTGAGCAGGCTGGGGCGCATCAGGCGAACCTAGGATCGTTTTCGCTGGTCATGCCCGGCTTTATGCCCGGCATCCACGTGTTTTTTCGTGTCCCTGCGGCGGCGGCGGGCCATGACAAATCGAGGGCTGACAGGGCCCGCCCGAGTGGCTATATCACCCCGGCCCGGCACGTCCGGGCTTTTGGCGTTTGACTGGAATTGAGACATGACGGGAACGACACGATCGAGCAACGGGCTGGACGACCGCCGCAAGCGGCTTCTGTTCCGCTGCTGGCACCGCGGCACGCGCGAGATGGACCTGATCCTCGGCCGCTTCGCGGATGCCGAGATCGGCAATCTGTCCGATGACGAGCTGACGCAGCTCGAGACCCTGCTCGAAGAGGCCGATCCCGACCTCTATGCCGCCATCACGGGGGACAAGGTGCTTGCCGCCGACGTCATCGGCCCGCTGTTTGCGCGCATCAAGGCGTTTCCGATCGCGGACCGCGACGTATGAAGCAGGGGATGAAATCGCCGGCCGAGCTGCTCACGCCCGGCCGCGCGCTCACGCTTGCCAATGTCGCCGAGGGTGCCGAGGGCCTCGTCGTTTCCGATCTCGCGCGCGCCATCGCGGCGCGGCCGAAGAAGCCGGCTGTCAGCCTCGCGGTGATCTGCCGCGACGGCCCGCGGATGCAGCAGCTCGAACGCGCGCTGCAATTCTTCGCGCCCGATTTGCCCGTGCTGACATTTCCGGCCTGGGATTGCCAACCCTATGACCGCGTCTCGCCGCATGGCGGCGTCCTCGCGCAGCGGCTGACGACGCTGGCCCGGCTGGCGTCCCTGACCGGCAGCGACAAGCCCCTGATCGTGCTGACCACGGTGAACGCCGCGGTGCAGCGCGTGCCGGCACGCGACCTCGTTGCGGCGCAGGCGCTGTCGGTCGCGCCCGGCAACGTCGTGCCGATGGACACCATCGTCGCCTGGCTCGAACACAACGGCTACAACCGCTCCTCGACCGTGCGCGAGCCCGGCGAATACGCGGTGCGCGGCGGCATTCTGGACCTGTTTCCGGCCGGCCTGGAACAGCCCGTCCGCTTCGACTTCTTCGGCGACAGCCTGGAATCGATCCGCACCTTCGATGCCGAGACCCAGCGCACGCTGCTCGACATGCGCGCGCTCGATCTCGTGCCGATCTCCGAATTCCAGCTCGTCACCGACACCATCCGCCGCTTTCGCATGGGCTATGTCGCCGAGTTCGGCGCGCCCGAGCGCGACGATGCACTCTACGAAGCCGTCAGCGAGGGCCGCCGTCATCCCGGCATGGAGCACTGGCTGCCGCTGTTCCAGGACCGGATGGACACGCTGTTCGACTATCTGCAAGGAGCAGCCGTCGCGATCGAGCCGCAGGCCGAGGATGCCATCCGCGAGCGCTTCAAGCAGATCCTCGATTATTACCAGGCGCGCCGCGACGCGATGGAGCATCCGGGCGGCGGCGCCATCTACAAGCCGCTGCCGCCTGAGAGGCTCTATTTGACTGAGGAGGAGTGGGGCAAGCGCGAGAGCGGGATGCCGCTGGTGCGGCTGACGCAGTTTTCGGTGCCTGCCGATGGTACCAGCGTAGTCGACGCCGGCGCACGCAAAGGCCGCGACTTCGCGCCGGAGCGCAACGATAACAAGGTCAACGTCTTCGAAGCCGTCGTCGCACATGTGCATGGGCTGCTGACAAGCCGCAAGAAGGTGGTCATCGCGCTCTGGACCGAGGGCTCGCGCGACCGCATGACCTCGATGTTGCGCGATCACAAGCTCACGCCCGTGACCAGCGTCAACAGTTGGCGCACGGTGCAGGCGACCCCGCGCAACGAGACCATGCTCGCCGTGCTCGGCCTGGAAAGCGGTTTCGAGACCGACGAGATCGCTGTCATCAGCGAGCAGGATATCCTTGGCGATCGGCTGGTCCGGCCGCGCAAGGCGAGCCGCAAGCTCGACAATTTCATCTCGGAGGTGACGAGCCTCGCCGCCGGCGACATCGTGGTCCACGTCGATCACGGCATCGGCCGCTTCATCGGCCTGCAGACCCTCGACGTCGCCGGCGCGCCGCATGACTGCCTCGAGCTGCACTATGCCGCCGAGACCAAGCTGTTCCTGCCGGTCGAGAACATCGAGCTGCTGTCGCGCTACGGCTCCGACCAGACCTCGGTCGAACTCGATCGTCTCGGCGGCTCGGGCTGGCAGACCCGCAAGGCCAAGCTCAAGAACCGCATCCGCGAGATCGCGGGCGAGCTGATCAAGATCGCCGCCGAGCGCCACCTCCACGAGGCGCCGAAGCTGCCGGTGCAGCCGGGCCTTTACGACGAGTTCTGCGCGCGCTTCCCCTATGACGAGACTGAGGATCAGCTTGGCGCGATCGAGTCCACGCTGAAGGACCTCGAGCTTGGCCGTCCCATGGACCGGCTGATCTGTGGCGACGTCGGCTTCGGCAAGACCGAGGTGGCGCTGCGCGCCGCATTCGCGGTGGCGCTGGAAGGCAAGCAGGTCGCGGTCGTGGTGCCGACCACGCTGCTCGCCCGCCAGCACCACAAGACGTTCACCGACCGTTTCAAGGGTTTCCCGGTCCAGGTGGCGCAGGCCTCGCGCCTGGTTCCGGCCAAGCAGCTCAATCTGGTCAAGAAGGGCCTCACCGACGGCTCGGTCGATATCGTCGTCGGCACCCATGCGCTGCTCAGCAAGTCGATCAAGTTCCGCGACCTCGGCCTGCTGATCGTGGACGAGGAGCAGCATTTCGGCGTCACCCACAAGGAGCGGCTGAAGCAGCTCCGCGCCGAGGTGCACGTGCTGACACTGTCGGCCACGCCGATCCCGCGCACGCTCCAGCTCGCGCTCACCGGCGTGCGCGAGCTCTCGATCATCGCATCGCCCCCGGTCGACCGTCTCGCGGTCCGCACCTTCGTCGCTCCGCACGATCCCCTGATGATCCGCGAGGCGCTGCTGCGCGAGCGCTATCGCGGCGGCCAGGCGTTCTACGTGGTGCCGCGCATCGACGACCTCGCCGAGGTCAAGGACTTCCTCGACAAGAACGTGCCGGAGATGAAGGTCGCGGTCGCGCACGGGCAGATGCCGCCCGCCGTGATCGAGGACATCATGACCGCGTTCTACGACGGCAAGTTCGACATCCTGCTGTCGACCACGATCGTGGAATCCGGCCTCGACATTCCCAACGCCAACACGCTGATCGTGCATCGCGCCGACATGTTCGGCCTCGCCCAGCTCTATCAGCTCCGCGGCCGCGTCGGCCGTTCCAAGCTGCGGGCCTATGCGCTGTTCACGCTGCCGGCGCAGCAGAAGATCACGGCGCAGGCCGAGCGCCGGCTCACCGTGCTGCAATCGCTGGAGACGCTGGGCGCGGGCTTCCAGCTCGCTTCGCACGACCTCGATATCCGCGGCGCCGGCAACATCCTGGGCGAGCAGCAGTCCGGCCACATCAAGGAGGTCGGCTTCGAGCTCTACCAGTCGATGCTGGAGGAGGCGATCGTCAACCTCAAGGCCGGCGTGTCCGAGCCCGCCGCCGACCGCTGGTCGCCGACGATTACCATCGGCATGCCCGTGCTGATTCCGGAGGACTATGTCGGCGATCTCTCGGTGCGGCTGTCGTTGTACCGACGGCTCGCCGACCTCGATAGCGAGGAGGAGATCGAGAACTTCGGCGCCGAGATGCGCGATCGTTTCGGCGTGCTGCCGGACGAGGTGCGCTATTTGTTCAAGGTCGCCGCGATCAAGGCGTTCTGCCGTCAGGCCAATGTCGGCAAGATCGATGCCGGTCCGAAGGGCGCCGTGATCGCCTTCCGTGATAATTCATTCGCCCATCCCGACCGCCTGGTGTCGTTCATCCGCAGCCACGGCCAGGCCGCGAAGGTGCGGCCCGACATGAAGGTGGTGTTCCTGCAGGATTGGGAGACTCCGGAGGAGCGTCTGGCCGGCACCACCGAGATCATGCGCCAGCTGGCCCAGCTCGCGCAGAGCAAGAAGGCGGCGTAGAAGTTTGCGGAGGCGGCGCGGTGCGAAAGGACGCGCCGCACCCGGATCCCGGAACAGCGACATATGATCACTTGCGGAATGATCGAACAGTTGCTACCTTCAATCTATCGAGTTTCGGCCGAACGACTTGGCCTCGCCGCTGAAAAGCGCGCCTGACTGACGACCCTCCCTCCAGATCTCGACGACACCCACCGCGCTTCTGAGCGCGGCTAAACGTTTATCTATCTTAAAGGACGATCCCCATGACGACGGGAACTGTGAAGTGGTTTAACAGCCAAAAGGGCTTCGGATTCATTCAGCCGGACGAAGGCAGCCAGGATGTCTTCGTTCATATCAGCGCCGTTGAACGCGCCGGCATGAATACCCTCAACGAAGGGCAGAAGGTTTCTTTTGAAATCGTTGCAGATCGCCGGACCGGCAAGTCTGCGGCTGAAGATCTGCGCGCCGCATAGGCTGCCGCAATCTCATTGACGTTGCTTTGACCACGGATGTACTGGCAGAGCTTCGGATCTTTGGACCCGCGACCGTTTACCGGCCGCGGGTTTTTTGCGCCGGCTGCCGCCCGTCGCGAATGAGAATGCGAATGGTGTTTCGCTTAAAGATTCCACATAAGAGCAGTCGAGTCCGACGGCAGCGAGCGCTGGCGGATGATTACGACGCTGCCCGCGACGCATCGGCCGACAGCCGCCCAAGCAGCGACCGTGCCGTATCCGACGGCGACAGCGAATCCACCGAGACGACGGGATCGCTGCGCATCTCGTGCTTGCCGTTCGAGGTATGCCGCATCACCGCGGAGAGGCGGCGGGCGATCATGTGCGCGGTGCGGAAGTCGGTCTCGGCGAACACGACGATGACCGACCCGTCCTTTTGCGCCACGCCGAAATCCATCTGCCGCATCAGGCGGCTGAGAATACGCGCGGCATCGAGCTGGGCGCGGGAATTGCCGGGGTCGAAGGCGAAGCGCGCGACCGAGAGGCCGCCACCGCGGGCCAGTGTCTGCTCGACCGCCTTGGCAAAATCGCGTGCAAAGGCTTCCACCGTGAGCAGGCCGCTACGCGGGTCGAGCCAGCCGCCGGCATCGATCGAGCGCAGGGTGCGGCTCAGCTGGGCTTCCATCGCGTGCTGGCGGATCAGGGGCAGCGCGTTGGCGGCGACCTTGGTCGGCTCGCCCGGGATCAGTTCGAGATTGGGCAGGTCGTAAGTCTGCGTGAGCTGATGCGCAGTGACGATCACGGGCAGGCTGCGGAAGCGGGTGTCCTCGGCGAGCACCGTGAGGAAGGCATCGGTCACGCGGGGGGTAAAACCTTCGGCGAGCACGACGCCGTCGAGGTCGCGGGTGTTGAGATGCTTGGCCGCCGCCTCGATCGACAGTGCCCCAATGACGCCGACGCGCTCGCCGAGCGCGACGGAAAGCGCGGGGTAAGCCGCGCCGCGACCGATCAGAAGCACCGTGGCATCGCGAACGGGATCAGCCTCCGGCAGCGCGACTTTCACCTCGGGCAGCCGGCGCAGCACGGTGGCATGGAGCGTGCGAATCCGTAGTGCGGCGCGAAGCCGCGCGATCAGGCGTTCGGAATGGCCGGCGCGCGAGGAAGAGAAGGGCAGGGCGTTGTGCGGGAGTGCGCCTGCCGCATCCAGCGCCACGAAGGGAAGGTAGGGCGATTGCTCCGCGATCTTTCTGGCGAGCAGCGCCAGATGCGGCTCGTGCCCGGCATCCATCGCGGCGAGAACCACGGCCGGCTGTACCTCTTCGACCGCGCGCACCGCGCCGGCCCAGGCGGTGTCGATCACGGGGAAGAATCGCGCCTCGTCCAGCGCCGCGATGAAGGCCGGCCGCTCGCCATTGGACACAAACAGGATCGGGCCGGCCTGGGACATCGAGAGACTCTGATCACGCAACAGGTGCCGCGCAATCTAGTCCGGCCGCCTTAATGCAGCGTCAATGGAACGGTCGAAACTACGCTTAGACCGGCCCGGAACGGTCGCGAAAAGCTTCGACCATCAGAGGGTTAAGCCCGAGTTCGCTGAGCGCCTCGCGGGCGCGGGCATTGTCCTGGGCCCGGCCCGCGAGCCGGTGACCGGAGAGCCGGTCGGGCAGCGCGGTCAGCAAGGCGCCCTGGCCGAGCCGGCGCGCCCATTCCTGGAGGTCGTTGGACAGGAAGCGGTAGCCGCCGACGGCCATGATCCCGGAGGGCGGCGCGGTGATGCAGATCGCGCCGCTGGGACGATCGAGCCGCGCGGCATAGCCGGTGTCGACATAGTCGCGTGGCGGCTGCGCGATCAGGCTGTCGCCGACCGGCGGCGGCGGGGCGTAGGCCGCGATCGGCACCATCGGGCCGCGCAGCCCGAGCGTGCCCTTCGGCGTCAGCAGAATCTCGCCGGCGATCGACGAACCCGACTGCTCGCGCGGCGCGCCGTGCGGTCCCGGCATCACTGGCACCGGCATGCCGTCCGCGCCACGCCGGGCGCCGAACAATCCGGCCTCGCCGAACAGATAGACGTCCGTGAACGGCGCATGCGGCGCGATCCATGCCTCGCTCGCCGCCACCTGCTCGGGGGCACGCCACAGGCCGATGACGTTGCGCAAGGTCGGCATTCGCGCCGCAAGATCGGAATCGCCCAGCCGCTGGGCAAATTGCGCCGGCGCGATCAGCACGTCGCATTCGTGCGCGTTGATCTGCTGCTCCAGCACGTCGTTCTCGAACGGATGATGCAGCACCAGCGTGCCGCCGCACAGCAGCCACACCGCGAGCGAGGAGGCGAGTCCCGCGAACGACATCGGCGTGAACGCCGCCATCACGGTCGCGCCCTGCCTGATGTCGGCTTCCAGCGACATCGCGAGCCCACCGGCGATCAGGCTGAAATGCGGCCGTGGCACCGGACGAAAGCCTTCCGCGGTGACGTCGAAGGAGATCATCGCCGCCTTGCGGCCATCCTGAATCACGGCGCGCGCGGTGCCGGGCGGACGGGCCAGCACGTCGTCGAGCGAGGCCATACCTTCGGGCAGGTTGGTGCCGAAGCCGCAGACATGGCGGATGGAGAAGGCTTCCGCGGCCGCGTGCATCGCGAGATCGGAATAGCTGACGCCGTCGACCGTGCTCATGGTGACGATGGCGCGCGCCGCGGTGCGGTTGAGAGCGGCGGTCAGTTCGGCATGGCGCCAGAGCAGTGGCAGCACGGCGACGACGAGGCCGGCGCGATGGGCGGCGAGCACGGTGAGCACGAACTCGACCGTGTTCGGCAGCTGGATCGCGATGACGGAATTGGCCGGCAGGCCCGATTCGACGAAATAGGCCGACAGCGCCTCGATGGCCGTGTCAGCCTCGGCATAGCTCATCCGCCGCGGCTGGTGCCCGGTCACGCGGAACTTGTTCAGGGGGTCGAGCAGAGCGGTCGCGTGCGGCTGCCGCATCAGCGTGCGCTGAAACAGCGTGTCGAGCGTCGGCGATACGGCTGGCTGGTTCACGGCGTCACTTTGCTTGATGAGCTTGCGGCGGCCCCCTCGACCACCAGGTCTCCGGCAAATAGCCGGACAGCGAGGTGGCCTCTGGCCGTTCTATCCGATTCCAGCGCGCGATCCATTGCTCCGATACGTTAAACAGGGGGATTGTGTAGAAACCGGAGATCAAAGCGCGATCGAGCGCCCGCACTGCGGATACGAAATCCGTATGTTCACGGGCTTCCAGCAGTGCGGCGATCATCGCATCGACCGCGGGATCCCGGGCGCCCATGTAGTTGCGGGTGCCCGGATTGTCGGCGGCAGCGCTCCCCCAGTAGAAATATTGCTCGTTGCCGGGCGACAGCGACTGGTCCCAGCGGTTCTGGATCATGTCGAATTCGTAGGCGAGCCGGCGCTGGTCGAATTGCACGGGATCGACCGATCGCACGCTCGGCTCGATGCCGGCACGCTTGAGGTCGCGCTGGAACGCCAGCGCGACGCGTTCCTGGTCGCGGGTCGTGACCAAAATCTCGAAGGTGAAGGGCGCCTTGGTCGCGCGGTTGCGCAGCACGGTGCCGTCGAGATCGTAGCCGGCTTCCGACAACAGCTTCAGGGCTGCGCGGAGCGTGGCCCGGTCGCGGCCCGAACCGTCGGTCACCGGCAGGCGGTAGCTGCCGTCCAGGATGTCAGGCGGGATCTGCGCGGCGAACGGCTTGAGCAGCTCGCGCTCGCGCGCATCGGCGCGAAGGCCATACGCTGACAGATCCGAGCCGGCAAAATAGCCGGCGACGCGCGAGTAGAGGTTGAAGAAGTAGTTGCGGTTGACCAGCTCGAAATCGAACAGCAGCGTCAAGGCCTGGCGCACGCGGATGTCGGCGAAGATGGAACGCCGCGTGTTGAACACCAGAAATTCGGAAGGTTGCGGCACGCCCGGCTTGAAGGTGTCGCGGATCACGTCGCCATTCTTCGCCGCGGGAAAGTCGTAGCCGTCGTGCCAGCGCAGCGGCTCGTGCTCGATGCGGAAATCATAGAGGCCGCGCTTGAAAGCTTCGAACTGGCCGTTGGCCTCGCGAAAATAGTCGAGCCTGATCTCGTCGAAATTGTAGAGCCCGCGATTGATTGGGAGGTCGCGGCCCCAATAGTCGGGATTGCGGGTCAGCGTCACGCTGGCGCCGGGCCTCACCGCGGTGACGCGATAGGGGCCGGAGCCGACCGGGCCTGTCAGCGTCGTTTCCTCGAAAGCCGCGACGTCGACCGCGTGTTTCGGCAGGATCGGCATCAGGCCGAGGATCAGCGGCAGTTCGCGGTCATTGGCTCCCGCAAGGTCGAAGCGGACGGTGAGGGGATCCAGCGCCTCGGCCCTTGCGACCTTGCCGTAATATTGCCGGTGATTGGGGCGGCCGTGGTCGCGCAGCAACTGCCAGGAGAACAGCACGTCCTCGGCGCGGACTGGCTTGCCGTCGGAGAAGCGGGCGCGGGGATCGATGTGGAACGTGACAAAGCTGCGCTCGTCATGGGTCTCGACCGATCTGGCGAGCAGGCCGTAGAGCGTAAACGGCTCGTCATTGCCGCGCGCGAGCAGGCTCTCGACCACGTAGTTCCGGACCGGCTGCACGGCCAGTCCCTTGACGATGAAGGGATTGAGGCTGTCGAAGGTGCCGAGAACGCCCCAGGTCAGCCGGCCGCCTTTGGGGGCTTCAGGATTGACGTAAGGCATGTGGGTGAAATCGGCAGGCATCGCCGGCTTGCCGTGCATGGCGATGGCGTGGGCTTCCGCGGCCCTTGCGCCGCTTGCCGGGAGCCCCAAGGCGAAAGCCAGGATGCAGAGGCGGACGCAAAGACCCTCAGGGCGGCCCTCGAGAAGGCGCTGGAACATGAACATCTGCACACGTTGATTCGAGGACTGCGGGCCTGAATCCTATCACAGGGATTTTCCCGGGGGCGCACGCCGGCGCGCGGCCAAAGACGCTTGTCGGCATTGATCTTTTCGTCGGCCACGTTAAGAAGGCACGCAATCGCGCACGAGCGCCGAGCCGTCACTTATCCGCCTCATTTGACGGGGAGAGAGCCGCGCCCAACGCGGCCAGGTTCGGTGCGTCGAAGCGGTTCGGGCACTTCCCGTTCAGAAAGGGTTTTCCGCAATGAATTTCCGTTACTTGGCCGCGTCCGTCCGGCCGCGCGGGCGACTTCTCGCCTTGTTGACGGCGACAGCGTTGGCCGTCCCGTTTGCCGCCGAGGCTCAGGCTCCCGCGCCAGCTCCGGGCGCGCCCGCGCCCAAGGCGGCTCCGCCGAAGGCGGCTCCGAAGGCTGCCCCCAAGGCGCCGGCGCCGGCCGCTCAGGCACCCGCCCAGCCGGCTCCCGCCCAAGGCGCTCCGGCTCAGCAGGGCGCGGCTCAGCCCGCGGATCAGCAGATTCAGCTGATCTATGCCCCCTGGACCAAGTTCTGCCTCAAGGGCCAGGACGCCAATGCCAAGCAGGTCTGCTTCACCGGCAAGGACGGCCGTATCGAGTCGGGCCAGCCGGTCATCGCGGCCGTCATCATCGAGCCGGAAGGCGAGCCGAAGAAGATCCTGCGTGTGACGCTGCCGCTCGGCATGCAGCTGGTGCACGGCACCCGCATCATCGTGGACAACAATGCGCCGTTGCAGAGCCCGTACGTGATCTGCTTCCAGAACGGCTGCATGTCCGACTACGAGGCCACGCCCGAGTTCATCAACAGCATGAAGAAGGGCCAGAACCTCGTTGTTCAGGCGATCAATGCCAACGGTGCGCCGCTGACGCTGCCGCTGCCGCTCGCCGGCGAATTCCAGAAGGCCTATGACGGTCCGCCGACCGACCCGAAGGTGTTCGAGGAAACCCAGAGGAAGCTGCAGGAAGAGCTCCAGAAGAAGGCTGAAGAGCTGCAGAAGAAGCAGCAGCAAGCGCCTGGCGCCCCTCCGGCTGGACAGAAGTAATCGGGACCCGATCCCGGACATGAAAAAGGCGCTCGGTTCGAGCGCCTTTTTTGCTGGCCAGTTGATGGCTGCGAACTCAGTTCAGCGACGGATTGCGCGGGCGGTAACCGCCGGTCTTGTCCTTGACGAAGATCTCGGCGACCTGGGAATGCCGGACCGGTTCGCCGGAATCGTCCGGCACTAGGTTCTGTTCGGAGACGTAGGCGACGTATTCCGACTCCGCGTTCTCCGCGAGCAGGTGATAGAACGGCTGGTCCTTGTGGGGCCGCACCTCCTCGGGGATCGACAGCCACCACTCCTCGGTGTTGTTGAATTCCGGATCGATGTCGAAGATCACGCCCCGGAACGAGAAGATCCGGTGGCGCACGACCTGTCCGATCTGGAATTTGGCGGTCCGCGCTTTAATCATTCCCCGTCGATAGACCAGGATTGTGGCCGATGCTAGTGCCCTGATCTGGAATTAACCCGCGGGTGCGGGGCAGATAGCCCCCAAATCTTCAGAAAACACTTTATCAATGGTCGATATCCTCAATCTAGCTCTACCTTATTTCGGCTTGATCTTCGTTGGATTCGCTTGCGGCAAGGTCAAATCCCTGCCGGAATCGGGCCTCGCCTGGATGAACTTCTTCCTGCTCTATGTGTCGCTCCCGGCGTTGCTGTTTGCGATCATGTCGAAGACGCCGTTCTCCGAATTGAACAACCCGCCATTCCTGGTCGCGACCACGCTGTCGACCGTTGCGGCGTTCACACTCGCGCTGGTCGTCGGCAAGGTTCTCGGAGGGCTGACATTGCGCGAGGCGACGCTCGCCGGGCTCTCCGGTGGCTACGGAAACATCGGTTACATGGGACCCGGGCTGGCGCTCGCCGTGCTCGGGCCCAAGGCCTCGGCGCCCACTGCGCTGATCTTCTGCTGTGACAGCATCTTCCTGTTCACCATCGTGCCGCTGCTGATCGAGCTTTCCGACCGCGATCATCCCTCGATCGTGCATGCCTTCGGCGTCGTGCTGAAGCAGATCGTGCTCAACCCGCTGATCATGTCGGCCTGTTTTGGCGCGGCCTTCGCATCGCTGCATATTGAGATGCCTGTCGCGCTCGATCGCACCATCACATTCCTCCAGAACGCAGCCGCCCCGACCGCACTGTTCGTGCTCGGCGTCACCGTCGCACTCCGCCCGTTCGATCGGGTCCCGTGGGAAGTGCCGGGCGTGATCGCGGTCAAGCTCCTGATCCACCCGCTCGCAGCGTTCGGCCTGATGCTGGCGTTCGGCCCGTTCGCGCAGCCCTGGGCGGCGACCGCCGTGCTGATGGCCTCGCTGCCGCCGGCGTTGAACGTGTTCGTCATCGCCCGGCAGAACGACGCCTGGATCGAGTCCGCCTCCGTCGCGGTGCTGCTCGGGACGTTTGCGTCCGTGGTCACCCTGACCAGCGTGATGTGGGCGATCCAGACGGGCCGGCTGGCGTTTCCTTGAGCGGTCGTTACTTCCGCCAGGTTGGCGTCAGCCCCTCGCGCATCGCAAAACGCCGGAGCGGACCGATGGCGCCGAGCAGGTGCATGCCGACCGCGCGGACCGGCTGGAGCGGCAGGAAATCGTTGAGCAGCGAGCGGTTGGCGATGTCGATCGCAAAGGTCCGGCTCAGGATGTCGGGACGCCGGGCCCGGTCGTAACGCTTGAGCACGTCTGCTGCGCCAGGATCCTGACCGGACGCGATGGCCTCGCCCGCAAGCCGCGCAATGTCGGCGGCATCGCGGAGGCCGAGATTGAGGCCTTGGGCGCCGATCGGCGGAACCACATGGGCGGCTTCGCCGACCAGCGCGATGCGATCGCGGCCGAAGGATTTGGGACGTTCGATCGCCAGCGGAAACAGATGGCGGCCCGGCTCGACCGTCATGCGTCCGAGGATTGAATGCGACTGCTTCTCGATCGCGGCGGACAATTCCTCGTCGCTCAATCCGCGAAGCCGTTCGGCCTCCGCAGGCGCCGAGACCCAGACGACGCTGGAGCGATCGCCGGGCAGGGGCACGAACACGCAAGGACCGTGCGGCGTGTGGAACTCGGTCGAGACGCTGCGATGGGGCCGCGCGTGGCCGACGTTGAAAGTCAGCGCCGTCTGGGTCAGCTCGCGCCGCGTCACCGCGATGCCGGAGGCTTCGCGACAAAGCGAATGCCGGCCGTCGGCCCCGACCACGAGGCGGGCCGAGAGAAATTGCGCAGCCGCCGTGCGGATCGCGACGTGATCGGCTTCGATGACGACAGTTTCGGCCTCGTCGTCGAAACGGACGAGACCGGGCAGTTCGGCCGCGCGCGCTTCCAGCGCCAGCATCAGCGAGCGGTTGTCGATGTTGTAGCCGAAGGCATCGCGGCCGATTTCATGGCAGGAGAACCGGACCTCAGGCGCGCGGAAGAGCCGGCCGGTGTCGTCGACGAGCCGCATGATTTCGAGCGCGGCCGCCTTGTCCTTGCAGCGGGGCCAGACATCGAGGCTCTCCAGCAGATCGACGGAGGCACCGAGCAGCGCCGTGGTGCGATTGTCGGCATAGGGCACGCGACGCGCCACCAGCGCGGTCCGTGCGCCCGCCTGCGCCAGTGCGATGGCCGCGCTAAGTCCCGCCGGTCCGCCGCCGATCACGGCCGCGTCAAAGAGTGTCGATGCATCTGTCATGGAACGACATTGGACACGCCCCGCGGCAAATTCAAGCCCAGTCATATTGCCCTGATTTTATGACGAATTGTGCGACCGGGCGTCGCAATGGCTTATGTGCAAACCGGCGTCATTCTGATAGCAGAAGCCATGGACAGCCAAGAGGATTCCCTGAAGCCCAGGCCCGCGATCCGCGCCGCTGCCTTCTCGGTGCACATCTTCACCGCGTTCGGTGCGGCGATCGCGCTGCTGGCGATGCTTGAGGCCGTGCGCGAGCACTGGGCGGCGATGTTTCAATGGCTGGGCGTCGCCCTCATCATCGACGCGATCGACGGGCCAATCGCGCGCCGGCTCAACGTCAAGGACGTGCAGCCGAACTGGTCGGGCGACGTGCTCGATCTCGTGGTCGATTTCGTCACCTACGTCTTCGTTCCGGCCTATGCGATCGTGGCCAGCGGCTTGCTGCTGCCGGTCGCAGCACCCTTGCTCGGCGTCGCCATCATCGTCACCAGCGCATTATATTTCGCCGATCTGCGCATGAAGGCGGACGACAATCATTTCCGCGGTTTTCCGGCGCTGTGGAATGCGGCGGCGTTCTATCTGTTCCTGCTGCACTGGCCGCCGCTGCTGTCGACGCTGTTGGTCGCAAGCCTGGTGGTGCTGACCTTCGTGCCGTTCCACGTGCTGCATCCGGTGCGCGTCGTGCGCCTGCGCTGGCTGACGATGTCGCTGATCGCCATCTGGGCTCTGCTTTCCTTCTACACGCTGCAGATGGACTTCCGCGTCGGCACCGGCGTGACTGTCGTGCTCTGCGCGATCGCACTCTGGATCAGCTTCAGCGACGCATTAATACGGCTGACAAGATCCTTCGCATGATGCACCTGTTGACCAGCCCAGAAGCCTGGGCCGCGCTCCTCACTTTGACCGCGCTCGAGATCGTGCTCGGCATCGACAACGTCATCTTCCTGTCGGTGATCGTCTCGCGCATTCCCGAGAAGCAGGCGCACCGCGCCCGCCAGATCGGGCTCGCACTGGCGCTGGTCTTCCGCATCATCCTGCTCAGCCTGCTGGTCTGGCTGATCGGCCTGACCGCGCCGGTGTTTTCGTTTTCGGGCTACGGCTTCTCGTGGCGCGACCTCATCCTGATCTGCGGCGGCCTGTTCCTGATCGCGAAGGCGACGCACGAGATCCATGGTGAGGTCGAAGCCGATGACGGCGAAGGCGACGCGAAGTCCCCTCGTAGCGCTTTCTTCTGGGTCATCGTCCAGATCGTGATCATCGACATCGTGTTCTCGCTGGACTCGATCATCACGGCGATCGGCATGGCGCAGGACATCGAGATCATGATCGCGGCCGTCGTGATCGCCTGTCTCATCATGTACATTTCGGCCGGACCGGTGTCGCGATTCGTCGCGGAGCATCCGACCACGAAAATGCTGGCGCTGGCCTTCCTGGTGCTGATCGGCGTCGCGTTGGTTGCGGACGGATTCCAATTCCACATCCCGCGCGGCTACATCTATTTCGCGATTGCGTTCTCGGCGGCGGTCGAGTTCTTCAATGTGCTGGCCAAGCGCAACCGCAGGAACACCCGCAAAAAACCGTCGGTCTAGGCGTTCCAGCCGGCGTCGAGTTGACAAGGCGGGCGCGATGTCTTTCGCTGGCCCCGCGAGAAGAGGAGGTCAGGCGATGACCAAAGCCGTCCGTGTGCACAAGGTCGGAGGCCCCGAAGCCCTGGTCTATGAGAGCGTCGATGTTCCGGCGCCCGGACCCGGCGAGGTGCGCATCCTCCAGCATGCCGTCGGCCTGAACTTCATCGACGTCTATTACCGCACCGGCCTCTACAAGGCGCCGGGGCTGCCCTTCATCGCCGGCAACGAGGCCTCGGGCGAGGTTCTCGCAGTCGGGCCGGGCGTGACGAATTTCCATCCGGGCGACCGCGTCGCCTACTACCACAATCTCGGCGCCTATACCGGGGAGCGCAACATCCCCTGGGAGCGGCTGGTCAAGCTGCCCGACCACATCACCCACGAGCAGGGCGCCGTGCTGATGCTGAAGGGGCTGACGGTCTGGTATCTCCTGCACAAGACCTTCAAGGTCGAACCGCATCATCGCGTGCTGATCCATGCCGCGGCCGGCGGCATCGGCCTGCTCGCCTGCCAATGGGCGAGGGCAATGGGCGCCCACGTCATCGGCACCGTCGGCTCGCGCGAGAAGGCTGCGCTTGCCGAGGCCAATGGCTGCGACCACGTCATCCTCTACAACGAGGAAGACTTCGTTGCGCGCGTCAAACAGATCAGCCGCAACGAGGGTTGCGATGTGGTCTATGACGGCGTCGGCAAGGCGACGTTCCCGGGCTCGCTGTCCTGCCTCAAGCCGCGCGGGATGTTCGTCTCGTTCGGCAATGCCTCGGGCCCGGTGCCGCCGTTCTCGATCGCCGAGCTCAACACGCACGGCTCGCTGTTTGCGACTCGGCCCAAGCTCAACGACTATATCGGCACCCGCAAGGAGTTGCTGGAAGGCGCCGACACGCTGTTCGCTGCCGTCATCAACGGCAAGCTGCACGTGCCGATCAACCATGCCTACGCGCTCAAGGACGCCGCCAAGGCGCATATCGATCTCGAAAGCCGCAAGACCACGGGCGCGTCGATCTTGAAGCCGTAACTCAGGTCATTGCGAGCGAAGCGAAGCAATCCAGAATCTTTCCGTTGAGGCAGTCTGGATTGCTTCGTCGCTGCGCTTCTCGCAATGACGAGCTTAGGCCACCCGCCGTGCCGCGCC
This sequence comes from Bradyrhizobium sp. URHA0013, assembly GCF_000518345.1. Lineage (NCBI taxonomy): Bacteria > Pseudomonadati > Pseudomonadota > Alphaproteobacteria > Hyphomicrobiales > Nitrobacteraceae > Bradyrhizobium > Bradyrhizobium sp. URHA0013. The sequence continues at coordinate 133,421 of NZ_JADK01000007.1, read as the reverse complement.
GGCCCTGGTCAAGATCCCGTCGAGACAATCGATCATCTCGGCGATCTCGGCCCTCGTGACGTTGAGCGCGGGCATGAAGCGCAGCGTGTCGACCTGCGGTGCGTTGAGGAGCACGCCGGCCTCGAACGCCTGCGCGACGATGCCGGGCGCGATCGGCAGCTTGAGGTCGAGCGCGAGCAGGAGCCCGCGGCCACGCACTTCGCCGAGCCCGTGCCGCGCCGAGACCTTCTGCAATTCGCTTTCGAGCAGCAGCCCGGTTTCGGTCGCCGTCTTCAGGAAGTCCGGCTTGCTGACCTCGTCGAGCACCGCAAGCCCCGCCGCGCACATGATCGGGTTGCCGTTGAACGTGCCGCCCTGGTCGCCGTGCTCGAAGCAGGCCGCGCGTTCGGTCGCGAGCAGGGCTGCGAGCGGCACGCCGCCGCCGATGCCCTTGCCGAGCGTCATGATGTCGGGCGCGATGCCGGTGTGCTCGTAGTGGAAGAGCTTGCCGGTCCGGCCCATGCCGGTCTGAATCTCGTCGAAGATCAAGAGGAGGCCGTGCGCGTCGGTGAGGGCACGCAATTCCTGCAAGAACTGATCGGACGCCGGCCACACGCCTGATTCACCCTGGATCGGCTCGAGCATCACAGCGACGGTGTTGTCGTTGATCAGCTTTTCGACCGACGCGATGTCGTTGAGCTTCGCCTTCTTGAAGCCGGCGACCTTCGGCTCGAACAGCGGTTCAAAGGCCTTCTTGCCCGAGGCCGACATCGTCGCCAGCGTGCGGCCGTGAAAGCCACCTTCGAAGCTGATGATCTCGAACGCGCCACCTCTATGGATGCTGCCATATTTGCGCGCGAGCTTGATCGCGCCCTCATTGGCTTCCGCACCCGAGTTGGCAAAGAACACCTGATCGAACGCGCTTTTTGCGACAAGTGCCTGCGCGAGCTTCAGGCTCGGCTCGTTGTAGAAGGCCGGGCTCGGCGTCAGCAGCCGCTTGGCCTGCGCGGCAAGCGCGTCGGCGATCGCGGGCGGGGAGTGGCCGAGGCAGTTGACGGCCCAGCCCTGCACGAAATCGAGATAGCGCTTGCGGCTGTCGTCCCAGAGGTAGGAGCCGGCGCCGCGGACGAACACGGCCTTGGGCCGAGCGGTGATGTCCATCAACGCGTCGTACGGATGGGTGGCGTTGGTCATGTCGAACTCCTCTGGAGGCGGGTGGAAAGGGCGCGCGAAAAGCAAAAAGGCCGCACCTTGCGGGTGCGGCCTTTTCGAAAACTTACGCTGAATTCAGTGGTTCAGCGGCGTCGTCGGACATGGCGCACCCTCTCATCGTCGCGGAAGCGACGGCGGAGCATTTCGGTGCGCTGATGGGTCCGAGCGTTGATCATGGGGCGCGGCAATACATGCGAATGGCGGGGCTTGTCAAGCGGGCGCTTTCCAAGACACACGCGCAGTGTGCATGGGCAGGTGAAAGATGCGCGCCTGGAAACCATTACGTCTCTAGCGCGTTTGTGATCACAGGACGCGAATTGGTTCGAACCGAACGCATGACGGTTCGGACCAAGAGGGGCGGGACCAACCAGATAGTTTTAAGCCTTGTCCGAGACGCCTTATCCGATCGACCTCGAGAGCATTCGCGGCGCGTTTCCGCCGGGTATCGAGGCGCCGCCGCTGTTGCTGGACTTCGCCGGCTGGCTGAAAGGACGGCCCTGGGGCAGCGTCGGCTGCTTCTCGCTGCAAGGCCAGTTTTCCGATCAGGCGCCGATTGTCGACGGCAGTCCGTTGCGCGACAGGTTTTCGCTGTTCATGCGGCTGCCGGATGGCTCTGCGGTTGGCGGCTGGTATGGCGCGGGTCTCGACCGCGACAATCCGCCGATCGTGGGGCTTGGCTCCGAGGGCGATTACGAGCTGCTGGCGCCCAGTCTCGACGGCCTGCTCGCAAAACTGACGTCGCAACAATTCGACAAGGCTTGGAGCGATCTGAAGCCGCACGACGAGGTCGAATGCCAGACGGTCGAGCTCGCGGAGTGGCTCACCGGACGGCTGAGCGGGGAGATGGTGGCGCCCGATGACGATCCGTCGGAGCTGCCCGACTTTCGCGGCTTCATGGAAAAATGGAGCCGGGATCGCGAAGACTATTGGGCCAATCATCGCTTGATGGCCGAACTCGGCTGGCGCCTCGCCGCGCATCTGCCGAAGGGCAAGAAGCCCTGGGACAAGACGAGCTTCGAGATCGCGATCGTCGGCAGGCAATACCAGGCGCGCGTCCGGTCGCGCGGACCGCAACCGTTCGAGGAAGCCGGCGCGATCGAATCCCTGCTGCGCGATCTGCGCGAGGAGATGCGGAAGGCGCAGCCCGAGCTCGGGCTGTGGTACGCGATGAAATTCGGGCTCTATGCCGATGGCCGTGTGATGCCGAACTTCGAATACGATGTGCGCCCGACCATCGACGGCGAGCCTGCGAAGCTGTCGGAGGCGCAAGCCGATCTCGCCCGCGCGCCGCGGCCGGAGCGCTGGGTGCCGAAATGGCTCGCGGGATCCTGAAGCTCGGAGTGCCGCGACGCTGCCGCCCAGCCGGCGCGCCGAAATCTTTGCACCTTCGATCCCCCTTGACTTAGAGCGCGCTCGAAGGGGTATCTGTACGTGCGTCAGTACGAGAACGGGCACACATGAAGATCGGCGACCTCGCAAAACGGACCGGCCTGTCGACGCACACGCTGCGTTACTATGAGCGCATCGGGCTGCTTCCATACGCCGACCGGGATCGCTCCGGCCAGCGCGACTTTGACGCATCGATCCTCACCTGGATCGCATTCCTTGGGCGGCTCAAGACCACGGGAATGCCGATCCGGGACATGTTGCGTTACGCGGCGCTTCGGGATGAAGGCGACGCTACCGGCACAAGCCGGCGGCAGATTCTGGAAGTCCACCGGGAACAGGTACGCACGCAGATTGCCGAGCTCCAGGAATGCCTGCTCGTCCTTGATACCAAGATCGCCGGCTATGCCAGCGACGAACAGAGGACGAAGGAAAATGACGCACGCCCAAACACAAGACGAAAGCCGCTTCGATCGCGGCCAGCGGGCCCTGTCACGCATTGACGGCAGAGCTGGTGAAGCGGTCGTCGCTTCACTCGCCGACATCGCTCCGGATTTCGCACGATACGTGATCGAGTTTCCGTTCGGCGACATTTACTGCCGCCCGGACCTTGGCCTGCGCGATCGAGAGATCGCGACCATCGCCGCGCTGACGGCGCTCGGAAATGCCGCGCCTCAGCTCAAAGTCCATCTCGAGGCAGGTCTGAACGTCGGGCTCTCTCGCGACGAGATCGTGGAGATCATCATGCAGATGGCCGTCTATGCGGGCTTCCCGGCGGCGCTGAACGGGCTGTTCGCAGCCAAGGAAGTGTTCGCCGCACGCGACGAACAGCAGGCGTCGGGAGAAGCGAACGGCGGGCGTGATGTTGCCGTAGCTTAGCGACGGCTCGCGACCTCTCCCGCTTGCGGGAGAGCTTGCAGCGAGATCGTGGCTGCACCGGCCGTGACAGCCGAAGATCAGAATCCCGTGACGCTGCCGTGCAGGTCGTATTGGTCGGCGCGCTCGATCTTCGCGGTGACGATCTCGCCAACGCGCAAGGGGCGGCGGCTCGACAGGTAGACGGCGCCGTCGATCTCCGGCGCATCGGCCTTGGAGCGGCCTTTCGAGACGGTCGGGCCGACCTCGTCGATGATGATCTGCTGGCGGGTGCCGACCTTGCGCTTCAGCCTGCGCGCAGAGATCTTCTGCTGGCGCGCCATCAGCGCATTATAGCGCTCCTGCTTGATCTCTTCCGGCACGGGGTTCTCGATCGCGTTCGCGGTCGCGCCGGCGACGGGCTCGTATTTGAAGCAGCCGAGCCGATCGATCTCGGCTTCGTCCAGCCAGTCGAGCAGATAGGCGAAGTCGGCATCGGTTTCGCCGGGAAAGCCGACGATGAAGGTCGAGCGCAAAGCAAGATCGGGACATTGCTCGCGCCAGCGCTTGATGCGCGCCAGCGTCTTGTCCTGCGCGGCCGGGCGCTTCATCGCCTTCAACACCTCGGGGCTCGCATGCTGGAACGGGATGTCGAGATAGGGCAGCACCTTGCCCTCGTTCATCAGCGCGATGACCTCGTCGACATGCGGGTAGGGGTAGACATATTGCAGCCGCACCCAGGCGCCGAGCTCGCCGAGCTCGCGCGCAAGGTCGATGAACTTGGCGCGGACCTGGCGATCCTTCCACGGGCTTTCGGCGTATTTGAGATCGACGCCGTAGGCCGAGGTGTCTTGCGAGATCACCAGCAGCTCCTTGACGCCGGCAGCGACCAGGCGCTCGGCCTCGCGCAGCACGTCGTTGGCCGGACGTGAGACGAGGTCGCCACGCAGTTTTGGAATGATGCAGAAGGTGCAGCGGTTGTTGCAGCCTTCGGAGATTTTCAAATAGGCGTAGTGCCGCGGCGTCAGCTTGATGCCCTGCGGCGGCACCAGATCGAGATGCGGATTGTGGGCGGGCGGCAGCGCGCGATGCACGGCGTCCAGCACGCTCTCATATTGCTGCGGGCCGGTGATCGAGAGCACGCCGGGATAGGCCTGCTCGATCTGCTCGGGTTCCGCGCCCATGCAACCGGTCACGATCACCTTGCCGTTCTCGGCCATGGCCTCGCCGATCGCCGAGAGCGATTCCTGCTTGGCGCTGTCGAGGAAGCCGCAGGTGTTGACGATGACGATGTCGGCCCCGTCATGCTTGCGGGCGAGCTCGTAGCCCTCGGCGCGCAGGCGCGTGATGATGCGCTCGGAATCCACCAAAGCCTTGGGGCACCCGAGCGACACGAAGCTGACCTTGGGCGCAGCCGTCTGATCCATATCCAAATCTGCCTGATTGACAGGGTTGAGCTAGTCCCAATTGCCCATAATTACAACCCTTTGCATGGCCTGCGGGCATGCTATGGATGAATCACTGGTGGTGAGTGAGCAATGAGCGCCGAACAGTCGCCCAAAATCGTGATCGTCGACGAAAGCCCGATCCGGGCTGCGATCCTCGAGGAAGGGTTGCGGGAGGCCGGATTCACGCAGATCGTCCATATCCGCGAGATGCAGAGCCTGCTCGCCCGTATTTATGCGGTCGATCCCGACATCATCCTGATCGATCTGGAAAACCCCAGCCGCGACGTGCTGGAAGCGATGTTCCAGGTCAGCCGCGCCGTGAAGCGGCCGATCGCGATGTTCGTCGACCAGAGCGATTCATCCTCGATCCAGGCGTCGGTCGAGGCGGGGGTCTCCGCCTATATCGTCGACGGGCTGAGGAAGGAGCGCATCAAGCCGATCCTCGACCTCTGCGTGTCGCGCTTCAATGCCTTCGCAAAACTCCAGGAGGAACTGGAGCGCACCAAGTCGCAGCTCGAGGATCGCAAGGTCATCGAGAAGGCCAAGGGCATCCTGATGAAGGTGAAAGGCCTCACCGAGGACGAGGCCTATGTGCTGCTGCGCTCCACTGCGATGCGCGAGAAGAAGAAAATCGGCGAGATCGCCCAGTCGATCATCACCGCGTCGGAGATGCTGAAATGACCGCTCCCCTCCGCATCGGGTTCATTCCGCTGGTCGATGCCGCAGCGCTGATCGTTGCCGTCGACAAGGGATTTGCCGCGGCCGAAGGGCTCGAGGTCGAACTGGTCCGCGAGGTCTCCTGGTCCAACGTCCGCGACAAGCTCAATATCGGCTTGTTCGACGCCGCGCATCTGCTTGCGCCCGTCGCGATTGCGTCTTCGCTTGGTCTCGGCCACGTCAAGGTGCCGATCGCGGCGCCTTTCAATCTCGGCATCAACGGCAATGCGATCACGGTCTCGCCGGCGCTTCATGCCGCGCTGATGGAGGAGATCGACGGCGACCGCTTCGATCCGCTCGCCACGGCAAAAGCGTTGGCGCGCGTGGTCGCCAAACGGCGCAAGGCGGGGGCCGACCCGTTGACCTTCGGCATGACCTTCCCGTTCTCGACCCACAATTATCAATTGCGATTCTGGATGGCGGCGGCCGGCGTCGATCCCGAGGAGGACGTGCGGCTGGTGGTGCTGCCGCCGCCCTATATGGTCGACAGTCTGGCCAATGGACATGTCGATGCGTTCTGCGTCGGCGCGCCCTGGAATTCGATCGCGGTCGATCTCGGCATCGGCCACATCCTGCATTTCGTCTCCGACATCCTGGCCCATGCGGCGGAAAAGGTGCTGGCGCTCCGCCAGGTCTGGGCCGACAAGAATCCGGACGTGGTCGCCAGCCTAGTGCGCGCGGCGGTGAAAGCCGCCGAGTTCATCGAGCATCCGGAAAACCGCACAGAAGCGGCGCGAATCCTGGCGCAGCCGGAGCGGATCGGCGTCGATGCCGAAGTCATCCAGCGCACCCTCACTGGACGCCTCAAGATTTCGCCGGACGGCACCTTTCGCGAGAGCGGCAGCTACCTTCTGGTGGGACGCGAGGAAGCAGGGCGCCCCGATCCGGTCCAGGCTGCTTGGCTCTATGCGCAGATGGTGCGCTGGGGGCAGACGACGCTGACGCCCGACGGGGTCAAGACGGCCATGGCCGTGTTCAGGCCCGATCTCTACGACGGCGCCCTCGGCCGCCGGCCGCCCGCCCAGGCCCCCGCGGCATTCGGCGCATTCGCCGGCCCCGCTTTCGATCCCGGCAATATTCGGGGGCATCTTGAAGCCTTCGAGGTGGGCCGCTGGAGGGCGTGATTCGGGTCTGCATCGTTTCTGAGCGCTGGAGATCCGAGTCTAAATTTTAGGCCGACTGCTCGAATTTCATAAGAGTTCCAGAGGCCAGAGTTCCCACGGGCGCCCTTAACCGCCTGATACCTCACACATTTTCATTTCGCCGAAGCTGGCACGCAACTTGAATGTTGCAGTGCGGCCAGCCTGTCACAGATGCCTGCTGAGCCAAGTCCCCAGCAACGAAGCTGATCGGACCGTTGGGCGCACAGCCGGCTATCGAGCCAGCCGAGCTCCTCGCGGGTCGTGCACTTTCCGTCGATACCACCCCGGTGGCCGCAGGAGCTTCGTTACTGACCATGAAAATCGACACCGTCTCAGTCGACTTTACCGACGACCAGAAACGCTACCTCGAAGGCTTCACGACCGGTCTGCAGATCAGTCGCGTCGGTCGCGGACTCGGCGGCGGCGCCGGCGAGGCGAACGCGGAGCCGACCGGTCCCGATGCCGTGCACATCAAGGCGCAGGACAAGGTCATCGCCGCGGGCAAGAAGCTCGCCGACCAGGAGAAGGTCAAGCGCGACGAGCATCCCTTCGACGCGTATCCGCGTCTTCGTCAGCAGGCGCTCGACAATACGCCGCCGAGCCCGGCGGACAACTTCCGCTGGCGCTATTACGGCATCTTCTACGTCGCGCCGACGCAGGACTCCTACATGTGCCGTCTGCGCATTCCGAACGGCATCATGAAGCACTGGCAGCTGTCCGGCCTTGCCGATCTCACCGATGAAACGTGCGGGCCTTATAGCCACGTCACGACGCGCGCCAACCTGCAGCTTCGCGAGATCCCGCCGAAGAACGCCGTAAAGCTGATCGAGGGCATTCAGGACCTCGGCCTGTGCTCGCGCGGCTCCGGCGCCGACAACATCCGCAACGTGACGGGAACGCCGACGGCGGGCATCGATCCGCAGGAGCTGATCGACACGCGCCCTTATGCGCGCGAGTGGCACTACCACATCCTGAATGATCGCTCACTGTATGGCCTGCCGCGCAAGTTCAACGTCGCCTTCGACGGTGCCGGCAGGATCGCCGTGCTCGAAGAGACCAACGACATCGCTTTCACGGCGTATGAGGTGAAGGACGGCTTCGGCGTCGAGCCCGGGATCTGGTTCCGCCTCGGCCTCGGCGGCATCACCGGTCACAAGGATTTCGCAAGGTACTCCGGCATCATCGTCAAGCCGGAGCAGGCGACCGCTGTTGCCGACGCCATCGTGCGCGTCTTCATCGAGCACGGCGACCGCACCAACCGCAACAAGGCGCGGCTGAAATACGTGCTCGACGCCATGGGCCATGATGGCTTTATCAAGCTGGTCGAGGAACGGCTGAAGACGCCGTTCGCGCGCGTGCCGGAAGAGGCGTTTGCGCCACGGCCGGCCGCGGACCGCATGGCGCATATCGGCGTGCACAGGCAGAAGCAGGACGGCCTGAACTGGATCGGCGTGTCGCTGACGCTCGGCAAGATCAGCTGCGATCAGATGAGGGGCCTCGCCAAGGTGGCGCGGGACCTCGGCGACGGCGAGATCCGTCTGACCGTCTGGCAGAACCTGCTGATATCAGGGGTGCGTGACGAGAATGTCGAGCTTGCCATTGCGGCGATCAAGCAGATCGGGCTCGCGGTCGAGGCGTCGCATATCCGCGCCGGCCTGATCGCCTGCACTGGCAATGCCGGTTGCCGCTTTGCCGCCTCCAACACCAAGCGCCACGCTGCCGAGATCGGCGACTGGTGCGAGCCGCGCGTCGAGATGGACAAGCCGGTCAACATCCACGTTACCGGCTGCCACCATTCCTGTGCCCAGCATTACATCAGCGACATCGGCCTGATCGGGGCGCGCGTGCCTGTCAACGAGGAGGACACGGTGGAGGGTTATCATCTCTTCACCGGCGGCGGGTTCGGTCCTGACGCCGACGTCGGGCAGGAGGTCTACCACGACCTCAAGGCGGAGGACGCGCCGAAGACGGTCGAAGGACTGCTCAAGGCCTATATCGCCCATCGCTCCGCTCCCGACGAAACCTTCCTGTCCTTTGCGCGTCGCCACGACGGCGAGACGCTGCGCAAGCTTGCCGATGCCGAGGTGTCCTCATGAACCAGATCAGCCCTCCGCCCAAACTCGACATCATTCCCACGAGCGCTCCGTTCTCCGACGCGCAACGCTCCTGGCTGAACGGCTTCTTTGCCGGGTTGCTGTCGCCTGAGGCGGCCACGCCGCTGTCGGCCGAGCAGGGCGCCGCTGTCATGCAGGCCGGTGACGGTGACGACGGTGAAGCGCCGTGGCACGACCAGACCATGCCGATCGCCGATCGGATGAAGCTCGCCGAAGGCCGTCCCGTACGGCGCAAGATGATGGCGGCGATGGCGCAGCAGGATTGCGGGCAATGCGGCTACAATTGCCACGACTATTCGGAGGCCATCGCGAGCCGCAGTGAAGCGCGGCTCAACCTCTGCGTCCCCGGCGGAAAGGAAACCGCGCGGATGCTGAAGTCGCTGCATGAAGAGCTGGACAAGGCGCCAGGGGCCAAGGCGTCCGACAAGGTCGACGCGGTGGCGGCCCCCGCCGTGACCGTGACGATCGCCGAGCCCGGCCGCTCGCGCGACAACCCCGTGGCGGCGACCTTCCTGTCGCGCCGTCTTCTCAACAAGGGAAAGTCGGAGAAGGAAACCTATCACGTCGAGTTCGACCTTTCCGACAGCAAGCTCGACTATGTCGTCGGTGACAGTTTTGGCGTGTTCGCGCGCAACGAGCTCGGTCTCGTCGACCAGGTCATCGCCTTGCTCGGCGCCTCCCACACCACCAAGGTCAATGGCAAGACGCTGCGCGAGGTGCTGATCGACGACGTCTCGCTGTCGCCGGCGCCCGACACGCTGTTCGAGCTGCTCTCCTTCATCACCGGCGGCGCGCAGCGCGAGAGGGCGCGGGCGCTGGCGCAGGGCGAGGACCCCGATGGCGATGCCGCCACGCTCGACGTGATGGCGGCGCTGCAGAAGTTTTCGGGCACGCGGCCGCATCCCGAAGCCTTCGTCGAGGCGCTGGAGCCGCTGCAGCCGCGGCTCTACTCGATCTCGTCCTCGCACAATGCGACGCCCGGAAAGCTGTCGCTGACGGTCGATTCCGTGCGTTACGTGATTGGCAAGCGCAAGCGCATCGGCGTCGCCTCGACCTTCCTCGGCGAGCGCATCGCCGAGGGCGACAAGCTCAAGGTCTATGTGCAGAAGGCGCACAATTTCGGCCTGCCGCAGGATCCGAAGACGCCGATCATCATGATCGGCCCCGGCACCGGCATTGCGCCGTTTCGCGCCTTCCTGTTCGACCGCAAGGCGACCGGTGCGCCCGGCAAGAACTGGCTGTTCTTCGGCCATCAGCGCAGCGATTGCGACTTCTTCTACCAGGAGGAGCTCAACGCGATGAAGACCTCGGGCCTGCTCACGCGCATGTCGCTGGCCTGGTCGCGCGACGGCGAGAAGAAGTTCTACGTGCAGGACCGCATGCGCGAGGTCGGCCGCGAGCTGTGGACGTGGCTCGCCGAGGGGGCGCATCTCTACATCTGCGGCGATGCCAAGCGCATGGCCAAGGACGTCGAACGTGCACTGGTCGATATCGTCGCCCAGTTCGGGGCGCGTTCGACTGACGAAGCCGTCAGTTTTGTCGCCGAACTCAAGAAGACCGGCCGCTTCCAGGCTGACGTCTACTAGCTGTCATCCTGCCGTCATCCGGGCCGGTTCCAACTGGCTCGGATTTGAACGAATAAGATTCTCGGAACTCGGGGGTGGGGAGAATTTGCTCCTGCAATGCAGGGTTTTTAGAGAACCCGCATCGCTATTTCCGCGGGTCTCTTGCCCGCCACCCCCGTTGATCCCTCATAATCCCGCAAATGGGGCGTTGGAGATCGACCATGCGCGAACTATCGGCGGAAGCCAGGCTGCACTTCTACGCGCGCTCGCTCTCGCGGCGGACCGGTGCGAGCGTGCATCATGCCGCGATGTACAGCGCCTTCGCGGTCATCGCCGCCATCGTGTTCGGCACGCTGTCGGTGCACCCGTTCTAACGAGTCTTCGCAGCTCTCGTAGGGTGGGCAAAGGCGCGCTTGCGCCGTGCCCACCCTCTCAGCAGGCAGGACGGATTTTGGTGGGGACGCTTCGCTTTGCCCACCCTACGGCACCGAGCGAGCCTCACACCCCGCGCTTGAACGGCGCGACCTCGATCCCAGCGTCCTTCAAGGCTTGCCGCAGACCGCGCGCGATGTCGACGGCGCCGGGCGTATCGCCGTGGATGCAGACCGTGTCGGTGCGCATCTTGATGACCTTGCCCGTGACCGAGACCACCGCGCCGTCCTGCACCATGCGCACCACGCGGTCGGCGATCGCCTTGGCGTCATGCAGCACCGCACCGGGCTTCTTGCGCGAGACGAGATTGCCGTCGTCTTCATAGGCGCGGTCGGCGAACACCTCGTGCACGATCGGTAGATTGGCGGCTTCGCCAGCCTTCACCAGCTTCGAATTGGCGAGCACGACGAATATTAGGCTCGGATCGACCGCCTTGATGCCGGCGGCGATCGCCTTCGCGGTCATGTCATCCTCGCAGGCGACGTTGGAGAGCGCACCATGCGCCTTCACATGCGTCACCTTGTGGCCGGCCGCCGTCGCGATCGCCTGCAACGCGCCGATCTGGTAGGCGACGAGATTCTCGATCTCGGAGGCCTTCAGGCCCGCGATCGGATGGCGGCCGAAGCCGTGCAGGTCGCGATAGCCGGGATGCGCGCCGACGGAGACGCCGCGCGCTTTCGCCAGCTCGACCGTCCGGCGCATGATATCGGGGTCGCCGGCGTGGAAGCCGCAGGCGACGTTGACCGAGCTCGCCAGCTCGATCATGGCGGCATCGTTGCCCATCTCCCACGCGCCAAAACCTTCGCCGAGATCGCAATTGAGATCGATCGTCTTCATGGGGTGCTCTCCGTCTCTGGTCGTCTTGTCGTTTACGGCTCGTCCGCAACCTGCCAGGTCCCGGCGTCGACGGCACTGACAGCATAGCCCGCGACATTGGCATCGCTGAGCGCTTCGATGTTGAGCGCGACGGTGTCGGCGGAGCGCAGGCGATCGGGCAGGTTACGGATCAGCTGCGCAAATTTCCTTGCCTCATCCTGCGCCTCGGCCATGCTGACCGCCTTGAAGCGGAACGCCGTTCCTGCCGAGGTCTGCGCGAGACGGCCGACATCGGCCGTGATCACGGTCGCGATCTTCGGATAGCCGCCGGAGGTGCCGCGATCCATCATCAGCGCGATCGGCGCGCCGTTGCCGGGCACCTGGATGCTGCCGTTGACCGTTCCGTCGGAGACGATGTTGTGGCCATGCAGATGCTTGATCGCGGGGCCTTCCAGCCGGTAGCCCATGCGGTCGGAGGTCGCCGAGATCTTCCACTCGCTGTCGAGGAATAGGGCCTTGTTGGCGTCGTCGAACTCGTCGTCCTGCGGTCCCAGCAGGACGCGGATCGGACCGTTCGATGGCTTCGGCAATTCGATGCGCAGTTCCGTTGCACCGCTTGCGGCATCGACGGTGAACTCGTCGCCGGCCTGCAGCGGGCGCGGGTAGGGGCTGCCGAGCCCGGCACGGGCGTTGACCGCGAGACTGCCGAACACCGGCTCGCCCTTGATCCCGCCTTCGATCGCCAGATAAGTGAACGCGCCGCCGCGGGCAAAGCCCAGCGTCAGCGTCTCGCCGTCCTTCAACGTCACCGATGTGTCCATGACGACCGGACTTCCCGCGACGTCCGCATTGCGCGGCGCGCCTGAAACCGCGACGCGCACGGCACCGTCGCGCGCGGTGAAGGCGGCGCCGAACGGGCCGACCTCGACAACGGCTGCGAATGCTTCGTTGCCGATAAGCGTGTTCGCCGCCGCGAGCGACATGCGGTCCATCGCTCCGCTGACCGTCAGGCCATAGCGTTGCGCGCCATGGCGTCCGCCGTCCTGGACCGAGCTTGCCGGCCCGATGCTGGCGATCACGAGCCGGCTCATGCGACCACCTGCTCGGCAATGATCTCGCCGGCCTCGGCGGCGCGGTCCTGTTCCTCGAACGTCTTGTCGTCGATGGCGAAAAACGTCACGCGATCGCCGGGTTCGGTGAGGAAGGTCGGATTGCGGTGGAGCTGATAGGTCCGTACCGGTGTGCGGCCGAGCAGGTGCCAGCCGCTCGGCGCTGCCAGGCACTGGATTCCGGCCTGGATGCCGCCGATCGAGATCGTGCCGGCAGGCGTCAGCAGCCGCGGATTCTGCCGCCGCGACATCTGCAGGGATTTGTCGAGGCCGCTGAGATAGGACCAGCCCGGTGTAAAGCCGATCATGGCAACCTTGTAGTCGCCGGCGACGTGGCGCGCGACGATGTCGCCGGGTGTGGTGTTCAGCGCCTTCGCGACGTCCTCGAGGTCGATGCCGTGCTCGCCGCCATAGGCGACGGGAATACGCCAGCGGCGCGCCTTAGTGGCTGGCGGCAGCGGCTGGCTGGCGAGCGCGAGCAGCTTTTCGCCAAGTGCGTCGAAGTCGATCTTGCCGGGATCGTAATGCACCAGCAGCGAGCGATAGGTCGGCACGGACTCGGTGATGGCATCGATCGAGCTTGCTGCGAGCGCCTTGTCGAGCGCCAGCACGCGCTGGTTGGCGTCGTCGTCGATGGTACGGCTGAACTCGACCGTGACGGCGCTGTCGCCACTGGGCAGAAGGCGGGGCGGGGGAAGCGTCGCGGACATGGGCTGTCGAAATCGGGCTTCTGGAGATACGCGGGCTCGGCCTTGAGCTCCGCTCGTTCCTGCTTCGCGTAAATGCGCCCGCAAGTCCAATAAATTAATGCAGGGGGAGGCGATAAAGCCTTGTTATCGCGACGCATAACTGCGCTGCGGCCCTGCATGGTTGGTATCCTCTTGGCCCTTGACGCAAGGCCCGCACCCCGCAAGATGCGCGCGTTCTTTCCCGCCCATCCGGAGCTCGTCTGTTTCCATGTCGCTGTCCCCCGAAGCCCGCAAGACCCTCGCCGGCATCACCACTGCCACCATCACCACGGTCCTGCTGAAGAAGGGCCTGCGCAACATCTGGATGCGCGGCGCGCGTCCGCTGCGCCCGGGTCTGCCGCGCCTGGTGGGACCGGCCTTCACGCTGCGCTTCGTGCCCGCGCGGGAGGATCTGGCGACGCCGGAATCCTGGTCGTCGCCGATCTCGACCCGCACCGCGATCGAGGCGATGCCGGAGGGCTGCATCGCCGTGGTCGACGCGATGGGCATCACCGACGCCGGCATCTTCGGCGACATCCTGTGCGCGCGCATGATGAAGCGCGGCGTCACCGCACTCGTCACCGACGGTGTCGTGCGTGACGTCGAGGGCGTGCTCGGCACCAACTTGCCGGTCTGGTGCGACGGCTATGCCGCGCCGCCGTCGGTTGCCGGCCTGACCTTCGTCGGCTGGGGCGAGCCGATCGGCTGCGGCGGCGTTGCGGTGTTCCCGAGCGACATCGTTGTCGCCGACCAGGACGGCTGCGTGCTGATCCCGCAGGCGATGCTCGAGCACGTGCTCAATGAGGGCGTCGAGCAGGAGCGGATGGAAGCCTGGATCGTCAACGAGGTGAACAACGGCGCGGTGCTTCCGGGCCTCTATCCCATGAACGCCGAGACCAAGGCGCGCTACGCCGCAAGCAAGAAGTAATCGGGAAGGAAACGAGGTAAATCCAATGGAGATCACTGTAGCAGGCACGCGGCCGACACGCCGTGCGCCCGGGGAACACTTCACCGGCACCGTGTGGCAGGACCCCGTGATCATGGCGCCCGCGCCGGCGCGGCTGAACTGCTCGCGCGTCTCGTTCGAGCCGGGCGCGCGCACCAACTGGCATCACCATCCGCTCGGACAGACGCTCTATGTGATTTCGGGGGTTGGCCGGGTCCAGACCAAGGGCGGCCCTGTCATCGAAATCCGTCCCGGCGACACCGTCTGGATTCCACCGGGCGAGCTGCACTGGCACGGCGGGTCGCCGACCAACGGCATGACCCACATCGCCATGCAGGAAGCGCTCGACGGTGTGTTCTCGACCTGGTTGGATCCGGTGACCGACGCGGAATACGGCTCGGCGGTCGGCTAGTTTGCGTGACCCGGCTTTGCGCAGCGACGCTTTGCGTCGCTGTTCGTCCGGGACACGGCACCCTACATCCGCTCCGCCGTCCACGTGCCCGTGCACATGCTGCCGCGCCAGGTGCCGGAGCCCGAGGTGCCGCTGAGCCGGCCGAAGCCGACGGCGCGCTTGATGCCGGTGCTCAAGGTGACATTGATGCTGCCGGCATCCGCAACGCGGCCTGACGCCGTCACCATGGCGTTGCTCGAGGCGATCTGACCGTTGTTGATGCCGATCGCGACGGTCGAGCCGTTACCGCAGGTCTCGCTCGACGACGAGATGCGGACATTCCATGCGCCGTCGAAAGTGCTGGCGCTGGCCTGCGCGGCCGGCAATGCGATGACAATGATGGTGGCGAAGAGAGCCTTGCGAAATCCGTTCATGACACGCCCCTAGGGTTGATCATGCGGGGATCGTGTCACGGACGCGGAGCCGGCGATGTGAGGGCTGTCACGCGGGCGACGGCTCTGTGATGTCGCGCACGTCGCAATCGATTTGGCGGCAAAAGCAAAGGGGACCCGCGCTGCGGGTCTCCTTGTGTCGGTCAGAGTGTCGCCCCGAGGTCAGTTCACACGCGTCCAGGTCTGGCCGCCGCAGAACATGCCGCCGAAGGCGCAGCCCTGCACGCGCAGGCGATCGGTGCCCTTCAGCGCGATGGTTGAATCGTAGGTCGAGCCGGAGTTCGGATCGAGGATGCGACCGGACCATTTCTGGTCCTTGTTCTGATCCTTGCCGGGCTTCATGTTGATCAGAACCTGCTCGCCGTTCTGGTTCGATTTCGAATCGACCGAGTAGCCGCAGAGATTGCTGCCGCATTGCTCGATCCGAACCTTGCCTTCCTTCTCCTCGGTGAGCCAGACGCCGAGCGGTGAATTGAGGTCGCGCGTGGGCGCGGTTGCGGGAGCCGGCGGCGCGACGGCGGCCGACTGAACGGGGACAGGCGCAGGCGCCGGGTGGGGAGGCGGAGACGGCGCCAGCGGCGCAGTTGCAACCGTCGGGGCAGGCGGTGGAGGCGGTGCGGGCGGTACTGCGGCCACCGTCGGGGCAGCACTCGGGGCCGGCTGAGGCGGCGGCACAAGCGCGTCTTCGGCCGGAGCGTTGTTCGCAGTGGTGGCCGGAGGCGCTGGCGGGGCAGGAGGCGCGACGGCCACTGGGGCTTGGACGGGAGCTTGGGCAGGTGCCTGCTCCGCAGCCGGAGCCGCCGTGACAGGTGGCGGGGCCGGATTGGTCGGCGGCTGCGGGTCAGCTTTGGCTTGTTGCGGTGCCTGCGGGTCCGCTTTTGGAGCCCCCTTGGCATCGTTCTTGGCCTTCTTCGCCTTGCCCTGGCCGGTGTTGTCGTAGACGCCGGGGATTTGCACCGTGCCGCGGTCGGGATCGATGCGGATGGTACGCCCGCCATAGTCGAAGGTGTACTGCGCCTGCGCAGCGGTGCTCGCCAAAAGGAATGCGGCCGTGGCCAACAGCTTCCTCATTTCGCATCTCCTGAAACAGGTGGTCCCCGCACCGACGCTTACGCCCCGGTTCGATCGCAAAAAGTGATCTAGATCACTGTCACCGTATGAGTCGTGCTTTCTGCGTTTCGGGTTCAATAACACCGGAGCCGGTCCAAAGTTTGGCCGGGGCAAGCGACAGGAGGACGCGGTCCTAGTCGAACCAGGCGGCGTAGATCTTCTTGTAGCTGCCGTCCTGCATGGAAATGTGCAGCCATTGGTCGACGAACGCCTTCAGCGCCATGTCGCGCTGGAGCCAATAGGCCTTCTCGGAGAAGTCGAACGGCTTGTCGGGATGCACCGCGCAGAGCACGCCTTGATGCTGCTTCTGCTGGTAGCGCGTCTCGGAGGCATCCGTCATCATCAGGTCTGCATTGCCCTTGGCGATCTCGTCGAAGATCACTGTATTGTCCGGGAAGACGGTGAGGTCGGCATCCTTGATGTTGGCACGCGCGAAGCGCTCGTTGGTGCCGCCGGGATTGACGATCACGCGGGTGCCCTTCTTGTCGATGTCGGTGATGCTCTGGTATTTGCCGACGTCGGCACAGCGCGCGATCGGCGTCTTGCCCTCGCGCATGATCGGCGTGGAGAAGAAGCCCTTCTTCTGCCGGTCGAGCGTGACCGAGACCCCGCCCATCGCGATGTCGAACTGATCGGCTTCGAAATCCTTCATCAGCTTCGGCCAGGCTGTCGGCACGAATTCGACCTTGACGCCGAGCGCCTTGCCGAGCGCCTCCGCCATGTCGACATCGAAGCCGTTGAACTGCTGCGTCGTCTTGTCGAGATAGGTGAAGGGCTTGTAGTCGCCGGTCATTCCGACGCGCAAAGTGCCGCGCTTGACGATCTCGTCGAGGCGGGACGGCGCCGCCTGCTGTGCCTGCGCCGAAAGGTTTGCCAGCAGCACCACGGCCAAAGTCGCCAGAATTCGAATGGTCATTCGAACGATCATCTCT
This sequence comes from Bradyrhizobium sp. URHA0013, assembly GCF_000518345.1. Lineage (NCBI taxonomy): Bacteria > Pseudomonadati > Pseudomonadota > Alphaproteobacteria > Hyphomicrobiales > Nitrobacteraceae > Bradyrhizobium > Bradyrhizobium sp. URHA0013. The sequence continues at coordinate 116,087 of NZ_JADK01000007.1, read as the reverse complement.
TTTCCACCCATGCCCAAGCTGTCATTGTGCAGCTCTCGAGGGTTGGATTTAGACCAGATGCCCGTGGCTGGCGAGGCGGAAGTGAAGGGAATTTTGAAGTGACGATCTCGATGTATGACGCCTCGGTCGGCGTCTTCGTGCCCTACTTGGGCAACCTGTCCGCACTGCTCGACAAGGGCGTTGCCTATGCCGAAGCCCGGAAGTTCAATCCGGCCGTCCTGCTCGGCATGCGCATCGCGCCCGACATGTACGATCTGGCGCAACAGATCGGCGAGGCCTGCCGCCATGCCACGGTTGCCGCGGCCTTGCTGGCCGAGCGCGAGCCGGTGACGCTGCCGGTGCTGGAGCACGACATGGCCGGACTGCAGGCCCGCATCGCGACGTCAATCGAGTTCATCGAAAGCCTGCCGCGCGCGGAGATCAATGCTGCGGCGGAACGGAACGTCTTCTTCAGGCTGAAGAACGGGACCGAGTTGCCCTTCACCGGGCGGACGCTGCTGCTGACCTTCAGCATGCCGCAGTTCTTCTTTCACGTCACGACCGCCTACGACCTGTTGCGGCACGCAGGCGTCGAGCTCGTGAAGAACGATTATCTCGGACGACGATAAGCCGAACCGGCGTCCACTTCGCGCGAAAACGCGCTAGGCTTCGCCCTTGCGCTCGTAATCGGCGAGCGAGCTGCGGCCGGCGATCTCGCTGCGCAGCTCTTCGAAGCGCCGATGGGCCTCGTCCTCATGCGCGTCGACGAAATGCACCGCGGCTTCGCCGGTCATCGGGCCGCTGACCACGGGCACCGACTGCTCGCCGATGGTCTCGTGGACGTAGAACTGGCCGTCATCGCCGCGATGGACCGTCCATTTCAGACGGATCGCCACCATCGGCCCGGGGCCGACCTTGCTGTAGCCGTCGGCATCGGTGTGCTCCGGCACCAGCGGCTGCTCCTCGACCACCGGATGCTCATCGACCACAGGGTGCTCGTCGGCGACCCCATGCTCACCGGCAACCACCATTTCGGTCACGGTGACGGTCTCGGTCTCGCGCACGGTCTCGGTCTCGCGCACGACGAGAACGGGTTCAGGATGCTCCAGGATGCTGGCGATGGTCGCCAATGCGTGGTCGGTCGGGTCGATCTCTGACAAGGGTCCATCCTCCAGCTCGACGCGGCCGGCAAGTCTGTCCCACTGCCGCCGCGGCCGGACCTATTACGCGGGTTTGATTAAGGCTGAGTGAGGGCTCGATCTGCACCAAAATGGGACTCATTCTGGCGTTCCGAAGGCGGGGGGCGGCGGCCCGCCCTTGAGATAGCTCAGCCCAGGACATCCTGATTGATGATGTTCTGCCGGATCGGATCGCCGTCCAGCACACTCAGGATGTTGCGCGCAGTCTGCTCGCTCATCCGGCTCACCGCCTCGACCGTGACGCCGGCGACATGGGGGGCCATGATGACGTTGGGCAGCGCGAACAGCGCGTTGCTGACCGGCGGCGGCTCGACCTCGAAGACGTCGATGCCGGCACCGGCGAGCTTGCCCGAGACCAATGCGTCGTACAGCGCCGTCTCCTTCACGATGCCGCCGCGTGCGGTGTTGATGAGGTAGGATTTCGGCTTCATCCGGCCGATCCGCGCCGCGTCGAACAGGCCGACGGTCTCCGGCGTCTTCGGGCAGTGGATGGTGACGAAATCGGCGTGCGGCAGCGCGGCATCGAGGTCGGCGACCGGCTCGCAGCCTGCCGCCTTGATCTCTGTGGCTGCCTTGTAGGGATCATAAACCTGCACATTCATGTCCATCGCCAGGCAGCGCTTGGCGGTGCGGGTGCCGATGCGGCCGAAGCCGATGATGAGGACGGTCTTGCCATAGAGATCGAACGGCAGCATGCCGAGGCGGTCGGCCCATTTGCCGTCCTTGACGCAGGAATGCATCTCCTGCGCGCGTTTGGCCAGTGTCAGCATCATGAACAGCGCCTGCTCGGCGACCGAGGGCGAGTTCGCGCTGCCCGCGACCATCAGCGGCACCTTGCGGCGGGAGAGGGCGGGGACGTCGACGGCGTCGTAGCCGACGCCGATCCGGGTCACCACCTTCATGTCCTTTGAGGCTTCAAGCTCGGTTTCGCCGAACGCGGTGGCGCCGAGCGCCACGCCATGGACCGGCGCGTGGCTCTTCAGCAAAGCCTCAAAATCCCTGGCGGAGATCAGGTTCGGAAACTCGATGAGCTCGATGTCATCGCGCTGGGTGAGGAGGGCGCGTGCCCCTTGCGACAAAGTTTGCGTAACAAAGATTTTCTTCTTGTTGGTCGACATCGTCCCTACCTGCACGAGTTTCTTGCCCGGCCGTCACAATACGGCGCCGGTCGCCTCGTTTAGCAGGTGCATATTGTTCAGGTCCATCGCCAAACGCATGGGGCCCCCGTCCTTGGCGCCCGCATTGGGATCGACACGGCCGCAGATCGGCGTGCCCTCCAGTCCGAAATAGACCAGCGTCTCCATTCCCATCGGCTCGGTGACGTCAAGCACGGTGTCGAAGGTCTCGACCCCCGGCTCCAGATGCGCATGCGATTCCGTGAGATGTTCGGGACGGATGCCGAGCAACAGGTTTTCAGCTCGGGGCAGCGCGCTGTAATGGGCGGCGCGGGCCGGCGGCAACGGGAACGAGATGCGGTCCGTCAGGCGGACGTTGAGCTTGCCGCCGACGTCCTCGAGCCGGCACGGAATGAAGTTCATAGCCGGCGAGCCAATGAAGCCCGCGACGAAGCGCGTCGCCGGCTTGTGGTAGAGCTCGTTCGGCGTGCCGATCTGCTCGATCCGCCCCTTGTTCATCACCACGACGCGATCGGCCAGCGTCATCGCCTCGACCTGGTCATGGGTGACGTAGACCGTCGTGGTGCGCACCTTCTGGTGCACCTTCTTGATCTCGATCCGCATCTGCACGCGCAGCTTGGCGTCGAGATTGGACAGCGGCTCGTCGAACAGGAAGACTTTCGGGTTGCGCACGATGGCCCGCCCCATGGCAACGCGCTGGCGCTGGCCGCCGGAGAGCTGCTTCGGCTTGCGGTCGATCAGGTCGGTGATGTCGAGGAGGCGGGCGGCCTCGGTCACCCGCGCCTTGATCTCGGCCTTGGGATAGTGCTTGAGCCGCAACCCGAACGACATGTTCTCCGCGACCGTCATGTGCGGGTAAAGCGCGTAATTCTGAAACACCATCGCGATGTCGCGGTCCTTCGGGGGCACGTCGTTGACTACGTCCCCGCCGATCATGATGTCGCCGTCGGTGATGTCCTCGAGTCCCGCGATCATCCGCAACGTCGTCGACTTACCGCAACCGGAGGGGCCGACGAGCACGATGAACTCATGGTCTGAGATGTCGAGGTCGATGCCGCGCACCGCCTCGACGTCGTCGTAACGCTTGACCACCTTCCGCAACGCAACCTCAGCCATAAGACATCAACCCTTTGTCGCGCCGGCGGTCAGGCCGGCAATGTAATAGTCCATCAGGAAGGCATAGATGACCAGCGGCGGGGCTGCGCCAAGCAGCGCGCCGGTCATGATCTGACCCCAGTTGAAAACGTCACCCTTGATCAAAGTGGTGGTGATGCCGACCGGCAGCACGAGTTGGTCGATGGATGTCGTGAACACCAGGGGATAGAGGAACTGCGCCCAGGACACGGTGAAGGCGAAGATGGTCGCTGCGATTAGGCCGGGCAGGGCGACGGGGATGAAAATCCGCGTCAAGGTCTGGAGCCAGGAAGCGCCGTCGATGAGAGCCGCCTCGTCGAGCTCCTTCGGAATCGAGGCGAAATAACCGATCATGATCCAGGTGCAGAACGGCACGGTCAGCGTCGGATAGATGAACACCAGCACGTACCATCGGTTGAGGAGAGTGATGCCGGTAACGTCCTGGACCACCGCGAGCATCTTGAACAAGGGAATGAACAGGAGGCTGTCCGGGATCAGATAGGTGAGAAAGACGCCGGTCGCGAGCGTCGCCGAGCCCCAGAACTTCATCCGCGCCAATGCAAACGCCGCCGGAATGCTGATCAGCATCGTCACGATCACGACCACGATCGAGATCATCGACGAATTCCAGAAGAATCGCAGGAACTGGTTCGAGGTCAACAGCTCGACATAGTTCGACAGGGTCGGATGAAATACCCACCACGGATTGGTGGCGGCCGAGATCTCCGCGCTGCTCTTGAGCGAGGTGATCAGCATGTAGATCGGCGGGATCAGGAAGAAGATCGCAAACAGCACCAGGAAAAAGTAGGACCAGCGCAGCGCCCAGGTGCGGTCGCGGCTCATGCTTCGAAGCTTGACCTTGCGTGTCGGTCCGGCCTTGTCGATTGCGAGCGTGCTCATCAGGCTTCGTTCCCGCGTTTGTTGACATCACGCAGGATGAAGACCGCTGCGACGGCGAGGATCGGCACCATGAACAGCGAGACGCAGGCGCCGAGCGGAATGTCGCTGCTCTGGATGCCGACCTGGAACGCCCAGGTGGCGAACAGATGCGTCCGGTCCAGCGGACCGCCAGAAGTGAGGATGCGCACGATGTCGAAATTGGCGAAAGTGACGATCAGCGAGAACAGCGTGGTGATGGCGATGATGTTGCGCATCATCGGCAAGGTGATGTGCCAGATCTTCTGCCACCAATTGGCGCCGTCGATCGCTGCGGCTTCGTAGAGCTGGTCGGGTACGGATTTCAGCGCGGCCAGGTACATGATCAGGAAGAACGGCGCTCCGTACCAGACGTTGACGAGGATGACGGAGAAGCGCGCCCAGAAGGTGTCACCGAGCCACGGGATCGGACCGATGCCGAAGAACGAGAGCGTATAGTTGAAGGCGCTGTAGGAGGGATCGAACAGCCACAGCCATGCCAGCGTGCTCATCGCCGGCGGGATCACCCAGGGCACCAGCAGCATGCCGCGCCATTTACGTTGCTTCTTGCCGGGAATGTTGTGGACGAAATGCGCGACGATGAAGCCGATCAGCGCCTTGAAGACCACGGCGGTAATCGCAAAAATGCAGGACTGTCTCACCACCATCCAGAACGTTTCGCGCTTGAACAGGAAGGTGAAATTGCTGAGGCCGACGAACTTCGTCATCGCCTTGTTGAGCGTCGCCAGGTAGACCGAATAGAAGGCGGGATAAAGCACGAGCAGAGCGATCAGGAGGATCAGCGGCAGCGTCAGGAAGAACGCGACGGTCGATTTCCGTCCCATTGCATTGCGCAGGCTCGCCCGTTTGCGCGGGCTTGCAGTTCGAGCGAGACGGCCTTGCTCAACGACGACATCGGCCATGACGTTAGCCTCTTTTGCAGGACACGTAGCAGGACATCTGGAACGGGAAGCCGGCGCAGCCGTCGGCTTCATTCGGCAAGCGGATCGAGCGTGGGGTGCCTCGGCGGCTCACGCGCGAAGCGTGAACCGCCATGGCACATACCCGGCTCAGGTCCGCATGAAGCCTTCGCACTCGCCTTCGGCCCAGGCGAGCGCGGTTTCCAACTTCTCTCCTTGCGCAAAGCGCAGCGCCATCTTGGTCAGCGTCGCCTGGAAGTAGATCTGCTGGGCGATCTTCGGCGGCGCCGGAGACGCGGCGATCGACATCGTCTGCTGCTTGTAGGGATCCGGATAGTGGAACAGCGTGCCCTTCGGCGGCCCTTCCTCGGCCCAGGTCTTGAACTTCGTCATGTTCGCGTAGGCCGGCAGATCGTACCCGCCGCTCGCCGCGACGAACTTCTCGATTGCCGCTGGCGAGGACAGGTGAACGAGCAAGCTCTTGGCCGCTTCCTTGTTCTTGCCAAAGGCCCAGACGCCCCAGAAGTACGGCAGGAAGGGCGCAAAACGTCCCTTCGGACCGGACGGGAAGCCGTGCGTCCAGCACTGTTCGGCGACTTGCGGCGCGTCGCGCTTGGCGACCGCCCAGGCACTCGGCGGATTCAGGATCATCGCCCCGCGGCCCGAGATCAGCCATTTGTTGTTGGAGGCATCGTCCCAGGACGGCGCGTCTGTGGGCAGGACGGCGATCAGCTTCTTGTAGAATTCGAGCGCCTGCCGCACTGCGTCGGTCTTGACGGTGATATCGCCCTTGGCGTTGACGAGCTCGGCCCCGAATGACTGGAAGATCGCGCCGGCGGTGTCGACGCTGTCGGTGGTCTCGCCGAGACCGATGCCGAAGGGGAAGCCGGCCTTGTGACAGGCCTCGGCCGCCTTCAGGAATGTCTCCATGGTCCAGTTGTCCGCCTTTGGCGGACCGCCGGCTGGATACATCTCCTGCACGTCGATGCCGGCGTGTTTCTTCATCAGATCGATGCGGGAGCAGGGGCCCTTGATCTGGCTTCCCGGCGTCGCGGGCACTGCGAGCCATTTGCCGCCCGACCGCCCGAGATATTTGACGGTGTCGTTCACCTCGCCGTTCTGCTTGATGAGCGGCTCCATGACGTCGTTGAGCGGTTCGAGATTCTCGGAATAAGCGTGCGGCCACCAGCTCGGCATCTGCAGAATGTCGTGGCCGGACTTGGCCTGGGCTTCGGCCGCCGCCGTCAGCTCGATCTTCTTGTTGTTGCTGGTGATGTAGTCGATCGAGACTTCAACCTTCTCCTTCTCGCCCCATTCCTTGACGAGCGCGGTGGAGGCATCGTTGGCGCCGGGCACCCAGTGGTCCCAAAAGCCGATCGAGAGCTTGCCGGCGGCGTAAGCGCCTCGGACATAGGGCGCTGTGATCAGCGCCGCGGAGGACATTGCAGTGGCAGCCACAAATTGACGTCGCGTCAGTGTCTTGCGTGACATCTCGTTTCCTCGCTTGGGTGTTTTATTGTTCTGGCGTTTCCTCTGAACTCTTCCGAGTTCTACTTATGATTTTCTTTTTGAGAGTTTCTTGTTCGACGTTTCTTATTGATGCCCTCGGCTTGGAAGGCAAATTGGTAGCGCGATCAGATCATGATTGATTGCGTCTGTCGAGAAAGCCGAACGGTTTGCGCCTAGAACTAACGTTGTGTCCGGGAAGGCGGCAGCGCCCTCGATATCTTGCGCGGACCATGAACCACGATCGGTCATTTTGCGACGCACACTTTGCGCCGACGCGCCCGGTCGATGCATGCGCAATTACGCCGCAGTTTCGAATAAGCCTGCATAAGCGCCTCGCGCCAAACACTTTTCGGGCGTGGATAGCAATTGTCGGTGGCTAGACCTCGAAGCGGTGAAAACGATAGTGTTGCAACTGGCGGGTGGTTCTCACCCCCAACGGCCTAATCAGATCGAAATGGAGACCAGAATGATCAACCCGGCGCCGCTTGCGCGGCTTAACCTGCGGCGATGGTTCGCGCTGGGATCCGTTTTCGTGTTGCTGCTCGGCGCAGCCGCGGTGGCGAACGCTCAAGGCCTGGTCAAAGGGGTTCAGGAAGGAGCGGCGGCCGGGAACAAGGCGGCAGGTCCGGTCGGCGGCGTGCTCGGCGGCGCGATCGGCGGTGTGGTCGGCGTCTTCACCGGCGTGCTCGGTGTTGGCAATAATGGCAATCAGGCGCCTGCCGCCAAGGATTCGAGCAAGGACGCTGCCAAAGACGCCAAGCAGGGCGCCGGCAAGGACAAGGATGCCAAGAGCGCTAAGGCTGGCAAGGGCGCCAAGGCGAGCAAGGAGGCGAAGAACGCGCCGCAGGACAAGGATGTCACCGTCCTCACCCAGACCGGCGCACCGCAATTGACCGCCGACCAGATCGTCACCAACAGCGACTCCTATATCGAGCGGATCAAGACCGAACTGAACCTCACGCCCGACCAGGAGAAGCACTGGTACGGCTTCTCGAGCGCCATGCACTACCTCGGGCATAACGGTGCCGAGCGGCTCAACCTGCGGGTCGCGCGCGCCAAGCGGGATCCGCCCGACGACATCGTCGAGCAGATGCGCAACGAGGCCCAATTCCTCATCGACCGCGCTGCCGACCAGCGCAATGTCGCCGACGCCGCTGAGCCCCTCTATTCGGGCCTCGATGACAAGCAGAAGCAGGTGTTCGTACAGGCGATGGTGCGGCTCAGCCACGAACGAGGACTGGATTGATCAAGTTGAATCGGATCGGGCGCGTCTGAATTAACGGACCCCGCTACGAATTCGTGAATCCTCTTCGCGATTCGGTTATGATTAGCTTCGGAAGCTGATGGGCGGGGTTGATATGGCGGACGGACTCTCCGTTTTCCTGGTCGAAGACGAGACGTTGATCCGGATGATGATGACGGACATGGTGGAGGAACTCGGCCACCACGTCATCGCGGAAGCGGATAATGTTCGGGACGCCAGCGCTTTCGCCATGACCGCGCAGTACGATCTTGCGATCCTCGACATCAATCTCAAGGGCCTCTACGTCGATCCGGTCGCCGACCTGATCGAGCGTCGCGGGAAGCCGTTTTTGTTCGCCACAGGTTACGGTCCGGAGCTGCTGCCGTCCTTGCTCAGGCGCCGGCCGATCCTGCGCAAGCCCATCTCGATCGATCAGCTCAAGGCAATGATCGATTCGATGTTTCCGGAAGCGGCAGCAAAGACGCCTCACTGAGACCAAAAACAAAAATGGCCGCCCGTCAGGGGCGGCCATTTCGCGACGGAATTCGTCGCGGTCTCACATCAGGCCGGCGCCGAGATCGATGCCGCGCGCCATCAGGCCGAACGAGGCGACCAGGCCCGTGCAGCAAAACAGCAAGATGGTCTTGAATGAAGAAAACGAAGAATCGGCCAAACGCGTTTCGCTGGTGGCCGGCATCGCGGCGATCGAAATCATGCTCATGTTCATTCCCCCCTTTGTTGCCCCTGAATTGCATCAGGTGAGGGAACTCCTAGAGCAAAAAGTTTGACGCGAGCTTTCGAGGGATCGTTAACGAAATCGCAATTGATGCCGCGTTTTCGGGCACCGTAGCGCAACCACTCGTTTCACTGGCGCCCGTTCTTCAGCACGGTAGCGATAGTGTGGGCCGTCATGGCGGCGCGGTCCGAAGCGCGCTGGGCGGCGAGGCGGTCACGCGCCTTTTCCTCGATCAAGAGCTCGATCAGGGCCAGCCGCTTGCCATCGTCGTCCGCCTCGAGCAGCAGGCGGTGATAGCGGTGATAGTCGAAACCCAGATCCTGCTTACGCATGTCACGCCCCCGCAACTACGCCACACACAAGCCAGGATTGTTTCTCATCCGGGACGAACGCGCAAGCACGATCCCGCGTCGAGCGGGCGTGCCGTGCAATCAGCTGTGCATGACTGGAATCCGCGGACGGAGGCGCGCGCGGTTAAGGCTGGTTGTGCTCCGCGAACATCTTCAGGCCGAGGAAACTCGCATCAGGTTTCGTGACCAGCCTGGTCGGGATGTCGCGGAGATAGTCCTGGAAGCGTCCCTTGGCTTCGAAGCGCGCCCGGAATGCGGAAGCCGCAAGGAACTCCGGAAAGCGCGGCACGATTCCGCCGGCGATATAGACGCCGCCGCGGGCGCCGAAGGTCACCCCGAGATTGCCGGCGACCGAGCCGAGGATGGCGCAAAACATGTCCAGCGTCGCGCGGCAGAGTTCGCAACTGCCCTCCAAGGCCGCCTTCGTGATGGCAGCGGCATCGCGATGCGGCACCTCGGCGCCTTCCACTTCGGCCAGCGCCTCGTACAGGCTTTGCAGGCCGGAACCGGACAATGCGCCACGCTCGATGGAGACATGGCCGAGGCGCCGGCGCATGCACGCGATCACGCGTTCCTCGCGCTCGTCCTCTGCCGGCAGGGTCGCGTGGCCCGCCTCGGTGACGACGGCCAACCGTGAGCCGTGGCGCTCGACCAGACAGGAAACACCAAAGCCGGTTCCGGGACCGACCACCAGCAACGGTTCTCCGGGAAGACCCTCCTGTCCGCCGAGCGGGATCAGGTCGGCGGGCTGCAGGGCGGGCAGGGACCAGGCCACCACCTCGAAATCGTTGAGAACATGGACGCTGTCGAAGCCGAGAGCCGGCTGAAGCTCGTTGCCGTCGATGACCCACGGGCTGTTGGTCATGACGCAGCGGTTGTTGGTCACCGGCCCCGCGACGGCCAGCACAGCCCTTCGGGGCGTTTTGCCGTCTGAGCGACGCGCGAGAACATCGGCAATGGCTTCCCGGACGGTCGGGAAGTCTGCCACTTTGACGTAGTCGATCGGTCCGGTCTCATCGCCCTGACTGAGCGCGAAGCGCGCATTGGTGCCGCCGATATCGGCGAGAAGAATCTGTCCTGTCTTGCCGATGGTCATGTGGGTATGGCTGCCACAGCCCCTTTCGGGCTGCGGGAACCGCTTCCTCCGCTCTATCCGGTCGCAAAATGCGAACGGCTTTTAGAATCCGTCCCCTGGTGGATCTAGTCAACACGGATGAGCCCAAACCGTTGCATCCCGGCACCGACGGGGTGCATTCGCGCAGATCGCCGCACCGCTTCGGTGGTTGCGAAGCAGCGCGGGAAGATCGACACTGGAGACGTTCGTTCTGCGCCGGTCGCGCGGGATGGCCTGGAATGGACCTTGCGATGAAGATTTCCGACCGCGACGTGCTGCTGGTCATCGATGTGCAGAACGATTTTTGCACGGGCGGGGCGCTCGCCGTGCCCGGCGGCGAGACGGTCGTCCCCGCCATCAATCGGATCGCCCAAAAATTCGCCAATGTGGTGCTGACCCAGGACTGGCATCCCCGCGATCATGTCTCCTTTGCGCCGAACCATGCGGGCAAACAGCCGTTCCAGACTATCGCGCTTGACTACGGCGTCCAGGTGCTCTGGCCGAGCCATTGCGTCCAGGGCACGGCGGGCGCGGAATTTCATCGCGATCTCGACGTCACCCGCGCGAGCCTGGTGGTGCGGAAGGGGTTTCGGCGCGGCATCGATTCCTATTCGGCGCTGTTCGAAAACGACAGGAAAACGCCGACCGGCCTGCTCGGATATTTGCGCGAGCGCGAATTGAAGACGATCTTCGTCGTTGGCCTCGCGCTCGACTTCTGCGTCCGCTTCTCGGCGGAGGATGCCCGCAAGGCGGGGTTCGAGGTCGCCGTCATCGAGGGCGCCTGCCGCGGCATCGATCTCGACGGCTCGGTGGCCGCGACCCATCAGAGTTTTCGGGAGCGCGGCATTTCGCTCGTCAGCTTCGAGGCCTTCCTGTGAGGACCGTGAGATAGCCATGGCGGAGAAGACCGGCAAACAGCAGCGCGCACCGGGCCGGGTCCCGGATGACCCGCTGCTGTGGCCGTTCGCTGCGGCTCGGCTTGCGATGGATGCCTGCTTCGGATGGCTCGAGCGCGCTCCGCCGGAGCAGTCCGACAGCAGCCTGCCGTGGACCACGCCCAACTCCGTCGCGCTGGAGCTCGCGACCATGCGCCTGCGCAATTGCGCGCGGACGGGGGCCGGTCAGCCGGCCCTGGTCTGCGCGCCCTATGCGCTGCACCGGGCCCTGATCGCCGACTTCGCCCCCGGCCACAGCGTGGTGCAGTCCCTGCAAAATGGCGGCATCGACCGGATCTATCTCACCGACTGGCGCTCAGCCACGCCTGACATGCGCTATCTCTCGATCGACAGCTATCTTGGCGATCTCAACGTCGCCATCGACGAGATCGGCACGCCGGTCGATCTCGTCGGACTGTGTCAGGGTGGCTGGCTGTCGCTGCTCTATGCGGCGCGCTTTCCCGCCAAGGTGCGGCGGCTGGTGCTGGCAGGCGCGCCCGTCGACCTCTCGATCGAGTCCAGACTGTCGCAGCTCGCCCGCAACGCGCCGGAGATGGTCTATGGCCAGCTCGTCGCCCGCGGCGGCGGCAATGTCAGCGGCGAGGAGATGCTGCGGGTCTGGTCGAAGGCGCCGAGCCGCGACGACATCGTGACGGCGCTGCAGAGCGACCTCTCCGGCGAGGAAGGTGCGGCGCTGCTGGCACGCTTCGAGCGCTGGAATGCCGAGCCTCTCAATCTGCCCGGCACCTATTATCTCGAGATCGTCAATTGGATTTTCCGGGAGAACCGGATCGCGCGCGGCCAATTCACGGCACTCGGCCGCGTGGTTGATCTGAAGGACGTCAAGGCGCCGGTCTTCCTGCTGGCCGGGCTTGACGACGACGTCGTGCCGGCTGCGCAGGCGCTCGCCACCGCCGGCTTGCTCGGTACCCCACCGGCCTTCATTGCGGCGGTCTCCGAGCCCAGCAACCATCTCGGGCTGTTCATGGGTGCGCGGACCCATGCCCATGCCTGGCCCCGGATCGCCGAGTGGCTGCGCGACGATCTGCCCGGCATGCTGGTGCGCACAGCCTGACGCTGCCCAAGGGCCGGGCAGCGAAGCTGCAAATCCGTTATGCATTCCGTTGAATGGCCTGCACGGGACCATGTCGATGGGTTAAATGGAGTCCAGAGCTGGCGGAGGCCGGTCGCGACGAGACAAAGGGACTGTGCTCGATGAGTTTCCACTCGATCTATGCCCACGGATTTGCGCGCGTGGCGGCCTGCGTCACCACCTCTCATGTGGCCGATCCCACGGCAAACGCGAGGGCGGTTCTGGCGGCGGCGAAGGACTGCCATGCGCAGTCGGTGGCAGTTGCCGTGTTTCCCGAGCTTTGCCTGTCCGGCTATGCGATCGAAGATCTCGTCAAGCAGGACCCGCTGCTCGATGCGGTCGAGCGCGGGCTCGTGGCCATCGTCGAGGCATCCTCGTCCCTGATGACCGTCCTGATCGTTGGCGCGCCGCTGCGCTTTGGCAATCGGATCTACAATTGCGCGGTCGTCATCCATCGCGGCAAAGTCCTCGGCGTCGTGCCCAAGAGCTACCTGCCGACCTATCGCGAATTCTACGAGGGACGGCATTTCGCCTCCGGCGCCGGCATCGTCGGAGAGATGGTGGCCTTTTGCGGGCTGCATGCCCCGTTCGGCGTCGACCTCCTGTTCGCGGCCGAGGACGTTCCGGGACTGACCATCGGCGTCGAGATCTGCGAGGACATGTGGATCCCGGTGACGCCGGCTTCCGAGCTCGCGCTTGCGGGCGCGAGCGTGCTGATCAATCTCTCGGGCAGCCCGATCACGATCGGCCGCGCCCGCTCGCGTGCGCTCTTGTGCCAATCGACTTCGGCGCGCTGCCTCGCGGCCTATGTCTATTCCGCGGCCGGGGCAGGGGAATCGACCACCGATTTGGCCTGGGACGGCCAGACCTCGATCTACGAGAACGGCGTGCTGCTGGCCGAGGGTGAGCGGTTCCGGCAGGGCGGCCAGATCACGCTGGCAGACGTCGATCTGGACCTGCTCAGGCAGGAACGCGCGCTGATGGGCACGTTCGACGACAACCGCCGGCAGCGCGAGGCCTTCTTCCGGAAAGTCGGCTTCGCCTTGAAGCCGCCGGCCGCCGATATCGGCTTCCTGCGCAAGATCGAGCGATTTCCGTTCGTGCCAAGCGACGAGAGCCTGCTCGAGCAGGACTGCTATGAGGCCTACAACATTCAGGTCGCGGGCCTCGTCCAGCGCATGCGTGCGACCGGCACCAAGCGCGTCGTCATCGGCGTCTCGGGCGGGCTCGATTCTACCCACGCTTTGATCGTCGCCGCCAAGGCCGTCGATCTTCTTGGCCTGCCGCGCGAGAACATTCTCGCCTACACCATGCCGGGCTTTGCCACCGGCAGCGAGAGCAAGACCAATGCGCTGGCGCTGATGAAGGCGTTGCAGACGAGTTGGCAGGAGCTCGACATTCGCACCACGGCGACGCAGATGCTGAAGGACATCGGCCATCCCTTCGGCAAGGGCGAGAAGGTCTACGACGTCACGTTCGAGAACGTGCAGGCGGGCCTGCGAACGGACTATCTGTTCCGGCTCGCCAACCACAACGGCGGCATCGTCATCGGCACCGGCGATCTCTCCGAGCTCGCACTGGGCTGGTGCACCTACGGCGTCGGCGACCAGATGGCGCACTATAACGTCAACGCCGGGGTGCCGAAGACACTGATCCAGCATCTGATCCGCTGGGTGATTGCGTCAAAGCAGTTCAGCGACGACGTCAACCAAACGCTTGGATCGATCCTGTCTGCCGAAATCTCGCCGGAGCTGGTTCCGGCCGAGCCGGGCGAGAAGCCGCAGAGCACGGAAGCTTCGGTCGGTCCCTACGAGCTCCAGGATTTCAACCTGTTCTACACGCTGCGGTTTGGCATGCGGCCGTCCAAGATCGCGTTCATGGCGTTCCAGGCGTGGAAGGACGTCGCCGAGGGCGAATGGCCGCCGGCATTTCCGGCCGACAAGCGCAGGGCCTACGATCTCAAGGAGATCCGCCGCTGGCTCGAGGTGTTCCTGCGCCGCTTCTTCGCTTTCAGCCAGTTCAAGCGCTCGGCGATGCCGAACGGACCCAAGGTTTCGGCCGGCGGCTCATTATCGCCGCGCGGCGACTGGCGCGCGCCGTCGGATTCGAGCGCGGCAGCGTGGCTTGAAGATCTCGAACGGAATGTGCCGGTTTGAACGGGAGATGAGCGATGTCGGCCGGCGATGGGCCCGAGCAGGGCGGCAACCCACAGAAGGTCCTCAACGGCCTCTACATCTTTGAGATCGAGATGCGCGACGGCAAGCGCGGCCAGGCCAAAGGCGTCGTCGTGCTCTGCGACGGCCGCATCATGGGCGGCGACAGCTATTTCTACTACACCGGCAGCTACACCTTCCGGAACGGAAAATGGCGCGGCGATATGACCGTCAATCAGCACACCGAGGCCGTCGGCAAGCCGCTCGCGTTCGGCGGCAGGGAAGTGACCTGCGGCTTTTCGGGCGACTATTCCGCCGACGGCGCCGAGGTTGAAGGCATGGCGCTGGTTGGCAAGACCAGCGTGACATTCACGGCGCGGCTCACGATGAAGGACCCGATGTGAGACCGGCCTGAGATGTGAGACCCGCGTGATCGGCCCTCGTTCCTGACCAGGAACCTTCGCACCCACAGAACGTTCGCGTCTGTTGTTGCGGATTTCCGAGGAGAGGGACCATGCGCAAGCACTTGATGTTATCGACTGCAGCGATCGGACTGATGCTTGCTTCCGGCTTCGCCCACGCCCAGGCGCCCGGTGAGCGTAGAGACGAGCCGAGACGGACCGAGGAGCCGGCGAAAGGCGCCGCACCGCAGCGCGGCGGCGCCCAAGAGCGTGTTCAAGAGCGCGCGCAGGGCGCCCAGGACCGATTGCAGGGCGCTGGCCGCGAGGAGAAGGGCGGCGCTGCCAGGCAGGACGCGAGTGACGACAAGCGCCAGCCGGCGAGTTCTGCCGAGCGCAACCAGCCGAAGTCGAAGGATCAGGCACAAGAATCCCGCGAGCCTTCGCGCGATCGCAATCGCGATGCCGAGAGCACGAAACCGGGACGCGACAGCAAGAGCAGAGCCGAGACGAAGCAGGACAAATCGGCGCCGCAGAAATCAACGGCCGAGTCCGAGAAGTCCAAGTCCGGCACGTCTAGCCAGCAGAACGAGCGCACGGGTGCCGCGGCCAACCAGAACGAGCGCAACCAGACCCAGCCGCCGCGCAACGCGGCTGACCAGCAGCAGCCGGCGCAACAGAACAATCGACCGGCCACCGCGACCGACACGAACCGGACGGCCCCGACCAACAATGCGCAGACCGCGCCCGCCACCTCGGGCACGCAGACCAATCAAGCCAACCAGACGACGCAGACCAACACGCAGGCTAATCAGCAGACGCAGGTGACGTCCGAGAAGCAGGTGCGGATCTCCGAAACGGTGAGCCGTGCACGCCTGGCGGAGCCGGAGCGTAATCTGAACATTTCGATCCGGGTCGGCGAGACCATTCCCTCGCGCGTGCGCCTTCACAGGCTTCCGCCCGAGATCGTCTCGATCGAGCCTGAATATCGAGACTACGAATATTTCGCGACCGGTGACGACGTCGTCATTGTGGAGCCGCGGACGCATCGCATCGTCAGCCAGGTCCCTCGCGATCCGTCGCGAGCCCGCGCCCAGATGAGCGGCGGCACCTCATCGGGAATGGCGGCCGCGGGGGGCAGCAATGTGAACTGCCAGATCATGCGGCGTGACGCCTCGGGCAATGTGGCCCAGGCAGAACCCTCCACCGTAGGCTCGACCGCACGAAACGATTCCCTGAGCGTGACCGTCCAGATGCCCGGCGGCGGCTCGTCCGCGCCGATCGCCCTCGGCGCTGCCGCGGGCAACATCGTGGTCGCGACGCAAGGGCAGGGCGACTGCACGGTAACGATCGAGCCGCAGACGCGCTAAGCGCCCGGGTCGGCATAACGACGCCAAAACGACTTCGCGCCGCACGGCTGATCAAGCCGGCGGCGCGAAATCACGTTCAATCTAGAAAGTCCCGAGGTCCGGAGTGCCTAGGAGTCCGGACCTCGTAACCTTGCCCCAGCCTTTGATCCCCCCGCCCCATGTGGTCCCCCAACCCCGTGGTGCGCGATCAGAGGGTGATGCCCTTGGAAGGCCGCCGATCGATGCCCGCGATGTACGCGACATCGGAATAGGATTCCATTCCGGACGACTACGGATTTTATCGTGCTTGCATTTGCGCGGTGCATGCGCCTGCACGCGCGATTGCCCGAAACCAATGCAAGCGCGCGCCGACTTGTAGCCTGGATGGAGCGCAGCGTAATCCGGGGCCGGTCTCGTCCTCCGGCGCGCACTTGCCCTGCGCTCCATCCGCGCTACGAAGAGCCCGCGCCGGGAGCAGGGGAGCCCTGTCCGGCTCAAGTTCCCGTTGCGCGCGTTCCCCCCGTGCGCTATCCGGCCGGAAAGGCCTGAGGCGGCTTCGAAATTTTGCCGCGCCCGGCCAGCCAAACCCGAGGACGGAATCCGCCATGCCAGCCTATCGCTCCCGCACCACCACCCACGGCCGCAACATGGCGGGCGCCCGCGGCCTCTGGCGCGCGACTGGCATGAAGGACGGCGATTTCGGCAAGCCGATCATCGCGGTGGTCAATTCCTTCACCCAGTTCGTGCCCGGCCACGTCCATCTCAAGGACCTCGGCCAGCTTGTCGCCCGCGAGATCGAGCAGGCCGGCGGCGTGGCGAAAGAGTTCAACACCATCGCGGTCGACGACGGCATCGCCATGGGCCATGACGGCATGCTCTACAGCCTGCCGTCGCGCGAGCTCATCGCCGACAGCGTCGAGTACATGGTCAATGCGCATTGCGCCGACGGCATGGTCTGCATCTCCAATTGCGACAAGATCACCCCCGGCATGCTGATGGCCGCGCTGCGGCTCAACATCCCCGCCGTGTTCGTCTCGGGCGGACCGATGGAGGCCGGCAAGGTCACGCTGCAGGGCAAGACCAAGGCGGTCGACCTGATCGATGCCATGGTCGCAGCCGCCGACTCCAAGGTCAGCGACGAGGACGTCAAGGTGATCGAGCGCTCGGCGTGCCCGACCTGCGGCTCGTGCTCGGGCATGTTCACGGCCAATTCGATGAACTGCCTCACGGAAGCCCTTGGCCTTGCGCTCCCCGGCAACGGCACGGTGGTCGCGACCCACGCCGATCGCAAGCGCCTGTTCGTCGAGGCTGGCCACACCATCGTCGATATCGTGCGCCGCCACTACGAGCAGGACGACACTAGCGTGCTGCCGCGCAACGTCGCGAACTTCAAAGCGTTCGAGAACGCGATGACGCTCGATATCGCGATGGGTGGCTCGACCAACACGGTGCTGCATCTGCTCGCCGCCGCCCATGAAGGCGAGGTCAAGTTCACCATGCAGGACATCGACCGGCTGTCGCGCCGCGTGCCCGTGCTGTGCAAGGTCGCGCCGTCGGTCGCCGACGTGCATGTCGAGGACGTGCATCGCGCTGGCGGCATCATGGGCATTCTGGGCGAGCTCGACCGCGCCGGCCTGATCGACACCTCGGTCTCGACCGTGCACGCGCCGACCATGAGCGACGCGCTGGAGCGCTGGGACATCAAGCGTTCCAGGAGCGAGTCTGTCCGCACCTTCTTCCGGGCCTCGCCCGGCGGCATCCCGACCCAAATCGCCTTCAGCCAGGAGCGTCGCTACGACGAGCTTGATTCCGACCGCGAGAAGGGCGTGGTGCGCAACCTCGAGCACGCCTTCAGCAAGGACGGCGGTCTCGCCGTGCTCTACGGCAACCTCGCGCAGGACGGCTGCATCGTGAAGACCGCCGGCGTCGACGCCTCAATCCTGAAATTCGCAGGCCCCGCCCGCGTGTTCGAAAGCCAGGACGCAGCCGTGGAAGGCATTCTGGGCGGCAAGGTCGTCGCCGGCGAGGTCGTGGTCATCATCTATGAAGGCCCGCGCGGCGGCCCCGGCATGCAGGAGATGCTGTATCCGACCAGCTATCTGAAATCGATGGGCCTCGGCAAAGCCTGCGCGCTCGTCACCGACGGACGCTTCTCAGGCGGCTCGTCGGGCCTGTCGATCGGCCATCTGTCGCCGGAAGCGGCCGAAGGCGGCAACATCGGTCTGGTGCGGACCGGCGATCGCATCGCCATCGACATCCCGAGCCGCAGCATCACCCTCGAGGTCTCCGACGAGGAGCTGGCCAAGCGCCGCGCCGCGGAAGAGGCGAAGGGCGATGCCGCCTGGCAGGCGATCGGCCGTAAGCGCAACGTCTCGACGGCGCTTCAGGCCTACGCTGCGCTCACCACCAGCGCCGCGCGCGGCGCGGTGCGCGAGGTGAAACGGCGCTCGAAGTAACAGCGTCTCGTACGCGTGATCGCAAGCATCACGCACAGCGCATGGTCAACGAGTTCTGAACGGCCGGCGCAAGCCGGCCGTTTGCATTAAGGATGCCCCGACGAACTTCGGCAAAGCAAGGTTTTGCGGCGTATACTGGCAGCGACCTTCGCAAATCCATTTTGGCAATTGGGGCACCACAACAATGTCTCGCACTCTCGCTGTCGTTTTCTCGACCGTCGTCGCTGCGATTTCCATGACGAGCGCTGCTTCCGCCGGCTGCTACAATTGCTACACGCCGCCGCCGTGCACGACCTGCTACCAGCAGCAATATGTGCAGCCGCAATACCGCACCGTCGACGAGACCGTGATGGTTTCGCCCGGCTCCGTGGTGGCGCACCGCGCGCCGGCGCAATACCGCACCGTGATGGTGCCGCAGACCGTGATGGTGGCGCCGCCGAGCGTCCAGTACGAGCGCATCCCGCCGCAATACGCCACGCGCCAGCGCGTCGAGATGGTCCAGCCGGGCTATTCCTATTACGCCCCGGTGCAGATGAACTGTGCGTCCTGCGGGTACTGAGCTAAAGCAACAATGAACGGACTTCGCGCGGCGCTCCCTCGGGGGCGCCGCTTTTCTTTGCAGCTGGCAAACGAGGCCCGGAAACGGAAGCGACTCCAAACCGGGCCTCGCAACCGGCAACGCCCTGGGAGATGTCGCCAGTGTCCGGGATTGCCGAGAGGGCAATAGGGTAAGGGAACAGGCTGACGCTCGCCTGACAGATCCGATGCCGGGGAAAGGGGCGGGCGCCAACTTCGCGTTGCTATGCGCCGTCGACTGCGTTAAGCGACAGCCATTCCTGACTTGGAAGGGTGGCCGAGTGGTTTAAGGCACCGGTCTTGAAAACCGGCGTGCCCGCAAGGGTACCGTGGGTTCGAATCCCACCCCTTCCGCCATCTTCTAGTCCGATGGCGTCCTAATCCGTCTTTCTCTGTCGAAGAGGCGCTTGATCTAAATCGGCCGGGTTCGTTGGTTGGGCTTGGTGGCAGCGCGGGGTCCGGCAGCGTGCCCACGTGGTCTGGTGCCGCTCGGCGCCGGAACGGACGGCCTCTCCATTCCCATGTTCGCAAGCGGCACCCCTTCGGCGCCGGGTGGACTCTCCATGGTCGGCGAGAAAGGTCCCGAGCTGGTCAACTTTCCGCACGGCGCGCAGGTTTTCAACGCCAGTCAAACGCGGGGAATGCGGGGATCAGAGCGGCCCTGCTGTGGTCATGCGACGGTGTGCTGGGAGTAGCTGCCGAACTTGTGGACTGGCCGCCCCGCCGCTACGATTTGCGGCATGGGACGGACCAAAAAGCTGATCGATTGCCACGACTGCGACCACCCGGTTTCACCGAGTGCGTCGGCCTGCCCAAATTGCGGCTCGAAGGTGCCGTTCGGTCCTCCCATTCTTCACCGCAAAAGGCCCCCGATCTATAACGTCGAGGCGCGCAACGACCGCAACATGGTCGTCTTTGCCGGAACGCTGGGAGGCTTAGGCGCAGCCTATGGATTTGCGACAAGCGCGGGGCCGCTTAGCGCTGCGCTGCTGGTCACGTCGTACGGCATGCTGGGTGTCTTGGCGGGCGTCCCGCTTGCGGCGTTGTTCAACATCACGCGCCGGCTGTGGCGATAGCGCCCCCCGGAATCTGGGAAGTCCTAGCGTCGCTCCCGGCGCTCTGATCCGCAATTGATCGGCAGCCGGGAGCATGGGGGCTGGTAAGGAAGCGGTGCCATTTCTACATCCGAGTGACTATCCGGGCCGCTTGGGATTCCGGTAGTCTTACGGAATCCTTTTTCGGAACACGGTGTTCTACTGTGAGAACACCGGCGAGATTTAAGTACCAGTTTGTAATTTGACCGGGATGGCCGCAGTGGGGGCTGGAACCACCCTGCGGCCTTTCGCTTTAGCGAAACCCATTTCTAAGTTGAGCCGTACCGTCTCTGGGGCGAAGTCGGCGGAGAGTTCGTGAGCATTCAAATTATTATAGCCGCCATGCTGGAGCGCGAGCTAGCAGCGCGCGGCGTGCAATCGTTGGGACATTCCGATTGCATGGAGATCGTCGAGAACCTGCTCGGGCGACTGAAAGATCTGGACCGGGAGTTAGCTGCGCGAGGCGCCAACCAGGCGGTAGGCTCATGGAGAGGCGGCCCCGGGTCGGAGGGGCCGGGGACTGGTTAGACCGAGGCCGCGACGCGGGAGCTTTGGCATTCTCTTGTTCACGATGCAGGTTCGCGAGAGTTGCAATCGATCGCGGATCGATATTTGCGATCTGCGGTCTGGCAGGCGAGCAATCCGGTCAGCCGGGACGCGTCGCGCCGTGAGCACGATGAGTTTTAGATCGTCTTCCGGTGTCCAATGGTCGGTGCGTATTTGTCCGCTCCAGGCTCAAGATGCTGAGGCCATTCAATTGCCGTGCAGAAAAAGCCGCGTCGCTTGATTTCCCCTGCAAGAGCTTCCGCGCGCAGCCTCGCTGGCAATCCGATAAAACGCGTGCCGGCTAGCCTATCTGCTTGCACCTCTTGGCGAATGAACTCGTGCATCCGCAGAATGAACTGGTCAGATAGGCCTTCGAATTCGCTCATGCCAGCCAATCGCGCGTCAGCCAAAGATATAGGCAACCAAAAAGGTGGCTGGCTGCCAAGCGATGAACCCAATCGCCTCCAGCGAAACAGCTGTGGCCAGGAGGGCTACAGCGCTGAAGGTGAGGGGAATGACGAGATCAAAAAAGTTGTGGGGCTCGTCTGCATCTGCAGTTTGAAATGCGGTTCTATTGGACATTCGAATATTCCTCTATTTCGAGGTCATATCGAATTCGACGCTCTCAGCAAAACGTTCGCTGGGGTTAACCTGACCGCTAAACCTTAACAGTGGTCCAGTCCCTTCAGGAATGTGTCGCGGCACAAAACCGATCGACGGCCTTGATCAGTGTGTCTTTCAATCCACCAGTCTGCTGCCGACTACTCAGCAAGCGCAGGGATCAAAGCCGGCTGACTGCAAGCTCGCGATACTGTGAACAAGACGCAGCCGCCAACGCCAAGGCGCCAACGCAACCTCGTTGGGCTTGTGGTGGTCTGCTCCCGACAATGATTTGTCAGCTGCGGTGGAAATAGAGCGAGAACGTCGATTGTAGTGAATCCTCGTCTCTGCATTTTATAGTCAGTGCGGCGAGTCGTGCACCGCACGTAGAAGGAGTGAGGTCCGTTCGAAAAAAGTCGAAGATCAATACAGTTGACAAGAGACCCCTCCCGCCGGTCTATCCGACCGGTTCTATCCGTCGCGTTTCCCCGGCAGGTAATCAGTGCATCAGACCTCCACTCCGGCCTCCCTCGACAAGCTGAAGCTCCGCATTCAGGCGTTGCGTTCCAAGACGATCGCCAATGGCTGCACCGAGGACGAGGCACTGTCTGCGGCCGCCAAGGTCGCCGAGCTGCTGGATCGACATGATCTGTCGCTCTCCGACGTCGAACTGCGCGCGTCGTCGTGCGAGCGGAGGGTCTACGAGACTTTTCGCAAGAAGCGCATTCCGCTGGACGACTGCGTCGGCGCGATCGCTCATTTCTGCGATTGTCGGGTCTGGCGCGAGAAGAACGCGGCCGGCGACAACCGCTACGTGTTCTTCGGTCTCGGCGCGGATGTCGAGGTCGCGCATTATCTGGCCGAATTGATCGACGGTGCCGTGCGCGCTGACCTTGGCCGCTTCAAGACCTCGGTCGACTACGGCAGGTTCCGGCACCAAGAGCGGCATCTGGCCAATGCCTCCTTCGCGCTCGGGATGGTGGCGTTGATCGCGGACAAGCTGGTCGCGATCAAGGCCGGTCGCGATCAGGTCAACGAAAGCACCGGCCGCGGGCTGGTGGTTCTCAAGACGTCGGTGGTCGATGCGGAGTTCGACAAGCTCGACCTGAAGATGCGGACCCAGCGTAGCGCCAGCCGGATGGTGTCGATGACGGCCTATGAAGCCGGTGGCGCCGCCGGCGCGTCGCTCGCCATCAATCCCGGGCTTGGCAAGTCGCAGTCGGGGACCACTCCCAAAGGACGCTGAACGCGTCGGGGAGGGCGTGCAGCTTCGCCGTCATCGCAGTTCAGTCGATCGACTTCTCGAGCTTCTGGGCTGCGCGGAAGTCGTCCATATGCTGCAGGTTCGGCCCGTACGCGGCCTCCTTGGTCAGCAGGTGGTAGATCCGGGCCACGACGGTTTGCAGATGTTTCATGCGTCCGCGCGGCATCGCCCGGGCCTTGCAAAGGGCTCGGACCGCATGCGCCCGGAAATAATCAAAAGCGTCTGACATCGCGGACATAACGTTCCGCTCGATGATTGGTTCTTGGATCTGTTCTTGCTCGCGCGTCCAAAAACGTCTCCAGGAACACTGTCGAATGGGAGAACTTAGCCAGGCACGAAGCTATGGGACGGGCGAGGCATATTCTTCTTTTTCTCGAACCGATTGGGATGTCTCGGCTCGCTGCTGGTCTCCGGGTTGATCACTCTCGCGCTGCTGTTCATGTTTGGGATCGTTCGGTTCTAAACGCCCGCGCGTTCAGGAACCTGGCCCTCGCTGACCAGTTGTTCGCACGCTGGTCCAGCCACGGAGGGCGCCCTTGGAAAGTACGATCATCGGAGAATTCGACACGCGCCGCGGCGCCGAGCTTGCGGTTGAGCATGTCGTGCAGGAATGCGGCGTGCCGCGAACGGACGTCTTCGTACAGCCGGTCGGCGACGCGAACACGTCGGGGACACGCCCGGCCGGTCCTGACGCCAAGACCGCGCCCGCGCCGGAGGGGCATCAGAAACTGGAAGGCCGGATCGAGGTTTCCGTGGATTTTCACGGCGATGCGCCCGAGAAGATCGCGGACGCCTTGAAGGGCGCAGGTGCAAAGGCGGTCCGAACCAAGTAGCGGCAATCGTGCGGGTCAGCGCCGTGGCTCAGCATGCGGGCAGGCCGCAGGCGAATCGTGGCCATGACGGCAAGGAACCCCTCGCGCGTTCGGTGCGTTTAGACGCGAATGCGAATGGCGAGGTTGACCTGCTTCAGAGCTCATCGACCCTGATTCCCGGCGACACCGTCTGGCGGCGGTGCAAGGCGCGGCGTGTGGCGGTTCTGAACGATGCTGCCGCTTATTTCGCGGCGCTGCGGGAGGCACTGCTGCAGGCGCAGGATCTCGTCTATATCGTCGGGTGGGATATCCATAGCGAAACCAGGCTGGTCGGAGAATCCGGGCGAGCGCATGACGGCTTGCCGGAGCAGCTCGGTCCATTGCTACGCGCGCTGGTCCAGCGCCGTCCCGCCTTGCGGATCAACATTCTCGTCTGGGACTTCGTCTCGTTCTACGCCTCCGAAAGGGAGTGGAATTCCGCGGCCAAATTCAGCGCCGACACCGACAGCCGCGTCCGGTTTCACCTGGATTCCACACTTCCATTTGGTTCGGCCCAACACCAGAAGATCGTCTGTGTCGATGGTTCACTGGCGTTCGTCGGCGGGCTCGATCTGACGATCAGGCGCTGGGACACAAGTGATCATAGCGCCGATCACGCCTTGCGCTGCGATCCCCAGGGCAAGCCATATTTGCCGTTTCATGACGTTCAATGCATGGTCGACGGGGATGCGGCGGCGTGGCTGTTCGATCTCGTGGAGCAACGCTGGCGCGCGGCGGGCCAACAGATTGACGATCGGCGCCCGCTGAAAAGCTTGCGCTGGCCGGCGAATGTGCCGGTCGAGGCTGAGCATATGCCGGTGGGCATCGCCAGGACCGAGGTGGTCTGTCCGGCGGGTTCGACGGTCAGGGAGGTCGAACGCTCGTTGATCGCAGCGATCCGGTCCGCGACGAGCTTCGTGTACATCGAGAACCAGTTCACCAGTGCCACCAGGATCGCGCGCGAATTGGCGGAGCAGATGCTGCGCGTGCCTTCGCTTCGGGTTGTGGTCGTCACGCCAAAACTGCATTCCTCGTGGCTGGAATCCCAGGCCATGCAGAACGGCCGGGGCGCCTTCATCGACTGCTTCAGCTCGGCCGGCGTCGCCGATCGCATCCGCTTCGTCTATCCGGTGTCGGGGAATGGGGACACGGAAGCGGCCGTGATGGTGCACAGCAAGCTCATGATCGTCGACGACCGGATCCTAAGGATCGGTTCGGCCAATTTAAACAATCGATCGATGGGCGCCGACAGCGAATGCGACCTGATCTTTGAAGCCGCATCAGACGAGCATCGGAATTTCATCGCCTCGGTGCGCCGTCGCCTGATTGCCCACTTCTGCGGTCTCGATGAACAGGCCGTGGCGCAAAACGACGATCGTCTTTTTGCGCTCCTGGACGACGTCTCTAGGGCAGGTGCGACGAAGGCGCTGCGGGACGTGGAATCTTCGGTGCTGACCAGCGCTCTGGCCACGATGGTTCAGCCCGTGGCGGACCCCGAGCGGCCTCTACATCTGGAGCGCGCGGCATCGCGCATGTGGAGCACGAAGACGATCATCGGGATGGTCTCGATAGCCGTAGCGCTTCTTGGACTGGCGATGGCCTGGTCGTACACGTCCTTAAGCGATTTCGCCGACGAGGGCCGGATGTCGACGCTTCTGTCTGCCTATTCGCAGTCCGTCTGGGGGCCGCCATTCGCGATAGCGGCTTTCGTCGTCGGCGGGTTGGTCGTGTTTCCGGTTCTCGTGCTCATTGCGGCAACTGCCGCCGCACTTGGACCCTGGCTAGGCTTCGTTACCGCGACGACGGGCGTCTCGCTCAGCGCCTTTGTCCTTTTTGCGATCGGACGGGCACTCGGCCGCGAACGCCTTCAGCGTTTGCTGGGGCGACGTACCGCGCGCATCCAGGAACGTGTGGTCGGCAAGGGCATTCTGGCTGTCGTCGTCATCCGGATGATTCCGATCGCGCCGTTCTCGGTGGTGAATGTCGTGGCTGGCGCGAGCTCGCTGCCTCTGCGTGACTTCCTGGTCGGAACGCTGCTCGGCATGACGCCCGGCATTCTCGCGATGGCAGTTTTGGGTGCTCAGATCGCTGATCTCGCCAGGAATGCGTCTTGGGTCAACATATTGCTGCTCGCACTGGCGTTCCTGGGCTGGCTCGCGATCTGCGCAGGCGCGCAATTCGTCGCGACGTGGCTCGCCGGGAGGCGTTGATGGCGCCGATGCGCTTCATGACGTGGAATGTGCACGGCACCTTCAATCTCAATCCGAAGTTCGATCTCGAGGGAATTTGTTCCATCATTCGCAAATGGGCTCCCGATGTCGTCGCGCTTCAGGAGGTGGATTCGCGATCCCGATCGGACGATCCGTTTGCGAAGCTGGCGAGTGTCGTTGGCGATCACCGTGTTCACGCCAAGTCGATCGTCACGGCGGATGGCGAATATGGCCAGACGCTCCTGAGCCGCTTCCCATTCTCCGGCCTGCCCGAGATCGTCGACGTGTCGTATCGTGAGCGCGAGCCGCGCCGAGCGATCGCCGCGGAACTGCTGACGCCGGTTGGCGATGTCCACGTGGTGGCCACGCATCTCGGCTTGAGCATCCACGAGCGCCATGCGCAGGCTCAGGCGCTGGTGAGCCTGGTGAAACCTGGAAGAACCGTCGTGCTCGGGGATTTCAACGACTGGTTCTGGATCAAATCGGTGCGGCGCGTGCTCGCGCAGGTCTGTCCGAACCGGACGCGGCTGCGAACTTTCCCGTCGCATCTGCCCCTGCTGCGGCTTGACCGGATCTATGCAACGTCCGACAGCCGGATCGGGAAAGTTTGGACCGACGAAGGGGCGAGGGCGTATTCGGACCATTTGCCTGTTATTGCAGACATCGAGATCCCGGCCGGGTCAAACGCACCGTCAGCGCGATAAAAAAGTTCTTTCCGCAGAAGGACTTGGCTACTGTGCATGGGGTTGTTTTCGCAGATTATGCAGTCGACCCGCCGTGCCGCCCAGCGGGACCATGCGGAACTCTTTCCTGACGTCCGCGTTATTTCGCCATGACGGAAGATGTTTCCTACCGGCGCAAGCCCTTGACCCCCGAGCAGCGGCAGGCGCGCGATGCGACACGCCGTATCGAAGCCGAAAAAGCCATGCGCGAGCACGAAGCGGCGCAGAAGGCGTTTTATGCCAACAAGGAACGGCTGAGAGCCGAACGGTTGGCACGTGAGCAGACCGAGGCGAAGGGCTGACCGCACGCGGTCGCTCCGTCAAAGATGTCCTTGCCCGCGAGCGCCGACCTCAGTGCCGGTGAGGGACGCGCGTCACGCTCAACGCCTGCTTCAGCGCCTGGACGGCACTTGCGAAAGGTCTGCGAGGCGATTGTGCCTCGATCGCTTCGGCTGCGACGCGACAATCATCAGCGACCTTGAGCAACCCGCCTCGCGCGAGGTCCATGGTGGAGAGGGCTGCCTGCTCCAGACAGACCCGTTCAAGCCGTCGAAACTCCCGCAGTTCTTTGTTCATGCGTCAGCTCTCGATGTCCCCGGGCCATGCGGCGCTGAGTCTGCTTAACAAATAGTAAACATCCCTCCCTAGCTGAGCTGGCTGGCGTAGAGCTGGTCGGTGCCCTGCAGACGCCCGGTGGGCGCAGCCGAGCGGGCTTGACGGCGCTTGGCTTCCGCCGGAAGCTTCAGATGACCCTGACGTGAACCACGGAGACGTTTGCTTCCAGCCAGTCCGATCCCGATCAGCGAAAACGACATTGGAGCTGACCATGACCACGTTCGACAAGCGCGAGCAGGGCTTTGAGGCCAAATTCGTCCACGACGAGGAGCTCATGTTCAAGGCCACGGCCCGGTCCAACAAGCTGCTCGGGCTCTGGGCCGCAACCCAGCTCGGCCTCAGCGGCGATGTCGCAGCCGGCTACGCGACGGCGTTGGTGACGGACCATCTGGAGAACCAGTCGATGGGCGAGATCCTCGACAAGGTGGCAGGCGATCTCGCCGCCAAAGGCGTCGCGCGCGACCAGGTCGCAGCCAAGCTTCAGGAATGCATGCATCAGGCGTTGCAGCAACTCGAAGCGGACAAGTGAAAGCAAGCCGGCCGTCGACGGCTGGGATCGGGAGGCGGGTGGTGTCTTGCGGAGGAGTATTTTGGAGCAGCTTCGGCACATCGCCCGGCGCGGTCGCGCTCGCTGCTGCGATCCTGTTCGGCTGCAGCGGCGCTGAAGTATCGGCCACGCCGCTGACGCCATTTCGCTACGAGGCGCAGGCGCAGCGTCATTGCCCGCACGACCGGGTCGTCTGGCTCGATTTCAGCAAAGGCGTCTACTACGGCAAAGGCCAGAAGCGGTACGCCCAGGGATTTGACGGCAGCTTCGTCTGCCTGAGCGAAGCCCGTGACAGCCTCCACCGGCGATCGCTGCTTGGACTGCGCTAAGCGTATTTTTTCGGGAAATGCCGGGTGCTCAGGCGAAGGCCAAGGCCACTAGGCTGGAGCACAGCAGGACCAAACCACCGGCGGTCAATGCCAGGAAGCCATCGGATACGAGGTCATGGTTGCGCATGGGACACCTGCCGCTCTCGTCTGCGATGCTCGATCGGATCGCTTAAAAGTGTCCGAACGCGCCGTCTTGAAAGGGTGATGCTTGCCGCCCGCGCGAGTGCCTCAGGCCCTCGTGCGGTAACCTTCAAACGCATGGGCCAGGAAGATCCCCGCGCTTACCAAACCCATCAGTGCCGAAACCGTCTCGATCATCGTCTTATTCCATTCCGCCCTGCACGCGAGAAAACGCGGGCGGCCTTGCACAGTCAAAAGAATTCCAGTGAGCGGCGCGACAATGGGGGTGGAGTGAGGATTTGGCGCAACAGAATGTCCGGCCACGGCACAGAGCAGGGCGCCCGCGCCCCGTAGTTCAACGGGGCGAACGCATACGCCCCGTTTACCATCCCGGCGTGAACGCTGTGGGCTCCCCATTTCCGCCGTGTTCGGGTTGCGTTATCGTTACCACTTCCGACGCGGTGGTGGGCCGCCTCGGAGCAAAGGACCGGATAGCGCTGCCCCGTAGCCAAAGCGGGTTAGGTACGCCTCCGGCGAAATGGTATTTGGGGCGAATGGGGATCCGTCGGTCAGATTCGGTTTTGCGGGTCGCGCGCGCTGCTGCGATGGCCGCGACCTGCCTTGCGCTCGCCAATTGCGCCTCCTCCAACAAATTCGCCAGCCGCGTCGATCCGAAATACGGCGTGTCCTCGAGCCCCCGGGTGGTGGCTTTGGGCGATCCGGTCCCGAAGGGCGGCGGCGCCTACCGCGTCGGCAAGCCCTATGTGGTGGGTGGCCGGACCTATGTGCCCGAAGAGGACGTCAACTACCGCGCCGAAGGCATGGCGTCCTGGTACGGCGACGATTTCCACGGCCGCCTGACCGCCAATGGCGAAGTGTTCGACATGGGCTCGCTGACCGCGGCGCATCCGACCCTGCCGATGCCGTCCTATGCGCGGGTCACCAACGTCTCGAACGGCAAGTCGCTGATCGTCCGCGTCAATGACCGCGGGCCCTACCACGGCAACCGGCTCATCGACGTCTCGAACAAGGCCGCCGAACTGCTTGAATTCAAAGGCAATGGCATCGCCAAGGTCCGTGTCGAATATGTCGGGCGGGCGCCGCTGGAAGGCTCCGACGACCGCCAGCTGATGGCGACCTTGCGCACCGGGACCCCGGCGCCGTCACCTTCGATGGTCCGGGTCGCCTCCGCGAGACCCTTCGTGCCGGAGCTGCCGTCGTCGAACCGCGGTGCCATGCGCGGCGAAGTTCCGACGCCGGAGGGACGGCCCTACAATCTCGGCAACACCTCCGCCGACATGGCTTCACTCAGTGCGACCTCGGAAATGTCGGCCTCGAGCCGTAACCGGGGCCGGGCGCTCCAGAACGCCCGCGCCGTGTCCTATGATGGGGACGGACGCTATGCGACCGAGAGCGCGCCGTCCGGCGCCTACGCCTCGGACGGGGCTGCTGAGGCCCGCGGCATCCTGAGCGGCCGCGGCCTCTACTGAGCCGCGCTTTCCTTCAAGAACCTCACCAGGGCCGCATTCACCTCGTCGGGCCGCTCCTGCTGGACCCAATGGCCGGCGCCCTCGATGATCAGCTTTCGCTTCAGATTGGGCAGCACGCGCTCGAGCTCGTTGACGCGCTTGGCTCCGATCAGGCCGGTGATAACGGCGTCTTTCGAACCGGCAATGAAGAGCGAGGGCTGGTGAATCTGCGCATCCTGCCAGGGCGCCGTCAGCTCCCAATTGCGGTCGAGGTTGCGATACCAGTTCAGCCCGCCGCGGAAGCCGGACTTGCGGAAGGATTCGGTGAAATAGGCAAGGTCAGTCTCGCTGAGCCAGGCCGGCAGAGGCTCCTCCGGATTGCCGTGGCCGAGGAAGCCCTTGCCCTCCTGCACGAACATTGCCGCGGAGGGATCGGCAAGGCCCCGCCCGCCGAGCACGATGCGCATGGTGCGCGCGACGTCGTGCTCGAACTCGGCCTCGGCAATGCCGGGCGCCTGGAAATACTGCCAATAGAAATTGCTGATGCCGCCCTGGCGCAGGAGGTCGAGCGGCTTGCCGCGGCCGCGGAACGGCGGCGGCACGCTCAGGCCAGCGACCGCCGTGAAGATGTCGGGCCGGAACAGCGCCGCGTGCCAGGCCACCGGAGCACCCCAATCGTGGCCGACCACCATCGCCTTGGTCTCGCCAAGTGCCTGCACGAGGCCGACGACGTCGCCGACCGTGTCGAAGATCGAATAAGCCGTCGCCTCGGGCGGCGCTGAGCTCTGGCCATAGCCGCGCATGTCGGGGGCGACGACGCGAAACCCGGCCTGCGCCAGCGCCGGGATCTGGTGGCGCCAGGAGTAGGAGAGTTCCGGCCAGCCGTGGCATAGCACCACCAGCGGCCCCTGACCGGCTTCGCGGATGAACAGGTCGATGCCATTGGCCTTGATTACGCGGGTGGATGACATCGCTTTTCCGCCTTGTTTCAGGGGTTTGGTCAGAAAATCTGAGGTGCCACGATAGGGGCGGGACGAGAATCGTGCAATCTCGGGACAAGCGGCCACCCCGTGTTGTTCGCACCCGCTCCAACTGTTAGAACGCCGCTCTCAGGGCTTGGCCATGGAATTTCATCTTTCCTCGTTGGGGCGCACCCGGTTCATCGCCGGAGCGCTGGCGCGCGGGCTGATCGCGACGGCTGTGGTGGCGGCCATCGGCTGGGGCGGGGCGCTCTACGCCGCCAACCAGAGCGTTCAGGGCGCCAAGAAAACAGATGATGCCGGCTTCGACGGCGACGCCCCGACCGCGATCCTGATCGAGGCGTCCAGCGGCAGCGTGCTGTTCGAGAAGAACGCCGACGAACTGCGTGCGCCCTCGAGCATGATGAAGCTGATGACCGCCGAGGTCGTCTTCAACGCCATCAAGAAGGGCGACATCAAGCTGACCGACGAATACCGGATCAGTGAGAACGCCTGGCGCCGGGGCGGCGCGCCCTCCGGCGGCTCGACCATGTTCGCCGCGATCAACAGCAAGGTCACCGTCGACGATCTCCTGCACGGGGCGATCATCCAGAGCGGCAACGACGCCTGCATTGCGCTCGCCGAAGCCATGGCGGGCAACGAGCGGATTTTCGCCGCCGACTTCATGACCAAGCGCGCCCGCGAGCTTGGCCTGACGAAGTCGACCTTCGGCAATTCCAACGGCTTGCCCGACCCCGCCAACAAGATGACGGTGCGCGAGCTCGGCATCCTCGCCCGGCACATCATTCTCGATTTCCCCGAATTCTATAAACTGTTCGGCGAGAAGGAATACACCTGGAACAAGATCCGCCAGCCCAACCGCAATCCGTTGCTCAATTCCATGGAAGGCGCCGACGGTCTGAAGACCGGCTACACCAAGGAAGGCGGCTACGGCATGGTCGGCTCGGCCGTGCAGAACGGCACGCGGCTGATCGTCGTCGTCAACGGGCTGGAAGACCCCGAAGATCGCGCCACCGAAGCCAAGAAGATGCTGGAATGGGGTTTTCGCAATTTCGAGACCCGCACCCTGATCGCGGCCGATCAGCCCGTCGGCTACGCCAAGGTGTTCGGCGGCGAGAGCCGTTCGGTGAAACTGGTCGCCAAGACGCCCGTGAAAGTGATGGTGCACAAGAACGGCAGCGACAAGCTGATCGCGCGCGTCGTCTATAGCGGCCCGGTGCGCGCGCCGGTCGAGGCCGGGCAGAAGGTCGGGCTGGTCAGGGTCTGGCGCAGCGGCAACATCGCGGTGGAGACGCCGGTCTATGCTGCAGACGCGATCGGCACTGGCTCGACCGTGCGCCGCGCGATCGACGGCGCCAGCGAGCTCGTGATCGGCATGTTCCGTGCGGGCGCCGAGAAGCTCTGATCATGAGTGAAAGTGCGGTAAAGTGGCCGTCCGGACGCGGGCGTTTCGTCACCTTTGAAGGCGGCGAGGGTACTGGCAAGTCGACCCAGATCAAGAAGCTCGCCGATCGTCTCAAGGCAGCCAGGATGCGCATCCTCGTCACGCGCGAGCCGGGCGGCTCGCCGGGCGCCGAGATCATGCGGCATCTGGTGCTGTCAGGCATGGGCAAACTGCTCGGACCCGAGGCCGAGACGTTGCTGTTCGCGGCCGCGCGCGACGACCATGTCCGCACCGTGATCCAGCCCGCGCTCAACCAGGGCACCTGGGTGCTGTGCGACCGCTTCGCCGACTCGACGCGGGCCTATCAGGGCAGCCTCGGCCGGGTACCGGCGGCGCTGATCAACGCGATGGAGCGGGTCACGATCGGAGATCTCAAGCCGGACCTCACCATCATCCTTGATCTGCCGGTCGAGATCGGCTTGCAGCGCGCGGCCGCACGCCGCGGCAGCGGCACGCCGGACAGGTTCGAGGCCGAGAAGCTCGGTTTCCATCAAGGTCTGCGCGAGGCCTATCGCAAGATCGCAGCGGACGATCCTGCGCGCTGCGTGCTGATCGACGCCAATTCCGACCCTGATACGGTTGCCGGACGCATCTGGACCGCGTTGCGTGATCGCCTGCTTCCGACGCCGGCATCGGTGGTGTCCATATGAGCCCGCGTCAGACCGAGCGCGAAACCGCCATTTCTCATCCGCGCGAGACGAGCGTTCTGTTCGGCCATCGCGAGGCCGAGACCGCGCTGCTCGCCGCCTATCGCAGCGGGCGCATCCCGCATGCCTGGCTGATTGGCGGGCCGCAAGGCATCGGCAAGGCGACGCTGGCCTATCGGATGGCTCGCTTCGTGCTCGCTCACGGCCAGCCGCTGGCGCTTTCGGTGCAGCGCGCCGAGGATCTCGCCATCAATCCTGATGACGCCGTGGCGCGGCAGGTTGCGGCGAGCTCGCATGGGGGCCTGTTGACGCTGGAGCGCACCGCCAACGATCGCGGCGTGATGCGCACGGTAATCACCGTGGACGAGACGCGCGAGACGATCGGTTTCTTCGGCTCGACCGCGGCGGCCGAAGGCTGGCGCGTCTGCATCGTCGATACCGTCGACGAGCTCAATCCAAATGCCGCCAACGCGCTGCTGAAAATTCTCGAGGAGCCGCCGCAGCAATCGCTGTTCCTGCTGGTGAGCCACGCGCCGGCGCGCGTGCTCGCCACAATTCAGTCGCGCTGCCGCAAGCTGCGCCTGCGCGCGCTCGCAATTGACGACGTGATTGGAGCAGCCGCCACCGCGGCCGATCTCGACCCGAATGATCCGGCGTTGCGCGAGGCGGCGGAGGCGTCCGAGGGCAGCGTCGCGCGGGGGCTGACGCTGCTCGGCGGTGACGCCCTGAAGCTCCAGCAACGTACGGCCGCGCTGCTGGCGCGACTGCCGCAGGTCGATCCGCGCGAATTGCACACGCTCGGCGAATCGCTCGGCACGAGCGACCGCGTTGCGCTTGCCGCCTTCATCGACGGCATCGATCGCTGGATCGCGGAACGCCTGCACGCCGACGAGGCCAATGCCAACCAGAACCTGCCGCGCCTTGCGCGCCTAGCTGAGGTATGGGAAAAGATCGTCCGCGCCGCGCGCGACACCGAAACCTACAATCTGGAGCGAAAGCCCTTGGTTTTCTCGGTGTTCGGCTGGCTGGCGGACGCAACGCGCTAGAGCATGATCCGGAAAACTGTGCAGCGGTTTTCCAGTGGGATCATGCTCAAGACAATAAACTAACGCAGGTTCGTTTCCAAATTTCGAGACGGTAAAGGAATTCGTCGTGGCAGCGCGAGCTAAGAAAACCGCTAAGGGCAAGGGCAGCAAGAAGGCCGCCACGAAGGCCCTCAAGAAATCCGCGAAGAAGTCCGTGAAGGCGCTCGCGCGCAAAGCTGCCAAGAAGGTCAAGAAAGCCACGAAGACCAAAAAGACGGCTGCCAAAAAAGCCGAGAAGGAGAGCGCCGCGAAGACGGCAAAGAAGGCAGCGAAGAAGCAGGTCGTTGCCAAGAAGACGGTGAAGACAGCGACCAAAAAGCCAGCCAAGGCTTCGGCGAAGAACGAGACTTCGGCAAAAAACAAGGCGTCGGCGAAAAACAAGGCCCCGGCGAAGAAGATAGCCAAGACGGCGAGGGTGGCTGCGCCTGCCGTGACCACCACACTAGCTCCTGTCGCCACGCCGCCGAAGGCTGCGAAGCCCGATGTATCGAAGCCCAAGGCCCCGCGAGCACCGAAGTCCGTCGCCACGCCGCAGGCCACCACGCCAGTGGCCGTCCCCGCGCGCGACAACGTCTTCTACATCACGACTGCGATCGCCTATCCCAATGGCAGTCCTCACATCGGCCACGCCTATGAGGCAATCGCGACCGATACGTTGGCGCGGTTCGCACGACTCGACGGCAAGGACGTGTTCTTCCTGACCGGCACCGACGAGCACGGCCAGAAGATGGTTCAGACCGCGGCCAGCGAAAAATTGTCCGTCTCGGAGCTCGCGGCCCGCAATGCCGGCCGTTTCAAGCAGATGGACGAGCGCCTCAACGTGTCGTTCGACCGTTTCATCCGCACCACCGAGGAGCAGCATCATCGCTCCAGCCAGGAGATCTGGCGACGCATGGAAGCGAACGGGGACATCTATGCCGACATTTATGCCGGCTGGTACTCCGTGCGTGACGAAGCCTATTACGCCGAGGACGAGACGCGCCTGAACGACGACGGGGTGCGGCTCGGGCCGCAGGGAACGCCGGTCGAATGGGTCGAGGAGAAGAGCTATTTCTTCCGCCTGTCGGCCTATCAGGACAAGCTGCTCAAGCTCTACGAGACGCAGCCCAATTTCATCGGCCCCGACTCCCGCAAGAACGAGGTGGTGAGCTTCGTCAAGGGCGGCCTGCGCGATCTCTCGATCTCGCGCACGACGTTCGACTGGGGTGTCAAGGTGCCCGGCGACGAAGAGCACGTGATGTATGTCTGGGTCGACGCGCTCACCAACTACATCACCGGCGTCGGCTTCCCCGACGAGAGCAACAAGAACTGGCGTTATTGGCCTGCCGACGTGCACATCATCGGCAAGGACATCATCCGCTTCCATGCGGTGTACTGGCCGGCGTTCCTGCTGTCGGCCGGGATCCCGCTACCGAAGCGGGTCTATGCCCACGGCTTCCTGTTCAGCAGGGGCGAGAAGATGTCGAAGTCGGTCGGCAACGTGGTCGATCCCTTCAACCTCGCCGACCAGTACGGCGTCGACCAGATGCGCTATTTCTTTCTGCGCGAAGTGCCGTTCGGCCAGGACGGCAACTACAATCACGAGGCCATCGTGGCGCGCATCAATGCCGATCTCGCCAACGATCTCGGCAACCTCGCGCAGCGCTCGC
The DNA here is from genome assembly GCF_000518345.1 of Bradyrhizobium sp. URHA0013. Classification (NCBI taxonomy): domain Bacteria; kingdom Pseudomonadati; phylum Pseudomonadota; class Alphaproteobacteria; order Hyphomicrobiales; family Nitrobacteraceae; genus Bradyrhizobium; species Bradyrhizobium sp. URHA0013. The sequence goes on along the minus strand of NZ_JADK01000007.1, from coordinate 80,720 downwards.
TGTCGATGATCGCAAAGCAGCTCGGCGGCGTGCTCCCGGGCCCCGGCGAATTCAGCGACAACGACAAAGCGATCCTGTCACAGGCTGACGGCATGCTCGCGGCGTCCCGCGAAGCGATGGCGACGCAGCAAATCCATCACTGGCTCAACGCCGTATGGGCCGTGGTCGCGGAAGCCAACCGCTATTTCGCGGGCGAAGCGCCGTGGGCGCTCGCCAAGACCGATCCTGTCAGGCAGAAGACGGTGCTCTACGTCACTGCCGAAGTCGTGCGCCAGATCGCGATCCTGACCCAGCCGGCGATGCCGACGGCCTCGGGATTGCTGCTGAACAGCCTCGGGATCCCCGAAGGGGAGCGCAACTTCGCCGCGCTCGGCGGTGCAACGCGCATCGCGCCCGGTACGACGCTGCCCGCGCCGACGCCGGCCTTCCCGCGCTACATCGAGCCGGCAGCCTAAAGGCGTTCGCACCATGCTGGTCGACAGCCACTGCCACCTGGATTTTCCGGATTTTGCGGAGGATCTCGACGGGATCGTGTCGCGGGCGCGAGCGGCCGGCATCGGCCGCATGGTCACCATTTCGACTCGGGTGAAAAAGCTGAACCAGCTTTTGTCTATCGCCGAGCGCTATGACGACGTCTATTGCTCGGTCGGCACCCATCCGCATAACGCCGATGAGGAAGACGGCATCGCGCCGGACGAGCTGATTGCGCTGACGCAGCACCCCAAGGTCGTCGCGCTCGGCGAAGCCGGGCTCGACTATTTCTACGACAACGGCTCGCCGGAGGCGCAGGCGAGGGGCTTTCGTGCCCACATCGCTGCCGCCCGCGCCACCGGCTTGCCGCTGGTAATCCACACCCGCGAGGCGGACCAGGATTGCGGCCGTATCCTAGAAGAGGAGACGGCAAAAGGATCGTTTCGCGCCGTGTTGCATTGTTACACCGGCGGGCGCGAGCTGGCGCTGAAGGCGGTCTCGCTCGGGCTCTATATCGGCTTCACGGGCATCCTGACCTTCAAGAAGTCCGAGGCCCTGCGCGCGCTTGCGGCCGAACTGCCGTCCGACCGCATTTTGGTTGAAACAGACTCGCCCTACCTTGCGCCCGGCAAGTTCCGGGGCAAGCGCAACGAACCGGCCTATGTGGTCGAGGTCGCAAAAGTGCTCGCCGAAACACGCGGCGTGTCGTTTGACGAGATCTCGCGCCAGACAAGCGAAAACTTCTTTCGCCTGTTCTCCAGGGTGAAAGCTTAGAACTGGGAGCCGCATGACGCTGACGCTGACGATCCTGGGCTGCGGCTCCTCCGCCGGCGTGCCGCGCCCGGCACTCGGCTGGGGTGCCTGCGATCCCACCAATCCCAAGAACCGCCGTCTCCGCTGTTCGCTGCTGGTCGAGCAGACATCGGACGAGGGCACCACGCGTATCGTGATCGACACCTCGCCGGACCTGCGCGAGCAATTGCTCTCGACCAATGTCGACCACATCGATGCAGTGTTCCTGACCCACGAGCACGCCGATCAGACCCACGGCATGGACGATCTGCGTTCGGTCGTGATGCACATGCGCCGGCGGATTCCGATCTATCTCAATCAGACGACCGCGAACGACATCATGTCGCGGTTTTCCTATTGCTTCGTCTCGCCGGCGGGCAGCGACTATCCGCCGATCCTGACGGGACATTCGATCGAGGCCGGTGAAAGCCAGACCATCCAGGGGAAGGGCGGCGCAGTGACGATGACCGCCTTCCTGGTGCAGCACGGCAACATTCCCGCGCTGGGCTATCGCATCGGCGATGCCGCCTACACACCCGACCTCAACGACATCCCGCGCGAGAGCTGGGGCGCTCTGGAAAATCTGGATCTCTGGATCGTCGATGGCCTCCGCTACACCAGCCATGTCAGTCATTTCAGCATCAACGACGCGTTGTCCTGGATCGAGCGCTTCAAGCCGAAGCGCGCCGTCATCACCAATATGACGGCCGACGTCGATTATGAGGTGATCCGGCAGTCGCTGCCGGCGGGCGTGGTGCCCGCGTATGATGGGCTGCGGCTGGAGACCCGCTGAACCTGCGGTGGAAATTCCGGCGAGAGCCGGCATACTGCTTGCTTGCGCTAGCCCCATCATGTTGATCTAACGTCTGAAAGACAGGGCGCTGGGCAGAGGCGATATCCATGCAGGACCGGCGTGCGACGTACGATCGCCGGGACTGTCTGAATCGCCTCGTGTGAGAATGGGGATCGCGTTGGCAGGGGACGATGTCACGAGCCGGGGACCGGTGCGACGCGCGCTGGATCTCCTTTATCTCGGTGCGGGCTACGCCGCCGGCGCCTTCATGGTTGCGATCTTTGCAATCATGATGATCATGTCGATCGGGCGCCAGTTTGCGGTCAACATTCCCGCCGGCGATGATTTCGCCTCCTGGTGCATGGCGGCGATGGCATTCCTCGGCCTCGCTCACACCTTCAAGCGCGGCGAGATGATCCGGGTCGGCCTGCTGCTGGAGCGTCTGCATGGGCGCTCCAAGCAGGTAGCGGAGGTCGTGGCCCTCGGTATTGCCGCCGCTTTCATCCTCTATTTCACCCGGCATGCCGTGCAGATGACCTACGATTCCTGGCGCTTCAACGACGTGGCGCAGGGCGTCGTCGCGCTTCCGCTCTGGATTCCGCAGCTCGGGTTTTCCGGCGGACTCGTGATCCTCTCGATCGCGCTCATTGATGAAATGGTCAGTGTCGTCAGCGGCAACCGGCCGAGCTACGAGAAGGGCTCGCCGGACGAGACCCCGGACGAATTCATCGAGCGGATCTCACAGGGCGGCGGAGGTTGACGATGGCCAATCTCGGCATGATCGAACTGTCGTTCATTCTGCTCGGCGTCATGATCGTGCTGCTGGGAAGTGGCATCTGGATCGCGGTTTCGCTGGGGCTCGTCGGCTTCGTGGCGATGGCGCTGACCACCAGCCTGCCGCTCGGCTCGGTGCTTGCGACCACGACATGGAGCGCAAGCTCGTCATGGACGCTGGCCGCGCTGCCGCTGTTCATCTGGATGGGCGAGATCCTCTTCCGCACCAAATTATCCGAGGAAATGTTTCGAGGCCTGTCGCCCTGGGTTCAGTGGCTGCCGGGGCGTCTCACTCATGTCAACGTGATCGGCTGCGGCATCTTCGCGGCGGTGTCGGGCTCGTCGGCGGCGACCTGTGCGACCATCGGGAAGATCGCGCTGCCCGAACTGGACAAGCGTGGTTACGACAAGAGCCTCAGCCTCGGCTCGCTCGCGGGCTCCGGTACGCTCGGCCTGCTGATCCCGCCGTCGATCCCGATGGTGGTCTATGCGGTCACGGCGAATGTCTCCGTGCTTCAGGTGTTCCTCGGCGGCTTCCTGCCCGGCGTGCTCGTGATGGTGCTCTATTCCGGCTACATCATCGTCTGGTCGCTGCTCAATCCGAAGAAGATTCCGCCGCGCGATCCTCCGATGCCGTTCCGCCAGAAGCTGCGGGAGTCGGCCAGGCTTGCGCCCTGCCTGTTGCTGATCCTAGCGGTCTTCCTCTCGCTCGTGCTCGGCTTTGCGACGGCGACGGAATGCGCCGCCTGGGGCGTTTCGGGTGCGCTGCTGCTGGCGTGGTGGAGCGGCACGCTCACACGCAAGAACTTCCTCGAGAGCATCATGAGCGCGACGCGCCTGACCTGCATGATCATGCTGATCCTGGCGGGCGCAGCCTACACGACCGCAGCCATGGCCTATACGGGCATTCCGGCAGCGCTCGCCACCTGGGTCCAGGGCCAGCAGCTCACCCCGGGCATGCTCGCGCTGTATCTGAGCATCATGTACATCATCCTGGGATGCCTGATCGACGGCATCTCGATGATCGTTCTCACTGCCGTGATCGTGCTGCCGATGGTCAGGCAGGCCGGTCTCGACCTGGTCTGGTTCGGGGTCTATCTCATCATCCACGTCGAGATGGCGCAGATCACGCCGCCGGTTGGTTTCAATCTGTTCGTGCTCCAGAACATGAGCGGGCGAGACACTTTCACCGTTGCGCGGGCGGCGTTCCCGTTCTTTGTCCTGCTGCTCGCGGCCGTGTTCATCATCACGGAATATCCGCAGATCGTGATGTTCTTGCCCAAGCTCGCCTTCCCAGACTGAGCGTACCGTTTTGAAATTGACTGTGAGGAGAAGCCCGATGATGTCTCGTTTATTCCGCGCATCCCTGATCGCCGGCGCCGTGCTGGCCGCGACACCCGCTTTGGCTCAGACCAAATGGAATCTGCCGGCAGCGTATCCGGCCGACAATCCGCACTCCGAGAACCTCGTTGCTTTCGCCAAGGACGTCGAAGCTGCCACTTCCGGCAAGCTCCAGATCACGGTTCATCCCGGCGCCTCGCTGTTCAAGGCGCCCGATATCAAGCGCGCGGTGATGACCGGGCAGGCGCAGATGGGCGAAGTCTTGCTGTCGATCCACGAGAACGAGGATCCGGTGTACGGGGTCGATGTCGTGCCGTTTCTGGCGACCAGCTTTCCGGACGCCATGAAGCTCTATCAGGCGTCGAAGCCGCTGATTACGAAGAAGCTCGATGCGCAGGGGCTCAAGCTGCTGTTCGTCGTGCCGTGGGCGCCGCAGGGCGTCTATGTCAGCAAGCCGCTTGCGACCATCGAAGACATGAAGGGCCTGAAATGGCGGGCCTATAATGTTGGGACCGCGCGCATTGGCGAGCTGGTCGGCGCGCAGTCCGTCACCATCCAGGCCGCCGAGTTGCCGCAGGCGCTTGCCACCGGCGTCGTGAACTCCTTCATGTCGTCCGGCGGCACGGGCTACGATGCGAAGGCATGGGAGTCGCTGAAATACTTCTATGATGTGCAGGCCTGGATCCCGAAGGACTACACTTTCGTCAACAAGGCTGCGTTCGAGGCGCTCGACAAGCCGACCCAGGAGGCCATCCTCAAGGCCGCAGCGACCGCGGAAACCCGCGGCTGGAAGGCCTGGCAGGACAAGAGCACCTGGTACATCGATCAGCTCAAGGCCAAGGGCATGACGGTCGAGCCGCCGAGCCCGGCCCTGAAGGCCGGATTCCAGAAGATCGGCGAACAGCTCACCGCCGACTGGCTCAAGAAGGCGGGAGCCGACGGCCAAGCCCTGGTTGACGCCTATAAGAAGATGTGAGGGCCAAGGGGCTCGGCAAACCCGACCGCGTCGAAACTGCACAATGACTTCGCGGCGACACGCAGCCGCCGCGGAGGTCGAGACAAGCTCAGGCCGAGATCGCCTTCGCCGATCCCGCTTCGTTGCGCAGCAGGAATTTCTGGATCTTGCCCGTCGACGTTTTCGGGATCGGCCCGAACACGACGGCCTTTGGCGTCTTGAAGCCGCTCATATGCGAGCGGCAGAAGGCGATGATGTCGGCTTCGCTCGCGCTGGCGCCGTCCTTCAGCTCGACGAAGGCGCAGGGCACTTCGCCCCATTTCGGATCGGGCTTTGCGACCACGGCGGCGAACAGCACAGCGGGGTGCTTGTAAAGGATGTCCTCGACCTCGACAGAGGAAATGTTCTCGCCGCCGGAGATGATGATGTCCTTGGAGCGATCCTTGATGATGACGTAGCCGTGCGCGTCGAGCACGCCGAGATCTCCGGTGTGAAACCAGCCTCCTTCGAAGGCTTCCTTCGTCGCCTTGTCGTTCTTGAGGTAGCCCTTCATCACGATGTTGCCGCGGAACATGACTTCGCCGATGGTCTCGCCGTCGCGCGGCACCTGCCTCATGGTCTGGGGATCGATGACGGTGACGTCTTCCTCGAGCGGGTAGGGCACGCCCTGCCGCCGCTTCAAGCTGGCGCGCTCGGCTGCGGGCAGATCATCCCAGCCTGGCTGCTCGGCGCAGACAGAGGCGGGGCCGTAGACCTCGGTCAAGCCGTAGACGTGCGTCAGCTTGATCCCGATGCTCTCGGCGCCCTCGAGCACCGCGACCGGCGGCGCGGCACCGGCGATCAGGCCGACGACTCGGCGGGCAGTGCCGTTCTTCGGTGCATCGGGCGCGTTGATCAGCGTGTTGTAGACGATCGGCGCGCCGCACATGTGGGTGACGCCGTGCTGCTTGATCAGCTCGAAGATCTTGGTCGGCTCGACCTTGCGCAGGCAGACATTGATGCCGGCGGCCGCCGCAATGGTCCAAGGGAAGCACCAGCCGTTGCAGTGGAACATCGGCAGCGTCCAGAGATAGACCGGATGCTGGCCGAGTTGGCCCGCGAGGATGTTGCTGACGGCATTCAGATAGGCGCCGCGATGATGGGTCACGACGCCCTTGGGATTTCCCGTGGTGCCAGAAGTGTAGCTCAGCGCGATCGCGTCCCATTCGTCCTTCGGCGGGATGGCGGTGAAATTGGGATCGCCTTGCGCGACGGCAGTCTCGTACTCGATCTCGCCGATGCGCCTGCCGCCCTTGAATGCGGCGTCGTCGACGTCGATCACGAACGGTTTTGGACCACTCATCTGCGTGAGCGCATCGGTGATCACGCCGGAAAACTCCGGGTCGACCAGAATGATCCTTGCGCCGCCATGGTCGAGCTGAAATGCGATCGAAGGCGCATCGAGCCGGATGTTCAGGGCGTTGAGCACGGCACCCGTCATGGGTACGGCGAAATGCACCTCGTTCATCGCCGGAATGTTCGGCAGCATCGCAGCGACGGTGTCGCCGACGCCGATGCCCTTGCCGGCAAGATACGAAGCAAAGCGCTTGCAGCGCTCATGGGTCTCGCGCCAGGTGAAGCTGCGCCCCTCGTAGACCTTGCTAACGTGATCGGGATAGACCGCGGCGCTGCGCGCAAGGAAGCTCAACGGGCTCAGCGGCACGTAGTTGGCGGGCGTCTTGTCGAGACCGATATTGTACTGGTTCTGCCGCTCGCTCATCGACACCTCCCTCACGCGCCGGCTTACAGGAATCCGATGGAGATCCACGGAAACACGGCGACGACGATCAATCCTACCAGCAGTGCCAGCAGATAACCCCAGATCGGCCTGATGCCTTCGGCCGGATCGACGCGTCCGATGGCGCAGGCGGCATAATAGCCGACCCCGAAGGGCGGGGCGAATAGCCCGATACCCATGGCGAGAATGATCACCATGGCATAGTGCACCTCGTGCACGCCGACCGCACGCGCAATCGGAAACAATAGCGGCCCGAACAGCACGATCGCCGGGATGCCCTCCAGCACGCTGCCGAGGATGGTGAAGGCCAGGATCGAGACGGCGATGAAGGTCGCCGCGCCGCCCGGCAGTCCGGTCATGGCCGACGCCAGCGCGCGCGAGAACCCTGATTGCGTCAGGCCCCAGGCCATGCCGGTGGCCGTGCCGATGATCAGCAGGATCGCGCCCGACAGCGCGGCGGTTTCGACCAGCATGGGAAACAGCCGCCGCCAGTCGAAGCGGCGGTAGACCAGGAGGCCGACCAGGGCGCCATAGACGATGCCGATGGTGGAGACTTCGGTGGCAGTCGCGATGCCTTCGACCACGGCGTAGCGGATCACGAATGGCAGCGCGAGCGCGGGCAGGGCGATGATGAAGGTCTTGCCGATCTCGCCGCCTGTGGCGCGACGGACATGGCTCATGTCCTCGTGGCGGTAGCGCCACCACACCAGCATGCACAGCGTGATCGCCAGCACCACCCCGGGCAGCAGGCCGCCGGTGAACAAAGCGGCGATCGAGACGCCCGTGACCGATCCGATCGTGATCAGCACGAGACTCGGCGGAATGGTTTCGGTCTGCGCGCCGGTGGCCGCAAGAAGCGCGACGAGATCGCCGGGCTTGGCGCCGCGCTGCTTCATCTCCGGGAACAGCACAGGCGCGACCGCCGCCATGTCGGCGGCCTTGGCGCCGGAGATGCCGGAGACCAGATACATCGCGCCGACCAGGACGTAATGCAGCCCACCGCGGACATGGCCGAGCAGGCTCGCCAGGAACGCCACCATGGCCCGTGCCATGCCGGTCATTTCGATCAGGAGTCCCAAAAATACGAACAGCGGCACCGAGAGCAAGATGAGGTGGCTCATGCCCTCGTCCATCCGCCCGACCAGCACCATGACCGGCGTGCGCGTGGTCAGTGCCAGATAGCCGAAAATCGCGAGCCCGAAGCCGAACGCGATGGGAACGCCGGCAAAGACGCAGAAGCCGGCGACGCCAACGAAGAAGATGACGAGGTTGAGATTGCCGAGCGGCCGCAGATAAGGCTGCGCCAGCCAGAACAAGCCGACGACGACGGCAACGGCGACCGCGGCCGTCAGCACCATACGGTAATCGGCTGCGCGCAGCAGCCGCAACAGCGCGAACACCGCCATCAGGCAGATTCCGGCCGGCAGCGCCGCGGCGCGCCACATATTGGAGATCTGCAGCGCCGGCGTGGTGATGAAGCTTTCCTCGTAGGCGTAGTCCCAGGACGGCCAGACGATCAGCGCCAGGAAGGCCAGCGCCGCGCAGGTCGCGACCAGATCGAGCCAGGCCCGCGTGGCCGGCCTGGTGCTGGCGACAACCGCGGTCATGCGCATGTGCTCGGAGCGGCGGAACGCGACCGCCGCGCCCAGCATGGCGAGCCACAGGAACAGGATCGAGGCAAGCTCGTCCGACCAGATCAGCGGCCTGTGCAGCCCGTAGCGCGCGACCACGCCGGCAAACAGGATTGCGATCTCGGCGACCACCAAAATGGCCGCCGGGATTTCGACGAGGAGCCCGAGTGCGCGCTCCGTCGAGGCCAGCAACGAAGGTCGGCGAGGGGACCGAACAGTCGCCTCGCCCGCCACTCCGTTCACTTCGACCTCGATATGAGCCATGACGGCTCCAACGCGTTACGACAGCTTGCCGACCGCCTTTTCCAGCAGGTCCCAGGCCTGATCGCCGTATTTACCTTTCCACTCGGCATAGAAGCCGGCGGACCGCAGCTTGTCGCGGAACGGCGCGACTGCGGGCTGGTTGAAGGTCAGGCCCTTGCCCGCGAGCTCCTGCTGCAGGTTGGCATTGAGCTTGGCGGTATCCTCACGTTCCTTGAGCGCTGCGGCATTGATGTTCTTGGCGACGATGGTGCGCACATCCTCGGGCAGGCTGCTCCAGGCCTTGCGGTTGGCCAGGAACCAGAAGCCGTCCCACATGTGGTTGGTCAGCGAGCAGTATTTCTGCACTTCGTAGAGCTTGGCGGTCGAGATGATCGCCAGCGGGTTCTCCTGGCCCTCGACGATTCTGGTCTGCAGCGCGGAATAGACCTCGGCGAAATTGATCGAGGCGGGCGCCGCATCGAACGCCTTGAACATCGAGGTCCACAGCGGCGACACCGGCACGCGGATCTTGAAGCCCTTGAGATCGTCCGGACCGGTGATCGGCTTGCTCGACGACGTGGTCTGGCGGAAGCCGTTGTCCCAGATCTTGTCCATGACCTCGAGCCCGGCCTTCTTGATCTCGCCGCGGACAAAGGCGCCGAGATCGCCGTCCATGGCCTTCCAGACCGTGCCGTAGTCCGGGAACGCGAAGCCGATGCCGTTGATGGAGGCCGCGGGCACCAGGGTCGACAGGATCAGCCCCGACAGCGTGAAAAACTCGACGCCGCCGGACCGGATCTGGCTCAGCATGTCGGTGTCGGACCCGAGCTGGTTGTTCGGGAAGATCTGGAGGTCGAACTTGCCGTTGGTCTCGGCCTTGATCGCCGCCGCCATCTCCTTGGCGCGCACGTTCAGCGGATGGGTGTCCGGCAGGTTGTTGGCGTATTTGTAGGTGAACTCGGCGCTCTGGGCGCGGGCCACATGGGGCGCACTGAGGCCGCCCAGGACCGCGGTGGCGGCGGAGGCCTTGAGAAGCGTGCGGCGGGAAAAGCTCATGGGTCTGCTTCCTCGGAAAGTTTGTTGTTGTTCTGAGATGCAAACCTATACGGACGGAAGGTCAGAAGGTCATCTGCGATCTCGCGAAGCTTCGCTTATTGCAGCCGGACATCCTCACGGCAATATCGGCTTTCGGAGGCATGGGCCGGATTCAAAAACCGAAAAACAACCCCATGCACAGTAGCCGTCGAAAGTCGGGCGACGTGCGACGGGCCGGCCCGGAAGAGAACGAGGAACGAAGGTCCGATGAGAGGAATTCTGGCTAAATAACTGATCTGATTGTATATAAAATATTCCATAATATACCTTATGCGAATCATGGATATGGCCGTGCAGATCAGGCCAGATAAATCCACAGCTACCCAGAACCCCTCTCTCGGCTCACACTTGGCGCCAAACAAGCCCCGGGCAAACCGACGCTGCGGTTGATGCCCACGGCAGCATTGGAGGTTCGTCATGCAGGAGAACGTCGCCCGCACAGATCGCTCGCGCGCCATTCCATTCGATGCGGCCAAGCTCGACCGTCTGATGGAGGCCGCCGGCCTCGACGTCCTAGTCGCGACCTCCAAGCACAATGTGCAGTACATGCTCGGTGCCGAGCGCGCGATCTTCTTCGACTACATGGATGCGCTGGGCGTCAGCCGCTATCTGCCGGTCCTGATCTATCCCAAGGGCGCGCCGGAGCACGCGGTCTATGTCGGGCACCGGCTGGAGACCCATCAGCGCGCTGTCGCGCCGCCATGGATTGCGCAGGTCCGGACCGAGTCCAACGGCTCGGTCGATGCGATCACGCGGGCCGTAAGCCTGATCCGGGATGCCGGCGTGCCCTTGAAGCGGGTCGGGGTCGAGATGGCGTTCCTGCCGATGGATGCGGGCCGGGCGCTCGCCGACGCCCTGCCCGGCGCCGAGCTCAAGGACGCACTGCTGGTGCTGGAGCGGCTGCGCGCGGTGAAGTCGGCCGACGAGCTGGCGAAACTCAAGACGGCCTCCGAGCTCGTCATCGCCTCGATGCTGGAGGTGATCGCCGGGCACGGGCCGGGCACGACCAAGCAGCAATTGTCGGACGCCTTGCGGATCGCCGAAGCCAATCGCGGGCTGACCTTCGAATACTGCCTGCTCGCCTGCGGCAACAGCCACAACCGGGCGCCGTCGGCGCAACGCTGGGAGCAAGGTGACGTGCTGTCGCTCGATTCCGGCGGCAATTATCACGGCTATATCGGCGATCTCGCGCGCATGGCCGTGCTCGGCGATCCCGATACCGAGCTGAAGGAGTGGCTGGCCGAGATCGAAGCCGTCCAGCGCGCCGCCTTCGCGGCGGTGCGGCCCGGCGCCATGGGCGGTGACATCTACGTCGCGGCCGAGCGGCAGCTCGCGAAGATCAGCCAGCGTGACTGCACGGAGTTTTTGGCCCACGGCATGGGCCTCGTCAGCCATGAGGCCCCTCGCCTGACCGCCAAAGGCCCAATCCCCTACGATGACACCGACGCCCGCCTGCCGCTCGAAACAGGCATGGTGGTGTCGATCGAGACCACGATGAAGCATCCGAAGCGCGGGTTCATCAAGCTCGAGGACACGGTCGCGGTGACGGCGACGGGCTACGAGATCTTTGGCGAGGGTGGCCGCGGCTGGAATCTGGGGGGCAGTGCGCTGTAGGCCGGCACCACACACGGCGCTTACGGCAGACATTCGCCCTCTGCCCGAGCACCACTGGGTGGTCAGCGCCCTCACCTACACTGCCATGACCTAGACTTCCGCGGAAGCAGTAGCTCTCGGCATTCGCATGACTTGCTCGAGGGCATTTCGGTGCTTCAGCACGGCAAGGGTCTCGCGTGCGCTGAGGCTGCTGACGACTTCCTCGAAGTCGTCGCTCTGCTCGATCTTGGCCCGGCCGATCGCGAGATCTATGTCGATTTGGCCCGATTTGCGAGGCGGCGTTTCGAGGGACTGCATGTGCGGTCCCAGCAACGCGGGGTTCTGTCGAAGTTCGATCAGAGCTCCATGTGCCTGGATCCGAGCCTGGCTGGCAAGCTCTCTCGCCCTCTGCAACAGCGCCGGCGCGCGATTGTCCTCGGGGGTCGCAAACAGGTGCGCCATTCGCGGCGCCGTCGACGTCACGAGACCGATCGGAATGGCGCAAACGAGGCCGATGATCACTGGCGACATCCAGAGCAGCAGCGGAAGCGACACGGCGTAGGCGCTTGCCGCCATTGCCAGACCGCATAGGGTCGGCACCGTGAACTTGCGATAGACTTCATCGCGCGTGATCCTGCCATCGCTTCGCCGTTGAACTTGCCAGCCCGCGTCACGGCCCAGCAGGATCTCCGCAACGGCGGTGGATTGAAAGATCATCATGGATGGGGCGATCAAGGCGGCAAGCAGGCTCTCGGCGACTACCGCCAGCAGCACGCGAAATCCGCCGCCGAATGCCTGCCGTTCCGCACGCCTGGTGAGCAAAACGAGGTAGGCCAGCAATTTGGGCAGGATGAGCAGCCCCATTGTCGCGGCAAAGACCCAGGCGGCAAGCACGGGATCCTGTGCGGGCCAGGTTGGAAACAACGAAAAACCCTTGGGAAAGTACTCCGGCTTGACGAAATAGGCCTGCAAGGAGATCAGGATTCCGAGCAATAGAAACAGCAGCCACAGGGGCGCGGTGAGATACGAGCCGATGCCTGTCAACAGGTGAAGCCTGGAGACCCAGTGCAGGTCTCGAGCCGGCAGAACGGCAAGATGCTGGAGATTGCCCTGACACCAGCGGCGGTCCCGCGCCGCGAAATCCAGCAGGGACGGTGGTACCTCCTCGAAACTTCCACCGAGGCCTGGAGCCATGAAAATCCCCCACCCCGCCCGCCGCATCAGCGCGGCTTCGACAAAATCGTGGCTGAGGATGTGGCCGCCGAAAGGCTTCCTCCCGCGCAATTCGGGCAAGCCCGCCTCTTGCGCAAAAGCCTGCACCCGGATGATGGCATTATGTCCCCAGTAGTTGCCCTCTGAGGCGTGCCACCAGGCGTTCCCGGCCGCGATCAGCGGACCGTACAAACGACCCGAGAACTGCTGAAGCCGGCTAATCAGGGTTCGCGCATTGACGACGATCGGAAGCGTTTGAATCAGCGCGGCCTGCGGGTTTGCTTCCATCGCGCCCACCAGCCGAACGATGGTCTCTCCGCTCATCAGGCTGTCCGCGTCGAGAATGATCATGTAGTCGTAGGCACCACCGAACCGCCTCACCCATTCGGCGATGTTGCCGGACTTTCGGGCGGTGTTGTCGGATCGGTGACGATAGTAGAGATGGCCCGAACCGCAGTTGCGCTGCAGTTCCAGAAACGCAAGCTCCTCGGCAATCCAGATGTCCGGATCTGTGGTGTCACTGAGCAGAAACCAATCGAACAACGGGGCCTGTCCGGTTTCGCCGACCGACTCGTACATGGCGCGGAGTCGCGCCATGAGATGGTGCTGGTCCTCGTTATAGGTCGGCAACAGCATCGCCGTTCGGCCGGTGATCCCGGGCAGCGGACCGTGGCTGTTAATTGGCAGCACATCCGGTCGGCCCCGCAGGAGCACAAAAAAACCGGCGACTGAAGACACGAACGAAAACGCGATCCAGGCGAGCAGCACGAGAAATAGCCCGAACACCATGCCTTCGAGGACCGTGACGCCACCAACCTTGAGAACGTCGTACATCTCAACAGCGCCCGCAGCGGTAATCGCGACCGTTCCGCCAAGAATGAACAGGCGCCGCGCTGCAACGGCAGGGGCGGTCCGCAGTCGCGCCGGATAGGCACGATTTGTCCCGTCCAATCGGCAGGGCAGCATCGGGAGAGGCGTTTCGTCGGGAAGATACCGAATGCCAAGCTCAGGCGAAAGCGCGGGCGACGGCGTCAGGGCGCCCATCGGTAAACCCAGACTTCGGAGATCGGTTGGTCGCCCTGCATCAAGACCGCCCTCAACTCGATAGGCGCGTCCTTCACGGCGCATTGAAAACTCAGGCGCCAGCCGCCGGTTTCCGGGTTTGGCTGTGTGACGACGTTCTTGATCTCGGATTTGTCGGCGCTGACGGCGCCCCTCACCTTGTCAGGGTCGACCTCCTTCAGCTTGTCACCGAGCAGCTCGAGCACGAACAATTTGCTGTCGTCGCCCCGGGCGCCAACGCCTGTGCGGGTGAACCGGGCCAGTGAATTGGGCTTCGGCGCGTCCGGACCCCAGTGCAGACGATAGGTGTAATTGTTTTCGCTCTTGGCCTGGAGAGCTGTTTTCGGGCGCCAGAAGGCGGCGATGTTGTCGTGAACTTCCTCCTTGGTCGGGATCTCAAAGAGGACCACACTGCCCTCTCCCCAGTCTCCGATCGGTTCGACCCAGAGGCTCGGGCGACGCTCAAAGCGCGATTCGATGTCTTCGTAGGCAAAGAAATTTCTCTCCCGCTGCATCAGGCCGAAGCCGCGAGGATTGAGATCATTGAATGTGCTCGCCTGCAGATCGCGCGGATTGTTGAGAGGACGCCAGAGTTGCTCGCCCTTTCCGTTGAACACGGCGAGCCCATCGGAGTCGTGCACCGCAGGGCGGAAATCATCGACATCGTGTCGGTCGTTCGGACCGAAAAAGAACATGCTCGTCATGGGCGCCAGGCCGGCATGCTGCAGCTCGATCCGCGGATAGAGCGACATCTCCACGTCGAAGACCGTCGGAGCGCCGGGCCTGATCGTGAAGCGATAGCTTGCCGTAGCGCTCTTGCTGTCAAGCAGCGCGTGTACCACGACAGATGTGGCACCCGGCGCGGGCTTCTCCAGCCAGAAGGCCTTGAAGAAGGGAAATTCCTCCCCCTTGCTCTCGCCGGTATCGATCGACAGGCCGCGCGCGGAAAGGCCGTAGGTCTCGCCTTTGGCAACGGCACGGAAGTAGCTGGCGCCGAGAAACGCGCAAACCTCGTCGAAATAGTCGGGGCGATTGATCGGGGTGTGAATGCGAAACCCGGCAAATCCGAGATCGGCGTCCGGTATCTGGCCGATATTGTCGCCGAATGCAAAATCGTCGCGCCGGTACCTGATCGGTACGGCTCGTCCGCCGGAGACCTCGTAAATGTCGACCTTGTTCTTGTAGAAAAAGCCGCGGTGGAAAAACTGGACCTCGAAGGGCAGCTTCTCGCTGCGCCAAGCCGCGCGCTCCGGCAGAAAGCGAATTGACCGGTACTGATCGTAGGTGAGATCCTTGAGCGCGTCCGGGACCTTTTCATCTGGTGGCTCAAAGGGCTTACTCGCCAAGTTGCGGGCAAGCTCGCGGACATAAGAGGGGCCAAACGGCAACTCCGCCGCCGATGCCGCAGAGAGTGCGCCGGGCAGTAGTGTTGCCAAGGGCGTCAATGCCGAGGCTTCCAGGAATTGTCGGCGATTCAACTGTGCTACCCGTTCGGTTCCAACCGCAGTGCAACCCCCTCGTCGCGAACGAGTTCCATGAGCGCGGCCGAATCCGAGCACCCTGTTGCCGACGAGCTCGTCGATGCGGACTTGGCAACATCGCGCTGATCCGCCTCGGTTGCGCCTGCAGGACGAGCTGCAATTTCCGATTGAGCATTCTCGAGCCATGGCGCCGCACAACGCTGCAGCCCCCGAAGGTAACTGGATGATCGCCTTAGCGCAGCGGCAGCAACTCCAGCTGGCTCTGCGCTTTCTTGACCGCCGTCGAATACCAGCTCTGGCTTGGTGCCTCCTTGGCGAAGCACGCCGTGTACGCGGTCATCGCGTTGTCTTCGCGGGTGATGTCGCCGCGGGGGTCTTTCTTGTCGATGGGTTTGGCCATCATCTGCTTCCAAACCTTTTCGCAGGCCGGGATCTCAGCCGTCTTCACCGCGTCGCTTGCGGCGAGAAAGAAGACCTTGTCGCCCTGGATTGCGACGACGTCGATTTCATGCGGCGGTCCCTTCAAATCGCCATTGCCGCGCACGCCCAGTACAGCGACCGCAGCGCTTGCTCCCGCGGGCTTCGTGATCGGCAGCTCGGCATATTTGGCGAAGGCGGAGTCCTGGATCGCCTGATAGTAGAAGCGGTCCGACTTGAACGCCGCGCCGATCTCCTGCGGCATGCCGTCCTCGCGGTGCTCGCGCAGCCAGTGCTTGAGCAGGCCAGTCGTGGTCACCACCGCCTGCATCTTGTCGCCCTCGGAGGCGAAGCCGAGCCCGTCGAGATGGCCGAAGCCGGAATCGCCCTTGAAAAGCGTGTCCGCGTTCGTCTTGCCGTCGGCCGGCAGTCCCTTGATCGCGACGGCGCCCACCATGCCGCGCAGGACGCCCGTCAATTCCTTGAGTGCCGCATCGCGCTGCTTATAGGTCTCGTCATTCTCCGTGGCTTTCGAGAACTTTGCGATGTAGCGATCGCGCAGGTCGAGATAATGCTGCTCCGGGCCAGCCGCATGTGCGGGCGTGGCGAAAGCGAGCAGGCAGAGCAAGGCGAGCGATCTCATGTGATTTCCGACAGGGCTGGGTCTGATCTCCAGTCTTTGTGCCGGTGCCGTGCGGGAAGGTTCATCCCCGAGCGGCCAGGAGCCCTATTCCGCCGGCGTCAGTTGCTGCCGGCTCGGGCGCATCGCCGCCGTCTCGCGGACGCGGATACGGGCGCGGCGTTTGCGCCACCAGATCACGATTCCGGTAACCGAGAGTGCTGCCACCACCAGCCCCATGATCGAGATCAGGATGCGGCCGAATAGTCCCACGATGCGGCCTGAATGCAATGGGAATTGCGCCTGCACGAAGATGTCGGCGGCGGTGCCGACCCAGGGCAGCCGTTCGCCGATCGGACGACCGTCCTCGCTGTCGTAATAGAGCTGCGCCGGGCCGACGCCGCCGGCGCCGTGATCGTCGCCCGGATGGAAGAAGGCGGCGGCATAGACGCCGTGGGCCGGGCCGTAATTGATTGAGCCGACCGGGACGGTCCACCCTCGCCCCTTGCCGTCGGCCGCCGCGCGCGCGGCGATGTCGGCGAAGCCGACCTTGGGCTCGATGGGATCGTCGAGATCGCGATATGGCCGCTGCTCATAGGGTGTCGGCGTGTAATTCGACACCATCTTCATCAGCGGCGAGAACACCTCGAAATAGAGGTTCAGCGAGAACGCCGTGAAGGCGATGATGAACAGGAGACCCCAGGTCCACAGGCTGAAAGCGCGATGGAGGTCGAAATTGATCCGGTAGGCGCTGCCCGAGGTTTTGATGGTCCACGCCGGCGCCCAGCGCGCCCAGAAGCCGCGTTCGAGCTGGCGCGTGACCTGGGGCGCCCGTGCCGCCTTGGCGCGCGGGCGCGAGGGCAGCGTCAGGTAGATGCCGACGAAGCAATCGATGGTCCAGATGATGGCGATGATTCCGAGCAGGCGCATGCCCCAGCGGTCGCTGCCCCAGAATTCCGGGATGTGCATGGTGTAGTGCAGCTTGTAGAGAAACGAGACGAAGTTTTCGCGCGTCACCGGCCACACCGCGCCCCAATAGCGCCGGCCGAGCTCCGCGCCGGTGTTGGGATCGAGGAAGATCTGATTGTAGTCGAGCGCGTAACGCTTGCCGGTCGCGGGATCGATCCTGGCCATGACGAAGAACCACAGCGAGTGGCCCGCCTCCGGCGTCATGAACAGGTAGACCACGCGCGCGCGGGGATCGCGCTGCTCGATCATCTTGGCGAGATCGATCGAGGGAATGGCCGGGCCTTTGCTGCTGACGTCGAACAGATGGCTGTTCAGGACCTCGTCGATCTCGTGATCCCAGGAGATGATCGCCCCGGTGATGCCGGAGAAGAACAGGAAGCCGGCCGTCAGCAGTCCCGCCCAGCGATGCAGCTTGCCGAATATCGCTCTCATCGTCTTCTCTCATCAAGCGGGCCCGGCCGCCATCACGGCCTGTCCTCATTCGAACTCACCACCGATACGTCAGCTTGCCGATGGCCTTGCGTCCCTCCGCATAGAAGCAGCCCGACAGGCTGTAGCAGGCGGCGACATAGCGGGTGTCGGCGAGGTTGGTGACGTTCAGCGACAGCCGCCAATTGTCCCTGGTGTAGGCGAGCAGCGCGTCCAGCACGGTCGCGGATCCGACCTCGAACGTGTTGGCGTCATCGCCCCAGGTCGCGCCGACATAGCGGAGGCCGCCACCGAACTGCAGCCCCGCGAGCGGCCCGGTCTGAAGCGTGTAGTCGTTCCACAGCGAGGCGCGGTTGAGCGGCACGGTGACCGGCGCCTTGCCGACATTGACGGGATCCTGCGTGACCATTGCATCGACATAGGCGTAGGCCGCGCGCAGGTTCCAGCCGTCGGCGAGCGACATCGTGCCTTCGAGCTCAAGGCCGCGCGATTTTACTTGCCCGGTCTGTTCGGCAATGTTGAGCGGAGGCGCAAAGGTGACGACGTTGTCGCGCGTCAGGTCGAAGGCGGCGAAGGTGAACAGCGCGTTCCAGCCGATCGGCTGATACTTGACACCCACCTCGTACTGCACGCCGGTCTCGGGATTGAGCAGCTGTCCGCTCGGGCCGGTGGCGAGCACCGGCAGGAACGATTCCGAATAGCTGAAATAAGGCGCGATGCCGTTGTCGAAATTGTACATCAATGCGGCGCGGCCGGTGAAGGCCGATGCATCCTTCGCGACGGACGTATTGAAGATTCCGCTGTCTACCTGCGTCGTGACGAAATCCTGACGGCCACTGAGCTGGAACGAGAGCCGGCCGAGCTTGATCTGGTCCTGCGCGTAGAGGCCGACCTGCGATTGCTTGACTCCGGTGTCGTCGCTCATGGCGCCCATGGTCCAGTCGTAACTGTAGACCGGGTTGAAGACGTTGATCTCGGGCGCGGACGTCGTGACGCCAAAGGCGGTGTCGCGGAATCTGGTGTTGCGATAGTCGAGCCCGACCAGCGTGGTGTGGCTCAGGAAACCCGTGGTGAACTTGCCCTGGAGCTGATTGTCCACCGCGAAAGAGTTGATGTAGGAGTTGCTGTAGCTGCCGAAACGCGCGAGCTGTCCCGCGGCCTCGTCGGTATAGCCTCCGCCGAAAAACACCTTCTCCTCGTTGTGCTGATAGGCATAGCGCAAATTCTGACGGAACGTGATGTTGTCGGTGAAATTGTGCGAGAGCTGGTAGCCGGCGGTCGCGATCTCGGTGTTGAACGCGTTGAAGCTCGGCACGCCCGCGAAGAACGAGACCGGGATGGTGCGGCCGTTGATCGGCCACACCGTGCCCGAGGCCGGCAGGAACTGAAGGCCCCACCCTGCCCGGTCGCGCTGGTAGTTCGCGAGGATCGTGATGGTGGTGTCCTCGTTCGGCTTGAACGTGACGGCGGGCGCGATGAAGACGCGGTTGTCCTTGGTGAAGTCGACCTGGGTCTCGCCGTCACGAACGACGCCGGTCAGGCGCCACAGCACCGTGCTGTCCTTGTTGGCGGGACCGCCCATGTCGAACTGGCCCTGATAACGGTTGAAGCTGCCGCCGGAGATCGAGACCTCGCCGAATTGCTGCGCCGTCGGCAGCTTGGTCACGTAGTTGAGGATGCCGCCGGTGCCGCTGCCGCCATACATCGCCGAGGATGGGCCCTTCAGGACCTCGAGGCGCTCTGCGCCGTAGGGATCGAGGCCGTTGAAGTGCACGTAATTGCTGGAGGGAATCCGCAATCCGTCGACGTAGAGGCCCGACATGGTGGTGTCGAAGCCGCGGATCTGGAGGGCGCCGAAACGGGTATCCGAGCCGCCGTTGACGTCGCCGCTGACACCCGCGGTGTAGCGCAACGCCTCGCCGATCGAGACCGCACCCTGGTTCCTGACCTGGTCGGTCGTGACGACCGAGACGGACTGCGGGGTTTCGATCAGCGGCGTATCCGTCTTGGTCGCGGTGCCGCTGCGCGTCGCAACGAAACCGCGCACCGGACCATTGGCGCGTTCACCCGTGGCACCGTTCGAGGATGCCGATTGGGTTGGCGCGACTTGCTGCGCCGGAGAGCGACGATTGGCGCGTGCGGTGGGTGTCGCCCCTGAGCGTCGCGTTGATGCGACCGCCGCAGGCCGGGCGCGCTGGGCCGGGGCTTCGACGGTGACGGCGGGAATCTGCGTCTGCGCCTCCACGGCACCGAAGGGTACGACGAGAGCAAATGTGCTGGCCGCTCCGAGGAAGAGAGTCTGTATCTGTCGACGACGCGTGTCGGAACGCGAAGCAAGTTGGAAGTTGGTCACGTCGAGGCCCCACGCACTGCCGGCTTCGCCGGTATCGTTTTTGATGCCTCGCCCTAACGCAGGCGATTTCGGAGTGCGATAGGAACTGCGTTAGAATTTCTCCAGACGCGTGCGCAACGCGTGCGACGAATGCGCTCAGTCGTGTCTCGAAGTTTGGAATGTTTCCAGACCGACAAGAACCTGCTTGTTCGAAATGTCTGAAACGGCGTCAGCGATGTCGCAGCCGGCGGTTGACCCGACGCGCGAAATAATCGCCAGCGCTCTGCACCAGCTGCACCAGCGCGATCAGCACCACGACGACGGCGAGCATCATCTCCGGCATGAAGCGCTGATAGCCGTAGCGGATACCGAGATCGCCCAGGCCCCCGCCTCCGACGGCACCGACCATGGCGGAATAGCCGAGCAGGCTGACCACCGCGAGCGTCAGCGCCAACAGAAGACCCGGCAGCGCTTCGGGGATCAGCACCTTGAGCACGATCTGCATCGGCGAGGCCCCGAACGAGGACGCGGTCTCGATCAGGCCACCATCGACCTCGCGGATTGCGGCCTCGACCAGGCGCGCGATGAACGGCGCCGATGCGATCGTCAACGGCACGATCGCGGCCGTCGATCCGATCGAGGTGCCGGCCACCAACCGCGTGAACGGGATGATGGCGACGACCAGAATGATGAAAGGCGTGGACCGCGTCGCGTTGACGACGGCACCGAGCACGCGATTGACGATGGGCGCGGCGAACAGCTCGCCTTTCCGGCTGGTCGCGAGAAAGACGCCGAGCGGCAGTCCAAACGCGGTGCCGATCAGCGCCGCGAGCCCGACCATGTACAGGCTCTCGCCGGTCGCCTGGACGATCAGGTTGATGAGTTCAGGCGACATAGCCGAGACGCTCCGCGGGGAATTGATATTGTGACAGCCAGGCCAGCGTGCGCGTCGTCGCGTCCTCGTCGCTGGACATGCCGAGAGGGATACCTAGCGTCAGTGAGCCCACATGCTGGCCGCCGATCTCGTCGATGCGGGCCGACAGCAGCGACACATCGAGGCCGAGTTCCCGTGCGAGCCGCGCCACCAGCGTGTCGCCGGCCCCTGCCCCGCGCACCTGGACGCGGATCACCGCTTGTCCGCCCGCAGGCGGCTCCGAAACGATCCGGCTCGCCAGCGACACCGGCAGGCTGTCTCCGATCACTTCGGCCAGGAAGGATTGCGTGATCGGATGCTTGGGGTGGGTGAAGATGTCGGCGACATGGCCGCTCTCGACGACGCGGCCGGCGTCGAGCACCACGACGTCCTTGGCGAGCTGGCGCACCACGGACATCTCGTGGGTGATCAGCACGATGGTCACGCCGAGCTCGCGGTTGATGTTCGCGAGCAGATCGAGGATCGCCCGCGTGGTCTGCGGATCGAGCGCCGAGGTAGCCTCGTCCGACAGCAGCACGCTCGGCCGCGTCGCCAAGGCTCGCGCGATGCCGACGCGCTGTTTCTGGCCGCCGGAGAGTTCGGACGGGTAGCGGTCGTGCTTGTCGGCGATGCCCACCAGCGCTAGCAGCTCGGCGACCCGGGTTTTGATGTCCGCTTTGGCCCAGCCGGCAATCTCGAGCGGCAGCGCGATATTGGCGGCTGCGGTGCGCGAGGACAGCAGGTTGAAGTGCTGGAAGATCATGCCGATCGAGCGCTGCGCCAGCCGCAAGTCTCGGCCCGCGAGCGCCGAGATATCTCTGTTATCGACGATGACGCGGCCCGTGGTCGGCCTCTCCAGGCCGTTAATGAGCCGGACCAGGCTCGATTTGCCGGCGCCGGAGCGGCCGATGACGCCGGTGATCGAACCGCGCGGGATCGCGAAGTCGATGTTTTGCAGGGCATTGACGCCGGGCTTGCCGCGATAGGCCGGATAGGTTTTCGAGATGCCTTCGAAGCGGACCATCGCGTCAGGCGCAGTCGCGGCAGGCGAGATCGCGTGACCTGAGATCGCGTCAGGTTTTTCGATCGGCTGTCCGATCGCGAGCGACGGGTGGACGTTCATGGAGGCGGCCTTCATGCAAAATAGTTCCGCTTGCCTCTGGGGGCATCCGGGAACCGGTCGCATCAAGCGACGGAGAGTGAAACCGCGATGAGGACTCGGCTGGAGCGCGCTGCACCGCAGCAGGCACCATCGCCCTTTCAGGTCTCTCTGGCAATGTCAGATATTTGCGGGGAGTTGGACGAAGTTTTCCAAATTTCTCCCCACTGAAGAAAATTCATCTGTCGCCGTCTTAGCCCTCGCCCCGGCTCAGGTGACCCGCAACCAGGGCCATACGATCAGCAGGAGCCCCGCGAAATAGAGCACCCCGAAAATCAGCCCAAAGCCCCAGAACTGACCCTTGCCGATATAGCCACTGCCGAAATACATCGGCGCCGGCCCGGTCGCGTAAGGCGAGATCACGCCCATCAGGCCGAGCGAATACATGCAGAGCATGGCGAGCGTCGTAACCGGCAGGTCGGGGATGCCGGATCCGACCGCGAGCACCACGGGCAGCACGGCGGCGGCATGCGAGGTGATGCTCGAGAAGAAATAGTGGATCCAGAAGAACAGTGCGACCAGCAGGAGCATTGCGGTCGACGGCGACAGCCCGGCGAGCGGCTTTGCATATTCGGTCGCGAACCATTTGATGAAGCCGATCTCGTTGAGGCCCGAAGCCAGCGTCAGCAGCGAGGTGAAATAGAAGAACACCTCCCAGGCGCCCTTCTCGGCGACGATGTCGGCAAACTCGATCACGCCCGTCACCAGCATCAGCGAGATCACGATGAACACGACGGTGGTGGCGTTGACGAAATTCGAGCCCAGCAGCGGCACGCGGATGTCCGGGCTCGAGCCCGCGATCCACAGGAACATCGCGAGCAGGATCAGCGCCAGCATGATCCACTCGTTACGCGACATCGGGCCCATCTCCGCGAGCTCCTTCGATGCCCATTCGGAAATTTCCGGGCTGCTCTTCACCTCGGGGCGGCAGACCGCGTAGCTGAGCAGTGGGACCAGCACCATCAGGAGGAGGCCGAGCGGCGCAAAGCCGATGAACCACTGCGCCCAGCTGACCTCGATTCCGACGGTCTTCTTTGCGATGGCCAGCGCCGCTGCATTGGGCGCGAGCGCGGTGAAAAACAATGAGCTGGTGACGGCGGTCGACGCGAACGCGGTCCACATCACGTAGGTGCCGATCTTGCCGGCGGTCGGTCCCGGCTCGGAGCCGTAGATGCGCGGGATGTTGCTGATGATGGGATAGACGATGCCGCCGCTGCGCGCGGTGTTGGACGGTGTCGCCGGCGCCAGCAAAAAGTCCGACATCGCCACCGCATAGCCGAGACCGAGCGTGTTGGTGCCGAGCTTTTGCACCAGCACGAGCGCAATACGCCGGCCCAGGTGGCTCTTGCGATACCCGATCGAGAACACGAAGGCGCCGACGATCAGCCACACCGTGCTCTCGGCAAAGCCCGCCAGCATCCAGCGCAGCGACTTGGTCGGATCGGGATCGATATAACCGCCGACGCCGGCAACCGTCAGCCCGATCAGGCCGACCGCGCCGACCGGCATCGATTCCAGGATGAGCCCGGTGATGACGGCCGCGAAGACGGCAAAATAGTGCCACTGATTGACGTTGAGCCCTGCCGGCACCGGCCACAGATAGATCACCAGCCACACCGCGAGCGGCGCGATCAGCTTCCAGCGAAACCCTTTCGCCTCAGGCGCCTGCGAGCTAGTGGCCATGGGCCCTCCCCCTCGATCGTCGTTGTCGTCTGACGGCCCGTTGATCGGGCCTATTTTGTCCCAGCGCCGCGTATACGGATAGTCCGCGGCGCAATCAATGGCCCGAGCCTGCTTCTACCGCCCTCTGAACTTCGGTTTGCGTCGCGTCAGGAACGCCTCGACGCCCTCCTTGTGGTCCTCGCTAAGGCTTGCCAGGGCGAACTGGTCGACGTCCATGTGGCTGGCGAGATTATCCAGCGCATGCGCCAGCCGGTTGACAGTGAGTTTCGTCATGGCAACGGAGAGCGGCGGCTGCGCTGCCACCTTGCGCGCAAGCTCCATCGCGGCATCGAACGCATGGCCGGGATCGACCACCTGCTCGACCAGGCCCCACTCATAGGCCTCATCCGCGCTGATGCGCTGATCGGCCAGGATCACCGCCTGCTTGGTCCGAGCCGGGCCGATCAGATGCAGCATGCGCGGAATGCTCTGCCAGCTCATGTTCATGCCGAGCCCGATCTCGGGCACGCGCAGATGGGCATCGCGTCCCATGACGCGGAAGTCGAGCGCGACGGCCAGCGCGACGCCGCCGCCGACGCAAAAGCCCTCGATGGCGGCGATCGTGATCTGCTCCATCTCCTGCCAGGCGTGGGTCAGGCGCGGTCCGAGCTTGAGATGCCGCCGCAGCGTGCCGAGATCCATGTCCTTGCGCGAGCGCCCTTCGGCATCCTTGAGATCGAAGCCGGCGCTGAACGCAGCCGCGCTGCCTGTCAGCACCACGACAGAGGTTGCGGAATCATCCTCAAAACTGCGCGCGGCCGCGGTGAGCTGGCGCAGCGCCTCCGGCGACAACGCGTTGATGCCGTCGCCGCGGTCGAACCGCACCACCGCGATCCGTCCCTCCGGGCCGAGGCCCTTCTCGATCTTCACATAGTCAGGCAACGCAATCTCCCCTGGTCTTGGTCTTCCTGGTGCTCACAGATGCCCGGTACGCCGATGTTCGGGTTCGCTTCCATGGACCGGAAACCGGATCGTGGTCCCGATGGTGATCCAGTTGGCATTTTCGCCGGTGATGTTGTGGCCGTAGATCACGTCGACGGAAAAGATCTCGTTCGGCCGGTAGCGGACGCCGGTCTGGAAACGCGGCTGCACGACGCTTGCGATTTCGGCGGCGCCCGCCTGCCCGTACGCCTCGATCGTCCATTGCAGGGTGTCGGTGAATTTCCAATCGAAGCCGATGCCGTAGGTCAGGTAATGGCGATCCACCGTGCGATCCCAGAGCCAGCCGCCATTGACGTTGATGCGCATGGTCTCCGACAGGCGGAAGGTCACGGGGATGACGGCGAAGGCGGTCAGCGCCTCGCCGGTCGCCGCATCGAACGATCCGCCGCCATATGCCGACAATCCCCACCGGCCTATTCCGGTCGGGATGAAATTCGTCTTGGCCTTTGGAGCGACCGTCGTGCTCAAGTCGCCATCGCTCCGGGCCCGGATGGTCTGCAGGCTCAGCTCGATCGGCCTGAAGGGATCGACGACACAGGAGGGATTGGCGACCGCCGAAAAATCCGCGTTGGTCGCGGTCGACAGCCAGCTTTCCACCTTGCAGGAGCCGACCTCGGAAATGTCGGCGGCATCGACCGCATAGGCGCCATTCGCGGCGCGCGCATCCTGCCCCGCGAATGCGCCCAGAGCCGCGATTGCGGCGGTTATTCCGGTTCGTACAGCCCAGCCCATGGTGCGACGTTAGCAGAGTCTTCGCCTCGACAACGCCCGGATTCTGGGACTATCTTCGCCTCATGAGCGAGCATCATCATCACCACGATCACGACCATTCCGAGCTGTCGGAGACCGAGCTGCGCGTGCGCGCGCTTGAGACGATCCTGACCGAAAAAGGCTATGTCGAGCCGGCCGCGCTCGACGCCATCATCCAGGCCTATGAGACCCGGATCGGCCCCCATAACGGCGCGCGCGTCGTCGCCAAGGCCTGGAGCGATCCCGCGTTCAAGAAGGCACTGGTGGAGGACGGCTCGAAGGCGATCGGCACGCTCGGCCATGTCAGCCGCGTCGGCGACCACCTCGTGGTGATCGAGAACACGCCGCAGCGTCACAACATGGTCGTGTGCACGCTGTGCTCCTGCTATCCCTGGGAAATGCTGGGGCTGCCGCCGGTCTGGTACAAGGCCGCGCCCTATCGCTCCCGCGCGGTCAAGGACCCGCGCGGCGTGCTCGCCGATTTCGGTGTGGAGGTCGCAAAGGACGTTGAAATCCGGGTATGGGATTCGACCGCCGAAACGCGCTTTCTTGTGCTGCCGATGCGCCCCGCGGGGACCGATGGCTGGAGCGAGGAGCAGCTCGCCGAGCTGGTCACGCGCGATTCCATGATCGGCACCGGCTTTCCCAAAGCGCCCGGAGCGCCGTCATGAACGGCGTGCACGACATGGGCGGCATGGACGGCTTCGGCAAGGTCGAGCCCGAGCCCAACGAGCCGGTGTTCCACGAGGAATGGGAGTCGCGTGTTCTCGCCATGGTGCGTGCGATGGGCGCAGCCGGCGCCTTCAACATCGATACCTCGCGCTTCTATCGCGAGACGATTCCGCCGCACGTGTACCTGTCGAGCTCCTATTACAAGAAATGGTTTCTCGGGCTCGAGGAGATGCTGATCGAGAAAGGCTATCTCACCCGGGAGGAAGTCGCCGCCGGCCATGCGATGCAGCCGTCCAAGGCGCTCAAGCACGGCAAGTTCGATCTCGGCCAGGTCGAGCGCATCATGGTGCGCGGCAAGTTCGCCCGCCCTGCCCCGGCACTGGCGAAATACAAGATCGGTGACAAGGTCCGCGCGAAGAACATTCATCCGGCGACCCACACGCGGCTGCCGCGCTACGTGCGCGGCCATGTCGGCGTCGTCGAGCTCAACCATGGCTGCCACGTATTTCCGGACTCGGCGGCGATGGAGCTCGGCGAGAATCCGCAATGGCTCTACACGGTGGTATTCGAGGGCCGCGATCTCTGGGGCGCGGACGGCGATCCGACCTCGAAAGTCTCGATCGATGCGTTCGAGCCGTATCTGGACCCGGCGTGATGAGCAGCACGGCTGCTGCTGCCGCGACGGCAGCCATCCCGAGCATTCCGCGCGACGATGACGGCCCCGTGTTCCGCGCGCCCTGGGAAGCGCACGCCTTCGCGATGGCGCTGACGCTGCACGAGCGCGGCGTGTTCACCTGGCCCGAATGGGCGGCAGCCCTGGCCTCCGAGATCAAGCGCGCGCAGGCGGCCGGCGATCCCGATACTGGCGAGACCTACTATCTCCATTGGCTCGCCACGCTGGAAGGTCTCGTCGCGCGCAAGGGCGTTGCGTCTGCGGAGACGCTGCATCGCTACCGCGACGCCTGGGATCACGCGGCAGATCGCACCCCGCACGGCAAGCCGATCGAGCTGAAGGCGGAGGATTTTCGGTAAGATCGCGCACACCCATCATTGCGAACGTAGCGAATCCAGAATCCCTCAGCAGAGGCAGTCTGGATTGCTTCGTCGCAAGAGCTCCTCTCAATGACGGCGGAGTGAGGCACCTCACCGGCCCGCCACGTACTCCCGCCACCCCTTTGCCCGCAGGCTGCACGCAGGGCACTCGCCGCAGCCGTATCCCCAATCATGCTGCGCGCCACGTTCGCCGAGATAGCAGGTGTGCGACTGCTCGCGGATGAGATCGACCAGCCCGTCGCCGCCGAGCTCATGGGCGAGCTTCCACGTCGCGGCCTTGTCGATCCACATCAGCGGTGTGTGCAACTCGAACTTGCGGGCCATGCCGAGCGACAGCGCGGCCTGCATCGCGCGAATGGTGTCGTCGCGGCAATCGGGATAACCGGAATAGTCGGTCTCGCACATGCCGCCGACGATGTGACTGATGCCGCGCCGGTAGGCCAGTGCCGCGGCGAATGTCAAGAACACCAGATTGCGGCCGGGCACGAACGTGTTCGGCAGGCCGTCGGCGCCCATCGCGATCGCGACGTCGCGCGTCAGCGCCGTCTCGGATACGGCCGCGAGCGTTGGGATCGACAGCGTGTGGCTCTCGCCAAGCCTGGAAGCCCAATCCGCGCGCAGATCCTTGATGCCGTCGAACAGTCGGTCACGGCAGGCAAGCTCGATGGCGTGGCGCTGGCCGTAATCGAACCCCAGCGTCTCCACGCGCGCAAACCGGTTCAGCGCCCAGGCAAGGCAGGTGGTGGAATCCTGGCCGCCGGAGAACAGCACCAATGCGGTTTCGGATGAAAATACGTCGCTCATGGCCCGCGCTTTAGCATTGCGCACGCTGCTCGCCAATCCGGCCCGCCAACCGGTGGAAATCACCCTGTTCCGCCGCGCTGCGCTGGGAACGGGAGCTCGCTTTTGGCATAAGGCTTGGGAGCCAGGAGACTGCCCCGCAATGACCCCTTCCCGCGACATTTCCCGCCTGATCGAGATCATGGCGGCGCTGCGCACACCGGTGACAGGCTGCCCCTGGGACCTCGAGCAGAATTTTGCGACCATCGCGCCCTATACGATCGAGGAAGCTTATGAGGTGGTCGAGGCCATCAGCCGCGGCGACCTCGACGATCTCTGCGAGGAGCTCGGCGACCTCCTGCTGCAGGTCGTGTTCCACGCCCACATGGCATCGGAGCAGAACGCGTTCGCTTTTGGCGATGTCGTCGAGGCCATCACGCGAAAAATGATCCGGCGCCATCCTCACGTTTTCGCCGACAAGGAGGGCAACCTCGCCTCCTCCCACGTCAAGGAAGTCTGGGACCGCATCAAGGCGGAGGAGAAAGCCGAGCGCGCCGCGCGCCGGCCGCCGCAGGAAGTGCCGTCCCACAAGTCGCTGCTGTCAGGCGTGAAGCCCGGCCAGCCCGCGCTGACGCGCGCCATGGAGCTGCAGCGCAAGGCCTCCACTGTCGGCTTTGACTGGAACGATCCGCGCGCGGTGCTGGCAAAAATCCGCGAGGAAGCCGACGAGATCGAGGCCGCGCTCGACCGCGACGACAGCGAGGGCCTAGCGGAAGAGACCGGCGACCTGATGTTCGCGCTGGTCAATCTCGCCCGCCATGTCGATGCCGATCCGGAAGCCGCGCTTCGCGCGACCAACTTGAAGTTCGAGCGCCGGTTTGGGTTCATCGAGCGGGCGCTGGAGGCGCAGGGCCGCACGCTGGAGCAGGCGTCGCTCGCCGAGATGGACGCGTTGTGGAACGCGGCGAAGAGCGAGGAGAAAAGCGCCGCGCCGGCCGAGAGAAGTAACCAGGCGAGCGGCTAACTCCGTCGTCGTCCCGGCGAAGGCCGGGACCCATAACCACAGGGAGGAGTTGGGCGAAGGCTTGGAGTGAAAATGTTCGTCGGTATGAAGACCGCCCTGCCTCGATGGATCACGCGGTATGGGTCCCGGCCTTCGCCGGGACGACACCTGTTATGCCGACAGTCGCGGCACGGCGTCAAACCGGTTCACCACGATGTCCCGCTTGGTCTCGTCCACCCGGACCGTCATGTTGAAGCGGCCGTCGTGCAGCTCTTTCGCCAGCACTTCGGAATTCCGATGCAGCCAGCTGATGCCGGCGCCGTCGGAGGCATCGATCGAGAGGTCGAGCGTGATGCGCTTGGCAGCCAAGCGCTCCTCGATCGCGGCGAGCAGTGCGTCGACCCCCTCGCCCGACACGGCCGACACCAGCATCGCCGGATGATCCTGCGGCCTGCGCGCCGCGATGTTCAAAAGCTCTTCGCGCTGTTCGGGACCATAACGGTCGATCTTGTTCCAGACCTCGATGATGCGGCCTGAGTCATCGGGATTGATGCCGAGTTGGCGCAGCACGGCGTCGACGTCGCTCTGCTGCGCCTCGGCGTCGTCGTGCGAGATGTCGCGCACATGCAGGATGACGTCGGCTTCCAGCACCTCCTCCAGCGTGGCGCGGAAGGCGGCGACGAGCTGTGTCGGCAAATTGGAGATGAAACCGACGGTGTCCGACAGCATCGCCTTGCCGCCATGCGGCAAGGTGAGCGCGCGCAGGGTCGGATCCAGCGTGGCGAACAGCATGTCGGCGGCCTGCACGTCGGCGCGGGTCAGGCGGTTGAACAGCGTCGATTTGCCTGCATTGGTGTAGCCGACCAGCGCCACGACGCGGTACGGCACGCGCTGGCGGCCTGCGCGATGCAGGCGGCGTGTGGCCTGCACCTTCTTCAGCTCGCCCTCGAGCTTGGAGATGCGCTCCTGGATCAGGCGGCGGTCGGCTTCGATCTGGGTCTCGCCGGGACCGCCCATGAATCCAAAGCCGCCGCGCTGGCGTTCGAGATGGGTCCATGAGCGCACCAGGCGCGAACGTTGATAGTTGAGATGCGCGAGTTCGACCTGGAGCGAGCCTTCCTTGGTCTTGGCGCGGCGGCCGAAGATTTCCAAAATGAGCCCGGTACGGTCGAGCACCTTTGCCTGCAGCTCCTTCTCGAGATTGCGCTGCTGGATCGGCGCAAGCGCGCAATCCATCACCACGAGCTCGACGTCGAGGCTCTTGGCGAGCGCAGCGATCTCCTCGACCTTGCCCTTGCCGATATAAGTCGCAGGGCGGATCTGGTTGATCGGCGCGACGATGGCATCGGCAACGACGAGATCGATCGCGCGCGCGAGGCCGGCAGCTTCGTCGAGCCGGGCTTCCGCGTCACGCAGGACATGAGCTTCCGATTGCGCGTCGGCATTGCCTGCGCGCACCCGCAAATAGGGACCGATGACAAGCACCCGCCCCGTCTGCGTACCCCCTGCCGACCGCGGACGGTCGGCATCCCCGTCGAAATTCCGGGGTTCCAATCAGATCACTCTCAAGCCGGCTGGTCCTCGCCGCCTTCGAACAACTGGATCGGAGCGCCCGGCATGATGGTCGAGATCGCATGCTTGTAGACGAGCTGCGAGTGACCGTCGCGCCGAAGCAGCAAACAGAAATTGTCGAACCAGGTCACGATGCCCTGGAGCTTCACTCCGTTGACCAGAAAGATCGTCAGTGGCGTTTTGGTTTTGCGAACGTGATTAAGGAAGGTGTCCTGCAGGTTTTGTGCGCGGTCTGCCGCCATTGTTTTTTTCTCGCTTTGAGTTTCTTTTTATTGCGCCGGTTGCGGCCCTCTTTTGAAAATCCGGGGTCCTCGTCCGGTGCCGTCCCTCATGAGATCCCCCTCGGAGGGACAGCGGTTCGATTAGAGGACAGGTAGGCTTATTAGGCAAGCCGCTTCACGCGGCAGCCCACGCCGTATTGCCCCGAAAAACTACGGAAATCGATGATTTTCCTCGCCTATTCCAACGACGTCGCAGCGTTAGCCGACGCCGAGCGCCTTCAACTTCCGGTGCAGTGCCGAGCGTTCCATGCCAACAAACTCGGCCGTGCGAGAAATATTTCCTGAGAAACGGCTGATCTGTGCAATCAAATAGTCGCGCTCGAACACTTCGCGCGCTTCGCGCAGCGGCAGGCCCATGATGTGCTCGCCATTGTTGCTGGTCGGCATCGCCGGCACCATGGAGCCGACATCCTGCGGCAGCATGTCGGCAGTGATGATGACCTCAGGCCCGCCCGCGGCCAGAATCATGACTCTCTCAACGTTGTTGCGGAGCTGGCGCACATTGCCCGGCCAGACATGCGACTGCAGCACCGCCATCGCGTCCTGGCCGATCTGCCGCTTGGGCAGGCCGCTGCCCGCGGAGATCTGCTCCATGAAATAGTCGATCAATTCCGGAATGTCCTCACGCCGCTCCGACAATGCGGGCACGCGGATCGGCACCACCGAGAGCCGATGATAGAGATCCTCGCGGAAATGGCCGGCCGCGATCTCCTCTTCCAGATTGCGCGCGGTGGAGGAGATGATGCGGACGTCGACCTGGACCTTGCCGTTGCCGCCGACGCGCTGGAACGACTGCTCGACCAGCACGCGCAAGATCTTGTTCTGGGTCTCGCGCGGCATGTCCGCGATTTCGTCGATGAACAGCGTGCCGCCATGGGCCTCTTCGAGCGCGCCGGGCTTGCGCGCGTGCTCGCCGTTGGACTGCTCGATGCCGAACAACTCGTGCTCCATCCGCTCGGGCGTGATCGCAGCGGCGTTGATGACGACGAAGGGGCCGTCGGCGCGGCCCGAGGCCGTGTGCAACGTGCGGGCGGTCAGTTCCTTGCCGGCGCCAGCGGGACCGACGATCAGGATGCGGCTGTTGGCCTTGGCCGCACGCTCGATGGTCTGGCGCAGCTGGTTCATGCTGGGCGAGCGGCCGACCAGCGAGCTTGCGCTCGGCGCGAGCTGCTTCAGCTCCTTGACCTCGCGCTTGAGCCGCGAGTTCTCCAGTGCACGGTTGGCGACCAGGATCAGCCGGTCGGTCTTGAACGGCTTCTCGATGAAGTCGTAGGCCCCACGCTTGATCGCGGCGACCGCGGTCTCGATGTTGCCGTGGCCTGAGATCATCACGACCGGGAGATCGGGGTTGTCCTTCTTGACCTGCTCCAGGAGCTGCAAGCCGTCGAGCTTGGAGCCCTGCAGCCAGATGTCGAGGAACACCAGATGCGGCCTGCGGTTGGCGATCTCGGCGAGCGCCGTATCGCTGTCGCGCGCGGTCCGGGTCACGAAGCCCTCGTCTTCGAGGATGCCCGCAACGAGATCCCGAATATCGGCCTCATCATCGACAATCAGAATTTCACTTGCCATGGGTCGCCTGTTTTCTCAGCTGCCTGTTGAGGCTTCGATCTTCGTTGAATCATTGGTCTTTTCAGCCGGCTCTTTGGTTTCGACGGCCGCTTGCTTTGTTTCCGGATCCTTGACGGATTGCGTGGCCGTTTCGCCGATTTCCGGCTTGGTCGTTGCCCCGCCCGCCGGTTCGGCCCCCTCGCTCTTCGCGGGAGCGCCGGAGATCGCAAAACGCATCCGCATCCAGGCGCCACGCTGGCCCTCGCGGAAGTCCGAGGCATCCTTCAGCTCGATGCGCCCGCCATGGTCTTCCAGCACGCGACCGACGATCGCGAGCCCAAGGCCGGTGCCCTTGGCGCGTGTCGTCACATAGGGCTCGAGCAGGCGCGAGCGAACCTTGGGCAGGCCGATGCCGTTGTCGACGACGTCGATCAGCACGTCCTCGCCCTCGTGCGAGACCACGACGTCGATCCGGCCCTTGCCGAGCTCCTCCAGGGGAACCTGCTCGATCGCCTCGGTGGCGTTCTTGACGATGTTGGTGACGGCCTGCGAGATCAGCCGCCGGTCGAACTGGGCGCGCAGCGGGTCTTCCTTGAACTCGGCCTCGATATCGATCTCGGGGTGGGCGACCTTCATCAGGAACACCGCCTGCCGCACTGCGTCGGCGACGTCCTCACCCTCCATCACCGGCTTCGGCATCCGCGCAAAGCGCGAGAACTCGTCGACCATGCGGCGGATATCGTCGACCTGACGCACGATGGTGTCGGTGCACTGTTCGAAGATCTGCTTGTCCTTGCCCTCGGTGATGTCCTTGCCGAATTTGCGGCGAATGCGCTCGGCGGAGAGCTGGATCGGGGTCAGCGGGTTCTTGATCTCATGCGCGATGCGGCGCGCGACGTCGCCCCAAGCCGAGGTGCGCTGCGCCGAGACCAGTTCGGTGATGTCGTCGAGCGTGATGATGTAGCTGTCGTGCGGCTGGCTGGTCTTCTCGGCGCTGACGCGGACCGACAGATTGCGTTCCTGCCCGTCCCGCGTGATCGTGATCTGCCCCTGCACCAGGCGCTGGGTCCCTTCCCGCGCCGTCTTCATCATCTCCTCGAGCTCGGGCAGCACGTCGGAGAGCGGATGGCCGAGCGTCTCGGCTTCGGAGTGCCCGATCAGCTTTTCGGCGGAACGGTTGAGAATGCCGACGCTGCCTGAATTATCCACGCCGATGATGCCGGCGCTCGCGGACGACAGCACCGCCTCGATGAAGCGGCGGCGGCTGTCGATGAGGTCGCTGGCGTTGACAAGCTCGTCGCGCTGGCTGCGCAACTCCTCCGTCATCTTGTTGAAGGTCTCACCCAGCTGGGCGAGGTCGCCTTCCGACTGGTGCACCGGCACTTTCACATGGAGGTCGCCCGTCGAGACCGTCTGGGCCGCGTTCATCAGCCGCCGGATCGGCGAGACCAGCGAATTGGCGAAGTTGAGGCCGATCAGCACCGAGGCCATCAGGATGGTCAGCGCGATCACCGCGAACATCAGCGCGAACGCGACCTGGATGCCGAGCCGGCGCGACTCGATCTGGGCGTATTCGGCGACGCTGACCTCGGTCTGTTTGAGCTGGTTGACGACATTCGGATCGAGCGGCCGCGCGACGTAGAGGAAGGTGTCGCTGAAGGCGCGCAAGCGGACCACCGCGGCGACGAAGCTCGCATCGGGCAGCACCGCGATCTCGGGCTCGGATTCGTTGACGTTGCTGAGGAAGTCCGGCGCCGGCGGCGAATAGGCCAGCCGCATGCCGGTATCGGCGGATTCGAGAATGTTGGTGTTCTTGTCGATGATCATCGCGCCCGGCAAATTGCGCGAGGCGGCGCTGGACGTCAGCAATTCGCGAAAAGAGCGGCGATCCTGGTCGTAGAGCGGCCGGGCGTGGGCGATGTCGTTGGCCATCCCGAGAATGTCGCCCCGGATCAGTTGCGCGTGGTCCTGCATGTAGGCGCGCGCGATCGTCAGCGAATTCTGGATCACCTCCTTGGTCGGGCCGGAGAACAGGCGGTCGAGGCCGCGCTCGATGGTGACGTTGGCGACCACGGCGACCAGCACCGCCGGCAGCACCGCCACGATCGAGAACAGGCTGACGATCTGGACATGGAGGCGCGCCGCCGCCCTGCCGCGGCGTCGCGCCAGAATGAGCTGCCAGAGCTCGCGGATGATGATGCCGACCAGCAGCAGGATCGTGCCCGCATTGATCAGATAGAACGAGCGGACAACCGCAGGGGTCGGCTCGATTGACGTGAGGCCGGTCAGGACCAGGAATGTCAGGCAGGCCGACAGCAGGGCCAGCGCCACGGCGAACGGCGCCAGCCAGCGTCGCGCCGACCAACGCCGGGGCTCTTCAGCTGGGGCCGTGTCAAAGGATGCGGCCGAGGTGTCTGCGCTGGTCATTCCGGCAATGGGTGCTGAAAAACGGGGTCCGCGGCGGGCGGATACTGATGTATTCGTACCACATTGTTGCCGAATTGCGACAATTCCGCGGCGCCCTCGCCGCGACCGACCCGCGCATCCACAGCGACATGCCGGAGGGGGGAACGCATTCCGGCCCTTACGGCTTGACCAGCATGCACAGGTTCTTTCTAGCAATGATGGTGTCGGCCGTGCTGCTGCTGATCGTGGCGGCGGACCTGCTGGTCAATGGTCTCGGGGTGCAGGAGCCCAATGCGAACGTCGCCAGCGGGATACAGGTAGCAGGCCGGTTTGTCAGATAGGTGTGAGGCCGCGTCCCGCGGCTGAAATCATCATTTGAATGTTCCTGCGGAACATTTCAATCCGGTCCGGACTTCTGCTCACCGCGTCAGCCACAACGGCCAGCGCGATCCGGACAGGCTCAGCTCCGCTTGGTAGGGGGAGCTGAGCCACCGTCCGGTACGGGAAGGCTAGCCCCCGCTCCGATACACCTGGATATCGAGATCCCGGATCTTCTTCCGCAGCGTGTTGCGGTTGAGGCCGAGCAGATCGGCCGCGCGGATCTGGTTGCCGCGGGTCGCCGCGAGCGCGGCCGTGAGTAGCGGCACCTCGATCTCTTTCAAGATGCGGTGATAGAGGCCCGGCGGCGGCACGCCGTTGGGGAATCCCTGGAAGTGCGAGGAGAGATACGCTTCCACGGCGCCGCCGAGATTGTCGACACCATGCTGGACTGCGGCACCCGGGCTGACCGTGGGTGGCGCCAACTCGCCGTCGATGACGGAGCCCGTGATCACGTCCTGCGGATAAAGCGCCGCGAGGCGACGGGCGAGGTTCTCGAGCTCGCGTACGTTGCCCGGCCAGCGGTGCTGCTTCATCCGCTCCAGCGCCAGCGCGTCGAGCTTCTTCGGCGGCAGTCCGTCCTTCTCGGCCAGCGCGAAGAAATGACGGATGAGATCGGGCAGATCCTCGATGCGTTCGCGCAACGGCGGCAGCCGCAGCGGCACGACGTTGAGGCGGAAGAACAGATCTTCGCGGAACAGGCCCTGCTGGATCAGGACGCGCAGATCCTTGTTGGAGGCCGCGACGATGCGCACGTCGGTCTTGATCGGGGTGCGGCCGCCGACCGTGGTGTATTCGCCCTGCTGAAGCACGCGCAGCAGGCGGGTCTGCGCCTCCATCGGCATGTCGCCGATCTCGTCCAGGAACAGCGTGCCGCCCTCGGCCTGCTCGAAGCGGCCGGAGGCGCGGGTATTGGCGCCGGTGAAGGCGCCGCGCTCGTGGCCGAACAGTTCGGACTCGATCAGGTCGCGCGGGATTGCCGCCATGTTGACCGCGACGAACGGGCCGTTGCGGCGCTTGCCGTAGTCGTGCAGCGCGCGCGCCACCAGCTCCTTGCCGGTACCTGACTCGCCCGTGATCATCACGGTGAGGTCGGTCTGCATCAGGCGCGCCAGCACACGATAGATTTCCTGCATCGCCGGCGAGCGGCCGACCAGCGGGATCGCCTCCATCTCGGCGTCCTCGTTCGGCGTCGAGACCCGCTCCTTCGGCTCGGCCAGCGCGCGGCCGACGATGGCGATCAGCTCCTTCAGGTCGAAGGGCTTCGGCAGATATTCATAGGCGCCGCGCTCGGAAGCCCGGATCGCCGTCATGAAGGTGTTTTGCGCGCTCATGACGATGACCGGCAAATTCGGCCGCATCTTCTTGATCCGCGGCAACAGGTCGAACGCGTTCTCGTCGGGCATCACCACGTCGGTGATGACGAGATCGCCCTCCCCCTGGCTGACCCATCGCCACAGCGTCGCGGCATTGCCGGTCAGCCGCACCTCGTAGCCGGCGCGCGATAGTGCCTGGTTGAGAACCGTGCGGATGGCGGTGTCGTCATCAGCAACGAGAATGCTACCTGCGGGCATCGTTAATCCTCATTTTGCCCCCTGTGACGCAGACGACGACTTCCCGGCAGAGCCGTCGCGACTGCTTTGATCGGCATGTTTCACCGATGTGGAATACATCGGCATCAGCACGCGGAAGGTGGTCTTCCGCGGCTGAGATTCGCATTCGATGATGCCCCCGTGATCCCCGATGATCTTTGCGACCAGCGCGAGGCCCAGACCCGAGCCGGTCTGCTTGGTGGTGACGAAGGGATCGAACAGGTTGGGCAGAAGATCGTCCGGCACGCCTGGTCCGTTGTCCTTCACGCAGAATTCGAGCGGCAGGGATACACGGGATTTTTGACCGGGGACTGACAGGCGCACGCCGGGGCGAAACGCGGTGGTGAGCTGGATTTCGCCGTCGGGAACGTCGATCAGCGCTTCGGCGGCATTCTTCACCAGGTTGAGGAACACCTGGATGAGCTGGTCCTGGTTCGCCAGCACCGGCGGCAGCGAGGGATCGTAATCCTCGACGAAGCGGATGTTGCGGGCAAAGCCGGACTGCGCCAGCCGTTTGACGTGATCGAGCACCGAATGGATGTTGACGGGGCCGCGCACCACGGGGCGCTCGTCGCCGAACACCTCCATGCGGTCGACCAGCGTCACGATGCGGTCGGCCTCATCGCAGATCAGCCGCGTCAGCATGCGGTCTTCCGAGGAGGCCTGCTGCTCCAGGAGCTGCGCCGCGCCGCGGATGCCGGAGAGCGGGTTCTTGATTTCATGCGCCAGCATCGCGGCGAGCGCGATCACCGAGCGCGCGGCGCTGCGATGGGTGAGCTGGCGGTCCATCTTGTCGGCGATGGAGCGCTCCTGGAGCATCACCACGATATGGCCGGGCCGTTCCGTGACGGGGGCAACATGCAGATCGACCTGGCGGTCTCCGCCCATGCGTGGCGTGCCCAGATCGACCTTGTATTCGTTGACCGGCGCGTTCGACGAACGCACCTGGTCGATCAGCGCCAGCAAGGGGCTGCCGAACGGCACCAGCTCTTTCAGCGACTGCCGCTTCAAAAACTGCGTCGAGATATCGAAGAAGGCTTCGGTTGCGATGTTGGCGGCGACGATCTTGCCGTCCGGTCCGATCATGAGCACGGGATTGGGCAGTGCATCCAGGATGGCATCGCTGTCGGACGGAAACGGCCGACGATGTTCAGCGGCTGAGCTCATGCAGCGGCGCTCCATGCGAAGTCGTCGAAGGCATCTTGCAGTGACCGGTGGACGAGGCGCGGATCCTCCGAGGTGAGGATTTTCTGGCGCCAGGATTTCAGCTTCTCGGCCGGCGCGCGGCTCACATCGGCCGCGACGTCGAGCGCCCAGCCCAGATGTTTTCGCGCATGCCGCAGACCGATGCGCAGGCCGTAGAGCGCGCAGACGCCTTCATAAAGCGTGCGGACGTAATGCAGCTGCGTCTCGAGCGACGGCGTGGCTTCCGCCCCCCCGCCCCTCAAGCGTCGGCCGATCTGGCCGGGCAGCCAGGGCTGGCCCTGCGCACCGCGGCCGATCATCACGGCATCGGCGCCGGAGGCCTCTAACGCCGCGAGCGCCTTCTCGAAAGTGGTGATGTCGCCATTGACGACGAGCGGAATGGAGATGGCCTCGCGTACGGCGCGGATCGCGTCCCAATCGGCCTCGCCCTTGTAGAATTGGCAGCGGGTGCGGCCGTGCACGGTGACGAGCTTGATGCCTGACGCCTGCGCGCGACGCGCCAGTTCCGGCGCATTGCGGGTGCGGTCGTCCCAGCCGAGCCGCATCTTCAGCGTCACCGGTACCTTCACCGCCGCGATCGTCGCTTCGATCAGGCTGACGGCGTGGTCGAGGTCGCGCATCAAGGCGGAACCGGACTGGCCGCCGGTGACGTGACGGGCCGGACAGCCCATGTTGATGTCGATGATGTCGGCGCCGTCGGCTTCGGCAATCCGGGCGCCCTCTGCCATCCAGTGCGTCTCGCAACCGGCGAGCTGGACCACGTGCGGACCGATCCCGGTGGCTTCGCAGCGCAACCGGGACATCCGATGGCCATTGGCGAGTTCGTCGCTGGCCGTCATTTCGGATACCACCAGACCCGCCCCCAACTCCGCGGCCAGCCGGCGGACGGGCGAGTCAGTTACCCCCGACATCGGCGCCAGGAAGACCGGGGTGGCGACATCAATATCACCTATCTTCAATGGCTTAGAGCCTGATACTGCCGAGCCGGTCACAGGGGTCTCGCTGCGTTGGCAGCGCCTCATCGCGCCTGCCATGACCTATCTTGCGCACAATTCTTGTGCAGTCAAGCGTCATGCCTACAGTTTAGACAGTTCTGACAATCTTTCAAGTGCAGTGCAGCAAAATGCTGTTTCCCACAATCCAGGGAAACCCCTTTTTTTGCGGGCCTGCCGTGCTAGAGGCATGCGGCAATCACCCCACCCCCGACTCTCTTGATCACCAAATGAGTATTTGAGTCCTATGGCGAAATCACAGCGCACCGCAGTCGTCCTCGTCGCGGCCGGACGCGGCCTGCGCGCAGGCGCCGGTGGCCCCAAGCAATATCGCGAGATCGGCGGCGTGCCAGTGATCTATCGCGCCATGGAGGCCTTCAGCCGTCATGCGGACGTGTTCGCGGTTCAGCCGGTCGTGAACCCCGATGACAGTGCCATATTCACGGCGGCGGTCGCAGGGCTCAGCCACGAGGCTCCGGTCAATGGCGGCGCAACCCGGCAGGCCTCGGTGCTCGCCGGTCTCGAAGCGCTCGCCAGGCACAAGCCCGACATCGTCCTGATCCACGACGCCGCGCGCCCCTTCGTTTCGGAAGGCGTGATCACCCGCGCGATCGATGCGGCCAGCCGCACCGGCGCCGCGATCCCCGCCGTTCCCGTCACCGACACCATCAAGGTCATCGGCGAGAACGGTAATGTCGAGGACACGCCGGACCGGGCGCGGTTGCGGATCGCACAGACGCCGCAATCCTTTCGCTTCGACGTCATCCTCGAAGCCCATCGTCGCGCGGCCCAGGATGGACGCAGCGATTTCACTGACGATGCCGCGATTGCCGAATGGGCGGGATTGACGGTTGCAACCTTTGAAGGCGATGCTGCCAATATGAAGCTCACCACTCCCGAGGATTTCGTGCGCGAGGAAGCGCGGCTGGCCAGCCTGCTCGGCGACATCAGGACCGGCACGGGCTACGACGTCCACGCCTTCGGCGAGGGCGACCATCTCATGATCTGCGGCGTGCGCGTACCGCACACCAAGGGATTCCTGGCCCATTCTGACGGCGATGTCGGCCTGCATGCGCTGGTCGACGCCATCCTCGGCGCGCTCGCCGACGGCGATATCGGATCGCACTTCCCGCCCAGCGACGCGAAGTGGAAGGGCGCCTCCTCCGACCTGTTTTTGAAATACGCCATCGAGCGCGTCACCCAGCGCGGCGGCCGCATCGCCAATCTCGAGGTCACCATGATCTGCGAGCGGCCGAAGATCGGCCCCTTGCGCGACACCATGCGCGCGCGCATCGCCGAGATCTCCGGCGTCGACATCTCCCGGGTCGCGGTCAAGGCGACCACTAGCGAGCGGCTCGGCTTCACCGGCCGAGAGGAAGGCATCGCGGCCACCGCGAGCGCTACCATCCGCCTGCCCTGGAGTGTCTAGGCCATGGCCGGCAGCGACGCACGCGCCCTCTCCCGCTCGCTGCTCGATCTGTGCCGGATGCGCAAGCTGACGATCGCGACCGCTGAATCTTGCACCGGCGGCCTCGTCGCGGGTGCGCTGACCGACATTCCCGGCTCCTCCGACGTGATCGATCGGGGCTTCGTCACCTACTCCAACGACGCCAAGCGCGCGATGCTCGGCGTCGAGGCCGGCACGCTTGCGAATTTCGGCGCCGTCAGCAGGGAGACCGCAACGGCCATGGCGGTCGGCGCGCTGGAGCGTGCCGGCGTCGATCTTGCAGTCGCTATCACCGGCATTGCCGGCCCCGGCGGCGCCACGCCCGGCAAGCCGGTTGGCCTCGTGCATTTCGCCGCCGCCGCGCGCGATGGACGCATCGTTCACCGCGAGCATCGTTTTGGTGCTATCGGCCGCACCGCCGTGCGCCAGCGCTCGGTGGTCGAGGCGCTGCGCATGCTGATGGATCTCGCCCGCGGTCCAGCCCAGACCAAGCCTCGTCGTGAAGCCGCGGTAACCCGCCTTCGCCCCCGCGTGACACGCTCGCCGCGCCGACATGTGGCGAAGCGCAGGCCGCCGCGGTCGCCGCGCGGCTGAGCCAGGCAACCACCACCGTCAGTCGGCCGAAATGAAGCGGAGCGTGCCGGCCCGCCGCGTCGGCTGGCCGGTGTCGTTGGTGTGGTTGATGCCGTCCATGACCGGCACCTCAGTGAAATCGAACGGGCTTACCCCATCCAGGCAGGCGACGTTGACGGCATAGAGAGATTGGTCGGATCGTCGCTGATGGTGCGTGTAGATTCCGCAACGGGAACAGAAGAAGTGCTGCGCTGATCCGGTATGGAAGCGGTAGCTTGTGAGCGCATCCTCGCCCTGGAGGAACTTGATCCCGCCCATTGCCGCCATGACGACGACGGCGCCGCGCATGCGGCAGTAGGAGCAGGTGCAGCGGCGGATAGAATTGAAGCCGTCGCTGAGCGTCGCCTCGAAACGCACCGTGCCGCAATGGCACTGGCCGGCCCGAACGTTCGTGTCGCCCATCATGTTGCCGTCTCCCGTTGCTGTCGCTTGTACGTTATCCCAGATCGGGAAACCAAGCCCGTCACGCGGCCGAGCAGCATTCCACGCGAACGGTCCCGCAGCCCGGATGGCGCGAAGCGCATCCCGGCCACAAGACCTTGCGTTCCCCGACGGGCAAAACACACAAACAACGGGTCAATCCGCTAGCGCAAAGATATTCCACTTTACCGAAATTCGGCTTTGGCGTATTCATCCCGCACCTCATCCCTGTCAGAGGGGCGTATCGCGATCGTCACGAACGCGGGGTGAGCTGCGGTGGACGCTAGTCACATCGGCGCGAAGGGCTTCGCAGGGCGGGAAACCGTGAGCGAGGGTGTCGCGCAAACGACCGATGCTGACAGCGTACGGCAAAACCGTGTCGTCCTGACGCCCGGGGTCTGTGCGTCAAGTCTTGTGGTGATGTGGGCGGCCCGACCGGGCACGCGCATCAGCCATCCGCAAGGCGACGGGGGCAATAGTGCATCCCCGGGGAGAGCTCGGCATAAGCCGTCAAACCACTGCGCAGGGAAGGCCGTGTGTTGGGCTTCACCTGTATGCCGCTGTGCAGCCTCTTGTAGCGCAACCTTCGCACAGTGGACCGTGGGTGCCAGCCGGCACCCGGCCTTCCCTGCGCCCTCTGACAGAGGGCGTACGCACACGCCGACTCGGGCAGGAACTGTCGCGAGGTCGCCGCGTTATGTCCAGTTTTCAAAAAGCACGCAAACATTGTCGAATCCGATCGGGATCGCAGATATCGACCGCGGCCAAACGTCATGGCTTCTGTCTGAACTTGGCGTGGGAAAATTATTGGCGCAATAATGATCCGCTACGTTGCGGCCGGGAATCAACCCGGTCCTGTTTTCTGGAGGGCGACGGCGTGTTCGCTCGCTTCACTGCTCCGGCAATCGCCATTGCCATCCTGAGCGCCTTTGATGGTGCGGCCGCACAAACCGCTAACCAGCCGCCGGATACGATGGCGGCGCGGGTGGAGGCCTGCACGGCCTGTCATGGCAACAAGGGCGAAGGCACCCGCGACGTCTACTTCCCGCGTCTCGCAGGCAAGCCGGCCGGTTATCTCTACAACCAGCTTCTCGCTTTCCGTAGCGGCCGGCGCAAATACCCACCGATGAACTATCTGCTGGAATTCCTGCCCGATCCCTACCTGGAGGCGATGGCGGAATATTTTGCCAGCGAGCACCCGCCGCTCCCACCGCCGGCGCCGAGCGAAGTCAGCAAGGACGTTCTCGCGCACGGTGAGCTGCTCGCCACCAGCGGCGATGCCGGCCGCAACATTCCGGCTTGCGTGAGCTGTCATGGCCCTGGACTGACGGGTATGCAGCCCGGCATCCCCGGCCTGCTCGGCTTGCGCGCCAATTACATCAGCGCCCAGCTCGGCGGCTGGCGTTATGGCACTCGCACCGCGAAATCCCCTGATTGCATGCAGCTCGTCGCCGGTCACTTGACCGAGGCGGACGTCACCGCCATCGCAGCCTGGCTTGCGACGCGGCCTGCCCCCGCGAACCCAGCCCCCGTGCCGAAAGGCACCTATGCGCTGCCATTCGGCTGCGGTAGCCAGCCCAACTGACGAGGCGGATGATGGGCTTCAAATTGTCGATCAAGCTCCTGTCCATCAAGTTGCTCGCCATCGCCGCGTTCACCACGGCAGCAGCCGCGCAGGACAAAGACAAGACCGGCGACATCATCGCGCGCGGGGAATATCTGGCCCGTGCCGGCGACTGCACTGCCTGCCACACCGCGCCGGAAGGACGTCTGTTTGCCGGCGGCCGTGCCATGCCGACACCGTTCGGCACGCTGTACACCTCCAACATCACCCCCGATCCGGAGACAGGCATTGGCAAGTGGAGTGCCGACGACTTCTACAAGACCATGCACAGCGGCCGCTTTCCCGACGGCGGGCTGATCTACCCGGCGATGCCGTTTGCGTCCTACACCAAGGTCACGCGCGCCGACAGCGACGCCATCTTCGCCTATCTGCGCTCGATTGCGCCGGTGAACCAGAAGAACAAGCCGCACGAATTGCGTTTCCCTTACGACAACCGCCAGCTCATCCTCGGCTGGCGCACGCTGTTCTTCAGCGAGGGCGAGTTCAAGCCGGATCCGAAAAAATCGGCGGAATGGAATCGCGGCGCCTATCTGGTCGAGGGCCTCGGCCATTGTGGCATGTGCCATTCGCCGATCAACGCGCTCGGCGGCACCTCGCAATCGGACGCGTTCAAAGGCGGCCTGATCCCGATGCAGAACTGGTACGCGCCCTCGCTGACGTCGAACCATGAGGCCGGGCTCGGTGACTGGAGCATCAAAGACATCACGGATCTGCTCCAGACCGGCGTTTCCATGCGCGGCGTGGTTTACGGCCCGATGGCCGAGGTCGTGCACAACAGTCTGCAATATCTCGATGACGCGGACACCAGGGCGATGGCGGTCTACCTCAAGGGCATCGCGGAGCCCTCGCCTCCGCCGGCCGCGAGCTCGGCGCTGCCGACCAGCGAGAGCAGCCTTCTGATCAGCCTCGGCAAGACCGTCTACGACAAGAACTGCGCGAGCTGTCATGGCACCCAGGGCGAGGGCAAGCCGCCGCACTGGCCGCCGCTCGCCAACAACCAGTCCATCGAGATGCAGTCGGCGGTCAACCCGATCCGCATGGTGCTCAATGGCGGCTATCCGCCGGGCACCAAGGGCAATCCGATGCCCTACGGCATGCCGCCCTTCGCCGGCCTCCTCTCCGACAACGAGGTCGCCGCCGTCGTCTCCTACATCCGCACCGCCTGGGGCAATCGCGGCACGCCGGTCTCGGCGCGCGAGGCCAACGAGCTGCGCTCGGCACCGCTGAACTGAGGGCCCCATGTTCAATTCCGACCCGCCAACCAGCCCAGCCGTCGCCGACCAGGCCATCGAGGAAGTCGTGGCGCAGGGCCCATCCGGCGCGATAGTGGTCGCCGGCATCGCCACGGCCTGCGTGGTCGCGATGTGGTTCGCCTTCTATCTGTTCGTGTTCCTGCCGCGCGGCTCGCTGCAATGAGGGTCGAGGGAGCCCACAGCAACGGTAGCGCCAGCGCCGAGGTCGCAGCCCGCGTCGAGCGGCGCTGGGCCACCATCGCCGTGATCATCGTCGTGATGATGGCGCTGCTGGCGGCATTCGCCGGTATCCATCGCGCGACCATGCCGCAGCCGCGCGTCGAAACCACCGATCCCTCGCGGCTGCATCTGAGCGGTGAATTCGTCGAAAGCAATCTCGGCAGCGTGCTGGAGGCCAACGGCAATGTCACCGTGCGCGCGATTGGCCAGCAATATTCCTTCACGCCGGCCTGCATCGTGGTGCCCGTCGACACGCCGATCACGCTGCGCGCCACCAGCGCCGATGTCGTCCACGGCATCCTGATCCAGGGCACCAACGTCAACACCATGCTGGTGCCGGGC
Source organism: Bradyrhizobium sp. URHA0013 (assembly GCF_000518345.1). Classification (NCBI taxonomy): domain Bacteria; kingdom Pseudomonadati; phylum Pseudomonadota; class Alphaproteobacteria; order Hyphomicrobiales; family Nitrobacteraceae; genus Bradyrhizobium; species Bradyrhizobium sp. URHA0013. The sequence continues at coordinate 35,827 of NZ_JADK01000007.1, read as the reverse complement.
TACATCTCCGAGCAGCTCATGCGCTTTACGAAGAGCGGCGACTATCTGATGCCCTGCCAGGAGTTTTGCTCCTTCGGCCACGAGGGCATGTGGGGCAAGGTCAAAGTGATCGACAAGACGGACTTCGCGAACCGCGCGAAGGGTGGCGGGAGGCTGAGCTGTGTTGGTCAATAGAAAGCTCATCCTCGCCCATTTCTGGCTGGCCTTCGCCGTGTTCGGCATCGCGCTCACGCTCGGCGCCTGGCAGATGTTCATCCGCAGCCCGATCGGCACTTGGCTGTCCAATCCCGAACTCTATTACCGCTCGCTGACCGCGCACGGCACGGTGATGGGCTATGTCTTCCCGACGCTGGTCGCGATGGGCTTTGGCTATGCCATTAGCGAGTCCGCGCTGGAGCAGCGGCTGGTCGGTGTGCGCTGGGCTTGGGCGGGATTCTGGCTGATTGTGGTCGGCGCGATCATGGCGATGGTCCCGGTCGGGCTCGGCCGCGCTTCGGTGCTCTACACGTTCTACCCGCCGCTGATCGGCAACGTGTTCTACTATCTTGGCGTCGTGCTGGTCGTGGTCGGCTCCTGGATCTGGGTCGCGCTGATGTCGATCAATCTGCGCGTCTGGCGCAAGGCCCATCCCGGCGCGCCGGTGCCGCTGGCGATGTTCGCCAATGTCGCGGGCTCGTATCTGTGGGCCTGGACTGCGGTCGGTGCCGCGCTCGAGCTGCTGCTGCAGATCATTCCGGTCGCGGCGGGGCTGAAGGCCACCATCGACGCCGGCCTTGCGCGCGTGTTCTTCTCCTGGACGCTGCACGCCATCGTCTATTTCTGGCTGATGCCGACCTACATCGCCTATTACACCATCGTGCCGCGTGCGATCGGCGGCCGCGTCTATTCCGACAGCATGGCGCGGATTTCCTTCATCCTGTTCCTGGTGGTGGCGATGCCGATCGGCATGCACCACACCTTCGCGGATCCGCAGGTCGGCGCCGGCTTCAAGTTCATCCATTCGGCTTTCACGGCGCTGGTCGCGCTGCCGACGCTGCTGACCGTGTTCACGATCTGCGCCTCCGTCGAGATCGCGGCGCGCCTGCGCGGCGGCCGCGGCATGTTCGGCTGGATCAGGGCCCTGCCCTGGGACAATCCGATGATGCTGGCCCTCGCCTTTTCATTCGTCATGCTCGGCTTCGGTGGCGCCGGCGGCCTCATCAACATGAGCTATCAGCTCGATGCGTCGATCCACAACACGCAGTGGATCACCGGCCATTTCCACCTGATCTTCGGCGGCGCCATCGTGATCATGTATTTTGCGATCGCCTATGATCTGTGGCCGCATCTGACCGGGCGCCAGCTGATCGACGTCCGCCTGATCCGCAGCCAGCTCGGGCTGTGGTTCATCGGCATGATCGTCACGACCTTTCCCTGGCACTGGGTCGGCATTCTCGGCATGCCGCGCCGCATGGCCTATTTCGACTTCGGAGACCCCGCGATCGCGCCGCAGGCCCTCTCGGTCACCCTCTCGGCCATCGGCGGCTTCATCCTGCTGGTGTCGGGCATCATGTTCATCGTTATCCTTGCTCGCGGCATGCGCGCGCCGCAGGTCGACGCCGGCCCCTATCGCTTCGCGCTGGCGGTGCACCAGCCCACAACGGTCCCCGTCGCGCTCAACACTCATGCGCTGTGGGTGGCGCTGATGATCGCGCTCACCCTCACCAACTACGGCTATCCGATCCTGAATCTGGCGTTGACCGAGGGCACCTCTGTGCCAGCCGTTTATGTGGGAGCGCAGTGATGAGCACGCGCGACCTCTTCACCTTCACCAATCGTCATTTCAAGGCGAGTGTGATCATCACCGCCGCGATCCTGATCGTCACGGCGATTGCGGGCTTCCTCGTGCTGCCCTTCGCACAGCCCTGGGTTCAGTTCGCCGACGTCTGGGACGCGATCTGCAGCGCTGCCGGTGTGCCGCAACGCGCAGCGAGCGTGACTACGCCGGAGCAGACCAGGCGCCTCTCGGGGGTCGTGCTGACGTCGAACACGCTGGCACGCCCGAACCAGGAGGCGATCGGACGCGGCGCCACGCTGGCGCAGCGTTGCGCGATCTGTCATGGCCCGACCGGTGTCAGCCGCGCGGACTCGCCCAATCTCGCCGGCCAGTACGCGGCCGTGATCTACAAGGAGCTGCATGATTTCCGCACCGGCGCGCGCGCCAACGCCGTGATGTCGCCGTTCGCCGTGAATTTGACGGACCAGGAGATCGCAGATCTCTCGAACTATTACGCTTACCTGCCGCGGCTGCCGGCCTATCACCCGACGCCGCAACTGCCGAAGCCAAGCATCGTGATCTACGGCGCACCGATGCGCGGCATCGCGCCCTGCGGCGCCTGCCACGGTAGCCTCGACAACAAAACCGGCAGCCCGTGGCTCGAAGGCCAGTCCGAGGCCTACATGAAGGCGCAGCTGCAGGCCTTTGCCTCCGGCGAGCGCCGCAATGACATCAGCCAGCAGATGCGCAACATCGCGCGGGCGATGACCCCGCAGGAAATCGAGCAGGCCGCGGCGTATTATGCCTCGCAGCCGCCGGATGTCGTGAAGGCGGTGGATTGAAATTTTTGGCACGCCTGCCTCCCCCATTGTCATTGCGAGCGCAGCGAAGCAATCCAGAGTCTCTCTGCGGAGGGATTCTGGATTGCTTCGTCGCAAGGGCTCCTCGCAATGACGGAGGAGAGAGCGTGCCCGTCCGCAACCACTACGACGACGCCAGCTTCCGCCGTCCGTAGATCGCATCCGCCCGCTTCTCGAACGCGATGGAAAATCGCGCGAACGCGGCGTCGAACATCGAGCCCATCAGGAGCGCCAGCATGCGGCTCTTGAACTCGTAGGCAAGGAAGAAACCGACGTCGCAGACGCTCTCGCCTTTGGGCTCGAACGTCCAGCGGTTTTCCAGATTGCTGAAGGGACCTTGCAGATATTCGACCAGGATCTTCAAATTGGCGCGGTCGAGCGTCACGCGGCTGGTGAAGGATTCCCTGACCAGCTTGAACGACACCGTCATGTCTGCGACCAGCACCTCGGTGCCGTCGGGTTTCGCCATGCGCTGACGGACCTTCAGCGCGCTGCACAGCGGCACGAATTCCGGGTAGCGCTCGACGTCGGCCACCAGATCAAACATCTCGGACGCGCTGTGATCGACACGGCGCTTGCTCGAAAAATTGGGCATGGCGATTCAGCGGGTGCTTGCTGCCCGCGCGGCCTTCAGTTTCGCAAAATCCTCGCCGGCATGATGCGACGAACGGGTGAGCGGACTCGCCGAGACCATCAGGAAGCCCTTGGTGTAGGCGACCTTCTCGTAGGACGAAAACTCGTCCGGCGGCACGTAGCGCATCACGGCGTGATGCTTGCGGGTCGGCTGGAGATATTGCCCGATGGTCAGGAAATCGACGTCGGCGGAACGCAGATCGTCCATCACCTGCTGCACCTCGTGGCGCTCTTCCCCGAGGCCGACCATGATGCCGGACTTGGTGAAGATGGTGGGATCGAGCTCCTTGACCCGCTGCAGCAGCCGGATCGAATGGAAATAGCGCGCGCCCGGCCGCACCGTGAGATAGCACGACGGCACGGTCTCGAGATTGTGGTTGAACACGTCGGGCTTCGCGGCGACGACGACCTCCAGCGCCCCCTCCTTGCGCAGGAAGTCGGGCGTCAGGATCTCGATCGTGGTCGAGGGGCACGCGGCGCGGATCGCGCGGATGGTCTGGGCGAAATGCTCGGCGCCGCCGTCAGTGAGATCGTCGCGGTCGACGGAGGTGATGACGACATGGGCAAGTCCGAGCTTGGCCACGGCCTCGCCGACGTTGTGCGGCTCGGCCGCGTCGAGCGCGTTCGGCATGCCGGTCTTGACGTTGCAGAACGCACAGGCGCGGGTGCAGGTGTCGCCCATGATCATGAAGGTCGCGTGCTTCTTGTCCCAGCACTCGCCGATATTCGGGCAGCCCGCCTCCTCGCACACCGTATGCAGGCCGTTGGCGCGCACGATTTTGCGGGTGTCGGCATAGCCGCGGGTATTGGGGGCGCGTACGCGGATCCAGTCCGGCTTCGGCGGCGAAGCGGAATCGGGCCGATTCACCTTTTCGGGGTGACGTGGGCGCAACGGGTTCGAGATGGTATCGACAATAACGACCATGGGGTGTCCGGTCTGACCAAGTCCTACCTAGTCGGTCTGGCCGGGCATCGCAACCCGGCTCGCCCCGCTTCAGGGAACATGGCAGATATGGGCAATATCCTGCTCTGTTCTCTGGCGATTCTCACCTCGAATGGCTCCAGTCTCGAAACCTTCCACACCCCGGCTCGGCAAAGCCCTGAAGCGTGCCTTTTTCGCGCGCAGCGTCCACGAGGTCGCGCCCGACTTGATCGGCGCGACCATGCTTGTCGACGGCGTCGGCGGGATCATCGTCGAGGTCGAGGCCTATCATCATACCGAGCCGGCGGCGCACTCCTACAATGGCCCCACGCCGCGGAGCCAGGTGATGTTCGGGCCGCCCGGCTTTGCCTATGTCTACCGCTCCTACGGCATCCATTGGTGCGTGAACTTCGTCTGCGAGGAAGAAGGCTCGGCGAGCGCCGTGCTGATCCGCGCGCTGGAGCCGACCCACGGCATCGCCGCGATGCGTCGGCGGCGCCATCTCCAGGATTTGCACGCGTTGTGCTCGGGCCCGGGCAAGCTGACCGAAGCGCTCGGCATCACCATCGCGCACAATGCCTTGCCGCTGGACCGCCCGCCGATCGCGCTGCATGCGCGGACGGAGGATCTGGAGGTCGTGGCCGGAATCCGGATCGGCATCACCAAGGCCGTCGAGCTGCCCTGGCGCTATGGCGTCAGGGGCTCGAAATTCCTCAGCAAGCCGTTTCCGAAATAAGCCTACGAGGCCTGCTTCAGCCGCTCCAGCGCCTCGAGGAGCTTGGCCTTGCGGGCGAGCGCAGCCTCACGCTTTTCGCGCTCCTCCTCGACGACCTCCTCGGCCGCGTTGGCGACGAATTTCTCGTTCGCCAGCTTGGACTCCGCGCGCTTAATGTCGGAATCGGCCTTCCCGATCTCCTTGTCGAGACGCGTGCGCTCGGCGGCGACGTCGATCACGCCCTTCAGTGGCAGCGCAGCCACCTCGCCGCGCACCAGGAGCTGGACCGCGCCGTCGGGCGCACGGTCGGCGAAGGAGATGTCCGACAGCCGCGCCATGCGCTTGATGACGTCGCTCCAGCGCGGCGCGCGCTCCTTCGTCTCGGACGATGCGCCTGCGACCACCAGCGCCGTCAGGGTCGCCGGCGGAATGTTCATCTCGGCGCGCACCGAACGGATCTGCGTGACGAGGTCGATCACCCAGCCGATCTCGGCCTCGGCCGCGGGATCGGTGAAGTCGGCATGGTCGAAGATCGGCAGCACCCAAACCGGTGAGACGAGCGCGTCGGTCGGCCCCGTCGTCGCTGCGAGCATCGCAAGCTGCTCCGGCGTCGGCCCGGCCGGCTTCAGCGGCCACGGTGCCAGCGCGAGCAGACCGTCGCGCTTGGCCGTCACCTCCCACAGCTCCTCGGTGATGAAGGGCATGAAGGGGTGCAGCAGTTTCAGGATCTCGTCGCGCGCCCATGCCACCATGGCGCGGGTTTCCGCCTTGGCAGGGCTGTCGGGACCGAGCAGCACGGGTTTTGCGAGCTCGAGATACCAGTCGCAATAGACGTTCCAGACGAAGCGGTAGATGCTGCCGGCGGCGTCGTTGAAGCGGTAGGCCTCGATCGCCTCGGTCACCTCGCGCGTGGTGTGCGCGCTCTCATGCGCGATCCAGCGGTTCAGCGTCTCCTTCGCCTTCGCCGGCTCGAAGCCCTCGGGCACGGCGCAATGGTTCATCTCCGCGAAGCGCGACGCATTCCAGAGCTTGGTCGCGAAATTGCGATAGCCCTCGACACGGCTGGTAGCGAGCTTGATGTCGCGCCCCTGCGCGGCCATCGCGGCAAGCGTGAAGCGCAGCGCGTCCGCGCCATATTGGTCGATCAGGCTGAGCGGATCGATGACGTTGCCCTTCGACTTCGACATCTTGGCGCCCTTCTCGTCGCGGACGAGGGCGTGGATGTAGATCGTCGAGAACGGCACCTCCTTCATGAAGTGAAGCCCCATCATCATCATGCGGGCGACCCAGAAGAAGATGATGTCGAAGCCGGTCACCAGCGCATTGGTCGGGTAGTAGCGCTGCACTTCCGGCGCGTCCGCGGGCCAGCCGAGGGTCGAGAACGGCCACAGCGCCGAGGAGAACCAGGTGTCGAGCACGTCCTCGTCGCGCGTGATGAAGCCGTCACGCTTGTTGCGGTCGAGCGCCATCTCGCGGCCCTGCTCGACCGTGATGACCTCCTGCTCGACGTAATAGCCGAGGGCGTGGCTGACGGCCTCCTCCTCGGTCTCGGCGACGAACACCTTGCCGTCGGGACCGTACCAGGCTGGAATCTGGTGGCCCCACCAGAGCTGGCGCGAGATGCACCAGGGCTGGATGTTCTCCATCCACTCGAAATAGGTTTTTTCCCAATTCTTCGGCACGAAGGTGGTTTCGCCCGAACGCACGGCGGCCATCGCCGGCTTCGCCAGCGTCTTGGCGTCGACATACCATTGGTCGGTAAGATAGGGCTCGATCACCGTGCCGGAGCGGTCGCCATGCGGCACCATGTGGGTATGGGGCTCGATCCGCTCGACGAAGCCGAACGATTCCAGCCGCTCGACGATGCGCTTGCGCGCTGCAAAGCGATCGAGCTTGTTGAACTCCTCGGCGAACTGCGCGGCACCTGCCGGCAGGTCGCGCAGATAATCTTCGTTGTCGAGGAGATCGAGGCAACCCTCCTTGTCGATGACGCTGATCCGGGCGAGGCCATGGCGATTGCCGACCTCGAAGTCGTTGAAGTCGTGCGCCGGTGTCACCTTGACCGCGCCCGAGCCCTTCTCCGGATCGGAATAATCGTCGGCGACGATCTGGATCTTGCGGCCGACCAGCGGCAGAATCACGTTCTTGCCGACCAGCTTCTGATAGCGCTCGTCATCGGGATGCACGGCGACGCCGGTATCGCCGAGCATGGTCTCCGGGCGCGTGGTGGCAACGACGATGAAGCTCGAGGGATCCTCGGGGCTGAAAGTCTTGCCCTCGATCGGATAGCGCAGGTACCAGAGGCTGCCCTTGACCTCGGTCTGCTGCACTTCGAGATCGGAGATCGCGGTGAGCAGCTTGGTGTCCCAGTTCACCAGCCGCTTGTCCTTGTAGATCAGGCCGTCGCGGTGCAGCTCGACGAAGACCTTGACCACGGCCTTGGACAGGCCCTCGTCCATGGTGAAGCGTTCGCGCGACCAGTCGCAGGAGGCGCCGAGCCGCTTGAGCTGGTTGATGATGGTGTCGCCGCTCTCGGCCTTCCACTGCCAGACCCGTTCCAGAAACTTCTCGCGACCCATCTCGCGACGGCTGGGCTGCTGGCGCTCCATCAGCTGCCGCTCCACCACCATCTGGGTGGCGATGCCGGCATGGTCGGTGCCGGGCTGCCACAGCACGTCGCGGCCGCGCATGCGCTCGAACCGGCACAGGATGTCCTGGAGCGTGTTGTTGAGGGCGTGGCCCATGTGTAGCGAGCCCGTCACGTTCGGCGGCGGGATCACGATGGTAAAGGGCACTGCGTCGCGGCGGTCCGGGCGGCCGGCCTTGAAGGCAAGGCTGTCCTCCCACACGACGGACATGCGGGCTTCTATATCGGCGGGCTGGTAATTTTTCTCGATCATGGCGCTGTTAGAAAGCCGCGCACGGGGTCCAAGTCAACGGACAAGTCAACGGAAAGCCAGGCGGCAACAGGGCTTTCCGGTCCGGTCAGGGGACGAAATATATCGCACAAGCAGGGCTTTATGAGGGCTCTGCGGCCCGATCTACCTGCCGCCGCGCGATACCCGCTCGATTTCCGCCTTCACGATGCGTTCAACGAGGCCCGGCAAATTGTCGTCCAGCCAGGATTTCAGCATCGGACGCAGCATCTCCTTGACCAGATCCTCCAGCGTTCGCGCATTGCTGCTGAGCACCGTGTGGGCCAGGGAATTGAAGGCGGATTCGACCGCGGAGACCGTCGATTGCGCCAGGATCGGCTGTTGGGGCGGCAGTGGCGGCGCATCGAAGTCCACCGGCGCATAGGATGCCGGCGTCGGACGCGGCGACGGCGATTCGGCGAATTCGAGATCGTCGCGCGGCTCGACCTTGCGGAAGCTCGGCGGCGGCGGAGACGGCGTTGGCTCCATCGCCAGCGCCATATCGTCGGTCAATTCCAGCACGTCGGGCTCAGGTTCGGGCTCCGGCTCGGGAGCACGGATTTCCGGCGCAGCGGTGGCCGTGTCGAGGCCCGCTAGCAGTGCGTCGATATCGTCCTGATTGTTGGATGCATCCGCCTCGGGTGCCGGGGCTGGCGGCGCTGCCGGCTTTGCAGCCGGAGCCGGTGCGGGCTTCTCGGCGGCCGCTTTGGGCGGCGCGACCTTGGATGGCGGAATATCGTTGATCGCCTGCGGCTTCGGTGGCGCGGCGGGGGCGGCAGCTTTCTCGGGCTTGGCAGCATCCGCCGGCGGCGGCTTGGCCTCATCGTCGGCAATGATGCGCCGGATCGAGGCCAGAATCTCCTCCATCGAGGGTTCTGTGACCTTTGCAGGCTGCGTCATCTCCGACTCCACATCATCAACGCCCTCGCATGCGTTGTTTTACACCAAGCACGACAGGATTGGCCGGTTCCGGATGGGTGGCCCGACATTTTCGTCACGGCAGCCCGACTTGTCCCCAGATGACGGCTCAACGTGCAGCGGTGCGCCCCTGCCCTCGGCACTCATGCTTTACGCACACGGCATCGGATGCAGAGCGAATCGGCCCGCATCTTCTTGGCAAGGCTATGTCAGGGATTTTGCTGATTGCAAGCAAAGCACCGGTCGGCTTCGACTATTCGCGAGGCCGACCGGACGATTACGGGACTCTAGCGTCCGTCAGGCGTGCGCACGCCGGCCCAGCTGTCGCGAACCTGTTGGTAGTGAACGCTGGGATCGTAGACCGTGGTGTTGAGGCCGAGGACTTGCGGCGCGAGACGGCCGACCGCATTGAGCACCGAATAGGACGCCACCACGCGGTCATGCTGGGCAGTGACGAGCGCAACGCGTGCGTTCACCAGCGCCTGCTGCGCGTTGAGCACGTCCAGCGTGGTACGCTGGCCGGCCTTGGCTTCTTCGCGCACGCCGTTCAGCGCGATCTCGGAAGCCGTGACCTGCGCCTGCGCAGATTGTACCTGCGCCTTGCCGGCTTCCAACTGCCCCCAGGCCTGCACGACGTTGGCACGGGTCTGGTCGCGGGTGGTTTCGAGATTCAGGCGCTGCTGCGCCAGGTTCTCTTTCGATTGGCGGATGAGCGCATATTCAGCGCCGCCCTGATAGATCGGCACGGAGGCGGTCGCGATGGCGGAAGCGGTCGTCGTTCGGAAGACCGTAAGGGTCTGCTGGTACGACTGGGTGATGCCGGCCTGAACCGTGAGGGTCGGCAGCAGCGCGCCTTCGTTGATCTTGACCTGAAGATAATTGACATCGATGCCGAACATCGAGGCCGTGACGTTGGGGTTCTCCACCAGGCTGAGACCGACGGCGGAGGCGAGCGTCCCGGGCAGGAAACGATCGACGGGCGAGCCCGGCGCAAGGTTCGTCGGCTCATTGCCGATGATGCGGCGGAAATTCGCGCGCGTCGTCGTGAGATTCGATTCGGCAGTCAGTGCCTGGGTCCTGCCGGCCGCGAGCTGCGCTTCGGATTGCGCCACGTCCGTGCGCGTCACTTCGCCGACATTGAAGCGATCGCGGGTCTGCTTGAGCGTCTGTTCGAGCACGCGCACGTTGCTGCGCTGAACTTCGAGGGTGGCGGAGTCACGAAGATAATCCATGTAGCTGGTGGCAGCCTGCAACAGGACCGTCTGCTCGAGCACGCGCAACGCCTCGCGGGATCCCGAGACCTGGCTCTCCGCCGCGCGCGTCCTGTTGGCGGTCTGATTGCCGTTGTAGAGCGTCTGGTTGATGGTCAGGCTGGCGCTATTGGGCTGAAGGGGCGGGTCGCTATGGATCGGCAGACCCTTCTGCTGCTGCTGAATGTCCTGATATTGATAGCCGGTGCTGAGGTTGACTCCGACCTTGGGGCGATAGCCCGACAGCGCCTGTGGCACGTTTTCGTCAGTCGAGCGCACCTGGGCGCGCTGCGCGTTAAGCTGCGGATTGTTCTGATAGGCGCGCACCAGCGCAGCCTCGATTGTATCCGCCAAGGCAGGCGTCGGCGCGACAAGCGCCAGCAGCAGGACCGAAACCGCTGCTCCGGTGAAGAGCTTCACCCCATGCATCCAAAAATTCCGTTCATTCTAACGCCCGGCTCGTGCCCGCGAGCTGGGTTACCGTCTACGAGTGGAGTCGTTGCCCCGTCGCAACATAGGACGCGGTCAAGCGCGACGGAACTACCTGAGGGTGGTTCTCAGTGGAAACTCTTCACGTGCAGCATCCCGGCCACACTTCTGATTCAGAACGGGATTTTAACGGGCTAAAGCCGCTATCGGGCCGTCAGAATACGAAGGCGGCGGCCCGTTCCAGCCCGGGAAGGACCGGGGCCGCGGCATCGAACAGCGCCCGATGGCCGAATTCGCCGTGGGTATGGGTCACGATCATGGCGCGCGGCGGCCTGGATTCGGCCGAAACCCCCAACAGACGCCCACCCTCCTTGAGCTGCCCGAGCAGCCCTGCCGGCGTCACCTCGGTGGCGCCATTGAGGACGATCACATCATAGGGACCACCAGCAGTATCACCCTCGGTGCAGGCCGCGGCCTTGCAGGCCACGTTGGCAAGCCCGAGGGCGGCGAAGGCGTCATTGGCCTTCTTGGCCAGCGCCGAATCGCATTCCGTCGCGGTGACCTGGCGTGCGAGCTTGGCGGTCAACGCAGCGAGATAACCGGTGGCGCAGCCGACGACCAGCACGTTGTCGTCCTCGCCGATCTCGGCGGCCTGGAGCAGCTTGCCCGTCAGCTGCGGCTTGATCAGGAACCGCTTGGCGCCGCCCTCGCTGACGTCGAGATCGATGTCGAGATACGCCAATGCCTGCCGGCTGGCCGGCACGAAGGCCTCGCGCGGAACCGTGAGCATGGCGTCGAGAACACGACGGTCGGTGACGTCACTGGTGCGCACCTGGCCATCGACCATTTTTAGGCGCGCCGTCGAGAAAACGGACATTTGCGGACCCTGCAAGGCGGACGATGCCGCGGACGAAAGTTGGCGGCATCTTTGGAGCAGGCCCTGCAAAAACGCAACATGGCTTTGGCCCAGCGAACCGGGCCTTTCCGCAACTCGCAACGTCCAGGGTGAGCCGGCCTATTCGATCGTGACGGCGAGGCGGCCGATCAATGCGGCGACTTCATCCAGCCGTGCCGAATCGTGGGTCTCGACCGCGCGCGCCAGACAGGCGAGGCATTCGTCGTCGCTGAGTTCGGGGATGTCCGCCGGCAGAATGGAGGGAGCCAGCGGGGAACGGTCGACCTGGATGTCTCGCATGGGAATCAGCTCCGTAAAGGACCGGCGCCTGGAAGCTTGATTTCAATTGAGTCGTTTTGGCGTCACCCCGGTGGATGCAGGCTCGCCACGGTACACATCTAATTGAGAATTTGCCGCAACGAGATCGCACGCCAGATCAGAGTCTTGACGCAAGCCATTGAAGATGAAGCGGAATTTGGCTCCCCGGGCTGGATTCGAACCAGCGACCATCCGATTAACAGTCGGATGCTCTACCGCTGAGCTACCGAGGAAAAGGGCGAACCCGTCGTTCGCGCGCGGCTGCGTATAACAAAGCCGCTTGCGCTTGCAAAGGACGAATTCGCCATCTCGCACATTGCGGCGAGGAAGGGCGCTTGGCCCCTCCTCCGCCTGGCCTCAGGTCAAGTTACTCGGCGACGAACGAAGTGGTCTTGGTGCCGGAATCGTAGCGCAGCCGAAGCGCGGTGAACTTGCAGAGGTTGACGTTCTTCCAGAGCACGGTCTCGTCATAGTTCTGCCAGTCGACGCGGACGTTCCAGACGCATCCTTCGTCGTCATCATCGAACTCGACATAAGTGCTCGCCTGGTTCTGCAAAACCTTGTCCAGCTCGTTGTCCCATTCGTCCATGCCGTCATCCGGGGCGTTGAAGCCCAGGAATTTGATCGCATAGCCGGTCTCGTTGACGACAGTGACGTTGCGCGCGTCAGCCGCGAAAGACGGCGCGGCGGCAATCGATAGACCGATCGCAATCAGTGCAGATAGAAAATACTTCATATGAAATTCCCCCGATCGAAACGGGCTTTCGGTGCCTGACGTCGATCGGCGCAGGCGCCGCGGCAACCAATGGCGTTGCCTCGAAGGATTCGTCGGAGGCGCAATCGAAAGGTTCAAGACGCGATCGATCCGCCTCCGGCGCGTTGCACGACGCGAGACGCGCAACGAGCTAATTCTTACCGATTCGAATTCTCCGCAGCAATGAACCGGCATTCATAGATCGGCGCGGCTTGCAGTCTCCGGCGCGGGCGCCACATGCTGACGGGCAACGCAAGGTCTTGTAGCCCGGATGGAGCTAAGCGTAATCCGGGGCCCTGTATCCGCGGAACGAATTCCGGATTGCGCTTCGCTCCATCCGGGCTACGGGCTGTCGCCTCACGGCCGGCGGCAGACCAGGTCAATCTCGATCAGCGCGTCGTAGGCAAGCCCGGTGACACCGACGCAGGTGCGGGCCGGCAGGCGGTCGGGCGGAAAGAACCCGCGATAAGTCTCGTTCATTGCGGTGTAGTCTTCCTTGAAACGTGTGAGATAAATGCGTGTCATCACGACGTGTTCGAGACCGAGATCGACGCCCGCCAATACAACCTTCAAATTCTCCATCACCGCCCTCGTCTGCGCGACGATGCCGTCGGGTAACACGCCCGGTGTTTGCGGCGTGTCCGGCATCTGGCCGGTGACGAAGACAAAACCGTCGGTCTCCACCGCGTGGCTGAAGGGCGCGACCGGCTTCGGTCCGCCGCTGATCATGTGGAATTTCACTGGGGTTCCTTGTTACGGCGCTTCTTTCAAGGGAAGGCTTGTCTAGGGGAAGGTTTGAAACAGGCGCTTGCTGATGATCGCGTGCACGCCCCAATTGCCGTCGACCACCTGCGTGACGCCGAAGTCGACGGCGGCCGACATCAGCGCGATCGCCTCGTCCTCGCTGAGGCCCTTCACGTTCATCAGGAAGCGCCGCATCTTGCGGAACGCATCTTTCATGGCGAGGTCGAGCGAGGATTTTGCGTAGACCTCGCTCTGGCCCTGAGCGCCGAACTCGGCGAGGTAGTTGGGATGGCTGAATCCGGTCAGGACCCAGTCGGTCTCGGTCTCGATCAGGGGATAAGAGAGATCGGCGAAGGGCTGGCCGGCGAGATCGGCCTTCTTGTGCAGGATCACCTCGAACGTTCCGGTCATCGAGCATTCGATCGCGGTGCCGCTCAATTCGCCGTCGCCTTGCGTGGCATGGGGATCGCCGACTGACAGCAATGCGCCGGGGACGGACACCGGAAGATAGACGGTCGCCCCCTTCCCCAGGCGCCAATTGTCGAGATTGCCGCCGAAATAGGACGGCGGCACGGAGTCGATGAAATCCACCTCGCGCGGCGCCACCGCGATCACACCGAAATGGGGGCGCAAGGGAATGCGGACGCCGTCGAGCACGGCGTGGCGGCGCTTCACCGTGCCGGGCAGGACCGGAACGCCGGGATAGTCGTAGGTGGCGTGCACCACGCCAAACGGGTCGGTCTGCGGCTCCCAGCGGTAGGAATACAGCGCCCGGGCATGTGGCGCATCGGCGTCGTCGAAGATTTCGTAGATCGTCACGACCTCGCGCGGCCTCGGCCCTGAAAGAAATTCGTCGTAATGATAGCCCCACCAGGCCGCGACCGAGGAGCCGAACACGCGTCCTGAATGTTTCGGATGACGACTTGCGCGCGGTACGATGTCAAGGATCCGCACTTCCAGCACGTCGCCGGGCTGGGCGTCCTTCACCGACACGGGCCCCGTGCAGATGTGCACGCCAAAGCCTTCGCCCGCGCCGCGCCCGAATATGCTGGCATCCATCGGACCCGCGCCGCGGCGATCCACGTTCTTCCTCGCCTTGGTCCAGCCGAATACGTCTTCGGCGGCGGCATCGCCCGCGATCATCAGCTCAGGATCGTCGGAGGCGTGCTGCGTCAGGGTTTCGATGGTGATGGTATCGCCCGAGGCGATCTCGAGCTGCGGCTGTAACGAGCGACTGAAATATCCCCAATGAACACGGTCGGCTTCGACCAGAAGATGATGATGCTTGCGCTCGGCCGTCCTCGGCTCATCGATGTCGGTACGGGCGAGATTGCCGCGCGCCTCGGCACTCGCCTGGTGCACGCGAAGCTGCGCCAGCGCATCCTGCGGCCAGCCGCGCTGACCGGTTATCCCATGCTGCGTCGTCGCCCGCTCCGCCTCCTGTTGGCGAAACTCACGCGGCGGCAGCCCGAAGCGATGGCGGAAGGCGCGGCTGAAATGCGCGGAATCGCCGAAGCCATAGGCGTAGGCGATCTCCGAGATCGAACGATGCGCCTCGGACGGATTGGACAAATCGGCCCAGGCGCGCTGCAGCCGCCGCTCGCGCACGTAGTGAGTAAAGTTGTCGCCGACCGTCTCGAACAGCTTTTGCAGATAGCGCTCGGAGATTCCTTCGGCCTGCGCGACGCGCGCGGGCACCAGTTCGGGATCGTCGAGGCGGCGTTCGATGCTCTGGCAGATCCGGTGCAGGAGTGCCGACTGCGTCGCGCTCGATCCGGCGTCGGACGTCGAAGCCGCCAATTGATGGGCGAGTGTCAGCAGGAGATCGACGAGCGACTGCGTGACCGCATTCCATTCGGCATCGCTCAGGGTGTCGAGCGTGCGCGCGGTCGCGTCCATCAAGCGCGCGAAGACGTCGGCAAAGCCGCTGGGCGGAACGACCCTGGGTTCGCCGAGCCGCGGCCTACCCGAGAGGCGGCCGTGCAGCGCGTCCGACGTCACCGACAGCACGATGGCGCGCATGTCGCGCTGGAACACGATACTCCAGTCCCCGCTCCGCGGCAGCAGCACGAGATGGCCCACCGGAACAATGCGATGGCCGCCGGCACTGTTGAGCACCATGCCGTCTTCGACCGGCATCAGCGCAATCGGCAGGTCTTCGTTGGCCTGCGAACGCGGACCAATGGTCTGGGCGCCGGCCGCCATGCGCGTCAGCGCAACGCCTGCGGCGTGACGATGTGACGCCGTTGCGTGCCCATCCAGGAAGGAATGGCCTGCCGCCGGCTGCAGGCCGACCGCGGCGAGCACGTCCCGCCAGGCTTCGGGCCGGTCGTCTTGCGCGTAGGACTCGCTCGTGAAGGGACGGAAGCTCATCGGATCGACCCAGATTGCAGTGGATCGAAGCAACCTCTGTGCCAGACGCAATTGGTCATCCGTCGCAGCGACGGGCCGCAAATGACGGTCTTTGGTCACGTCCTCGTCCCGGAAACGGATTACCTCTCAAAGCATTAGTCACATCGGAAAATGTTCTTGCGGATCGTGCCGTGAACGCCCCAATTGGCGTCGACCACCTGGGTGACGCCGAAATCGGCGCCGACCGATAGCAGCGAAATCGCCTCGTCCTCGCTGAGGCCGTGCACGGTCATCAGGAAACGGCGCAGTTTTCTGAACGCGTCGCGCATCGCACGGTCGAGACTCGAGTGATTGGCAATCTCGGTTTGTGCGTCGACGCCGAGCGCGGCGAGGTAGTTCGGATAGGTGAAGCCGTAGAATGACCAGGCCTGATCAGTTTCCAGCATCGGATGGTCGAGACCTTCGAGGCTGGTGCCGGCGAGATCGGCTTTCTTGTGCAGAACGAACTCGAAATCGCCGGTCAGCGAGGTCTCGATCGCAGTGCCGCCAAGCTCGCTGTCACCTTGCGCGGCGTGCGGATCGCCGACCGAGAAATAGCCGCCGGGCACCGCGACCGGATAGAACATCCGCGCGCCCTTGCCGATGCGCCAGTCGTCGATGTTGCCGCCGGTATAGCTCGGCGGGATCGAGCTGACGAAATCGGCCTCCGATGGTGCGAGCCCCATGGTGCCGAAATGCAGCCGTGCCGGCACCTTGACGCTCGCGAGGATGTTCTCCCGCTTCTTGATGGTGGCGTGATCGACGCGCACGCCGGGATAATCGATGGTGGGATGCACGATGCCGTCAGGATCGGTCTGCGGCGTCCAGACGTAGTTGTAGACCGCCTTGGCGCAGGGCTCGCCGGAGGTGTCGAGCTCGAAGATGGTGACGACCTCGCGCGGCTTCGGCTCCTCGATCAGATCGTGATAGTGAAACCCCCAATTCGCGGCGACGTTGGAGCCGAAGCAGCGCCCGGCATGACAGCCGCTGCAGCTCGGCCGTGGCCTGATATCGAGGATGCGCACTTCGAGGATATCGCCGGGCTCGGCGCCATCGATCGCGACGGGACCGGTGAGGAGATGCACGCCGATCCCCTCGCCTGCGCCACGAATGAATGGGCCTTCGACAGGACCCGAGCCGCGCCGCGCGACTGCCTTGTGCTCGCGCGTCCACTGGAACACGCTCTCGGCGCCGGGATCGCCCTGGATCATGCGCTCGTAATCGTCGTTGGCGTGGTGGGTCAGCGTCTCGATAGTGGCGCGATCGCCCGAGCGCAGCGTCAGGGCCGGCGCGACCTTCTTGGAGAAATAGCCCCAGTGGACGGTTTTCGGTGAAACCGGCAGCGTGAAATGCTTCATGAGATGGCCTCTTCTGGAAACGCGGTCTTGAACGTTGCGGGTGCGGCTCTCATCGCACCGCCTCCGGAGTCTTGTCGGATTCCATCACGCTGAGGAAACGCGCAGTCAGCGGATTGCGGGGGCTGGAGAGAACCTCATGCGCGGGCCCCTCCTCGATGATCGTGCCGCCGTTCAGGAAAGCGACACGGTCGGCGACCTCGTCCGCGAAGCGGATCTGGTGCGTCGAGATGATCATGGTGAGGCCATCATCGATGGCGAGCCGCCGGATCACCTCCAGGACCTCGCTGACGAGCTCGGGATCGAGCGCCGAGGTCGGCTCGTCCAGGAGCAGCACGCTGGGGTTCGGTGCGAGCGCTCGGGCGATCGCGACGCGCTGCTGCTGACCGCCGGAGAGATGCCGCGGCAGCGCGTCGGCGCGGTGCGACAGCCCGACCCGGTCGAGCAGCTCGGCGGCGCGGCGATCGGCATCGATGCGGGTCATGCCGTGCACCCAGCGCAAGGGACCGGCAATGTTCTCCTTCGCCGAGAGATGGGCGAACAGGTTGAATTGCTGGAACACCATCCCGACGCCCACGCTTGCCCGCTCATTGGCGATCGCGCGGGGCGGCAGCAGCTTGCCGTTGTCGTCGAAACCGAGACGGCGTCCCCCGACGCGCACCGTGCCCCCGTCCCAGCTTTCGAGATGATTGATGCAGCGGAGCAGCGTGCTCTTGCCGGAGCCGCTGGGCCCGAGCAGTGCGACGACCTCGCCGACGCGCACCGTAAAATCGAGGCCGCCAAGCACCTTTTGCCCGCCGTAGCTCTTGGTGAGGTCCCTGGTCTCGACCGCGATGTTGTTTCGAGAGATCGTTGCCGCACGCCGGGTGCGCTCCTCGCGGGTCAGCGCCCGCGGCGGCGTGTCGGTGAGCTCTGCCTGTGCGGACACCGGGACGTCGACGGTCGCCGCGGCAAGTTCGAGCTTGGTGGCGAGATCGACGCGGCGCCACGGCAGATAATCGGCGAGCTTGCGCTGGCGACCTTTGGCGCGGTCGAGATCGAGCAGCCATTCGACAAAAAGCTGGATGATGCTGATGGCAAAGGTCAGCACGAGATACAGCAAGCCCGAGGCGAAGAAGATCGAGAAGAAGTCGAAGGTCGAGGACGCAAGCTGGGTCGAGCGCAAGGTCAGCTCCTGGACCGCGACCACGGAGGCGAGCGACGAATTCTTCAGCGCACTCACGGCCTCGTTGCCGAAGGCCGGGATCATGGTGCGGATCGCCTGGGGCGCGATCACCCGCCACATCAGGATCCGCGGCGTCATGCCGAGCGCCTGGCCGGCCGTCACCTGCCCGCGATCGACGCCGAGCACGCCGGCACGCAGCATCTCGGCGATGAACGGCGCCTCGTTGCAGGCCAGCGCAAGGCCGGCGGCCAGCACCGCCGGCAGTTTGATGCCGATATGCGGCAACGCGTCGTAGGCGAACACCATTTGCAGGATCAGCGGCGTGCCGCGGAAGATCACAGTGTAGGCCCTGGCGATCGCCGCCAGCAGCCAGAAGCGGGAGAGCTGCATGCCGGCGAGGATCAATCCGAGGATCAATCCTCCGCCGAGCCCGAGGGCAGTCACCTCGAGGGTGAGCTCAATGCCCTCGAGCAGATACGGCATGCTCAGGTAATGGAGGAACAGCGACATCAGTCGGCCGTCAGAATGTCAGGCTCCTTGAAGTTGTTCACGTCGAGCCCATGCTTCTTCAGAAGCTCCATATGCGTTCCGGCCTTCTGGACCTCGATCAGGGCTGCGAGCACGGCGTCGCGGAATTTCGGCTTATCCTTCGGAACGGCGATGCCGACGGAATACGGGATCGTCACCGCGGTCGCCTTCTCCAGCTTGTCCGGATAGGCCTTGACCGCGCTGTCGACGGTGTTGACGTCGTTGACATAGGTGTCGGCACGACCGGCGAGGATCGCCTGGATGCAGTTGGCGTTGTTGTCGTAGAGCTGGACGGTCGGCTCGGACTTGCCGGCCTTCTTGCACTCGGGCATCAGTGCCTGGATCAGGGGCACCTCGACATAACCGGTGTTTTCTGCGGCAGCGGCGCCGCACATCGACATGTTGATGCCGTTGATGCCCTTCGGATTGCCCTTGGCCACCAGCACGCCGTCGAACACTTTCGAATAGGTGATGAAGTCGGCGGCCTTGGCGCGCTCCTTGGTGGCGTAGATATCGGAAATGACGATGTCGGCTTGTCCCGCGGCCAGCGTGGTCAGGAGCGCCGCGAACGTCACCGGCTTGTAGGTCAGCTTGAAGCCGAGGCATTCACCGATGGCTTCGCCGAGATCGATGTCGAAGCCGATATATTTGCTCGGATCCTTCGGGTCGATGGTCTCATAGCCCGGCGTGTGCGGGTTGATGGCGTTGACGAGGGTCTTGCCCTTCCAGTCCGGATATTTGTCCTGGAGCGCGGCGCAGGCCGCAGGCGCCGCAGCCTGCGCGCTCAGGGGCGCGGCTGCCAGCGCGCCGAAAGTGACCGCGGCGCCGACCGCGGCCTTGCGCCAAGACAGCGATGCACGCGCGTTCCCCCGCGCCTGGGGCAATACCGGTCTCTCCATCTCCAGCTCCTTCGAATTGTCATGGCAATGGCCATGTTCCAGATCTCGGAAGCGAGCCTAGGAGGAGAGCGGACTGGAAAGCTTGTCCGCGGGCGTACAAAAAATTGGATGGAGGGAGCCCGCCATTTGGGCAGGCGGCTGCACAAAAACTGTTCGTGAATGCGGACGCCGCAGCGCGCAATTCCGAATTCGGGGAAACCACATGACCGTGCGTGACGCCGCGATCTGCACGATCAGGGAATCATGCGGCGAGGTCATTTGACAGAGATATGACAATCGAAGGACGCATCTGCGGGCGGCTCCGAAGCACATCACCGCTGTTCCACAGCCTGTCCGCAGCATACCCACAGGTATATCCACAGGCCGACTATGCCGGATTCGCGAGCCCACGTGAGCCACTTGCTGCGCACAAGCCCACAGGGCCGGTATGTCAGCCGCCGGCCTGATCGAACACGGTGCGGCAAGCCTCACTCAAGCTTGGCCTGTTGCGGCGCAGGCAGGCCGTGATGGCGCGAACATTGGGGATTTCGCGGGCGCAGAGCCGGTAGACGTCGGGGGTACAGGCCCGGCGCTGCTCGGGCGTTCCCTGCTGCGCATGGGCGGCGGAGGCAAACAGCGTCAGGAACAGCCCGACCGTCGAGGCGCGACGCGCCCGGCTTTTCACACCCGCAAACCGCAAGAACCTCGCCTTCATGACCAGTCTCCCGTTCTGCCCTGCCCGCCGGCCTGTGTTGGCCGGTGTGCGAACGGGTAGGAGAAATAAACAGCCGAAGATGTGACCTCCTTCACACTGCGGGCATCCGGCAGGAACCTAAGTTTCCCAACGGGATTTCATCAATCGCTAACCAATCGGGAACAGATTCGCCGATCGTTAAAATGCGAACGATCGGCTCAATCGGGAAACAAGCCGGCTTTGCGACATTGCGCCATCCGGTCCGGAGGGTGTGATGAGCGAAGCCGAATTCAACTTGCTGCTGGATGCCGTCCAGGACGCCATAGTCCATGACGATCTGGCGGTCGTGCCGGGGGAGGATTTCGTGCCGCGCTCGTGGACCTATTACGCGAAGCCCAAAGCCGCCAATGACAACGAGGGCGCATGGCCCCTGCTGCCGTTTCCCGACGGCTGGTACGCGGCCTGCTAAGGCCAATTTCACCGTGAGCCGATGCGCCCGCGCTCTGCGGGCGTTTTGCTATGGGCCCTACGCCGCGAGATTCGGCATGCCCGCGATCAGGTCTTGACGCGCTCTCCGCCGTCCTGCGGCGCCTGGTCGGGTGCGGCCGGCGGAAAGATGCTGTCATAGATCGCGCGGGCCTCGCGAATGAGGCGAGCCCGCTCCAGCTCGCATTTCGGGACAAATCGGACGATTTCGCTCACGTGCTCTCCAGCGCTCGATCGTTGGGATGCATCACTTCGCAGATGCGAAGACTATGCCAGCAGGCTGAATGACGGGTTTCCACCGGGCCCCGGGCAAACCCGGTGTGCGCGGCCAGCATGCATCGCTCGCGCGGGCCCATAGCAGGCGCGACACGATCGAATATTGCTGAGATATCAGGAGGTTGTGATGGAGGCCACGTCGGGACTCGAACCCGAGTAAACGGTTTTGCAGACCGGCGCGTAACCACTCCGCCACGTGGCCCCAACGAGGGCGGAGCAATATAGGGGATCACGGGTTTAGGCAACCCCGACCGGGCAGCTACGCCTTCGCGCCGCCGAGATATTGGCCGAGAATCTCATCGGTTGCGCCGGCCGCCACGATCCGCCCCTCCTCCAGCAGGATCGCGCGGTTGCAGGTGCTCTTGATCAGCGCGACGTCGTGCGAGGCGAGCACCAGAATGCCGGCGCGCACGACGATCTCGTCGAGCCTCTGCCGCGCCTTCTTGCGGAACTGCTGGTCGCCGACGCCGATCCATTCGTCGAGCAACACGATCTCGCCCTCGACGGCGGTTGCGACCGCAAAGATCAGGCGCAGCATCATGCCGCTGGAATAGGTGCGCAGCGGCAGGTCGAGCCGGTCGCCGAGCTCGGTGAATTCGGCGATCTCCGCGCGCCGGGCATCGATCTCGGAGCGCCGTGCGCCGATCACGAGCCCGCGCCGCATGATGTTCTCGTAGCCGGTCGCTTCCTCGTCGAATCCGGCCGAGAGATCGAACAGCGGCTGGCAGCGGCCCAGCACGTCCACGCTGCCGGACGTCGGATGGTAGATGCCGGCGAGCACCCGAAGCAGCGTGGTCTTGCCGGCGCCATTGGCGCCGATGATGGCGACGCGGTCGCCGGCACGGATATCGAGGCTGACGTCGTTCAACGCCGAGACGATGTGCGGGACCGCTGTGTTCCGCCGCAGCGTCACGGCGCTGACGAACCGGCTGCGCAGCGAGCGGTCGCGGAACGACAGCACCGGAAACCTCACCGAGACGTTGCGAAGCGCGATATGAGCTGCGGGGGTCATATCTCGCGCCTCACAGCCAATACGCCACGCGATGGCGGTATTTCGCGTAGCAGCCGAGGCCGATGACGGCCACGACGGCCGCATAGATGATCCCGAGCAGCCACTGCTCCGCATCGGTCGGCTGCGACAGCAGCGGCCTGCGGACCAGATCGAGCAGCGTTGCAAACGGATTGGCGCGGATCAGCCAATAAAACGCGGTGCCGCGCACGGTGTCCTCGGTCCAGATGATCGGCGTCAGGAAGAATACGAATTGCAGGCCGCTGACGATCGCCGAGCCGATGTCACGAAACCGCGCGCAGAGCATGCCGAGCGCAACCGAGCCGCCGAGCAGCACGACGAGCAGGATCGCAATGCCCGGCACCGCGAGCAGCATGCTCGCATGCAGCGGCCACGGCATCACGAGATAGAGCAGGACGACGATCACCAGATGATGCGCAAAGATGAGGACGTTGCGCGCCATCATCTGGAGCACATGCACGATCAGCGGCGCCGGCACGGCCTTGATCAAATGGCCTGAAGCCACGAAGATGTTGGAACCTTCCTGCAGCGTCGTCGCGATCAGCGTCCAGACAATCAGGCCGACAGCGAAGGTCGGCAGAAAGCTCGCGATGTCCTGCCTGAACAGTGCCGCATAGACCGTGCCGACGCTGGCAATGGTCGCAGCGAGCGTCAGCGTAATCCAGAGCGGGCCGATCACAGTGCGCCGGTAGCGCAGCGAAATGTCCATCAGGGCAAGCGTGCCCCAACGATCGAACCGCGCCGCCTGGGCAAGGATCTCCTTGGCTGCAAGCTGAATGCGACGGCCCTTTCCGCTTCCGGCGTTCCGATGGTGCGACAGGATAGCAGATCGCGGCCTGTTGGCCGATGGTCTCTATTCGCCCGCCTCTCGCGGGACAATCGGCCGTATGGATGATCCGGACCGGATTCAGGCTCGCTTGCCCCGCCGCACACCGCGCCGGCGGTCCTTGACCGGCGGCTTTGGCGCCAATTCGGGCATCTCGGTCTGAACCTCGCGGTAGCGGGTTAACATCCGTTCGAAACAGGCATTCAGCGTCTCGGCGATGTCCGGGCGCTTCTCCAGAACGGAGAGGATCGTCGCTGCGGCCTCGATGGTCGACAGTCCGTCCTTCCGAGGCTCCTTGCGCAGGCGCCCGTAGCGCGATGGCGCGGCCGGATTGAGGATGACGCGCTGGCATTTCAGCATCCAGGGATTGCGCCACCACAGGGCCTTGGCTTGGCTCCAGGTGCCGTCGAGCAGCACCACACCTTCGAGCTTGCCGAGGCGCGCGCGCTGGTTGTCCGCGACCTCGCCCTTGCGGTTGAGGGCCAGGATTTCGCCCTCGGCCTCGAGATCGGCGGCGTGCGCGGAGCCGAGATAGAGCACGGCCCAGTGCGAGGCGTTCTCGATCGGCTGCCCCAGCGCCTTGGACAGGCTCGGCCAGGACAAGCCGACCCGCAGCGTGGCACCGGCGAAATGCTTCGCAAGCAGCCGGGCGGTGCCGAGCGCCCTGTCCTGCTCCTGCGGATGCTGAAGGATCAGGAGTCCAAGGCGGTTTTTGAGCGGCGTGACGCTGTCGCAGATGCACAGCGGCATCGGCTTTTGGCAGTGCGGGCATTCGGGGATCGGATCGGCCGGCGCGGCGGCGGTGGGGTGCGACATGGTCGCCGCTATACGCTTTGCAGGGCGGTTCAACAACCCGCCTATTCCGCCGGCGCGGCCAGCGGGCGCGGCTCGCGCCGTCGGCGCAGGCGGTCGATCAGCAGGTAGATCACGGGCGTGGTGTAGAGCGTCAGGATCTGCGACACGAACAGCCCACCGATGATGGTGATGCCAAGAGGTCGGCGGAGCTCCGTGCCGGGCCCGGTCGCGACCACCAGTGGAATGCCGGCGAACAGCGCCGCCATCGTCGTCATCAGGATCGGCCGGAAGCGCGCCTGGCAGGCCTCGAAGATCGCCTCCGCCGAAGACAGGCCGCGCTGGCGCTCGGCATCGAGCGCGAAATCCACCATCATGATGCCGTTCTTCTTGACGATGCCGATCAACAGGATGATGCCGACGAAGGCGATCACCGTCAGTGGCGTGTTGGTGAGCTGCAAGGCCAGCAGCGCGCCCAGACCCGCCGAGGGCAGCGTCGAGATGATCGTGAGCGGATGGGCGAGGCTCTCATAGAGTACGCCGAGCACGATATACATCGCCACCAGCGCGCCGAGGATCAGGAGCGGCTGGCGGCCGCTGGTCTTGGCGAAATCCCCGGCATTGCCGTCAAAACTGCCGCGAATGCCCTCCGGCATGTGCAGCTCCTCGACCGCGCGCTGGATGTTCTGCGTTGCGGCCTGGATCTGCACGTCCGGCAACAGATTGAACGACACGGTGGTCGATGGGAACGATTGCGAATGATAGACCGCGAGCGCGGCCAGCCCGCGCGTCGCATGCACCACGGCCGACAGCGGCACCTGCGCGTCGCCCGCGCCGGCGACATAGATGCGTTCGAGGTTGGACGGGTCGACCTGGAATTTCGGGTCGATCTCCAGCACGGTCATGTACTGGTTGCGCTGGGTGTAGATGATCCCGATCTGCCGCTGCGAGAACGCATTGTTGAGCGCGTTGTCGATATCCTGGACGCGGACGCCGAGCGCCGAGGCCTTCTGGCGATCGATCGACAAGGTCAGTTGAAGCCCGCCGGGATCACGGTCGCTGGAGATGTCGGTGATGCCCTCGACGCTCTCCATGCGCTTGGCCACGATCGGCGCCCACTTTTGGAGCAACCCGAGATCGGTGCTGGTCAGCGTGTACTGGTAGTCGGAATCGCTCTGCCGTCCGCCGGCGCGCACGTCCTGGGCGGCGAACATGAACAGGCGGATGCCGGGCACCGGGTATAACGCTCGCCTGAGACGGTCGATCACCACCTGGGTCGAGACGTGGTCGCGCTCCTCCGGCGGCTTCAGGCTGATGAACATGGTGCCGCGATTGGAGGTCGCGCCGCCCGGCCCGCCGCCGCTGCCGACGGTGGAGCCGATGCCGGCCACGGCCGGATCCTGCATCACGATGTCGGCGAGCCGCTGCTGCAGGCTCAGCATCGACTGAAACGAGATGTCGGCCGAGGCACGCGTCGCCCCGATAACGAAGCCGGAATCGTCGGTCGGGAAATACCCCTTGGGGATCTTGATGTAGAGCGTCACCGTCAACGCGATGGTGGCGAAGAACACCAGCAGCGTCAGCAGCGGATATTCCAGCACGGTGCGCAAGGAGCGGGTGTAGAAAGCGACGATGCGCGACAGCGAGCCCTCGATGATCCGGTCGAACAGGGTCGCCGTGCCGGACGTGGTCTGCCGGATATAGTGCGCGCAGATCATCGGCGTCACCGTGAGCGACACCAGCGTCGAGACCAGGATCGCGAAGGTCAGCGTCAGCGAGAACTCGCGCAGCAGCCGGCCGACGATGCCGTCCATGAAGATCAGCGGCGTGAAGGCCGCGATCAGCGACAGGCTGATCGACACCACGGTGAAGCCGATCTGCCGGGCGCCGTCCAATGCCGCCTGGAGCGGCCGCATGCCGTGCTCGAGGTTGCGGTACATGTTCTCGATCATGACGATGGCGTCATCGACCACGAACCCGACGGAGATCGCCAGCGCCATCAGCGACAGATTGTCGATCGAGAAGCCGGCGACCCACATGCCGGCGCAGGTCCCGGCCAGCGCCAGCGGCACGGAGATTCCGGCCGCGATCGTCGGCGTGAGCCGCCGCAGGAATACGAACACGACGACCATCACGAGAATGGCCGTCGCGAACAAGGTCCACTGCATGTCGAGCACGCTGGCGCGGATCGTGCTGGTGCGGTCGACCAAAGTGGAGATATCGACGCCGGCCGGAATCCACTGCTTCAGCGCGGGGATCAACGCCTTCACCCGGTCGACGGTGTCGATGACATTGGCATCGCCCTGCTTGGTGATCTGGATCAGCACCGCCGGCTGCTTGTTGAACCAGGCGATGGAACGGGCGTTGCGGACGGAGTCCTCGATGTCGGCGACGTCGGCCAGCCGGACGAAATTGCCGTTCGAGCTCTTGATGACGATGTCGCGGAACTCTTTCGCGGTCCGCATCTGCCTGTTGAGCGACAGCGTTTCACTCTGGCGCTCGCCGTTGAAGATGCCGACCGGACCGAGCGGGTTGGCGTTGATGATCGCAGTCCGCACGTCGTCGGTGGCGATGCCGGCGTTCGACAGCGCAACGGGATTGAGCTGCACCCGCACCGCCGGCTGATCGGCGCCGGACACCGTGACGTCGCCGACGCCCGGCACCTGCGAGATGCGCTGCGCCAAAACCGTATCGGCGACGTCGTAGATCGCGCTTGCGGACAGCGTCTTCGAGGTCAGCGCCAGCACGAACACGGGAGCGCCGGCAGTGTTGGCCTTGCGGAAGCGCGGCAGCGTCGGCAAATCGCTGGGCAGGTCGACGAGCGACGCGTTGATCGCCGCCTGCACGTCGCGTGCGGCCTTGTCGATGTTGCGGCCGATGTCGAACTGGAGCTGGATGTTGGTCGTGCCGAGCGACGAGGTCGAGGTGATCTGGTTGATGCCCGATATCTCGCCGAGCCGCCGCTCCAATGGCGAGGCGACCGTCGCGGCCATCACGGACGGGTCGGCGCCGGGACGGCTGGCGGAAACGAAGATGGCGGGGAAATCGACGTTCGGAACCGAGGCGACCGGGAGGAACTCGTAGGCCACAATACCCAGCAGGAACAACCCGATCGACAGCAGCGTGGTCGCGACCGGGCGGCGGATGAAGGGCTCCGAGATCGATGCCATCACTGCATCCCCTCGGTC
This sequence comes from Bradyrhizobium sp. URHA0013, assembly GCF_000518345.1. Classification (NCBI taxonomy): domain Bacteria; kingdom Pseudomonadati; phylum Pseudomonadota; class Alphaproteobacteria; order Hyphomicrobiales; family Nitrobacteraceae; genus Bradyrhizobium; species Bradyrhizobium sp. URHA0013. The sequence continues at coordinate 9,109 of NZ_JADK01000007.1, read as the reverse complement.
GCGCCCGCGACGGGCGGCCCGCCGGACTCCGCCGGCGGCAGCGCCTGCTCGAGGCGGCGGTTGATGCGGTCGAGTGCGAGATAGATCACCGGCGTGGTGTAGAGCGTGAGCAATTGGCTGAGCAGCAGGCCGCCGATGATGGAGATGCCGAGCGGAAAGCGCAGCTCGGCGCCGGTGCCGCTCTCGATCGCCAGCGGCAGCGCTCCGAACAGCGCGGCCAGCGTCGTCATCATGATCGGGCGGAAGCGCAAGAGGCAGGCCTGCACGATCGCCTCATGCGCCGGCATCCCCTGCCCGCGCTCGGCCTCGAGCGCGAAATCGATCATCATGATCGCGTTCTTCTTGACGATGCCCATCAACAGGATGATGCCGATCAACCCGATCACCGAGAGATCCTGCCCGCACAGCATCAGCGCCAGGATCGCGCCGACGCCGGCCGAGGGCAGCGTCGAGAGGATCGTGATCGGGTGGATGTAGCTCTCATAGAGCACGCCGAGCACGATGTAGATCGTGATGACGGCGGCGAGCAGCAGCCAGGGCTGGCCCGCCAACGCCTTGGCGAATTCGGCGGCGTCGCCGGCATAGACGCCGACGATGCTGTTGGGCATCTCGATCCGGGTCTCGATGGTCTTAACGGCCTCGACAGCGTCGCCGAGCGCCGCGCCCGGGGCGAGATTGAAGCTGAGCGAGATCGACGGGAATTGCGCCTGGTGCGAAATCGCGAGCGGCGCGGTGGTGCGGGTCAGCGTCGCCACGGCGGAGAGCGGCACCTGTGCGTTGGGCGCGCCGGCAGTCGCGCTCGCCGCGCCCGGCAGATAGAGCTTCGACAGGATCGAGGGATCGCGCTGGTACATCGGCAGCGCTTCCAGCACCACGCGGTACTGGTTGGCCTGGCCGTAGATGGTCGAGATCTGCCGCTGCGCGAAGGCGTCGTTGAGCGTGTCGGTGATGCCCTGGAGGCTGACGCCGAGCTGGCCGGCGCGGGTGCGATCGACCGTGAGCTGCGCCCGCAGACCGCCTTCCTGCGCCTCCGAGGAGACGTCGCGGAACAGCGGATCGCGCCGCATCTCGGCAACCAGCTTGCGCGCCCATTCCGACACCAGGGCAGCGTCGGTGCCGGTCAGCGTGTACTGGTATTGCGAGCGGCTCGACTGGGTCGAGATCTGCACGTCCTGCACCGGCTGGAAATAGACGGTCATGCCGGGGATGGCGGCCACTCGCTCCTTCAGCCGGGTGATGACCACGCTGACATCATCGCGCCGCTCGCCGCGAGGTTTCAGCGTCATGACAAGACGGCCGACATTGGTGGTCGGATTGACCGAACCAGCACCGATCACCGAGACCACGCCTGTTACATCGGGGTCGGCCTTGATGGCGTCGGCCGCCGCGGCCTGCCGCTTCTGCATCTCCGCGAAGGACACGTCCGGACCGGCTTCCGTCACCGCCGTGATCGAGGCGGTGTCCTGCAGCGGCAGGAAGCCCTTTGGCGCGACGACATAGAGCGCCAGGGTCGCAATCAGCGTGGCGAAGGTCACGACCAGCGTCGCGCGCTGGCGCTCCAGCACCCAGAGCAGCGTGCGGTGATAGAATTCGACGGTGCGGTCGATGAAGCGGCTGACCGCGGCAAGACCCGGCACTGCCAGCTCTTCATGGGCATGCTTCAGCAGGCGCGAGCACATCATCGGCGTCAGCGTCAGCGAGACGACGGCCGAAGTCACGACGGCGATCGTCAGCGTCAGCGCGAATTCGCGGAACATGCGGCCGACAAGGCCCGACATGAACAGCAGCGGGATGAACACCGCGATCAGCGACACCGTCAGCGAGATCACGGTGAAGCCGATCTCGCTGGCGCCCTTTAGCGAAGCCTCCATCGCGCTATCGCCGTTTTCCATGTGGCGGACGATGTTCTCGATCATGACGATGGCGTCGTCGACGACGAAGCCGGTGCCGATGGTGAGCGCCATCAGCGATAGATTGTCGAGGCTGAAGCCGGCGAAATACATGATGCCGAAGCTGGTGATCAGCGACAGCGGCAGCGCCACGCCGGCGATCAGCGTGGCCCGCAGCGAACGCAGGAACAGCAGCACCACCAGCGTCACCAGCACGACGCTCAGGATCAGCGTGAACTGCACGTCGCGGACCGAGGCACGGATGGTGACGGTGCGGTCGGAGACGATGGTGAGGTTCACGCCGGCCGGAATAGCGCGTTGAACCTTTGGGATTTCCGCGCGGATCTGGCTGACGACGTCGATCACATTGGCGCCCGGCTGACGCTGGATGTCGATGATGACGGCGGGCGAGCCCTGGTACCAGCCGCCGGTGCGGTCGTTCTCGAGCCCATCGACGATCTGCGCCACGTCGGCGATGGTGACGGGGGAGCCGTTGCGGTAGGCGATGATGACGGGCTTGTAGGCGTCGGCGGCGGCGATCTGGTCGTTGGCGGCGATGATGTAGGATTGCTGCGCGCCGTCGAGCGAGCCTTTCGGCCCGGAGACGTTGGCATTGGCGATCGCGGTGCGCAGGTCTTCCATGGCGATGCCATAGGCGGCCAGCCGCGCGAGATCCGCCTGGATGCGGACGGCTGGCTTCAGTCCGCCGAGCACAGAGACGCGCCCGACGCCGGAAATCTGGCTCAGCCGCTGCGCCAGAAGCGTGTCGGCGATGTCGCTCATCGCCCGCAACGAGATCGTGTCGGAGCGCAGCGCCAACGTCATCACCGGCGCATCGGCCGGGTTCACCTTGGCGTAGGTCGGCGGATAAGGCAGCGTCTTGGGCAGCACGCCGGCCGCAGCGTTGATCGCGGCCTGGACGTCCTGGGTCGCGCCGTCGATGTCGCGGTTGAGATCAAACTGGAGCGAGATCTGGCTGACGCCGAACGAGCTCGTCGAGTTCATCGCCGACAGCGACGGGATCTGGCCGAGTTGCCGCTCCAGCGGCGCGGTGATCAGCGAGGCGATCACGTCGGGGCTCGCACCGGGCAATTGCGTCGTCACCTGCACGGTCGGGAAATCGACCTGCGGCAGCGCGGACACCGGCAGCGCGAAATAGCCGAGCAGCCCGCCAATCAGAAGCGCGATGCCGAGCAACGAGGTCGCGATCGGCCGTCGGATGAAGGGTTCGGAGACGCCCATGGGATGCGCCTGCCGCTCAGGCGGCTGTTGTCGGGATCATGGCTGCTTGGCTCCACTTCCCGATGCACCAGGACTTGACGGAGGCCCTGGTGCCGGTCCGGTCTGGCCCTTCTGGTCGCCTTCGCTGCTCTTGCGCTTGCCGCGGAACTCGCCGTCCTTGTCTTGTCCGTCCTTCTGGCCGTCTTTTGCGCCGTCCTTCTTCTGACCATCCGGCCCGCGCGAGCGCTTGCGCGGCGCCAGATCGGCCGACGGGGTCTGGTCGTCGCGCCCGATGACCACCTTGGAGCCATCGGACAGATTGGCAAAGCCGGTGGTGACGACCTTGTCGGTCGCCGACAGGCCGCTGGCGATCACGGCGTCATGCTCGTTCTGCTGCGTCACCGTCACCGGCTTGGCCGCAACCACGTTGTCCTCGCCGATGACATAGCTGAAGGTGCCGATCGGTCCGCGCTGCACCGCCGAGGTCGGCACCACCAGCGCCTGCGTCAAGGTCTCGACCTTGAGGCGGACATTGACGAACTGGCCGGGCCAGAGCTGGTAATTGGCGTTGGGGAATTCGGCCTTGAGCCTGAGCGTTCCCGTGGTCTGGTCGACCTGGTTGTCGATGCCGGTGAGCTTGCCGGTGTCGATCACGGTGAGGCCGTCATTGCCGAACACGTCGACCGCGAGCGCGCCCTTCGCCGCCGCGGCGTTGACCCGCATGATCTGCTGCTGCGGCAGGCTGAACCACACCGCGATCGGCTGCAATTGCGTGATCACCACGAGGCCGGTGGTGTCGGAGGCGTGGATGATGTTGCCTTGGTCGACCTGGCGCAGGCCGGCGCGGCCCGAGATCGGCGCCACGATCTTGGTGTAGCTCAGCGTCGCCGCCGCATTGTCGATCGCGGCCTGATCGGCCTTCACCAGCGCCTCCGTCTGCGCGACCAGCGCGCGCTGGGTGTCGGCCTGCTGCTTGGATCCGGCATTGGAGGCAGCTAACTGCTCGTAGCGCGTGAGGTCGATACGCTGGTTGGCGAGCTGGGCCTGGTCCTGGGCCTTCTTGGCGACGGCCTGATCGTACGTCGCCTGGTAGAGCGCCGGGTCGATCTCGCCGACCACGTCGCCTTTCTTGACGTCCTGGCCCTCGGTGAAATTCACCGCGATCAGCTTGCCGTCGACCTGCGAGCGGACGGTCACGGTGTTGAGCGCGCGGATCGCGCCGACGCCGTCAAGATAAACGGGAACGTCCTGGATACGCGGCGTCGCCGCCAGCACTGGTACCGGCAGATCGGGCCGTTGGTTGCGGCCGTTCGCCTGCTGCGGCTGCTGGTGCCAGGTGCTCCAGCCGTAGTAGCCAAGCCAGCCGAGGATCGCCAGCGTGATCAGGGTCATGATGAAGCCGCGCCCGCGCGACTTCTTCGCCGTTCCCTCCTTCGCGCCTTGCTTCGTATCCGGCTTAAAGAGCATTGACCGGTTTCTCCATCCTCGGCTCCCAGCCGCCGCCGAGCGCCTGATACAGGCTGACGATAGCAAGAAGGCGGGCAAGTTGCGCCTGCGACAGCGCGTCTTCCGCCTGGAACAGGGTCAGTTGCGTGTTGAGCACGGTGACGATGTCGGCGGTGCCGGCGCGCAATTGCTGTTCGGAGAGATCGAATGCGCGGCGGGAGGCGTTGAGGACATCGCGCTGCAATTGCAGCCTGATCGTGGTCTGCTTGATCGAGAACAGCGCATTGTCGACATCGGCGAACGATTGGATGATGGTCTTGCGGTAGGTCTGGAGCAGTTCGTCCTGCCGCGCCTTGGCAAACTCGAAATTGCCGAGGATCTTGCCACCGTCGAAGATCGGCTGCGTCGCGCTGCCGACGAGCTGGAAGAAGGCCGCATGCGGCTGGAATAGCGAGACCAGGGCTGAGCTCTGATAGCCGCCATTGCCGGTGAGCTGGATGGTCGGAAAGAACTGCGCGCGGGCATTGCCGACGTTCGCGGTGGCGGAGGCGAGCTGGGCCTCCTGCCGGCGAATGTCGGGGCGCTGCGTCAAGAGCTCCGACGGCAGGCCGGGCGTCACGCGGGGAATCGCGATCCGGTTCAGCGAGCCCCCGAGCACGCGCACGCTCTCCGGCGGCCGCGACACCAGGACTGCAAGCGCATTGACGTTCTGGTCGAGCGTCTGGCGCAGCGGCGGCACCAGTGCCTTCTGGTTTGCGAGCACGCTCTCCTGCTGGGCGACGTCGAGATCGGTGCCGGTGCCGGCCTTGCGCCGTTCCCTGACGGCATCGAGGATGCGCTGCGCGCTCGCGATGTTGCGCTGTGACGTCCGGATGCGATCCTGCGAGGCCAGCACCTGGAAGTAAGCGTTAGCGACGCCTGCGAGCGTGGTCAGCGCAACGACGTCGCGATCGAAGCGGTTGGCATTTGCCGTCTCTTCCGCCGTTTGCAGGGCGTCCCGGTTCTGGCCCCAGAAATCGAGCTGGTAGCTTGCGCTCAGCGAAGCCTGGTAGTTGACGACCTCACGGCCGCCATTGGTGAGCCCCGAGGCGGAGGAGCCGGAGGTGCGCGAATAGGCCTCCTGCCCGGTGCCGGAAAGGCTCGGCAGCAGCGCCGCACCCGCCTGCCGCGCCTGCGCGTCAGCCTCGACGATGCGGGAAACGGCGGCGGCGATGTCGAGGTTGACGGTCTGCGCCTCTTCCATCAGCTGTGTCAGCTCCGCCGAGCGAAAGCTGCGCCACCAATCCAGCGACGGCGGGGCATCCGCCTTGCCCGCGTATTTGTACTGCGTGGGAACGTCGAGCGCGGGATCAGGTAGATCCTGCGTCAACACGCAAGCGCCCGAGCCGGCGGCAAGGCAAACGACCGCAAGCCAGCGCGCCGCACGTCGCGTCCGGGACGTGGCGCCTGGAGACCGCCGCACAGCGATCGCAGGAACATCCTGTGTCACACATACCCCCCGCCGGGCAGATCGAGCCGCCACCGCGCAGCTGGAGTAACCGATTCGCGGCGGCACAGTCGGGGGGCTTTGGACAACTCGTTCACAAGGTGAGGCTTTCTACGGAACCGGACACCCATACTAGCCGGGTGCGGAACAGCGGGACAGTCCCGCAGTTGCGAGATGGTCGCCAAAGTGCGACGATCCCGCGGCGAACAAATTGAAAAAAGTCTCTGTCCTGCAGTACTTTCTTGAATCTCGAAGCCGTTCCGGAGCGCATTCAAGCTTACCAACATTTCATGTGATATTGCCGCCACACCAACTTCAGTGGCTTTAATTCGTCCGTAGCGCTCGCAATCCGGCTTCAGAGCTGGTCGCGAAGCCGGCCGAGCCGGTCCACGAGGTTGTTTACCGTCGAAAATAAACAGGCATTCGTCGTGCCGATATGTCTGCCGGCTTCTGCAGGCTATCCACGCGCGTCGTTATCGACGCGTCCCGCCCAAAGGCGATGAATTGTCGCGAGTGCGCTGACGACGGCCGTAATCTTCCATGTTTTGGCAGAGTCCGACCCGATCTTCCTACTGTTGTCGGCGCCGCGTAGCCCAGCATCATCGGCCATCGTCCCTCGCAAGAATTTCACTGCTTCGACGGGCACTTCCGCCGGTTTCGCCGCAGCGCAAAAGCCTTCCCCTTTGGCCTCCCAAGCACTAGGTTCTGGCCAACCTGATCAACCCCTTTGCCAGTGATTTGCCCAGACATGACCATCAACAACGACGTTGTCGAAGCCATCGGCAACACCCCGCTGATCAAGCTCAAGCGCGCTTCCGAACTGACCGGCTGCACCATCCTGGGCAAGGCCGAGTTCATGAATCCCGGCCAGTCGGTGAAGGATCGCGCCGGCAAATGGATGATCCTTGAGGCCGAGAAGCGCGGCGAGCTCAAGCCCGGCGGTCTCGTGGTGGAATCGACCGCCGGCAATACCGGCATCGGCCTTGCGGTCGTGGCCAGCGCGCGCGGTTACCGCACGCTGATCGTGATCCCGGAAACGCAGAGCCAGGAGAAGAAGGATTTTCTGAAGCTGTGCGGCGCCGAGCTGCTGGAATCACCGGCACTGCCCTATTCCAATCCGAACAACTATCAGCATGTCGGCCGCCGCCTCGCCGACGAGTTGCGCAAGACGGAGCCGAACGGCGTGCTGTTCGCCGACCAGTGGAACAACCTCGACAATGCGAAGGCGCATTACGAGTCCACAGGTCCCGAGATCTGGGAGCAGACCGGCGGCAAGATCGACGGTTTCGTCTGCTCGGTCGGCAGCGGCGGCACGCTCGCCGGCACCAGCCGCTTCCTGAAAGAGAAGAGCAAGGACGTCAGGATCGCCTGCGCCGATCCCCATGGCGCCGGCATGTATGAATATTTCAGAACGGGCGATGCCAAGGCGACGCCGGGCGGCTCGATCACCGAGGGCATCGGCCTCAACCGCGCGACCGCAATCGTCGAGAGCGCAAAGGTCGATGACGCTTATCTCATTCCCGATGCGGAAGCAGTTACGGTGATCTACGAACTGCTCCAGCACGAAGGCTTGTGCCTCGGCGGCTCGACCGGCATCAACGTTGCCGGCGCGATGCGTCTCGCAAAACAGCTCGGGCCCGGCAAGACGATCGTCACCGTGCTCTGCGATTCTGGCAGCCGTTACCAGTCGAAGCTGTTCAACGCCGACTTCATGCGCGCCAAGAGCCTTCCGGTGCCTGAATGGCTGGAGAAGCGCAGCAACATCAAGCTGCCGTTCGTCTAGCCCCAAGTCGGCCGCGACGATCCCTGCGACACCCGCGCGAGGCGCTCGTTCGATAGCGAAGGCTTGTTCGCGCGCGTGCGCGGCGGGAGGGGAGCGCCGTAGGAGCCTTCGCTGTCGCCGCTCGGCCAGAACATGAGCGCGAGCATCAGCGCGAGGTTGACGAGCGCGCCGATCGCCGTTGCCTGGTGCTCCTGCCCAATTGCCCAGGCCGGAAACCGGCCCGGGACGACATGGTCGACGATCATGAGCGCGAACCAGGCAGGCACCACGCAGGCCGGATCCCAGCCGATGTCGCGGATGCGCATCGATTGCAGCGTGACGGTCGCAACTCCGAAGAACACGATTGCGACCATCATCGCCCAGCTCTTGGTGAGGTCTTCGGGTCGGATCGCGCCGGGCGAGGTGTTGTTCAGCACGGCCATTGCGATTGCAAAGCAGATCGCCGTCATCACGATCGCAAGCGCGACCGTCGCGAGGAAGAAATGCAATCGCCCGAGCCGGGCGTTCAAGCCGAAGACGAAACCGAGCATTAGCGCACCCTTTTTGGCGCCACATGCCCAGAGATAGCTTTCGGAGCCATGAACCTGCACGGTCGCGCAGCGCCGCATGGTTTCCGGAGGACTAAGGTGGCCGGCGCGATTCGAGGCTTCGCTCCACCCGGCACGGTCAGGCGCCCTCGCCGCCTTCCGAGGCCGCAGCACAATAGTTGCGCCAGAACTGGCGGTAACCCGCCTCGACCCTGGCCGTGTAGATTTCGACATTGCCGGCAGGCGAAGCCGCGATCCGAGCCGGCAAGTCCGCGCGCAGCTTCGCCAGATGCGCCGGCTGTGCCGCATATTTGGATGCGATCGCGGCATAGCCCTCGTCATTATCGGCGACCCAGTCATTGAGACCGACCGCAGCCACGATCGACCCGCCGGCGCGCGACGATGCACCGTTGCCGAGCTTGGCTACGACCGGCACGCCCGCATAGAGCGATTCCCAGGTGCTGACGCCGCCGTTTTGCGGGAACGTGTCGAGCGATATGTCGATGTTCGCAAACGCCAGCAGGTGCTCGTGGCGCGGCGACGAGCCCAGGCAGGTGACATTCTCCTCGGCAATGCCCTGTGCTACGAACCGCGCGATCAGGTTGTCGCGCAGCATGGGATCGTCGAGCAGGGTATGCTTGATGATGATCTTCGAACCCGTCACCTCGCGCATCACTTTCGACCACACCCGGATGGCCTCGTCCGAGATCTTGTAGATGCGGTTGAACACGCCGAAGGTGACATAACCATTGCGGAG
>NZ_JADK01000006.1:0-520863 GCF_000518345.1 Bradyrhizobium sp. URHA0013 | reverse complement strand
CAAGAGATCGTTGACGGTCGCGGTGGCGAGATAGACGGTGGTGTTGCCGCTGCCGTCGGTGACGAGGTTGCCGCTGACGCCCGAACCGCTCGGAACGGCGGTCGACGCCGGAGCCGCGCCGCTGCGGAACGTGATGGTCTTGCCGTTCACGGTCACCGTGTCGCCATCGGCAGGCTGGGCGTTGCCGGCCAGGCCGGTCGCGGTCGTGCCGTTGGTGGCGATCAGGGTGATGGCGCCGGTCAGGGCCGTGGTGCCGTCACCGGCCGTCGCGCCCGTGCTTGCAAAGGAGCCGATGGTGGCGCCGAGCGTCGTGGTGCCGGTCGCCGCCGTGGTACCGCCGGCCGTGCCGTTATACACGACGTTGCTGCTCGCGGTCGCGCTGGCGAAGCTGGTCGTGCCGCGCAGGTCGGCCGATGTCGCACCGGCGATGGTGGTGGAGACGTTGGACTTGGTGGAGTAGCCGACGGTGGTCTGCAGCGCCTGGTTGGCGATCGACTTCGCAGAGTCGATCAGCTTCTGCAGCGAGGTGATGCCGGTGTTGGCGGCCTGCAGCACCTGCACGCCGTTGGCGATGCCATCGAGCAGATTGTTGATGTCGCTGGCGCGGTTGTCGAGCGACTGTGCCGTGAAGAAGTTGGTGGGATTGTCCAGAGCCGAATTGACGCTCTTGCCGGTCGACAGACGGTTCTGCGTGGTGGCGAGAAGATCAGCGGTGGACTGGAGGGAGAGGAGGTTCTGACGAACCGAGGAGGAGAGAACGATACCGGACATTGGGTGTTACCTTTCTGGTAAACGACGCTTACTGTTACGCGTCTGCATGGATCGAGTGACCCAGCGACCGGCGGACCGTGGGGCGGAGTCCTCTAACGAAACATGAAATGAAATCGGCGCTTTTGCTGAGTCGGCGCGCGATTCGGCCCATTCGCACACTCGCGACGCCACGCAGCCGGGCGTTTTTGGCCTTGATATGATTGAGTTTTTCCGCGGCATCGGCCGGGATTTACAACTCGTTAACTAGTCTTGATGGAGTATTGCGCCCTGATCCGCCGCAACACACGCTCGGTTACGAAAGCGTTGATGGAGAACAGGCATGGCCCTCAAGGTCGAGCTCAGACCGCACGAACGCATCATCGTCGGTAACTGCGTAATAACCAACACCGACCAGCGCGCCCGCCTTCTGATCGACGGCGACAACGTGCCGATCCTGCGCGAGCGCGACATCCTCACGCCGGAGACCGCCGACTCGCCCGCCAAGCTCGTCTATCTGGCGGTCCAGCTCATGTACATCTCGCCGGATCCACAGACCCAGCACGGCACCTATTTCAACCTGGTGCGCGACATCGTCACCGCGGTGCCGAGTTCCTGGCCGATCATCGAGGGCATCAACAACAACATCCTCAACGGCGACCTCTATCGCGCACTGAAGGATGCCCGCAAGCTGATCGCCTATGAGGAGAAGCTGCGCGGCCAGTTCGAGGCCACCCATCCCAAGGCCGAAGCGGACAAGGACGACGTCAGCACCGCCGCCTGATCCCACGCGTTCGCGGGCCCACGCCGCGCGAACGACCGACCTGAAACGATAACGGCCCCGGATCGCCTCCGGGGCCGTTCTCGTTTCAGATATGCATCGAGCTACTGTGCCGCGAGCGGCGGCGCCTCGACTTCGATCACTCCCCCGCTCCGGCGTCCGCCGAATTCCAGCACGGCGGCGACAAGCGCGTCGATGTCGGACTCGTCGGTACGGTGATTGACGATCGCGGCGCGGATCGCAAACCTGCCGTCCAGCGTCGTGCTCGAGGGCGCCGCGATACCGGACTCCTGGATGTCGGCGGCGATCTCGCGATTGACCTCGTCGGCAGCGCGGTAACGGAAGCAGACGATGTTGAGATTGACCGGCGCCAGCAATTCCAGCCGCGGCTCAGCGAGAATGCGCGTCTCCAGATATTTCGCCAGCGCACAGCTTCGCGCGATCACCGCACCAAGCCGATCGGTGCCAAACGTCTTCAGCGTGAACCACGTCTTCAGCGCACGGAAGCCGCGCGACAGATCGGGACCGAGATCGCAGGGCCAGATCGCGCCGGCCGCAAGTCCCCTCGCCTCGCGGCGCAGATAGGCCGCGGGCTGCGCAAAGGCCTGCCGATGCTGCTCGCCGTCGCGCACCAGCAGGAAGCCGGCGTCATAAGGCACCTGTCCCCATTTGTGGAAGTCCAGCGCAATGGAATCAGCAAGCTCGATGCCGCCCAGCAGCGGCGCAAGTTCGGGCGACAGGATCGCGAGCGCACCGAAGGCGCCGTCGACGTGAAACCAGATTCCTTCCTCGCGGCATAGCTGCGCGATCGCCTTGAGATCGTCGACCGCGCCGATATCGACCGTACCGGCGGATGCGACGACCAGGAACGGTTTGAATCCGACCTCGCGATCGATCGCGATCTGCGCACGTAGCGCGGCAACGTCCATGCGATGATCGGCATCGACGCCGATCTTGCGCAGCGCGTCGCTGCCGAGCCCGGCGATGTCCATCGCCCTCGAGACGCAGCCATGCGCGGCCTGCGACGTATAGGCGGTGAGAAGCGCACCGTCATTGCCGATGCCGTACTGCCGCGCCAGCGTGCCGAGCGCGCTCGTACGTGCCACCAGTACTGCCATCAGATTCGCCATCGACGTGCCCGTGACGAAGATGCCGCTCGCGCTTTCCGGGAAGGCGAACAGGCGGCACATCCAGTGGACGATCTGGCGCTCGACCTCGATCGGCATGTGGTCGCGGCCGCCGAGATTGGCGTTGAGGCCCGCCGCGAGCATTTCCGCGACCATGCCGACCGCTGTGCCGCCGCCATGCACCCAGCCCATGAAACCGGGATGGACGTTCCCGGTCGCGTAGGGCGCGACATGTTCGGAGAAGTCGCGATAGACGTCGGCGAGATCGCTCGCCTCGCGTGGCACGTCGGCCTTGAATGCCGCACGAACGCCGTCGGGGATCGGCTGCCACACCGGACGCGCGCGAACGTTGGCGATGCCGTCGATCGTCTCGTCAAGCATGCGATGGGCGAGCGCGCGAAACTCGCTCCAGTCCTGCGGATCGAGCGAAGTATGCGTGACGGAGCTTTGCGGGTTGCGGATGATCTCGTTCATGCTGCACTTTCCTCGCCCGCTCGCGCATGCCGCGACAACATCGCCGTGAATGCCGCAAAGATCTTGCGCATCTGCGGCGGCTTGTACGGAAACACGGCCGGCGGATCCATGTTGTGCACGACGGCGGTGTTGTCGGCTTCGAAGACCAACAGCTCGCGGTTCTGGTTCTCGGCGCAATCGACGATGAAGTAATCGAGGCCGACGCGCCTGCTCATTTCGTCCAGCGCGATTTTGTGGCGCGCAGCGAACGCATGGTCGAAGTCGAGCATGAAGACGGCTTCCTCGGCCCGCTTCTCCTCGCTGAACGCCATGAAGGCGTTGAGATACCAGATGTCCCAGCGATCGGCGATCGCCATGTGACATGCATAGGGTTTGCCGTCGACCATGGCGAGACGATATTTGCGGTAGAGTGCGTCGGAACTCGCATAGTCGACGAAGCGCGCGACGAAGAAGTCCTGCTCTTGCCGCTCGGCAAGATAAGCCGCGAGCGCCACCGCGTCGTCGAGCTTGGCAAGCCCGACGCCGGCATGCGTGCCGCGCGGCCGCACGATCATCGGAAAATGCAGTTCGCCCGTGATCTCCTCGCAAACGATTTTGCCTTGCGAAAGCTCCGACAATTGCGCGCGCGTCGTGGGGGCGGTCACGGGAATGTCGAGACCGGGCACGCCCGCCAGCAACCGATACAGCTTGTCGCGATCGAGATTACCGATGAGATCGGGGCGATTGAGCAGCGGCCTCGGCCAGTGTGGCGCGGCCTTCTCGATCAGCGCGAGCGCCTCCCGGCACTCCTCGGAATCGGACGCGATCACGATGGCGACGTCGTGCTCGGGCAGAGTCTCCGGCAGGCCGATGCCCTTGACTACGTAGAGCGTCAACAGCTCGATGTCGGAGTCTTCAAGCAGGAAGTCGATCGGCGTGTTGCCGCCCATGTCGATATCGGCGGCGAGCGCGAGCACGCGCAACCGGGGTTTGGCAGCAGCGCAAGGCGTACGAAACAATTGGTGGAAGGAGAGCACCTCGGTCTGGATCACCAGCCCGGCCTCCTTCTCGCCGAGAAGCTGGGCAATCAGCGAGAGATCGAGGCCTTCGCCGGCCTCCGCCGTCCCCTCCTCGATCCGCGCCAGCAGCCGCTCGCGCAACGGATGCAGGTCGCCGCCCTCAAAGGCGCGGCGCGTCAACTGCGCAAAGCCGATGCGGTCGGCATGGTTCGGCGCGGTCATACCGCTCGGCGCGGAAACTGGAAGTTGCATCTCACACCTCGAACGCGGACTTTGCCGGCACGGCCGCAACCGCGCCACGGTCAAGCAGCAGCTCGATCTTCACCAGCACATGGGCGATGCGATCGAGAACCTGCTGCACGTTGCGTTGCGCCTGCATTGTATCCGGCGACCACGCCTCGGTCACCAATCGTGCGCCGACGCAGAGGCGCAACACGGCCTGCGGCGCGCTGTCCTGCCGCTCCAGTCGGACCGGCTGGCCGACGAGACAGCGCTGGGCGGCCACTTGCCGGTCCCCCGCGCTGCCGCTGATCTCCTCGGCCATGTCGCACGCCAGCGCCCGATGCACGGCGCTGGTCTCGGCGATCGAGACCGGCTTGCCGCCGCGCAGCAGCGTGAACGGAAAGATCGTGGCTTGTGCGAATTCCTCGTCGTCCGGGCCTGACTTCTCGATCGCGGTGGGAACGGCGCGAAGCGACGGCGACAACGCGATCATGCTGTCGATGCCGGCTGCAAGCTCGGCCAGCATCCTGGCGCGGAAAGCCCCGGGCACGGCGTAGTAGCTGCCGATCTCGGCCAGCGCCGCCTCCCAGCGCAGCCATTGACCGAAATTCGGCCGGCGCTCGAAGCGCGAGCGTAGCGTCGTCCACGCCACCGGCCAGTCGCAGCGGCCGGCATAATCGAAGATGCCAGGCGCGATCGCGCCCATCCGGTCGATCGACCGCGACAGGCCTTTCGGCAGCAGCAGCGCACCGCTGAAGGCGGGCCCGCCGAAGAATTTCGAGCCGGTGATCAGCACCATGTAACCGCGGTCGAGATAGGCGCGCAGCCGCCGGCGGCCGAGCCGCGCCTGACAGGCATCGACGACGATTTGAACCTTGCGCGGCCAGCGCCGCGCGATCTCATCGAGACAGGCCTCGCTTGGGGCGCGCCAACCGAGCTTTGACGAATCCATGATCTGCAACAAAACGCGGCGGCCTTGCGCGAGGCTGGTCTCGACCGCCCGCAGCACCGCGGCATCGGCATCGGTGCGCATCGCAATGCCGGCCGCCATGTCGATCAGCGGCACAGCAATGCTGTCGCCGGCGAGCCCCGTCACCGCGCCGTCCTTGCGCACGGCCATGCCGCCTGCGGTCATCGTGCTGAAATGGTGGCCGCGTGCAGTATGCGGCGTTCCGCTTCCGGTCTGGTCGGCGCCGACCACGATCGTCACCGGCGCCGCGCCGAGCACTGCGCGCGCCACGAACAGGGCGTGAAGCTGGGAGTCCGTGCCGGACGGCGAGAACACGACGTCGATGCGCGACGAGAGCGCAAGGTGGCCGCGCAGCTCCTCGCGCATATCTTCGCAGCGGGCGTCAAAGGCGATTTCGACCTCGTCGAACAGGCACTTGTGCATCAGCTCTTCGCGCGCCAACGCGGCACGGTCATAGGCCATCTGCGAGATCGTCGACGCGGTTGCGGAGGCGAAATTCCAGAGCTCCGGCTCCGGTGAAGCCGCGCAGCCATAGACGTTGACACGGTCGTTCGGATCGAGCGCCAGCCGCGGATCTCCGCCGGAGGCGAGCAGCGTATCCAGCGGTGTGAAGAGATCGCGCAGGCGATAGCGCGAGCCGCCGTCGGACGCGCGCTCGCTGGCTGACAGACGGGATGCGCCGGCGCTCATCCCGAAAGGCTCACGCCGCATCGGCCGCCGCCGCGGGCGCCGGTGCGAATTGCGAGGTGATGTCGCCGTGGAACACCGACGGTCCGACGTGATCGAGCGAGCTCTGGATGTCGGCCCAGATCTCGCCGCCGATGTCGGTCCAGCGCTTGCAGAAGGCGAAGTCCTCGGACAGATAGGTGCCGGTCGCCGCATCGATCATGCATTCGAACAAGGCAAACCGGTTCTGGCTCGCCGCCAGCGTATCGTGCGAATGCTCGCGGAAGAATTGCAATGCCGCGTAGTCCGGATGGCGGCACATCGCCTCGAGCACGGAGCGCCGGATCATCAGGAAGCCGGTGCCGGCGTAGCGCACACGGGTGAATCCGTTCACCACCACGATGCGGTCGGGGTCCTCGATCTCGAGCACGTAGTCGAGCGATGCGGCCGGCACGTCGGCGCGGCCGGACTGGATCGCCCGCGCGGCCTTGTCCCAGTTGATCCGCTTGATCGGATAGCAGCCGGCGACGACGTCCGCGCCGCACTCGATCAGCCGGAACACCTGCTCCGGCTTGAAGCCGATGTCGGCATCGATGAACAGGAAATGCGTCGCTTCGGGATCGTCCAGGAACATCGCGGCCAGATTGGCCCGCGCGCGCGTGATCAGCGCATCGCCGTCGCGCAGCAGCACCTTGAGCTCGAGATTGGCCATGCCGTGCACGGCGCGCTGGAGCGCGAAGATCGAGCTCGCATAGATGCTCGTCACCTGCCCGCCGAAACATGGCGTGGCCACCACCAGTTTCATCTTCTCCGACATCGTCAGCTCCGCCCCGCTGCAATCCTCACCAAGAGGTAAAGAGGCATGGTTAACGGCGCCTTAACGCCCGCTTACAGGAACTTGACGAGCGAGAGCTGCGCGAGGTTCGAGGTCACCTGGTAGGACGCCTGGAGTGCATTCTGGAGCGACAGGATCTCGCTCGCAACTTGGTCCGGCGGCGCCGACTCCGCCTGGTCGATGATAGTCTGGAGCTGCGCCTTGGCCTGGGTCTGGCGCGTACCCGCGTCCTTCATGGTGTTCTGGGCCATCGCGATGTCGGTCTGGATGTCCTCGATGCGCTGCTGGCCGGGCTGCTTGGTCAGGGCCTGCGTCACCCGCAGGCTCAGTGCGGCGACCTGCCCGCCCGAATACTGCCCGGTCGGCGAGGTCGAGAACGTCCCGAACACGGCGACTGCCTGCAGCTCCTTGCGGATCGCGTCCTCGTTCGCCTGCGCGCCATACTGCACCGTGACGGAATCGTCGACCCGGGCCATCGCGGTGGAGCGCGGCGAGCCGGGGCCGTCATTGCCCAGGTACCATTGCACGGTGGTGGCCGAGCCGTTCACCAGCGTCGTCGCCGAGCCGAGGGGCGACGAGCCGACGCGCAGCGGAGCCTTTGTCGCCGTGACCGGGGAGGTCGTGAAGCCGAGCGCCGCGAACGCCGTGCTGTTCGAGCTCGTGATGTTGAGGCTCCCGGGATCGTCCGTGTTGATCGTGATCACGCCGCCATGGATGGTCGACGGCTTCGTGGTGCCGGTGATCTGATCGATCTTGCCAAGCAGAGTTGTGATGCTGTCCGTGATGTTGATCTGGTTTGGGCCGCTGGCGCCCGAGGCGACAAAAGTCAGCGTCTGACCGTTCACCGTGATCGTATCGGGATTAACGGCAGGCGGACCCGCCGACCCCGCCTGGAACGCCGCTGAGAGGACTTCCGGGCCGCCCGTGGTCGCAGTGCCGCTCAGCACAGTTGAACCGGTGATCTGAGGCGTCGACGCCACGCTGCCGCGCGTCACGCTGCTGAGACCGAGCGCCGTGGCCGCCGCGCCGCCGGTGACCGCCACGTCCGTGCCGGTGCCGGTCGCGATCTGGATATTGCCGCCGGCGCTCAGAGTCACGTTGGCGGCGGGGATGCCGGCGGCAGTCGCGATTGCATTCAGGATATCAGACACCTTCGCGGCGCTGCCCGAAGCCAATCCGATCGTGGTATTGCCGCTAGCCGTCGTGACAGTGGTGACGTTAGGGTCGAAGGTAATGGTATGGGCGCCGCTCGCGCCGGTGATGGTCAGGGTGGTACCGGTCGGAGCGTTGGCGAGCGCGTTGAGAATGGTCCCGTTGAGATGGGGTGTCGCCGAAGAATCGAGCGACGTGGTCGTAGACGCAATCGCCAATGCGCTGTCCTGCAACGCGACCGAGCCCGTCCCGGTCGTCGAGGTATAGGAGCGCAGATTGCCGGTGGCCGCCACATTCGCGGTGGCTGATCCCGCCGTATTGAAGAAATTGTCGCCGGCGGTGACGGCGGAGGCCGCCACCAGCGAGGTGCCGGCGAGCTTCTTGATCGCGGTGTTCAGCGCGGTGTTGAGGTTCGTCGCCGTATTGTTCGGGTTGACCGGGACGCTTGCATCGATGGCAAAGCTGCCGACAGGCGTCGGCGTCGCGGTGGACGCCGTCAGGTCAATCTGCTCGGTCGAGCCATCGGGCAGCGTGAACTGCACGCTGAGCTTGTCGCCATTTTTCGGATTGACGCCGTTGAGGTCGACCGAGAACGACACCGGCGAGCCGCTCGGGCCGGTGACCGTCGCGCCGGTCAGCGTCGAGGAGACTGCAGCGATCTTCAGGCCGAATGGCGATACGGCCGCGTCCTCCGACACCATCACAGAGCTCGGCGTCGGCTGTGGCGTCGCCAGCACCAGCCGGCCCATGCCGTTGGCGCCGAGGTCGGCGGCCTGGCGCTCCGCCATGACGGTCTTGAAGCCCGCCTGCGTCGTGGTGCCGTTGATGATGTCGCCGGCATTCGCGACCGACGGCGTGTTGAAGGCGGTGCCGGAGAACAGATAGCGGTTGCCGGACTGCGTGTTGAGAACGCCGACCATCGAGCCGAATTGCGCGGCTGCGGTGTTCTGCGCAACCGTCTGGCCGTTGACGTTGAGATCCTGCGCGGTGTTGGCCGAGCCCGTCTGCACCGTGTTGCGGATCGTGGTCAGCGACTGCAACGCGGTATTGGCGAGGTTGATGCTGACGTTGACGTTGGTCATTGTGTCGGTATAGGCGGCGATGTTGGAGAGTTGCGCGCGCCCGGCGATCGCAAAGCCCTCGTTGGTGCCCATGCCGGAATAGTTCTGCGACAGCTTGCCGGTCGAGAGCTGCGTCGACAGGTCGGTGAGCTGCTGGTTGATGTTGCGGATCTGCGAGCCGAGAACCGACGAGGAGTAGTTGATGCTGCTGATCGACATGTTTCAGAGCCCTGTTACTTGTTACACTTGAGCCTGGAGCAGCGTGTTCATCATGCTCTGCACCACCGACATGACATGAGCGTTGGCGGCATAGGCATTCTGGAGCTGGATCAGGTTCGACATCTCCGAGTCCAGGTTGACGCTCGCGGTCGAGTTGAACTTGGCCTGCAGCGTCGAGACCACGACGCTCTGGCCCTGCTGGAGCTGGGTCGCCTGGGTCGCGGCATTGCCCTGAACGCTCAGGAACTGCTGGAGGTAGTTCGAGACGCTGCCGGTGAAGGGCTGGCTCGCCGAGCCCAGACCGGATTGCGGCGAATAGGAGAACACCGCCGAGGTGAGCTGCGAATAGAGATAGTCCGAGCGCGCGGTGTCGCCGGTGGGCGTCACCGGCGAGGTGTTGTAGATCGACAGCCTGGTCGGGTCGGTCGCGAGCTGCGTGTTCACGGCGATGCGCCCGGCAAGGCCGGTCATCTGCGAACCCGATGCCGTGATCGCGCCGGTGTAGAGCGCCTGGCCGCCATCGGTGAACAGCGGCAGTTGCGGATTGCCCGAGGTCAGCGACGAGATCGTCTTGGTGATCGAGGCCGAATTGACCTTGGCGAGGCCGCTGTTGTCGTCGGTCACCCGCAATGTAGTGGCCGTCGCCGGCGACGGGGCGGCGGCGAACGACAGATGCGAGCCGGAAAGTGCGGTGTTGAGCGCCGAGGCGATCGCGCTCATGCCGCCGGAGAAGTTCACCCCGATCTGCATCGGATTGGCGTTGGTGGGGTTCTGCAGCGGCAGCGCCGCCGGATCAGTTACGTTGACCAGCGTGACCTGTCGCTTCGTGTTGGTGGTCGTGTCGGTGTAGCTGAAGTTGACGCTGTTGCCCGGCGCCGCCCCGGCAAGGTCGAGATCGAAGCCGGCCGGCGGGCCGGTGACCGTGCTGCCGGCCGTGGTCTTGTCCGACAACGCGCTCGACATCGTTGCGGCGAACTGGTCGATCTGGTTCTGCGCCTGCACCAGCGTCTGGTCGCGCAGCTTCAGATCGGCCGCGATCTGGCCCGAGGACACCACGTTGTTGGCGATGACGTCGACCGAGGATCCGTTCGGGAGCTTGATGTTGAACGCCCCGACGCCGGATTTGGCCGGATCGATGTTGTAGAGCGAAGTCGCCGACAGCGCACCGGCGGACGCAAAGGTGAATTGCGAGGCCAGCCCGGCGCCGACCAGCTGGATACCGGTGGTGGTGTAGATGTTGGCCTGATTGGACCCGTCGGTGGTGACGTGGACGTCGACATATTTCGACAGCGTGTTGATGGCCTGGTCGCGCTGGTCCATCAGCGTCGCAGCCGAGGGGTCGTGTTCCGACAGGCCCTGGAGTCTGGAGTTGATGTCGGCGACTTGCTGCATCGCCGCGTTGGCCTGCTGCGCCGAGGTGCTGAGATCCTGCTCGACGTTGGAGCGCAGCGACTGGATGCCCTTGGTGGTGAGGTTGAGCTGCTGCGCCAGCGTCTGCGCGGCGCCGAGCGCAACCGTTTGCGCCGACGACGAGCCCGCGTTGGTCGACAGCGCCTGCAGCGCCGTGGTGAAACTGTTCAGCGCGGTTTCGAGCGTACCGCTGTTGCCGGGCGTGCCATAGACATTCTGAAGCTGCTTCAGAATGTTGGCCATCTGGTCGGCGTAGCCGCCGCCGCCGGTCTCGGTGCGCAGCTGCTTCTGCACATAGGTGTCGAGCTCGCGGCTGACGCCGGTCGTCGTCACCGTCGAGCCGAAGTCGCCGGTGGTGACCTCGATCTGGTTCGGCGTCTGGACGACGTAACCCGGCGTCTGCGAGTTGGCGACGTTCGAGGAAACGATCGAGAGCGCAGCCTGATTGGCACGCAGACCGCTCATCGCACTGGCGAGGGCTGAACTCAAACCCATGTTGACTTGCCGCCTTTGGTTACGTCACGCCTCAATCAGCGCAACACGTTCAAGAGGTCCTGCACCATCGTATTCGCCGTCGTGATCACCTTGGTGTTGGCCGAATAGGCCTGCTGGGTCACGATCAGCTTGGTGAATTCGTCGGCGATGTCGGTGTTCGAGCCTTCCAGCGACGAGCCGCTGATCGAACCGGAAGCGCCATCGATCGCTGCGCCCGACTGTTCGGTCGCTGAGTATGCGCCGCCGTCCTGCGCCTTCAGGTAGTTGGTGCCGTTGAAGTGCGACAACGAGACCTGTGCGAGGTCGAGGTTCTGGCCGTTGGAGAAAGTCCCGACCACGAGGCCGTTGTTGTTGACGGCGACCGAGCGAAGCTGACCGGCGGCATAGCCGTTCTGGGTGATGGTGTTGATGGTGACCGCGCCGCTGGTGCTGGCATATTGGGTCAGTCCGCCCGAGGAGATGTTGAAAGAGACCGAGCCCAGCGACTGGCCGCTGACGCTGACGTTGTTGATGGTGATCCCCGAGCCGCTCGGCGAGGTCAGCGAGCCGTCGGCGGCAAAGGTGAAGGCCTGGCCGGTATTGACCCAGCCGACGGTCGTGCCGGTCGCATTCGGGTCGGTCTGGTAGAACATGTTCCAGCTATCGGCATGGCCCGCGCCCAGCGAGGCGCTGTCGGTCTTGGCCCAGCGCAATTGCAGGTTCACCGGCGTGCCGGCCGCGTTGTAGGCGGTCACCGCGCCACCGCTGATCGATTCCTTGGTGAAGGTGGCGATGTCATTGCCGATCACGCCGCCGGTACCGGCAACGCCACCACCGTCACGATTCTTGGTGATGGTCGAGGTGAAGCCGAGCGCGGCGAAGGCGGCGCTGTTGGAGCTCGCCACCGACAGGTTGGAAGCTGTGCCGGTGTTCAGCGTGATCACGCCGCCACTGCTGACCGACGACCCCGTTGCACCGGAGAGCGCGTCGATCTTGCCGAGCAGCATCGTGATGTTGTCGGTGACGTTGATTTGGTTCGGGCCTGACGCGCCGGCGGCCATGAAGGTCAGCGGCTGACCATTGACCGTGATGACGTCGCCGGCGGAGAAGCCCGATGTGATCACCTCGGCGCCGCCGGCCGCCGCCGCGCCGCTCAGCACCGTGGCGCCCGAGATTGCTGGGGAGGACAGCACGTTGCCGCCGCGCGTTACGCTGCTGATGCCGAGCGCCGTGGCCGCCTGGCCGCTACCAACCGGTACGTCGGTGCTGGTGCCGCTGGAGATCACGATGTTGCCGCTGGGGTTGAGCGATGCGGTAACGCCGGCGCCGCCGGCCAACTGGATGGCGGAGATGATGCTGGCCACCGTGGCCGTCGTGCCAGCGCCGAGACCGATCGTGGTGTTGCTGCCGGCCGTCACGACAGTGGTGCCGCCGTTGAACGTGATCGTGTTGCCGTTGACGGTCAGCACCTGGCCGCTGAGCGCGGTGAGGGTGGTGGAGGCGAGATGCGTACCCAGGGCGTTGTCGAGCGAAGTTGTGGTCGATGCGACCGCCGCAGAGTTGTTCTGGAGCGCCGCTGTGCCGGTCGCCGTGGTCGACGAGTATGGTGAGCGAATATTACCGGTCGCGGCAGCGCCGGACGTTGTGGCGTTTGCATACGGCGGAGGCGGCGTGCCGACCGGCAGCGGGTTGGCCGCGAAGTCCGATGGGTTCAGTCCGCCGGCCGCCAGGAGCGTCTTGGTCGCCGCCGTCGTGCTCGCCACGGTGTTCGGCTGGGTCGGCAGGTTGGCCGCGTACTGGATCGAGGTGGTCGCCTGCGCCGGGATGAAGTTGTTCTGGAATTTGAGGACTGTCGCAACGTTGCCTTGCGGGTTGCCGGTCTTCGGGTCGACCGTGACACCCATCAAATAGTAGCCGGCGCCGTTGACCAGATTGCCGTTGGCATTGAGCTGGAAGTCGCCACGCCGCGTGTAATAGGTGACGCCGCTGAACACCGGCGCGTTGTCGACGACGCCCGTCGCCTTCTGAATCGAGAAGAAGCCGTCACCGGTGATCGCCATGTTGGTGGCGACGCTGGAGCCCGAGATCGTACCCTGCGTGGTGATGGTGGCCTTGGCGTTGGCCGTCACGCCGCCCGCGACCTGCTTGCTCGGGACCGATGAGTCGGGAATGAGATCGACGAAGCTGGTGCCGATGCCCTTGTAAGCGGTGGTGGATGAGTTCGCGATGTTGCCGGAAATGTTCTGCAGCGCGTAGGACTGCGCCTGCAGGCCACCCACCGAGGTGTTCATTGCATCGAAGATACCCATAACTTTGTCTCCAGATCCGATCTCGGCGGCCGGTCGACCATGGCCGCAGTCGGAGGAGACTGTCGCAAGGGCTATGCCAATGCGGGTACTTTCGCGAAATCAATGACTTAATGAAAAAGCCCCGGTCGGACGACCGGGGCACAATTGCCGGGACCGGCAACAATTGCCGGACGAAACCTAGGTTGCGGACGCCGCCGCGGGATGGAAGACCAGCCCGAAACCGTCGATGCAGTAGCGCAGTCCGGTCGGCTTGGGACCGTCGTCGAAGACGTGGCCGAGATGGCCGCCGCAGCGCCGGCAATGCACCTCTGTCCGGAGCATGCCAAAGGTGCGATCCTCGGTCTTGCCGACATTGCCCTCGATCGGCTGGTAGAAGCTCGGCCAGCCCGTGCCGCTCTCGAATTTGGTGTCGGAGGCGAACAGCGGCAGGTCGCAGCCGGCGCAGGCGAAGATGCCCTTGCGGTGCTCCTTGAGCAGCGGGCTGGAGCCCGGCCGCTCGGTGCCCTCCTTGCGCAGGATCTCATATTGCTGCGGGGTGAGCTGGGCACGCCATTCGGCGTCCGTTTTCTCGATCTCGAATTTTTGCGCGGCTTTCTCTCCAGCCTCCGCGGGCGATGCTCTGAGCCAGCGGAAGGCCGCAAGGCCGAACAGGCCGGCGACGGTCGTCAACAGGATGCGGCGGTCAAACATCTCATTCTCCATGCGGGAGCGTCTACGCCCTGAGATACGGGCTCTCACGGCAGACGTTACACTTCCGGGCGGGATTTTTCTCGGGTCTCTTGCGGGACGCTGTCGTCGCGCGAGACCGGTTCCGGGGCTGGTTCCGAGGCTGGTTCAATGGCTTCTGCCGCAGTTTTCGGCGGCTGGGTAAGCCGCGGCCTGACGCCTGACGGAGGCCGGCGCGGACCGGTGCCGGCGGCCCGGTTGGCTTCGGCGAGGCGTGTCTCGCGTTCTCTGTCCTTGACCCTGGCACGTTCACGATAGCGGGCAAGCGAGCCTGCGGCAGCGGAACTCGCCCTGCCCCAGATTCCGACCAGTTGGCCGGCAACCCGCCCCGTCGTTCCCCCCGCCCAGACCAGCTCGAACGGTGAGAACAGCTTCCAGCGCTCGTCGCCCCACAGGATGCTGCGCGCGATCATCTGCCCGGCCATGGCCGAGGTGTTCATGCCTTGGCGGCCGAACCCGCTGGCCACCCACAGGCCTTTGCGCAACTGGCCGATCTGCGGCATGCCATGCACGGTCTGGCCGGTGGCGCCGCCGAAGGTCTCGGTGATTTCGACATTGCCGAGTTGGGGGAAGATGGACCGGATCCGCCGCCTGACGGCGCCCGCAAAGCGTTGCGGGCGTGCCGCCCAGGTGGTCTCCGGGCTCTCCCACATCAGGCGGTCGCCATCGACGATCCGGAAATGATCGACGCCGTGGGAATCCATCACCGATCCCTTGAAGGCGATGATCTCGTGCACGCGCTCGCCGAGCGGCGCGGTGATGCCGGCATAGCGCCAGACCGGCAGCAGCGTTTCCGACAGGCGCCGCAACGGCGCACCGAGATGGATGTTGCCGGCGAGCACGATATGGGTGGCGCGCAGCCGCGCCGAGGGCGTGACGATGCGCTTGCGGATGCCGGAATGATCGATGCTGACGACCGGCGTATCCTCGAAGATGCGCGCCCCCGCCCGCCGCGCCAGCGCCGCGAGGCCGTGCGCATATTTGCGGCCGTCGACCTGGAACGCCTTCGGATAATACACGCCATGGAAGTAGTGTTCGGTCTTGAGCACCGCGCGGACGCGATCGACCTGCCAGCCCTCGGCCTCGGTGTCGAAATCCTCGTTCAGCATCTGCAAGCGGCTGATCAGCCGGTCGCCGGCATCGACGTTGGAGACCTCGAGCACGCCGTCGGTCGGGCCGATCCCCGGCATGTTCTCCTCGGTGGCGTTGGCCCGGACGAACTCGGCGCCCGCTTTCGACAGCGTCCACAATTCCCGCGCGTCCTCGAAGCCGATCCGCTCGATCAGCTCGGCGAGCGGCAGCGCGAAGCCCGGCATCACGGTGCCGAGTTGATTGCCGGAAGCGTTCCAGCCGATGTGGCGGCCCTCGAGCACCGCGACGCTGGCCCCCAGCCGGGCCGCCTCGAGCGCGATGGAGAGCCCTGCAAGCCCGGCCCCGATGACGCAAATGTCCGCATCGAGGTCGAACGACAGCCGCGCCCGGTCGCGAAAGCCGGCTTCTTCCTGGGACACGCTTGTGAAAGTCTCGCTCATGTCGTTTCTTAAAGGACTGAGCGGCCGCTTGTCACCTTGTCCTCGACCAGCGCCTGTAGATTATCCTGGTCGTGTAACGATTCGAGAATGCCATGCGCCGTTTGCTGCTGCTGCGTCACGCCAAGACCGAGACCGACGCGCCGAGCGGCCGTGACCAGGACCGCCGGCTCGACGACCGCGGCCACAAGGATGCCGCCGAGATCGGCGACTGGATGGCCTCCCATCCCCCCTTTCCCGAGGCCGTGCTGGTGTCGCACGCGGTCCGGGCCCGGCAAACCTGGGACATCGCCTGGGAGACCATGAAGGACCGCGTCGCCGCGCCGCAGGTCGAGATCCTGCCGGA
The DNA here is from genome assembly GCF_000518345.1 of Bradyrhizobium sp. URHA0013. NCBI lineage: Bacteria > Pseudomonadati > Pseudomonadota > Alphaproteobacteria > Hyphomicrobiales > Nitrobacteraceae > Bradyrhizobium > Bradyrhizobium sp. URHA0013. The sequence goes on along the minus strand of NZ_JADK01000006.1, from coordinate 504,817 downwards.
ACTCTACGTCGCCGATCCCGCCCAGATCCTGGAATCCATTCGCACTGCAACCGTCCCGGCCGACCCGAAGCAGTTGCTGGTGGTCGGCCACAATCCGGGCATGCACGAGATCGCCCTGATGCTGACGGGCGGCGGCGATCCCGCCGCCGCCAAGGCGCTCGCCGACAACCTGCCCACGTCGGGGCTTGCGATCTTCGACTTTGACGTCAAGGATTGGGGCGACGTGGCTTACCGCCGCGGCAAGCTGGTGCTGTTCGTCAGTCCGAGGTTGCTTCGAAGTTAAGGCTGCTCGATCGGGTTGATCGCGCGACGTGCCGGCAAGACGTCCTGACTGGAAGATTTGGAGGCGCAGATGTTCAAGTCCATCCTCGTGCCCATCGACCTCGCCGACACCGATCTGGCCAAGCCGGCGATCGCGACCGCGGCAACGCTGTCACAGACCTGGAGCGGCGTGGTGCGCCTGCTCAACGTGCTGCCGATGACGCCGGTGATGCTGGCCGAATACGTGCCGGCCGATTTCGACGAACAGCAGCGCCAGACCTCGGAAGAAGCCCTCGCCATCGTCGCACGCGAGTCCGGCATCGAGCCTTCCCGCATCTCCAGCGTGGTGCGCCAGGGCGGCATCTATCACGAGATCCTGGAGGAAGCGGTGCACATGAAGGCCGAGCTGATCGTGATGACCTCGCACCGGCCGGCGATGCGCACCTATTTCCTCGGCTCCAATGCCGGGCATGTCGTGCGCTACGCAAAATGCTCGGTGCTGGTGGTGAGGCACTGAGGGTTGCGGCAAAACTCAGCATTGCAAGCAGCCAGGCTGTAGCCCGGATGAGCGAAGCGATACCCGGGGCAGCTCGTGTCACGATTTCCGGATGTCGCTTCGCTCATCCGGGCTACAAGCCCTTGCGTTGCCCGTCGGACAAAACACCCAAACGGTCGGTCAACGCCCGCCGCCGAAAATATTCCACTTTACCGAAATTCGGAAATCACGTATGTGTCGCGGCAACCCGGCCCAAGGAAGAGGGGCGTATCGCGATCGTCACGAACGCGGGCCGGACAGCGGCGGACGCGGGCCACACCGGCGCGGATGGCTTCGCAGGGCGGGCAACCGTGAGCGAAAGCGTCGCGCACACGACCGGTGTGATCAGCGTACGGCAAAACCGTGTCGTCCTGACGCCCGGGGTCTGTGCGTCAAGTCTTGTGGTGATGTGGCGGCCCGACCGGGTTCGCAGCATCAGCCATCCGCAAGGCGACGGGGGCAATAGTGCATCGCTCCCCGGGGAGAGCACGGCATAAGCCGTAAAACCGCTGCGCAGGGAAGGCCGGACGTTTTGGCTCCACCTGTATGCCGCTGTGCAAATTTCCTACTGCAACTTCGCACAGTGGACCGCGGGTGCCAGCCGGCGCCCGGTCTTCCCTGCGCCCTCTTTCAACTGAGGGCAAGGCGATGAAGCAAAGCTCGGGCGAAACAAGCCGCGAGAGGGCGAAGGTGTGTCTGCGATGAAGGCGCGAGCTAAAGGAGCGACAGTGCTACCCCCAAGCGCCGTCATTGCGAGCGCAGCGACGCAATCCAGAATCTTTCCGAGGTAGGATTCTGGATTGCGTCGCTGCGCTCGCAATGACGATATTGAAACAGGTGTGCCCGAGAACTCAGTCTCGTCGGCTCCGCGCAGCAGCGTCAGAACGCTGCAGCGCGTCCGGAACACGAGCGAAGCGCTTACAGATACCGCGTCAGCTCTGCTTTGGCCTGGCCGTAGACCGCGTCCTCGATCTGGCTGCGCGTGATCCCGATGTCGCGCAAGGCGCGGTCATCGAGGTCGTTCAGCGTCTTGACGGCGGAGCGTTGCTCCAGGCGGTCGAACAGCGCATAGGCGCCGTTGGCCAGCTTGCGGAAAAATCCGTCCGACGAGGATGAGCGTAAACTCCGCCCGGCGGTCTGCGAGATCGTGGTCATTGTCCTTCTCCGGCCTGTTGTCCACGCGGCGAAGCGGATGCCGTTGGCGCACGCGCCCGAGCGCCTGCACCTCATTTGCCTCGGATTGCTCTCGCTCTCCTCGGCTCAATCGTGAAGCTTGATGGAACTTAAATGCTCCACTACACTACTCGGAGCAAGTGAAACATTGCTCTCGGTGCAATAATGTCCAAGTTCGAATACGTGAAGCTTGCCGATGCCATTGCTCTCGATATCTCTAACGGCACGTTAAGACCGGGCGATCGGCTGCCGCCGCAGCGCAATTTTGCCTATGACCGTGGCATCGCGGTCTCGACCGCGAGCCGGGTTTATACGGAGTTGCTCCGCCGCGGCCTCGTCGTCGGCGAAGTCGGCCGCGGCACCTTCATCTCCGGCGCCATCAGGCGCGAGGTCGAGGCGCTGAGCGAGCCGCGCGACGCGCGGATCGATTTCGAGGTCAATTATCCGCTGCTGCCGCAGCAATGGGCGATGATCGCCAAGAGCCTTGCGGGCCTCGAACGCGTCGACGCGCTCGAATCCGCACTGCGCGTCTCCACCAGCACCGGCACCAAGAGCGTGCGCAATGCAGCCGCCGCCTATCTCGCGCGCAAGGATTTCGCGCCGCAGGCCGAGCAGATCGTCTTCACCGCCAACGGCAAGCAGTCGCTCGCGGCCGCGCTCGCAGCCCTCGTTCCCACCGGCGGCCGCTGCGGCGTCGAGGCGCTGACCTATCCTTACGTCAAGAGCATCGCCGCGCGGCTCGGCGTGACGCTGGTCCCGATACCGATCGACGAATTTGGCGCGCGCCCCGACGCCATCCAGAAGGCGCATCGCGAGGCGCATCTGTCGGCGCTGTATCTCCAGCCCATCATCCAGAACCCGCTTGGCGTCACCATGAACGCGACACGGCGCGCGGACATCATGCGCGTCGCCGAGAAACTCGATCTCACCATCATCGAGGACGCCGTCTACGGCTTCCTGGCCGACGACACGCCGCTGGCCGCGCTCGGACCCGACCGCTGCATCGTGATCGACAGCCTGTCCAAGAAGGTCGCGCCGGGCCTCGCGCTCGGCATCCTGGTCGCGCCGCCGCGATTGCGTGAGAGCGTGATGAGCGCGGTCCGCACCGGCGGCTGGATCGCGTCCGGCCATGCGCTGGCGTCCGGGCAGCGGCTGATGGCAGACGGCACCGTCGCCGAGCTGACGCGGCTGAAACGCGTCGACGCCGCGCGCCGCCAGCAGGCTGCGGCAAGGCTGCTCGCCGGCTACCAGCTCGCCGCCGATCCGCGCTCCTATCACCTCTGGCTCACGCTGCCGGCACACTGGCGCTCGCAGACCTTCGTCGCCGCAGCAGCCCGGCGCGGCATCGCGCTGACACCGTCCTCGACCTTCGCGATCGCCCATGGTCACGCGCCGAACGCAGTGCGGCTCGCGCTCGCCCCGCCCTCGTTCGAGCAGCTCGATTCCGGCCTGCGCACGATCGCATCGCTGCTCGGCACCAAGGAAGAGGATTTCGACTCGACGGAGTAGCTAAAGCGTTCTCGAGCGAAGTGGGTACCGGTTCGCGTCAAGAAAACGCGTCAAGCAATAATCTGATGCCGTTCCTCCGCTCAGGCCTCGGGCCATTCCGCGATGAAGCCCCTCGCCTTGTAAGGCTCGATCTTGTCCCATTCGTGCAGCATGCGGCGGCGAAATTCGGGATCGGTGTGCCAGAGCGCGCGCGGCGTCGCAAAGCTGTCGACCGTGAGCAGCATTTTCTCGACCTCCGGCCAGTGCCGGTGCAGCGTCATCGGATAGCGTCGCGCGGTCCAGGTGTTGCCGAGGCAGATCACGCTGCAGACATTGTGCAGCCCGAGCGCCGCGTCAATGATCGGCAGCGAGAGGATCACGTTCTCGCCGGTGTTTTGGGCACGATGTTCCTCGAGAATTCGGTCGGCCGGAATGCCCGCCGCGACCATCGCCGCCTTGATGATCGTGCACTCGGATTGCTCCGAGCCCGCCGTCACGCCGCCGCTGACAATCGACCAGCGGAAATAGCCCTGGCGCCATAGTCGCGTCGCCGTATCGGCCCGCAGCGTGACGTCCTCTCGGGTGCCGAACATGAACAGGAGGTCCGCCGGCTGCAGCGGCGTATCGATCAGATGTGCGCGGTTGATCTCGGAGATCTCATCCGCCGAAGGCTTACGCATGCCGCGGTCCATGGTTGACATGGCAGCACGATGCGACACCGGGGCAACGGCGCGAAGTCACGTTTGGTTGCGGCCCATTGCACCCAAGGCAGCAAGGCCATTTAGGGCAGCAAGGCGCTCGGCACGCGATCGAAGCTGTAGCTCCGCGGCTGGTTGCGCCGGACGAACCCGCCGATCTGCCAGGCGAATAGCGCGGCAAAGCCGATGATGAACAGCGCCCCGGCGAATTCGCCGATCGCGAGCGCGCGGATCAGGAGCCCCGTCATCGCCACTGCAAGCACCGCAAGAAAAGCCAGCATTGTCGCGTAGGTCCTGCGGCCGAGGCCCGCGGTCAATTCGGCGCGGCTGCCGGCCTGCGCCATGCGCGCGTGCAACGCGACGATGAAGTCGCGAAAACCTTTGTCCTGCGGCGCCATCAGGGCCGCGGTTTGCCAGCTCGTCGAGAGGATCGCGATACGGCCGCCACCGGTGTGGCTGACATCGGCGCGAAAGCGGTGCTGCTGCATCGACACCGGGCGGAACGACAGCCGGATTGCACTGATCTCGTCATAACGCCACAGGGCCGAACGGCCGCCGATGTGCCAGGACAGCCCCTCCTCCGTCAGTTCGAAGCGATGCGCCGAGCCGATCAGCGACGCCTTGTAGGCGTAGCTCGCGCCCGCAGCCGCCTCAGCTCCCGAATCCTGCATCTTCACAATCGATCCAATCCGGGCGATCCCATCTGCGATCCGCTTGCGTGAGCGCCCTGCCCCATCCTACAAGCGGGACATGGCTGAGACGATTTTTTTTCCGCGCCGTCTGATTCTCGGCGCCGCCGTGATCTCCGGCGTGCTGCTCGCGCTCGCCGTGCACATGCTGGGCGCGCGCTACGGGCTCGACCTCGGCGGCCTCTGGCACTCGGATACGCACGAGTTCATACCGGCGGGCGCGGCGATCGCCTGGTGGCTGATCGCCTCCGTCGGCTTCTCCGGCGGCTATTTCACGGCGACATTGATGCAGAGCGCCGTCTCGGGCCAGATCCCGCAACGGATGCGGCAATTCCTGATCGCGGTCGGCGTGCTGCTGCTTGCGGGCGCAGGCCAGGTGGCCTCGGCGCCGAGCCCGGTGCCGACGGTCTCGGGCGTGCTGGCGGGGATTGCCGCGCTGGGCCTCGGTGCCGTGATGGCGTTCTGCGGCGCGCATTTCGCACTGCGCCGCGGCTAACCTCAGGCGGTCGCGCGCAACGGCGGTCGGTCCAGCATGATCGCGACATCGGCAGCGGGCCGCGGCTTACTGAACAGATAGCCCTGCGCCTGGGTGCAGCCTTCGCGCCGGAGCAGCTCGAGCTGCGCGTCGTTCTCCACCCCCTCAGCCGTGGTGACGATGCCGAGGCTCCGGCCCAGCCCGGTCACGGCGCGGATGATCGCCATAGAATCCTCACGCGTCGCGAGTTCCGACACGAAGGAGCGGTCGATCTTGATCTTGTCGAAGGGGAAGCTGCGCAGATAACTCAGCGATGAATAGCCGGTGCCGAAATCGTCGAGCGAGATGCGTACGCCCATGGCGCGGAGGTCGTGCAGCGTGGCCAGCGTCGCCTCGCTGTTCTGGAGCAGCACGGATTCGGTGATCTCGAGCTCGAGACGGCGCGCGTCGAGTCCGGACGCGACCAGCGCCTCGGTCACGGATGCGATCAGGTTCGGATTCTTGAACTGCACCGGCGACAGGTTGACGGCGACGTCGACATCGTCGGGCCAGGTGGCCGCGTCGGTGCAGGCGGAGCGCAGCACGAATTCGCCGAGCTGGATGATCAGTCCGGTCTCTTCGGCCAGCGGAATGAAGTTCATCGGCGCGATCAGGCCGCGCTCTGGATGGTTCCAGCGCAGCAGCGCCTCGAACGCGACGACTCGACCGCTGACGACGTCGCGGATCGGCTGATAGTAAGCCTCGAACTCGTCGCGTTGCAGGGCGGCGCGCAGGTCCATCTCCAGCAGACGCCGCGCCTGCGCGCGCGCATCCATGCCGGTCTCGAAGAACCGATAGGTGCCGCGGCCGTCAGCCTTGGCGCGATACAGCGCGAGGTCGGCGTTCTTCAACAGCTCGTCGGGATTGCTGCCGTCCTGCGGCGACAGCGAGATGCCGATCGAGACGCCGATGATGATCTGATGGTCGTCGATCTCATAGGGCGCCGAGATCACCTCGACCAGGCGGCCGGCAAGGGACCTTGCCGCGGTTTCCTCCGAACGTCCGATCTGGACCACGGCGAACTCGTCGCCACCGAGCCGCGCCACCGTGTCGCTCTCGCCGACGGTGGCCTTCAGCCTGCGCCCGACCTCCTTGAGCAGCGCGTCGCCGATGGGATGGCCGAGCGAGTCGTTGATGTCCTTGAAGTGATCGAGATCGAGACAAAGCACCGCGAGCTGGTCGCCCGATCTGGTCCGGCGCAGTCCCTGCACGAGCTGCTCGTGGAACAGCACACGGTTCGGCAGGCTGGTCAGCGCGTCATGGCGGGCCATGTGCGAGATCTTGGCCTGGGCCTCCAGCCATTCGGTGATGTCCTCGAAGGTCGCGACCCATCCGCCGCCCTGCATCGGCTGGTTGACGACCCGGATGGAGCGGCCGAACCTGGTCACGACGTCCGTCGTGGTGCGGCTCTCGCGCGCGTCGGCGACGAGGCGGGCGAAGAATTCGCCGGCATCGCCCTGCCACTGACCCTTCGCCTGCTCCTCTCGCAGCACGTCGACCAGCAGTCGGCCGGTGAGCAGGATGTCGGTGCGGCCGAGCATCGCGGCATAACGCTCGTTGAACAGGATGATCTTGCCGTCCGCATCGAACATGCACAATCCCTGCGACATGTTCTCGAGCGCCGTGTCCAGCACGATCCGCTGGCGGCCCAATTCGCCCTTGGCGCGGCGGTCGAGCAGCGCGGCCACCAGCGCAATCGCGATGATCGCGACCGCTGCACCCGCTGTGAAGAAGGACAACGAGGCCGCCGGGATCGATAACCCGCTGGTCGCGAGCGTCGGATCCGGCGTCAGAACGACGGCGCCCATTGCGGTGAAATGATGTGCGACGATGGCGACCGTTAGCAGGGTGCTCGCGGTTAGCGCATGGAACAGGTCGTCGCGCCGCGCAGCGACAAACAGCGCGAGCGCCGCGAAGACAATTCCGAACAGCACCGAGGCGGCAACCGTGCTCCCGATCCAGTCGACGCGTGCCGGCATCTCCAGCGCCGCCATGCCGGTATAATGCATCGTCGCGACCGCGGTGCCGACGATGGCGCCGCCGAGCACGATCCACGGCGCGCGCGCGGAGGATGCCGCCAGACTCAGCCCCACGAAGGTTAAGGAGATCGCGAAGATCAGCGAAAGGATCGTCACCGGGATGTTGTAGGCGCCGGCGCCGCCCGGCCCGTAGGCGAGCATCGCAATGAAATGCGTCGCCCAGATGCCGCATCCGCTGACGGCGGCATCCAGGGCGATCCAGACCAGGCGCCCGGAGCCGTGCGTCGCGCGCGCGCGGTGAAACAGGCTGATCGCCGCCGCGCTTGCGAGCAGGCACACCGCGCCGCCAAGCGCGACGAGCCGCCAGTCGTGCTCCTCGGTAAGACAGTAGAGAACTTGATACATTGCGGGCCCCTATCGACCCGCACTTGAACCGACAGAGATGGACAGTCGGTAACCGGCTACGCGCCTGTTTCGGGGATGGTGAACGGAAGCTGTGTGCATTCGCTCGGATTGTTCATCCGCGCGCCGGCGCGCCGAGGCCGATCACGGCGGCGGCGAGCAGCAGCACGGCCGCCGACACGACCAGCGACAGGTGCAGGCCCGTCATGAACGCGCCCTCCGAGGCCACCAGCGAGCCGAACAGCGCGACGCCGAGCACGCTCCCGGTTTGTCGCGTCGCGTTCAGCACGCCCGCAGCGATACCGGAGCGTGCCTTCTCGACGCTGCCCAACAAGGTCGAGGTCAGCGGCGGCACCAGCAGCCCAAGTCCGCTGCTGATCGCGATCATCTGCGCAAAGATCGCCCAATAGCTCGTGCCGGCTTCGATCCAGAGCAGGCCGACGCAACCGAGCGCCGAGACGCAGGCGCCGACGACGATGGTCGGGCACGGGCCGATCCGCTCGGCGAGGCGCGGCGCCAGCAGATTGACCGGCAGCACCACGCCCATCATCGGCACGAAGGCGAGACCGGTCCACCATGCCGACAGCCCGTTGATCCTCTGGAAATACAGGCTGAGTACGAAGATCAGGCCGTAGATCGCGATGTTGACGAGCAGGCCGACGAGCGAGGTCAGCGCGAACAGCCGGTGGCTGAACAGCGACAGCGGCAACATCGGCTGTGCCGCACGGCTCTCGCGCCAGACGAAGAGCACGGCGAGAATTGCGGCTGCGACGAAGGCCGCGATCACAGCTGGATGGTCCCAGCCAAGCGCGCCACCTTCGATGATCGCGCCGGCGAGCGCCCCCAGCGCACCAATTGCCGCGAGCTGGCCCGGCAGATCGATCTCGCGCGAGCGAGCCCGCGTGGTTTCGCTGGCGTAACGCCAGCTCAGCCACAGGCCAATGAGTCCGACCGGCAGATTGACCAGGAAGATCGCGCGCCAGCCGACCAGCGTGATCAGCGCGCCGCCGACGAAGGGGCCGGCAGTGAGCGCGAGGCTCGCACCGGCGGCCCAGATTGCAACGGCGCGGCCGCGCTCGCGGTCGTCCGGATAGGCATGATTGAGCAGGGCAAGAGAGTTCGGCACCAGGATCGCCGCCGCCAGGCCCTGGACCAGCCGCGCCCCAATCAGCACGGTCGCATTGGGCGACAACGCGCAGGCGAGCGAGGCCACGGTGAAGATGGCGAATCCCGCCATGAAGACGCGCTTGGCGCCGATGCGGTCGCCGAGCGCGCCGGCCGTCAGGATGAATGCGGCAAACGCAATGGTGTAGGCGCTGACCACCCATTGCAGCTCGGCGACGCCGCCTCCGAGCGTCCTGCCCATTGCATCGAGCGCGGTGTTGACGATGGTGACGTCAAGCTGCACCACGCCATAACCAAGGCTCATCGCGGCAAGGGTGAGGGATGTCGCAAGGCGCGAGCCGGCATGCGGCGCGCCGGCTCCGAAGGCTTCGTATTTGACGGTGCTTACTCGCATGCTGCCATCTCGGTTGCAGCCCCATGCGAACGATACGCATCCAACCCGTCATGTTACGACAACGATCGAATGATGGATGCATGATGGGATATGTGATGCGCGAGCGTCGCGCGGACGGCCGCGCGACCCTCTGTCCTGATCCAGGCCGCGCCTGGCCCTAGCTCGCCGCGCGCAGGTTCACCTTGCTCTCGGCGAGAGTGGTCAGCTTCTTGTCGGTCGCTTTCTCTTCTTCCAACGTCTTGGCGAGCACGCTGGCGCAGTCGTTGCGGCCGAGTTGCTTCGCCCAGGCGATCAGACTGCCGTAGCGGACGATCTCGTAATGCTCCGCCGCCTGTGCCGCGTTGATCAGCGCCGCGTCGAGCACCGCCTTATCGGCCACTTCGCCGGCGGTCTCGTCGGCTTCCTCGATGATGCCGTCGATCGCCGGGCAATCGACCGCCTTCACCTGCGCACCGTGCATCTTGAACACTTCCTCAAGGCGCTTCACGTGCTCTCTGGTTTCTTCGAGGTGCGTCAAAAAGCCCTGCTTCAGCTGCGGATCGGTCGCCTTATCCGCCATTTTCGGCAGAGCCTTGGTGAGCTGCTGCTCGGCGTAATAGATGTCCTGGAGTTGATGAACGAACAGGTCGTTCATGGTTTTGATGTCTTTTGTGAACAATCCCATCGGTCCGATCCTCTCGGGTTGTGGGAACACAGAGGCGCCGGCTTGCAGGAGAAGCCGGTTATTCCGCCATGTTCGATTGCTGATGCGGCACTAACCAGCGCAGGGCATCGTCGTTCCAAAAAAGCCCGCATCCCTTGCGCTGGAACAATGTTGGCCGTGCAGGATCTGAGACCATGTCACAGACGGACGCGACCGATCCCACGACTCATATGCTTAACGCGCGTCCGATGTGAACCGCGTATGACAAAGTGGCTGGTCCAAGCTGGTCCAAGGCAGAACCTATCCTTGTCAAGGGCTGCACAAGTCACTGTTTTTGCCTTAAATGAGCTACATCATGCCTAGCGATCCAAGCCCACATCGGGCACTGATCGCATCTGACCGGCCAATGTCTGGCCTGGTCGGTCTTGCCCCCCGCCGGGAGGATGAATGCACGGACTGCTGACCGCGCTGAAGCGCGGCTTCAAGAGATGGATCGGCTGGCGGCGACTCGGCGTTGCGGCGAGCGTCTTCATCATTGCGTTCGCGATCACCACGCTGGTACGGACGCTCAAGGGCATCGACACCGGGGTCATCCTGACCGCGTTGACCGAGATCCCCCGCGGTAACATCGGGCTGGCGGCGATCTGCGTATGCTTCGCGTTCTGTACGCTGACCTTCTACGATTTTTTTGCACTGCGAACGATCGGCAAGAAGCACGTGCCCTATCGCATCGCAGCGCTCTCCAGCTTCACATCGTATTCGATCGGCCACAATATCGGCGCCACCGTCTTCACCGGCGGCGCGATCCGCTTCCGGATCTATTCGGATTACGGGCTGAATGCGATCGATGTCGCAAAAATCTGCTTCCTGTCGGGCCTGACCTTCTGGCTCGGTAACATCTTCGTGCTCTCGATCGGCATGGCCATCCATCCGGATGCCGCCTCCTACATGGATCAGCTGCCGTCGTCGATCAACCGGCTGATTGCGCTCGGCGGCCTCGCCTCGATCGGCGCGTATCTGGTCTGGCTGTGCATGGGCGAGAAGCGCCGCGAGCTGGGCCAGAAGGGCTGGAAGGTGGTGCTGCCGTCAGCGCCGCTGACGCTGGTGCAGATCCTGATCGGCGTCGTCGATCTCGGATTCTGCGCGCTGGCGATGTACCTTCTGGTGCCGGCCACGCCGCAGATCGACTTCCTATCGCTCTCGGTGGTGTTCATTTTGGCGACATTGCTCGGCTTTGCCAGCCACGCCCCCGGTTCGCTCGGCGTGTTCGACGCCGCCATGCTGGTGGCGCTGCCGGAGTTCGGCCGCGAGCAGCTTCTGGCCACGCTCCTTGTCTTCCGCATTCTCTATTTCGTGATCCCGTTCGGACTGGCCATCTCCATCATGGGCACACGCGAGCTCTGGATGAATGTGGTGGAGCCCTGGCAGGAGCGCCGAAGGCTGGCGGAGGCCTGCGCGCAGGCCAACCTGCCCAAGCAGGTGGCAGCGATTGAGCGCGAGCGGTCGCTGCGGCAGGCCAGCAAGCGCTGAGCATGATGCGGAAAAGTGCGAAGCGGTTTTCCGGAAAGATCATGCTCCAACGATAGTCCGCTAGACGCCGGCCGGCAAAACCATCAGACCGATGTTGCAGGCGGAGAGCAACTCTCTTATTTCCGCCTCAACTTTGCCGTTGAAAATGCGGGCCATGATCCCTGTATCCCTTCGCCGTTTCCTCGCTGGTGCCCTGCTGCTCGCCGGGCTCCTCACCGCCCTGCCGCTGGAGCGGGCGGCCGCGCAGGACGCGGGCGCCATGCAGATCAGCTGGGAGGTGCGCAACCGCTTCCGGCTGTTCCGCGAAGAGCGCGACTTCCTGCTCCATGTCGAGAACGCGCGTAACCGCAGCATCCTCGCCGCCGAGCAATCGCTGGAGCTCCAGAGCGAGGGCCGCGGCTGGGCCCGGAACATGGTCAACCGGCTCTGCATCGACCTCCAGGGCCGGGTCAACCAGCCCTGCACCCGCGACAACACGAAGGAAAACTACCTCACCCCCCTCGACCATCCCGTCACCGTGCGTCTCGCCGGCGCGGTGCCGGTCGGCGCCACCTGCGCCTGGTCGTTCGACGACGGCGACGGGCCGCAACAATCCACCTTCGACTGCGCCGAGCCGATCAATCTGCGGGTCCGCTACGGCAAGCAGACGGTCGCGACCGTCGACGTCTCCTCCGGCTCCGATCCAACCCAGCGGGTCCAGACCGAGATCCAGGTCCGCGACATCTTCGTCGCTGGCCTCGGAGACAGCATCGCCTCGGGCGAAGGCAATCCGGACCGGCCGCTGGCGCTGTCGGACGAAGGTTTTTGCTTCCGCTCCTATCTCGGCACCGCCGGCGCGCAGTATTACCGGCCGAGCCGCGCCGGCTTCAAGGGCGGCCGCGCCTGCGAAGCGCCGGATACGCTTGCCAACTGGCAGCGCTACAGCGCGCTCTGGTTCAACTCGCCCTGCCATCGATCGCTCTACAGCTACCAGGCCCGCACCGCGCTGGCGCTCGCGGTACGCTACACCCACGTCGCGGTGACGTTTCTGCCGCTCGCCTGCACTGGCGCCAGCATCAGCGACGGGCTGCTCGGCTCGCAGCGTGCCCGTGAATGCCCGCCCGGCAAGACCGGCGTCTGCAACATCAGCGTGAACGCACAGGTCGCCGAGCTGCGCGAGGCGCTCACCGCTGCTAGGAAACGGCAGCCAGAGCGCACGCTCGACCTCGTGCTGCTCTCGGTCGGCGCCAACGACGTCTATTTCTCCGGCCTCGTCGCCGACGTGATCGTCGAGACCGCAACCGAGCGCGCGATATTCCGGCGCTCCGGCGTGATGGCGAGCGTCGATGATTCCCGAGATGCGCTGGCGCGCGAACTGCCGCAGAATTTCGTCAAGCTACGCGAGGCGCTGAAGCCGCTGGTCGGTGGCGACCTCTCGCATGTGGTCTACGTCTCCTACGCCAACCCGGCGCTCGCCGATGGCGGCGTGCCTTGCCGCGGCGGCCGCGCCGGCTTCGACATCCATCCGTCCTTCAACGCCGATCCGCAGCGCCTCGCCCGCGTGTCGACCTTCGTCGACACCGAATTCCTGCCGCAACTGAAGGGGCTCGCTACCTGCACCCGCGGCGCGCTGTGCCGCGATCCCGAGGCCGACCGCATGACCTTCGTGGATTCGCATCAGGCGGCGTTCGCCGATCACGGCTTCTGCGCGCATTCGGGCAACGATCCCGAATTCGACCGCACCTGCTTTGCCGAGAACGGCCAGAGCTTCAATCCTGACATCGTGAGCGCGGCGAGCCAGCCGATGCTGTGCGGCCGCGGCGCCTCCGAATTCCGCGCCTATCTGCCGCGCGCGCGCTGGATCCGCGACGCCAATGACAGCTATTTCGCCGCGATGACCTATCCGCAAGGCTTGCCGGCAGCAAGCCAGCCGACCGACATCCACGACGCGACCTGGGGCGTGCTCTCCGCCGTCTATGGCGGCGCCGTGCATCCGAGCGCCGAAGGCCACGCCGCGATGGCGGACGCGGCACTGCCGGCCGCAAGCGCCGTGCTGGGGCTGGATGCGGCACCGCCGGGCGTGACACGCGGGCTGCTCGCGCCGCTGCTGCCGGCGGCGCAGCAGTAGGCACCCTGCGCCAAAATGGCGCAGGCGACCTCTCCGGCCTAAATTGAATGCACGACTTCGCCAATGCACGCTAAAGTTGGGCGCAGGGGCTTGGGTCAGACCAAATGCTCGCACGCCCGCCTACGTCACACGGAGGAGGCTGCCTTGGCGAAGCGATCAGCGAGAGGTCCGGCCAAGAAGCGACCGCGAGGTCCCACGCAGCGTAGCAGATCGGCGACCCAAGCTTCGCGAGGCCGGGATCAGGAATCACCGCGTCTGTCCGAGGACACTTGGCGAAGCCTCATTTTCAGGACATTTGGTCACCAGCGCTTCACGCAAGACAGCCCCATCCTGCCGGACGTGTGGCTGGCCTACGCCAAGGCCGACAAGGGGGTGCGCGTCGACATCATCCTAACTCCCAAGACGGGACACGCGCCCGGTGCCATTGCGCAGTCGCTTGAGCAGCGATTGCTGCGCTATCACAGGAACTCCGGCAGAACGACCAGCACGCTCAAAAGCGAGACGATGATCGCGTACAGCAGGTCCTCGGTCGTAGCCAAGCTGACATTTGCAGAGCTGATGCGCGTCGTCATTCCCATGACGAACTGGTGGCGTGACCTTCCCATGCAATTGCGTTCTTTCCAGGAGGTCGAAGAGCGGCTGTCGCAACTGGAAACGCAGCGAACGAAGTTCAAGACCGTCGTCAATACCAGCCAACAATGGGATTACTTCCGCTTCATTGTCTTGGCTGGGTTCATCGACAGTTGGCGCGAGCGTGCCGATCCCGAAGACCTGGCCGAAGTTCTGCAAACCGACGCCAATAATTTTCGGGATATCAGGAGCATCACGGAAGGATTTCTGAGCCAATTCCGCCGGTTCAAGCAAATTCCCGGCGACGAGGACGGAAAGCTGATTTGGAGCATATCACTCAATCGCCGCACGACTGTGTCGCTGTTTCAGTCCCGGCAAGCCGTGAAGGCGGACGCGGCACACAACTTGTTCAAGATCAATACGAAGGGGATCGCCTGGGCCGTCATCGACTGCGGCATCGACGCCACCCATGTTGCTTTTCTTGACCGCGCTAAGAGCAAGTATTCAGAGCCCGGACAGGGCATTCTGCCCGAGCACTCGAGGATCAAGAAAACATATGACTTCACATACTTGCGAACGTTGCTCGCGCTTCAAAGTGGCCGTTTCAAGACCTCGGGCGGGCGACAAGTCGTCGTCACCCAACAGCAACAGCAGGAGCTTGTGGATCTTACGCGCCGGGTCAACCTTGGCCGGGAAATTGATTGGGACATGTTGCTGCCACTGATTACGGTCCCTTACGACAGGTACGAGCCACCCTCGCAAGAGCACGGCACACACGTTGCCGGCATTCTGGCGGGAAACTGGCCCGAGCAGGACAATGACGACAACGGTCCTCTCTTCGGAATCTGCCCCGACCTTACCCTTTACGATTTTCGTGTCTTTGACCAGAACGGTGAGGCGGAAGAGTTCGTGATCATGGCGGCCCTGCAGGTCGTTGCGCATCTCAATCGCTTTCGCGCAAATCCGGTCATCCATGGCGTCAACCTAAGCCTCTCGATAAGGCACGAGGTCATGAGTTACGCCTGTGGACGTACTCCGATCTGCGACGAATGCTCCAGACTTGTCGGCGACGGGGTGGTGGTGGTCGCGGCGGCCGGGAATCAGGGATTCAACCAGCATCCCGAAACAGGCGGCGGCGACTTTGGAAGCTACCGCGTCGCGAGCATCACGGATCCGGGGAATGCAGACGCCGTGATTACGGTAGGTTCAACTCATCGCAGCGAGCCCCACACATACGGCGTGAGCTACTTCTCGAGTAGAGGGCCGACCGGAGACGGACGGCGCAAGCCGGATCTGGTCGCTCCTGGAGAGAAGATCACGGCTCCCATACCGAATCTCGGTTCAAAGCGCATGGATGGGACAAGCATGGCAGCGCCGCATGTGAGCGGCGCAGCGGCATTGCTGATGGCGCGCCACCGCGAGCTGATCGGCAGGCCAACCATGATCAAGCAAATCCTCTGCAAGACGGCCACTGATCTCGGCCGCGAAGTTAGCTTCCAGGGGGCAGGCATGCTCGACGTGCTACGCGCGCTGCAATCCGTCTAGGAGCCGTCATGATCCGATTTGAGGCCTTGAATGCAAAGCACGGCGATGCCCTGCTTATTCAATACCCCTGGAAGAACAGGAAGCGTCTCTGGATCATCGACGGCGGGCCGAAGGGAGTTTGGAAACAGACATTGAAACCGCGATTGGAAGAGTTGCGAGGCGACGATTCCGAACTGGCGGTCGATCTTGCCATGCTGAGCCATGTCGACGAAGACCACGTCACGGGAATCTTGCAGATGACCAAAGGGCTCGCCGAACAGGAGGACGGCGCCGCGGACTTTCTCGAAATCAAGCGATTTTGGCATAACAGCTTCCGTGACATCGTCGGCAGTTCCGCCAGCTTGCAGGCAGGCATGACGTCTCTCGCCGGCACGCAAGCGAAGGCTCAAGTGGCGATGGCCAGTGCCGATCCCCAACTCAACATAGGCGACGGCTCGCTCGACCAGCGCGCGGTTGCCGTTCTTGCCAGCATCGGCCAGGGCCGTGAGCTGCGGGACTATCTGACTAAACTTCAGCTCAGCGGAAACGAGCCGTTCGGTGGCACCTTATCCTCGAAGAGCGGGAGCAAGGTCGTGGATGGCGCCAAGGTCACGCTCGTCGGACCGATTAAATCGCGGCTGGACGCATTTCGACAAAAATGGAAGAGCGAATCCGGCAACGCCGCAGCGCTCGCTGCGTTGTTCCGCGACGATCTTGACGAGTCCCCAACAAACCTGTCGAGCCTCGTGATGCTGGTCGAAATCGCCAAACGTAAGATCTTGCTGACCGGCGACGCGCGCGGGGACGACATCGTCGATGGCTTCAAGGACGCAGGTCTAGATCTGCCTTCGAAGCTCGACATCTTGAAGATGCCGCACCATGGTAGCGACCGCAACATCACCGAGAAGTTCCTCAGGTCATTTCCCGCAAAGCACTACGTGATCTCGGCTGACGGCAAGTACGGGAACCCGGATAGCGATACGATAGAGAACATCGTGAGTGTCCGAGGCGACGGCGACTATACGCTGCACTTCACAAATGATGTGAAGGGCCTCAAGACGCAACTGACGAAGTTGCAGAAAACGCGGTCATTCGAGTTCGAAATCCGCGCAGAGAGCGCTCCATCCCTCGCTATAGAACTCGGATGACGTCGACTCCCGTTCCATCAATCCAAAATCGGCATCGATCGATACTGCCTTGAACTTGGACACTTTGCCGCGCGGACCTCTAGGAGTCGCAGTGGGGAAACGTTTCGAGTTCTAAGGAGGCGCGCAATGAGCGCAGTGATGTCCGCAGCGGACGTGAGAAGGTCTCGCGTCAGGCTGTTCATCGTGACCATGTTGTTCCTGGTCACGACCGTCAATTATGCCGACCGCGCCACGCTGTCGATCGCGGGCCCCGCGCTCTCCAAGGAGCTGCATCTCGACCCCGTCGCGATGGGCTACATCTTCTCGGCGTTCGGATGGTCCTATGTGATCGCACAGGTGCCGGGCGGCTGGCTGCTCGACCGCTACGGCTCCCGCCTCGTCTATGCGTTCAGCATCATCGTCTGGTCGCTGTTCACGACGCTGCAGGGCTGGGTCGGATTCTTCAGCGCCGGCACCGCGATCGTCGTGCTGTTCGGCTTGCGCTTCCTTGTCGGTATCGCCGAAGCGCCCTCGTTCCCCGCCAATGCTCGCATCGTCGCGGCCTGGTTTCCGAGCAACGAGCGCGGGACCGCGTCGGCGTTCTTCAATTCCGGGCAGTATTTCGCCACCGTGATCTTCGCGCCGCTGATGGGTTGGATCGCACACGGCTACGGCTGGCGCTACGTGTTCTTCGTGATGGGTGCGCTCGGAATCGTCATGGGCATGGTCTGGATCAAGACCGTCTACGGGCCGAAAGAGCACCCCGGCGTCAACGAGGCCGAATTCGACTACATCAAGGCAGGTGGTGCGCTGGTCGACCTCGACGCTCCCAAAGACGACCTGAAGCATGAACGCGCGGCCGCTTCCGGTCCGGGATGGGACCATATCCGCCAGCTGCTCTCCAACCGCATGATGCTCGGCGTCTATCTCGGCCAGTACTGCATCAACACGCTGACCTATTTCTTCCTGACCTGGTTCCCGGTCTATCTCGTCAAGGAGCGCGGCCTCTCGATCCTGCAAGCCGGCTTCGTCGCGACGCTGCCGGCGCTGTGCGGCTTCATCGGCGGCGTGCTCGGCGGCGTCATCTCCGACGCGATCCTGCGCAAGACCGGCTCGTTGACGATGGCGCGCAAGATCCCGATCGTCGGCGGCATGCTGCTGTCGATGTCGATCATCGCCTGCAACTATGTCGACGGCCAGGCGCTGGTGGTCGGCTTCATGGCGCTCGCCTTCTTCGGCAAGGGCATCGGCGCGCTCGGCTGGGCTGTCGTCTCCGACACCTCGCCGAAGGAAGCCGGCGGCGTCTCGGGCGGCCTGTTCAACACCTTCGGCAATCTCTCCTCGATCAGCACTCCGATCGTGATCGGCTACATCCTGGCCGCGACCGGCTCCTTCAACGGAGCGCTGATATTCGTCGGCGCCAATGCGCTGGTGGCCGCATTCGCCTATCTCGTGGTCGTGGGCAAGATCGAGCGCGTGGTGCTCAAACGTTCCTCCTGAGGGCTCCCATGGGAGCTTGACCAGGCAACTTAACGGCGGCTTCACGGCCGCCGTCTTTGTTTTGGGAGTAATCGATGCTAGAAGCGCCGGGGAAACGCCTTATCCATCTAAGGCATGTATCGATGTTCGACCTCAATCAGCTCCGCTGTTTCGTCACGGTGGCGGAGGAATTGCATTTCGGCCGCGCCGCCGCGCGGCTGAACATGACCCAGCCGCCGCTGTCCCGGCAGATCCAGGTGCTCGAGCACATCATCGATGCGCCGCTGCTGGAGCGTACCAGCCGCTCGGTACGCCTGACGCCTGCCGGGCGCAGCTTCCTGCCGGAAGCGCGGCGCATCCTGAAGCTTGCGGAAAGCGCCTCGCAGGTCGCCCGCCGTATCGCGCTCGGCAAGTCCGGCTCGCTCAAAATCGGCTTCACCGCGGCCGCCGCCTACGGCTTCCTCCCCGAACTCGTCGCCGCCTGCCGCGCCAAGCTGCCCGAGGTGGACTTCTCGCTGAAGGAGATGGTCTCGGGCGACCAGTTCGAGGCGCTGACCTCGGGCCAGATCGATGCCGGCCTGCTCAGGCCCCCGATCGCGCGCCCCGAAATCGCCAGCCGCCGCGTCGTCGCCGAGCCCCTGCTCGCCGCGATCCCGAAAAAGCATCCGCTGGCGAATGCCGAGACCATTACGATCAAGGATTTCGACAACCAGCCCTTCGTGATGTATTCGCCCTATGAGAGCCGCTACTTTCACGACGTGCTGGTGGCGCTGTTCACCCGCGCCGACATCCTGCCGCGCTATGTCCAGCACCTGAGCCAGATCCACTCGATCCTCGCCATGGTGCGCGCCGGCCTCGGCCTTGCCATCGTGCCGGCGGCGGCGGCGAGCCTGAAGATCGCGGACGTCCGCCTGCGGCCGCTGAAGCTGCGCACCCGCGTCCCGGTCGAGCTGTTCATGGTCTGGCGCCGCGACGACGAGAATCCGCTGCTGTCGGCCCTCGTCAAGATCGCGAGCGAATTGTCCTCGGCGGAGGTGATGGAAGATTGATGCTGAATTCGCATCGGTCGATATAGGCTTTGGCTTGGACCCGCATCGAACGGTCTCCTAAACCACGGCGCATGGACGCGCAGCCTTTGCGTCCTCCACAACATGAGACCAGGGAGCAGCGCCCATGAGCAAGATGACCCCGCAGGAAATGGCCCAGAAGATCGGATCCGGCCTGCTGTCTTTCCCCGTCACGCCGTTCAAGGCGGACTACTCCTTCGACGAGACGACCTACCGCGCCAACATGGACTGGCTCTGCGGCTATGACGTCGCAGGCCTGTTCGCCGCCGGCGGCACCGGCGAGTTCTTCTCGCTGACGGCGGCCGAGGTTCCGCAGGTGGTCAAGATCGCCGTGGACGAGACCAAGGGCCGCGTCCCCGTGCTCGCCGGCACCGGCTACGGCACCGCCACCGCGCGCGAGATCGCGATCGGCGCAGAGAAGGCCGGCGCCGACGGCCTGCTGCTGCTGCCGCCCTATCTCACCCATGCCGAGCAGGATGGCCTTGCTGCCCACGTGGAAGCGATCTGCGCTTCCGTGAAGATCGGCGTCATCGTCTACAACCGCGACAACGCGATCCTCCAGCCCGATACGCTCGCCCGCCTCGCCGAACGCTGCCCGAACCTCGTCGGCTACAAGGACGGCATCGGCGACATCGAGCTGATGACCCGCGTCTACACCAAGCTCGGCGACCGCCTGACCTATATCGGCGGCCTGCCGACGGCGGAGACCTTCGCGCTGCCCTATCTCGACATGGGCGTGACCACCTACTCCTCTGCGGTGTTCAACTTCGTTCCGGAATTCGCCACCAACTTCTATGCCGCCGTGCGCAAGCGCGACCACGCGACGATCCACGCCGGCTTGAAGGACTTCATCCTGCCGCTGATCGCGATCCGCAACCGCAAGAAGGGCTATGCGGTCTCGATCATCAAGGCCGGCATGAAGGTGATCGGCCGTGATTCCGGCCCGGTCCGCCCGCCGCTGACCGACCTCACCGAGCACGAGATCGCGGAAGTCACGGCGCTCGTGAAGAATCTGCCCGCCATCCGATCGTCACAACAGGCTGCAGAATAACGAACGACACAGGGAGGAGCCTGCGATGGCCAAGACCGAGATCACTGGCGCACCGGTCGTCACCGCGATGCAGGTGATCCCGGTCGCAGGCCGTGACAGCATGCTCCTCAATCTGAGCGGCGCGCATGCGCCGTTCTTCACCCGCAACATCGTCATCCTCACCGACAATGCCGGTCACACCGGCGTCGGCGAGGTGCCTGGCGGGCAGAAGATCTGGCAGACGCTGCAGGACGCCCGTGATCTCGTGATCGGCAAGACCGTCGGCGCGATGAACAACATCCTCGCCGATATCAGGACCGCATTCGCCGATCGCGATGCCGGCGGCCGCGGCAAGCAGACTTTCGATCTCCGCGTCATGATCCACGCCGTCACGGCCGTGGAATCGGCGCTGCTCGATCTGCTCGGTCAACATCTCAACCTGCCCGTCGCAGCCCTGCTCGGCGAGGGCCAGCAGCGCAACAGCGTCGAGACCCTCGGCTATCTCTTCTTCGTCGGCGACATCAGTAAAACCAAGCTCGGCTATGTCAGCGGCGAGACCGGCAAGAGCGAATGGTTCAACCTCCGCCATCAGGAGGCGATGACGCCGGAAACCGTGGTGCGGCTCGCGGAAGCCACCCACGACCATTACGGCTTCGCCGATTTCAAGCTCAAGGGTGGCGTGCTGCGCGGCGAGCAGGAGATCGAGGCCGTCACCGCGATCGCCAAGCGCTTTCCGAATGCGCGGGTGACCCTGGATCCGAACGGCGCATGGTCGCTCGACGAGGCTGTCAGCCTCTGCAAGGACATGCACGGCATCCTTGCCTATGCCGAGGACCCCTGCGGCGCCGAAGGTGGCTTCTCCGGCCGTGAGATCATGGCCGAGTTCCGCCGTGCGACCGGCCTGCCGACCGCGACCAACATGATCGCGACCGACTGGCGGCAATTGTCCCATGCGCTGCGCCTCGGCGCGGTGGACATTCCGCTGGCCGATCCCCATTTCTGGACCATGCAAGGCTCGGTGCGCGTGGCCCAGACCTGCCGCGACAACGGCTTGACCTGGGGTTCGCACTCCAACAACCATTTCGACATCTCGCTCGCCATGTTCACCCATGTCGGCGCCGCCGCCCCCGGCAAGGTCACCGCGATCGACACGCACTGGATCTGGCAGGACGGCCAGGCCCTGACCAAGGAGCCACTCCAGATCAAGGGCGGCAAGATCGCCGTGCCTGGGAGGCCGGGCCTGGGTATCGAAATCGACAGGGCCGCCATCGACGCCGCGCATGACCTCTACAAGCAGCATGGACTCGGCGCCCGCGATGACGCTATTGCCATGCAGGACCTGATCCCCGGCTGGACCTTCGACGACAAGCGTCCCTGCCTCGTGCGTTAGAAAATTCGGAGGAAGAGATTATGACTGCGATCCTGAAGAACTTCATCGGCGGCGAATGGGTCGATGGCTCCGCCGTCACCAAGAACATCAACCCCTCCAACACCAACGACGTCGTGGGCGAATACGCCAAGGCCGACAAGGCGCAGACCGAGAAGGCCATCGCAGCCGCCAAGGCCGCCTTCCCCGCCTGGGCGCAATCGACGCCGCAGGCGCGCTACGACGCGCTGAACAAGATTTCGCTCGAGATCATCGCCCGCAAGGAAGAGCTCGGCCGCCTGCTCGCCCGCGAGGAAGGCAAGACGCTGCCCGAGGGTATCGGCGAGGTCGCGCGCGCCGGCCAGATCTTCGCATTCTTCGCCGGCGAGGCGCTGCGCATGATCGGCGAGAAGGGTGCCTCGGTGCGTCCCGGCATCGACGTCGAGCTCACCCGTGAGCCGATGGGCGTCGTCGGCATGATCACGCCCTGGAATTTCCCGATCGCGATCCCCGCCTGGAAGATCGCCCCGGCGCTCTGCTACGGCAACACCGTGGTGTTCAAGCCTGCCGAGCTGGTGCCGGGCTCGGCGCATGCGCTGTCCGAGATCATCACCCGCTCCGGCATCCCGTCCGGCGTGTTCAACCTCGTGGTCGGCTCGGGCTCCGTGGTCGGCCAGACCCTGATCGAGCATCCCGACGTCGCCGCGATTACCTTCACCGGCTCGGTGCAGACCGGCCGCAAGATCGCGCAGGCCTGCGTGACCTCGAGCAACATGAAGAAATTCCAGCTCGAGATGGGCGGCAAGAACCCGCTGGTGGTGCTCGACGACGCCGATCTCAAGACCGCCGTCGAAGTCGCCGTTAACGGCGCCTATTTCTCCACAGGCCAGCGCTGCACGGCGTCCTCACGCCTGATCGTCACCGAAGGCATCCATGATCGCTTCGTTGCGGCGATGACCGAGCGCCTGAAGGGTCTGACGGTGGACGACGCGCTCAAGGCCGGCGTGCATATCGGCCCCGTGGTCGACCAGAGCCAGCTCGACCAGGACCTGCGCTACATCAAGATCGGCCAGGACGAGGGTGCCAAGCTCGCCTGGGGTGGCGAGTTGCTCAAGCGCGAAACGCCCGGCCACTACCTGCAGCCGGCGCTGTTCACCGAGGCCAACAACAACATGCGCATTTCGCGCGAGGAGGTCTTCGGCCCGGTCGCCGCCGTCATTCGCGCCAAGAACTACGAGGAGGCGCTGGCGATCTCCAACGACACCGAGTTCGGCCTTGCCTCCGGCATCTGCACCACCAGCCTGAAATACGCCTCGCACTACAAGCGCAACAGCGAGTCCGGCATGGTGATGGTCAATCTGCCGACCGCCGGCGTCGACTATCACGTGCCGTTCGGCGGCCGGAAGGGTTCGAGCTACGGCGCCCGCGAACAGGGCTCCTATGCCCGCGAGTTCTACACGACGGTGAAGACCGCCTATACCTTTCCCGGCTAACCACGGGCAAGATATCGTAGGGTGGGCAAAGCGAAGTGTGCCCACCGCCTTACGTTCGGTGTGAAGATGGTGGGCACGGCGCGTTGCGCCTTTGCCCACCCTACGGCTTCGGAGGCAAGCGCAGATGGACCAGTCAGTCGCAGCGAAAGAACAGCCTCGCTACATCAAGCTCAACGAGCGCGACAACGTCGCGATCGTGGTCAATGATTTCGGGCTTCCCGCCGGCTCCCGCTTCGCCAGCGGGCTGACGCTGCGTACCTTCGTGCCGCAAGGCCACAAGACGGCGCTGGTCGACATCCCGCAGGACGCCCCGATCATCCGCTACGGCGAGGTGATCGGCCATGCGCTCGCGCCGATCCTGGCCGGGGAATGGGTGGACGAAGTGCGCATCCGCATGCCGGAGGCCCCTGCCCTCGACAAGCTGGAAATCTCGACCGCTGTGCCCGCGCCGCTGCCGCCGCTCGATGGTTTCACGTTCGAAGGCTTTCGCAACTCCGACGGCTCGGTCGGCACCAAGAACATCCTCGGCATCTCCTCATCCGTGCAATGCGTCAAGGGCACGATGGAATATGCGGTGAAGCGCATCCGCGCCGAGCTGCTGCCGCAATACCCGAACGTCGACGACGTCGTGCCGCTGACGCATGCGTATGGCTGTGGCGTCGCCATCAACGCGCCCGACGCCGTGATTCCGATCCGCACGCTGCAAAACATCGCGCAGAACCCGAACTTCGGCGGCGAGATCCTGGTCATCAGCCTCGGTTGCGAGAAGCTCGCGCCCGAGCGTCTGGTGCCGGAAGGCGTCAGCAACGCCATCGTGCGCATGCAGGACGAAGCCTTCGACGGTTTTGGCGCCATCGTCGATGCGATCATGACCCAGGCCGAAGCCCGCCTGAAGATCCTCAACAAGCGCACCCGGGAGACCTGCCCGGCCGCCGATCTCGTCATCGGCCTGCAATGCGGTGGCAGCGACGCCTTCTCCGGCGTCACCGCCAATCCTGCCGTCGGCTTCGCCGCCGACCTGCTGGTGCGCGCCGGCGCCACCGTGATGTTCTCGGAAGTCACCGAAGTGCGCGACGCGATCCAGTTGCTCACCCGCCGCGCCATCAACGAGGACGTCGGCCGCGCGCTGGTCCGCGAGATGGCCTGGTACGATTCCTATCTGGCCCGCGGCGGCGCGGACCGCAGCGCCAACACCACGCCGGGCAACAAGAAGGGCGGCTTGGCGAATATCGTCGAGAAGTCATTGGGCTCGATCGTCAAGTCCGGATCGTCCGCAATCACCGGCGTACTCTCGCCCGGCGAGAAGGCGACGCAGAAGGGCATGCTGTTTGCGGCAACGCCGGCGTCCGACTTCATCTGCGGCACGCTCCAGCTCGCCTCCGGCATAACGCTGCAGGTGTTCACCACAGGCCGCGGTACGCCCTATGGCCTTGCGGCTGCGCCCGTCATCAAGGTCGCGACCCGCACCGAGCTGGCCCGACGCTGGAAGGACCTGATCGATTTCGATGCCGGCGGCATCGCCACCGGCGACAAGACCATCGAGGAGACCGGCTGGGACCTGTTCCGCTTGATCCTCGACGTCGCCAGCGGCCGCACGCAACCCTGGTCGGATCGCTGGGGCATCCACAACGATTTGACGCTGTTCAATCCGGCGCCGGTGACCTGAGCACTGGGCGCGGACGCTGTCTCGCCGCGCGGATGCGTTGGTGCGAGAGCCTCGTTTCGGCGCTACGCATCGCCTGGGATGACGCTTCCGTTTACGTCATGCTGCCCGGCATGAAGCAGCGCACGCGTGGATGGCCGTCGATGTAGTGCTTCCACACCATGGTGCGGCCGATCTTGTTCGGCTCGGTGATAACGGCGCCTTCGGGCACGACGACCCATTCGCCCTCGAGATGCACGCGATAGCGGCCCCTGTCGGATTCCCAGTCGACATCCGCGACCACATAGCCGTCGGCATCCGAGCAGCATTGGCCGTATTCGCTGTGCAGGCTCTCGAACCAGGGCTTTAACGGCGAGTTGGCGTAGCGGCCGTCATCACGCGCCATCGTCGGGGCGGTCAGCAGCACCGTCAGAACCAGCAGCATGGCGGCACGCGGTATTGCACGTCTCATGTCGTCTCCGCGGATCGAGGTCATCGCCGCGGGGCGATAGTTGCCGTCCGCCTCCGCGACTCGGCGAAGGCGTCAAGGATGGCGACTCATTCCCCCAACAGCTTTGCGGATAGCTATGCAAATCCGGCGCCACCGCGCATTCCGGGGAACTACTGGCGCGCGTCCGGCACGCATTGGTCTTTCGACGGGTATCACCGCTGCTCGCGCGCCAAGGTCTCCGCTGTCTCAGCCGGCCGCATCCGCGATTGCGCACGGGGGCCACGGACACCGCGCAGGAACATGGAGAGGCTGCGGCGTACTGGAGTCCCCCGCCTTCGCGAGCAATGACGGCGGTGTGTGGAGCTACGGAAGTTCAGACGGCACAGTGCGCGACGTAGACCTACTGCTTCGGCGCTGGCGCCATCATCGCGCCGCCCTTCTTCGCCGGCGCCGCAGGCATCGGCTTGGTCGCGGCGGTCGCTTGCGCCGGGAGATATTTCGCGACGATAGCGGGATCGACCTGCGCGATGTTGGTGTCGGGAAGACGCGTCCAGGTTTCGTCCTTGCCGAACAGGGAAATGCCGAGGAAGCCGCGCATCGTCAGGGTCTGCCCATCCGGGCTGACCGTCATCTTGGCCTTCCAGATGTTGCCGTCGCGCGGATTGACCACGTTGCCGCCGTCATACTTCAAGCCGTCGCGCTTCATGTCGCGGATAAAGGAGAGCCCGAGCACCGGCGCGTTCTTGCGATCGTCCGTGCATTTCGCGCAGATCTCGTTCGGGTCGTCGCCGGGCCGCGGGAAGGTTTTTGCGATGACACCTTCGAAGATGCCGTTGTGGTCGATGAAGAGGAACCATCCCACCGTCTTGCCGTCTTCGACCTTCTGCCAGAGACCCGCGGCGGTCGGCTGCTGCACTTGCGCCGCAACGGGGCTCATCGCACCGAGCGACATCGCGAGCGCGAGGAGCGAGAACAGCCGAAAGCTGGAAAAGAAAGTCCGCATTATGATCACCTTGCTGAGCCAATCGCCTTGCCAAGCCGCCTACCGCAATGGCCGCAGACTACGGCGATTTCGCGAACTGTTCCAGCACCAGAAACATGGGGCATCGCCCGCCGCCGTCAGTTGACGCCGAGCTTCTTTTGCAGGCTGGAGGACGAGGTCGTGTACTGGAACACGAGCCGCTTCTCCGGATAGACGTAGCGATGGGCTTTTTGCGACATCAGCGCGCCCTCGTGGAAGCCGCACAGGATCAGCTTGATCTTGCCGGGATAGGTGTTGATGTCGCCGATCGCGAAGATGCCTGGCACGTTGGTCTCGAACGCGGACGTCTCGACCGGCACCAGATTGTTCTCCAGCGCGATGCCCCAGTTCGCCACCGGACCGAGCTTCATGGTCAAGCCGAAGAACGGCAGCATGGTGTCGCAGGTGATTTCGGTCACGCTGTTGTCGTTGCCCTTGACGGTGGCGCCGCTCAGCTTCCCCTCGCTGCCCGACAGCGCGGTGACCTGGCCGAGGCGCATATCCATCTTGCCGGCCGCGACCAGCGCGCGCATCTGCTCGACGCTGTGGGGCGCGGCGCGAAAATCGTCGCGACGGTGCAAGAGCGTGATGCGCTTGGCAATCGGATGCAGATTAAGTGTCCAGTCGAGCGCGGAATCGCCGCCGCCCACGATCAGCACGTTCTTGTCGCGGAACGTCTCCATCTTGCGCACGGCGTAGTGCACCGAGCTTCCTTCATAGGCTTCGATACCCGGCACCGGTGGACGCTTGGGCTGGAACGAGCCGCCGCCGGCCGCGATCACCAGCACCTTGCATTCGAACACCTTGCCGGCGTCCGTGGTGCAGCGGAACAGGGGATCGCCGATCTTCTCCACGGTCTCGATCATCTCGCCGAGATGGAAAGTCGGATGGAACGGCTTGATCTGCTCCATCAGCGCGTCGGTGAGGCCCTGCCCCGAAACCTGCGGAATGCCGGGAATGTCGTAGATCGGCTTTTCCGGATAGAGTTCTGCGCACTGGCCGCCGACCTTGTCGAGGATGTCGACGAAATGCGTCTTCATGTCGAGAAGGCCCAGCTCGAAAGCGGCGAACAGACCGCAGGGGCCGGCGCCAATAATCAACACATCGGTTTTGATCGCGTCGCTCATGTCGTCTCTTTGTCGGTCGATATCGGTGGGACGGCGCCCTGTGGGCCGAGGTGACCCTTGCCTGTCTAGCCAACGGGGATGGATCAGGGAAGGCATAAAAGCGGGAGCGCCCCGCAGCCGGCCCCACTTGCCGGGTCAGGATAACTGGGCTGTAACCAGCAACGATATGACGGAGATCAATCGGTGAACGCACCAAGCCGCCTCGATACGACGCCGCGCCTGGAGGACTATCCTTTTCGCCTCAGCGACAACGTCCGCTTCGGCGATCTCGACCCCAATCAGCACGTCAACAACGCGGTCTACGCCACCTATTTCGAAACCGGCCGCGTCACGCTGATGAAGCTCCCGGAATACGGCCTGACGCCGCCCGGACTTGCCTGGATCATGGTGCGGCTCGACATCCATTTTCGCGCGGAGCTGCACTGGCCGAATACGATCGAGCTCGGCCTCGGCGTCGCGAAGCTGGGACGAACGTCGGTGACGTTCGAGCAGGTGGTGTTTTCGGAAGGGAAGTGCATTGCATCGGCGACATCGGTCGCCGTGATGATCGACGAAGCGTCGCGCCGGCCAACGCCACTGATCGCGGAAGTGCTCGAGAAGCTCAGGCCCTGGCACAAGCGCGGCATCGAGGTCGCGCCGCCGAGCACATGAATAGCTAAGAGAGTTAGGCCTGGCGTTCCGGCGTCGCCACCACGAGGCCGTCGAGATCGTCGGAGACCTTGATCTGGCAGGACAGGCGCGAGTTCGGGCGCACGTCGAAGCCGAAGTCGAGCATGTCCTCTTCCATCGGCGTCGGGCTGCCGACCTTCTCGCGCCACGCT
The DNA here is from genome assembly GCF_000518345.1 of Bradyrhizobium sp. URHA0013. Classification (NCBI taxonomy): domain Bacteria; kingdom Pseudomonadati; phylum Pseudomonadota; class Alphaproteobacteria; order Hyphomicrobiales; family Nitrobacteraceae; genus Bradyrhizobium; species Bradyrhizobium sp. URHA0013. Next base: position 476,561 of record NZ_JADK01000006.1, on the reverse strand, counting down.
TCGTCGACATAGACATGGCAGGTGGCGCAGGCGCAGGCGCCGCCGCATTCGGCCTCGATGCCGGGAATGCTGTTGCGGATGGCGGCTTCCATCACAGTCGCGCCGTTCTCGACGTCCACCGTACGGGTTTCGCCCTTGTGATCGACAAAGTGGATTTTGGCCATGTGTGCTCGTGCTGCCGCGATCTAGGGAATGAAGGAGGGTCCGGGCTGTCCTATAACGGGTCGGTCAGCCCGGCGCCATAGCGTTTTGTTGAAGTCGAGAATACCGCTTCGCGGGAAGAAAACCCGTCAAAACAAAAGACTAGAGCAGGGGTCTGGCCCTGTCGCCCTAAGGGTTGAGGATTGCCTCGATGGCGACGCGCGCCTCGGTCACCGCCTCTTTCAGCGCGGCGAAGGCGTGAGGCCGGCCCTGGCCGGTCTGAATCGCAGTCTCCAGGCTGGCTGCGGCATCCGCCACCGCAAAGGCGCCGATCCCACGCGCCGAGCCCTTGAGCTTGTGGGCGAGTGCGCCAGCCTCGGCCGGCAGCGCTGCCATTGCCGCGATCAGGCGCACCGCCTGCTCGGCAAACATCGTCAGCACTTCCTGTTCCAGCTCGGAATCGCCGAGCGTCATGCGGGAGAGATGATCGAGGTCGAGCGGGCTGTCGATGGGTGCAAGCGGGGGCGAGGGCATCCAGTCCATCCGTTGCAGTTCAGGCGTCATGGCGCAGGCCCCGGCATCGCGCGATGTCCGCCGGTCTGGCGGTCAAGTTCCCTCCACCCAAGCACGGAAATGGTTAACGAAATGTTCCGGCCGTTTTACGCAAATCTGCCTGTTTATTGACGAAAAGTTGCCGCAATCCGCCGAGTTCGGTGGAGAATTGCATTTATTGCTAAGGCCTTACGGCACGTTCCTGTTAACGATGATTAAGAATGTCTTAATCGCGGGCATTTCATTCGCGACGCTCTGCCAATAGGATGTTGGAGAAATTGGCGGACAAGCCGTCCGGGTGGGGATGGCTCGGAGATCCGCGCAAGCGGCATGATCCGGACTGTGGGCTTGCGTAGCGCGCAGAGCTCGCGGGGGGACGCGTACAAGTAACGAGGGCTCGGACTGAACATGGCAAACACTCCGAAAAAGGTCAAAGACCCCACAGAAGATGCGCTTTCTGCAATCCAGGAAGCCCTGAACATCAGCGACACGGCCGCGGACACCAGCCGCAACGCATCGATGCGCAGCGAAACGTCGCCCCCCGTCGCGCCACCGGCTCCCCCGATGTTCGACGAACCGAGCTTCGACGCGCGCCCCGCCGCGAACGAACGCGCGATGTTCGACCAGGTCGAGGAGCCGCGCTCCTCGCGCCGCGCCGCCAATGACGACCGTGCGACGATCGGCCAGCTCTTGCAGACGTTGCAGACGGGACGCCCGACCCGCAACATCTACACCGGCGCGACAATCTTCACCGTCATCTGGCTGGCGGCTTGCGCCGCGCTGACGGTCGGCTTCCTGCCTTCGATCCAGGCGGCGATGGGCCAGAGCGGCGGCGTGTTGGCCATTGCCGGCCTCGTCACGATGTTCTTCGCGCCGATCATGCTGTTCTTCTTCCTGGCGAGCCTCGTCTGGCGCGGCCAGCAAATGAGCTCGGTCGCGCAGGCAATGGCCCAGGTTGCGATCCGCTTCTCCGAGCCGGAAGGCTCGGCTTCGGATTCCATGGTGACCGTCGGCCAGGCCATCCGCCGCGAGGTTGCGGCGATGGGCGACGGCATCGAGCGCGCCATCGCGCGCGCCGGCGAGCTCGAGACGCTGGTCGCCAACGAGGTCGCGGCGCTCGAACGCGCTTATTCCGACAACGAAGTGCGCATCCGCGCCCTGCTCCAGGACATCGCGCATCAGCGCGACAATCTGGTCGGCCAGGCCGAGCAGGTCCGCAGCGCCATCTCCGGCGTGCAGATCGATTTGCGCCATGACATCGCGCTGATCTCGGACGCGATCGCCTCGCGCGTCGACGAGGTCGCCAAGTCCATCACCGGCGCGCTCGAAGAGCGCGGCGCCCACATCACCGGTGCGCTCAGCAACGCCGGCGACAACATGATCCTCGCGCTCGGCGAGCGCGGCGGCGACCTGCTCGACCGCCTCGAGGAGGCCAGCAACGAGACCACGCGCGCCGTGCTCGACGCCAGCGAGCGGCTGACCACCAGCCTCAATTTCAAGACCGGCCACGTTCACGACGAGTTCGTCGATCTCGCCGACCGCGTCCACGAAATGCTCAACGAGCGCATCGACCGCATCACCGGCGAGTTCGAGCAGCGCTCCGCCGCGATCGTCGACGGCATCTCCGAGCGTACCGAGCAGGTGCACGACAGCCTGAAGAATTCGTCGGACTCGCTGCTGCTCGAGCTCGAGCTGCGCTCCAACGACCTCTCCGCCAAGATCGACGACGCCGGCAACCGCCTCGCCGGCCACATCATGACCTCCGGCGACAAGGCGAGCGAAGCGCTCGACGCCACTGTCAACACGCTGGTCGCCAAGGTCGTCAGCCAGACCGAGACCGCGCACGACTCGCTCTCGCTCCAGATGAGCGCCTTCGACGAGCTGGTGAAGAACCAGGGCACCGAGCTTGTCGAGAAGTTCGCCCGCGACTCCGGCACGCTGGGCGCGCTGATCACCCGCCACATCTCCGAGTTCGACCGCACCGTGAAGACCTTCGGCGGCGAGATCGTCGATCGGATGGGCCAGCGCACGCAGGACATCCATGAGTCGCTGAAGACCTATGTCGACAATTTCGACACCCGCTTCACCTCCAACGGCGGCGCGATCACGGCTGTGCTCGACCAGCGCCTGGTGCAGTTCGAGACCACGATCGGCGAACGTGTCACCAACCTCGACGCCTCGCTGAACGGCAAGATCTCCAGCCTCGATTCTACGATCGACGGTCACATCAAGACCTTCGACGAGCAGCTCGTCGGCCGCGTCGCCGCGCTCGAACAGTCGTTCGATACCCGCGCGAAGTCGGTCACCGAGACCATCGATGGACGGCTCAACACACTCGCCTCGTCGCTGACCGACGGTGCCGCGCAGGCGATCCAGTCGATCGACTCCCGCCTCACCCACCTCACGACCTCGCTGACCGATGGCGCATCGCAGACCATCCAGTCGATCGACACGCGCCTCACGCATCTGACGACGACCCTCACCGGCGGCGCGTCGCAGGCGCTCGAATCCATCGACACGCGCCTCACCTACCTCACCACCGCGGTGACGAACGGCGCCTCGCAGGCCGTGCAGTCGATCGATACCCGCCTCACCCTCCTGACCTCGACGCTCACGGACGGCACCGCGCAGGCGATCGAGGCGGTCGACCGCCGCATCACCGGCGTCACCGAGATCATCGACGGCCGCAGCATGCACCTGACCGACACGGTCACGGCGCGGTTCCAGGAGATCCAGCAGGCCATCGAGACCAAGGTCGGCTCGGTCGCGAGCGACATCGACGTGCGCGTGGCGCAGTTCGAGGACCTGCTCGGCTCGCGCGTCGAGGCCGTCGCCGGCCGCATCGAGAGCAGCGGACGCCAGGCCAGCGAGGACATGATGTCCCGCGCCGAGATGATCTCGACCGCGATCCGCTCGCATGTCGAGGACGCCGAGCGCTCGCTCACCAATCTCGTGGTCAACACCAGCGAGACCATCCAGACCGGTGCGCGCACCGCGCAGCAGTCGCTGATGACGGTTTCCTCCGACGTCAATGCCCAGCTCAAGATGACCTCCGCCGAGGTCGAGCGCGCGCTGACCGCGGTCGGCACCGGTGCCGCGAACTCGATCCTGACCAGCGCCCGCGAAGCGCAGTCGACGCTGGTCGCCGCGTCGGGCGATGCCTCCAACCAGATCAAGGGGCTCGCGGCCGACGTCGAACGCACGCTGTCGTCGGCGGGCTCGGCGACCGCCGCCTCGATCCTGGCCGGTGCCCGCGAGGTGCAGACCACGCTCGTCACGGCGTCCTCGGACGCGGCCAACCACGTCAAGACCCTCACCGCCGACGTGCAGCGCTCGCTGTCCATGGCCGGCACCACCACGGCGGAATCGATCACCGCCGGCGCCCGCGATGCGCAGAGCACGCTGATCGCGGCCTCGAGTGAGACCGCCAACCAGATCAAGGCGCTGTCCTCGGACGTGCAGCGCTCGCTCTCGATGGCTGGCACCGCGACGGCAGAGACCATCATGACCGGCGCCCGCGAAGCCCAGAGCACGCTCGTCAACGCGTCCTCGGATGCGGCGAGCCAGGTCAAGTCTCTCGCCGCCGAAGTGCATCGCTCGCTCTCGCAGGTCGGCCAGTCCACCGCCGAGACGATCACGACCAGCGCCCGCGATGCCCAGAGCACCCTGCTGGCGGTCTCCGCCGAACAGACCGGCCAGGTCCGTTCGCTGGCGGCCGAGATGCAGCGCGCGCTGGCGACCGCCGGCGGCGCCACCATCGAGGCGCTCACGAGCGGCGTACGCGAAGCCCAGGGCACGCTGATCTCCGCCTCGACAGACGCTGCAAGCCAGATCAAGTCGCTGACCATAGACATCGAGCGCACGCTGACCTCGGTCGGCGCCGACACCGCCTCGACCATCCTCAACAGCGCGCGTGAGGCACAGACCTCGCTGACCTCGACTTCGGCTGATGCCGCAAGCCAGATCCGCACGATCTCGAGCGAGATCGAGCGTACGCTGAGCACGGCCACAGCGAACGCGACCAACGACATCCAGACCAGCGCGCTCAACGCCCAGAACGCGTTGATCAACGCTTCCAACGAGGCGAGCTCGCGCGTCAAGTCGAGCTCGGCCGATGTCGAGCGCTCGGTGCTCGCCGCCAGCAGCAGCTTCGGCCAGGCCATGACCGGCAAGACCGACGAGATCGTCACCTACGTGCAGCAGCAGTCCGACCGTCTCGCCAACATGATCGACGCCAAGCGCGGCTCGCTCGTGGACGCGATCGGCTCCAAGACCAGCCAGCTCACGCTCGACATCGACCGCGTCACGTCGGACGCGCTGAAGTCGATCGAGACGCGCGGACATGCGTTCTCGCAGACCATGATGGGCAACGGCTCCGAGGTGGCGCGGACCATCAACTCGGCGAGCGAGATGGCGACCGGTGCCGTCAACAAGTCGCTCAAGGACCTCGAGCAGGCCTCCCGCGCGGCAATCGACCAGTCGCGCCAGGTCTCGATCGCGGCCGTCACCGAGATGCAGGAGACCAGCAAGATCCTGCGAACCGACACGGTCGCCCTGTTCGAGCGCCTGCGCGAAGGCAACATCCTGCTCCAGGAGGTGCTGACCGGTGCGCACGACAACCTCAACTCGCTCGAGCGGGCGCTGGTGACGCGCGTCGCCGACTTCGTCTCGGCGATGAACGACGTCACCTCGCGCAACGGCGCTGCGACGCAGAACCTGGAAGACCAGCTCAACGTCTTCAACAGCAAGACCACGCGGGCACTCCAGGATCTCGGCGAGTTGTCGACCCAGTTCGACGCGCACGGCAAGGCACTGGTCGAGGCCGCGCAGGTCGTCGAGCAGAGCAACAAGAACACCACCGCCTCGCTCGCCGAACGCAAGGAGGCGCTGGAATCGCTCGTCACCACGATCGACCTGCGCACGGCCGATCTCGACCAGCGCCTGTCGCGCTTCACCGGCCTGCTCGATGAATCGCTGGCGGCCGCCGAAGAGCGTGCCCGCGACATCGCCCGCGTCGTCGCCGAGACCGCCGGCGCCGGTTCCGCCGCGATCACCCGCCAGTTCGAGGCGGTGCGGTCGGCCTCCGAAGAGGAGCACCGGCAGACCGTCGAGGCCATGCACGACATCTACCGCCAGACCACCGACGAGGCGGATGCGATGTTCAAGCAGTCGACCGAGAAGTTCACCAACCTCGTCTCCAGCATGAAGCAGATGGCGTTCGAGATGCACAACGAGCTCGAAGCCACCCGCAACGAGCTGCGCCGCGGCGTGCTCGAGATGCCCCAGGAGGCCGCCGAGAGCACTGCGCAGATGCGCAAGGTGATCGTCGACCAGATCGAGGCCCTCGCCGAGCTCAACCGCATCGTGGCCCAGCACGGCCGTGGTCTCGACGTCTCCACGACGGGCCGCGCCAGCGTGCAGCGGCAGGAAGAGCCGATGCTGGCGGCCGTCGGCGCGCGCAGCACCGAGACGCGCATGCGCGAGAGCGCCAGCGCCTCGACGCTGCCGCCGCCGGACCTCGGCATGCCGGCCTCCTCGCGCCGCACCGAAGCGCCGCCGGTGGCGCCGGCCGGCAACGACCAGGGCCGTGACGGCTGGCTGTCGGACCTCTTGAGCCGCACGGACGCCAACCAGGGTGCGCCTACCGGACGTGAGCCGCAGCGCGGCCGCCAGGCTGCACCGGCTCCGCAGCCGCAGGCTCCGCAAGGTGGCGGCAATCCGCTGGAATCCTTGTCGCTCGACATCGGCCGGCTGATGGACCGCAACCTCGCCTCCGAGATGTGGGACCGCTACCAGCGTGGCGAGAACAAGGCCTTCACCAAGCGCCTCTACACGCCCGCCGGCCAGAAGGCTTTCGACGAGGTCGCCCGCAAGTATCGCTCCGACCGCAATTTCAAGGCCACGGTCGACCGCTATGTCGCCGAGTTCGAACGCCTGCTCGACGAAGTCGCCCGCGACGGCCGCGGCCCGCAGGAGCTGCGCAACCATCTGACCTCCGAGACGGGCCTGGTGTACACGCTGCTCGCGCACGCAGCGGGCCGGCTGGGGTAAGCGGTTCGCAGCGATAGCGAACAGCGAATGAAAAACGGAGCCCTCGCAGGCTCCGTTTTGTTTTGGGAACGTCGTTGCGCCTCTACTCGTCATTGCAAGGAGCTCTTGCGACGAAGCAATCCAGACTGCTTCTGCGAGGCAGTCTGGATTGCTTCGCCTCGCTCGCAATGACGAAGGAGAGGGTCGAGTGCAACGCGCCTACTACCGCCTGCGCTCCGGCACGGCGGGCTTCGGCGGCTCGGGCGGCGGTGGCGGCGCGGCTGGCGGCGCGTTGTTGCTGGCGCCGAACAGGACGCGGGTCGGATTGCGGTCGAAATTGTTGACGGCGCGGCTGATGTCGCCGAGCGTGCGGCGGCCGTCGGTCATCAATGCGCCGGAGCGCTTGTCGAAATCGTCGGCCAGTTCGCGGATCGACTTCACCGCCAGAAACAGCTCGCCGCCGTCCTTGCCGCCGGCCAGCGTGTTGAGGCCGAGCATGAGGCTGTCGGCCTTGAGCATGACGCCGTCGACCTTGGCCATCACGCCGTCGATCTTCTCCGAGTTGCGGGCGAGCGAGTTGGTGAAGGTCTCGAGATTCTTCAGCGAGTTCTTCACCGACTCCTGATTGTCGGCGACGATCTTGTTGATGTTCTGGAGCGTGCCGCGGATCGCCTCGGTGACGTCCTGAAGCTTGTTGGGATCGGCCGTCAGCGTCGGGATGCCGTCCTCGTCGAGCGGCGGCGACGGCGCGGCCTCCTCGCCGCCCTTGAGCGAGATCGCGGCGACGCCGGTCAGGCCCTGGAATTCGAGGCCGACCAGGGTGTCCTTGCGGATCGGAGCGTTGTTCTCGACCATGGCGAGTGCGACAACCCGCCGCGGGTTGTCGAGCTTCACCGAGACCACCTCGCCCACCCTGATACCGTTGAAATTGACACTGCCGCCGTTGCGCAGGCCCGCGGCCGGGCCCTCGAACACGACGCGCAGGGGGCTGCGCTGCTTGGTCGTGTGCAACGACTGAAACCACAGCACGAAGCCGATCGCGGCGGCGATCACCGCCAGCGTGAACGACCCGATCAGCACGTAATTTGCGCGCGTTTCCATCAGCTACTCCGGCACCTCAGCCCATCACCGCGCGAGCGCGCTTGCCATGGAAATATTGCCTCAGCCAGGGATGCTGCGAGGCCTGCATGTCGGCGATCGACCCTGCCGCAATGATCTTACCGTTGCCTAAAACGGCGATGCGGTCACATGCTGTGTAAAGGCTATCGAGGTCGTGGGTTACCATGAAAACGGTCAGCCCCAAAGTCCGCTGCAGCGTCCTGACCAGCTCATCGAAGTCGCCGGCGCCGATCGGGTCCAGGCCCGAAGTCGGCTCGTCCAGGAAGACGAGATCCGGGTCGAGCGACAGCGCGCGCGCCAGGGCCACGCGCTTGATCATGCCGCCCGACAGTTCCGAGGGAAAGCGATCGGCCACTTCGGGCTTGAGACCCACCATGGTGAGCTTGGCGATGGTGATCTCGTCCATCAGCCGTTGCGACACTCGCAGATATTCGCGCATCGGAAACTGGATGTTCTGCCGCACCGTGAGCGAGGAGAACAGCGCGCCCTGCTGAAACAGCACGCCCCAGCGCCGCTCCACGTTGCGACGCTGCGAGGTATTGGAGGCATCCAGGTCGACGCCGAACACCTCGATGCTGCCTGCGACCTTGGGCACGAGGCCGATGATCGTGCGTGTCAGCACGGACTTGCCCGCGCCGGAAGGGCCGACGAAGCCAAGAATCTCGCCGCGCCTGACGTCGAGGTCCAGCCCGTCGAGCACGCGCGTCGCGCCGAATTGCACGGTGATGTCGCGGACGCGAATGATCGGGTTCTGAATTTCGGGAGCCATCGTCACATCCCGATCGCGGCGAAGAAGATGGCGAACACGCCGTCCATGACAATGACGAAAAAAATGCCTTTCACGACAGACGACGTCGTGTGCTGCCCGAGCGATTCCGCGCTGCCCTGCACCGCGAGCCCCTCGACGCAGGCGACGATGCCGATCACCGCGGCCATGACAGGTGCCTTGACGATGCCAACGATGAAATGGTCGATCGAGATAGCGTCGCGCAGCCGCAGCAGGAAAGCTTCCGGCTGCACGCCCCCATAGAGCCAGGCGACCAGGCCGCCGCCATAGAGCGCGGCCATCGCGCCGAGGAAGGCCAGGATCGGCAGCGCGAGAACGAGCGCGAGCATGCGCGGCAGCACCAGCACCTCGATCGGATCGAAACCCATGGTGCGCAGCGCGTCGATCTCCTCGCGCATCTTCATCGAGCCGAGTTCGGCGGTGTAGGCGCTGCCCGAGCGGCCCGCGACCATGATCGCGACCAGCAGCACGCCGATCTCGCGCAGCACCAGCACGCCGAGCATGTCGACGACGAACAGGTCGGCGCCGAACCTGCGGAAATGAAAGATGCCCTGCTGGGCGATGATGCAGCCGATCAGGAAGGTGATCAGCACCACGATCGGCACGGCGCGCCAGCAGACCTGCTCGAGATGATGCACGGTCGAGGTCAGGCGGAACGAGCGCGGATGAATCAGGGTGCGCGCGACCGCCGCGAGCACCGCGCCGAGCATGTCGATCAGGCCTGCGACCGTGCCGGCAACACCGGCCACGGTCTGGCCGATCTGCTCCAGCATGCCGGTGATGGTGATCGTGCTGGTGTCGATGACGGGCGTCGCCCTGACCCGCCGCACCTCGTCCACGAGGCTCGAATAATTGGCGGAGAGGCCGGCGATCTGCGCCTCGACGGCGCCCTGCGTCAGGCTGCGGCGCAGCCGCTCGATCAGCCAAGCGCCGAAGGTGTCGAGCTTGGAGACCTCGGAAACGTCGATGAAGATGCTTTGCGGGCCGCCGGCGAGCTTCTCGGCGTCAGCCACCATCCGCTCCAGAACCGGCGCGAAGCTCGCGGTCCAGGTTCCGGTGGCGCAGAGTGCCAGCGCATTGCCCTTCGCAATCCGTTCCAGCTTCGGATCGCCGTTCAAGATGTCCGCTCCCGTGCCGGGGCGCGAGAAACGGATGAAATCAGATGGTTGCGCACGCGCCCTTACCCAGAGAAGGTATCCCCAACTGGTTAACCTTAGTTGCTAGAGGTAACCAGCAGGTTCAGATTTCGCCAGAGTTCAAAATGACTTCCAGCAAAGTTCCTGCCCTCGCCGCGCGAATCGAGCGCTTTCCCATCGCGGGCAGTTTCACCATCAGCCGGGGCGCCAAGACCGAGGCCGTGACGGTCGTGGCAGAGGTCAGCCGGGACGGCCTGACCGGCCGCGGCGAATGCGTGCCCTATTCCCGCTATGGCGAGACGCCCGAGGCGACCCTTGCCGCCATCCAGGCCATGCAGGCGGCCGTGGCCCGCGGCCTCACCCGTCAGGCCCTGCAAGCCGCGATGCCGCCCGGGGCCGCCCGAAATGCCCTGGATTGTGCCCTGATCGATCTGGAAGCCAAGACGGCCGGCTTGCGGGCCTGGAGCCTGCTCGACCGCCCGGCGCCGGGCGAGCGCACCACGGCCTACACGATCTCGCTGGGCACGCCCGAGGCCATGGCGGCGGCGACCGCCAAAGCGGCGCACCGGCCGCTGCTCAAGATCAAGCTCGGCGGCGACGGCGATCCGGAGCGGATCACGGCGGTGCGCGAGGCGGCGCCCGAATCCGAGTTGATCGTGGATGCCAACGAGGCCTGGACCGAGGCCAATCTGGAGCACAATCTTGCCGCCTGCGAGGCCGTCGGCGTCACCTTGGTCGAGCAACCGTTACCCGCCGGCAAAGACGACGCGCTGGCGCGGATCAAGCGGCCGCTCGTGGTCTGCGCCGACGAAAGCGTGCACGACCGCAACTCGCTCGCAGCCTTGCGCGAGCGCTACGACGCCGTGAACATCAAGCTCGACAAGACCGGCGGCCTCACCGAAGCGCTGGCGATGGCCGATGCCGCTCAGGCGCTCGGCTTCGAGATCATGATCGGCTGCATGGTCGCGACCTCGCTGTCGATGGCGCCGGCAATGCTGGTGACGCCGCAAGCGCGCTTCGTCGATCTCGACGGCCCGCTGCTGCTGGCGCACGACCGCGATCATGGCCTGCGTTATGATGACAGCCTGGTCTATCCGCCGGACTCGTCGCTCTGGGGCTGAGCTTTCAGCCGGTGCCGCGCCGACCAGATCAGAAGCGAGCCGCCGGCGGCCATCGCCGCCATGACGTAATACAGGCCGTCGCCGATGCGGGCGTAGATCGCGCCTGACGCGATCGAGGTGGTCGCACCCAGCAGGCCGTTGCACGCGGCGTAGTAGCCCTGCCCCCGCGCGATCTGATGCGACGGCACGCGCTGCACCAACAGGCTCATGGTGCCGAGAATGGTCATCCCGAAGGTCAGGCCGTGGCCGAGCTGCACGATCGCCAATAGCGCGAGCGGCGGATCATGCGCGGTGACGACCCAGCGCACGACCGCGCTCGCGCCTCCGATCGCCATGAGCGCGGACGGATGCAGCGAGAAGCGCGGCGACAGCGCGAACACGATGATCTCGGCGATCACCCCCAACGTCCAGAGGCCCGCGATCGTCAGCCCGCCGAGGCCCTGGGCCTGCCAGTTGATGGCCGAGAACGTATAATACGCGACGTGACTGCCCTGGATCAGCGCGGCCGAAACGATGATGGCCCAGAAGCCGGCATCGCGCAGCAGCGCCTTGCCGGCATGCGCCACTGTCGTTCTTCGCCTGACATCGTCGAGCGGCTGAAGCAGCATGCCGGCGGCGACCGCAACAACAGCCCAGGCGACGATGATCCAGATCAGATCGCGCGCCGCGATATGGTCCACGAGATAGCCGCAGGCGAGCGAGCCGGCCGCGAAGGCTGCCGAACCCCACAGCCGCACCGGCCCGTAATCGAGCCCGTAGCGGGCGACGCCACGCAGCGCATAGGCGTCGGTCAGCGGCATGGTCGGCGTCCACATCATGCAGGTCAGCGCATAGATCAGGAACAGCGCCAGCGGCTGCTGCTGCAAGCCGACCGCCGTGAACCCGATCGCCGTGGCCAGCACGGACACCATCATGCCGGCGCGAATCGCATGTCGCTTTTCGGCAATGGCGGTGACCTGCGGCAGCGTGGTGAAGCGCGTGATCGCGGGCAGCGCGTTGATGAGGCCGATCCAGGCCGCGTCGATGCCGATTGCCTTCAGCCAGACCGGAAAGAACGGCAGATGCGTACCCGACACCGCGAACACCGCCGAATAGAACAGCGCGAGGCTGACGGCGAATCGCCGCTTCCGAGATGCTGCGATGGGGATTTGTGATTCGCCTGCCATCAAACCAATTGCGATTCGGCCGATATCGTGGTGATCGTTACAGTAACGCGTACTGATTTGCGCGACGAGATTGACATGGCCAACGAAGCATTCGCCCTCTCGCCTATGTCTGCCCGTGCGGCCGAGCCGAACGAGCAGGATTACGACGCGATCCGCGAAGCCTTCATGGAGACCGCGCGCGGCCGCTGGTTCCTTGGCGAATATGCCAAGCGAAACCGCAATGCGGATACCCGCATGGTGCTCGAGGCGGTCGCGAAAATCGAAGAAACCCTTGCGGCACAGCGCCAACCCGTCGTCGAGGACCGCCTGCCCGAGGCGCTGGTCGCGATCCGGCACGCGATGCGCGAAGCCGAGACGATCGCGATCGCGGCGTTCGATCCCGGGGCGATCGAGGCGAGCCTCGCGCCGATCCCGCGCGGCCTGCGCATCATCAAGGAGATCTCCTGGCGCTGGCGCGAGATCGGCGCCGACGGGCGAATCTGCGACCTGATTGATTCGCAGCTCGCCTCCATCGAGGCGGCCTGCGCGCAGGTTTTGACCATCGACCCCCGCGCCGACCTCAAGGCCGCATTCGATCTGCTCAAGGAGCGGATCGACCAGACCGACGCCGACGCAACGCCGCAGCCCGCGCGCCCCTCGCCGGCTCCGGTGCAGGAGGCACCCTCGCCCGTTGCGGAAGCTCCGCCTGCGGAGGCCGTGCCTGCGGCGATGGCCAGCGAAGCAGCCGTGGCTTTTGCGGAGGCGCCGCAGGACATCGTAGAGGCGATCGAGCCCGAAGCAGCCGTGGAGACGGCTGGCGTCGCTGACGCCTTCTCTATTGCCGAGCAGGCGACCCTCGCCGAGAGCCGGATCGCGCCTGAAGACATCGCTTTTGAAGAGCCGGCCACTGAGGCCTTCGCGGAGGTGACGGACGAATTTTCGCTCAATGCCGCCGCCGAAGCCGAGGACGAAGCCATCCTCGAGGCCATCGCGCTGGAGATGGCCGCGCCAGATCCGGAATTCGACGAGATCATCGAACCGGTCGAGATGGAAGCGACCAATACGGAGCCGGCGGTTGCGGAGGCCGCAGCGCCCATCGCAGCCGAGATACCGGAGCCGATCGCACCCGAGCCAGTCGCCGCCGCAGCGATCGTGGAGGAGCCTGTAGAGGAAGCGCCGATCGCGATGGAATCGCTAGCGCGCCTCACCAACGCCATTGCGGAAGCCGCCGCCGAAGTGATGGAGCAGCCGGCGCCGGTGATGGCCGCCACCGCGACATTCGGCGCGGCGCAGGCCACGACGCTGCCGATGCCCTCGCCGGTTCCGGAAGCCTCGCTCGGCGCCACCATCCTCGCCAGCGGCATCCTGCAAAAACCCCGCGCCGCCGCAAACGACCCCATGGCGCCCATCCGCCGCATGACCCAGGCCGAGAAGATCGCGTTCTTCTCGTAAGGGGGCAACCATCTCCTCAACCGCAGACACCCTCACCCTCTGGCGTCCCGTCGGTCCGAAAGAGCTGGAACTGATCCAGCAAACGGGCATGCGCGCGTTTCCGCCGCGCTTGCCCGACCAGCCGATCTTCTATCCAGTCTTGACGGAAGACTACGCCATCAAGATCGCGCGCGACTGGAATGTGCCAGCGAGCGGCGCGGGCTTCGTGACGCGCTTTGCTGTCGAGCGCAGCTTTATCGCGAAGTACGACGTGCAGGAGGCGGGCGGCCGCTCACATCTGGAGTACTGGATTCCGGCCGAAGACATGGATGCCTTCAATGCCGCAATCGTCGGCCTGATCGAGGTCGTCCGTAGCTTCCCTTAGCCGCCGCGCGCTCAGCCCATCATCCGCAATTCCACACCGCACCGATCGGCGTCCGCGTCCAGCATGGCCCAAAACTGCCGCCATTGTAGCGGCCGCCGCCGAAGCCGGGCCGGCCGAAATAGCGCCACTCACCATCCCAGCCGTAATATTGCGGGACCGGATCGATGTACCAATGGCGCCGGTCGCTAGGCGACATCCGCCGCATCGCTTCCTTCTGCTTGTAGAGCGGAATGCTGTTGCTCAGCGGCTGGCGATAGCCGGGCAGGAAGCCATAGCCATGCCAGGCTTGCTTGGGACGCTTTTGGATCGAAGCAGCCGGCGCGACAGCCGGCAGCAGCGACAGGACAATAGCGACAGATAGACACATAAGGCGCGACATGGACCGACCATAAACAGTCGGATGCCGGCAGGCCATTCAAATTCGGGTGGGCAATGTAACAAAGCCCATCCCGAAACCGAAGAGATCGAGAACGGAAATCCACCACCGAGGGTCAAGGAAATATGATTGGTGAAGTGATTGTCATTGGCGATCTGCAATTGCGTGACGGCGCCTCTGTCGACGAACACGACCGACTCGGCGAGCGCATGTACGACATCGTCAGCCGTCTTCCCGGCTTTCTGTCGGTCAAGTCGTTCAAAGCCGACGACGGCGAGGAGCTCACCGTGTTCCGTTTTGCCTCGGAGGAAGCGCTCGAAGCCTGGCGCACCCACCCCGAACATGTCGAGACGATGAAGCGGGGACATGCCGAGTTCTACGCCAGCGGCTTCCTGCAGATCTGCAAGGTGATCCGCGAGGTCGGACCGTTCGAGCACGCGTGACGCAGTCTCGCATCGTTCGATCGTGCGCTTCTAGCTGATCACACCCTTCCTGATCAGGAAGCATCCGTAACTGCTGCTGTCGCCGACCTGCACGACGCCAAAGCTCGCCGCCGCCGCGCGATAAAAATCCGGCCGGGAGAGTTTTCCGGGCGTGACCGGCCGGCCGGCGGCGCGTTCGATCTCGGCGAGCACCGCGCGCTGCACGTCGGGGACGCGATCGGGATCGTCGACCGGCATCATCACGCGCACCGGATCGGGATCGAAATCGTCGAGCGGATAGACCGATATGATGGCGCGGATCGCGGTCTCCATGCTCATGCCCGGCAACTGGATCAGGCGCCGCGAGTGCGTGCTCTGCGCGATGCGTGCCGCCGGGTGGTTGGCATCGACGAAAACGAGGTCGTCGCCATGGCCCATCGAAGCCAGCAGCCAGAGCAGGTCGGGCGTGAGGATCGGATCGATCGATTTCAGCATGTGACGACTGTCCTCCCATCGTGCACCCACCCCGGCGGGTTCCAAGCGTGATTCAGATCACGCAACCTACCATGGTGATGGCGATCACGGACCTCAAACTCGAACGCGGCCAAGCTCCCGGGCAACCAATCTCGTATCGAGATCAGTGCCAAAGGAGCACGCCATGTTCCGCCTAAAACCTTTCCTGATGACGGCCAGCCTGCTGGGAAGCCTGTTCGGCTTCGCCTGCGGCCCTGTTTCCGCGCAAGTCGCTCCGGTCGAGCCGGCCCCCACCGCGCTGCAAGGCCCGGAACAGCGCGTGGCGCTGGTGATCGGCAATTCGAACTACCAGAACGCGCCGCAGCTCGCCAACCCCGACAATGACGCGGAGTCCATGGCGAAATTCCTGAATTCGGCCGGGTTCGAAGTGGTCGCCGCGACCGACCTGACCCAGAACGACATGCTTCGCGTGGTGCAGGACTTCTCCGCCAAAGTGTCGGCGCGCGGTCCGAACACGGTGGCGATGGTCTACTACGCCGGTCACGGCGTGCAGCTCGCCGGCGAGAATTACCTCGTTCCCGTCGACGCCAAGGTCTCGAGCCAGACCGAGCTCGTCAACAACTCCGTCCGCCTGGTCGACGTGATGTCGACGCTGGAGACGATCCCGAGCCGCATGCGCATCGTCATCCTCGATGCCTGCCGCAACAACCCGTTCCCGAACGTGAATGATGCCGGCCGTGGCTTGGCCATCGTCGATGCCCCGAACGGTTCGATCGTCGGTTACTCGACCGCGCCGGGCGCGGAAGCGCAGGACGGCACCGGCGGCCACAGCCCCTACACGCAGGCCTTCCTGAACGTCGCGCGCGAGCCCAACGTGCCAATCGAGCAGCTCTTCAAGCGCGTGCGCCTCGAAGTGAACCAGACTACCAGCGGCGCGCAGATCCCGTGGGAGAGCTCGTCGCTGACGTCCGACTTCACCTTCTTCGGCGACACCGCCGTTGCCGCCAACCGCGCGCCGGTGAATGCGCCTGTGGTGCAGATGGCCTCCAACCTGCCGAGCCGCTCGACCCGCCAGGCCTATGACTACGTCGTGTCCGAAGCCCGCCCGGAGTACTATCAGGAGTTCATCACGATGTATCCGCACGACCCGCTGTGCGATCACGTCCGCTGGCTGCTCAACAACCTGCTGCTCACGCAGGCCTGGCACAAGACGGTGCTCGCGAACTCGCCGGTCGCCTACAAGAACTTCTACGACAGCTACGGCAACACGCCCTATGCGCAGGTCGCGCTGAAGCTCCAGATGCAGCCGAAGCAGATCCCCTTGATGCAGGCGACCAAGTTCCTGGCGCCGCAGAATATCGCCCCGACCTTCAAGATCGGCAATCTCGGCCAGCCCAAATACATGCCGCTGCAGCAGGGTAATGGCGGCGCGCAAGTGAACGGCAATTTGCCGATCGTGCAGAAGTCGGGCGACAACAACGGCATCGGCAAGCTCGGCAATGGCGGCCAGATCGTCAACCTGCCGGCGGGCAACAACCAGCCCAACCAGCAGAACGGCACGCCGTCGCAGACCCCGGGCAAGATCGTCACCCTGCCCGCGCCGACCAACACCACCAACAACAATGGCGGCATCGGCAAGATCGTGACGCTGCCTGCGACCAACAAGACGCCGAACGGTACTGCTAACGGCACGACCAATGGCACGACCAATGGCACTCCTGGCAAGATCGTGAGCATGCCGGTGAATGTCGGCAAGGGCGGTACGACCATCGATGCGAAGCCCGTCAAGGTTCAGACCCAGAACAACCCGATCCGCATCGACAACGGCGCGAAGATCAACAACAACCCGGTGAGCAAGGTGCAGGTGCAGAACAACACCCGCCCGCAGTTCAACACGACCAACCGGATCGTCAACAATAGCGGCAACAACAACTTCCGGCAGTCGATGAACCAGAGCCCGGGCGGTAACGGCGGCAACAACCACCGCGGCTTCATGCACTGATCGCGGTCGGCCCACACAACAAAGGGGCAGAGCGATGACGCTCTGCCCTTCTTCATGTCAGAAGATTAGACTATCAGGCCACCAGCTCGGCAAACAGATCAGCGTCGACATTGCCGCCGGAGAGCACGATGACGACGTTCTTGCCGGCAACATCGAGTCGCCCCGCAAGCAGCGCGGCCAGGCCGACCGCTCCGCCCGGCTCCACCACGAGCTTCAGCTCGCGATAGGCAAACGCGACGGCCGCGCCGACTTCCTTGTCCGAGGCGGTGACGCCGCGCGCGAGCAGCTTGCTGTTGATCGCGAACGTCATCTCGCCGGGGATCAGGGCCATCAGCGCATCGCAGATAGTGCGGCCTGCCGGCCCGTGCGGCTCGCGATGACCTGCGGTCAGCGACAGGCCGTGATCGTCGAAAGCCTCGGGTTCGGCGACGACGATTTGCGCCAGCGGATAGCGCGCCTTCACGGCCGTCGCGACGCCCGCGATCAGACCACCGCCGGAGGCCGGCGCCACCACGATGTCAGGGGCGAGACCAAGTGCCGCCATGTCCTCGGCGATCTCGCGGCCGGCGGTGCCTTGGCCGGCGATCACGAAGGGATCGTCATAGGGCCTGACCAGCGTCGCACCGCGCTTCTCGGCGATGCCGCGCGAGATCGCCTCGCGGTCGTCGCGGTCGCGGTCGTACAGCACGACCTCGGCACCGTAGGATTTGGTGCGCTCGCGCTTCGACAACGGCGCATCCGCGGGCATCACGATGGTCGCCTGCATGTCGAGGATCTTGGCCGCCGCCGCCACGCCCTGGGCGTGATTGCCGGAGGAGAACGCCACCACGCCGCCGGCGCGCTTGTGCTGCGGGATCGAGGCGACCTTGTTGAAGGCACCCCGGAACTTGAACGAGCCGGTGCGCTGGAGCATCTCCGGCTTGAGATAGACCTTTGCGCCGACACGTTCGTTGAGCACGGGAAAGGACAACAGCGGCGTACGGACGGCGAAGGGTGCGATCACGCGCGCTGCGGCATCGATATCGGCAGGGCCGATCGGGAGGAGCTGTTCTGTCATGCCTGATGTTATCGCGGCGGATGAGGCGCGGGCAAGGCATCTCCGCGCGAGCATTCTGGGCTCTCAGGCGACGAATCGCGCCGGCTCCGCCCCGTTCCGGCCCGGCAGCACCGCGCCGACCGCCAAAATGCTGTCGATAAAGGCCCGGGCCGAGGCCTCCCAGGTGTAGTTGGAGGCGAATTCGACACAGTCCTGCCGGGAGATGTCCAGCGCGGCGAAGCAGGCGCTGCGCAGATCGTGATCGAGCGCGCCGACCGGCGCATCGCCGATCACGTCGCGGGGCCCCTTCACCGGAAACGCCGCGACCGGCAGGCCGCTCGCCAGCGCTTCGAGCAGGACCAGGCCGAAGGTGTCGGTTTTGCTCGGAAACACGAAGACATCGGCGGCAGCGTAAATGTCCGCCAGTTCCTCACCGTGCTTTTCGCCGAGGAAGATCGCGTCCGGATAGGCCTCCTCCAGCGCGACACGCTCCGGACCGTCGCCGACGATCACCTTGGTGCCGGGCAGGTCGAGGTCGAGGAAGGCCTCGAGATTCTTCTCTACCGCGACCCGGCCGACCGACAAGAACACCGGCGCGGGCAGGCAGAGGTCGATCGCGCGGGGGTGGAACAGGCTGGTATCGACGCCGCGAGGCCACAGCACGACATTGTCGAAGCCGCGCTCGGTCAGCTCGCGGGCGAGCGCCGGCGTTGCCGCCATCACGGCGCGGCTGGGGCTGTGGAATCGGCGCAGCGCCCGCCAGATCAGGGATTCCGGAACCGGCACCCGGGCACGGACATATTCGGGGAAGCGGGTGTGGAAGCTGGTCGTGAAGGGCAGCTTGCGCTGGCGGCAATAGCGCCGGACCATCAGGCCGATCGGCCCCTCCGTCGCGATGTGGATGCTGTCCGGATGCGCCTCCTCGATCAGCTTCGCGATTCTGCCCGGCCGCGGCATGGCCAGACGCACGTCCCGATAGCTTGGCATCGCAAAGGTGCGGAACGATTGCGCCGTCAGGAACGCGAATTCGACGCCAAGGCTCTGGGCGGCGTCATTAAGCTTGGTCAGCGTCCGAACCACACCGTTGACTTGCGGGTGCCAGGCGTCGGTCGCGACCAGGATGCGCATCAGGATGCCCTTGTCATGCGGCTCTGGCTGCGACCTGCGGGACTTGTGCCGGCTTCTCGGCCTGGTCCGCCCAGGTGATGATCTCGAAATGGCCGTCGTCGTGCTCGACCAGCGCCGTGCAGCTCTCGACCCAGTCGCCGCAATTCATGTAGCGGATGCCGCCCTCGTCGCGGATCACCGCGTAATGGATATGGCCGCAGATCACGCCGTCGGCGTCGTGGCGCCGCGCCTCGGCGGCGAGCGCCTGCTCAAACGCGCCGATATAGTTGACGGCATTCTTGACCTTCTGCTTGGCCCATTGCGACAGCGACCAATAGGGCACTTTGAACATGCGCCGGAAGAAGTTGACGAAACGATTGAGCTGGATCGCGAAGTCGTAGGCCTTGTCGCCGAGATGGGCGAGCCAGCGTGCGTTCTGCACCACGAGGTCGAAGATGTCGCCGTGGATGACGAGATAGCGCTTGCCGTCCGCGCCGGTGTGGACGGTATTCTCGACCACGTCGATGCCGCCGAAATGAGTGCCGTAATAGTTGCGCAGGAATTCGTCGTGATTGCCGGGAATGTAGATGACCTTGGCGCCCTTGCGCGCCTTGCGCAGAAGCTTCTGGACGAGGTCGTTATGCGATTGCGGCCAATGCCAGCTCGATTTCAGCGCCCAGCCGTCGACGATGTCGCCGACGAGATAGATCGTGTCGGCATCATGGAAACGCAGGAAGTCGAGCAGAAGGTCGGCTTGAGAACCGCGGGCTCCGAGATGAACGTCGGAGATGAACAACGTGCGAAAGCGCCGCTCCGGGCTCTCGTCACTCACATCGTAACTTCCCATGCGCCAGCCTGTAACAATGTCCCGTGACAGGGGGATGACCAATTGAACCTTTGAGGCACCTTCGGAACCGAATCGCGCTTGCCTCGCCCACCCCGCGAATATCAGTCGCATGCGACAATCAGGCGACATCGCGTCGCAGCGCCCTCCGCAACAACCCGGAACTGCATGGGCTCGATGGGTTGACGGCGGCGCGCTCGCGAGCGGCGTCAGTAAAATTTGTGGAAGTGATGGATCGGGCCGTGGCCGTGGCCGACGCTGAAGCGGTCGGCGGCCGCGATCGCCGCGCTGATCCAGAACTTGGCGTTGCGCACGGCGCGCTCGAGATCCTCGCCTCTGGCGAGCCCGGCGGCGACCGCCGAGGACAGCGAGCAGCCGGTGCCATGGGTGTTGCGAGTGGCAACGCGCGGCGCGGCCAGCGCGATCGTGGTGCTGGCATCGACGAAATAGTCGATGCTCTCGGCGCCCTCGCCGTGCCCGCCCTTGATCAGGACCGCCCGGCAGCCGAGCGCCATCAGCCGGCGCCCCTGGCTCTCGATCTCGGCCTCGCTGGCCGCGACCGGTTCGCCGAGCAGAGCCGCGGCCTCTGGCAGATTGGGTGTGATCACCGAGGCCAGCGGCATCAGCTTGATGCGCAGGGCGTCGACCGCTTCGGAGGCGAGCAGGCGATCCCCCGATGTCGCCACCATCACGGGATCGAGCACGATATGCCGGGGCGCCCAGCGCGACAGCGCGGCCGCGATCGCATCGATGCTGGCGGCTTGCGCTACCATGCCGATCTTGACCGCGCCGACCTCGAGATCGGAAAACACCGCATCGATCTGCGCGGTGACGAATTCGGCGGGCACCGCATGAATGCCGGTGACGCCGCGGGTGTTCTGCGCGGTCAGCGCCGTGATGGCGGACGCGCCAAAAACGCCGAGCGCAGCAAAGGTCTTCAGGTCGGCCTGGATGCCGGCGCCGCCGCTCGAATCGGAGCCGGCAATGGTCAGCGCGACGGGCGTCGTCATGGGGCGATTTTCCGCGTTTTCGAAGCCATGGCCCGTCCTAGCGCGCCTCCCCCGGCCCAGCAAGTTCGCTTGCTAAATTCGGCCGGGTTTGGCCTATTAGCCGCCAGATATGCTTTCGGAGTGACCGCGATGGTTCCCTTTTTCGTCCAGATCAAATGCAAGCTCGGCCAATCCTATGTAGTCGCCAATGCGCTTGCCGAAGCCGAGATCGCCTCCGAGATCTATTCCACGGCCGGTCAATACGACCTGCTGGTGAAGTTCTACGTCGACAACGACACCGATATCGGCCACTTCGTCAATGAGAAGGTGCAGGTGTTGCCTGGCATCCAGGACACCCTCACCATCATCACCTTCAAGGCGTTTGGCGCGAGTTGACCGTCCGAAAAAGGGCGGGCCTGATCAGGCGCCGCCCTCCTTGCGCTTGGGGCGCGGCGGACCGTCCACCGGCGGCAGCGATTTGAGATAGTCCGCCATCGCCGCGAGATCGTCGTCCGGCAATTGCGAGGTGTT
Source organism: Bradyrhizobium sp. URHA0013 (assembly GCF_000518345.1). Lineage (NCBI taxonomy): Bacteria > Pseudomonadati > Pseudomonadota > Alphaproteobacteria > Hyphomicrobiales > Nitrobacteraceae > Bradyrhizobium > Bradyrhizobium sp. URHA0013. The sequence goes on along the minus strand of NZ_JADK01000006.1, from coordinate 454,933 downwards.
CTTGATCACCCGCGTCATCGCGCCGCCGACGCTGTCGCCGTCGGGCAATTCGCCGGTCTTCAGGAAATAGGCAATATCCTTCGCGCTCCACTCGCCGAGGCCCTTCTGGGTGATGTTGGGCACCCATCCCTCGCCTTCCGGATTCGGGCCTCCCGCGAAGCGTTGTCCGGCGATGATGCCGCCAAGCGCGTTGCGTGGGCTGTGGCACTCCGCGCAATGGCCAAAGCTGTTGACGAGATAGGCGCCGCGATTCCACTGCGGCGACTTCGCGCTGTCGGCGACGAAGGGCTTGCCGTCCAGAAATAAGAATTTCCAGATGCCGACGTTGCGCCTTATATTGAACGGAAAGCGCACGTCGTGGTCGCGCACCTTTCCTGCAACGGCCGGCAGCGTTTTCAGGTACGCAAAGAGATCGAGCACGTCCTCGCGCCTGGCATGCTGATAGGACGTGTAGGGAAAGGCCGGAAAGTAATGCTGCCCGTCCGGGGAGACCCCGTGCATCACCGCGTTGACGAATTCGGCCTCGCTCCATTTGCCGATGCCGTCGGTCGGGTCGGACGAGATGTTCGGCGCATAGAACGTTCCGAACGGCGACTTGATCGCAACGCCGCCGCCGAGCCTGAGACGATCGGGCTGGTCGGGGACGGCATGGCATGAGGCGCAGCCGCCGGCGTTGAATATCACCTGGCCATTGGCAAGATCAGGGGCGCGGGCGGGCGCGGTGCCGGCCGCCACCACCGGCGCGCTGAGCCACCAATAGACGCCGGCTGCGGCGAGTGCGGCGAGCAGCGCCACGGAGGTTGTTCGTCGCAACATGCGGTCCTTTCGTCGTCGCGGCGAAGCTTATGACCGATGCCCTCGCGGCTCCAGCCACGAAGAATTTAGCCCACCGCGGCCTGAAACGGGAATAAACTGAAATGCCGGCTGTTGGAAGTTTGGCGGCCCAAACGGGTTCAGCAGGGAGAAAAATCATGAACAAGATCGTCATTGCCATGTCAGTGCTTGGCGCCGTTGCTTTTGCGGGTTCGGCCAGCGCCGAAAAGCTGAAAGCAACGCTCGACGCCAAGTCCGAGGTCCCCGCAACGACCAGCAGCGGCACTGGAACGGCCGATCTGGATTACGACGCCGCCAGCAAGAAGCTGTCCTGGAAGGTCACCTATTCCGGCCTGTCCGGCCCCGCCACCGCCGCGCATTTCCACGGACCCGCCGAGGCCGGCAAGAACGCCGGCGTCGCGGTCGCGATTCCGAATGCGACGTCCAGCCCGGTCGAGGGCTCGGCGACATTGACCGACGCGCAGGCCGCCGATCTGCTCGGCGGCAAGCTCTACGTCAACATCCACACCGCGGCCAATCCGGGCGGCGAGATCCGCGGTCAGGTGACGAAGTAAACTTCGCACAGACCAGCAAAAAAGGGCGGCTGCCATCGCAGCCGCCCTTTTCGATTCCCGTAGCGCTGGCGCGGGCGTCACACCTCAGGTTCGGCTGCGTTCAGCGCCTGCGCGAGGTCGGCGATCAAATCCGACGGGTGTTCGATGCCGATCGACAGCCGGATCGTGGAATCGAGCACGCCGATCTTGCGGCGGATATCGGCGGGAACGCCGGAGTGGGTCATGGTGGCGGGCAGGCTCGCAAGCGACTCCGTTCCGCCGAGGCTCACCGCCAGTTTGAGGATCTGCAGCGCGTTGAGGAATTTCATGGCGGCGGCCTTGCCGCCGACGATGTCGAACGAGAACGTCGATCCCGCCCCTGTGCATTGCCGGGCGAACACAAGTCCGTCCGGCGACGCCGCCTCGTGATGACCGAGATAGTGCACCTTGGCCACTTTGGGATGATCGCGCAGATAGTCCGCCACGAGGCGCGCATTCGCATCGGCCTTTTCCATGCGCAGGCTCAGCGTCTCGAGCGACCGGTTGATCATCCAGCAGGAATGCGGATCGAGCTGGGTGCCGATGGCGCCCCGCAGCGCCTTGATGCCTTTCACGACCGCCTTCGCGCCGAGCGCGGCGCCCGCGATCAGGTCTGAATGACCGCCGACATATTTCGTGAGCGAGTACAGGGAAATATCGGCGCCGTGCTCGATCGGCCGCTGAAACACCGGCCCGAGCAGCGTATTGTCGCAGGCGATGATCGGAATATGGCCTTGGGTCTTTCCGATGGTCTCGGCGACGCGCCGCATCATCGCGACATCGACCAGCCCGTTGGTCGGGTTGGCCGGGGTTTCGATCAGGATCATCGAGACGCGGCCCTTGCGCATGGCCTCCTCCGCGGCCTGGCTGACCACGGCTTCGTCAACGCCATCGGCGAAGCCGACGGCGCCGATCGACAGACGCGCAAGCGTATTCGTCAGCAGGGTTTCCGTGCCGCCATAGAGCGGCTGGGAGTGCAGAATGACATCGCCGGGGCGGACGAACGCCAGGATCGTGGTCGCGATGGCCGCCATGCCCGACGAGAACAGCGCGCAGCTCTCGGTGCGCTCGTAGATCGCGAGCCTGTCCTCGACGATTTCGCTGTTGGGGTGATTGAAGCGTGAATAGACCAGGCCCGCGCCCATCCCTTCCGGCGGCTCGCGCCGGCCGGAGACGAAATCGAAGAAGTCCTGCCCGTCCTCGGCCGTCTTGAACACGAAGGTCGAGGTCAGGAACACCGGCGGCTTGACCGCGCCTTCCGACAATTGCGGATCGTAGCCATAGGTCAGCATCAGCGTTTCCGGATGCAGCATATGGTTGCCGATGTGCGTCTTCGACGGGAACGGTTTGACCATGGCTTGTCTCGCTGTTGCTGATTGAGCTGCTCGCCGCGGGTTGGAACTCCTGATGTCGCAACGCGGTCAGGAGCGAGATGCGTCGGCGTCAAAAGCTCACGCCAATGCCGCGGCGGCTGGAGCCAAGATAGCTGCTCCGGCAGCGATCCGTCAGGCCTTGCGGACAGAATCTCCAGTGCTGCGCGCCAACCTGAAAAAAGCGGCTGCTGTCGCAACCGCTTTTTCCCGATTCTCAGTAGCCGGATGGAGCGCAGCGCAATCCGGGCTACGAATCTTTTTCTTCCGTCAACCGTTCTTCACGCGAAACGTCTCGTGGCAGCCGCCGCATTCCTTGCCGACCGCGGGGAAATTCGCCTTGAGCGAGTCCAAATCCTTGATCTTGCCCTTGGCCTCGCCGACGACCTTGGCGAAGCTCGCGACCTTGGCATCGAAGCCGGCCTTGTCCTCCCACACCTTCGGCGAGGCGCTGTAGTCGCCCTCGGGCTTCATGCCCTTGGCGCTCGCCGGAAACAGGTTCGGCAGCTTCTTGGCGGTATCCTCGAACTGCGCCAGCGCGCTGTCCACCGTGGCCTGGTCGTAGGGCTTCTCGCCCTTGACCATCGCTGCCACTGCGCCGGCGTTCTTGCCATTGCCCTTCATCAGGGTCTGGACCTCCTTGACGGAGTCCTGTTGTGCCCAAACCGCGCCCATACCGAGCAGGAGCGCGCCCCCAACAACCAACACTCGCTTCATTCGCAAAGTCCCTTTCCTTGATGCAGGATTGCCTTGATGCAGGATCGCCGTGCTGCACGATCGTGCTGACCCCTCAATGGGGCCAACACCGCTCGGCAGACTTCATTCCCGTGGAAGATTGTCACAGGCTGTGACGGCGATGGTGCTCGTTGACGGCGATCCAGACCCGCTCCGGGGTCGCCGGCATGTCGATGTGGTCGATCTTGTACTCGCGCCAGAGCCCGTCGACGATGGCGTTGACGACGGCCGGGCAGGACCCGATCGCGCCGGCCTCGCCCGCGCCCTTCACCCCCAGCGGATTGGTCTTGCAGGGAACGTTGGCGGTCTCGAACACGAAGTCCGGCCCGTCCGCCGCGCGCGGCAACGCGTAGTCCATGAAGGTCGCGGTGACGAGCTGGCCGTCGCCCGCGCCATAGACGACCTGCTCCATCAACGCCTGGCCGATGCCCTGCATGGCGCCGCCATGGACCTGGCCGGCCAGCAGCAGCGGATTGAGCGTCATGCCGAAATCGTCGACGATCACGTAGTTGACGATTTTGATGATGCCGGTGGCCGGATCGATCTCGACCTCCGCGACATGGGTGCCGTTCGGATAGGTACCGTCGGCGCTGGCAAAGGTCGCGCTCGCATTGAGCTTCGACGGATCGACGCCGGGACGCTTGGCGAGGTCGGCGAACGAGATCGAACGGTCGGTGCCGGCGATGCGCACCAGGCCATCGGTGATCTCGAGGTCGCCGGCACTGGCTTCCAGCGCCTGCGCGGCGATCTCCTTGAGCCGCGCGCCGAGCTCGCGGGTCGCACGCTCGACGCTGACACCGCCTGACGGGATCGAAGCCGAGCCGCCGGTCCCGAGGCCGGTGGCGATCATGTCGGTGTCGCCCTGGTGGACGTGCACGCGCTCAGGCGCCACGCCGAACTGCTCGGCAACGATCTGCGCATAGGCGGTCTGATGGCCCTGCCCGCTCGACTGGGTGCCGATCAGGACAGTGATATCGCCATTGGGGTCCATCCGCACATTGGCGGTCTCCTCGCCCATGGTGCCGCAGACCTCGACATAGCTCGCAAGTCCGATGCCGCGGATCAGGCCATTCTTCTTGGCCGCCTTGGCGCGCTTGCCAAACTCTTTCCACTCGGCGATCTCCATCGCGCGCTTCAGATGCGCGGCGAAGTCGCCGGAATCGTAAACCTTGCCGGTCGCGGTCTTGTAGGGCAGCGCTTTCGGCTGAATGAAATTCTTGCGGCGGATGGCATCCACCGTCATGTCGAGTTTTCGCGCGCAGGCGTCCACGAGACGTTCGATAACGTAAGCCGCTTCGGGCCGCCCGGCGCCGCGATAGGCATCGACCGGCACGCTGTTGGTGAAGATGGTGCGCACCCGGCAGTGGAACGCCTGGATGTCGTAGAGGCCCGGCAGCATGCCGGCGCCGCCATGCGGGATATAGGGCCCGAAGGTCGACAGATAGGCGCCCATGTCGCCCATCAGGTCGCAATCCATCGCGAGGAACTTGCCGTCCTCGGCCAGCGCCATCTTCGCGGTGGTGACGTTGTCGCGGCCCTGCGCGTCGCCCATAAAGTGCTCGGTGCGGTCGGCCGCCCATTTCACCGCCTTCTTCAGCTTTCGCGCGGCGACCGCCAGGAGGGCGTATTCCCGATAGGGAAACAGCTTTGTGCCGAAGCCGCCGCCGACGTCGGGGCAGATCACCCGCATCTTGTCGGTCGGAATGTTGAGCACGTTTTGGCAGAGGATGTCGCGCAGGCGATGGCTGCCTTGGCTGCCGACCGTCAGCGTCAGATGGTCGCGCTTGGCGTCGTATTCGCACACCGCCGCGCGCGTCTCCATGAAGTTCGCCACGACGCGCGGATTGACGATCGAGATCTCGGCCACCGCATGCGCTTTGGCAAAGGCCGCTTCGGTCGCTTTCTTGTCGCCGATCGAGACGTCGAACAGCACGTTGCCGGGCTTGTCCGGCCAGACCAAGGCTGCGCCCTTCTTCACGGCGTTGACGACGCCGGTCACCGCCGGCAGCGGGCTCCATTTGACCTCGATCGCCTCGATCGCGTCGCGGGCCTGGTCGATGGTCTCGGCGACCGCGAAGGCGATGGAATCGCCGACATGGCGTACCTCGTCCTTGGCGAGGATCGGGTAAGGCGGCCCGGTGAAGGGATCGGTCTCGAGATTGAACAGGCAGGGCAGATTGCCGAGATCCCCAACGTCATCGGCGGTCAGGATCAGCGCGACGCCGGGAAGAGTGCGGGCTCGGCTCGCATCGATGGTGTATTTGGCATGCGCATGCGGCGAGCGCAGCATCAGGCAGCGAAGCGCGGCCTGCGGCGCATAATCGTCGGTATAGCGGCCCTTGCCGCGGATGAGCGCGTCATCCTCCTTGCGCAATACGCTTTGGCCAACGCCGAACTTGATGGGAGCCGCCATTTTCTCGTCCCGTTTCTCATGGTTGTTTTGCCGGCATATTGCCGTGGAAAAACTGGCAAGGCAAACGGGTTTAGCCATGCGAAAACCGTCCAGCGCCCTCACCTGTCAGAGCAGGATGGAACGGGAGCGCCGCAGCTCGGTCATTTCGCTGTGAGGATCGGTCCGCTTGATGGCATGATAGTTGCCGAACCCGCCTGCAGTGCACGCCTGAGAACAAGCAGCCGTGCCGACGGCTGCTTGCTCACAAAGCGCATCTCCGCTTCGGATGGCTCATCAGTTACATCCCCCCGCGGCTCCATAGATCTCTGGCGTGATCCCTCAGCCTATCGATAGCCCGTTCCGGCGAGATGTAGTCGACCTCGCCACGCGTTATGCCGATATCCATCAGCTCCCTGTCACTCAGGTCCTGCAAGGCGAGGTGTGGACCCTGCCGCCAGCGCCAGTCCTGGAGCGCACGCCAGTATTGCGCGAGCAAGCCTGGGATGCTCCAGGTCGAGGCAAGTTCGAGAGGGAGCCTCTCGGTCTCGGATGTCATGTTCGTCTGTTGGGGTGGCATCGGCTGCTCCTGCTTTTGTGCCGGCAGGAAGCGTGGCCAAACAAAAGGCCCCGTCCGATGCCGGCGGGGCCTGGTGAAAAGATGTCGTCGTCGAATTCCTAGCGCACGACTCCTTCCACGGCCCAGCCGAAGCGGGTCATGTGGTTGCGGTTGAGTTTGCGCGACGATTTGATCATTCGCTGCGATTACCACAGCAATCGCGCAAAATCAAGAGATGTGTAGAGGTTCGCTGCATCCTGGAGGCGAGTCCCTTACCCTGGCGCTTTCTTGCCTCTACACACGCCCTCAGGACTTCGTCTGCTTCGCTTCTACGTATCGTGCGAAGTTGTCGAGGATTGCCTGCCAACCGCCTTGCTGCTGCTCGACCGAATGCGTCGATTCGCCATCGAAGACCACGCGGACGAGAATGCCCTTTGGGCCGGGCACAAACTCGACTTCGGCTTTTCGCTCGCCGAACGCGTATTCGATCCGCTTTTGCTCGATGATTTTCGTGTAGGTACCGGCGAAGTCAAAGCCCATGCTGCCGTCCTTGGCCTCCATGCGCGATGAGAAGACACCGCCTTCTCGCAGGTCGACGGTCGCCTTGGTCGTATGCCAGTCGTCGGACGCGGCGTTCCACTTCATGATGTCGGCCGGCATCGTATAAGCGCGCCAGACCTGATCGATGGGGGCTGCTACGTTGGTTTCGACGGTGATCCTCATAAACAGTGCTCCTGGTTCGATTTTTGCCGGCTCAAGGTGACGGCATCACGTCAATTGTGCGGGGTCCATCCGCCGCACTTCCGAGATGTGTCGATCCAAGGACGATCGAGACTGGCCCATGCCGACAAGGTCGAGCTGTCAATGCGTTGAAAATATGAAAAATCTAGCCCCGCACCAGCGAGACCAGCCAGCGGCGGCCGAACAGGGCGAGGATGGCGAGCGCATAGACGATCGTCCCCCCGACGGCCAGCAGAAGCAGCGTCAATTCGTCCCGGAAGGGCATCGCGCCCAACGAAGGACCGCCAAAGCGCGCGATGAGCCAGAAGGCTGCCGCCAGGATGATCCCGGTCAGCAGGAATTTGGCGAGCGACAACAGCCAGGCGCGGTCCAGCACGAGAAAGCCTCGCCGCACCGCGAAGAACAGCACCAGCAGCAGGTTGGTCCACACGCCGACGGCAGTGGCCAGCGCAAGCCCGGTCTGGGCCAGCGATCCCATCAAGGCGACCTTGAGCGCGACGTTGACCGCGATGCCGGTCAGGGAGGCGCGAACCGGCGTTGCCGTGTCCTTGCGCGCATAGAAGGTCGCGACCGCGCTGCGGATCAACACGAAGGGGATCAGGCCGATGGCATAGGCCGCGAGCGTGGCGCCGGCGGCGGCGGCATCGGCTTTCGAGAACGCACCGCGAGCGAACAGCGCGCGCATGATCGCGTCGGGCACAGTGAGGAAGGCGGCGACGAACGGCACCGAGAACAACAACGTGAAATCGAAGGCGCGGCGCTGCGCCTTCATCGCGCCGTCATGGTCGTTGGCCGTGATCCGCCGCGACATCTCCGGCAGCAGCACCGTGCCGATGGCAATGCCGATCACGCCGATCGGGAGCTGGTTGAGGCGGTCGGCGTAATACAGCGCCGACAGCGCGCCCGCAGGCAGGAAGGTCGCGATGATGGTGTCGGCAAACAGCGCCAGCTGCGTGCCCATCGAGCCCAGCGTCGCAGGCCCGAGTGCCCTAAAGAATGCGCGGACGTCTTCGTCGAGCTTGAGTGGCGCAAAGCGCGGCAGGCCGCCATGGCGGGCGAGATCGCCGGCGAGCAAGAAATACTGCAAAAAGCCGGAGATCAGGACGCCCCAGGCGGCGGCGTAGCCCGCGCTGGGAAACCAGGCGGCAAGCGCCAGCGTCATCATCATCGAGACGTTGAGGAAGATCGACGCGGCTGCGGCGCTCGCGAAGCGCTGCATCACGTTGAGCATGCCGCCATAGAGCGTCACCAGCGTGATCAGCAGCAGATAGGGAAAGGTGATCCGGGTCAGCTCGATCGCGAGCTTGCGCTGCTCGGCGTCCTCGGAAAAGCCGGGGGCCAGAAGGCTCATGGCTTGCGGCATGAACAGCCAGGCGACGATCAGCAGCACCACCTGCGAGGCCAGCAGCAGCGTGAAGATGCGGTCGGCGAACAATCTTGCCGCCCCCTCCCCGCGCTCGCCATGGACGTGCGCATAGGCCGGCACCCAGGCCGCGTTGAAGGCGCCCTCGGCAAAGATCGCACGGAAATGGTTGGGCAGCCGCAGCGCCACGAAAAAGGCGTCGGCCACGGGGCCGGCGCCGAGAATCGCCGCAAGCATGATGTCGCGGGCAAATCCCGTCAGCCGCGAGAGCAGCGTGTAACCACCAACCGTGAAGATACGTCCGAGCATCGTTCCCTTCTAAAGGAAGAGCTCGCGCAGCAAAACGGCGAATTCAGGTTGAAAGCGCGCCGCGCACGGCCGCGATGATCCGCTCCTGATCGGCTTCGGTCAGGTAGGCGTGCATCGGCAGGCTGATGACGTCCTGCGACAGGCTCTCGCAGCCCGGCAGGCCGCCCTCGGCCACCGGGTACTGCTTGTAGGCCGTCTGCTGATGCATCGACTTGCCGTAATAGATCGCCGTCGGCACGCCCTGGGCCTTCAGCGCGGCGGCAAAGCCGTCGCGGTCGGTGCCCTCAGGGAGGCGGATCGTGTACTGCGCCCAGACCGAGGTGTTGCCGGGAGCAACGCGCGGCACGGTGACTACATTGCTGAGACCGCGCGCGTAGCGCTCGGCGACCTTGTTGCGGGCGGCGATCTCGTCGTCGAATATCTTCAGCTTCTCGATCAGGATCGCGGCCTGCATGGTATCGAGCCGGCCGGTCAGGCCGAGGCGGACGTTGTCGTATTTGTCGATGCCCTGCCCGTGCACGCGGATGCTGCGCAGCGTCGCCGCGAGCTCGTCGTCATCGGTGAAGATCGCGCCGCCGTCGCCGAAGCAGCCGAGCGGTTTTGCGGGAAAGAAGCTGGTCGCGGTGGCGAGCCCGAAGGTGCCGAGCCTGCGGCCCTTGTAGCTCGCGCCAAAGCCTTGGGCTGCGTCATCGAGCACAAACAGGCCTTCGGCCTTGGCGATCTCGGCGATGGCGTCGTGATCGGCCGGCTGGCCGAACAAATCGACCGGAATGATCGCGACCGGCTTGAGGCCGGCCTTGCGGGCGGTCGCGATGCCGCGCTTGAGCGATTCCGGGCTCATGTTGAAGGTGGCTTCGTCGACGTCGACATAAACCGGCGTCGCGCCGGTCCGCGCCACCGGCGAAGCCGTCGCGATGAAGGTGAAGGACGGACACAGCACGGCGTCGCCGGGCCCGACATTCTTCGCCATCATCACCATCAGGATCGCATCGGTGCCGCTGGCGCAGCCGATCACATGCTTGGCGCCGCAATATGCCGCAAGCTGCTTCTCGAGCTCGGCGACTTCAGGGCCGTTGACGAACTGACAATGGTCGAGAACGCGCTTCACGGCCACATCGAGCGCATCGCCGAGCCGGCGGCGCTGCGAGGCGACGTCGATGAAGGGAATGGGTTCGGAACGCAGATGCTGGTTCATGGCGCCTTCTTGGCTAGTCGACATGGAAAGAGTTCAACCGGCAACGCGGCGCGGACCCTTGCGGGCCGACGACGTGGCCGCGGGCCGCGACGGCGTTTCCAGGCACTGCGTCGCGATCTCGAGGCTGGCGACACCTTCGTCGCCGGTGACCGCCGGCGTCTCGCCGTTGCGCACGGCCTTGAGGAACGCGATCAGCTCGGCGCGGAGCGGCTCGTCATGGCCGACCGGCAGATGCCGCATCGAATAGCTGCCGTCAGGCTTGAAGCCGAAACATTCGGTGACCTGGCGCGTCAGGAGATCGCCCATCACGTATTTGCCGCGGGTCGCGACCGTGACGCTACGCGCCTTGAACGGCGTCAGCCAGTTGGTGTTGATGTGCGCGAGCACGCCGTTGGCGGTGCGGAACTGCAAGAGCGCGATGTCCTCGCGCTCGGCGACCGCACTCGACAATTGCGGCTGCACCTCGACGATGTCGGACTCGGTGAACCAGCGGATCAGATCGATGTCGTGCACGGCGAGATCGATGACGACGCCGACATTGGACATGCGCGGCGGAAACGGGCCGACGCGCGTGATCGCGATCGACAGAATATCCTCGCCCGCGATCGCCTGCTTGACGGCGGCGACCGCCGGATTGAAGCGCTCGACATGACCGACCATCAGCGTCACGCCGGCTTTTTGCGCAGCCGCGACGATCTCGCGGCCTTCCGCGACCGTGGACGCAATCGGCTTCTCGACCATCACGTGGATGTTCTTGGCGATGCAGGCGAGCGAGACCTCGTGATGCAGATGGGTCGGCGCCGCGATGGTGACGGCATCGACGCCTTCGGCCAGCAGCTGGTCGAGCGTCTCGAAGCTCGCGCAATTGGCAAGCTCCATCGCCCGGGTGCGATGCGCCGGCGAAGGATCGACGACGCCGACGAGGTTGACGCCGGGAAGACCCGCGAGCACGCGCGCGTGGTTGCTGCCCATCACGCCGGCGCCAATGACGCCGACGCGCAAGCCGGCCTTTGCCGGTGCCGATCCTGTGGAACTCATTTGAGCAAACCCCGATTCAACGCAAATCCCCGGGGCGCTTCTAGCACGGACGCCACATTTGTGGCGAATGCGGAGCTAGCGGTCCGGACACGATTTGATTCAAAAAGTTACACGTTTCCCGGGCCTTAAGCCTCTGAAAGACACCACTCTTTTGGCCCGGGTCGCGTGATTCGGAGTGTGCTGGTTACGACCTTTGATAGTCGTCTTCAATCCGGATGATGTCGTCTTCTCCGAGATAGCTTCCAGTCTGGACCTCGATCAGCTCCAGCATGATTTTACCGGGGTTCTCCATCCGGTGCACCGCGCCCATCGGAATGTAGATCGACTCGTTCTCGTGCACGCTTTTGACGGTCTCGTTGACGGTGACGCGGGCGGTGCCGCGGACCACGATCCAGTGCTCGGCGCGATGATGGTGCTTCTGCAGCGACAGACGCCCGCCGGGCTTGACCACGATGCGCTTGACCTGGTGGCGCTCGCCATTGTCGACCGACTGGTAGCTGCCCCAGGGCCGATGCACCTTGAGATGCTCCTCGGTGACCTTCGGTGCGACCGCCTTGAGTTTTGTGACCAGCCGCTTGAGCCCGTCGGCATCCTTCTGGCGCGAGACCAGCACCGCGTCCGCGGTCGCAACCACGATGAGATCGTCGACGCCTTCGAGGGCGACCAGCGCAGAGTCCGTGGTGACGTTGCAGTTGCGGGAATCCTCGAACACGGCGGCGCCATGCGAAGCATTGCCTTGCGCGTCCTTGTCCGATAATTCCCACACCGCGTGCCAGGAGCCGACGTCGGACCATCCGCACGACACCGGCACGACCGCGGCGCGCGCGGTCTTCTCCATCACCGCATAGTCGATCGAGATCGCCTTGGCCGCGCCGAACGCCTCGGGCTCCAGCGTCACGAAGCCGAGATCGCGGCCGGCATTGGTCACGGCATTGGAAATCGCCTCCACGCTCGCCGCATCGATCTTGCGGTATTCGTCGAGCAACACAGTGGCGGGGAACATGAAGTTGCCGCTGTTCCAGAGATAGCCGGAATTGACGTAGTCGGCGGCCTTCACCGCATCCGGCTTCTCGACGAAGCGCGCGACCGCGTGTACCTCGCCGGAGATGACCTCGCCCGGGCTGATATAGCCGTATTCGGTCGCCGGCCGCTCCGGCTTGACGCCGAAGGTGACGATGCGCCCGGTACTCGCGGCGGTGAGGCCCTGGCGGCCCGCGGCGACGAAGGCCGCATTGTCCTGCACGACGTGGTCGGCGGCGAGCGCGAGCACGATCGCCTCACTCGCGCGGTTCTGCGCGAACACCGCGCCGGCGGCGATCGCGGGGCCGGAATCGCGCCGCATCGGCTCGAGGATCACGTCGGCCTCGATGCCAATCTCGGCGAGTTGCTCCAGCACCATGAAGCGGTAGGACGCATTGGTGATGACGATCGGGCGATCGAACAGCGAGGCCTCCGAGACGCGCAACAGCGTGTCCTGGAAGGTCGAGCGGGTGCCGAACAACGGCAGGAATTGCTTGGGGCGCACCTCGCGCGAGGCCGGCCACAGCCGCGTTCCGGCACCGCCGCACATGATCAGGGGGATAATGCGTTTGTCCATCGTCATTTCAAACCTTGAGGTCGTTCCGATACCAGGTGACAAAATTACGAATTCCGTGCGCGATCGGCGTTGACGGTGCAAAGCCGGCGTCGCGCATCAGATCCTCGACATCCGCGAACGTTTCCAAAAGGTCTCTCGGCAGCAATTCTTTGATCGCCGTCCGACCCAGCCCCTGCTCCAGAATCCGACGACATGCATCAGCTCTTCCGGATGGTGGTTGCCGACATTGTAGACCTTAGACGGCGCATTTGCGGCAGCCGGGTCATCGGCGGGCATCAAGCCGATGAAATCGGCGGCGCCCGTGACCAAAATCGCCTGATCCCTCATCCTGTTCCCAAGGTCTGCTTCACCCGATCCGTGCTCGATCTTTCGCCCGCGGCGCCTCTTTAGCCTCCGCATCGACGGGGTCGCAATAGCTCCGCTGCCCCGCATGAGGGCTCTCGATCACCGCTATTGCAAGATCGACGCCAAAACCATACCAAAGCGGCCGAATTCGGCGCCTTGCGTCGGGTTGCTTCAACCCTTGTTCATGCGGGCGAAATGCGCCGAATCCTGCTGTCGACGGCCAAGATCCTGATTTCCGGAGCGCTTCTCTACCTGGCGCTGCGCAAGGTCGATCTGTCCGAACTGTTTTCGCGCTTCACCGTGACCAGCCTGTTCTGGATCGGCTTGGCGATCGCCGTCACGTTCCTGCAAATCTTCGTCGGCGTGTTGCGCTGGCGCGAGGTCAGCGCCGCATGCGGCGCCCCGCTCGAGCTCGGCCGGGCCATGCGCTACAACGTGATCGGATCTTTCTTCAACCAGACCCTGCCCTCGGCGATCGGCGGCGATGCGGTCCGGTTGTGGCTTGTCGCGCGCGCCGGCGCCGGCTGGCGCGCTGCGACCTACTCGATCTTCGTCGATCGCGCGATCGGTTTGATCGCGCTCGCGATCATGATCGTCGCGAGCCTGCCCTGGAGCTACAGCCTCATCGCCGATCCACACGGGCGCTCGGCGCTGCTGCTCGTCGACCTCGCGGCGCTCGCGGGTGGTCTCGGCTTCCTGGTCTTCGGCGCGCTGAAATGGCACTGGCTGAGAACCTGGTGGGCCACGCATCACATCCACGCCTGTGCCGTGATCGCCAACCGCGTGATCTTCAGCCGCTCGCGCGGACCAGCCGTCGTGATCCTGTCGCTCGCCGTGCATGTGCTGGCCGTCGTGGTCGCCTGGTGCGTCGTGCAGTCGATCGCGGCGCCGGTCGGCTTCAGCGACGTCTTTATGCTGGTGCCGCCGGTGATGCTGATCACGATGATGCCGATCTCGATCGCCGGCTGGGGCGTACGTGAAGCCACCATGAGCCTCGCGTTCGGCTTCGCGGGGCTGGCCGCCAACGAGGGGGTCAACGTCTCGCTGCTGTTCGGCGCCGTGTACTTCATCGTCGGCGCGATCGGCGGCCTGGTCTGGATCCTCAGCGCGGAGAAAGCCGCGCAGGGATCGGCGCCGCTCGGGGTACCGGAGTGAACGCGACCGTTGACGCGCTCGGCGCCGTACCCTCGCTGCTTGCCGTTGCGATTGCCGCGCTGGTGTCGGGCGTCATCACCTGGACCAGCCGTCCCCTGCTCCAGCGGTACGCATTGGCGCGGCCCAACGCGCGGTCCTCTCATCGCATCCCGACCCCGCAGGGTGCGGGCATCGCCGTGATATCAGCGACGCTGCTGGTCGCATCAGCCTGGGCAGCCTGGGCGAACATCGCGATTCCGCCGGCGCTGATCGCTGCAACGGTCTTGATCGCCGTGGTCGGATTTGCCGACGACATCAAGTCGCTGCCGGTGCTCGTGCGCCTCGTGCTGCAGGCGGCAGCTGTCGGTGCCGTCGTGTTCACCACGCCCGAGACCGCGCGCATCGTGCCGGCGCTGCCGCTCGCGCTGGAGCGCGGACTCATCCTGCTGGCGGGCGTGTGGTTCGTAAACCTCGTCAACTTCATGGACGGGCTCGACCTGATGACGGTGGCGGAAGTGGTGCCCGTCACCGCCGCGCTGCTGCTGCTGGGACTGCTCGGCGATTTGTCGTGGCCGGCCGCGCTGATCGCCGCGGCGCTGTGCGGCGCCATGCTCGGCTTTGCGCCGTTCAACAAGCCGGTCGCGAAAGTCTTCCTGGGCGATGTCGGCAGCCTGCCGATCGGCCTTTTGCTCGGCTGGTGCCTGCTCGAGCTCGCCTGGCGCGGGCAGCCCGCCGCGGCGCTGTTGCTGCCGGCCTATTACCTCGTGGATTCGACCATCACGCTGTTCCGGCGCATCGCAAGGCGCGAGCAATTCTGGTCGGCGCATCGCTCGCATTTCTACCAGCGTGCCACCGACCATGGCTTCACGGTCTCCCGCGTGATCGGGGAGGTGTTCGCGCTCAATCTCGTGCTCGCGGGGCTTGCCATCGTCACCGCTCGCGCCGGCTCGATGACGATCTCGCTGACCGCGCTGTCGGCGGGCGCAATCGCGATCGGCATCGTGCTGCGGCGGTTCTCCCGCCCTCAGGCGTCCTGAGCCACCAGCGCCAGCCGCAGCCCCTCGTCGAGAGACACCGGCGGCTGCCACCCGGTCGCGGTCGCCTTGGCGAGGTTGAGCTCGAGCGAGCCGATCAGGCTGTCATGCGTATCCTGCCGGCCCAACAGGCTCAGCAACGTCCCGAGCAGGTCCGGCGGCATGCCGAACAGCCGCGAGCTCTTGCCGGCAGCCTTGGCCAGCCGCTCGATGAACTCGGGCGTCGAGACCTGCTCCCTGTCGGCCACCAGGAAGATCTCGAAATTGCTCGCGGGATCTGGATGAGAGAGCCGGCGCAGGATGAACGACGACAGGTTCTGCACGGCAAGGAAGGCGCGGTGGTTGCGGATCGCGGCAAAGGGCAGCGGCAGCCCGAGGTTCACTGCACGCGTCAGCAGCGCGAAATTGCCCTTGGCGCCCGCACCATAGACCAGCGGCGGCCTGATCACCGAGACCTTCATGGCGCTGTCGCGCGCCAGCGTCTTCAAGCCCGCTTCGGCCGCGGCCTTGGACATGCCGTAGAGACCGCGCGGCGTCAGGACATCGTCCTCGCTGAACGGCCCGCGGCCCTCATTGCTGCGACCGTGCACGAGAACGGTGCTGATGAAAATGAACTGCCGCACGCCGGCCGTCGCCGCGCTGCGCGCCAGGTGCAGCGTGCCGGCAATGTTGACGTTGCGGTAGAGCTGGACCGCATGCTCTTCGTGCTTGTGATGCACCCGTGCGGCGAGATGAACGACGGCGTCGACGCCTTGAAGCGCGGCCTGCCAGTCGGTTTCGGGGCCGATCGTTTCGATCACGACCTCGTCGTCCATGCCTTCCGGTTTGCGGACCGCGCGGCGGATCGACCATCCCTCGCGCGCCAGTGCGGGCACGACGTGACGGCCGACGAAACCGCTCGCCCCCGTCACCAGCACGACTGGCTTGCGCTCGTTCATCGTTGCTCCGGCAGTTCGGGGTTGCGCAACAATTCGTCGGCCAGGGCAGCATAGGCGTTCATCGCGGTAACGCGATCGAATTTCGCCGCCGCCTTTACCGCGCGCTCCGCAATGGCGACACCGTCGGAGCGAGACGCCGCGCGGATCGCCTCGACTAGTTGATCGGCGCGGCCCGGCGTCACGACCCAGCCCAGCCCGTTCTCCACCACGGTCAACGCGGCCTCGGCCTCCGGTTCGGAGACCAGCACCACGGGACGGCCGACCGCCAGCAGATTGTAGAACCGGCTCGGCACCGACACCCCCGCAACGTCCTTCCGGTACGGAATGATCCAGAGATTGGCAGCCGCCAGGAATGGTTCGAGCTCGGCATCCTCGACCCGTCCCACGAAGGAGACATTGGGCAAGTTCGCCTCAGTCTGCAACTGCTTCAACCGTTCGAAGCCGATGCCCCAGCCGGAGAGCAGGAAATGGATGTCGGGCTCGTCACTCAAAAGACGCGCCGCCTCGAACACGATCTCCGGATCATGGGTGAAGCCGAGATTGCCCGACAGGCCGACAACGAAACCCGCCGAGAGCGCTTTGCGGAACGGATTATCCGCCGTCACCGGCCGGGGTGCGGCCACGAGCGTCGCCCAGTTCGGGATGAAGCGGATCTTGTTCCGCGTCATGCCGGAATAGCTCAGTAGCGGCCGTTCCGCATCGCGGCCGATGGTGATGACGGCGTTGAGCGCGCGGAACATCAGGCCGTTGGCGGCGCGCATCGTCATGGTGATGATCGAACCGGGCTTCAGCAGGCCCGCCATCACCAGCACGTCGGGGAAGAGGTCGTGCATGATCAGCGCCGAGCGCGCGCCCTTCAGCCTCGCCGCCGCCGCGACTGCGTAAGGCAGCATGAACGGTGCGGTGACGGTGAGCACGACGTCGCCTCGCCTCAACTCCCGTGTCAACGCCAGGAACGTGCGCACCGCGAACAGCAGCTCGGAGGCGCCGCGCCGCACCAGCGCCGCCTTGCCCGCCATCCGGTTCTTGACGGCGACGACCCGCGGCTTGCCCGGGCCGGTCTGCGAGGCCGGCAACGCGCCTGATGAGCCCGACAGCACCACGACCTCGTGATCCCCGGCGATGCGGCAGGCGATCTCGGCCATGATCGCCGCCGTCGTGCTCGGATCAGGCGGGTAGTGCTGGCTCGCCACGACGATCTTGCCTCGAGGCTGCATGATCAGGCCGCGGTGGACCCGAATTCCGGAATCGCGTCCTTCAGGATGGTCCTGATGGTGGCCCGATCGTCGCGCGCGATCGCCTGCTCCAGCGCCGCAATCCATTTGCGCAGCGTCTGCATCGGCGGCTCGTTCGGCTGCGCGGCCATGATGCCGGCGACGCCGATCTCGCGGGTCGGCTCCTCGGAGGCGAACAGGATTTCGTGCAGGCGTTCGCCGGGCCGCATGCCGGTGAACACGATTTCGATGTCGTAGCCGGGCTGCAGGCCCGAGAGACGGATCATGCGCTCGGCGAGATCGACGATCTTCACCGGCTGGCCCATGTTGAGCACGTAGACCGACACGTCCGAACGCTGCGTTCCCAGCGCATGCGTTGCCGCCGTGATGACGAGATCGCAGGCTTCGCGGATGGTCATGAAGTAGCGGACCATGTCGGGATGCGTGACCGTCACGGGACCGCCGGCATCGATCTGGGCCTTGAACTTCGGCACCACCGAGCCGTTCGACGCCAGCACGTTGCCGAACCGAACCGAGATCAGCCGCATCGACCGCCTGGCGCCGCCGTGACCCGCCGCAAGATCATGGTCGAGCGCCTGGCAATACATCTCGGCGAAGCGCTTGGTCAGGCCGAGCATCGACACCGGCTCGATCGCCTTGTCGGTCGAGATCATCACCATGGCTTCGGCGCCGGCATTGTGCGCGGCATCGGCAACGTTGATCGAGCCGAAGATGTTGGTCTTGACGCCCTCGCTCCAGTCGCGCTCGAGGATCGGCACATGCTTGAGCGCGGCGGCATGGAACACGATGTCCGGCTTGAACTCGGCCATCAGGCGCATGATGCGCTCACGGTCGCGGATGTCGGCGATCCGCCCTTCGATCGAAGCAGCGGTGCCGAGCGCCGCGAGCGTTTCCGTGATCGCGTAGAGCGCCGGCTCGGAATTTTCCACGATCAGAAGGCGCGCGGCGCCGAACGCGACGACACGTTCGCAGATCTCGGAACCGATCGAGCCGCCCCCGCCGGTGACGATCACCGCCTTGCCCTCGATCAGGGCCTCGAGCCGCGCATAGTCGATCTTTTCGCTCGGCCGCAGCAGCAGGTCCTCGACCGCGACGGCAGTGAGTCGTGGCGTATCGCCACTCTCGAGCGAGGGCATGCGGCTCACGATCACGCCGAGCTTGCGCGCCCGCATCAGGATCGATTCGGGGTGGGCCTCCGGCTCGAATGCCGTCGGCGTCATCACGACGCGCGCGATCCCCTTGCCGCGCTTGGTGAAGTCGGCGACGACATCCTCGATGTCGTCGACGCCGCCCAGGACAGGGACGTTGCGGATGGACTGGCCGCGATCGGAACTCGACGGCGAGAGCACACCGACCGGCCAGATGTGCTTGATCGCCCCGCTCTCGATTCCGCGCAACAGTACCTCGGCGTCCGCGGCGCGGCCGATCAGCAGTGTCGGCGCGGCATCTCCGGTGCGGGCGTGACGCCGAACCCGCGTATAGCGGAAATAGCGGTAGGCCATGCGCAACGCGCTGAGGAAGGAGATCTCGATGAACCAGTAGAGGACGATGGTCACCTTGCCGAGGAAGAAGGCGCCGCGAACGTTGGGGGCGACGAAGATGTAGTCGAGCACCAGGAGTGCAACCGTCAGCACGGTCGCGACGCGGATGATGTTCAGCGCGTCGGGCAGCGAAATGAAGCGCCATTTCGTCGTGGTCAGGTTGAAGACGAAGAACACGACCACGCTGAAGGCGAGGAAATAGGGCAAGATCTGGATCAGCAGCGGCAGGCGATCGAAGAAGCCGTCGCCGCCCTCGAAGCGCAGATAGAAGGCGGCGAACAGCGCCGCCGTGGTCGCCAGCAGGTCGTGGAGCGCGATCATGAAATTGCGCAAGGTGAGATGCGAAAGACGCGTCATCCGCTGACCGAAAATCCAGTTAAATGCAACCTGATCGCGCTGATAACCCATCTCGGCCGGACATGCCAGTCAAGGCTTGCCGGTCAAGGTTTGCCGGTCAAGGTTTGCCGGTCAACCTTTGCGATCCGGGCGGCCGTTCAGGAACCGGTTACTGTCGCCTTCGCTTCGGCCTGCTGGGCCCGGATCACCATGCCGCCGGCAACGCCGACACCGATGACGTACATCCAGCCCTCGTGGAAGTCGAACAGATGGGAGTTGAACAGCGAGGTGAAGACGTTCTGGACCACGACCAGGAGGCCGACCCAGTTTGCGAGCCCGTCGCCGCGAAACAACAGCAGATGCAGGATCCAGATGGCGTAGAGAACGGCGACGCCGATGAAGCCCCATTGCACGGCCACGTTCAGAGTCTGGTTATGCGGGTTGCCGATCACCTCGGCGGACGCAAGGTTCTGATCGCCGGGCGTCGCGGCCCGCTCGAACAATCCACGCGTCGAGCCGGTGCCGTGCCCCTTGACCGGCGCCTCCGCGAAGAAACCGAGGGATTTTCGCCAGAATTCGAGCCGCAACCCGGCCGAGGTCGCCGCGCCTTGTTCGACATAGCGTGTGTAGTCGCTGGCAAAGCTGTCGGCGGTCTTGCGCAATTGCGGCGAGGCCTGCCAGGCGAGAACCGCGCCCACGAGCAGGGCCGCGGAGATGATCGCGATGCTGCGCCATCTCAGATGAAGCAACGCAAACACGCCGAACAGGACCGGAATGGTGACAAGCGCAGTGCGCGACACCACCACGAAGGCCATATTGACGAAGAAGGCGAGCGCAAGCGCCGTGAGCAGCCCTGCGATCCAGTAGCGCTTCTGACGCAGCAACTGCACGATCGGATAGGCTAGCGCGACCGCGCAGAGCGCAAACTCCTGGCTCTGGTCGATGTAGTTCTTGACGAAGATGCCGCGCTCGACGCGGTCGGATTTGAGCGCGAGGTCGGGGTAGAAGGCGACCAGCCAGGACATCACCGACAGCAGCGCGCAGGACACCAGGAAGGCGACGAACACCCAATGTCCGCGCGGCGAGCGCGCAAAATGATAGAGCAGGACCGGCAGCACCAGCAGCTTGACGGTCGGATTGACCGCGTAGAAGCGCGCGCCCCAGGCCGCGTCCGACCACAGCGTCCCGACCAGCGCGAGCAGGACCAGCGCAATCGGCGCCGCACCGATCGGACGCTTGAGCGATTGCAGGAACTCACGGACGTCGAGGAACGGCACCATGCAGAGCAGCATCAGGACATTGAATATCGCCGCAAGCGACGTCGACCATGGCAACGAGGCCGCAGTCAGGATCGCGAACAGATCGACCGTCTCGGACCAGGCCGCCGGACTGCGCAGACGCCGCCACAGCACCTGGCCGGTCGTCTCCCCGGTGAGCGTCGTCACTTGCCCTCTCCCCGCGCGCGATGAACCAGCGCCGTCGTGCTGAAACCCTGGAGAATGTCGACCAGCACCACCGTCCCGCCCGCGGCCTCGACGACCTCATGGCCGACGACCTGCTCGCGGGTGTAATCGCCCCCCTTGATCAGCGCACTCGGCTTGATGCGGGTGATCAGGTCGATCGGCGTATCCTCATCGAAAATAACGACGAGATCGACGGCTTCGAGCGCCGCCAGCACTTCCGCACGCGCTCGCTCGTCCTGAACGGGGCGATCGGCGCCCTTCAGCCGCCGTACCGAAGCGTCGCTGTTCAGCCCCACGATCAGGCGGTCGCAGGCGGAGCGCGCCGCTGTCAGCACCTTGACGTGGCCGGGATGCAGGATGTCGAAGCAGCCATTGGTGAAGCCGACGCGCTGGCCTTGCTTCTTCCATTCCGCGAGCTGCGCGTCGAGCGCGCCGGGCTCGAGCACGATCTTCTCCTCGGCCGCGAGATAGGCATGCGGCAATATCTTTCGCTTCAGCTCGGCCGCACTCACGCTTGCGGTGCCCTGCTTGCCGACGGCGACGGCGGCCGCGGCACTGGCCATGCGTAGCGCCGTGTCCCAGTCCGCGCCCGTGGCGAGCGACACCGCGAGCGCCGCCGCAACGGTGTCGCCGGCGCCGGAGACGTCGCGCACCTTGACCGGGAACGCCGGAACGTGAACAGCCTCGCCGTTGCGCGGCACCAGCGTCATGCCGTGCTCGCCTTGCGTGACCAGGATTGCTTCGCAATCGGCGAGCCGCATCACGTCCTCGCTGGCATCGACGATGCTCTGCGGCGTGTCGGCGCGGCTTCGGGTCGCTTCCGAAAATTCCTTGCGATTGGGCGTGAGCAGCGTCGCGCCGCGATAGATCGCCCAGTTCAGGCTTTTGGGATCGACGATCACAGGCTTGCCGAGTTTTCGCGCGGCGTCGATGGTGTGGCGGATGACGCGGGCGGTCAGCACCCCCTTGGCGTAGTCGGACAGCAACACGATGTCGGCGCGCGCGATCTGCGGCAGGATCGCCTCGATCAGCTTGGTCTCGATCGTATCGGAAGCAGGCTGTGCCTGCTCCCAATCCGCACGCAGCATGTGCGTGGAAAAATGCTCGGAGACGAAACGCACTTTTCGAGTGGTCGGACGCGAGGGATCGCACACCAGCACGCTTTCGATTGCACCCTGCTCCGCAAGCGTCGAGGCGAGCTGCCTGCCCGCATCGTCCTCGCCGACGAGGCCGACGAAGATGCAGCGCGCGCCGAGCGCGGCGACGTTGCGCGCGACATTGCCGGCACCGCCGATATGGATCTCGCTGCGCTGTGCCGCGATGACAGGCGCCGGCGCTTCCGGCGAGATCCGCGACACCTCGCCATAGACGAACTCGTCCAGCATGATGTCGCCGATGCATAGCACCGTGCGGCCTGAGATGGCTTGCGCGAGGGCATCGAAATCGAGAATGGGCGTCGGCATGGTGATGGGCCTCAGCGGAAGCGGTCGGGCCGGTCGAGATAGTCGCCGACATAGGCCTTCACCGCGTCCTCGAGCGTGGTGAAACCACCATTATAGCCGGCGCGGTGGAGGCGATCGACCTCGCTCTGGGTGAAGTACTGGTAGCTGCCGCGGATCTGCTCGGGCATGTCGATGTATTCGATGTTGGGACTTGCGCCGAGCGCGGCATAAGCTGCCAGGATCAGATCCTTGAAGCTGCGTGCCTTGCCGGTGCCGACGTTGAAGATGCCGGACACCGAGGGCGTTGCCAGCAGCCACATGATCACGCGCACGACGTCGTCGACATAGATGAAATCGCGGCGCTGATCGCCATCGACGATGCCCTCGCGATGCGACTTGAACAATTGCACGACGCGGCCCGCTTTGACGTCGTCGAAGCGCCGCGCCAGCACGCTCATCATCGAGCCCTTGTGGTATTCGTTGGGGCCGAACACGTTGAAGAATTTCAGTCCGGCCCATTGCGGCGGCAGCTTCTCGCCCTTCGCTGCGCGCTCGGCGACGGCGAGATCGAACAGGTGCTTGCTCCAGCCGTAGAGGTTCATCGGCCGCAGTTTCTTCAACGCAGCGATCGAAGCATCGTCGTCAAATCCTGCCTCGCCGTCGCCATAGGTCGCCGCCGACGAGGCGTAGATCAGCGGCACCGCATTTGCGGTGCACCAGTCCAGGAGACGCATCGACAGGCGAAAGTTGGTCTCGAACACCAGGTCGCCGTCGGTCGCCGTGGTCGCGGAAATCGCCCCGAGATGGATCACGGCATCGAGCTTGCGGCCCTTGAGCCAGTCCGGCAACTCAGCCGGCGGCACGATATCCACAAGCTGCCGCTTGGCGAGGTTGCGCCATTTGCCCTCGGTGCCAAGGAAATCGCAGACGACGACGTCGCTGCGGCCGGCCTCATTCAGCGCGGCGACGACATTCGATCCGATAAAACCGGCCCCGCCGGTCACCAGCAACATTTCACCTAGCCTGCCCGATGTTTTGCGACCCGATCTTGCCCTAGCGCATGATCCTCCAAAGTGTAAGCGGTTTTGGGATGGCCGCTTTGCCGGCTTTACCTGCCGGCCCGGAGCGGCTAACCGAACCGCCACATCAGCGCGCCCCCGGCCTTATTAACGAATGAACCAAGATTCGCAACTTAGTGGAGACGCAGATCGGCGCGACACGCGCCCGATCCTGATCGTCCCCTACATGTGGATCGGTGATTTCGTCCGGAATCACACCGTCGTGCGAGTCCTGAACGAGCGCTGGCCGAACCGGCCGGTCGATCTGCTCACGACGTCGCTGTGCGCGCCCCTGGTCGATTACATGCCCGGCGTGCGCGATGCGATCGTCTGGGACCTGCCGCGCGGCCGGCTCGCAGTGGGCCGCCAGCTGGGCCTGGCGAAGCTCCTGCGCGAGCGGAACTACGGCACCGCCCTGGTGCTACCCCGGACCTGGAAGGCCGCCATCGCGCCCGCTTTGGCCGGGATTCCGGAAAGGGTCGGCTTCGTCGGCGAATTCCGGTTCGGCCTGCTCAACCGCTGGCGCTGGGGCGAGAAGAAGCTGCCCCGCTTCATCGACAAGAATGCCGCCCTCGCCCAGCCCGATGGCGCCCCGCTGCCGGCGGAATGGCCGGTGCCGCAGTTGCGGGTCCCGGCCGAGGACATCGTCCGCTGGCGGCAAGCCAATGGCCTCAGCGCAGGCGCTGCCGTAGCGCTCGCGCCCGGCTCGGTCGGGGCATCAAAACGCTGGACCTATTATCCCGAGGCCGCCCGCTTGCTCGCCGAGCGCGGCCTTGAGGTCTGGGTGGTCGGCGGCCCCGGGGAAAAGGGCCTGGCCCAGGAGATCGTCGCGGCCGGCGGCGCCGGGGTCCGGGACCTCACCGGCAATGATCTGCGCAACGGCGTGCTGGCCATGGCTGCAGCCGGCGTCGCGATCTCCAACGATTCCGGCCTGATGCACATCGCAGCTGCCCTGGGCACGCCGACCATGGGTATTTTCGGTCCGACCAGCCCCTACCTCTGGGCCCCCCTCAACGGCCTCGCCGCGACCGTGGTGCAGGACAAGAGCGTGCTATCCTGCCAACCCTGCCAGAGCACGATCTGCAAGATGAACGACCACCGCTGCATGCGAGATATCGCGGCGATCGAGGTGGTGGAGATTGCGCAGCGGGTGCTGGGTGAGGCGGGGGCAAGGGCGTCGACGTGAAGGCCGTCGAGGCTGCGCCGATGATGACATCATGCCGGTGTTTTGCCCGACGAGTCAAATTGAATTCGTAAAACCCGCAGCGTCGGGATGCCGGCCAAGCCATTGATTTCGTTGGCCCCGGCTACTGTGCATGGGGTTGTTTTCGCGGTTTTTGTTTTGGCGAGCGTATTCAAAGCAGCGGCCGATAGACCTCACCGATCCGCGCCGCCTCGGCATCGAGGCTGAACCGTTCAAGTACCCGTGCCCGCCCGCGTTCGCCCATCGCGGTTGCGACAGCAACATCGCGCATCAGCGGCTCCAGCGCTGCGACCAGCGCATCCACATCACCGGTCGGGACCAGCACGCCGGTCACGCCATCCTCCACCACCAGTTCGGCCGCGCCGGCGCGCGCGGCGACCAGCGCGCTGCCGGCCGCCATCGCTTCGATCAACGTCAAGCCAAAACCTTCGTTGCGCGAAGTGAAGGCGTAGATGGTCAGCCGCTGATACCAGCGCTGCACATCTTCGATCGGCAGCTCGCCAGTGATGACGATGCGCGATTGCAGACCGGCGGCCTCGATCCGTTTCTTCAGGTCGTTTGCAAAAGCGGCTTGCTCGGGTGTGACCTGGCCGACGATAACAGCGGTGAAATCCGGATAGCGCGGCAGCAGGCGGCACATCGCATCGACGAACACATCGGTGCCCTTCTGGGCGCGCACGCGGCCGAAGCAGCCGATCGCGTAGCGGCCCGGCAGCGCAGTTTCCGCGAAGACAGCAGTGCGATCCGCCGGCGGCGCATAGACGTCGGTGTCGACGCCGTGCGGAATCACGGTCGCCTTCACTTTCAGGAACGAGGCCGAAAGATCTGACGTCGCGATGATTGCGTCCATGCGCCGGATCAGCCAGCGCGTGATCCAGCTATGATGGCGTTGCGCCGCCGAAGTGAACACGAGCTTGAGCGGCCAACCGAGCGCGCGCAACAGCACGCCCGCGATCATCTCGTTGTTGCGGCGCGCGTGCCAGATCACCGACGCCTTGCGGCGCCACAATCTCAGGAGATCGGCACCGCCCAGGCGCGCGATCCCCTCCGGCGCGTCGGAACCGAACCACGCGGCGCGATAGAGCTTTGCCATCCGCGGCGCCACCATCCGGTTGGTCGCGGTGACCCCGGAATAGCGCCTGTGCAGATTTGGCACGATCACTTCGAGATCGCTTGGGGAATTCGCCACGCCACGCTCCGTTTCGAAAGTCCCTATACGCAACATTAAGCATAGTGACCAGTTCAGCCGCGCCGATACCCACTCTTCACCACGTAAACGTTAGCTTGGAGCGTTGATCGAAGACGGGTGAGATCATGACTGTGCTTGTCACCGGCGGTGCCGGCTATATCGGAAGCCACACGGTTCTGGCGCTGGCGGAAGCCGGCGAGGACGTCGTCGTGATCGACGATCTCTCCACCGGTTTCTCCGCCTATCTGCCCGAAGGCGTGCCGCTGTTCATTGGCGATGCCGGCGACGAGAACCTGCTCGAAGGCGTGATCGCCCAGCACAACATCGAGAGCATCATCCATTTCGCGGGGTCGGTGGTCGTGCCGGATTCGATGCGCGATCCGCTCGGCTATTACCGCAACAATTTCACGACCGCGCGCAACCTGCTCAACGTCGCGGTCAAGCGCGGCATCGACCGCTTCATCTTCTCCTCGACCGCGGCGGTCTACGGCGATCCGGACCAGGTGCCGGTGCCCGAGCATGCGCCAACACGGCCGCTGTCGCCCTACGGTTCGTCGAAGCTGATGACCGAGATCATGCTGCACGACGTCGCCGCCGCTTACGGCATGCAATACGTGACCCTGCGCTATTTCAACGTTGCGGGTGCCGATCCGCAGGCCCGCATCGGCCTCGCCACCGTCGGCGCCACGCACCTGCTCAAGATCGCGGTGGAAGCCGCCACCGGCCAGCGCGCCAAGATCGACGTGTTCGGCACCGACTATCCGACCCAGGACGGCAGCTGCATCCGCGACTTCATCCACGTCACGGACCTGTCGCAGGCGCATCGCTCGGCGCTCGCCTATTTGCGCAACGGCGGCGCCTCGACGACGCTCAATTGCGGCTATGGCCGCGGCTACTCGGTGCTGGAGACCATCGACGCGGTACGCCGTGTCTCGGGCCGCAGCTTCGCCGTGCAATACGCCCCGCGCCGGCCCGGCGACATCATGACCATGGTCGCCGACACCAGCCGTATCCGCGGCCTGCTCGACTGGAAGCCGCAATACGACGACCTCGAGACCATCGCGGCCCATGCGCTGGCCTGGGAGGACAAGCTGTTCCGCGAGCGTCACGGCGAGCTCCGCCACGCCGCCTCGGCCTAGATTCCATTCCAGCGCAAGCCCTTAATTGGGCTTGAAAAGCGCTGGCTTAGCGGGCACAGAGGCCATTCGATCCCTGACGCGCGGGCAGGCTTTTCCTGTGCCGTCAATGGACTGCGGATGGCTCAGTTTCCAAAGAAAATCACCGACGATCCCTATGCGGCTGCGGTGCTGATTCGCCGCCTGGTCACGGAACAGGGGATCATCTACTGGCGGCGCTACCTCGTCGCCTTCGCGCTGATGGCGCTTGCCGCCGGATCGACCGCGGGCGCGACCTACGTGCTCGGCCAGGTCATCAACCAGGCCTATGTCGACAAGAACATCCCGGGCATCGCGATGTTCTCGGGCATCACCGTGATCCTGCTCTTCATCAAGGGCGTGGCGACCTACGGCCACATGGTGATCCTGACCAAGATCTCCAACGCCATCCTCGCCACCAACCAGCGCCAGCTGTTCGCCAAGCTGATGCGCGAGAGCGTCGGATTCTTCTCCGAGCGGCATTCGTCGGAATTCCTGGCGCGGCTGACGGCCGGCGCAAAGTCCATCACCGACGTCCTCAACATGCTGGTCAATGCGGTCGGGCGCGACCTCATGATGCTGCTCGCCATGATCGGCGTGATGGTGTGGCAGGATCCGGTGATGTCGTTCATCGGCCTCGTTGCCGTGCCGCCGGCGATGCTGGTGCTGCGCAAGCTGGTCAAGCGCATCAAGGGGCTCGCCTACAACCAGTTCACCGGCACCGCCGACATCCTGGAGACGATGCAGGAATCGCTGCAGGGCATCCGCACGGTGAAAGCGTTCACGCTCGAAGACACCATGCAAAACCGCATCGACGAGAATATCGCGATCGTCGAGCGCAACGCCAACAAGATGGCCCGCGTCGCCAATCGCTCCAATCCGCTGATGGAGATGCTCGGCGGCTTCGCAGTCGCCGGCTGCCTGCTCTATGGCGGCTATAGCGTGGTCGCGCTCAACGCCACGCCCGGCGCGTTCTTTTCCTTCATGACGGCGTTCCTGATGGCGACCGAGCCGGCCAAGCGGCTGGCGCGGCTCAACATCGACCTCAACAGCCAGCTCGTCGGCGCCCGCATGCTGCTCGAAGTCGTCGACAGCCCTGCGAGCGAGCATTCCGACGACGACAAGCCGGCGCTGAAACTTTCGAACGCACGCATCGAGCTGCGCGACGTCAGCTTTTCCTATCGCAACGGTGAGACCGTCCTCAATCGCATGAGCTTTGTTGCCGAGCCCGGCAAGGTCACCGCGCTGGTCGGCCCCTCCGGCGGCGGCAAATCGACCGTGCTGGGGTTGCTGCTGCGCTTCTACGAGGTGACGCAAGGCGACATCGTGATCGACGGCCAGTCGATCGGCGCCGTCTCGCGAAAATCGCTGCGGGCTCAGACCGCCTATGTCGGCCAGGACGTCTATCTGTTCCGCGACACCATCCGCAACAACATCGCCTTCGGCCGCGCGGGCGCGACCGAAGACCAGATTATCGATGCTGCGAAAGCAGCCTGCGCGCATGATTTCATCATGGGCTTCCCGCTCGGCTACGACACGCCCGTCGGCGAGCACGGCACGCAGCTATCCGGCGGCCAGCGCCAGCGCATCGCGGTCGCGCGCGCTCTGATCAAGAACGCGCCGATCATCCTGCTCGACGAAGCCACCGCCGCGCTCGATTCGGAATCCGAACGGCAGGTGCAGGAGGCGATCGAGCATCTCTGCCAGAACCGCACCACGATCGTGATCGCGCATCGCCTGCACACCATCATGCACGCCGATGCGATCCTGGTGGTCGAGGGTGGCGAGATCGTCGAGCAGGGCCGGCATGACGAGCTGCTCCGCCGCGGCGGGCGCTACGCCTCGTTCTTCCGCTTGCAGCATCACGACGCCGGCGCTCTGGCGCCGATCAGCGCAACCGCATAGAGTTCCCTTCACCTCAAGAGCAGCGAGATCGCACCATGAACGCCGCCTCCTACGTCATCCCGCTTCCGACCCAGGCTTCGCTTCCCGTCGTCGGGGAAAGCGGCCGATATCCCGTGCGCCGCATCTGGTGCGTCGGTCGCAACTATCTCGAGCACATCCGTGAGATGGGCAATGACGAGCGCGCCCCGCCTTTCTTCTTCGCCAAGCACGCCGACATGCTGGTGCCCGACGGCGCCACCATTCCCTATCCGCCGCTGACCAAGGATCTCCATCACGAGGTCGAGCTGATCGTCGCAATGAAGAGCGGCGGCCTCAACATTCCCGCCGACAAGGCGCTCGACCATGTCTACGGCTATGCCGTCGGCATCGACTTGACCCGCCGCGACCTCCAGATCGCCTCGCGCAAGAAGGAGCGTCCGTGGGAGATCGGCAAGTCGTTCGACTATTCGGCACCCTGCTCCGCGGTGCAGCCGGCATCGAAGATCGGCCATCCCGCCAAAGGCAAGATCTGGCTCACGGTCAACGGCAAGGAAGCGCAGAAAGGCGATCTCACCGAGCTGATCTGGAACGTGCCCGAGATCATCTGGCAGCTCTCGCAGCAGGTGAAGCTCGCCGCCGGCGACATCATCATGACGGGCACGCCGGCCGGCGTGTCGCAGCTCCAGCCCGGCGACAAGCTCGAATGCGGCGTCGACGGCGTCGGCACGCTGAAGGTCTCGATCGGCCAACCCGAGTAAGGCTCACGGCGGCTCGAACTAAGAAGGCCTCGGGCATGTCCGGGGCCTTTTGCATTTCGCTAGCGGACGATGCCGATCTACCAAGCCTTCACCGGCCGATCGGCGTGGCTTGCCTGCGGCACACCCCGATTGAGCGACATGTGGGAATGCACGCACAGCCAACCATCGCCATGTCTTGAAAACACCATCGTGGCCCGGCCGGGGCGCGGAAACGCGCTGCCGTCGGGATGATAGCCTGTGCTCGTCCACGGCACGATCACGGTCGCCATCGTGCCATCAGACGATGCCAGGATCGAGGCCTGGTCGATGACGAAACGGAAGTCGGCCGTCTTGGGCCAGACGTTATCCCATTGCGTGGTGACCCATTGGTCGAGGCCGGGAATGACGTCGTTGTGCGTGCCGAAGGCCAGCACATCCGGATGGAAGAGCGGCCGCGCCGAAGCATAGTCGACCTCGCGGACATAACCTGCAAAGGTCTCCAGCCATTGGCGAAAGAACTGCGTGATCTCGGCATTCGCGGTCGGCAAGGAGGCCATCGCCTGCTCCATGTTCGGCAACTCAATCGCGGCAATCTTTGTTGCCATGAGGCGAACCG
Organism: Bradyrhizobium sp. URHA0013; assembly: GCF_000518345.1. Lineage (NCBI taxonomy): Bacteria > Pseudomonadati > Pseudomonadota > Alphaproteobacteria > Hyphomicrobiales > Nitrobacteraceae > Bradyrhizobium > Bradyrhizobium sp. URHA0013. The sequence goes on along the minus strand of NZ_JADK01000006.1, from coordinate 424,921 downwards.
TCCAGCAAGATATGTGGAGAGCACCGGTGGAGATCGATCGACGAACCGGGCCGATTTCATGGAGCCAGACTCATGAGACGCCTTCTCCTGCTTGCGGCCACGCTTATCGTCTCGTGCAACGTTGCCAGCGCGCAGTCCGGTCAGCCCTATGCCGGCTTTGAGCAGCGCCCCATCAAGGCGCTGTCTCACCAGCAGATCGACGATCTTCGAGCCGGACGTGGCATGGGCCTGGCGCTTGCCGCCGAACTCAATGGATATCCCGGTCCGAGCCATGTTCTTGAGTTCGGTGACCGGCTTGACTTGACCGCGGATCAGCGCATCCGGGTTCAGCACCTGTTCGAGGCCATGAAGCAAGAGGCGGTCCCGCTGGGTAACAAGCTGGTCGAGCAGGAAACGGAGTTGGATCGGCTCTTCTCTGCCCGCGTCGCGACATCGGAGTCACTTAGGGCGACCCTCGTTGCCATTTCGGAAACCCAGGCCTTGCTCCGCGAAAGCCACCTCAAATATCATCTGTCGACGACCGCCTTGCTCGATCAGAACCAGATGCAGCGATACGCGGAGCTGCGAGGTTACCAACGCCCCGATAGCTCCGAAGGACACAAGCACCATCACTAGACGCGGTCATCGCAGCGCCGACAGCACGATGAGGCCGCGCTTCAGGTCAGCGGGCCGGCACCCGCCCTCGGGCTACAGCTTCAACCACATCAATCTCGGCGACAGCACTGAGAAGCTGATGGCGCAGTTCGGCGGCCCCTTCCATGTCGGGCCGAGCGGGCTAGAGAAGACCGATCTCGGGACCTATCACCCATGGCCCTTCTCATTCGAAGTGCAGGCGGACCGTGTCACGTCAATCCGGATCAACGATCCGACCGTTCAGTAATTGATTGTACGCGGCCCTAGTCACGCCCGTGACAGGGCCTGGAGACCCTTGAAGGTCAGGCGCTTGGGGTCGGTGACGCCGGCGAGATACAGGCGGCGGATGAACGCGATCACGGCGTCGCGGTCGCAATCGGTCAACGCGACGACGGCGTCGACCGCGATTCTCTGGGCTTCCATTGGGCTCACCTCGGCCTTGCAAGTAACCCCGGCCGAGACAGGCTAGGACTCCGCGGTTAATCCGACGTTAACCGTTCGGGCAGCATGGCTGATTCAGCCTAGCGGCCGTATACGCAAAACAACGCATTGCCCGTGCGCGCAGCGGCTCACCGCGCAGTGATGCTGTTCTTGAGCTGTGCAAACTGCTTCTTCAGCCGTGGCACCGCAAAGTCCGTGAAGGTCCGCACCTTCGGCACCGAGAGCCGGCCCTGCGGACAGATCAAATGCGCGGGCATCTCGGGATCCTCGTCGCCGGGCAGCACGATCTCGAGCTCGCCGCGCGCGACCTGCTCACCCACCTGGTACGAATACATTCGCGCCACACCGCGGCCGGCGACGGCCGAGGCCACCGCTGCATAGGTGCTGTTGACGACGAGCCGCGGCGTGAACTGCACCGTGCGGGCAGCCGACGAGCCGACCTGCGGCGCAAAGGTCCACGAATTGGGAAGGTGGGCCATCGCGACGATCTGGTGCTTGGCAAGATCGCCGGGCTCGGTGATGCGCGGGTGCTGCTTCAGATAGCGTGGTGATGCCACCACGACGCGGCTGATCTCGCCGACCCGCATCGCGACCATCGCTGAATCCGCGAGATGGCCGATGCGGAGCGCGACGTCGACCCCCTCCTCGATCAGATTGACCGCGCGATCGAACAGCAGGAGTTTTGCCGACACGGTCGGATAGGCATCGAGAAACGCATCGAGGATCGGCCGCAGCACCATCTCACCTGACACCACCGGGGCGGTGATCGTGAGCAGGCCGCGGGGCGCCGTGCGCGGCCCGGCCGCGATGCCGTCGGCCTCCTCCAGCTCGGTGAGCACGCGCCTGCAGACCGCGACATAGCGCTCGCCCTCCTCGCTCAGCTTGATGGAGCGTGTGGTCCGGTGCAGCAGCTCGGCACCGACCCGCTGCTCCAGGAAAGCAATGGCGCGGCTCACCGCCGCCGGCGAACGGCTGAGCTTGCGGCCCGCAGCGGCAAGGCTGCCCTCGTCCACCGCAAGGACAAACACCTTCATCGCATCCAGACGATCCATACGTTTCCCGCCAGCCCATCGAGGTCACACTGGAAGCTAGGCGTTCGCTCCCGCTGCGACAACCACCGGCGGCGCCGGTCCGGCATTCGTTCGCGCTGCGAAAGAGTGTCTGCCGGACAGCGCGTATTCGCAGCCGGCCCAACACGGCGTACTTCACCCGCCAAGCCAGCCGTTGCTGGCGCAGGTTCTGAAAGCCAACAACGGGAGCCCATCATGGGTATCGAACAGAAGGTTGCGATCATCACCGGTGCCTCGCAGGGCATCGGTGCGGCCCTAGTCCAGGGTTTTCGCGATCGAAACTATCACGTCGTCGCGACAGCGCGCTCCATCAAGCCGTCGGGCGATGACGATGTCCTCGCCATTGCCGGCGACATCGCCGACCGGAACACCGCCGAGCGGGTGGTCTCGCAAGCCGTCGCCCGCTTCGGCCGCGTCGACACGCTGGTCAACAACGCCGGCATCTTCGTCGCAAAGCCGTTCACGCAGTACACGGCGGAGGACTATGCGGCGGTGATGGGCACCAACGTCGCGGGCTTCTTCCACGTCACGCAGCTTGCCATCGCCGAGATGGAGAAGCAGGGGTCCGGGCACGTCGTCCAGATCACAACCACGCTGGTCGACCAGGCCAATTCGAACGTGCCCTCGGTGCTGGCCTCGCTGAGCAAGGGCGGGTTGAGCGCCGCGACCAAGTCGCTCGCGATCGAATATGCCAAGCGCGGTATCCGCGTGAACGCGGTGTCGCCCGGCATCATCAAGTCGCCGATGCATCCCGTCGCGACGCACGCCCAGCTCGATGGGCTGCATCCCGTCGGCCATATGGGCGAGATGTCCGACATCGTCGATGCCGTGCTCTATCTCGAGGGCGCCTCCTTCGTCACCGGCGAGATCCTGCATGTCGACGGCGGCCAGAGCGCCGGCCACTGAACGCTAGCGCCTTCGCGCGCACGAGGACGACATGACAGACGCAGATGCCAAGCAGCAAGTTCATCCCCGACCGCATCAGCGGTCGGGTTCGACATCAGAGATTTCTTCACAGCAAACCTGGCGATATGCGGTAGCCGGATTGTCAGCATCGCTGGTCGGACTCGGCCTCGCGCGCTTTTCCTATACGCCGCTGATCCCGGCCCTGATCGCCGCAAAATGGTTCGGGGCGTCCGACGTCGTCTATCTCGGTGCAGCGAACCTGGCCGGCTATCTCGCCGGCGCGCTCGCGGCGCGGACCGTGGCCGCGCGCATCGGCGCCGTTCGCACCTTGCGTGCGATGATGTTGCTCGCGACCCTCTCCTTTTTTGCCAGCTCAACCCCGGTGTCGTTCACCTGGTTCTTCGCCTGGCGCTTCCTGTCGTCGGGGCTCACCGGCGGAATCATCATGGTACTGGCGGCCTCCGTCATTCTGCCCCATACCTCGGCCGCAAAGCGCGGCATGGTCGGCGGCGTGATCTTTGCTGGTGTCGGGCTCGGTGTCGCCGCATCGGGCACGCTGGTGCCGCTATTGCTGCAGCAAGGCTTGCAACAGAGTTGGTATGGTCTTGGCGTGGTCTCGGGCACGCTCACGCTGGTGAGCTGGTGGAACTGGCCTGCCGAGGCCAAGACCGATACCGTGTCATCGCAGCGGGCGAAGCACGCTTCGCCCGCCGTTCGCGGCTTGCTCGTCCAATACGGCCTCAACGCGGTGGCGCTGGTGCCGCACATGGTCTTCATCGTCGATTTCGTCGCGCGCGGCCTCGGCCAGGGTATTGCCGCGGGATCGCACTACTGGGTGCTCTACGGCCTTGGCGCAATCGTCGGCCCCTGGTCACCGGTCACCTCGGCGATCGCGCCGGGTTTGGACCCGCGCTACGCGCCGCCTTCCTGATCGAAGCGGCCGCCGTGTTGCTCCCGACCGTCAGTACCGCGCCTCTCTCGCTGATCGTGTCGAGCGTGGTGGTCGGCGGCTTCACACCCGGCATCGTACCGCTCGTGCTCGGACGTATCCATGAGCTGGTCCCCCATTCTGCCGAGCAGCAGCGCAGGACGTGGAGCCATGCCACGACCAGCTTTGCGCTGTTCCAGGCGGCCGCGGCCTACGGCTTCTCCTGGATCTACGCGCAGACCGGCGGCGATTATCTCGTCCTGTTCGCGCTGGGCGGTGGCGCCGTGGTGCTCGCACTCGCGATTGATTTTGCCCTGCCGCTTACCACCCGTAAGGCTTAGAACACCGAGGTCGTCGCGATCAGGAATATTGCATCACGCCGTCGTCGATCCGGCCGAACCGCAAGGAGACGATGTCGAGCGCGTAGTTCTGGTAGAGCCGCCACGGCTGCTTCGAGCCTTGCTTCGGCATCTTTGCGACTGAGCGCTGCACATAACCCGAGGTGAAGTCGAGCGACGGCTGCGCGGTAATCGAGGGATCGTCATTGTGCGGCATGCACTGCCGGAAATTGTGCCGGTCCATGTAGTTGATGAGGCGGCAGACATATTCGCAGGTGAGGTCGCATTTCAGTGTCCATGATGCGTTGGTGTAGCCGAAGGCGGAGGCCATGTTGGGGACCTCGGCATACATCATGCCTTTGTAGGTCAGCGTATTGGCGAAATCGACGGTGCGGCCGTCGACACTGATGTCGAGACCGCCGACGACCTGGAGCACCAGTCCCGTCGCGGTCACGATGATGTCCGCCGCAAGCTCGCTGCCGTCCTTCAGGCGGATACCGCCATGGGTAAACATGTCGATCTCTTTGGTCACCACGGAGGCGCGCTGCTCGCGAATCGCCTTGAACAGGTCGCCATCCGGCACGAGGCAGAGCCGCTGGTCCCACGGATTGTAGCGCGGCGTGAAATGGGTCGTGACGTCGTAGTCGGGGCCGAGCGCCATCTGCACGCCCTTGAGAACCAGCTCCTTCACCTTCGCAGGGCGGCGCCGACTGAGCTGGAAGAAGAACATCCCCCACATCACGTTGCGCCAGCGGATCAGATGATAGGCAAGCCGCGTCGGCAGATTGCGCCGCAATTTGTTGGCGACGGGATCCTGTGCCGGGCGCGACACCACATAGGTCGGTGAGCGCTGCAGCATCGTGACCTGCGCGGCCGTCTTGGCGAGCTCCGGCACCAGCGTCACCGCGGTCGCGCCCGAGCCGATCACGACGACGCGCTTGCCCGCGCAGTCGATGTCGTCGGTCCATTTCTGCGGATGCACGATGCGGCCGGCGAAATCTGAGACGCCCGGAAACTCCGGCGTGTAGCCTGCCTCGTATTTGTAATAGCCCGAGCACATGAACAGGAAATTGCAGGTAAAGCGCACGGTTTCGGTGGCGTCCTCGCCGGTGATGCGCTCGGCCTCGACGGTCCAGCGCGCCTCACTCGTCGACCACGCCGCACGCTTGACACGATGGTGGAAGCGGATGTGCTTCTCGATGCCGTTCTCGACCGCGGTTTCGCGAACGTAGTTGAGGATTTGCGCGCCGTCGGCGATCGCCTTCGGATCGGTCCACGGCTTGAAGGAATAGCCGAGCGTGAACATGTCGCTGTCGGAGCGGACGCCGGGATAGCGAAACAGGTCCCAGGTGCCGCCGATGCAGTCGCGTCCCTCGAGGATGACGTAGCTCTTGCCCGGACATTTGGTCTGGAGATGATAGCCCGCGCCAATACCGGACAGGCCGGCACCGACGATCAGCACGTCGAAATGGTCTGACAGGCTGGTCATGATTCCCCTTCGCGCCGGGCCCAATTGAATCCGACTGCAAATCGGTGGCTATCCGCCCCGTCCCGAAGCAAACTGTAGGCGCCATCGAAATATACCACGGCTTGGCGTCTCGTGCGCGATGAAATGACTGCAGATTGTCACGTTTCTCACCGGGATTGTCGGCGCCAACAACCAGAATACTCCGCTAGCGCATGATGACTGATTTTTTCCCATAGTAGGCGGCGACGCAGTCGTTTGGGAGACGTGACGGATCGGCTGTCAGATCCTCTTGCATGAGGAGCGAGGGGCGCGCGGTTCGGGTTGGAACGATGATGTCGGCGTCCTGCGAGAGGCTGAGCGTCGCATGACGCTGGACGCTTTCAAGCCAGAAGGTGGCAAAGCTGCCGCGTTCCGTTCGGTAGAGCGTCATAGCTCTAGAGTTGATCAGCGGCAGGCAGAGCAGGGCACAAATGAGTATGCCGATGCTTCGCACATCGGAAGGCCGCGCCGGCAGGAACTGCGCAGCAAAGCGCGAGACTGCCAGAGTTGCGAATGTAAGGCTCATGATGATCATGACTTCGCTCTCATTGCGCGCCCGCAGGGCCAGCATCTCTCCGGTCGCGCCATAGGCCACGAACCATGTGATGAAGCTGCACGCAAGAAAGAGCGCGGGCGCTGCAACCGAGACTATAAGAACCTTGCGCGCGGTGATCGGCTTGGGTCCGATGACGAAGATCGAAGCGGAAGCGAGCAATGCGAGCCATGAGATCATGGTCGGCTGCTGGAGCAGAAGGCCCCAGTCGTAAGCGTACCACTGCGAAGCCCCATCAATGGCCGCCCATATCTTCCCGCCAGCCGGATAGGATGACATCCGAACCAGATTTCCGGGCGCTGCCAGAACGACCAGAAAGCCGGCCAACGTGCAGCCGGCGAGCGTGATGTGATTTCGGAATTGGCAGAAGTCGCGGACGGCGAATGAAGCCGCTATGGCGGCCATGAACCAGACGATTGTGAACTCGTTGCAAGTGGCGGCGAGGAAACAGAGCCCACCAAGGGCCACGGTTGCTCTTCTCGAAAGCGGGGTATCACCGATGGCGGTGGTGATCAGACAGGTGAAGACGATCATGAAGATGATCGCCGGCACCAAGTAGCAAGCCACACCTGGCATCCAAAGCAACATTTCCCGGAAGCTGAGCGCGTTGACGGCGATCGTGGCAGTTAGCGTGATGCCGAAAAAGAAGATCAGTGCTGCCGAGGCGGACGTCCAGAGTCTTGCGCAGACCCATAGTCCGCCGGCAGTGAGGGCGAGGAGGAACGCCACCATCGCTAAAGGGTAGACGACGAACATATCAAGCGGGATTGCCCGCGCAACCATCGCCGGCAGACACATGAGCACCATCGGCAGGACCCGGCCGATGACGCTTTTGTAGAAGAGTGCGACCGTACCGAGCAGCCCGTCATCGGCATAATGATACGAAAAACAGAAGTCGTCGGTCTCGGGCGATGCGTAAAGGGCAAGAGTTGCAAGTTGCAGAATGATGAACAGCGGGAGTAACGACGCCGCCATGAACAGAGCGTCGTGTAAACGTCTTTCTGTCACCAGTTGCCGCCCCGCTCTTCGAGGCCCGCGATGACCTGCGCCTCGTCCTTGGTGGTGGACGCCGGCCTGAAGACACGCGTGGGCGTGATTATCAGTTTTGAGAACATCTAAACCGCCTACCCGGTGCTATCGCGGCAACACCGGCCTTCTATCATCTCACCCCAAAAGCAATCAATGGTCGATCTCAACGCCCTTACGGCGGCGAACGACAACGTAAGCGGGAGAAGCGGCAGCCCACCGCAAAAGTGGCAGGCTCGTTTCTTCTCTACCAAGCGTAGTATGGAGAACGGCGACAAAAAAAGCCCCGGATCGCTCCGGGGCCTTTATGTCGCAACAGTGCGCGCTCAGTAGCGGTAATGGTCCGACTTGTACGGACCTTCCTGCTTGACGCCGATGTAGTCGGCCTGGTCCTTGCGCAGCTCGGTGAGCTTGACGCCGATCTTGGCGAGGTGCAGGCGCGCGACTTTTTCGTCGAGCGACTTCGGCAGCACGTAGACTTCCTTCTTGTACTTGCCGTCCTTGTTGTTGGCGAAGAGCTCGATCTGCGCCAGCGTCTGGTTGGTGAAGGATGCCGACATCACGAAGGACGGATGGCCCATCGCATTGCCGAGATTCACGAGGCGGCCTTCCGACAGCATGATGATGCGGTGCTTGTCGGGGAATTCGATCTCGTCGACCTGCGGCTTGATGTTGGTCCATTTCAGGTTACGCAGACCCGCGATCTGGATCTCGTTGTCGAAGTGACCGATGTTGCAGACGATGGCGCGGTCCTTCATCGCGCGCATGTGCTCGATCGTGATGATGTCCTTGTTGCCGGTCGCGGTGACGAAGATGTCGGCACGGGGCGCGGCGTCTTCCATGGTCACGACTTCATAGCCTTCCATCGCCGCCTGCAGCGCGCAGATCGGATCGACTTCGGAGACCAAGACGCGGCAGCCGGCCTGGCGCAGCGAGGCGGCCGAACCCTTGCCGACGTCGCCGAAGCCCGCGACCATCGCGACCTTGCCCGACATCATCACGTCGGTGCCGCGGCGGATGCCGTCGACCAGCGATTCACGGCAGCCATAGAGGTTGTCGAACTTCGACTTGGTGACGCTGTCGTTGACGTTGATGGCCGGCCATAGCAGCGTGCCGGCTTTCTGCATGTCATAGAGACGATGCACGCCCGTGGTGGTCTCTTCGGAAACGCCCTTGATGCTCTTGGCGATCTCGGCGAAGTAGCCCTTCGGCTTCTCCTTGAGCTGCTTCTTCAGAAGGGCGAAGAAGACTTCCTCTTCTTCCGAACCCGGCTTGTCCAGGAACTTGGTGTCGCCGTTCTCGGCGCGCAGGCCGAGATGGACGTACATGGTGGCGTCGCCGCCGTCGTCGAGGATCATGTTCGGGTGACCGCCGCCGTGCCAGTCGAACAGCTTGGCGGTGTAGTCCCAGTATTCGGTAAGGCTCTCACCCTTGACGGCGAACACCGGAATGCCGGCGGCTGCGATCGCCGCCGCAGCGTGATCCTGCGTCGAATAGATGTTGCAGGAGACCCAGCGGATGTCGGCGCCGAGCGCGGCCAGCGTCTCGATCAGCACGCCGGTCTGGATTGTCATGTGCAGCGAGCCGGCGATGCGCGCGCCCTTCAGCGGCTGCTTCGGGCCATACTCTTCGCGGGTGGCCATCAGGCCGGGCATCTCGGTCTCGGCGAGGGAGAGCTCCTTGCGGCCGAAATCGGCGAGTGAAATGTCCTTGACGATGTAATCGGTGAAGCCGGGCTTCGCGTTCATTGCGGGCGTCCTGTTGTTGAATTGGTCATTCCGGGCCGCCATGGAGAGGCGAGCCCGGAATCTCGATGGAAGAATTCCGGGTTCGCCGCTGTGGCGGCGCCCCGGGAATGACGTCGGTGATCAGACCGCGCGCTTGAGCGCTTCAACGAGATCGGTCTTCTCCCAGGAGAAGCCGCCCTCGTTGTCGGGGGTACGGCCGAAATGGCCATAGGCGGAGGTGCGCGCGTAGATCGGGCGGTTGAGATCGAGATGGCTGCGGATGCCACGCGGGGTGAGATCCATCGCCTTGGCGGCGGCCTTCTCGAGCTGATCCTCCGACACCTTACCGGTGCCGTGGGTGTCGATGTAGATCGACAGCGGACGCGCCACGCCGATGGCGTAGGCGAGCTGCAACGTGCAGCGGTCGGCAAGACCGGCCGCGACGATGTTCTTGGCGACATAGCGGGCCGCGTAAGCCGCGGAGCGGTCGACCTTGGTCGGATCCTTGCCGGAGAACGCGCCGCCGCCGTGCGGGGCCGCGCCACCATAGGTGTCGACGATGATCTTGCGGCCGGTCAGGCCGGAATCGCCGTCGGGACCGCCGATGTAGAACTTGCCGGTCGGGTTGATGTGCCAGATGGTCTTCGCCGTGATCCAGTCCTTCGGCAGCGCCTCGCGCACATAGGGCTCGACGATGTCGCGAATTTGCTTGGACGAGATGTCCTCGACCAGATGCTGATGCGACACCACGATCTCGCGCACGCCGACCGGTTTGCCGTTCTCGTACTGCACGGTGACCTGGCTCTTGGAGTCCGGGCCCAACACCTTCTCACGGCCGGAGTGGCGCGCTTCCGAGATGAGACGCAGGATCTTGTGGGCGTAGAAGATCGGTGCCGGCATCAGATCCGGCGTCTCGTTGGTGGCGTAGCCGAACATGATGCCCTGGTCGCCCGCGCCCTCTTCCTTGACTTCGCCCGGCTGCAGCGCATCCACGCCCTGCGCGATGTCGGCGGACTGCGGATGCAGCAGGATCTCGATCTCGGCCTTCTGCCAGTGGAAACCTTCCTGCTCGTAGCCGATGTCCTTGATCGCGGCGCGCACGACGCCTTCGATCTGCTCGTTGGTGACGGATGCAGGACCGCGGGTCTCACCGGCGATCACGACCTTGTTGGTGGTCGCGAGCGTTTCGCAGGCGGCGCGAATTTGCCAGGGATCGATGCCGGCTTTCGGTCCTTCGCGGTAGAACAGATCGACGATCTCGTCGGAGATCCGGTCGCACACCTTGTCCGGATGGCCTTCGGACACGGACTCGCTGGTGAAGAGATAGGACGCGCGCATCAGTAACCCCTTGTTCCGCCGCTAGCTGGCGGGCGTTTGCGATGTTTAGCTTTGAATGATGTCAATCACGCCGGCGCGAGATGACGTAGGATTCGTCGAGAAACCAGAGCCCATTATACTTTCGCAGCACGTCCCTGGCGGCATCCAGAGTGCGGCCGTTTTGAGTCATTTCCGTCAACCGGTCGTCCTCAATCTGAGCGACATACACCGCCGCATTCCAGGCTGCAAAGGCCGTCGAGGTTCCGATAGTGCCTGTCACCTCGTTGGGCAGCGCTTCCATATCATACCTGAAGATCGAGCGGTTATCTGCGTAAGCATTAAAATTTAGGTCGCGGCCCACCGAGCCGAGCTCATACTTCACCGCGCGCAATAGCTCATGACGGCTCACCGAGAAAGGATTTTCTCCGGGCCAGATCGCCTGGATCATCTCCATGCCCGGGTCCTGCCCGTGGGAGTGAATTCCGATCAGGCGGCCGCCTGCCCGCAAGGCCCGCGCCAGGGGCGCAATGATCCGTTTTGCCCGGAAATTGACCGAGGACAGCGCGCGGTATGGCTGGGATGCAATAACGAGGTCAAAATTGGCCTCGGCCTGGCCCGGCCGTGGAATGGTCGAATCGAGCAGAAACCGCTGATCTTCACGGTAGAGCACCAGCACGACAGGCCGCTCATAGAGCGGCATCCCCGTGCGCGGGCTGACCGCCGCGCGCCAGTTCTGCTCCAAAAACGGCTTCAACTCCGCGATTTGCGTCTCGAACTCGCCCGAGGAAGCCCCCCGCAGGGGAACCTCGTGCCAGACGGTCGCGGCGGCCGCCGCGGGCGATGCCGGCGTGAGCCAGGGCGCCTCCGCGTAAAGCATGTTGGTAAAAACGAACACCGAGGCCGGATGCTCGAAAATGCGATCCGGCACCTTGTCCAGCGTCAGGCGGAGGTCCTCGAGACTGAGCTCCTTGCCGGCGACATAGAACGGCATGTGCGGAAAGCGCTGGTGCATCGCGCGCAGCACGCGCGCCAGTACCGTGCCGTCGCCAACACCGGCATCGAACACGCGCAGCGCCGGGGGCCGCGGATGGATGCTGGCAAGCTCCAGCGCCACGCGCTCGGCGACCACCCGCTTCTCACTGCAAGTGTGGACGAACAGCAGGTATTTCTGGCGGTTCTCGAAGAAGCGGAAATTGCCGCGCGGATCGCGCTTTTCCGGCGGCACCTGAAGTCCCCGCGGGGGAGGCACGCCGCCGGCCATCGATGCGGCCATATAAGCCTGGATCCGGTCCAGCGTGTCGATCGTGATGCGCTTGCCCTCGCGCAGGCGATGCACAAGCTTCCCATCGTTCACCGCGCGCCGGCCAAACGTCGATTCCGCCATGTCGGCCTTGCGGCAGAACTCGGTGATTTGGCTCAGGATTTCGTCATTCTTCATGAAGTGGGACGCAGTGGGCAGAAGGATTGGGTAACGCCTCCTAGCAAAATCTGCCCACCGGGGGAATAGGGGATGGAGTTCGCCGCCGTTGCCGTGTGCACAACAGCGAGGCCGTGAACCACCAGGCCCTGCCGCGCAACCAACAGACGCCTCTCCTCTATGGGACCCATCTCCAATGCGTCGTCCGCTCGTCGCACTCTGCCTGCTCGCCGCAACCCTTTGGTCGGCGTCCGCATTTGCGCAGGCGCGCAACCAGCTTGGGCCGCTCTGCACCACCGACACCACGCCGGCGGACCAGATGATCGACGCCTGCAGCAAGATCATCGCGCTGAAGGTGTTCAAAGGCGAGCAGCTCGCAACGGTCTACTTCTGGCGCGCGGTGGGCTGGAACAAGAAGGGCGAATACCTAAGGGTCATCACCGACGCCACGGAAGCAATCCGGCTCCAGCCGAGCCAGGCAGTCTATAATCTCAGGGGATCGGCCTACTACGACAGAGGCGAGTACGAAATCGCGATTGCCGATTTCGATGACGCGCTGAAGCTAGGCCCGCCGAGCGGTACCATATTCCACAATCGCGGCAATGCCTGGCGCGGCAAGGGCGACTACGCCAAGGCCATTGCCGATTACGACATGTCGATCAAAACCGATCCCAGATCGGCATTCTCGTACCAGAACCGCGGCATCGCGAAGGAGGCGCTCGGCGACCTCGACGGCGCGCTCGCCGATATCAACCAGGCGATCCGGCTCGATCCGACGCTGCCGCAGCCGCTGATCAACCGGACCGCGATCTGGCGTGTCAGAGGCGATTACGATCGCGCGATTGCCGACAGCAGCGAAGCGATCCGGCTCGCGAAAGAGAAACCGCCCGTCAACATCATGACGCCGCCGAACAGCGTTCTGGTCTCGGGCTACACCCATCGCGCGCTGGCCTATGAGGCGAAAGGCGATTACGCGCACGCGAGGGACGACTACAAGGCGACGTTGGCAATCACGGCTTCCGATGCCGGCAGCAAGGCCAATCAGGCCACGGCAAAGGTGCGGCTGTCGCTGGTCACCGACGCTAGCGTGCCGATCCCGCGCGATGCGCCGTCACCGACGAGCGAGCCGGCAAAGGCACCGGCTCCCCAGCAGACGGGTGCCGCGCCGTCCCCCTCGCCTGCTCCGGCCGCGCGCGGCACGCGCATGGCGCTGATCATCGGCAATGGCGCCTATGCGCATGTCAAGGCACTGCCCAATCCGCCCAATGACGCGCGCGCCGTTGCGAAGAGCCTGCGCAACATCGGCTTCACTGTGTCAGAAGGCGTCGATCTCGACCGCGCGGCGATGCAAAAGATGACGCGTGACTTCTTGCGGGAGGCGGCGCGGGCGCAAATCGTGGTGGTCTACTATGCCGGCCACGGCGTGCAGGTCGAGGGTCGCAACTATCTCATTCCCGTCGACGTCGAGCTCAAGTCGGGCGCGAGGATGACGGACGCGATGATCGACATGGATACGATCATGGCCGGCCTCGACGACCAGGTCCGCACCAACATTTTGATCTTCGATGCCTGCCGCAATAATCCGATGGCACAGCAGGTTGCATCAGCTGGCACCAACCGCGCCATCGAAGCTGCCTCGGGCCTCGCAGCGCCAACGAGCCTGGGCGCCGGCGCGACGCTCGGCGCCGGCACGCTGATCGCTTTCGCCACTGCGCCGGGCCAGGTCGCGCTCGACGGTGAAGGCGCCAACTCGCCGTTCTCTGCCGCGCTCTCCCGCCATCTCGGCACGCCTGGCCTGGAAGTGCAGCAGATGCTGACGCGGGTGCGGGCCGAGGTGGTCTCGACCACGAAGAACAAGCAGGTGCCGTGGTCGAACTCGTCGCTGCTGGGCGAGGTTTATCTGGCGGAGAAATGAAGGGCGTGTGCCTCACCCTCAGCTGTCATCGCCCGGCTTGACCGGGCGATCCAGTACGCCGAGAAGTCAGCGATTCTCCGAGAAGCCGCGGCGTACTGGATTCCCCGCCTTCGCGGGGAATGACAGTGAGCGAGTGGAGCCCTATTGGCCCCACACTTCCTTTGCGATCTCCACGGCGAGGCTGAGCTTGGCCCACTGTTCCTCTTCGGAGAGGACGTTGCCCTCCTCCGTCGACGCAAAACCGCACTGCGGCGATAGTGCGAGCTGCTCCAGCGGGGCGAACTTGGCGGCTTCCTCGAGACGGCGCTTGATGTCATCCCTCTTCTCGAGCTCACCGAATTTCGAGGTGATGACGCCGACCACGACGACCTTGTTGCCCTTGGGCAGGAAGCGCAGCGGCTCGAAGCCACCCGCGCGGTCGCTGTCGTATTCGAGGAAATAGCCGTCGTAATTGGTGCCGGCGAGCATGGTCTCGGCAACCGGCTCGTAGCCGCCTGAAGAAATCCAGGTCGAACGGAAATTGCCGCGGCAGACATGCGTCGTCACCACCATGTCGGCGGGCTTCTCCGCCAGCGCGTAGTTGATGACGCGCGCATAGATCTGCTGGAGACCCTCGGGATTGTCGCCCCGCTCGCGCGCCTTCTGCAATTCGTCCGGCGAGCAGAGATAGGCCCACACGGTATCGTCGAACTGGAGATAGCGGCAGCCGGCGTCATAGAACGCCTTCACGGCCTTGCGATAGGTCTTGCCGAGGTCTTCGTAGAAGGCGTCGAGATCGGGATACACGTCCTTGGAGATCGCCTTGCGGCCGCCACGGAAGTGCAGCACCGCCGGCGACGGGATCGTCATCTTCGCGGTGACGTGGGCCTGGTCGGCGACCTTCTTCAGGAAGCGGAAGTGATCCAGCATCGGATGGTCATCGGGGAAATCGAGCTTGCCGATCACCCGCACCGCGTCATGCCGCGTCTCGACGCCCGCGAACTGGATGCCGGTGTCGGGGTGGAACATTTCGCAGCCGGTGAGCTTGGCCAGGAAGTCGAAATGCCACCAGGAGCGGCGGAATTCGCCGTCGGTTGCGAGCTTCAGGCCGAGCGAGGCCTGCTTATGCACGACCTTCTCGATCTCCATGTCCTCGATCTTGCGCAGATCGTCGGCCGAGATCTCGCCCTTCTCCAGCCTGGCGCGGGCTTCCTTGATCTTCGCGGGGCGCAGGAGGCTGCCGACCTCGTCGGCGCGGAAGGGGGCTTTGGTTCGCTGCATTTCTTACTCCCAGTTATTTTTAGTGGGCCGCCGCCCCTGCGACGCCGAGGTGGCGCTCGAGGACCGACGGGTCGGCCTTCAGCGCGGCGCTCGGGGCGTCGTGGACGATCGTTCCGCGCTCCAATATCACAACACGGTCGGCCAGCCCCAGAATCTTTTGGGCATTCTGCTCGACGATAATCGAGCAGATGCCGCCCGCCCGGGTGATGGTCCCGATCGCCTTCAAAAGCTCCTCGACGATGATGGGGGCAAGGCCCTCGGTCGGCTCGTCCAGGAGAAGCACTTTCGGATTGAGGGTCAGCGCGCGACCAATCGCCAGCATCTGCTGCTCGCCGCCGGAGAGCTGGTTGCCAAAATTGCTCCGCCGCTCCTTCAGCCGCGGGAACATCTCGTAGACCCTCTCGACCGTCCAGGGGCCGGGCTGGGCCACTGCGGACATGTTCTCCTCCACCGTGAGCGAGCGGAAGATGTTGCGCTCCTGCGGCACCCAGCCGATCCCGGCGCGCGCCCGCTGGTCCGGCCGCAAAGTCGTGACGTCGCTACCGGCCAGCCGGACATTGCCGGAGAAGCGACGGGTGACGCCGACGATCGAATTGATCAGCGTGGTCTTGCCGGTGCCGTTGCGCCCCAACAGTGCCAGCACCTGGCCTTCGGAGAGACGCAGGGACATGTTCGGCAGCACCACGGCCTCGCCGTAGCCGGCGCGAAGCGAGTCGATCGCGAGCAGGTCAGACATTGACCGCCTCCTCGCCGAGATAGACCGCCTTGACCTGCGGGTCGCGCGCGACCTGCTCGGGCGGTCCTTCGGTGAGCAGCGCACCGGAGACCAGGACAGAGATGCGGTCGGCGAAGGAGAACACGAGGTCCATGTCGTGCTCGATCAGCAGCACCGTGACGTCGCGCGGCAGGCTGCCAACGACGGCGAGAATGTCATGGCGCTCGCTCTCAGGCACGCCGGCGGCGGGCTCATCCAGCAGCAGCACGCGCGGCTTGGCGGCGATCGCGACCGCGATCTCGAGCAGGCGCTGCTTGCCGTAAGGCAGCGTCACCGTCTGCTCGTTCATGACGTCAAGCAGGTGGAAGCGTGTCAGGAGGTCGGCGATCTCGCCGTTGACGTCGCTGCGCGTACCCATCCGCCGCCACCAGTCACCGCCATGGCCGAGGCGCTCGGAGACAGCGAGACCGATGGTCTCGAGCGGGGTCAGGTCGGGATAGAGCTGGTTGATCTGGAAGGTACGCGACAAGCCGCGCAATACGCGCTTGTGCACGGGCAGATCGGTGATGTCCTGGCCTTCGAGCAGGATGCGGCCCGAGTTCGGCTTGAGCACGCCGGTGAGCTGGTTGATGACCGTGGTCTTGCCGGCGCCGTTCGGGCCGATCAGCGCGTGGCGGGCGCCTTGTTCGATTTTTAGCGACAAGTCGCGAGTGACGCGCAGACCACCGAACTGCTTTTCGAGATTCTGGGTTTCGAGCGCGATGATCATGCGTCGCTCTCCGGCACGGCGACGACGGCCTTGCGCCCGGCTATCTGCTTGATGACCAGATTGGGCACATACAGCATCCAGCGATGCAGGCGCTGCCGGCCGACCAGGACGATCACGACCAGCACGAGCCCGATCCAGAACTGCCAGTATTGCGGGGTGATGGTGGAGAACAACTCCTGCAGCATGCGGAACAGCACCGCGCCGATCAGGCCGCCATAGAGATAGCCGGTGCCGCCGATCACGAGCACCAGCATCAGGTCCGCCGAGCGCTCGAAGGCGAACACGTCGAGCGAGGCGATCGCGGTGGTCTGGGTGAACAGTGCGCCTGCGATGCCGGCATAGAACGCCGCGAGTGTGTAGATCGCAATCAGGCGGCGGTTGACGGGAATGCCGATCGCGGCCGCGCGCAGCGGATTGTTCTTGATCGCCCGCAACGACAGCCCGAACGGCGAATGCACGACGCGGCGGGCGAACAGGAACAACAGGAACAGAACGGCGAGCGAATAGAAGAAGCCGGTCTTGCCGAACATGTCGAACGGGATCTCACCGAAGATCGGCTGCATCTCGATACCCTGCAGGCCGTCGGTGCCGCCGGTGATGTTGGAGAAGCGTTCGGCCAGCGCCTCCAGCAACAACGCGATGCCGAGTGTCACCATCAGCCGCGTCAGGTCGACGCCTCGGATCACCAGGAAGCTGGTGGCGAAGCCGAGCACCATCGCGACAAGGCCTGCGACGACAAGCGCAAGCACGGGCTCGTTGATGATCCCATGCAGCGCGAGAAGCCCCGCCGCGTAAGCACCGGCGCCGAAGAAGGCTGCATGGCCGAGCGAGACGATGCCGGCGTAACCGAGGATCAGATCGAGCGACATCGCAAACAGCGCGAGCCGCAGGATGTCCGTCATGATCAAATAACGCGTGGGAAATACGAAGCCGCAGCCCAGCACGATCAGCCAGAAAGCGGCCTCGCCATAATGCCAGCGTGCCTGGCGCTGGGCGTGATAGCCGACGTCGGAGGAGGCGCTCATCGGCGAACTCAACGCGCGGCCGTGCGGCCGAACAGGCCGTTCGGGCGCCAGATCAGGATCACGATCATCATGGTGTAGATCACGAAAGGTCCCATCTTCGGGACGTAATATTTGCCGGCGACGTCGCCGATGCCGAGCAGCAGCGAGGCCAGAAACGGGCCGGTGATCGAGGACGAGCCGCCGACGGTGACCACAATCAGGAAGTAGATCATGAACTTCAGCGGAAAATACGGGTCGAGGCCGAGGATCTCGGCGCTCAGCGCGCCGCCGAGACCAGCCAGGCCGCAACCAAAAGCAAATGTGAAGGCGAACACCTGCGGCACGTTGATGCCGAGGCCGCTCGCGGCGCGGGGATCATCGACCGCGGCGCGTAGACGGCTGCCGAACCGCGTCTTCGCGAGCACCATCTGGAGAGCAATGGTGAGCAGCCCGCAGATCACGATGATCATCAGCCGGTAGCGGCCGACGCCGACGCCGAACACGTCGAACTGGCCCTGAAGCGCCGCCGGCAAATTGATGAAGACCCGCGACGAGCCCTGGATGTAGTCGACGGCCGCGACCGACATGAAGGTGAGGCCGATCGTGAACAGCACCTGGTCGAGATGGCTGCGCGCATAGAGGTGTCGGTACAGCGTGCGCTCGAGCACAATGCCGATCGCAGCAGAGGAGACGAAGGCAAGCGGCAATGCAGCGAAGAATGGCCAGCCCATCCGGTTGACCAGCACCATGCAGACATAGCCGCCGGCCATGGCGAAGGCGCCATGGGCGAGGTTGACGAAGTTCATCAAGCCGAGCGTGACCGCGAGCCCGCAAGCCAGCACGAACAGCAGCATGCCGTAGGCAACGCCATCGAACAGGTTGGTGAGGATTGAGGTCATCGTCTCAGCTTGGCGTTATCGTCATGACCGGGCTTGTCCCGGCCATCCACGTTCCTGGTTCGACTCTCGCGTGGATGCCCGGGTCAAGCCCGGGCATGACGAGAGTGGCGGGCGAGATCCCCGATGCGCGCTAATGCGCGCTCGGGGATGACGCGCTTTCGCGCGTCACTTCTTGGTCTTGCCGAGATCCTTGACGGCCTCGAAGGTCGCGAACTCGACGTTGTAGAGCTCGCCGTCGACCTTCTCGACCTTCCGGATGTAGATGTTCTGCACGATGTCGCGGGTCTCGGGGTCGATCGAGATCGGGCCGCGCGGGCTCTCCCACTTCTGGCCCTTCATGGCTTCGACCAGCTTGGTGCCGTCGGTGTCGCCATTGGTCTTCTTCAGTGCTTCGTAGATCAGATGAATGCCGTCATAGCCGCTCACCGCCATGAAGCCCGGCCGGTTTCCGTACGCCTTCTTGTAGGCCGCGACGAAATCCTTGTTCATCTGCGAGGGATGCGCCGCGGAATAAAGGTGTGCAGTGACCGTGCCCAGCACGGCGTCGCCCATGTTGTTGAGGAGGTCGTCGTCCGTCACGTCACCCGGTCCGATCACCTTGATGCCCGCCTTGTCGAGTCCGCGTTCGGCATACTGCTTCATGAAGTTGCCGCCCTGGCCGGCCGGCACGAACACGAAGATCGCGTCAGGCTTGGCATCCTTCATACGCTGGAGGAACGGTGCGAAATCGGGATTGGCAAGCGGCGTCTTCACCTCTTCGACCACCTCGCCGCCACCGGCGGTGAAGTTCTGCTTGAAGAAGTTGAGCGCGTCATTGCCCGGCGCGTAGTCCGAGGTCAGGGTCGCCACCTTCTTGATGCCGTTTTTCACCGCCCAGTCGGCGATGATGGTGGAGGACTGCGCCAGCGTGAAGCTGGTGCGCACGATATAGGGCGAGCGCTCGGTGATGATGGAGGTGCCGGCGGCCATCACGACTTCCGGGATCTTGGCTTGCGTGGCCAGCGGCGCCGCCGCGAGCGCGGCCGGCGTGACGCCGAAGCCGGCGATGAAATGGACCTTGTCGTTGACAATCAGCTCTTGCGCGGCGGTCTTGGTCTTGTCGGGAATCGCAGCATCGTCCTTGAGGATGATCTCGATTTTTTTGCCGGCGACGGTGTCGCCCTTCTGCTGCATGTAGAGCTTGATCGCGTTCTCGATCTGCTTGCCGGTCGAGGCCTGGCCGCCGGTCATCGGCAGGATCAGACCGACCTTGACGCTATCCTCGGCCTTGGCCGGAAGGACGGCCGTAAGGCCCACGATGGCGGCCGCTGCTGCGGCCCAGGCAGTCTTATGAGACAGTTTTTTGCGTTCGAACATCAGATGTCCCTCCCCTTCATTCCTGATCTCTTGTGCGCCGGACCGAGTGCCCGGTCCTTGCCTTAAATCGAGCTCACGCACGCGTGATGTCGCGCCACATGGCGTCTTTCGCGCCGTTATTGTCAATCGGACGTTTGGCGACCTTTCGGCGCAAGCCGAGCCTTCCGATTGCCAACGGCAGAAGCGATACCGGGTCACGTCCGGGTAACCCCGGTATCGTGATCGTGGTCGCCATCATTTGTACGATTGTACAAACAAAATGGACCTGTCAACGAAAAAGCCCCATCTCCGACCAAACCACTCTGTCGCGAGACGTTGCCGCAGTCTAGAAGCGCCGCCGGCCGGGTGCATGGAGGATTTGGTCTTTTGTTTGCAGAATTTGAACATCGGCAAGGTCTGAGTAGGTAGCCTCTGGTACCAAATTACCTACCTCGAATAAGTCTATTTTACCTGTTGAAGGCTACTCTCCCGACGACAGCCTGACCTGGCGTCCAACACGCTGACCTCGCCTCCGTACAATGCCCAGATCCGCCCGTTCCCTCCTGATCCTCCTCGCGCTCTCCGCGGGCCTGTCCGGCTGCGGCACCGTCAACGAAAAGCTCTCGTCCGGCATGGGCGACTACGTCCCGCAATGGGCCGGCGGCTTGCCGGCGGACGCCCCGCCGCGGGCGGGCACGCCGCAATACGATGCCTTCATGAAGGAGCGAGAGCGCAAGCGGCTGATGCCGGCAGCGGATCGCGAAAAGGAGGAGCAGGCGCAAAAGGGCGCAACGGGCTCAGCGTCCGGCGCTGCGTTGCGTTAAGTCATGCCCCTCTCGCCGCTTGCGGTGAGAGGTGAGTTCAATCCACGAACACCACGGTCTTGCGGCCGTTGAGGATGACGCGGTCGTTGAGATGGTAGCGGATCGCGCGCGCCAGCACGCGGCGCTCAATGTCGCGACCCTTTCGGACGAGATCCTCAGGCGTGTCGCGATGGCTGATGCGCTCGACGTCCTGGTCGATGATCGGGCCCTCGTCGAGGTCGCGCGTGACGTAGTGCGCGGTGGCGCCGATCAGCTTGACGCCACGCTCATGGGCCTGGTGATAGGGTTTTGCGCCCTTGAACCCCGGCAGGAACGAGTGGTGGATGTTGATGCAGCGTCCCGACAGATTAGCAGAGAGATCGTCCGACAATATCTGCATATAGCGGGCGAGCACGACGAGATCGGTCCCGGTCTTGGCGACGAGGTCGAGGATCTGCGCCTCCTGCTCGCGCTTGGTCTCTTTCGTAACAGGCAGATAGTGGAACGGAACCCCGCCGAAATCGAGCCCGTCATAGACCTCGCGCGGATGGTTGGAGACGATTGCGGCCAAAGTCATCGGCAGCTCGCCGGTCCGCCAGCGATAGAGGATGTCGACCAGGCAGTGATCGGACTTCGACACCAGCAGCATCACCTTGCGATGCGCGGCCCGATCGCGCATCTGCCATTCCATGCCGAAACGCTCGGCGATCGCGGTAAAGCCGGTCTGGAGCGCCGACAGCTCCACGGCGAGATCGGCGGCGGTGAACACCACCCGCATGAAGAACTTGTTGGTCTCGGTGTCGTCGAACTGTTGGGCGTCGAGGATGTTCTGTCCGGAATTCGCCAGGAAGGTCGACACCGCCGAGACGATGCCGGGACGATCCGGACAGGACAGGGTCAGGACATATTGATGATCTGGCATGGGCCTTGATGAAGGTTTGGGCAGCGGCTGCGGAACGCCCCGCGATTTGCGCCCTGCTCTATCACCGACCCCACCTTGCGCCAATCCCGACGGTGGAGTCAGGATGAACGTACGATTGCTTTGACTGACCGGAGTAGGCTCATGGCCGACCGCTTGAACGGCACCCGCATCCTGATCCTGGAAACGCGCGAGGAGGCGCAGTTTTCGAAGTTGCTGGCCGAGCAAGGCGCCGAGGTCGTGCAATGCCCGATGTTCACCATCCAGGATGCACCAGACCCCGCCCCGGTCGAGGCCTGGATCCGCCGCGCCATCGACAAGCCCTTCGACGACCTCGTGTTGATGACCGGCGAAGGGCTGCGGCGGATCATGAAGCTCGCCATCGCGCGAGGGCTCGACCAGGCTCTCGTGGCGGCGCTTGCCAGATCACGAAAGTTCACCCGCGGCCCCAAGCCTGGCAAGGCACTGCGCGAAATCGGACTCGAGGCGCAGCGGACCACAGAGAAGCCGACCACCGACGGCGTGATCGAGATGCTCGGCAAGCTCGATCTGAAGGGGCACCGCCTCGGCCTTCAGCTCTATCCCGACAAGGATCACAATGCGCTGACCGATGCGCTTGCCGCGCAAGGTGCCGAGGTCGATGCCGTGCTGCCTTATGCTTATGATTCCAAGGCGGCGGATGCCAACATCGTCACCGCGATCGACGAGATGGCCGCCGGGCGAATCGATTCGATCGCGCTGACCAATCTTGGCCAGGTGCGCCGCCTGATTGAGGCCGCGAAGGCACATGGCAGCGAGGCGAAGCTGCGCGCAGGCCTGGAGCGGACGCTGATCGCGTCAGTGGGACCTGCTGTCTCGGGCGAGCTCGCGGCGCACGGCCTGCGGACCGACGTCTCGCCTGCCGATGAAGCCTACTTCATGCGACCGCTGATCTCGGCGATGGCCACTGCGCTCCTGGAGCGGAAATCGAGAACCGCTGCGAGCTAGGAGCAGAGCGCGGGAGCGGCCTGCAGCTGCCCCCGATTGACACAAGCGTCACCGGCGCTACGGTCTCGCACAGAAGAAGAAACAACAAGGCAAGGGAATCGCCGTGATACGCGCCATCGCGCCTTGAGCACACCCGCACGCCCCTCCGCGCTCGCGCCATTTCGTATCCGCAATTATCGTTTCCAGTGGCCGTCCGACCTGCTCACCTCCTGGGCATTCGAGATCGAGACGCTGGTGCTCGGCTGGTACATCATGGTCGAGACCGGCTCGGTGCTGCTGCTCACCGTGCTCGCATCGCTCCAGTTCGTCGGGACATTGGTGGCGCCGGTGTTCGGCATGATCGGTGACCGCATGGGTCATCGCGATCTCCTGGTCGCGATGCGTCTTGCCTATATGGTGCTCGCGTCGACCATCATGACTCTGGCACTGACCGGTCATCTGACCCCGCCAGGCGTCATGATCATCGTCGCAATCATGGGCCTGATTCGCCCCTCGGATCTCGGCGTTCGCGGCGCGCTGCTTGCCGAGATCATGCCGAGCGAGCAACTGGTGGGCGCCATCAGCGTTGCGCGCACGACCCAGGACAGCGCGCGCATCGCCGGCGCGTTGACAGGCGCGGGGTTATTTGCCGTCCTCGGTATTGGCCTCGTTTACGTGGTGATCGTCTGCCTCTATTTCGTGGCCGCGCTGCTCATGCTCTGCCTGACCCGGCCGGAACGGACCATTGCCACAACTGACCTTCCGGCAGACAGCCGCGCCGTTTGGAGATTGCTGGGCGATCTGAAGGAAGGGATCGTCTACGCCTGGAATGGCGCGGGGATGCGCGCGGCGCTATGCGTCGCCTTCCTGGCCAACCTGACCGCCTTTCCCTTCACCGGCGGATTGCTGCCCTACATCGCGCGGGACATCTTTCATACCGACCAGACCGGCCTCGGTTATCTCTCCGCGAGCTTCGCCGTCGGCTCGCTGATCGGCTCCATCACGCTCAGCCTCGTCAGCGGAGTGCGCATTGCCCGGCTCCTGATCGGCGCGACGCTGGCCTGGTACGCCATGCTGCTGGTGTTCGTCGAGATCAGGACCATGCCGGTGGCGATGGCCTGCCTTGTGCTCGCCGGCATCGCCCAGAGCATGTCGATGATATCAGCTGCCGTGATCCTGATGCGGACGGCCAGCGCACATCTTCGCGGCCGCGTCATGGGCGTGCGCATGATGGTGATCTACGGCCTGCCGATTGGGCTCCTCGCGGCCGGCAGCCTGATCGACATCATCGGCTATACCGCGACGGGGTCGCTCTATGCCGTCTCGGGGTTCATCGCAATGACGGCGATCGCGGTGCGCTGGCGCGCTGACCTCTGGCCGGTGCACGCCCCCGCCAATGGGCGCTAATCCCCGTAACTGCGCAACCGCTCGATATCGAGGATCGTGACGCCGCCATACTCCAGCCGGAGCAAGCCCTCTTTCTCCAGCCGGTTCAGCGCGCGGTTGGCATTCTGGCGGGACATGCCGGAAAGCGCGCCGATCTCCTCCTGGGTGATCTCCAGATGCGCGGTGGATTCCGGATAGAGGATCGGATTGAACAGCGAGGCGATGCTGCGAGCAAGCCGCGCGGTGGCATCCAGCGTGCGGTTGACCTCGAGCATCCCGATGAACTGGCCGAGCCGCTCGTTGAGCTGCCGAACCAGGAAGCGGTTGAAGCCGACGCTGTTCTCGAACAGCCACATAAAGGCGCTGCGTTCCATCAGTGCGACGCGGCTGTTGCGCAGCGCGACGACGTCATAGCGGCGCGGCTCGTTCTTGAGCACGCTGCCCTCGCCGAACCAGGCCCCCGCCGTCAGCCCGGCAAGACTCGTCTCCTTGCCGTCGCGCGAGACCCCGCCCATCCGGGCAAGCCCAAAGACCATGCCGGCCCAATAGTCGAACGTGTCGCCGCGCATGAAGACGGTCTCGCCGGTGCCGTAGGACCGCTCCGTGATCCCGGCACGAGCGACCTCGATCTCCGCTTGCGTGAGCTCGCGCGACCAGGCAGCGACGCGCTTCAATTGATCCTCTGAAATCATGAACCCGAAGCCCGCCGCACCGTTCGTCACTCCTGTTCTGCTGCAATGCAGCATGATCGTCTCGGCTACCATCAGACGAAAGATGGAGGCTGCGAGCGCCCAAAAAACTTTGTCGCAGAATTGTCAGGCGGGAGACATTTCAAAATAGCGCTTTCCCCTATTGAGGACCACCTCGGGCGATGCGGCTTTTGATCCCAAACGGGAACGAGAGCGGCGCGGCTCCGGTCGAGACCATCTGCTGCATGGCCTCACCGGCACGGCCGTACTAGGATCGCCCGACAGAACGGACGAAGAGCGCCACTGAATGCGCCATCACCGGGAGGGATCTGTTTGGTGGCTACCAGTCTTGAAGTGCGCGGCGTGTCCTTGCGATTCGGCGGCGTTCGTGCGCTGACCGATGTCGGCTTCGCCATCAGGGAAGGCGAGCTGTTCTCGATTATTGGCCCCAATGGTGCCGGCAAGACCTCGATCGTGAACTGTATTTCCGGCCGCTACAAGCCGACCGAAGGCCAGCTGTTCTACCAGGGCCGCGACATCACCGGCCTGACGCCCAACGCGCGCGCTTCGCTCGGCATCGGCCGCACCTTTCAGAACCTGGCGCTGTTCCACCATATGAGCGTGCTCGACAACATCATGGTCGGCCGCCATCACCTCCTGAAGAACAATTTTCTCACGGGCTCGCTGTACTGGTTCACCGGCGCGCGCAAGGAAGAGCTCGAGCACCGCCGTAAGGTCGAGGAGATCATCGATTTCCTCGATCTCCAATCGGTGCGAAAGGCGCCGGCCGGCACCCTCTCCTATGGTCTGCGCAAGCGGGTGGAGCTCGCGCGCGCCATGGCACTGGAGCCACGCCTCATTCTCCTCGACGAGCCGATGGCCGGCATGAACTTCGAGGAGAAGGAGGACATGGCCCGCTACATCGTCGACCTCAACGAGGAGTTCGGCATGACCGTGGTGATGATTGAGCACGACATGGGCGTGGTAATGGACATCTCCCACCGCGTCATGGTGCTGGATTTCGGCCGCAAGATCGCCGAGGGCGATCCGGCCGCCGTGCTCGCCGATCCCCACGTCAGGCGCGCCTATCTCGGCGAAGAAGACGAGGTGCTGGTCGACCCTGACGATGCTCCGCCGGCGCA
Source organism: Bradyrhizobium sp. URHA0013 (assembly GCF_000518345.1). NCBI lineage: Bacteria > Pseudomonadati > Pseudomonadota > Alphaproteobacteria > Hyphomicrobiales > Nitrobacteraceae > Bradyrhizobium > Bradyrhizobium sp. URHA0013. Next base: position 399,256 of record NZ_JADK01000006.1, on the reverse strand, counting down.
GGAGAGCGCGGCATGATGGATTACGCAGGCCGCGTCGCGCAGGCCGACACCTATCCGAAGATGCTCCGGCTCAATGCGAAGGAGTACGGCAACGAGATCGCGTTGCGCGAAAAGGATCTCGGGCTGTGGCGCCCGTTCACCTGGAACGCCTACCAGACGCGGGTGCGCGACTTCGCGCTCGGCCTGATCGAACTGGGCCTTGGGCGCGAAGATGTCGTCGGCATCATCGGCGACAACCGGCCGGACTGGGTCGCGGCGGAAATAGCAACCCACGCGATCGGAGGCTTGAGCCTCGGGCTATATCGTGACGTGCTCGACGAAGAAGCCTCTTATCTCCTCAATTATGGCGAGGCGCAGCTCGTTTTCGCCGAGGACGAGGAGCAGGTCGACAAGCTGCTTACGCTGGCCGACCGCGTCCCAAAGCTGAAGCACATCATCTATTCCGATCCGCGCGGCATGCGGAAATACGACGATCCGCGCTTGATGTCGGCGGAGACGTTTGCCGAACTCGGCCGGGCGCGGGCTACGCGCGAGCCGGAACTTTACGACCGGCTGGTGGACGCGACCAAGGGCGAGGACGTCGCGATCCTCTGCACGACATCAGGCACCACCTCGCATCCAAAGCTCGCGATGCTCGCGGCCGGCCACGTGCTCGGCCACTGCGCGACATACCTCGCTTTCGATCCGAAAGGGCCGGACGACGAATACGTGTCGGTGCTGCCGCTGCCCTGGATCATGGAGCAGGTCTATGTACTCGGCAAAGGCCTCTTGTGCCGGATGAAGATCAACTTCGTCGAAGAGCCCGAGACCATGATGAACGATCTGCGTGAGATCGCACCGACGTTCATCCTGTTTGCACCGCGCGTTTGGGAATCAATCGCCGCCGACGTCCGCGCCAGGGTGATGGACGCAACGCCGTTCAAGCAGCGCCTGTTCGACATCGGCATGAAGAGCGGGCTTGCCGCGCTCGAACAGGGCGAGCGTTCCGGCTTTGCCGACGCGATCCTGTTCCGTGCATTGCGCGACCGCCTCGGCTTCACCCGCCTGCGTTCAGCCGCAACCGGCGGCGCGGCACTCGGGCCCGAGACCTTCAAGTTCTTCCAGGCCATGGGCGTGCCGCTGCGCACGCTCTACGGCCAGACCGAGCTGCTGGGGGCCTACACGCTGCATCCCGCGGGCAAGGTCGACCCCGACACGACAGGCGTGCCGATGGCCGACAGCGTCGAAATCCGCATCGACAATGCCGACGTTCACGGCGTCGGCGAAATCGTGGTGCGGCATCCCAACATGTTCCTCGGCTACTACAAGAACCCGGAGGCGAGCGTCGCTGACCTCAGGGATGGCTGGATGCTGTCCGGCGACGCCGGCTATTTCAACGCGAATCGCCAGCTCGTGGTCATCGATCGCATCAAGGATCTCGCCGAGACCTCGCGCGGCGAGCGCTTCTCGCCACAATTCATCGAGAACAAGTTGAAGTTCTCGGCTTATATCGCGGAAGCCGTGGTGCTTGGTGCAGGCCGGGACGCGCTCGCCGCCATGATCTGCATCCGCTACTCCATCATCTCGAAATGGGCGGAGAAGAACCGGCTCTCGTTTACGACCTACAGCGACCTGGCCTCGCGGCCCGAGGTTTATGCGCTACTCAAGAAGGAAGTCGAGACCGTCAACGCGACTCTGCCGCCGGCACAGCGCATCTCCCGCTTCCTGCTGCTCTACAAGGAGCTCGACGCCGACGATGGCGAGCTCACCCGCACGCGGAAAGTGCGGCGCAGCGTCATCAACGAAAAATACGAAGGCATCATCGACGCGATCTACCGCGGCCAGGCCGACATCCCCGTGGACACCGTGATCCGCTTCCAGGACGGCACCACGCAAAGGGTGCGGACCACGCTGCGAGTGGTGGATCTCGGCGGACCGGGGCATTTGGCGGAGGCGGCGGAGTGAACTTCGTGGCAATCACAGGTGCAATGCGTATTGCTGCGCCCTCTCCCCTTGTGGGAGAGGGCATCTCCGCAGCCCGCCCCACCCTCACTTCGGTGAGGGGTCCTCTCTCCGCGCGTTCATTGCTGAGAGAACCCCTCACCCGTCTTCGCTTCGCGAAGCCACCCTCTCCCACAAGGGGAGAGGGGAAGAGCGCGCCGGATTTGTCAGCGAGCACCACTTCATGAACACCGCCTTCCTCATTCAGCTCCTGGTCAACGGCCTCGTGGTCGGCACGCTCTATGGCGTGGTCGCGATGTCGTTTGTGCTGATCTACAAGGCTAGCCAGGTCGTCAATTTCGCGCAGGGCGAGCTCTTGCTTGTCGGCGCCTGGGTGTGCTGGACTTTGCTCGCGAAATACCAGGTGCCGTTCTGGATCGGCATGCCGATGACGCTGGTGTTCATGTTCGTGTTCGGCATCGCGGTGCAGGTCCTGATCCTGCGACCGATGATCGGCGAACCCATCATCTCGGTCATCATGGTGACGATCGGCCTCTCCACCGTGCTGCAGGCCACGCTGAAATGGATGTTCGGCGTCAATCCGCAGCCGTTCCCGCGCGTGTTCGAGAGCCAGTCCGTCAGCCTGCTCGGGCTCCAGATCCAGACCGTCTATGTCATGAGCCTCGTTGTCTCGATCGCGATGATGATTGGCATGGCCTGGTTCTTCCGCGCGTCAAAGTACGGCCTTGCGATGCGCGCCACTGCGTTCAACCAACAGGTCGCGCAATCGCTCGGCATCTCCGTGAAAAGCGTGTTCGCGATGGCCTGGGCGATCTCCGCAACGGTGTCGGCGGTTGCAGGCGTCGTGGTCGCGGTCGTGAACGGCGTATCCTCGGGCCTTGCCGCCTATGGGATCAAAGTGTTTCCGGCTGCGATCCTCGGCGGGCTCGATTCCGTCGGCGGTGCCGTGCTCGGCGGCATCATCATCGGATTACTCGAGAACATCGCGCAATATGTCGACAGCGAATACCTTCACTGGGGCAATCTCTACGAGATCGCGCCGTTCTACGTCCTCATCATCGTGCTGATGATCAAGCCCTACGGCCTGTTCGGCACCCACGACATCGAACGGATCTGATCTATGGCCGGCCCCGCCCTCATCCCTGCTGGTGATTTCCGCACCTCTTACGCGGCCGACACCACGATCTTCCCGACCGCCACCAGCCGCAATTTTGCGATCGCCGGCGTGCTGGCGCTGTGTCTCGTGCCGCAATTCCTTGGCGGCTATTGGCTCAGCATCCTGATCCAGATCGGCATCTTCTCGATCGCTGCGCTGGGGCTGAACATCCTGGTCGGCTTCACCGGCCAGATCTCGATCGGCCATGCCGCTTTCTTCCTGCTCGGCGCCTTCACCTCGGCCTACATCTCCAACAGCACATCGATCCCGGTGTTCTTCGCGATCCCCCTCGCGGGCGTCGTCACTGCGCTGGTCGGGCTGATCTTCGGCATCCCGGCGGCGCGGCTGAAGGGGCTTTACCTCGTCATCGCGACGCTCGCAGCACAATACATCCTGCTCGACTTCTTCTCCCGCGCAGAGTGGTTCACCGGCGGCTCGGTGCCGGCCAGCGCCAATCCGTTCTCGATCTTCGGCTACACGCTGCGCGGCGACAGGCAATATTTCTATGTCGTACTCGCCTACGTAGTTGCAAGCTACGTCCTCGTCACCAATCTGATGCGCACCCGCGACGGCCGCGCGCTGGTGGCGATTCGCGACCATTATCTCTCCGCGGAGATCATGGGCATCAATCTCACCAAGTATCGCACGTTGTCATTTGGGCTCGCCGCCTTCTTCGCCGGCATCGCCGGCGCGCTCTACGCACACTACCAGCTCGTGGTGTCGCAAGAGGGCTTCGGCATCGAACGCTCGATCCTGTTCCTGGCCATGATCATCATCGGCGGCACCGGTTCGATCATGGGCACGCTGATGGGTACCGCGTTCGTGGTGCTGCTGCCCGAGACGATGGAGTTCCTCAGCGTGGCGCTGAAGGGCGGCGCGATCGACAAGGCGCTGTCGCTGAACAACAACATCACCTTCCTGCGCGAGATCGCGATCGGGGTGATCATCATCGCGTTCCTGATGTTCGAGCCGGATGGGCTCGCTCATCGCTGGCGGCAGATCAAGGCGTATTGGAAACTCTACCCGTTCTCGCATTGAGCGCGGGCAACTCGCAAACCAACAAATAAACAGGAGGAGGCAACCAATGAAAACTAAATCCCTTTTGAGCACCGCGTCACTTGCGCTGGCGATCGCCGCATTCTCGTCAGGCGCGCAGGCGCAGATCGCGATCGGGCATCTCGCCGATTATTCCGGCGGCACGTCCGACGTCGGCACGCCCTACGGCCAAGCCGTCGCCGACACCTTCGCCTGGGTCAACAAGAACGGCGGCGTCGGCGGCAAGCAGCTCAACGTCGACACCAACGACTATGGCTACCAGGTACCGCGCGCGATCGCGCTCTACAAGAAGTGGTCGGCGCCGGACTCCAAGGTCGCGGCGATCATGGGCTGGGGCACGGCAGACACCGAGGCGCTGACCGGCTTCCTCGCACAAGATAAAATTCCCGATCTCTCCGGCTCCTACGCCGCTGCCCTCACCGATCCCGAAGGTGTCAGCGGCAAGGCCAAGCCCGCGCCCTATAATTTCTTCTATGGTCCGAGCTATTCGGACTCGCTGCGCGCGATGCTGATGTGGGCAGCCGAAGACTGGAAGGCCAAGGGCAAGTCCGGCAAGCCGAAATTCGTCCACATGGGCGCCAACCACCCCTACCCGAACGCACCGAAGGCCGCCGGCGAAGCCATGGCGCAGGAGCTCGGCTTCGAGGTGCTGCCGCCGCTGGTGTTCGCGCTCGCGCCGGGTGACTACAGCGCGCAGTGCCTGAGCCTGAAATCCTCAGGCGCCAACTACGCCTATCTCGGCAACACCGCCGCGTCCAACATCTCGGTGATGAAGGCCTGCAAGACCGCCGGCGTCGACATCCAATTCATGGGCAATGTCTGGGGCATGGACGAGAACGCCGCCAAGACCGCAGGCGATGCCGCCGACGGCGTGATCTTCCCGCTGCGCACCGCGGTCAGCTGGGGCGGCGATGCGCCCGGCATGAAAACGGTGATGGAGATCTCGAAGATGTCCGACCCGACCGGCAAGGTCTATCGGCCGGTGCACTACATCGCGGCGGTGTGCTCGGCGCTCTACATGAAGGAGGCGATCGATTGGGCCGCCAAGAACGGCGGCGCCACCGGCGAGAACGTCGCCAAGGGCTTCTACCAGAAGAAGGACTGGGTGCCGGCCGGGATGGAGGGCGTCTGCAATCCCTCGACCTGGACCGACAAGGACCACCGCGGCACGCTGAAGGTCGACCTCTACCGCACCAAGATTGCGGGAGCGACCGACGGCGACCTCAACGACCTCATGGCCAAGGGCGCGATCAAGCTCGAGAAGGTCAAGACCGTCGAGCTCCCGCGCAAGCCGGACTTGCTGGGCTGGTGAGCTTAGCGCTCACCTCACACAGAAATGTCATCCCCCGCCTTGTGCGCAGCGCGCACTGGAGCGGGGGATTCAGTACGCCGGGGCCTCTCCGTGAGTCTCAGGCGTCTCTGGAATACTGGGTCGCCCGGTCAAGCCGGGCGACGACAGCGGAGTATGAGGCATGACCGAAATTCACGAAGCAGCAGCTCGTCCCTCCCCCGGCATCGTACCCGCACCGCCTCTCCTTGCCGTGCGCAACATCGAGGTCGTCTATGACGACGTCATCCTGGTGCTGCGCGGTCTCAGCCTCGACGTGCCCAAGGGCGCGATCGTGGCGCTGCTCGGCGCCAACGGCGCCGGCAAGTCGACGACGCTGAAGGCGATCTCCGGGCTGCTCAAGACCGAGGACGGCGAAGTCACGCGTGGCGAAATCTTGTTCGAAGGCGAGCGGATCAATGGCATCGACCCCGACAAGATCGTCCGCCGCGGCATCTTCCAGGTGATGGAGGGCCGGCGCATCGTCGCCGACATGACCTCGCTGGAAAATCTCAAGCTCGGCGCCTTCACCCGCAGGGACCGCGAGGTCGGCGCCGATCTCGATATGGTCTTCAACTATTTCCCGCGTCTGAAAGAGCGCACCGGGCTTGCCGGTTATCTCTCCGGCGGCGAACAGCAGATGCTCGCGATCGGCCGCGCACTGATGGCGCGCCCGAAGATGATCCTGATGGACGAGCCCTCGATGGGCCTGTCGCCTCTGCTGGTGAAAGAGGTGTTCTCGATCATCCACAAGATCAACCGTGACCTCGGCGTCACCATTCTCCTGGTCGAGCAGAACGCCCGCGCCGCGCTGTCGGTGGCAAGCCACGGCTACATCATGGAGCAGGGCAAGGTCGTGCTCGACGGCACCGCGGACGAATTGCGCGACAACGAGGACGTCAAGGAATTCTACCTCGGCGGCGCCGGCGACCAGCGCAAGAGCTTCAAGAACCTCAAAAGCTTCAAGCGGCGCAAGCGCTGGCTTTAACCTTCCAATACCTGTTCCGCTTCCGTGACTGCGCAGAGAACATGATAGAACGACGACGCAGGAATGGTGTCGATCAGCGATTTGCCGTCGCGCTCGAACTGGTCGTACCAGCCGCCCCGCACGGGATGGCTGAGATAATGCCGTTCGAGCCGCGCCAGCGCCATGCGCGCCTCGTCCGCCGCGCCCGCCTCGCCGGATTCGGCCTGCGCGATCCACGCCTTCGCAATCTCGGTCTGTGGCCACAGCCGACGCGTAGTGCGGCGAATGTTGCCGGCGTCGTCACCCTCGTCGATCAGGCAGCCGGTGGCCTCGTCGCGATAGCGCAGCGCGGTTTTCAGCAGCTCGGCGCGCCGCTGTCCGGTCGGGCAGCCCGTGATGCGTTCGAACCCCTTCAGCAACCAGACCCATTCCGCCTGGTGGCCGGGCTCGACGCTGACCGGCGCGATCTTCGACCAGTCCTCTTCGAAATATTCGCCGAGCGCGCGCGTCCGCTTGTCGTAGAGATTGGCGAGGAACAGCGCGAAGAACTCGCCGGCACGGTTCTGGAACGACAAATCGTGGGTTGCGTCGAAGCACGCGATCATCGCCTCGAACAGATGCATGTGCGGGTTCTGCCGGCGCGGCAGCGAGACCGGAAGGCCTTCGTGGACGCCGCCGTGCGGCGAGCGCAGATGGCCATCGAGGAAGGCGAGCAGCGCATCGATCTCGGTGCGAATTTGTGCGTCCTGGTCGAGCGCATAGACGGCCGCGAGCGCAAACAGGATGAAGGCGTGGTCGTAGGCGTCGCGGCGGGCGTCCAGCACCGCGCCCTCCGGCGTCAGCCGGTGCACGTAGCCGGGCCGGCCGTCGGGCGTCTTTGCCTTGGCGAGCAGATGCTCGAGGCCCTTCAGTGCGACGGCGCGCCCCTCAGGGTACCAGCCCATCTGCGCAGCCTTGGCGTAGCACCAGATCTGGCGGGCCTGCACGAACACCCGGCGCGGCGCGGTCACGTCCGCCGTGCCGTCACGATGCAGCCGATCGATGAAACCACCCGCGCCATGGTCCCAGCCGACCGTCGACCACAACGGCAGCGCCTCGTCGATCATGCGGCGCTTCAGGCGCGGCACGACGTCCGACGCCTCGTCCTCCGCACTGATTCCCTCGTCCGCCATCGCGTCCTCTTCAAACCTCGTCCAGGCCGTCTGATACCCATGCCGGCGGCGGCACGCAACGGATGCCAACACGGAAAGATCAGCCATGACCGCCCATTACGACGCCCTCGAGACGCGCGAGCAAGCCGCGCGCGAGGCCGATCTGTTCGCCCGCCTGCCCGGCGTGCTGCGCTCTGCGATGACCGCGCCCGCCTATGCTGATCGGCTGAAAGGCCTGGATCCGGCTACCGTGACCTCCAGGGCGGCATTGGCGGGCCTCCCAGTGCTGCGCAAGTCGGAACTGCCGGCCCTGCACAAGGCCTCCACGCCGTTCGGAGGGTTCGTCGCGGCGGCGCCCGGCTCCTTCGCCCGCCTCTTCACTTCCCCCGGCCCGATTTTCGAGCCGGAGGGGCGGCAGGCCGATCCGTGGCGCGGCGCACGGGCGCTGTTCGCGGCCGGGTTCCGTCCCGACGACATCGTGCTCAACACCTTCAGCTATCATCTCACTCCCGGCGGCTTCATCTTCGATGCGTCGGCCCGCGCGCTCGGATGCGCCGTGATCCCGGCCGGTCCAGGGAATACCGAGCAGCAATTCGAGCTGATCGAGGCCTACCGTCCCGTCGGCTACAGCGGCACGCCGGACTTCCTGAAGATCTTGCTCGATGCTGCCGCAAGCTCAGGACGCGACGTCTCCTCGATCAAGCGCGCGCTGGTCTCGGGCGCGGCCTTCCCGCCCTCGCTCCAGGCGGAGATCAAGGCGCGCGGCATCGACGCCTACCAGGCCTTCGGCACCGCCGATCTCGGCCTCATCGCCTTCGAGACCAGCGCGCGCGACGGCATGGTCGTGAACGAGGATCTGATCATGGAGATCGTCAAGCCCGGCACCGGCGATCCCGTGGCGTCCGGCGACGTCGGCGAGATCGTCGTGACTTCGCTCGACCCGCACCATCCCTGGGTCCGACTCGCTCTCGGCGACCTCACCGCGGCACTGCCGGGGACCAGCCCCTGCGGGCGCACCAACATGCGCATCAAGGGTTGGATGGGCCGCGCCGACCAGACCACCAAGGTCAAGGGCATGTTCGTCCGCCCGGAGCAGGTCGCCGAGATCGGCAACCGCCATCCCGCGCTCGGAAGATTACGCCTCGTCGTCACGCGCCAGGGCGAGGCCGATGCAATGACGCTGAAAGCGGAGACGGCGGTCGCAAACGACGCGTTGCGCGAGGAGATTGCAGGCACCTTGCGCGCAGTGACGAAGCTCGGAGGCGAGGTTGAATTGGTGAGCCCCGGCGCGCTGCCGAACGATGGCAAGGTGATCGCGGACGAGCGATGACGATGAAATCGGGCGAAACCGCGTTGGTGCCTGAAGCCTATCCGCGACATTTCGTGACTAAGCGTTCGCGCTTCAATCAAGAAACCGCAGCCCCGGCTTGGCCTTACGCAAACCTTCCTTACGCAAGCCTTGGCCTTACGCAAGCCGTGCCGCTCAAGCCAACCGGCTCTGCGTCAGATGCGCGAAGAAGTCCGATTGCTGTATCGTTGCGACCACGGGGCGCAGCCTGTCGTCGTGGACATGAGCCGTCAGGTCGACGGCTTCGATCGCATCGACGATAACGTCTGCAAGCTCCCGTCTCTGGTCGCTGGTACGCGGTTCCTGAATATCCAGGAGCGGGGCAACATTATCGATGATCCAGGCCGAGACATCGGGATCCTCCATCATATCCCCGCGCGCGAGACGGGCTGACACTGCCTTCGCCTCTTCTGCAACCAAGCGGGTCCGCACCGCTTCAGCCAGCTCGACGGCACCGATGCAACGAGACGCCAGTTGGGGCGATGACGAGAAGTCCCGACCCGCGCGAACGAGGTCTAAAAAACCAGCCAGCTCTGTCGCAAGCGGCCCGAGCTTGCCGCCGACATCCAGGCCGGGCAGTTCGACGCCATCGATGAAGATCCGGCCGGGCTCAATGGTGAAATCAAGCTCGGCCCTGCCGCCATCGCGTAGTTCGAGGCGGATCAATCGCTTGCGCGCCACAGCCCTCCGTCCGAACCGAAGCACGGCAAGCGAATGCCCCAAGCCCAGCTCAACCTCGACCGCTCCTTGCGGCAACGGCTTCACCTCGCGCAATTGCGGCTCGGCGCTGTTGTCGATCAGATGCAGCATCGACCAAAGATGAGGAATGATCTCGTCGACCTTATGCGTCGTGACGTTGGACAATTTGGCCATTCCGCGCCGGATCTCCTGCTCAGCATCCAGCCACTCCAATTCGATGGCAGCGACTTCATGCCCTGCGCACAAACCCAGGAAATGACGCAAGAACGGCGCACTGAGCAGATGCAGGCCAACAAGGAGCGGGATGTTGCGCCCAGCCGCCAGATCGACCAGACGCTTCGCACTGTCGATGCTCAGCGCAAGCGGCTTCTCGACCAGGGTTGGCACATCCCTGCGCAGCAAGCTCTCGGCAGTCCCGGCGTGATCGGCGGCAGGTGTCGCAACGATGGCGGCGTCGGGCCCCAAAGCCAGCGCTGCGTCAAGGCTTGCGAGCGGGGTGAACCGAGGGGGCGCTCCTGTGCGCTCAGCGAGAAACGCATTGAGGGCTTCGCTATTGTGGCGCGACACCCACAGCACACAACCGACACGGTCGGAAAGCTGTGCCAAGATGGAAGCGTGCGTACGCCCCCATCGCCCGCCACCGACCAAAGCTACCGTGAGCCCGCTCATTGAAACTTTCCTCACCTCCGCACGGAGTGAGCCGTCAGAAGCGTCCGGTCAGGTCGCGTGACAATAGTCTCGGATCTGACCGAGCGTAAAATCACGCATTGAGGAGGCCGAGCGTTCCAAATCGGCCTTGTACCAATCGACTGTCATTTTCAACGCGTTGTCAAATCCGAGCCGGGGCCGCCAGCCGAGCAATGTTCGCGCCTTCGAGGAGTCCAGCTTCAGGAAGGTCGCTTCGTGCAAATCGTCGCTGCCGACATGCTGCCATTGCGCACCATTGCCCCAAATTGTGGCCAGCGTGTCGGCGAGGCGTGATACCGGCTGCTCGCTCTCCGGCCCTGGGCCGAAGTTCCAGCCGTCCGCCACCGAGGCGCCTTGCCTGAAGGAAGCCTCGGCCAGGAGCAGATATCCGGCAAGAGGCTCAAGCACGTGTTGCCAGGGACGGATGGCTCGCGGGCGGCGCACCTCCAATGCGCGTTGCATCGCAAAGGCGCGGATCGCGTCCGGCACAATGCGATCCTTCGCCCAATCGCCACCGCCAATGACATTGCCCGCACGTCCCGAAGCCGCCGGCGGCTCCGCGAAGCTGCGATTATACGACGTCAGCAGCAGCTCAGCGCATCCCTTGCTCGTGCTATAGGGATCGTGGCCTCCCATCGCCTCGTTCTCGCGATAACCCCACACCCACTCGCGATTTTCATAGCACTTGTCGCTGGTGACGATGACGAACGAACGGACACCGTCACCCGTCCGCTCCGCCTTTGCCTTGAGATTGAACTGACGCACCGCCTCGAGCAGGTTCACCGTACCCATCACGTTGGTCGAGACAGTGCCGATCGGATCGACATAGGATTCGCGCAGGACGGATTGGGCGGCGAGGTGAAACACCACTTCAGGCTTGCTGGTCGCCAACGCATGCGACAATGCCCCGATATCCCTGATATCGCCGCGCGTGTCATCCACGACGGCCGCGACCTCTGCCCGGTCGAACAAGGACGGCGTGGTCGGGGGAGCTAGCGAGAAACCGAAAACCCGGGCGTTCATGGCGGATAGCCACAGGCTGAGCCAGGCGCCCTTGAAACCGGTGTGTCCCGTCACCAGAACACGCCGGCCACGCCAGAACTCAGGGTTTACGTCCACATACGCCACGGCGGGTTGTTCTCCTTCCAGAGCGCCTCAAGCAAATTGCGTTCTCGCAGCGTATCCATCGACCGCCAGAACCCTTCGTGGCGAAACACACGCAGTTCGCCGCTTTGGGCCAGTTGCTCGAGCGGCTGCCGCTCCCAGGTCGTGGAGTCATCGGCAATCAGCTCGGCGATGCGAGGATCGAGCACGAAGAACCCGCCATTGATCCATCCGCCGTCGCCGAGCGGCTTTTCGTTGAAACCCTTCACGACACTGTCGTCGAGTTCGAGACTGCCGAACCTGCCTGGTGGACGCACGCCGGTAACGGTCGCAAGCTTGCCGTGCGAGCGATGAAACGAGATCAGCTTCGCGATGTCGATATCGGCGACGCCATCGCCATAGGTCAGGCAGAACGCATCATCATCCTGCACAAAGGGCAGCGCCCTCTTGATGCGGCCGCCCGTCTCGGTCTCGGCGCCGGTGTCGACCAGCGTCACGCGCCACGGCTCCGACCGGCTGGCGTGAAAGTCGATCTGGTTGTTCTTGAGATCGATCGTGACGTCGGACGTGTGCAGCAGGTAGTGCGAGAAGTATTCCTTGATCAGGTAGCCCTTGTATCCCAGGCATATCACGAAGTCGTTGATGCCGAACGACGAGTAGATCTTCATGATGTGCCAGAGGATCGGATGACCGCCGATCTCGACCATCGGTTTCGGTCGGACGGAGGTTTCCTCGCTGAGGCGACTGCCGAGGCCTCCCGCCAGAATCATCGCTTTCATGACACCATTCCTACCGAGGGCGATCCGGCGCGCCGGCTTGACGTCCGGCCCACGCTCAATCCGGAAGTATGCGGACTTCGGGCAACGGCATGACCAGTTTCGACTTCAGTCCTCTTGCCCGCAATTGTTCGGCAATCGGCTGACCATAGTGCCAGGCGAGCAGCACCACGTAGTCGGGCTGTTCGCGGATCAGGCGCTCGTTGTCGACGATCGGAATCTGCTTTCCGGGCAAATGCAGGCCGAGCTTGAGCGAGGTGGGCTGCTCGCAGATATACGGCATCAGCGTACGATCGATGCCGACATAGTTCAGCAGCGTGCTGCAACGGCCAGGGCACGAATTGCCGACGAAGCTCAGGCCCTTCTTGTTGCAGTCGAGGGCGAGCTCGAGGAGGTCGCGCTTGACCTTTTCGGCGCGCGCACGGAAAGCCGCGTAGCATTCGGGGTTCGAGAGACCGAAATCATCCTCGGCCTTCAAGAGTTGAGCGAGCGCGGGCTTGACCGGACGCCCCCTGCCCTTCGCCACGTACACGCGGATATTGCCGCCATAACGGCTGACGCGCTGCGCGTCGACACACGTGAAATCGAAGAACTCGAACAGCTTGACGATCGACTTCAGCGAATAGGTGCGAAGGTGCTCGTGGTAGATCGTATCGAACTGCCCACCCTCGATGACGTCGAGCAGATAATGGTTTTCGAGGATGAAGACGCCGTCGGGCGCCAGCAGGCGCTCCAAGCCGCGGATAAAGCCACCGAGCTGGGCTACATGCGCGAAGACGTTGGTGGCGGTGGCGACCTTGGCATGGCCGTGCGTCTCCACCACCTTGCGGGCAGTTTCCTCGTCGAAGAACGCCTGCAGCGTGTCGATGCCCTGTTCCTGCGCGATGCGTCCGATGTTGGTCGGCTCGATGCCGAGAACGCGCATGCCGCGTCGCTTGAACCCTGAGAGCAGCGTTCCGTCGTTGGACCCGATGTCGACAACGAGTTCGTCCGGCTTGAGCCCGAGGTCTGCGACCGCATCCTGCACGAACGCGTCCTGATAGACCGCGAGCTCCTTGGTGATGCCAGAGCGGTACGGATATTCGGGGTGGAATACGACTTCCGGCGGAACGACGTAGTCGATCTGCGACAGCGAGCAATCGCGACACCACACCTGACGAAGCGGGTAGCTCGTTTCGGGACCGTCGAGCTGTGCCTTCGAGGGCAGCGAGTCGCACAGTGGTTGATGTCCAAGGTCGATGACAAGCTCAAGCCGCTCCGAGCCGCAGACCTGACAGCGCGTCAGCTTCCCGGTTGGGATCTCATGATATGAGGCGTGGGGCATTCGGAACCTTAATTGCAACAACGAGATACGGCGGATTTCCGGGAGGCGATTCTCCCAGGCGGTGGCGCGATACGGAACGCGCCGGGCGAGCCTTACTGGAAAGCCCCCCATTAATCAAGCATATGCCCTTCGGAATGCTGCGTAATTTGCCCGCGAGAGGCCCCGGCGGCTTTGCGCGATGCGCCGCATCTGATACTAGCATTTTTCAGCTGACAGCAACCCTTGACCAATACCGATACACACGGACAGGACAACAAACGAAATGCGCGGAAAGCCCGCCGACACGGAACGCAAGCTCATTTCCATTTTGATTCCTGTCTTCAATGAGGAAGGCAACATCCGCAGGGCCTATGACGCCGTTTGTCATGTCTTCGAACAAATGAATGATCGCTATACGTTCGAAATCATCTTCACGGACAACCACAGCACCGACAACTCGAGTGCTATTGTCACCGAGCTGGCAGCAGCCGATCCGCGCGTTCGCGCGGTACGATTTGCCCGAAACTTTGGCTTCCAGAGGTCCGTGCTCACGGCCTATCGTCTGGCCTCCGGAGACGCCGCCATCCAGATCGACTGCGACCTCCAGGATCCACCGACAGTATTCCCCAAGTTCCTGGAGCTGTGGGAGCAGGGTCACGACGTGGTGGTGGGTATCAGGCGCTTCCGGCAGGAAAGCAAGCTGCTGCAGTGGGCGCGACGGGTCTACTACCGGCTGCTCAGGCGACTATCCGACGATAATCTGATGCTCGACAGCGGCGATTTCAGGCTGATCGACCGCACCGTGCTGGATCAGCTCCATCTGATCAACGACGTCGCGCCTTATACGCGCGGCCTGACGTCGCTGCTCGCGACCAAGCAGATCGGAGTGGCCTACGACCGACACGCGCGGCAAGCCGGGGTCAGTAAATTTCCGCTCGGAAAGCTGATATCGCTGGCGGTCGACGGGTTGATCACGCACTCGATCTTCCCGCTTCGCCTCGCCGCCTTCATTGGCCTGGGAATCTCTGTACTGACCTGCCTCGCAAGCTTCTTCTACATCTTCTCGCGGCTATTCTTCGGTATCAACTGGCCGGCGGGTTTTGCCACGACAACAGTGCTGCTGCTGTTCGGGATCAGTCTCAATGCCATCTTTCTTGGCATTATCGGCGAGTATGTGGGACGCATCTACAATCAGGTACGCTCTCGGCCGACGACGGTCATCGAGTTCAGCGTCAATCTGCCGGATGTGTCCCTGGAACGTCTTGCACTACAAGCGCCGGCGGCGGCGGGCATCCGAAGAGCACCAGTCGAGATCTCCCGCCGAACCGGGACGGAGCAGTCATCATGACCGAATTCGACCAATATCGCGACGGCTACAGCACACAAATCGACAGCGCCATCGCCTTCAGCGGCCAGCCGCAGGATTTCTTCACGCGCGCGAAGGCACGCTACCTGCTTGATGCGTTCTCCAAATTCCGCGCGCAGAACGATATTTCATTGCGACCGGTCGATGTCCTGGATATCGGCTGCGGGCAGGGCTTGATTCATCCACATCTTAAGCCTGCGCAATCCGGCATCAAACTCACCGGAATCGACGTGGCCGGTACGGTCATCGAAGAAGCAAAAGCGACCAATCCGGATGTCCACTACGATGTCTATGAAGGCACGCGGCTTCCCTATCAGAATCGCAGCTTCGATATCGCCTACGCGATAGCCGTCATGCATCACGTTCCGCCTGACGATTGGGAGTCCTTTCTCGTCGAAGCGGCTCGCGTGGTCCGGCCGGGAGGCCTCGTCATCATCATCGAGCACAATCCGCTCAATCCGCTGACGCAGAAGATCGTCAGGAGTTGCCCGTTCGACCAGAACGCCGTGTTGCTCCGCTCCGGTCGGCTCGCCAAGCTGTTTCGCGCCGCCGGGATGGTCGATCTGGAACGGCAGTTCATTATATTTACCCCGTTCGACACCCCCTTCTTCCACAAGGTGGATGCCAGCTTCGGTTGGCTGCCGCTCGGCGCGCAATACTGCATGGCCGCTCGTGTGCCCTCGTGAGGCGCTTCACTCAAGCCTCGCACTGAACCAGCCCGCGTCGCCCAATGTCGCGGCGCAACGCGCTGTCCGTTACCCTCTCACCTTGCCTGCCTGAAGGCGCCGGAACGGTTCTATGAAATCAGCCACGCATGAGCATCGCTACGAGGCGGTGCGGCAACGATCGGGCGCATGGCTCGACGACGTGGCCCCGCTGCTGTCGAGCGCAGCTCTGACGTTGCTCGGCCTTCTGTTCGAAATCGCGCTTGCCAAGCAGTTGGGCATTGAACCCCGGCTGCGAACCATGCTGGTCTTCATCTCGGGCATTTCGGTCCTGCCTATATGTGCGGTGACGCTGCAGTATTGGCTCGACCGTCGTTTACCCACGGCGGGTCGTCTGCTGGAAGCCGCGAACGTGTGGTGCTCAGTCGCGGCGCTGGTGAGCCTTGCCCTCGTCGGCCTCGCTGCCTGGGCAAACAAGGGAGGCGTGGAATTCTGGCGCAGAGCCGCGCTGCACGTCGCGGAGGTCTCGGCTGTCGGGTATGTCGTGCTGATCGCGGGGCTGCTCTCCGCGTGCGGAAGAGAAGGATTCTTTGATCGGGCTCGCGCGTTCATTACGCGATGGAGTTCAAGGTCGACGCAAACGATTGCGCTCGTGTTCGCCTTTGCAGCCGCTCTGATCGTCCTCTTCAGGATCGAGCCGGGAAATCGCCATTTCAACCCGATCTTCAGCTTGTTCTTTCCGACGGTACGCGGAGGATTTCCGGATCAGTCGAGCCTGCTGCTCGCAACATTGAACGCAGGCCTCCTCGTGGCAGTCGGCGCATCCCTTCTGATGCTCGAGCGACGCCTTGCTGCGACCCATCCCGCCCGGCTTCGGTCGGCTCAGCGGGCCGCCCTCGCCCTCGCGCTCGTCGCCAGCACCGTCCTGAGCTTCGACTTCTCGCTTGCAGGCGACGCGTTTCACTACATGACTGTTGTTGGTCCCGCCTTGCACCTCCTGCACGGCGGCACGCTGATGGTCGACACTTTCTCTCAATACGGACCGGGGCCGGTCCTCGTCACCTATTTCGCGTTCCGGCTCGGGCCACCGTCCTTCGCAGTGGCCAATATCGCCATCCAGCTCTGCAACCTGGTCTTTTACGGACTCTTCGTCGTCGCGCTGTGGCAATCCAGCCGGACCCGGATGAGCGCAGTCTGGTTCGGACTGGTGTTCATCTTGTTTTGGCTATCCGGGTGGGACAACGGACAGGGCAACGTCAATACCGCGCCTTCGGTGCTGGGCGCCCGTTATCTTCCCATCCTGCTCATGGCCGTCGGACTCGGCGCACGAGGCGGCGTCAGACATTCCCCGCTCGTTTTGCTTGCTGGCTTTCTCTCGGGCCTCTGGAGCATCGAAGCATTCATCGGCGCGTTCGCCCTTTATGCCGGCTCGCGGACCCTACGCAATTTGCGCGACCGGAGCTACGCCGGGCTGGCGAAGGACCTGGCCATCGCAGCCCTGACCATGATTTCAGGACCTGCCGCACTGTCGCTGGGCACGCTGCTGACGGCGGGCAGTTGGCCAGCCTTCGATATCTATCTCAGCTTTCTGTCGAGCTATAATCCCCTTGCGCAGTTTTGGTCCGTACCATTCGATGCGGTCTTCTGGGGCTGGATCCCGATCCTGGCCGCGGTCACGATCGCCGTCGCCGGCTGTTGGCTGTTGGTGATCGACAACAAGCGCAGCTCGCTGCAGGCCACGAGCGACACCTGGCTGCGCCACGCGCTGCCTGCGGCAATACTCACGGCAATTACGGGCGCCTATTTCGCCGGCCGGTCGGTCGATTTCACCGTCATCATCGCGCTTTTGCCGTTCGCACTCCTGTTCTTACCCGCCACACTCTGGCTGGCTGGCCTTGCGCTTGGTGGGGATCGCGTTGCGGCGATATTGACCGCGTTGGCAACTGTCCTGGTGTTCTGGGCCTCGATCTTCTCCTGCCTCTATTTATTTCGGGCCGACTCACCTTATGCGCTGCTCCTGCATGAATGCAGGGATCACGACCGTTGTACTCCGGCTGCGTTGGTGCAGTCGTTGTCCGGGACGGTGAACAGCGAGATCGCGCTTCGTACCAGAAACAACCTCTGGTCCCTGGGCGACTACGATCGCCTGATCGTCGCGGAAGCAAAGAGCCTGATCGAGCGGTTCTCCGCAAATTCGACGAAGGTCACCGTATTGCTCGGGGAAAGCTCCGACGGTCAGCAGATGCTCAGCGACATCGCGCTGATGTACGCCAACAAGTGGCACACCTGGCCGCGATCCTTCACATTCTCCGATGAGCTCGTTCCGGCCCTCCTCGCACGCATCCTGGCGCATGAGGTGACGCTCGAGACCGGTGATGTGGTCGTCGTTCGGCGCGATGATGCAAGCCTGGGGACGCTCGAAAGGACGATCCTGGACCGGACCCGAAGGAGTGGCTCTTTCTGCGAGCTGCGCGGATCGACGCGAGAGGTTGTGGTCTACCGGTTCCAGAGGGCTGGCGACCCCCAATCCCCAGATGCTTGCCGCGAGCAGGACGTCAACGAGCAAGACGTTAAGATGACGAGTGATCTCGCTGACCGGTTGAGCGGATCAGTGGCAGAGCTCACTTCACTGATTGATGGACTTCGAGCAGCGCGCATCGCTCTCCCCGACGGTCCGCTTGACCTTCCCGCCCTGGAGCGCGCCGGCGTTGCAGTTCCTCCGAACCTGGTCAGCGGGCGGCGACTGGTATCTTTCTCAGGACCAATGTTCCTGATGAAGTCAGGATCTCGGCTGACGATCGATCTCTTTGCCTTCCCCAGAGCGGCGTGTCAGCAGCTTTTACAGCCCATCAGCGGTATCGCGGGGGTGCTGCGAATAGCTGTCACCGCGACTTTGGCCGACGAGCGAAGCGTCCCGCTTTCGCAGGCTCAAGCCCAGCCGTTGTGCGGCCAGAATACCCGACAATTGCGGATTATCGTGGACCTGCGGGATCGCACGTGATCCGTGCAGGAACGGCGAGAGCCATCCTTGCATCGCTGCATTGCCTAACGTATTACCGGGCTCATCTGCCCCTTCAAGGCCGGGGAACGGGCCTTTTCCGGACCCAAAATCGTGCTTGAGCCGACCCTCGTTACTATCGCTGAGACCGAGACAATTGAGGAGGCCTTTCGCCGCCTCAATGCCAACATGCTCGGTATCCTGTTTGCGCAGGATATTGGCGGGCGGATCGTCGGCACGGTGACCGACGGCGACATTCGCAGGCGGATGCTGACGGGCATCACGATCCACGACCAGGTCGCAACCTGCATCAATCGCAACTTCGTCTCGGCGCGGAGCGGCGGGCCGCGCGAGCAGATTCTCAAGCTGCTCGACCAGCGTGTGCATGTCGTACCGATTCTCGACGGTGAGGGACGGCTGGTCGACGTATTCAGCCGCGAGTTGTTCAACCTCTCGGAAGAGAGCGAGGTGTTTGCGCGTGCCCGCTCGCCGGTGCGTATCAGCTTCTCCGGCGGCGGCACTGATCTGACGCATTATTTCATGGCGAATGACGGCGGGTCGGTGATCAACGCGACGATCAAGATGTATGCCCATGCGACGTTGCGGCGTCGGAGCGATGTCCGGGTCCGGATCTATTCGCACGATTTTCGACGCACGGTCGAGGCGCACGATCTTTCCGAGCTCGGCACCGACGGCGATCTCGCACTGATCAAGTCGGTGGTGCGCCTCATCAAGCCGACTTACGGATTCGATCTCGAAGTCTCCGCGGACTTTCCGGTCGGGTCCGGCCTCGGCGGCTCTGCGGTCGTCTCGTCTGCCATCATCGGCTGCTTCAACGAATTCCGCTCAGATCAGTGGGATCGCCACGAGATTGCGGAGATGGCGTTCCAGGCCGAACGGCTGATGCTCAACATTCCCGGCGGCTGGCAGGACCAGTACGCGACCGTGTTTGGCGGCTTCAACCACATGGAATTCTCCTCCGACCAGAACATCATCGTGCCGCTGCGGCTCGACGCCAATATCATCGCGGAACTCGAGGAAAGCTTGGTGCTCTGCTACACCGGTTCGGGTCATGACTCCGGCGCGATTCATCGCGATCAGAAAGCCCAGCACGAGACGATCGACGCCGCGGCGGCCGCCGCCAAGCAGAAGGAAGTGACGCGGGAGATCCGTAGGCATCTCCTGCGCGGCCGGCTGCTGCAATGTGGACGCCTCATCGATGAAGCATGGCACGCCAAGCGCAAACTCAGCTCGAAGATCTCATCGAGCGAGCTCGACGCCATCTACGATTTCGCCAAGTCGCACGGCGCCGTCGGCGGAAAGCTGCTCGGCGCCGGTGGCGGCGGTTACTTCATGTTCTTCGTACGCCCGTTCGAGCGCTACCCGCTGATCTCGGCGCTGGAACAGCGAGGGCATGTCTGCTCGCGCATCATGTTCGAGGAGAACGGTCTTCGAACCTGGAAGTCGCGTTTCATTAACTGACTTGAGGCTGATAATGCTGAGCAGCGATGGAGCTTCGTTGGTAACCGCGGTTTCCGAAGGTCAGGCCGGATCTATATCTCGTGACGTTTGCCCGCTCTGCGGCTCGAAAGCACGATCTCCATTTCGCGCCGTCGAGCGCGGCGGATCGACCTATCACCTCGAACAATGCTCCGATTGTGGATTCGTGTACACCTCGACCGCACGTTTCGATACGGCGGATCACGGAGATCTGGCAAAACTCTATTGGCGTTTCCGCAACCGTCATCATCAGATCAGACGGTTGATCCACCTGCACTTGAAGCCGGGATCCCAGATTGTCGAGATCGGCTGCGGTCGGGGAGAACTCGGCTACCTCATGAAGGACGATCCTTACACGTATACTGGCTACGAGCCTGCCAGCGGCCTATCCCGTTTCGGTCAGCAGCACGGCGTGAATATCGTCCATGATTTCTTCAAACCGGAGACAGCGACGCCCGCCGACGCCATCGTCATCGACAACGTCCTCGAACATGTGCTCGATCCCCAGCAGCTGCTTGCGGACGCGGTCAAGACGCTGAACGGCGGAGGTCTAGCCGTTGTGATCGTCCCCAATCGCAACGATCTGCGGCAGATGGTGCCGAGCTGGCGCGATGCGAGACACTGGATTCCGCCCGACCACATCAATTACTTCTCCATGAGCGACGTCAAAAGGATGTTCGCCTACTGTGGCTTGCAGGCCACGCCGTTCGGATTCCACGCGTTGACCGTGCGTGACTATCGATATTTCGCGCGCGCGGTGCTCGAAACCGGAAAAATCTCGCTGCTCGGGCATAATGTCTACGCCGTGAAGCCAGAACCATTGGAAACAGGAGCCATGCTGGCGCGATGAATAGTGCCGTGATTCGGAATCCGCTGGCCGCAAAGATCGGAAGCCGCTCTGTCGGAGACGGCGCGCCTTGCTACGTCATCGCCGAGATCGGCAACAACCACAATGGCGACTTTGATCGCGCCATTGCGCTGGTCGATGCCGCGGTCGCGGCCGGTGCCGATTGCGCCAAATTCCAGATGCGCAAGCTCGACGAGGTCTATCGCGCTTCGAGCCTGTCCGGGAAGGACGACGACCTCGCCGTCGAATATACGCTCGATCTCCTGCGCCGCTTCGAACTCCCGACCGCACAGCAGAAGAAGATCGCCGAGTACTGCGCAGCAAAAGGTATCGAGTATCTCTGCACGCCCTGGGACGCAAAGAGCGTCGCCGTGCTCGAAGGGTTCGACGTCCAGGCCTACAAGGTCGCTTCCGCCGATCTCACCAATCTGCCGCTGCTCGCATGCCTTGCCGCCACCGGCAAGACCCTCATCGTCTCGACCGGCATGAGCACGACGGACGAAATCAAGACCGCGGCGAAATTCCTCGACGACCGCGATGCGAGCTACGTGCTGCTGCACTGCCAGAGCACCTATCCGGCCGCGCTCCACAACATCCATCTGCGTTTCATGGAAACGTTGCGCGAGATCCATCCGCTCGTCGGCTATTCGGGCCACGAGCGCGGCGTTGCCGTTTCGACGGCCGCGGTGGCGCTTGGCGCCGTCGTCATCGAACGCCACATCACGCTCGACCGCGGGATGGAAGGTCCGGACCACGCGGCGAGCCTCGAGCCGGAGGAATTCAAGACGCTGGTCTCGGGCATCCGCGAGGTTGAGGCGGCGCGCGGCGAGAAATTGGCAGAGCGCGCGCTGAGCCAGGGTGAGCTGATCAACCGTGAAAACCTTGCCAAGAGCCTGGTGGCCGCGCGCGACCTTCCGGCCGGCACCGTGATCTCCGACAGCGACATCGCCGTGAAGAGCCCGGGGCAAGGCCTGTCGCCGCTGAAGATGCCGGCCCTGCTCGGCCGCAAGCTGACGCGGACGATGGCGGCCGATGACTATTTCTTCCAGAGCGACCTCGACGAAGGCATCGCAAAAGCGCGGCGCTACCGCTTCGACCGGCCTTGGGGCGTGCCGGTGCGCTATCACGACACGGAGCGCTTTCTCGATATCTGCGAGCCAGATATCATCGAGTTCCATCTCAGCTACAGCGACATGGAACGCGATCCCGCGACGTATCTCTCCGGCACCTATGATCTCGGCTTCGTCGTTCATGCGCCGGAGCTGTTTGCCGGCTCCAAGCTGATGGACCTCGCAACCCCCGACGAGGCGCTGCGGCGATATTCGCTGGAGCAGACCCAGGCCGTGATCGACATCACCCGCGGCCTGAAGAAATTCTTTCCCAAGACGAAGCGCCCGCCCATCGTAGCCAATATCGGCGGTTTCACCATGGACGAGCCATTGCCGCCGGCGGAGAAGGCCGAGCGCTACCGCATCTTCGCCCAGAGCCTGAAGGAGCTCGACACGGACGGCGTCGAGCTGACGCCGCAAACGATGGCGCCGTTTCCCTGGCATTTCGGCGGCCAGCGCCACCAGAATATTTTCATCTTCCCGGAAGAATCGGCCGCGTTTTGCGCCAAGCATGATCTGCGGATGTGCGTCGACATCTCGCACACCAAGCTCGCCGCCAACCATTTCGGCTTCGACTTCGCACAAGGCCTGGCGCAGCTCGGGCCGCACACTGCGCATCTGCATTTCGGGGACGCCAAGGGGCTCGACGGCGAAGGGCTCCAGGTCGGCGAAGGCGAGATCGATTTCGACGAGATCGGACGGGTGCTGCGCAAGCATGCGCCGACCGCTTCCTTCATCCCCGAAATCTGGCAGGGCCACAAGAACATGGGTGAAGGCTTCTGGATCGCGCTCGAGCGTCTCGAGGGGCATATCTAATGACGCGCAAGACACTGGCTGTGATCGCTGCGCGCGGCGGCTCCAAGGGCATTCCGCACAAAAACCTGCTCGATCTCTGCGGCAAGCCGTTAATCGCGTGGACGGTCGAGCAGGCACGCGCGGCGCGCGGCGTCGACGTGGTGGCAGTCTCTTCCGACAGCGACAATATCCTTGCCGCGGCCGAAGCTGCCGGCGCCATCGGCGTGCGGCGCCCCGAAGACATTTCGGGTGACCTCGCCTCCTCCGAATCCGCTTGGCTGCACGCACTCAATGCGATCGACGAGCGAATTGGACGGTGCGAGCGGATCGTCGCCCTCCAGGCCACCTCGCCGATCCGCGAGACCAGCGACATCGAGAACGCGCTTGCGACCTTCGATCGCGACCATCTCGACAGCCTGCTCTCGGTCTGCGAGGTCGAGGATTATTTCAACTGGCGTATCGGCGCGAGCGGGCCGGAGCCGATCAATTACGACTATCACAATCGGCGCATGCGGCAACAGATCGAGAAACGCTATCTGGAGAACGGCTCCTTCTACGTCCTGATCCCATCACTCCTGCGCGAGCAGAACAATCGTCTCGGCGGCAAGATCGGTTTTCACGTGATGGATCGTCACAAGATGTTCCAGATCGATCGTCCCGAGGACGTCAAGCTTTGCGCCGCCATCATGCGTAGTTACGGCTATGCATGACCTCAGCGCCTTTTCTCTTGCCGGCAAGATCGCGGTCGTCACCGGCGCCTCCCGCGGTATTGGCGCTGCGATCGCGACCGGCCTGCAGGATGCGGGCGCCACGGTGTTCGGCCTCAGCCGTTCCGGGACCGCACCACGGGGCGTGAGCGCGATTGCCTGCGATCTCTCCGATGACGAGGCCATCGAAAGCGCATTCCGCACCGTGGCCGCACAAGCCGGACGCATCGACGCGCTCGTCAACGCCGCCGGTATCAGCCTGCCGGCCCAAAGCGCCGGGAGCGAGCTCGCGCGCTTCCGTGCCACGGTCGCAACCGACCTCACCGGCGTCTACGCCACCATCCTTGCCGCCCATCCGCTTCTGAAGAACGCGGGCTCTGCCGCGATCATCAACGTCACCAGCATCAATTCGGTCCGCGGCTTTCCCGGAAATCCCGGCTACGTGGCGGCGAAGGCCGGTCTTGCCGGGCTGACGCGTGCGCTCGCCGCCGACTATGCGCCCGATGGCATCCGCGTCAACGCGCTCGCGCCCGGGTATGTCGCGACCGAGATGACCGCGAAGAGTTTTGCCGATCCCGACATGCACGAGGCGAGGCGCCGCCACACGATGCTCGGCCGTTGGGGACAGCCCGCCGACATGGTGGGAGCGGCCGTCTTCCTGGCGTCGGAAGCCTCCGCCTATGTGACCGGACAGGAACTCTTCATCGACGGCGGTTGGACCACAAAGGGCCTCGCCATCAACTCGGACAAGCAACCGTGACCGCAACGCTCGAACGCATCGGCTTCATGCAAGGTAGGCTTTCGGCTCTCGTCGACGGCAAGATCCAGGCATTCCCCTGGGATCAGTGGCGCGAGGAATTCTCGCGTGCGAAGGAGCTCGGCCTGACGCGGATGGAATGGACCATCGATCAGGAACGGCTGCGCGAGAACCCGCTGACGACCGAGCCTGGCCAACAGGACATTCTGGCGCTGTCACGCGAGAACGGCGTGCGGATTCCGAGCCTGACCGGCGACTGCTTCATGCAGGCGCCGTTCTGGAAGGTCGATGCCGTCGTGCGCGACGCGCTCGTCGCCGACCTCGATCTGCTGATCGCCTCCTGTAGCCGCATCGGCATCGAATTCGTCGTGATCCCGCTGGTCGACAACGGCAAGATCGAGCGCGAGAGCGACAGCGATACGTTGAAGCGCGTGCTGCTCGCTCGCTCCGAGCAGCTTGCAAGACGGAACGTCAAGATCGTGTTCGAATCCGATCTGCCGCCGCGCGAGCTCGCCCAGTTCATGGAGGCCTATCCAGCCGACGTCTTCGGCATCAACTACGATAGCGGCAACAGCGCCTCGCTCGGTTATGACAGCGACGAGGAGATCGGCGCCTACGCGCCGCGCATCCTCAATGTGCACGTGAAAGACCGCGTTCGCGGCGGCACGACCGTGCCGCTCGGCACCGGCAACGCAGACCTTGCCAAGACGATCCGGCTGATCGAGCGATCCGGCTACAGGGGCCAATACATCCTGCAGACAGCGCGTGCCGCCGACGGCGACCACGCCGGCGCGCTGGCAAAATACCGCGACATGACGGTTCGCTGGATCGAGGACGCGGCGCGATGAAGCTCGAGCTGGACGATCGCGTCGCTCTGGTCACCGGCGCCAGCCGTGGGATCGGGCTTGCAATCGCGACAACGCTCGCGGCAGAAGGCGCCAAGGTTGCGCTTGCGGCGCGCGGCGCCGATGCGCTGAATGCCGCGCGCGCGACCGTCGGCGGGCGCAGCTCGATTCACGTCGCCGACGTCACCGATTCCGCCGCCGCCGCCGGCCTTGTTCAGGATGTCGAAAAGCAATGGGGCCGCCTCGACATCCTCGTCTGCAATGTCGGCAGCGGCGCGTCCGTGCCCCCGGGGCAGGAAACCGCGGCGGAGTGGTCGCGGGTGATGGATCTCAATCTCTTCGCCACCACCAACATGATCGAGGCGGCCCGGCCGCTGATGGCGCGTGGCAGCGGCGATCGCGCCGTCGTCTGTATTTCCTCGATCGCAGGCATGGCCGCACTCGGCGCGCCGGTCGCCTACCACGCCGCCAAAGCGGCACTGAATGCGACGGTGCGCGGTCTGGCGCGACCGCTGGCGCTGGAAGGCATCCGTATCAATGCAGTCGCGCCCGGAAACATCTTGAGCCCGGACGGTACCTGGGCGCGCAAGATCGCCGAGAACAAGCAGGCGGTCGACGACATGCTCCAGCGCGAGGTGGCGTTACGCCGGCTCGGCACTCCCGAGGAGATCGCCGACGTCGTCGCCTTCCTTGCTTCGCCCCGCGCCGCCTTTATCACCGGCAGCGTGATGGTGGCCGACGGCGGCCAGCTCAGAAGCTGAACAGGAGCCTTCGATGGCAAACCCCTCCTCCCGCTACGACCTGACCGGACGGACCGCGCTCGTGACCGGCGCCGGCGGCCTGTTGGGCAAGCAGCATGTTGCGGCGCTCAGCGAAGCCGGCGCGCGCGTGGTTGTCACCGATGTCGGCTTGGTGCAGGCCGAAGCCGCCGTCACCGCACTGAAACAGATCGCCGCTTCAGCCGATCTGATCGCGCTTGCGATCGACGTCACCTCGCTCGACTCGGTGCATGCTGCGAACGAGCAGCTCGCAGGCCGCGGCATCACCGTCGACATCCTCGTCAACAACGCCGCCATCGACCCGAAGGTGACGTCGAGTCCGGGCGTCATGCACTCCTCGCGCTTCGAGGCGTTCCCGGTGCCGCAATGGCAGACCGAGATCGCCGTCGGTCTGACGGGCGCGATGCTGTGCGCGCAGGTGTTCGGCGGCGACATGGCCAAACACGGGCGCGGCGTCATCCTCAACATCGCCTCCGATCTCGGCGTGATCGCGCCGGATCAGCGGCTCTATCGCCAGCCACAAGTGACGCGCGAAGAAGAACAGCCGGTGAAACCCGTGACCTACTCGGTGATCAAGCACGGCTTGATCGGGCTGACGAAATA
The DNA here is from genome assembly GCF_000518345.1 of Bradyrhizobium sp. URHA0013. Classification (NCBI taxonomy): domain Bacteria; kingdom Pseudomonadati; phylum Pseudomonadota; class Alphaproteobacteria; order Hyphomicrobiales; family Nitrobacteraceae; genus Bradyrhizobium; species Bradyrhizobium sp. URHA0013. Next base: position 372,770 of record NZ_JADK01000006.1, on the reverse strand, counting down.
TCTGGCGACCTACTGGGCCGATCACGGCGTGCGCGTCAACGCGATCTCGCCGGGCGGCGTTTTCAACAACCAGGACCCCGCCTTCGTCGATCGGCTGACGCGCCTGATCCCCATGGGGCGCATGGCCGAGGTCGACGAATACCGCTCCGCCGTGCAGTTCCTCTGCTCGGATGCATCGAGCTACATGACCGGTCAGAACCTGGTCATAGACGGCGGCAGGAGTGTGTGGTGATGGATCCGGAGCCGTCGTCCAAAGTGTCTCTGAGCTTTCGCTAGATATTCATTCTAAGCAGAACGAAGAACAACACCTCGGTAGCGCTCGACGCCTTGCGATCGGTCGCGGCAAAAATGGTCTGTGTCGGACACGCTATTCTGATCAAAGCCAACCAACATAGCTACCAACCATGGCTAGCAGCTCGGTTGCTCAAGCGCTGCCCCCATGGTAATTCCCGAAAATAGGTGGCACGAGCCGAAGCCTGCCGAAACAAACGCCGTGTAGCGGCAAGTTCTTGAATCGACAGACGATAGGAAATATTGCTTGCACACAGCTCCGAGAGACCGACACGTCGAGGCGGAGAGTGGTTTGTTCTCAGGATCGAAGCAAAATCTGCACCTCAAATTCTGCTCTTTACTGGTGTTTGCGACCGTCGCTGCGTATTGGCCCATTGTCCTGATCAATGAACCGCTGTGGGACGACTGGGTGCTCAGGGCATATTCCGATGCCGGCACGCTGTGGGAGCTTTACCGGCAGGTAGGCGCGCGCGAATTGTTCTGGCTCGTAAAACCATTCGCTTCGACCGCACCCAGCGCCTGCGTCGCGACCGAACTGCTACTCTACGCCCTGCTCGGGCCGCTGATCTATACCATCGTCCGGAAGACCACTCTTTGGTCGCCGAGTGACGCGTTCTGGGCAGCGTTGTTGACGGTTCTCGTGCCGCTCAATCAGGCGCGCTTCGTCCTTTCGACGCTGCCTTATGCCTTCTCGTCCTTCTTTTTCGCGCTTTCCATCGTGCTCCTGCTGCGCGATCTGGAGAAGCCATCGATCATCGGACGCCTTTCGATCGCGATATGCCTGCTTGTCGCTTTCACGACCAATTCGTTTCTGGTCCTTGCCTGGCTGATGCCCCTGGTTGTTGCAATCGATGCTTGGCGGAGCGAAGCGTCGCCTACTTCCTCCGACAAGGCTGGGGAAGCGTTGCGGGCAATCTCGAGACGAGGCGAACTGTTGCTGCTGCCGGCCGTCTACTGGCTGGCAAAGAAAGTCTGCGAGCCGACCTACGGGCTCTATGCCGACTACAACAAGTTTCAGATGGGACTTGCGTCGGCGCTGAAGCAAACCGTGGTCGTGCTGGTTAGCCAGATCAAAGAGGCGACGACGCTCCTCCCGTCCTCGTCAGACGTTCCCGAGTTGTCGGTCGCTGCCGCAATCGTCATCGTCATCTTCTTGTTCGCTGCCCTGCGTTGGAAATTGCCGCTTGGCACATCGGACGAGCCCGCTCGTGGAACAGCCCGCACCCCCGACGCGCTCGCGATGGCAATCGGTCTGGCGCTCGCGGTCTGTTCACTTTTGCCTTACATACTGGTAGGCAAGCCACCTCGATTTCACGGGCTCTGGGAGACGCGGCATCAGACGACGTTGATGCTGGTCAGCGGCTTTCTGATTTACTCAGCGCTGCGATTGAGCGTGCCGCGGCGCGTGCTGCCGGCGGCGTCTGCCGCGTTGGCGGCGTTTTTTCTGATTCTCAATATTTCCGTGACGCACCGGCTTGTTCTCGATGTGCTCGAAACGCGCGAGATTTCCCGTCTGCTGAAAGCGCAGCCGCCGACTGCGGGCACGATGATGCTGGTCATGGAGGAGGACAGGAACTATCGCGCGCTTGGTCGATTTTTCGCTTTCTATGAGCTGTCCTACGTCCTCAATCCGGACGACCGCGAAGATCGCGTGTTGGCCGTGTCAAACCGGGAAATTCTCGATCCCTCGACCGGCACTTACGTGACCGGCAAAATTCCGGCCGCAGAGTCCACATTGATCCAATACTGCGAGAAATTTCGGTCTGCGCCGCAATATGGTTTTGGCGGTTTCGTGTCGAACGGCAATATCGAGACCCTCAGGCTCCTGTCGAACCGCGAGCCTCCGCGATTGTTCGAGGCTATCGGCGAAGGCATCCGCTCCGCTCTCGGGGCCGGTCCGGCCAGCACGTCGAGCCCCATGGTCCGCGTCGAGCGCACGACGTCCGCCATGGAGGGCGCGTGCCGATCTCCGTGCTGTGCTGGTGACTAGCGAGAATCCGCGGGAGCCAACCGTGGCGGCCGTGCGAGGACGACACCTCGACGCTGTCTCGCATTGCGAGAAATGCGAGCGCGGGCGGATATGAGCCCTGCTTGGCCAACCGTGACATTCACCCTGAAAATTGATGGTCTTCCATCAGCGAAACGGTTTACCGGAAAACGCCGGCCTCCCTAAGCTGCAAGGGACGGGTCGACCGGCATTGCCCCAGAGCCTGACCAAGGCTAGAAATTCGGGTAGGTGGGGCAACCAGTTCGACGGAAACATCGTGGACCAGAACGACACGGATTTGGCACCGGATGCGCGGAGTGTCGTCCAGTTCATTGCAAGGCGCGTCTGGGCCTTCAAATGGCTCATCGGATGCGCAGCGCTTGTTGTCGCCGCGCTGGTTTTTGCCTTCGACAGACCGTCCACGACGGAGGTCTGGACCGGCAAGTCAAAATTGACGATCGGAATGGCTCCGCCGCTCCCTTTCGTCTTGCAGAGGTCCGGGCCGCCGTTAGTCCCGCTTGAGGCTGCGCGGGGGCTGGTTGCGCGGATGTCAGCTCAGGACTTCAAGGACAAGGTCGTCAGTCGCGCGGCCTTCGATCCCAAAACGGCAAGCTCGTCCAAGGGCATGGTGGTCTCCAGCTTGCGCGGCATCGCTCTAGACAGCGGTCGCGACGTCGCCGTGGAACTTTCGGCGGGGTCGCCTGGAGACGTTCAGGCCGCGTTTGCGGCTCTTGCCGCCGAGATCGGCGAATTGCATGGCGAGCTTCTCAAGCGGTACCTGCAACCCCTGCGGGCCCAAATTGAGGACGCTAACGCACGGGTCGCGCTGATTGAGAAGGCCAACGAAAGTCTGAACGAACGCCTGCTGAGTGCCGAATCCAGTGACAGAAATCGTGCGGGGCTTGCCATCGTGACTCCGAGTATCACTGCGACACTCCCGGCCTGGGGGCAATTGAAAGATCTTATTCAAGTCGATGAGAATCTGTTACGTTTGACCGAACCTACGGTTGTATGGTCTGCTCCACCGATGGTGTCGATTGCCTCCCGCTCGGTCGGAACCTTGAGGCAGTCTCTCACGGCCGGTTTTCTTATGCTGGTCGCGATAGGCCTTCTTACCCTGGCCACAGGCCGGAGAGCAAAATCCTAAGCGTGGCGGGTTCTGACGATAATGGGATAGAGACTTCATTCGCAATGTTTCATCGGTCCCACCAGCAGACGCTCGATGCCGATTCCTGAACAGATCGCCGTAGCTTTGTCCGCAGGCGCCTTCTGCTTCTTGGTGCTTTTCCTGGCAGCCTGTCGGCCCGTCATTTTTCTGGGATTCTTCTTCATCCTGTTCACGCTCGTGTGGCGCACTGCGTCGATTGCCTTTATCGATCTGACCGGGCCCGTATGGTCGTCCCAGACCCATCGCTACATCGGGCCCGGCCTTGCGACCCCGCTGTACGTGCTGGCCTATTTTACGATCCTCGTGCCTTTTCTGATCGTGCTGCGGCCAAGTGCGATCAGGGCCTGGCCGGACGGGATCGATCGCCGGCAAGCCGCGCAGGGAATGCTGACGCTCTCGAGCTTGACCGTCGCCTTGTCGATGCTGTTTCTCGCCTATCTGTTTCTCGACATGTTGCGCCACGGCTCGATTCCGCTGTTCGCGCATATCGAGCGATATACCTACACGGCGGAACGCGCCGGCGCCGCTCACCGCTGGCTGACCAAATACGGCAGTTTCCTCGCATTCTGGTGGGGACTTATGTTTGCAGCGGAACGGCTGCGAAATGACAGGCTCGATCTCCGCTATCTGGGGCTGCTTGCGACCTTGCTTGGGTACATGTTTCTCGCCGGGAACCGGTTCTCCGCCTTCTATAGCCTGACGAGCTTTTTCATCATTCCGTTGGCGGCCGTCGTCGTACAGCAGGCGGCTGGGAGATCCGGCGCGCCGTTTCAATGGGTCGTGCGGATGTTTGGCAGGCGCGAAATTGCAATATTTGGCGCCGGCGCATTGCTCATTGTCGTGCTCGCCGCAAGCGCCATCTTCATCAATCTGGTCGGCGTGCGCGGGTACGAAGGCGACCAAGTCCTCTCCCAGTTCTGGGAACGCGTGCTGGTCCAGCCCAGCGAATTGGGCTGGATTTCCTACGAGCGCGTGTTCCTGCACGATCAATGGCATCCCGACACCGTCTATGACTTCCTGTTTCAGACCCCGCTAGATCCAAACAGGAACACAACGCCGCAATATCTGATGCTGCAAACCATCGGCGAGCCCCGCACATCCGAGCACTTGCGCGCTGGCGTCCAGCTTGCCGGAGGATTCCCGGAAATCTTTTTTGAATTGCTCGGCCCGATCTACGCATGGCCGTTTCTTCTGGGCTCAGGCTTCATCTCCGCCATGCTGACCGCGCTGATCGTGAAAGGCACGATCCAGGGGCGCTACACGTCGGCGTTTCTCGCGCTCTACGTGCTATTCGGTTTCGACGTGATGTATATCGGCGGCATGCTCAATTTCGTCATCGCGACGAGCTACTGGATCAAGATCGCGGCGCTTGCGATTGCGCTTCTCTTGGAAACGAGCCTAGCTGGTTCCGGACTACCTCTCCTGCCGTGGAGCATCGTTCCGATTCCTCGATCCGGCTGGCTTGTTGCCGCCTCCAGATCGATCCGATTGAGATTCCAACCCCAGCCAAGGCAATAGTCGTCTGAAATGACCGCAGCCCATCACGGATATCTCACGCCGGAGAAAGCCATTGTGTATCGCGGGGGCGCGACGTGTTGAGTCAGGCCGTCATCCTCGTCGGCGGGTTGGGGACACGGTTGGGCGATCGCACCAAGCTGGTGCCGAAGCCGATGCTGGATATCGGCGGACGCCCGTTTCTCGACACGCTGATCGACGAAATCGTACGCTATGGCGTTTTCGATGAAATTCTCCTGCTTGCGGGCCACAAGGCCGAGATCGTCGAGACGCACTACGCTGCGGCTGCCAAGGGCCCCGCGCGCATCATCGTATCACGCGAGACCGAGCCGCTCGGCACCGGTGGCGCGCTCGTGCATGCGCGCGATCTGCTGCACGACCAATTTCTGCTGCTCAACGGCGACTCGCTGTTCGACTTCAATCTGCTCGATCTGATCTCGCGCGCGCAGCATGGGCGTATTCACATGGCACTGCGCGACGGGGTCGTCGGGGATCGCTACGGGCGCGTCGTGCTCGAAGGTGACGTGGTGCGTGACTTCATCGCCCCGGGTGCGGGCGCGACGGGGCCGGTCAATGCGGGCATCTACGTCGTGGACAAGTCCGTTCTCGCCGACATCGCGACGCTTCCCGCCTCGCTCGAGCAGGACGTGTTCCCCGGCCTCGTCAAGTCCGGCGCACTGCGCGGCACGGCCTATCGCGGCTACTTCATCGACATCGGCGTTCCCGATGATTTCGCACGCGCCGATCGGGAATTGAGGGAGAAACTGCGCCGGCCAGCAGTGTTCTTCGACCGCGACGGCGTGCTCAACCACGATTCAGGATACACTTTCGAGACGCACAAGCTCGAATGGATCGAGGGCGCACGCGAGGCCGTGAAGGCCGTCAATGAGGCCGGCTACTTCGCCTTCGTCATCACCAATCAATCCGGCGTCGCACGCGGCTTCTACGAGGAGCGTCACGTCGTCACCCTGCACCGCTGGATGGCGGACCAGATGGCGCTGGTCGGCGCACATATCGACGCGTTCGAATATTGCCCCGATCACCCCGACGGCACCGTCGCGCACTATTGCCGCACGAGCGACCGGCGCAAGCCGGCGCCCGGTATGATCCACGACATCGCGCAGCGTTTCCCAATCGACATGACGCGCAGCATGGTGATCGGAGACAAGGACAGCGACATGGAGGCGGCGCAGGCCGCAGGCCTTGCGGGCCATCTGTTTTCCGGCGGGGATCTGGAAGCATTCGTGAAGCAGCGCCTGGTACCCGCCGGGAACGCCTAGAGCGGCGCCCAAAAGCGCTGCATCCCCGGGCATTTGACGGATATCGAACGGTGCTCTGTTGCACGCGACGGCCAGTGTGCTATAGCGCCATCTTGTTGCGAACACTGGCTTAATCGCCCTTTGGGGTCCGGCATGGCAGATCTGAGGGACGCCCGCGTCCTCGTTACCGGCAGCGATGGCTTCATCGGTTCGCATGTCGTCGAGGAACTGGTGAAAGCCGGTGCCCGCGTCAAGGCGATCGTCTATTACAACTCCTTCAATTCCTGGGGCTGGCTCGACACGGTGCCGGCCGACATCATGACGTCGGTGGAGGTCGTGGCCGGCGACATCCGCGATCCGCACTTCATGATCGCGGCCTCGAGCGGCTGCACCGACGTGCTGCATCTGGCGGCGTTGATCGCGATACCGTTCTCCTATGTCGCGCCCGACTCCTATGTCGAAACCAACGTGCGCGGCACCGTGAACGTGCTCCAGGCCGCGCGCATGGCCGGCGTGCGCCGCTTCGTGCAGACCTCGACCAGCGAGGTCTACGGCACGGCGCAGACCGTTCCAATCAAGGAGAGCCATCCGCTGGTCGGACAGTCGCCCTACTCCGCCTCGAAGATCGCCTCCGACCAGATGGCATTGTCATTCCAGGCTTCGTTCGGCATGCCCGTCGTGGTAATCCGCCCGTTCAACACCTTTGGCCCGCGGCAGTCGGCACGCGCGGTGATCCCGGCGATCATCAGCCAGATTGCGACCGGCAAGCGGAACATCCGCCTCGGTGCCGTCAGCCCGACGCGCGATTTCTCGTTCGTCACCGACACCGCGCGCGGCCTGATCGCGGGCCTTACGGCGCCTGCGGAGCAGGTCGTCGGCCAGACCATCAATCTCGGCAGCGGTTTTGAGATAGCGGTCGGCGCGACCGCGCAGATGATCGCCGATGTCATGGGGACAACCATCGAAATCGAGACCGACGAGGCGCGCCTGCGTCCCGCCAACAGCGAGGTCGAACGGCTTTGGGCCGACAATTCCAAGGCACGCCAGCAGCTTGGCTGGAGCCCTGAATTCGGCGGCGTCGACGGCATGCGCCGGGGGATGATCAAGACTGTCGAGTGGTTCACCAATCCTGCAAACCTCAGCCGCTACAAGGCTGACGTCTACAACGTCTGAGGCGATGGTGGACACTCCCGTAACCAGGTCAGACTTCGAACCCACGACCATCGTCGATGCCGTACGGCGCGCTGTGGGAACCCCCAACGGAATTCTCGGCCTGCACGAGCCGGTATTCGCGGGCAACGAGATCGCCTATCTCGAAGAGTGCATCAAGAGCACCTTCGTCTCCTCGGTCGGGCCGTTCGTCGATCGGTTCGAGCGCATGCTGGAGGAGGTCACCGGCGCCAAACGCGCGGTGGCCGTCGTCAACGGCACGGCCGCGCTGCATGCCTGCTTCCGCCTCGCCGGCGTCGAGCCCGGCGACGAGGTCATTTCGCCGGCGCTGACTTTCATCGCGACGACCAATGCGATAGTCTATTGCGGCGCGACGCCGCATTTCGTCGACAGCTCTCTCGTCACCCTGGGCATGGATGCTCGCGCACTCGCCACGCGGCTCGACGAGATCGCCCAGCGGACGGCCAAGGGCGCAGTCAATCGCGAAACCGGACGCCGCATCGCCGCGATCACGCCGATGCACACGTTCGGGCATCCGGTCGAGCTCGACGAGATTACCGCGACCGCCCGTGACTGGGGCATTGCGCTCGTGGAGGACGCCGCAGAATCGCTGGGCTCGACCTACAAGGGTCACGCGGTCGGATCGCAGACACGGCTCGCGGCACTGAGCTTCAACGGCAACAAGATCGTCACCACCGGCGGCGGCGGCGCTATCCTCACCAATGATGAGGAACTGGGGCGCCGCGCCAAGCATCTCACCACCACCGCGAAGCTGCCGCACAAATGGGCGTTCGTGCATGACGAGATCGGTTTCAACTACCGCCTGCCGAATTTGAATGCGGCGCTCGGCTGCGCCCAGCTCGAGCAGCTCGACGGTTTTTTGGCGAGCAAGCGCAAGCTTGCCTTGGCCTATGAACGCGCCTTCGCGGATACTCCCGGAATCCGCTTCTCGCGCGAGCCAAAGGACACCACGAGCAATTACTGGCTGAACGCAATCCTGCTCGACGAGGCCCATGCGGAGCGGCGCGACGAGGTCCTCGCCGCGCTCAACGACGCCGGTTTTGGCGCACGTCCGGCCTGGACGTTGATGCACAAGCTGCCGATGTTCGCGCAAAGTCCCCGCGGCGATCTCGGCACTGCCGAATCGATCGAGCGCCGCCTGATCAACCTTCCCTCCAGCGCCAGCATCCGGGCCCGCGATGAGTAAACCAAGCCGCAAGATCTGCTTCGTCACGGGCAGCCGGGCCGATTTCGGCCTCATCATCTGGCCGATGCGGGCGATCCGCGAAACAGCCGGACTGACGCTTCAGCTCATTGCCACCGGCATGCACCTGTCGCCCGAGTTCGGCTACACCATCGACAACATCCGCGATGAAGGATTCGACGTCGACGAGAGCGTCGAGACGCTGCTCTCGAGCGATTCCGGCGTCGGCGTCGCCAAGTCGGTCGGACTTGGCGTAATCGGATTTGCCGACGCCTTCGCTCGGCTGAAACCGGACCTTGTTGTCGTCCTCGGCGACCGATACGAGACCTTTGCGGCCGCCCAAGCGGCGATGTTCATGCGGCTGCCAATGGCGCATCTGTTCGGCGGCGACGTCACCGAAGGCGCCGTCGATGAATCCATCCGTCACGCCATCAGCAAGATGTCGCATCTGCATTTTGCGACCAACGCCGATTCGGCCCGGCGACTGACCCGCCTCGGCGAAGACCCGGCACGCGTCTTCACAGTCGGCTCGCCCGGTATCGATTCGATCAAGCGCCTCCAGCTGATGGATCGCGAGACCCTCGGCCGCGAGGTCGGGATGAAGCTTGGCAAGCGCAACGTGCTGGTCACGTTCCACCCCGTTACAGTCGAGATGGATCGCTCCGTCGGCGCGCTGGACGAATTGTTCGCGGCGCTCGCAGAACTCGATCCCGAATTCAGCCTGTTTTTCACGCTCGCCAATGCCGATGCGGAAGGCCGCGCGCTCAACGAACGCATCAAGGCCTTCGTCGCCGGCCGGCCGAACGCCATCGCGGTCGCCTCCCTCGGTCAGCTTCGCTACATCAGCCTGATGAACCAGGCGGATGTGGTCGTCGGCAACTCATCCAGCGGCATCTATGAAGCGCCGTCGCTCAACGTTCCGACCGTCGACATCGGCGACCGGCAGAAGGGACGCGAACGCGCCAGCTCCGTGTTCCACGCCGCGCCTGATCGCGCATCGATTTCAGCGGCAATCGCCGGTGCGCTCGCGCGCGGACGGCAGCCGACGATCAGCCCCTACGGCGACGGCGAGACCAGTCGCCGCGTCGCCGACAAGATCACCGCGATTCCCAACTTCAACGCACTGCTGAAGAAGGGCTTTTACGACGGCGAGGCCGCGACATGACGCGCACGCTCATCATCGCCGAAGCCGGCGTCAATCATTCCGGCAGCCTGGAGACTGCTCTTGCCCTCGTCGATGCGGCCGCTGATGCCGGCGCCGACATCGTCAAGTTCCAGACCTTCAACGCCAACTCGCTCGCAGGCCGGAGCGCACGCAAGGCCGACTATCAGCAGCGCACGACAGATGTTGCTGAGAGCCAGCGCGCGATGCTGAAGCGGCTCGAATTACCGCATTCGGCGCATCCGCCGCTGATCGCCCACGCCAAGGAACGCCGCATCGAATTTCTATCGACGCCGTTCGATCATCAATCGCTGAACTACCTGCTTACGCTCGGCCTGCCCCGGATCAAGATTGGTTCGGGCGATTTGACCAACGCGCCGCTGTTACATGCGATCGCGAGCGCCGACATGCCGCTGATCCTATCGACCGGCATGGCCACGCTGATCGAGGTCGAGGAGGCGCTCGGGGTGCTCGCGCATGGCTACAGCCGCAGCAATACGCCGCCTGGCGTTGCCGCCTTCCGTGCCGCCTGGCGCGACGCCGAAGCCCGCGCGCTATTGTCCGAGCGCGTCAGCCTGCTTCACTGCACGACCGAGTATCCCTGCCCGCCCGAGGACGTGAACCTTGATGCGATGCAGACGATGCGGACCGCCTTCCGCCTTCCGGTCGGTTATTCCGATCACACCGACGGCATCGAGATCTCGCTCGCGGCGGTGGCGATGGGCGCCTCGATCATCGAGAAGCATCTCACCCTCGACCGCAACGCGGAAGGGCCGGATCATGCCGCCTCCCTCGAGCCCGGCGATCTCAAGCGTATGGTCTCCGCCATCCGCCGGATCGAGCAGGCGCGCGGCGACGGCATCAAGACCCCGAGAAATTCCGAGATCAAGAACATCGACATCGCGCGCAAGAGCATCGTGGCCGCGCGCTCGTTGAAGAGCGGCGAGGTGCTGCGCCCCGAGGACCTCACCTGCAAGCGGCCAGGCTCCGGCCGGCCGCCGATCGAATATTGGTCGCTGCTTGGCACGACGACCACCCGTCCATTTGACGAGGAAGACCCGCTATGAGGATCGGCTATTTCGGCGACGGCGTCTGGGCACAGCGCGCCCTCGCCCGGCTGATCGACGATGCCCGCTACACCATCGTCTTCGTGGCGGTGCGCGCGTCCAGTCCCGACTCGACGCTTCTCGCGCTTGCAGAAGCTAGGGGCATTCCGGTGCTACGCCCGAAGGCCATCAACGCGCCGGAGAGCCTTGCCAAGATCGCAGAATTCGCGGCCGAACTTCACGTCTCGATGTCCTACGACCAGATTCTCCGCGAGCCAATTCTGGCGCTGCCGCCGCGCGGCACGCTCAATTGTCACGCCGGTGCGTTGCCGTTCTATCGCGGCCGCAATCCGTTGACCTGGGCGCTGATCAACGGCGAGACCGAATTCGGCATCACGGTTCACTGGGTCGATCTCGGCATCGATACCGGCGACATCGTACGGCAGATCAAGGTGCCGATCTCCGCGACCGACACCTATGCGACGCTGCTCAAGACCGCCGAGACGCTTTGCGCCGTCACGCTGGTCGAAGCGATCTCCGACGTCTCTGAACGCACTGACAAGCGCATCGTGCAGTCCTCGATCGATCCTGTCGGTCTTTATTGCTGCCGGCGCAGGGAGGGCGACGAGGAGATTGACTGGACCTCGAGCAGCGCCGCGCTCGAACGGTTCGTCCGTGCGCTGGTGCCGCCCGGCCCCGGCGCCCGCACGATCTGGAAAGATAAGTCCTACGCCCTCCTCACGGCCGAGTTGATACCCGGTGCCAGGTCCTATGTCGGCGTACCCGGCGAGGTGATCGGCAGGGACAGCGCGGGGATCCTGGTCAAGACCGGCGACAACCTCATCCGGATCACGCGCTGGGCGTTGGTCGGAACCGGCGGCGCCCTTGGCACCGCCCTGATTCCAGATGCCGCGCGCGGCAGCCGGCTCGGCCGCAATCTCAAGGCCGAACTGGCAAAGGCCGAAGCGAAATTGGCGGTTCTGGAGGCCAAATTGGGCCCCGACCGCGGGGATTGACGTCCCCCTTCGCACCCGCGATATAGCTGCTTTCTGATCGGGTGCGCGCCAGCACAGGCGCGGCCGCCCGCGAGGTCCACCATCATGAAGTCCTGGCAAAAAGCCGTCGTTGGAACAGAAGCCACGCTGAGCGAAGCCATTGCCGCCATCGAGAGCGGCAGCATCCAGATCGCGCTGGTCCTCGACGACGGCAGGCTCACCGGCATCGTCACTGACGGCGACATAAGGCGCGGGTTGTTGCGCGGCATCCCGCTGAGCGGCCGCGCGATCGACGTGATGAACCCGAGCCCGGTGTCGGCTTCCGTCACCCTGCCACGCGACGAGCGCTTGGGCCTGATGCGGCAGAAATCGATCAAGCAGCTTCCGCTGATCGATGCCAACGGCAAAGTCATCGGCGTCGAAACCTTCGACGAACTGCTCGAGGTCCCGCAATACGAAAATCCAGTGCTGATCATGGCCGGCGGGCTCGGCGAGCGCCTGGGTGTGCTGACGCGAGAGGTGCCGAAGCCGATGCTTCACGTCGGCGGCCGGCCGCTGCTCGAAACCATCGTGCGCAATTTCGTGCAGCAGGGCTTCCGCAACATCTTCATATCGGTGAACTATAAAGCCGAGATGATCCAGAATTATTTCGGTGACGGCGCCACCTTCGGCGCGACCATCCGCTACATCCACGAAACTGAGCGTCTCGGCACCGCGGGCGCGCTTGGTCTTTTTTCCTCGTCGCCTGATCTGCCCCTGGTCGTGACCAATGGCGACATTCTGACGACCATCAATTATGGCGCGCTGCTCGACTTCCACAACGCGACCCCGGCAGAAGCCACGATGGCCGTGCGCGAGCACAAGGTCCATGTTCCCTACGGCGTCGTGACCGCGTCGGAAGGATATCTCCAGGTCATCCGGGAAAAGCCGACCGAGAGCTGGTTCGTGAGCGCCGGCATCTACGTGATCGGCCCCAACGTGTTCCAGCTCGTCGACCGCGGCATCAAGATCGACATGCCGGCGGTTTTGGAACGTATCGTCGCGAGTGAGGGCCGCGTCGCGGTGTATCCGATCCGGGAGTACTGGCTCGACATCGGCCGGGTCGAGGATTTCGAGCAGGCGCACGCCGAGTTTCACGAGGTCTTCCAGTGAGCCCGGCCAGCGCAGTCGTTGTCGGTCTCGGCTCGATCGGAACGCGACATGCGCGAGTGCTCTGCGATCTCGGTCTCTCGGTAGCAACCGTCAGCCGCCGTGGCGGCGGAAATCACGGCAGCATTGGCGAAGCGCTTTCACGCGGGCAAGTCGACTATGTCGTCATCGCCACCGAAACCGCGCGGCATGTCGAGGCGCTGCGCGAACTTGCGAATGCTGACTTTCGTGGAACGGTTCTGGTGGAAAAGCCGATGCTAGCAAGGCCTGAGCCGCTGCCAGCCTTCCCTTTCGCAAAGCTGTTCGTCGCCTACAATCTGCGCTTCCATCCGGTGATGGCTGCGCTCGCGCGGCACCTTGAAGGACGCCCCGCGATCACCGTTTCGGCCTATGTCGGGCAGGATATTCGGGATTGGCGGCCCGGTCGTGACCATCGCGCCACCGCCTCATCGACGGTAGATGCCGGCGGCGGGGTGCTGCGCGACCTGAGCCACGAGCTCGACTATTTGCTCTGGCTGTTCGGACCGTGGCAACGCGTCGCTGCGCTCGGCGGGGCATCCGGAGCCCGCGATCTCGAGGTCGACGATCACCTTGCGCTGCTGATGGAGATGGCCCGAGCGCAGGTCGTGCAGGTTCATCTCGACTATCTCGACCGCGCGGGCCTGCGCCGGATTCGCATCAATCTTTCCGACGAGACGGTCGAAGCCGACCTCGTCGGCGGCAGCCTGTCCATCAATGGCGTCGCCACGCAATATGCGAATGAACGCGATGTGAGCTACCGGGCGATGCATCTGGCGGCTCTGAGTGGCAACGGTCCGGTCTGCTCGTTCACCGAAGGCATGGCCGTGATGGATTTGATTGACGCGAGCGAGCGCGCCCTGCATTCGAGGAGCTGGATTTCAGCATGAACCTGTTCTGTACGATGTGCGCGCGTGGCGGCTCCAAGGGCGTTGCGGGAAAGAACGGTCGCGATCTTCTCGGCAAGCCGCTGCTCGCCTGGAGCATCGCGCAGGCGCGCGAGACCGACCTGTTTTCGACCATCGCCTTCAGCAGCGATTCCGATGCGTTACTAGAGACGGCGATCCGCGCAGGCGCCGATCTGGCCGTCAAGCGTCCAGACGAGATGGCGACCGACGCGGCGCCGAAAATCCCCGCGATCCGTCACTGCCTCGAGCAGGCCATGGCACACACCGGGCAGACGCCCGACATCCTCGTCGACCTCGACGTGACCTCGCCTCTGCGGCTCGCCTCCGACATCGTCGGCGCCGTGGATTTGTTGCGCAGTTCCGGCGCGCCCAGCGTCATCACCGGCGCACCCGCCCGGCGCTCGCCCTATTTCAACTTGGTCGAGGAGCGCAAGGACGGCACCGTCGGCCTGTCAAAAGTTGCCGATCCGCCGATCGTACGACGGCAGGACAGCCCGCGCTGCTTCGACATGAACGCCTCGATCTACGTCTGGCGCGTCGCTCGATTCCTCGATGAGCCGGCGGTTTTCTATCCGGATACCCGACTGTTCGAGATGCCGGAAGAACGTTCAGTCGACATCGACTCCGAGGTCGACTTCACACTGGTTGAGCTCCTGCTCCGTCGACGGCAGGGGCTCCAGGGATCATCATCATGACGAGCTTCAAGGCGCTGTTCGATCTTACCGGCCGCACTGCTGTCGTCACCGGCGGCTGCGGCATCCTCGGCCGTCGCTTCGCCGAGGGCCTCGCCGAGTTCGGTGCCAATGTCGCGATTGTCGATCTCGACCAGGCCGCGACCGATGCGGCGGCGGCCGACGTCGCGTCACGCCATGCCGTCCGCGCCACGGGTTATGGCTGCGACATCACCCAGCCCGACGCGGTACGCAGCACCGCCGATGCGATCGAAGCCGACCTCGGACCGGTCTCGATCCTGCTCAACAATGCCGCGAGCAAGACCCGCGACATCGACGCTTTCTTCGCGCCCGTCGAGAAGTTTTCGTTGGAGACCTGGCGTGAGATCATGGCGGTCAATCTCGACGGCATGTTCAACATCGCCCAGGCCTTCGGCGGTCGAATGGCTGAACGCGGCTACGGGGCTATCGTGCAGACCGCCTCGATCTACGGCCTGATGGCGCCCGACCAGCGCATCTACGAAGGCTCCGAATATCTCGGCCGCGCCATCAACACGCCCGCCGTGTACACGGCGTCCAAGGCCGGCGTCATCGGACTGACCAAGCATCTGGCGACCTACTGGGCGGCGAAAGGCGTTCGCGTCAACACGCTCACCCCGGGCGGGGTCGAGAGCGGGCAAAACGAAACCTTCAAGGCGCGCTATGGTGCCCGCATTCCGCTCGGCCGGATGGCCCGCGCGGACGAGATGGTGGGCGCAATGCTGTTCCTGGTGTCCGATGCGGCATCCTACGTCACCGGACAGAACGTCGCCGTCGACGGCGGGTTGAGTTCCTGGTGATATAATACCGCAATGATCAAGCGCCTGATCCACAACACCCTGATCTCGATCATCGCCTTCGGCGGCGCCGCCGTGCTCGGCCTCGTCGTCATTCCCGTGATCCTCCGCACGTGGGGCGTGACCGAGTTCGGTCTCATAGTGCTCGCACGGCTGCTTCTGCCGACCGGAATGATGGCCGTGTTCGATCTCGGTCTTTCGGAGGTGGCCACTCAGACGGTCGCGCGGGGCCGGGAGCATCGCGATTGGGCCCTGGCTGCCCGGCAACTCACCTTTCTAAGCGTGGTCTCGATCTTGTTAGCGCTGAGTCTGAGCGCCGCGATCTGGATCGGAGTTCCGCATCTTGCAATGTTGATGAAGGTGGACGCCGCTCACTTCGAGGCGTTCGTCAGTATACTCCGCTTCACTGCACTCGGGAATCTGATCCTTATCCCGGCCCTGGTGTGGGAAGGGATCATCAAGGGTTTCGAACGCTACAATCTGTTGCGGGTGACGGAGGTTACTTCGACCGTCGCCTATGTGGGCCTGACAATATTGGCCTCCTATAGGTCTGTTGGCTTCGAGGTCGTCGCCTATATCTATCTCGCCACGCTTATCGGCCGCGCGCTCGTGGTGCTCCTCGGTGCCGCGATCGCGCTGGGGCGAAAGAACACGCGTTTCTCATCATGGACTTCCGACATTCGCCGCGACCTTCTGCACCGTTGTATGCTCCTTCTGCAGGGCCGGTTGATCGGCGGCATTTCCGGCCCCCTCCAACCATTGGTGGTCGGGTTCCTATTCGGCCCAACGGGCGTCGGCACTTACGATGCGCTGGTGCGGCTTTCGCGCGTATCCAGGACCGTGGTCAGCCTACTCACCTCGGCACTACTTCCGGTAGCGAGCCGTCTCGACGAGCGCGGCAGCTCGACAACGTTTCAAAGGCTGGGTGAACTCGGTCTTATTCTGCTGCCCATGTTTACGGTACCCCTCTTCGCAGCCGCCGCCATCCTGTCGCCGGACATCCTGCGAATTTGGATCGGTCCGCTTCTGACGCCCTACTCCACCTGGATGGGCGTGAGTTTCGTGGCTCCGATCTGTGCCCAATACATTGCGATTGGCAGCTTGATTTTTCTGACGCGCCCGGAGATCCAGGCACGGCTCAATATGCTCATGGGCCTTCAGCTGCTGATATGGGCGGTCGTATCTGCCGCAACGCTGCACCTGTTCGCCGAGCGGGCCTTGATTTTGGGCCAAGCCGTGGCCAACGTGTTGGTCCTGCCGCTGCAACTCAGCCAGCTGCGTAGTGCGCTTGATCTCAACCTAGAACGCTTTGCAAAAGCGATCGGAACTCAGGCGGCCATCATGGTCGTCGGCAGCGTTTGTCTTTGGATAATTGCAGGTTACATTCAGTTTGACAGCGTGCTAAGGCTCACCCTCGGTTCCGGGGTGTTCTGCATCATCGTATGGATCTTACAATATTTCCTGGTTCTCGAAAAACGCCACCGCACCATCTTTCTTGCCATGGGCCAATTGATGGGACTGGTGCCCAAGAGCATTTGAACGGACATTCGCCGGATCGATGGAATGAGCACGACGGGCGCAAACAACATCAGCCTGCAACGCTTCGCTAAGGCGTCCCTGGCGGACCGCGCGACGACTTATGCATTAGACGCGGTCAGGAGCATTGGTCGTCTTGTCATGCGACGCGTGAAGCGGACCGCCGATGTCGTCAATTCGGAATACAACCTGCTGATCTGGCAAAGGGTGCTTACGGCCAGAGCGTGGACCAAGACGAACGATCTGAGCGAGTTTCTGATTCCTCCAAATACGGCGCAAGAACTCCGCAAAGTCGACAATCAGATCTGCAGGATTGCGGCTCAAGACTATTATCGATATCGCGCAAAGGCGTTGGGCGAGCTGATCGCGCGACACGCGGACTCGAAGCGGATCGTCGAGCTTGGTACCGGCTACGGCTATAATCTTTTTTCACTCCATCTCGATCATCCGGAGTGGACCTTCAAGGGTTTTGACATTGCCCCGAACGGTATCGCCACCGGCCGCGAGGTCGCCGCGCATTTTGGCCTCTCGGACAAGGTCGCGCTCGATCGGATAGATCTGACGGATGCATCCGATATCAACTTCGCAGCAATCGAGGGCGAAGTTGTATTTACCTATTTCTGCATCGAGCAGATTCCCTATGACGTTCGCAAGGTGGTTGACAACATCATTGCCGCCAGGCCGAAGCGCGTCATCAACATTGAACCGACGACCGAGCTTCTCAACCTGGCCGACCCGCGGGATATCGTCAGCTTCCTCTATATCCGGTCAGTCGACTACCAGACGCAGCTGTTCTCCACGCTTGACGAATATGAGCGCCAGGGCCGCATCCGCATTCTGGCGCGCGAGCGGATGCCGTTCGCTCCGTCGATCCACAACGATGGCTTTTTGTTTTGCTGGGAGCCAACATGACAGTCGTGAACGCCACTACCAAGCGCCCTCTTCCCAACAAGCAGAAGATCAGCCAGTTCCGCCGCCTACTGTGGCACTTTAATCGGACTGATCTCGGCTGGGTTACCAAAGCGGCCCTGAGCAGCCTGCAACCGGGCGCGCGCGCCAAACGGGTCGCGCTCTTGAAACAGCTTCCCTCGAAGCCGGAATGGAGCGCGGCGAGCCGTCAGCTCGCAGAGGACGGCTATGTCGACGTATCCTCGCTGATGGAGCGCAGCCTTGCGGAAGCCGTCGCTGCGGTTTCGGAAAGCAAGGTGAGCCGGCTCAACGAACTCTCCGGCAAGCAGCAGCTTGGACACAAATCGTTCTGGGTTAGCCTCCTGGATGAGGATCTCGTCGACGGCGCGTTCGCGACCGACCATCCCTTTGTGCGCTATGCGCTACAGCCCGCGGCACTTCGCATCATCGGCGATTTCATGCACGATTTGCCGCAGCTCTCCGACGTGCTGCTGACCCTGTCACAGCCGACCCCAAGCCAGAGCCTGAGCTATTCGCAACTCTGGCACCTCGATCACGACGACAAGCGCGTCTGCAAGCTTTTCATCTATCTGACGGATGTCCGCGACACCGCCGACGGCCCGTTCACCTTCATTCCGGCAGGCCCTTCCAAACCGTTCCGCAACACGCTGAAGAGCCACATGAACGACCAACAGGTGTTCGCCAAGACCGGGCCCGATGCGGTGAAGGAGATGGTGGCGCCGCGCCTGTCGTCGTTCATCGTCAATACGGCCCGCTGTCTGCATATGGGCAGCCGGATTCAGTCCGATCGCAATCGCCTGCTCTATACCGCAACCTATATTCAGCAGCCGCGCATCTATCCCGAACCAGCTCCGCGCTTCCGGGCAGCCGGGCCGCTCACGGATATCGATCGCGCCGTGATGCGCCTCTGAATCGGGTCTGCCGGGAGCCACGATCTTGCGCATAGGCCTGGTGGTCGATCACCCCAAGCGTGACCTGCCGGGGGCAGTCATGCTCGGTTATCAACTCGCGCGGCGCGGCGCCTCCGTCGTGCTGGTGCCGATGTACGAGCAGGCGGTCGATGTGCCGCGGCTCGGGCTCGACGCCCTGGTCGTCAACTACGCACGCCCGGTCAATCTCGACCTGATGCGCAGCTTTGCCAAAGCCGGCCTCGCGCTGTACGTGCTCGACACCGAAGGCGGAGTGCTCGCAGAAAAGGGCGGCAACTCTCCGCCGGCGATGGCCGCGCACGTCAAGGACAGTGGCTACGCCGACATCCTGGCGGGCTATTTCTTCTGGGGCAGCCGGTTGTACGACGCGTTCCTGGCGGCCGGAACCATGCCGCCGGAGCAGCTTCACCTCACCGGTTGCCCGCGCTTCGATTTTGCAGCTTCACGCTGGCGCGCGCTGCTCGACGGCGAACCGCGCGGCTATCTGCTCGTCAACGCCAACTTCCCGCTGGTCAATTCGCGCTTCACCGGCAAGCCGGGCGGGGAGCGCGAGGCGATGGTGCGGTCCGGTTGGAACGGCGACTATGTCGATCGCTTCATCGCGGATTTGAAGCAGGTCTTCACGAACTATCTCTCCGAGATCGAGCGGCTCGCCGCAGCGCGGCCCGACCGCAAAATCCTGGTGCGTCCGCATCCCTTCGAGAGCGAGGACGTCTATCGCAACGCGCTCTCGCGCCATGCCAACGTCGTGATCGACGGCACCGGCAGCGTGCTCGACCGCATCCGCAACGCGGCCGCGATCATCCATCTCAACTGCGGGACGGCCGTCGAATCGGTATTGCTCGGAAAGCTGCCGCTCCAGCTCGAATATCTGAACACACCGATCACCGCTGGCCATGCCGGGCTGCCAGCTCGCGTGAGCCGTCAAGTGTCTTCGTTCGATGATCTGCTTGGCGCAATCGACCATCTCGAGCGCGAGACCGCGACCTTCGATTTCGCCCGAGTTCACGCCGCCGACATCGAGGCTTTCTTCCATCATAACGACGGACAGGCGGCCGATCGGGTCGCCGATGTCCTGATTCGCGTGCAAGGCTCGCGGCGACCCTACGTGTCTCTGCTTGCGACCGTGAAGGGCACGCGCGCCAAGCCGAGCTTCGGTCAGATCGTCAAGGGCGCCGCGAGCGCCGCGTTTGGCTCGGCCGTCACCGAGCGGCTGCGCAGCCGGTTCAATCCGGCCCGGCGCGACAAGCGGATCGAGCCCGCCTTCGTCAAAGCCTTGCTTCAGCGGATCGCAACTCATGATCGCGCGAGCCCGTTGCAATTCAGAGCGCGACGCGCGCGTTGCGCGACGACAGGCTTGCCGCTCGCGAGCGTTGCGATCGACCAGGCCCTAGAGCAATGACCACATCCGCAAAGACCGTTCTCATCACCACGCTCGCCGAATACCAGACCCGGTTCTGGATTCCGGTCGCGCAACGTTTGCGCGCGGCTGGCCATGATGTCGAATTGCTCGCCTTCGACGATCGCAGCGCGGAGATTTCGGCCGCTGCAGGCGTGCCGGTTACGAACATGTACCGCGAGGGCCTCAAGGCCGGGCCTGCACCCGACGACCGCAAGGCGTTCGATGCGCGCGTCGCTGCGTACGGACTCGACGGGACCAATTTCCTGTTCAGTCATGAACGTTTCACTTTCGGCATCCGCGATACGGCCGCGCTGCGCCGGCGGTTCATGATCTACGCCAACGCCATGGAGGCGCTGCTCGACCGGCTGGAGGCGCAAGGCACGCGCGCCGAACTGGTGCAGGAGCTCGGCGGCTTTCTCTCCGTCATCGCGAGCTTCTACGCCGCAAGACGCCGCAATATCCGCAACTGGTTCATCGAGCCGTCGTTCTTCCGCGGCCGCATGTATTTTACGCCCGACAGCCTCGCAGCGCCAGACGTGATGGCGACGCCGGCAGACACGGTGTCATCAGAGGTGCGCGCCTATCTGGACGACACGCTGACGCAGCGTGCCATCGTCATCCCCAAGAAGGACCAGCACCATTATTCGGCGGCCTTCAAGAAGGTCGTGAACCTGCGCAATGCCCACCGTCTCGTCGAAAAACTCTGGGACCAGTTTGCGCTCGGCAAGCACCAGGAGTTCGGGCACAATCTGCGCCACGCGCGTGTTCATGCGGCCATGGCGCTCAACGCGACACGACTGCGCAAGCTCTATCGTCCGGTTCCTGAAACGCCCTTCGTCTACTACCCTTTCCACGTCCCGGCCGACATGGCGCTGACGTTGCGCTCGCCGGATTATCTCGACCAGGTGGCCACGGTCGACTTCCTGCTGCGCACGATTCCGGATTCGCATGTGCTCGTGGTCAAGGAACATCCCGCCCAGATCGGCGCGATCGCAGCTTCGCGCCTGTTCGAGCTCGCGCGCCGGTTCGACAATTTCGTGCTGCTGCCGCCGCAGACCAACAACTACACCGTGCTCGATCGCGCTGACGCCGTCATCTCCGTCAACAGCAAGTCGGGCGCCGAAGCACTGCTGCTCGGCAAGCCGGTCGTGGTGATGGGCGATGCGTTCTACCGCTCCTGCCCGCTGGTGTATGCGGTCGACCGCCTGGCCGATGTGCCGGCACGACTGCGCGAAGCGCTCTCCGCCGGGCCATTCGATCCGGCCAGGGGTGCAGCCTATTTCGAGTCTGCCTGGCGCCGGTCTTATCCGGGCGAGCTTTATGTCGGCGATCCCAAGCTGCTCGACACGTTTGCCGCCTCCGTGTGCGCGGCAATCGCCGCGCCGGCCCGCGCGAACTGAACGGATCCATGATGCCGCTGGTCTCGATCATCACCCCCTCCTGGAACGTCGAAGGCCTGATCGAGGAAACGATCCGCTCGGTGCAGGACCAGACGTTCGCCGATTGGGAGCTCTTGATCGCCGACGACTGCTCGACCGACAGGACGCCGGCGATCATCGCAGCGATCGGCGAGCGCGATTCCCGCGTCAAGCTGATCCGGCAGGCCCGAAATGGCGGTCCGGCGCTCGCCCGCCAAGCCTCGATTGATGCCGCGCAGGGCCGCTATCTCGCCTTCCTCGACAGCGACGATCTGTGGCTGCCAGGCAAGCTCGAACGCCAGCTCGCCTTCGCCCGCGAGAAGCAGGCTGCCCTCAGCTACACCGCCTTCCGCCGCATCAACGAGAGCAACACGATCACCGGCCGCCTGATCGAGGTGCCGGCCTCGCTCACCTATGACCAGCTCCTTGAGAACACCGCGATCGCTACTCTGACTGCGATGGTCGACCGCGAGATCGCCGGACCCATCGTGATGAGGAACGAGGGCTACGATGATTTCTGCCTTTGGCTCTCGATCCTCAAGCGCGGCCATACCGCCTACGGCCTCAACGAGGACCTTGCGCGCTACCGCGTCAGGGGCTCTTCGGTCTCCAGCCGCCCGGCGCGTTCCGCCAAATGGGTCTGGCAGATCTACCGCAATGTCGAACAGCTCTCCCTGATCAGATCGGCCTGGTGCTTTGCCCATTGGAGTGCGCGCGCCTGGCTGAAACGGCGGCAGTTCTAGCCGGTGCCCTGCCAAGCGCCCCACAAAAACAGCGAAAACAACCCCATGCAAAGTACAGGTATTTAAATACCTGAGACCAAGTCATTTGGCTATTGGCGAGTCCGGCCGTTGCCGATACCACTCAGCGCGCTCCGTCGCGGACAATCTGGAACTGACCATGCCGTTTGAAAGCTACAAGAACAGCCGAATCCTCGTCACCGGTGGCGCCGGCTTCATCGGATCCCACCTCTGCGAGCGGCTGCTCGATACAGGGGCCGAGGTGGTGTCGGTCGACAATTACTTCACCGGCAGCCGGCGCAACATCGCCCATCTGATCGCAAATCCGCTGTTCGAGGCGGTCCGGCACGACGTCACTTTTCCGCTCTATATCGAGGTCGACGCCATCTTCAACTTGGCCTGCCCGGCCTCGCCGATCCACTATCAGCGCGATCCCGTGCAGACCACCAAGACCTCGGTGCACGGCGCCATCAACATGCTCGGCCTCGCCAAGCGGCTCAAGGCGCGCATCTTCCAGGCCTCCACCAGCGAGGTCTATGGCGATCCGCTGATCCATCCCCAAACCGAGGACTATTGGGGCAACGTCAACCCGATCGGCATTCGCTCCTGCTACGACGAAGGCAAGCGCTGCGCCGAAACGCTGTTCTTCGACTATTGGCGTCAGCACGGCCTGCCAATCAAGGTCGCGCGCATCTTCAACACTTACGGCCCGCGCATGCAGCCCAATGACGGGCGCGTGGTGTCGTCCTTCATCGTCCAGGCGCTCAAGGGCGAGCCGATCACCGTGTTCGGCGACGGCGGGCAGACCCGCTCGTTCTGCTATGTCGACGATCTCGTCGAAGCCATCATGCGGTTGATGGCCACCGGCGAGGACATCACCGGGCCGATCAACATCGGCAACAATTCGGAGTTCACCATCCGCGAGCTCGCCGAGAAGGTGATCAAGCTCACCGGCTCGCGCTCGCAACTCATCTTCCAGCCGCTGCCCCAGGACGATCCGCGCCAGCGCCAGCCCGACCTCACCAAGGCAAAGGCGGCACTGGACTGGGAGCCGAAGGTCGCGCTCGAGGACGGGCTGAAGGAGACGATCGCCTATTTCAAGCGAACGCTTGAAATTGCCTGATCCGGTTCCCAACTCCCCTCGCCCGCAGCGAGCCTGTTCATCATGAACGCATCGTCCGTCATCGGAGATCTGCGAGCCCGACTGGATTCGAAAACCGCGCTGGCGGTCCTGGTGCTGCTGCACAGCGCCGTCACCTGTCTGTCGCTGATCAAGGTCGCGGACCATCAATCCTATATCCACTTCAACCCCGAGCGCATCTGGTTCGCTGTCCTCGTCGCGATATCTTTCTCCATCATCTCGCTGCTGTTCGTCTTCGCCCGCTTCAGTTTCGGCTATTTCGTAGGTTTCTATTTCTATGCGATGATCTTGGGGTTTCTGTGGATCGACGTGTTCTCGGAATACAACTACCCGCATCTGTTCGCAGGCGTCTCGGCGGCGCTATCGCTCGTACTCCTTCTGGTGCCCGTGCTGTTCGTGAGGGCGCCGTTCCAACCGCTCTTCGTCCTGTCGAAGCCCCGTTTCGAGCACCTGCTCACGCTGATCATGGTGATCTCGGCCGGTACCATTGCCATAGCCTCGGCGTATAATTTCCGACTCGTCTCGATCGAGCGCATCTACGACTACCGCAATCTGATCGAGTTCCCGGGAACGGTGCGATATCTCATGGGCTGGATCTCCAGCACATTGCTGCCGTTTGCCTTCGCCTGCTACTGGCTGCTTGGATATCGCTCGCGAGCGGCATTCGTTATTGTCCTGCTGCTGCTTTTCTATCCCATCACCCTGACGAAATCGGCCTTTTTCACGCCGATCTGGCTCGCCACGCTGGCCGCAATTTCCAGCATCTGCAAAGCGAGAACATCCGCAATCCTTTCCCTTCTCATTCCAACGCTGGCGGGCGTCATCCTGATAATGATCAGCATCAGTTCCATCGAGCACACGGCCATTTATGCAATCATGGACGTGGCACGCATCCGGCTGTTCGATCTTGTCAACATCCGGATGATGGCGACGCCATCGAGCGCGCTCGACATCTACAACCATTTCTTCGCGAGTCACCCCCCGACCTGGTTTTGCCAGATATCGGGGCTCAAGCCGCTGATGCATTGTCCTTATCAGGAACAGCTGGCGATCGTAATGGAGAAGGCCTACGGCTTCGGCAACCTGAATGCCTCGTTGTTTGCAACCGAAGGCGTCGCCTCCGTCGGCCTCTTATTTGCGCCGCTGACCGCCTTTGCGTCGGGCGTCGTAC
The DNA here is from genome assembly GCF_000518345.1 of Bradyrhizobium sp. URHA0013. NCBI lineage: Bacteria > Pseudomonadati > Pseudomonadota > Alphaproteobacteria > Hyphomicrobiales > Nitrobacteraceae > Bradyrhizobium > Bradyrhizobium sp. URHA0013. Next base: position 348,124 of record NZ_JADK01000006.1, on the reverse strand, counting down.
TCGCGTTCGGCAATCGAACGTCCGCGGGGCTACCGTCCCGTTTCGTGCTGATCTCCGCCGGAGCGGTGCCTCATATTCTGCTCAACGTACCGCTCACGGTCGCGATGGTGACGCATGGCACCGCGCTCCTCTTCCTACTCTGGTATGTGACGCCCCGGAGCATTTTCGAAGAGAAGTCGTAGATTGCGCGTGGCCGAAACAGTCAGGCCGAGAACTCGCGCACCGCACGCACCACCTCTTGCTGCTGCAAAGTGGTGATATCGGCGAACATTGGTAACGACAGGATGCTCTGCTGGTCACCATAGGCATTCGGAAACTGCGCCGGACTGTGCTCCAAGCGTTGATAGGCTGGAAGCAGCGGCAGCGCCGTCGGGTAGTTGATCGCGGTCTGGATCCCCCTGAGGTTCAGATGCGCGGCAAGCTTGTCTCGTTTGGCATGCTTGATTGTATAGAGGTGATAGACGTGGCTTCGCCCGGGCGCCAATTGAGGGACCTGCACACCCTCGATCTGGTTCAGGGCGGCATCATAGAACCTCGCGGCTTCCTGGCGCGCCCGCGTCCAGCCCGTCAGATGCCGCAGCTTGGCTGACAGGATCGCCGCTTGCATGCCATCCAGGCGGCTGTTGATACCCTCGATCTGGTGCTGGTGCTTCACGATTCCCCCGTGACGGGCTAGCATCGCGACATGCTCGGCGAAGGCCGCATCGCCGGTGACGACGGCCCCGGCATCGCCCATCGCACCGAGATTCTTGCCCGGGTAGAAGGAATAGGTCGCGGCGTCGCCAAACGTTCCGACCATCCGGCCCTTGTAATCCGCCAGATGCGCCTGCGCGCAATCCTCAATCACCCACAACCCATGCTTCTTCGCGATCGACATGATCGCGTCCATGTCCGCGGGCTGCCCGTAAAGGTGCACCGGAATGATGCCAACGGTACGGGGGGTGATCGCTGCCTCGACTGCCGCGGGATCGATGGTGAAGGTCGAGCCGTCGGTGTCGCAGAACTTCACGGCTGCGCCAGCATGCGTAATCATCGCGGAAGTCGAAATCCAGGAATGTGCCGTCGTGATCACCTCGTCACCCGGCTTCACTTTCAGCGCGCTCATCGCGAGATACAGCGCATCGGTTCCGTTGGCACATGAGACGCAATGCTCCACGGACACAGCTTTGGCGAACTCCCGCTCGAACCTCTCGACGTAGGGGCCGCGGATGAAGGCGTTGTCGCGAATCACAGCGGCGATCGCGGAATCGATTTCGCCTTTGATGTTCTGATACTGGAGCTGAAGATCAGCGAAGGGAACCACCATGTGCGCCTCTACATCCGAAGCCGACGCGCGGGACTTCCGGCGTACACGCCGGCAACAGTGATGTCCTTGGTGACCACTGCACCTGCACCGATTACGACGTCGTCGACAATTTGCACCGGCATGATGGTCGCATTCGAGCCGATGGACACCCGATTACCGATCCTGGTCTCACACCACAACTCCTTGCGGCCACGTGCCGGACCGCCGCTCGCAAAAGTATCGTTGATGAACATCACACCATGGCCGATGAAACAATCCTCACCAACCGTGACGAGCTCGCAGATGAAACTGTGCGATTGCACGCGCGTGCGAGCGCCGATAACGACTCCTTTTTGGATCTCGTTGAACGGCCCGATGAAGCAGCCGTCCCCAATCGTGCAGCCATAGAGGTTGCAGGGCTCAACGACCTTCACGCCAGCGCCAAAGGCGACATCGCGGATTCCGACCTGACGCAGCTCCGGCCGGTTCACGAGGCGACACCCAGCCGGCTACGTCGCGGCACGAAGTGGAGCGACACCTCCTGCCCGGTCTCGATTGATTCGTAGAGCGCCGAGATCAACTCCAGGCTCTTGCGACCCTGCAATCCGTCGACCAGCGCCGCGCCGCGATCCGCGAGGCAATCGACGACATGCTGATAATAGGCCTGATGGCCGAAGCCGTACACGTTCGGCGGGTTGACCGAAAATTTCTCGATCACCTCCTTGTCCGACGGCAGCGGGTCGACGAAAAGCCAGTGCCGGATGTGGTTCATGGCGAAACCGCCGACCTCCACCGTTCCCTTCTCGCCCAGTATCGACAGCGAGCCTTCGAGATCGGCGGGACGCGTGGCCGTCGTCGCCTCGATGATGCCCAGCGCACCGCTGCGAAACTTCAGCGTCGCCACTGCCGTGTCCTCAGTCTCGATCTTCACGAGCGCGGTAGTGCTACGCGCATGAACGCTGACGACGTCGCCGAAAAACCACTCCAGCATGTCGATATGGTGACTGGCCTGGTTGGTGAGTACGCCGCCATCATAACCCCACGTACCGCGCCAGGAGTCCTGATCGTAATAGCTCTGGTCGCGGCACCAGCGCACGCGCACGGTGCCGAGGACGAGCTTGCCGAACCGGCCGGCATCGAGCGCCTCCCGCGCCTTCACGATCGGAACGTTGAAACGGTTCTGCTTGACGACGAAGAGTTTTACGCCCGCCTCGTCGCAGGCGCGGATCATGTCGTCGGCGTCCTGGAGACGTAGCGCCATCGGCTTTTCGACCACGACATGCTTGCCGGCGCGCGCGCAGGCGATCGCATGCTGAGGATGCAGCCCACTCGGCGTGAGCACCGCGACGGCGTCGATGTCGTCGCGCGCCAGCAACTCGTCGATGTCGTCATGCGCGGCGACGGCGAATTTGCTCGCGATCGCATCGGCGCGCGCTCGATCGGAATCGCAGACGGCAACGAGCTTGGCCCCCACGATGTGGTTACCGCCCAACAGGTCGGAATGACGCTTGGCAATGCGCCCGCATCCGAGCAGGCCGAATCTGATCATCGAGACTTCCCGCCGTCGTCAGAGCGAATGCTCTGGAGGGCTTGAAAGCCCCAAAATACGCATTTTCCGGTGAACCCGAACCTGTTTCTATCCGAACAACACGACAAATCAAGGCAGAAGAGGGGTCCTTTTGACCGGCTGAGACTAGCTCGTTTCTGCGCCGCGGGCCACTTCGGTGGCGAGGTGGACGAAATCCGCGACGAACGCACGAACCCGATCATCGAGATCCGGCTGCAACTGCCGAACGACTGCGTCCGGCGCGCTCTCTGCGGCATCCCGGATGTGATCGGCCAGTGCCTGGACATCGTCAACGCCGAAATATCGCGCTTTACCACCGGTCTGCTCGCGATGAACATCGAGGCCAGACAGAAGCATCGGGACACCGAATGACTTTGCTTCTTCGACCGTCGTACTCCACCCTTCGCAGCGCGACGGATTGATGAGGGCCGTCGACGCGCGCAGGAGGGCGTAGACGTGATCCAGCGGGATCATTCCGAGATGCTTGAAGTTCATCTCGAGACCGCGCGACCTGACCTCACTCATGGTCCGCTCAAAAAGTCCGGATTCACGGAAGTCCTGCGTACTGCCGGATGCCGCGACGACGACGTCCAGCCCCCGACATTTCAGCAGATCAAGCGCATCGACCACGATCTGATGGTTTTTGTGCCGCCAGAACTGGTTTGGCAGATAAAAATACCGTGACGGAAGACCATAATGCGCAACCACGTCGGACGGCTGCGTGGCGAGCAGACTGGCGGGCGGCTCGGTCGCAAACCGGACGACCGACACGCCGTTCGAATTGCCCGGATAGAACTTCTTGAGATCGCCGAGCGCCGTGGCGCTGCTCAACATGATGTGCCGGCCTGATGCGATCTGAACCCGAAAGCCGAGATCACGCCGCCAATATGCACTCCTGGAGAACAGGTGCGGGAGCAGTCGATGCTGGAAATCCGGGAACCATGCGACCGCCGGAAATGGCAGGCGCCAGCCAAAGAAGCGCGCAGATTCGAACACCATGTCGATCTTGCTGGCCGTGAACGCGGCCGCGGCGGGTGTGTCCAAACCAAAGACGATCGCGCGGGCAAGGTCCGTCGCGCGGGCAAGACCGGTCGCGGCGTGATCGAACACCGGCGAGCGCACGACCTCAACGCCGGGAATGCCGGCCAGCACCGCAATCTCATCGGGATCGTCCGCCGTTCCGGCGAACAGTACGGGGACCACCGTCCCCGGAGAATGCCGGTTGAGCACCTCGAACAGGTTGCGTTGATAGTTGTAGCCGCCCGCCCATAGTCGACGTGGGATATTGGTGAAAGCAATCCGCAGCGGCACCCGCTCAGGCACGAGCCTGGCTCCTGAACCATTCGACGTAGTCGGCCAGACCGCGCTCCAGCGGGATGCGCCAATCGAAATTCATATCGAGCACGCGCCCATTGTCCGCCAGCAAGCTCGTCGGGTCCCCTGGCCGCCCGACTCCGGAAAAGCGCACGACCGTTTTGCTGTCCCAATGCCTGATCAGTTCCTCGGCAATATCGGCCACGCTCACGCCGCGCCCTGAACCGCCATTGATCACGCCAAAATCGTCGCGCCACTCCGCCTCCGCGACGCGCGCCAGCAAGCGAACGACGTCGCGAACGTCGGTCCAATCCCTTATCTCGGTTCCCGTCCCTCCGAGATTCAGCGCTTCTACCTCGCTCCGCAGCCGAGAGCAGATATCCCAGAGCAGTTGCTTGCGAAGGTGGGGACCGTAGACAGAGAACAGTCGCACGACCATGCAGTGAATGCCGAAGCTCTGGACGTAACTTTGGCACAGCTGCTCCATGACCAGCTTGTGGTGTCCGTAGGGCGACATCGGCAGAAGCGCCGCGCTCTCGGGAATCGGACCCGTGTGATCGGCGCCGTAGACCGCAGCGCTCGACACCACGATCAGCCGGCTGCTGGGCGCAAAACTTCGAAGCCATTCGAGCAGTCGCGCCGTGCTCGTCACGGTCCGCGAAAAATCCTCGAACGGGCGCGCGATCGACAGCCCGACCGACGATCCGCCAGCCAGATGAAAGACTTGCGACGGCAGCCCGTGCAAGGCTGCGAGCGCGCTCAGATTGGCCGCGTCAACTTCGCCATTGATCCAGGTCTGCAAACCGAGGGTTTGTGCCTGGGCCGGATCGAGCGCACCGTGACCGACGCCATGGACCGCATGCCCGGCGCTCGCCAACTCGCGAACGAGATGACGTCCGATGAACCCATTTGCACCCGTGACCCAGCTGGACATCGAACTTTCTTATGCTCAACTAGCCGCATTCCGATCGCAAGCCGGATCGTAGCGATCTGACGCCTCACTGATTGCCTCATCGCTCATCCGAAGACAACTCCCTGACGAGGGTTGCGGGATTTCCAGCAACAATCGCGTAGGCCGGAACGTCCTTGGTGACGACCGCTCCCGCCGCTACGATGCCGCCCTCCCCAATCGTCACGCCGCGCATGACCATCGCGCCGGCCCCGATCCAAGCGTCATCACCTATTTTAATCGGACGGTCATCAAGAAATACCTTTCTGGGGTGGCCTGTCGAAAAAATCTGCCTAGCCTGCTCGTGCCGCTCGGCGGCTTTGATCGGATGCGAGAGATTGTCGAATATATTCACGGCGTGTGAGATCAGGACCCGGTTGCCGATTTGGATTGACGCTCCCGACCAAATCCGCGTCCCTACGCCCACGTAACACCATTCTCCAATGGAAATCCGGCCGCCGTGACCGAGGACCATCAATTCACCCCTGATATGCGAATAGGGACCGATAACGATCTGATCGCTATCGCCAAGCGCGTTTCGGATCCTTGCGCAGTGAGCCAGAAAAGCACGCTCTTGCAGGCGGCAGGTGGCACGCCCGATGAGCCGCTGGGCGAGCAAATGGAGATTAATCCCGTCTATGAATCTTGCGCCGTGGCGCGCAAGGCCGCCGAGGCTGGACATCAACGTTTCCTCCTATACGGCGCCGACACGTGCGCGCGAAAGTGCACACAATCGCCCCAAAAATACGCTCGATCTCCAATGGACGACGTTCGGCATGATGCGTCAAATGGCTAAAGACTCGCTGTGATAGCTTGAAAGAGGCTCCACTGACGTGCCTTGGTATGGATCTCATCAACCCGAATTCGCCCGTTCATTGCTATTTGCCGCACAGCGCTCCAGTCAGAGATAGCTCGCTCGATCTGTTCAAGGCAACTTTTCTCATCGCGATAGGCCAGCATCGTATCTTCAGCGATCATTCCCTCGGGATAGTTGCCAGCGTCTGAAACCAGCAGCGCACCACAACCCATGGCTTCGAAGCAACGCATATTACCCCGATCCTGACCTGCCATATCGATCGCGCCGTTGAGGACGATCTTGGATCGCCCGATCAACCCGTAGAGCTCTCTCCCAAAGACCGGCGGTTTGGCGATTGCCGCAACTATCCTCGGGCGCCGATATTTCTGGAGCGGCAGTAAGTGGCCGATTGAGCTCTCCGCGATCCTTGTCAACCGCGACGAGTCGAGACAATAGACGATCTTTCGGCTTCCAGCGAGGGCAGCAACCTTTTCGAGCGTTCTTGCACGCGCCGAATGATGCCGCGAGTAGCCGCCAACAAACAGCACGTCGATGGGGCGCTCATCCTGCACGTACTCGCTCATTACCGGATCAATCGCGGGAGAAAACCATTCCGCCCGGCACCCCTTGTCGCGCCAGGAATCCAGAATTGACGGGAAATTTCCGAGCACAGCTCCATAGGCAGTCAAGTCAGCGTTGCCCGACGGCGCCGCGCGCCAACATAGTGTCCTCCTCACACAGCCGGGCAGCCTGCGAACGAAGGAACTCGGAAATGCGACTGGATCCAGGTTGTAGAGCACTTCGGTTCGGTGATGCTCGATCTGTGCGAGCAAGATGTCTTCCGGCGTAGCTCCCCGGCGGACGCCATGCTCGCAGGCCCAGCGGCCTTGCAGACGACCATCGTTGGCGCAGGTCAGGAACGCACTCGCATCGCCTGCGAGCACAGGTTGTAGAAGGTGAAGTGCGCCGAAACGATCATCCAGAAACGTGTTACGCCGTTCCTGAAAGCTTAGGCCCTCCGGTGCAAGGCGATCCAGGCGCGCGAGGTAGGACGGAGTGAGACCGCAGTTCTGAAAAACCCGCATATTCTAGACGTACCCTGCCAGAGTCCACTTCATATTAAGATAGGGCCAGATCCGCCCGACCGACTCCCAATCCCAAGACTTCGACGCCGTCAAACGGCTGACTGCCGCGCGCAGACCCGCTTCATCCACCAGTTCCGCGAACGCCGGGACGTTCCTGTCCAGAAGGTCAGCCGTCCAGCCGGCCAGCGGCCCGTTCAACCATTCCGGCATTGGCGAATTGAAGCCGACCTTGCGGCGCGCGGTGCGAATGGACTCCGGCATCAAATTGGCCATCGCTCGCCGGGCAACAGCCTTGGTATAGCCGTCTGACGACTTGCTGCTGTCGGGAAGCGCCATCGTATAAGTCACCAGCCGCCAATCCATGAAGGGCATGCGAACTTCGACGCCGTGCGCCATCGAAAGCCGGTCGAAGTTGCGCAGGATGGTGGGCAGCACCGTGCTGTGAAACATCCGATAGAGGCGCTTGTTCAAGCCACCCCATTCACGCGGCAGCACATCGTCCTCCGCTATCAGCGGGAGCGGGGCGGGAAGTTTGCGCAGGCCACCGCGCAGAAAATACACGCCCTTCCGCTTGAGGGCCAACGCACGCAGGACATCCACACAGCGCCGGGCCAGTTTCGAACGTGACGCGAGGTCCTCAGCCGCGTTCCGTATTCGGAATGCGCCCACTCGTCCTTCCTGCAAATAGGCGCCCATCAGCTCGTCGGCCCCGTGACCGTCGAGTGACACCGTCACGCTGTTTCGCGTCAACTGCCGATAGAGCAACCAAACGGCGCTGGGCAACCCGATGTAGACGTCGTCGAGATCGTCGAGAATCTGATCGATATCCGTCAGCGCATCGGTCTGTCCGATTTCAAGAAAAGTAGGCGCGACATTGGCCCAGGCGGCAGCCTCCTCGGCCATCGGCCTCTCGTCGTTCAAGGCGCCGGGGAACGTCGCAACAAAGGCGTGACGCCATGCCGTGCTGTCGCGCGGCCCCATGCCTTCCTTCTCGTGCGCGGCCATGGCGCAAATCACGGCCGACGAATCGAAGCCACCGGACAGGCATGTTCCGATCGGGACATCGCTGCGCATGCGCAGGGCCACGGCATCCTGGAACAGCTCGCGAAAGCGCGCGACACGCTCGGCTTCGGTGGCCGGCACCGGGGGCAGATGATCCACGGTCCGCCACCAACGCTTTACACTGACCTTGCCCTGGCGAAGCCATATGGAGTGGCCACCCTGCAGGCGGCGAACCTGGCGAAACAGCGTCCGCTCGCTTCCTTCGATCCCGAACGCATCGAGCAGCAGCCGGCGTGCAACCTCCATGTCAACGGAAGTATCAATCAGTCCGCTCCGCACCAGCGCCCGCTGCTCGGAGGCGAAGATGAATCGTTCCGGCGACGCGGCATAGAGCAGCGGCTTGATGCCGAAGCGGTCGCGCGCAAGGAAAAGCTCGCGAGTGCTGGTGTCGAAGATCGCCAAGGCCCACATGCCATTGAACCGGGGCAGCATGTCTTCCCGCCAGGCCTGCCAGGCGGCCAGGATCACTTCGGTATCGGATTGGCTGCGGAACACCGCGCCCTGCGCCTCGAGCTCGCGGCGAAGCTCGAGGAAGTTGTAGATCTCGCCGTTGAACACAATCACATGGCGGCCGTCCGCAGACAGCATGGGCTGATAGCCGCCCTCGCCGGGATCGATGATCGCCAGGCGGCGGTGGCCGAATGCGAGGCTTCGGTCCGCGCTGAACCAGGTCCCCTCGCCAAACGGACCGCGGTGCGCGATCAGGCTGGTCAGCCGCGAGATGTCGGCCGGTTCGACCGCATTGCCACCCAGATTTACGATGCCTGCGATTCCGCACATGTCCTAGACAGCCTTGAGGGGCAAGAAGCGACCGACGATCGAACGAATATCTTGCCGGCAAGCCTTTCGATACGGACCCAATTGCGACGCCGCACCCGCGATTGCGAAAATGATCGCGGCCGTCACCGATGAAACAGCTCCCACCGACCACCAGGACGGCGCGGGTTGGAATGGCGCGCGGTCGAGACCATATCGCACCGCCAGCGCCGTCGCGATCCCGATGCCAAGCGGCATCAGCACGCAATGCACGATGCGCGACCACATGCCGGCGACGTCAAAACTACGGCGCACTAGGAAGACAATCGTCGCCATCTGCGCGATCATTCCGGCGCATGCGCTCCAGCCTGCGGCCTGCCATCCGAAGCGTGGCAATGCGATGGCGCTGGTCACGAGTGTGACGACACCCGTGATCAAGGCGATGAGCGCGTTGGAGCGCGACCGCCCGTGCGCCAGCAAGTAAAAGCCGAAGACGTTCGCGCTCGATCCGAGGATCCCGGCAATCGACAGGACGACGAGAACCTGTGCAGCCTCGCCCGCGACCTCGGCGCCGGTCCAAACATGCAGCAGCGGACCGGCCACGGGGATCAACCCGCCGAGCGCGCTTGCGGCCAGTACGTTGAGAATCCACGACGATCGGAACAGCAGATCGACCTTGCGGTCCTCGCTCTCCCCCTGCAGCGTGCTGAAGAAGGGAAACAGGATCTCGCCGACCTTCAGGATACCGATATAGGTCGCCTCCTGCAGGCGCTGCGCAACGCCGTAGAAACCGACGAACTGCGGTTGCAGCAGCGCGCCAAGCAGATATCGATCGGCTTGGCCCGCAAGCAGCGCACCGCCCTGTGCGGCAACCTGCCATCCGCCCAGTCGAACCAGCCTGCCGAGCGCCTCGCGATGCAATGCTGGAGGCGCCAGCCACTGACGCATTTGGCCGCGACACCAAGCCAGCGCCAGCAACAGGCCGATTGCCAACCCCAGCGCCTGGCAACCCAGGAATGTCGATGCGTAGGGCGCGGCGGGGATCAGGAAGAGCATCGAAAGAGTCGAGACCACGGTGCTGACGATGCCGATCGAGGCGATCCGACGATAGTCTTGCCGCGCGGCGAACAACGAAATGAAGACGGCCGATAGACATTGGCATAACCAGCCGGTGCCGGCCAACACAAACGCCAGCGCGAGATCCTCGGCGGCCGGACCGGCCAGATGAAATCCGAGACGCGCGAGCGGAGCCCCGGCTACCAAAAGGAAAATGGCGATCGGCCCGCCCGCGCCGACCGCGAGCATGACCGCGGTCGCGAACAGGCGTCGCGCGTCGTCGCGGTCGGATGGCTCCAGTCGCTGTGCAAGCTCGCGCGACGTCGATAGTCCGAGCGCGTTGCTGAACACCAATGCTGGCGCAATGCATGCAGTGACAAGACCCGCGACACCGAATGCCGGGAGGCCGAGATGGGTGATCACGAAAGGTAGGATGGCCAGGTTCAGCACCACGGCTACCACGAAGGCCATCGCATTCCACGCGGAATTCCCCAGTAGATCGGGCGGTGTTTTTCTCGACGTCATGCCAGCCACCCGGCCATCACCTCAGCAAGCCTTTGCCCACACTGATCGGGGTCCTTCCCAAGGCATCGCGAATTCGGGCTAGCAGTCAGTTCACGGAATGTCGATAGCCGGCAGGAACCGCAGCCGGCCCGGCTCGGCCGGACCCGTTCGACCGGTTTTTCAGGGCTCCGCCCGAAGCTTGCCGGGCTCCCGGGAAAGCACGCTCAGAGCCCGTCCGACTCGCCGTTCTTCGGCGTGGAGCGCGGCACGGAAGGCGAGAACGCCGGATCGACCGGACCTGGGGTCGTCGGCCTGCCGCCGGCATCCGCGGGCGGGCCCGCGGGAGCGGCTGCGTCCGGCCGCTGGAGCGCCAGCACCTCGCTGCGCTCGCCCTGCTTGAACGTCACCTCACGCGGCTGCACCGAGGTTAGCGACCAGCCGGCGAGCGATTCGCCCTGCCGCAGGCGTACCACCTTCTGATCGGTGCGGTTGACGAGAATGGCGATGGCGTCGCCCTCACCCACCACGGCCCCGACCAGCAACAGCGGTGGCGGTGCCTCGACCGATTTGGGCGGGGGTGCGGACATCTCTTCGACCGGCGATGCCGCGACCGCGCGCGGCGCCGGCCGGCGCGTGGCCGAGAAGATCGGGCGCTCCTGGGTCGCGGTCAGGGCCGAGAACGGCACCGACCACAGCGGATTGCCGCGGGGAACGGGTCTGGCGGGAGCCTGCTGCGCGGGGCGTGCGATCGGGCGGACGGTTCCAACCTCGACATTGTCGGCGGGGCTGGCCGCAGCATCGTCGGGCAGCATGTCGATGCGCGACGACGTTGCGGCCATGGTTCCGGCGGTGCCCAGAACCGCGCCTAGTAGGGCCAATCCTATCGGTCTCACCCACCGGGCCATCGACATTCCCTCAGACTACCGGCCGCTCGAACGAACCGCGAGGCGCCGCCGCCAAACTAGGTCCGATCAGGAGTGTCATCAACCCGCCGCGCTCCGCGAACCCTCCGGGCCCACATTCTATTGGCAAAATGCTGCGGTGCATCAATATGTTGCCCGCCGGCCACGATTTCTGAAAATGCAAGTCGGAACAGGAAGGAACCCGCGCAGATGGACATCCGTTCATTGCGGCACGCTGCAGCGCCATGGGATCATCGCATGGTGCGGGGGGCTCGCCACTTGCCGCTGTTGCACGTCTGCGATGATTTCTTTGCTGATTTGAGAAGACCGGATGGCTGGACGGACAAAGGCTGGTGAGCGGATCGGATACGGGCTGCGATCCGTCGTGCGCCACTCCTTGGCGACCCTGCTGGCGACCACTGCGCTCGGCGTCGTCGCTGCGCAAGCCGTCGACGGCACCTGGGTCGGCGGCACCAGCGAGTGGACCGATGGAGCGAACTGGACCACCACCCCGGACGTGCCAGACGGCATCGCGACCTTTTCGACGTCGGCCGACACCAACATCGCCAGCAGTGGCGTCGTCAATATCGGCAGCGTGATCTTCACCGCTTCGCCCGACGCCCCGGCCTACACGATCACGACCAGCGATATCTTCCTGGTAAACGGCGCGGGCATCTCGAACAATTCGACCAACGCCCAGACGTTCAACGTCGGCTCCATCATGGCCTTCACGAATTCGAGCAGCGCGAGCGGCGGCACCAATGTCGTCACCTTCAGCGTCGGCGGCGGCGGCGCGATGATCTTCAACGACACCAGCACCGCAGGCACGGCGAACATCACCAACAACGGCGACGTGGAATTCAACGGCAGCAGCAACGCCGGAACTGCAACGATCGCCAACAACTTGGTGATGAACTTCAGCGATTCGAGTTCGGCAGGCAGTGCCGCCATCACCAACACCGCCACCGGCTTCCTGGCCTTCATCAGCAACGCCACGGCAGACACGGCGACGATCAGCAATGACGGCTCGCTAAGCTTCGCCGGTTCCGCCACCGCTGGCAATTCTACGATTACCACGAACAATCTTGCCACCACGAGCTTCACCGGCACCGCGACCGGCGGCAATGCCCGCTTCATCACCAATACCGGCGGCACCTTTGACATGTCGGGCCTGACCAGCGCCGGCATGACCGCTGGCTCGATCGAAGGCGCCGGCAATTACGTGCTCGGCGCCAAGACCCTCACCACAGGCAGCCTCAACTCCTCGACCCAGGTCGACGGCGTGATCTCCGGCAACGGCGGCGGACTGACCAAGGTCGGCACCGGCACGATGACGCTGACCGGCCTCAACAGCTACACCGGCGCGACGACGATCTCGGCGGGAACGCTTGCGATCTCCGGCTTCGGCAGCATCGCGAGTTCCAGCGTCGTCACGGTGAACGCGACGTTCGATATCTCGGCGGTGTCATTCTCGTTCAATCCCATTACGACACTCGCCGGTAATTCTGCTGGTGTTGTCAACATGGGTGCCAACAGCCTCGTCATCACCAATGGTTCGACCGAATTCGCAGGCGTGATCCAGGGCACAGGCGGGCTTGAGGTTTTCGGCGGAACGCAGACGCTCTCGGGCGTGAACACCTACAGCAACGTCACGCAGATCGACTCGGGCGCGACGCTGGCGTTGAAGGGCAGCGGCTCGATCGCAAATTCCCTCTATGTCGCGTTCTCGGGCCCCGGTGCGACGCTCGATATCTCCCAGACCACGTCCGGGGCTTCGGTCACCCAGCTGTTCTCGTTCGGTGCCAGCGGCGTCGTCGCGCTAGGATCGAAGACGCTAACGATCACGAGCGGCAATTCCTTCGGCGGCGTGATCCAGGACGGTGGCATCGGTGGCGGTAACGCAGGCAATCTCGCGATCGCGAACGGAGCCGTGCAGCAGCTCTACGGCACCAACACCTATACCGGCACGACAACCATCGCGAGCGGCGGCGAACTGGATCTCATCAACGCCGCCGGCAGCGATGGCAGCATCGCGACCTCGAGCAACGTCATCGCCAACGGCTTCTTCGACATCTCGGCCCTGAGCGCCGGCACCTCGATCAAGTCGCTGGCGGGTTCCGGTAACGTCAACATCGGCGCCAACACGCTGACGATCACCAACGGCATCGGCAATTTCGCAGGCGTGATCGATGATGGCGGCGCGGGCGGCGGCCTGACGATCGCCGGCGGGAAGCAAACCTTGTCCGGCGCTAACACCTATAGCGGGCCCACCAACGTGAATGGCGGCACGCTGGTCGTCGATGGGTCGATCCTGAGCCCGACCACCGTCAACACGGGCGGCACACTCGCCGGAAGCGGCACGGTCGCCGGCGTTGCAGTCAATGGCGGCACGCTCGCCCCAGGCAGCACGGCGACCCCGTTCGGCCCGCTGACGATCAACGGCCCCCTGAGCTTCACAGCGGCCTCGACCTATCTCGTGCAGGTCTCCTCCAGCAATGCCAGCCTCGCCAATGTCAACGGCGCGGCCACGCTCGGCAACGCGACGGTGAGCGCGATGTTCGCCTCGGGCACGATCAAGAAGCAGTACACGATCCTGTCGGCGACCGGCGGTTTTGGCGGCACCTCCTTCAACGCAGCCGTCGTCTCCAACATGCCGACGATCAACGCGTCGCTGAGCTACGGCTCCAACAATGTGTTCCTCAACATCGGCGTCAACTTCGCGTCCAGCGGCGGCGGCCTCACCGTCAACCAGCAAAACGTTGCGAACACGCTGACCAACTTCTTCAACTCGACCGGCGGCATTCCGGCGGCCTTCGCTGCGCTGACGCCGGCCGGGCTGACGACGGCCTCGGGCGAACTCGGCACCGGCATCATCCAGTCCGCGATCAATGCCGACGGGCAGTTCCTCAATTTGATGCTCGACCCGACCGTCATCGGCCGCTCGGGCGGTTTCGCCAAGGCGGGCAGCGTCGCACAATTCGCCGAGAGCGACGACGCGGCCGCCTATGCGTCCATGCGCCCGGCCAACGCGCGCGAGCGCGAGGCTTATGCGATGGCGACCAAGGCGCCGCTGCTCGTCTCGCAGCCGGCCAGCCGCTGGAGCCTCTGGACTGCCGGCTATGGCGGATCGGCGCAAGTCGGCGGCAATGCGCCGGTCGGCTCGCAAGACCTGACCGCACGGGTCTGGGGCGGCGCAGCCGGCGCCGACTATCGGGTTTCGGTGGACACGCTGGTTGGCTTCGCGCTCGGCGGCGGTGGACTGAGCTACTCGCTCGCCAATGCGATGGGTTCGGGCTCGGCAGACCTGTTCCAGGCCGGCGTCTACGGCCGGCACAATTTCGGACCGGCCTATATCTCCGCCGCGCTCGCCTATGGCTGGCACGACGTCACCACCAACCGCACCGTGGCGCCCGGCGGCTTCGACCAGCTGCAGAGCCGCTTCAAGGCCGACACGTTCTCCGCCCGCTTCGAGGGCGGCTACCGCTTCGCGACGCCGATGATCGGCCTCACCCCCTATGCGGCGGCTCAGGTGACGAATTTCAACCTGCCCAACTACTCCGAAGTCAGCCTCAATGGCGGCGGACTGTTCGCGTTGAACTATGCCTCGCAATCGCTGACCGACACCCGCTCCGAGCTCGGCCTGCGCACCGACAAGTCGTACGCGATGCAGAACGGCGTCCTGACGCTGCGCGGTCGCGCCGCCTGGGCCCACGACTACAATCCGGGCCGCGCCGTCACCGCGCTGTTCCAGACCCTGCCGGGCACCAGCTTCGTCGTGAACGGCGCCCGGGTCGACGCCGACTCCGCGCTCGTCAGCGCCAGCGCCGAGATGAAATGGCTGAGCGGCTTCTCCATCGCCGGTACCTTCAACGGCGAGTTCTCGGGCAACGTCGCCAGCTATTCCGGCAAGGGCGTGTTCAAGTACGCTTGGTGAGCCGACGTCGTGAGTTGACGAGGCCGCCCTACTTCCCCGCCTGCCATTGGCCAGAGACGCCCAAAATCACCCTGACGCGGCCGGTGGCCGCATCACTCAGCGCCGTGGTCTGCGGCACCTGGACGTCGAGCTGGTCGACGAACAGGAACGGCATGCCGGCTTCGAGATCGTACAGAAGCCTCTGGAGCGCGGGCTGCTCCAGCTCGCAGCTGACGACCAGGCCGACGAAGCCGTCCTTGGTCTGCGCGCCCGTGACGTCGACCTGCGAGGACTGGACCGAGCCGCCGACATCGGCGACCGCGGCCGCAACCCGCTGCAACAGATTGGCGCCCGCGACCGTTACGGTCGGCCCCTCCAGAAACGGCGTGCCGGGATGCTCGGCCGAGAGAGCCGCGGCGCTCTTGGCGCCGCTCTTGCGGCCGCGCAACTGGTCGAGCAGGTCGGAGGTCTGCGCCAGCGCCTGGCGGTGGGCGATGACGTCGGCGATCGACAGCCCCGCCATCAGCAACAGCCCCCCGGTAACCGCGAGATAGAGCGTGACCGCAATCAGCGGCGAGCCGACGAGCGCCCGCTCAACCGCATTTCCGTTTGCGACCTTGGCGCCGCTCATGATGTTGTTCATGGCGCGTTCCTCGGCTCGATCTGCGCCTCGATGTGGAAGCGTTCGCCGGGATCGGATGGGCTACGCGTCGTCGGAGCGTAGAAGGTCGCGCGGGTGAAATGC
Source organism: Bradyrhizobium sp. URHA0013 (assembly GCF_000518345.1). Classification (NCBI taxonomy): domain Bacteria; kingdom Pseudomonadati; phylum Pseudomonadota; class Alphaproteobacteria; order Hyphomicrobiales; family Nitrobacteraceae; genus Bradyrhizobium; species Bradyrhizobium sp. URHA0013. The sequence goes on along the minus strand of NZ_JADK01000006.1, from coordinate 332,190 downwards.
TGGGACTGCTCGATCAAGGGGATCAGCGAGGGCGCATCGCGCGTGATGCCGCCGATCTGAACCTTGTTGCCGGCCAGATGCAGCTCGGTGACATAGGTGTGGTCCGGCAACAGCCGGCTCAGCGCTTCCAGCACGATCACACTCGCTGGCGTCTCGTACTTACGGCGCTCGAGCAGCGCGAGCGGCGAGCGCTCGCCGCTGTCGTTGCCGCGAAGTGCGGCGCGACGCTGGCTGATCTGGCGTTCGAGCTCGCTCTGCCGCGCGCTGAGGCTGTCGGCCAGGTAGCTTGCCGCGACCGATCCGATCACCGCTGCGACCGCCGCGAGAACCAGCACGGCTTGCAGCGTCCGGCCCAGCCGCACGGGGTCGATCGCCCCGCGCGATCTTTGCTCGAACACCTTGATGCGCCTGCCCTCGGGCGTTTCCGTCACGATCGCGATCGCCATCGGGTGGAAGGACGACACCGCCTCGACATAGGTCATCGCCAATTTGCGCGGTGCCGCCGCGATCTCCGTGGAGATGCTCTCGCTGCCATGCGCCACCGGAACGCTGCAACCGAATACGGCCTCGCTCGCGCTCCAGGGCGTCAGCCGGTCGATCTGCGCCCGCACGATGCCGTCCAGGAAATCGGCCGCGCGCGCCGGTAGCTCCAGTGGTCGGAACAGGAAACGGGTCGGCCGCAGCACGATCTCGATGCGGCTACCGCGGACGATCTGCGCAAGATCGGCACCGATGAACTTACCATCCTCGAACGCGATTTCCTTCGGGACGTTCTCCGCCTTCGCCGCATCCAGCGCGAACGCGCCGCTCTCGAGCTCGACCAGCCGCACCACGCGCGGCGACACCATCCGCTCCAGGCCGGCAACGACCGTGCCAGCCACGGTGCCGGTCCATGCATCGACGACGGCGCGAAGGGAATGGAGCGAACTCATCTCACAGAGACTTTCCGGCGGAGCCGTCATAGGCGTTGTGCCACGACAATACACGATACGGCTCATCGCCGTTTTCGAGAAGCAGGATGACAATCTCGGCCGAGCTGCGCCGATGTGAAGGCACCTCGACCGCGACCGTCAACCGGTACGCCCTCGAACCCTCGACCGTCGCGTTGGCGGTGCCGGCGAGACCGACCAGGGATCGCGGGTCAACGTTGGGGTCGGCGCGGTCGCGCAGCACCTGTTGCAGCATTCCGGGCGTCATGCCCGGCAGTGCTGCAACCACCTGCGGCGCGGCGTCGAGCACGTTCACGGTCCGCATGTTGCTGAACACCGTGACGAAGGGCAGCGCGCGTTCCACGACGGCGGCCGGAATGCCGCGCACCAGCCAGAGCTCGTCGCTGTGCGGAAAAGGCGCGTGGCGCGGCAGATAGGACGCGCCGAGCGTGCGATAGTAGGAATCCTCCGGATTGTCCTGGCCGGGCTCCGTCGAGGCTCGCCAGGCCAGGATCCGGTCGGCGTAAACGGGGGCGTCCGCCGCCGCGACGCCGAGCGCCGTCATCAGCCCTGCGAGCATCGGCTTCGGCGCCATGTTGAGATCGATGCGCGCGGCTTCCGACCGGAAGGTGACGCTGACACGTCCGGCGCCGACGCGGGCATCGAAGGTGCCGCTGGTCGGACGCGTGGCCTCGTTCTGCGCCGTCAACCGGTAGGCCGCGAGTTCGAGCCCGGCATTCACCAGCGCATCCGCCTGCAACCGGTCGGCGTTGACGGCGACCGTGACCGCGGTGTTGGTGACATAAGTCAGGTAGATCAGCGCCAGCGCAGCCAGCGCCGCCAGCATCCAGAGCACCGCAACGACGATGAAGCCGCGACCGTCACGAAGTCTCGCACGCTCGTGCCTCGCTCCGCTCACAGCTGCTGCTCCTCTTTCTCAGCCTGTTGCGGCCGCGGGCGTGCCGTCACGCAGGTCGTCGGATTTTTCGCCCGCGCACATTCGGCCGGGGCCGTGATGTGCGGGGTCACCGCGCCTGAGACCGAGAGGACCTGGCCGGTGGCACTGTTGCGCACCGTGATGCGGATGCGATCCGGCAGCCGTGTCTGGCCGCGCCAGGTCGGCAGCCACAGACCATCCGGCCCGGCATAGGTGAAGCTCACGCGGAACGGCGCGCGGATCAGCACGACCTGGTCGACGAAGCGGATCTGGCCGTCGGTCGGCATCGGCTGGAACGGTGCGCGCTCGCGCACCAGCGCGAGCCCCTGTGCGTCGGCCTTCTCGACCAGGCGGATGAATTCGAGCCCCGGGCGCGTGCTCGGGCCGAGCGCCGTGCGCAGGAAGGTCACCGACAATTCGGCGCCGTCGAACAGCGGCGCCCTGGCGTCGCCGTTGACCGTCATCTGCTCGGCAACCGACAGGTCGGCGACGATGCGGTCGAGGCCGGTTGCGAGACGCTCGGCCTGCTGCACGCGGGCGATGCCGCGATTCCAGTTCGGCAGCCATTGCGCCGTCACGGTCGCCAGCGCCGCCAGGATGACGGTCATCAGCAGCGTCGCGAGCAACACTTCGAGCAGGGTGAATCCCGCTTCGTCGGCCAGCGCGCGGCGCAGGCGCTTCATTGCCAGGCTCTTCATTGAGGAGGCCTCGGCACCAGCTTCACGGTGGTGATCTGGATCGCGCTGCCGTCGGCGCGCTGGAGGCGCAGATTGACGGCCAACGGCACGAAGCGGCCGGTGGCGGGATTTCCGCCCGCCACGTTCATTGGCGCGACGTCGACGCGCCAATGGCTGCCCGCCAGTTCGCCGCTCTGCCGGCCGGGTTTCAGCAAGGAGCGTGCGGGCAGGTCCGCAAGCAGGGTCTCAGCGGTGCCTGATAGCGCCAGATGCTGATCGATCGCACGCGTGCCTTTCACCGTCGTGGCAATGACCGAGCCGATCGTCCCGAGCACGACCGCGATGATCGCAAGCGCGACCAGCGCCTCGATCAAGGTGAAGCCGGCGGCGTCAGAGCAGCTTCTGCGGGACAATCTCGACGCCTCCGGTCAACCAGTTGACGCGCACCTCATAGCCCATGCCCGGGCGCGCCAGCGCGATGACCCCGCCGCACGACATCCCCGACGGAAAGAAATCGATCGACCGCCCCGCCGCGCGATCGGCACAGCGAGAGGCCAGCATCGCCTGCACGACCACGTCGCCCGGCAGGCGGATTGTCCGACCGGTGACGCCGGAACGGATCGAGCGCCCTTCCGCGTCAACTTGAGTCGCGATCCGCACTTGCCGGCGCAAAGCCGCGTTGCGGTCCGCTTTCAGCAGTGCCGCGGTCTCTACCGCGTAGCTCTCCAGCCTGGCGCGCGTCGTCGTGCGCGGAACGGCCGGAAGGATGATCGCCGCGAGCAGGCCGAGGATCGCGAGCACGCACAGGATCTCGATCAGCGCGAAGCCGCGCGCATCGCAGACGTCCTTAGCGCGCGCCGCTGACAATGTCGGCCGCCGTTCCACTGCCGCCTTCCTGACCGTCCGATCCGAGCGAGATGATCTCGTAGGGCGTGCCCGCGCCCGGCGAGCGATAGACATAGATGTGCCCCCAGGGATCGCTCGGCACCACGCCGCCGCGCAAATAAGGCCCGTTCCAGCCGGCCTGGCTGGTATTGCGGGCCAGCGCCGCGAGACCTTCATTGGATGTCGGATAGCGCCCGAGATCGAGATAATAAAGATCGAGCGCGCTGGAAAAACTCTCGATCTGGATCTTCGCCGCTTTCGCCTTGGACTCGCCGAGATAATTCAGGACCCGCGGACCGACCAGCGCCATGATCATCCCGATGATGGTGATGACGACCAGCATCTCGACAAGGGTGAAGCCCGCCTCCCCGCAGGCTCCGCGCCGCCGGTCGCGCCTCAGCGATGGATGTTTGGTCACTTCAAGCCTCTCCCGTTATCTAACAAAGTATGGCCTAACAGTATCCGTCCCAACAAATCCGGCCTAACCGACAATCTGGCTCACCGACATCAGCGCCGTCATCACCGACGTGATCAAACCGCCGACCACCACCGAGATCGCAATGATCGCCGCCGGTCCGGCGATGCCGACGGCGCGGTCGAGCGTGCGCTGCAACTTGACCTCGTAGAATTCCGCGACGCGTCCGGACAGCATCGGCAATTGTCCGGTCTCGTCGCCGAGCCGGAGCATGCGCACCGCCATCGCGGGCAGCGCCTGCGTCTCGGCAAGCGCGTCGGAGAGCTTCGAGCCATGCCGGACACGGTCAGCGGCATCGCTCCAGACCGCGGACGGGCCGGTTGTCGCCATCATGTCGATGAGGATGCGCATGGTGATGGTGAGATTGACGCCGCTGCCGAGCAGCAGGCCGAGATTGCGGCAGAACAGCGCGGTGCGATACGCGCTCATCACGTTGCGGATCGCCGGCAGCCGCGTGATCGCATTGGTGAGGCGGCGGCGGAAGCGCTCCTGTCGGAGCACGAGCCAAACCACAGCGATCGCAGCGGCGAGTCCGCCCAGCACCGCATCGGAATTGCCGCGCAGGAAGGTCGAGATGTTGAGGAAAATTCCGACGATAGGATCGACCTTGGCGCCGAAATCCTGCAACACGCTGGCAAACTGCGGCAGCACGAAGGTGAGGAAGAAGAGCAGCACGCAACCCGCCGCGCCCAGCACGAATAGAGGATAGCGGATCGCATCCGACAGCCGACGCCGCAACGCCTCGCTGCGCGCGCGTTCGCCGGCCAGCACCTCCAGAACCTGATCCAGCGAGCCCGAGGCCTCGCCGACCCGCACCAGCGCGATATACATCGGCGGAAACAGCCCCTCGTGGCGCGCCAGCGCCTCGGTAAAGCTCTCGCCCGACACGACGCGCGACCGGATGTCGGCGACGACCGGGCGCAGCCGGCCGAGATCGGGATCGGTCGCGAGCAGCTCCAATCCGTCGTTGATGCGAGCGCCGGCGCGCAGCAACAACGCGAGATCGCGGGTGAGGATGGTGACGTCTTCCGGCTTCGGCCTGTTGAAGAGGCTCAACACACTACCGGTCGCACCGCCCTCTTCCGGCGTGACGTTGTCGACCAGCACCAGGCCAAGGCGCTCGATCCGCTGCGCGACATCGCCGGGCGCGGGGGCGGCGATGGCGCCGGAGACCAGTTCGCCGTTGGCATTGAGCGCGCGGTAACGATAGTTCGGCATGATTTCTAGCGCACCGTCGTGACGCGGAAGACCTCGGGCACGGTCGTCATCCCGGCCCGGCATTTGGCGACCGCGTCCTCCAGCATCGTCGTCATGCCGCCGCGCATCGCGGCGGCATCGATGCTGTGGGAATCGGTCTGCGGGCCGATCAGCGCACGTACCTCGTCGGACATTTCCAGGATCTCGAACACGCCGTTGCGGCCCCGATAGCCGGTACCGCCGCAGCGTTCGCAGCCGCCGGCCTCATGCACGACCTCGCCGCACTTGAAACCGATCACGGCGAAGCGCGGGTCCCTGGCGAGATCGGCCTCAGTCAGCGCGTGCGGCACCTTGCAACGGTCGCAGAGCACGCGCACCAGGCGCTGCGCCACCACGGCGCGCAGCGTGGACTTCAACAAAAATCCCTCGATGCCGAGATCGATCAGGCGCGGTACTGCAGCCGCCGCGGTCTCGGTGTGCAGCGTCGTCAGGACGAGATGTCCGGTCAGCGCCGCGTGGATCGCGATATGCGCAGTCTCGGCGTCGCGGACCTCGCCGACCATGATCACGTCGGGGTCCTGGCGCACGAAGGCGCGCATCGCCGAGGCAAATGTCAGCCCGATCGACGGCTTGACCTGGGACTGGTTGATGCCGGCGATTTCGTACTCGACGGGATCCTCGATGGTCAGAATTTTGCGCGTCGGCTCGTTAAGGATCGACAGCATCGTCGCAAGCGTCGTGGTCTTGCCGCTGCCGGTCGGACCGGTGACCACGATCATGCCGTGGGGCATCGCGAGCAGCCGCGTCATCGCGCTCTCGTCGCGCGGCGCGAGCCCGAGCTTGCTCATCTCCAGCAGGCCGCGATCACGCGGCAACAGGCGGATGACGGCGCTCTCGCCATGCTGCGTCGGCATGGTCGCGACGCGGACGTCGAGCTCGTTGCGCCCGACCCGCACGCGCGCCGCGCCGTCCTGCGGCAGGCGTCGCTCGGCGATATTGAGGCTGGCGAGAATCTTGATGCGTGAGATCAGTGCCTGCGGCGGAATGCCGTGCGGCGATGGCAGCGCGCGCAGCAAACCGTCGACACGCATGCGCACCGCGAGTCCAGCGCGGAACGGCTCGACGTGAATGTCGCTGGCACGCAAGTCCACCGCGCGCTCCAGGAGATCGTTGAGCGCGCGCACCACCGGCGCGCCGCTGGCGAGATCGCGCAGGCTCTCGATGTCGTCGTCTGACTGCTGCGCAACGCTCCTGCCGCCTCGATCGGCATTTGCGTCGTCGGCCTCGGCGCGCTGATCGAGCACCGTCGTGATGTCCTCGTAGGACGCCACGACAACGTCGACCGGTGTTCCGAACACGATTTCGGCGGCGCGAATGGCCGCCGTGTCGGAGGGATCGGCAACAGCCAGCCGAAAAAAATCATTCGACGCGCTGAAGGGGAAGATGGTGGATTCGCGCAAAAAGCGGCGCGAAAACCCGTCGAGGCGCGGCGTGGCCGCGAGCAGCTGCGGGAGGCTCAGCCGCGGAAGGCCGAAATGAGCGGACACTTCGTCGGCGAACTCGGCTGCCGAAAGATCGGTGGCTTCCCACAATTCGCGCAAGGGCCGCGTGATCGCAGGATTGGCTGATTTGTCGGCATGAGATTGGGCGTGGGCATGCGCCCGCGGCGGCAATGAATATTTTTCCAGGAGGTGCTGCCGGAAGCTATCTGCGGAGCGGTCGCGCATCGCATTCACAGCGTTGACCTTGTTACCCGAATGCAACAACTTCGGCGGGTCAAGGCAGGCCCTTTCCCCTTGACTTATTTCTTAGCAAAAACATAATCGTGGCGCAAATTATTGCGCGTCCGAACCAAGGGGGGATCGGATGCCTATTTCACTTAGTATTGGTAGGCGTATTTTGTTTGAAGTGGTCCAGCCGCTTTTGCGCCTACGCTCAGCGTTGACTGGAACGCTCGTTCTGTCGTCGTCCGCCTTCCTGCTCGCGGCCTGCATCGTCACTGCCGACCAGTCTATCGAGGCGGACCCCAGGGATCCGCGTGCGCAGGACATCGCCGACAAGATCCGCTCCCTCGATCTTCAGCCGCGACAACCCGCCGATGCGGGGGCGAGCGGCCTTGCGCAGGCGAAGGCGTCGAGGCCCGCGATCTATCTCGGTGATGGTGCAGCGCCGCAAGGCGGCGCGATTGCCGAGCGCGATGACACCGGCGGCAGCGGCTACGACCTCAATTTCGAGAACGCGCCGGTCGCCACCGTCGCAAAGGTCATCCTTGGTGACGTACTCAACGTCGGCTACACCATCGATCCCCGCGTGCAGGGCACCGTCACGCTCGCCTCGGTGCGCCCGGTCCCCAAGGCAGACGCGATCTACGTGCTGGAGAACGCGTTGCGCATGTCCGGCGTGGCGCTGGTGCGCGACCGCACCGGCTACCGCCTGCTGCCGGCGCCGGAAGCCGGTCCCGGCGGCATCGATCGCTCCGCCAATGCCGCGGCCGGCCAGGGCATCACCGTGGTGCCGCTGCGCTATGTCTCGGCCCAGAACATCTTCAAGCTGCTCGATGCCTTCGGCGTGAAGGCCTCGACCATGCGTCCCGACGGTGCCCGCAACACGCTGATCGTCAGCGGCAGCGGCGCCGAGCGGGCGACCGCGGTCGACACCATCCTCTCCTTCGACGCCGACTGGATGCGCGGACAATCGGTCGGCATCTTCCCGGTCCGCAACTCCACGCCCGAGCCGCTCATCTCCGAGATGGAAAAGATCATGGATTCGGGCGAAGGCGGCCTGAGCCAGAGCGTGGTGAAGTTCCAGCCGATCGGCCGCCTCAACTCGATCCTGGTCGTCAGCCAGAAGCCGGAATATCTCAAGCGCGCGCAGACGTGGATCGCGCGGCTCGACCGCTCGGACACGGATGGCCTGAACCTGAAATCCTATCCCCTGCGCTATGGCAATTCCAAAGCGGTGGTGGCGCTGTTGAACGAGATCCTGTTCAGCCAGGGCGCAAGCGGCAGCTCCTCGCTCGACAATTCCGCGAGCCAGATTTCGCCTGGCTCGGGCACCGCGACGTCCTCGTCCGGGACCAGTCCGATCGCCTCGCTCAGCGCGCTTCCGACCGCGGCCGCAGGCGCTGCGACCCCGGTCACCGGTGCTCCCGGCTCGTCGCTGAGCGTGCGTCCCGCTCCCGCGGCGGCCGGTATGCCCGGCCAGGACAACGGCTCCGGCGCGCTGCTCGGCGCGGGCGCGAAAGCCTCCAACAACGCGGTCCTCCAGAACGTACGGATCACCGCCGACGTCACCAACAACGCGGTGCTGGTCTATGCCAACGCGGACTCGCAACGCGTCGTCGAGCAGACGATCCGGCAGATCGACCGGCCGCAACGCCAGATCGCGATCGAAGCGACGATTGCCGAGGTGACGCTGAACGATGCGTTGAACTACGGCGTCCAGTTCTTCATCGCCAGCAAGCAGGGTTCGGTTTCCAACACCATCTCCGGTGTCAGCAATTCGAGCGCGATCGGCAGCGTCGAGGGAACGAGCACCGCCGTCAACGCCGCGGCCGGCGCGCTGCTCGGACGCGTGCTGCCGGGCTTCAACTTCCTGATCGGCTCGGAGAACTCGCCGCGCGTCATTCTCGACGCGCTGCACGGCGTCACCAACGTCAAGGTGTTGTCGAACCCGTCACTGGTCGTGCTGGACAACCAGGCAGCGACCCTCCAGGTCGGCGACCAGGTTCCGTTCTCGACCGGCACCGCGACGGTGCTGACCGCCAACAACACCGTCGTCAACACCATCGACTACAAGAACACCGGCATCATCCTGCGGGTGCTGCCGCGCGCCAACGCCAACGGCAACGTCGTGCTCGACATCGAACAGGAGATCTCGAGCGTCGCCGCCGGCAGCTCCGGCTCGCTGACGCCGACGATCTCGCAGCGCAAGGTCAAGAGTTCGATCGCGGTCACGAGCGGCCAGACCGTGCTGCTCGCCGGCCTGATCAGCGAGACCGAGAACAGGCAGCGCCAAGGCATTCCGATCCTCGATTCCATTCCCGGCGTCGGCGATGCCTTCTCGCACCAGGGCAGCACGCGCGCCCGCACTGAACTGATCCTGTTCATTCGCCCGACCGTCATCAAGGACGGCGTCGATGCACATGTCATCGCCGAGGAGATGCGCAGCAAGATGAACAGCCGCCTGGTCGGCACCAGCAATCCCGTGGTCACCGTGAGCCCGCCCAAGGCGGCGCGCTGACGGCGTGACGGATCGGGGCGCGAATGACGGGCCGGGCCCTGCGCTCGCGCTCAGCCTCGCGCTGCTGCTGGGCGTGTTCGCAAGCCTGATCACCGCACAGGGCGCGGAAGGCCTGTACGGTGCGTCTCTCGCCGTCTTGATGGTCGCGATCGCTGCGAACGATGCCCGCCATTACCTCATTCCGAACGAGCTGACGGGCGCCGCGTTCGCGCTCGCCTTGCTCCGCGCCGGCGCCTTGACGCCGGAGACGGCGGCCGAGGCGCTGCTCTGGGCGGTCGTCCGCGCCGGTTCGGTCGCACTGCCGCTCCTGCTGCTGATGCTGCTCTACCGGCGCTGGCGCGGCCGTGACGGGCTCGGACTTGGCGACGTCAAGCTCGCCGCGGTCTGCGGGGCCTGGCTCGATCTTGCGACGGTGGCCGCGGTGATCGAGCTTGCGGCGCTGCTCGCGATCGGCGCCTATGTCGCCGGTGCCGCGCTGCGACGAGAGCGGCTCCGCGCCACGGCATTCCTGCCGTTCGGACTGTTCCTGGCGCCGGCGATCTGGATCGGCTGGCTGGGCGAGAGCTGGTACGCGAAGTGGCTCGGCGGCTGGCCGGGCTAGGATGATCCGGTCCATGGTCAATCCGGCAGCGCTCTCACCAAAAAAACGTGAAAACAACCCCATGCACAGTAGGCGGGCCCAGCGTTATCAATGACTTCACGACGGGCGGAAATGGCTTCGGATTTTACAAAGCTCTTTGACACGTCGGGCAAAACACTGGCATGATGTCACCATGGCGATAGCGGCTTCCCGCCGGAGCTAAGCGCCGTCGATCACGCACCATTTTCCGCGAAGGTGCCGCGGATCAGTGCTCGCGGCTCGGCGCCCATTCGAGCGCCCGCAGGCGGGCCTGGGCGATCTCACCGCGCGTCATCTTCGAAGTCACGGCATCGCGGATCCTGGCCCGCGCCTCGCGCGCTGGCGGGGGTGCCGCAGCCGTCGACAGATTGAGCCATTTGGAGGCCTCGACGATGTCCTGCGGCACGCCGTGGCCGCGATCGTACAGCAGGCCCAGCGAATATTGGGCACGGCTGTCGCCCTGCTCCGCCGCCCGCCGGTACCACATGGCGGCTTCCGTGTAGTTCTGCGGCACGCCGCGGCCGGTCTCGAACAGGAAGCCGAGATAGCTCTGCGCCGGCGCGTTGCCACGCTCGGCGAGCGGAATGAATATTCGCGAGGCCCTCACATAGTCCTGGCGCTGGAACGCCGAGACGCCTTGGCGCAACGACTGGGCGTGGGCTGGGGCAGCAAGCACAGGCGCGAGCGCGAGCATCGGCAGCGCCCAGAGTCCTCGTCGAGTCAAACCGCCCATCCGTCCCCGCAAAATCGCCGGGCGAAGCCCCCGATCGAGGTCTTCCTCTCGCCCGCTTGCTACCGGGTCGCCAGACTAGTGCAGGGAAACCGGAGAATCCAGAGCTGCAGTGCGAACGCGTATCGATCAGGTCAGGTGATAATCGCCCATATGGTGCTGTGCGGCGTCGGATACATTGTCGAATACGAAATGAGCATCCGTCGTGTCCGCCAATTGCTGAATCCCCGTCGCCAACGGTGGGACGAATTGCGTGAGTTGGCCATGATCGGCCCAGTGCGCTCCGCTGGGCACTGGCCCATTGCTCGTCTGGGATAGCACGAAGTTGTCGTGGGCATTCGTCGTTGTCTGCGCCGGCGGTGATGAAGCAGTTTGCGCTTGCGCTGCGGCCGGGCTGCTCGCGGCAGCCACCGTGACCTGCACCACGTTGTAGGCGTTGTTGGTCTCGCTGGTCTCGGCGAGGTGATTGTTATAGTCGGCAAGGCCCCCGATGTAGTACGTCCCCGGCGCCAGATTGCCGGGCAGCGTCACCGTGACAGTCTGATGATCGTAGTAACCGGGCTGGCTCACCGTTGCCAGCGTCGACGACGTCGAAATCGTCGTGAGCAGCGTGTCCGACGTCGTGATGGTCGCATCAGTCGAGATATAAATGCCGGCGGTCGTCGGAGACGCCGCCACCGCGTTGCCAAGGTTCATGTTGTAAGCGTCGACCGTCAAACTGTCGCCGGCCAAAACGGTCGTCTTGTTCACTGCGACGTATTCGGACAGATCAGGCTGCGCCGGCGCAGTCACCGTGACCTGAACGACGTTGTAGCTGTTGTTGGTCTCGTTGCTCTCGCTGAGGTGATTGTTGTAGTCGGAGAGTCCACCGACGTAATAGGTGCCTGGCGCCAGATTGCCGGGCAGCGTTACTGTAACCGTCTGATGATCGTAGTAACCAGGCTGGCTTACCGTCGCCAGCATGGTCGATGTCGAAATCGTCGTGAGCAGCGTATCCGACGTCGTAATCGTCGCGTCGGTTGAGAGATAAATTCCGGCGGTCGTCGGGGTCGCGTCCACGCCGTTGCCGAGGTTCATGTTGTAGGCATCAACTGTCAGGCCGCCGCCGGCGGCAACCGTCGTCTTGTTCAGAGCCACATATTCGGACAGATCGGGCGGCAGCGGTGCCGTCACCGTGATCTGTACCTCGTTGTAGGTGTTGTTGGTCTCGTCGCTCTCCGTGAGGTGGTTGCTGGAGTCGGCAATGCCACCGACGTAGTAGGCGCCCGGCGCCAGATTGCCCGGCAGCGTCACCGTAACCGTCTGGTGGTCGTAGTAGCCGGGCAAACTGACGGTCGCCAGCGTCGATGACGTCGTCAATGTGGTAAGCAGCGTGTCCGACGTGGTGATCGTCGCGTCGGTTGAGAGATAGATTCCGGCAGTCGTCGGGGTCGCGTCCACTCCTTTGCCGAGATTCATGTCGTAGGCATCGACCGTCAAACTGCTCCCGACGGCAGCGGTGGTCTTGTTCACGGCGACGTATTCAGCGAGATCCGGCAAAAGCAGTGCGACGGCCGCAGCGACGGCCGCATCGACGTTCACCAGCCCCGCACCACTGACAGCCGGATTGGACATCGGTGTCGCCGTTTCCTTCATGATCTGCTCGACTTGGGCAGGTGAGAGGTACGGGTTGGCCCCCAGGATCACGGCGGCCACGCCGGCCAGGCTCGCCGACGCGGCGGAGGTGCCGTAAAAATCGCTAAGTCCGCCCGCAACCGTCGTGGCGATATTGTCTACGCTCGAGACGTCAACTGGACTTATGAACTGGGGCGAAGGCAGCGCCGTCCCGTTGCTGTCATAAAGTAGTTGCGAGCCGGCACCTGACGATGAAAAGTTTTCGCTGACCGGCGTACTGAAGCCAAACGCCGGCGTGGTGGCGGTGCTGACGGCGCCCACCGTGATCGCGCCGGGAGTCAAGGCGTGTCCCATGACGGTACCGGAGTTCGCGCCGCTGATAGTCTCGGGCAGGCCGTTGCCGAACAGGATTTCCTTGATCAGGCCGGGATCCGGTCCGAAATTGTTGGAGATCACAATCTGGTAGGTGCCCGAGGCGGTAAACTCGAATGCGGTAAACGGATTGTTCGGCTCGCCGACGGAAGCATTGGTCGCTTGTCCAATCAGGCTTCCATTTTGGAAGACAAACATGTCGATATCGGGCGCCTGCCCGGAATTGAAATTTGCCTGCCCGTAAGCCTTGTTCCATTCAAGCAGCAGCGGAACCGGCTCGCTTGAGCTCGCGGTGATCGTGAGGGTCTGGGAAATGCTGCCGCCGAAGAGTTGGGCATCGGTAAAAAACAAGCCGTCGAAATATCCCGACCCAGGCGTCCAGGCCGCCTGATAGGCTGTGCTTGCATTGTTGCCGGCGGACGTAATGTAGGTGACGCCTTGCGCCTCGACGGTTTGAATTGCCTGCGCAATCACGCCTCCACCGAAGAACGGCTCGTCGAGATAGGTCACGTCATCGCAGATCACCTTGCAGCCGGCGGCCGCAAGCGCCAGGATTCCATTGGCGAACGCCTGCTCGCCCAGGTCGGCGGTGTAGAATGCGAGGTTGGCGTTAGGAGCGATATCGTGCACGATCTGCAACATCGCGCGGCCTTCGTCGCTGCCGCCTGACGAAATATCCTGGAGCACCTGAACGGTGGGCAATACTCCGCTTGCCTTGTCGTTGGCATAGCCTCCGAGATTGTTGAAACTATCGGAGAGCACGCCAACCTTGATTCCAGCACCGTTGGCGTTCGATGCACTCTCGTTCAGGGCCTGTTGCACCTGAGCGGCGGTGGCGCCGTGGGATCCTATGCCGGCATTCGTGACGACGTCTGACGATGTCGCCTGAGGGCCTGCCATGGTCGCTGCCGAAGGAGCGCCGTACACGGCCGCCCGCGGGCTGGTGAAGAACGCCTGATCATCTGTGTACGCTGCGGCCACGACGCCACCGTCGTGGCCGCCCCCAACCAGGTCTGGCAGAGGGGCAACAACGCGATCGATAGCCGAATGCATCGCGACGGGCAAAACTGACGTCCCTGTCGTAGTGACCGCCGGCACCGAGCTTTCGCCGTCAAAGGCGACCAGGGCTGCTTCGGGCGCGTGCCAAGAGAATCCTTCGTCAGTGACCTCCTCGTGGATCAGGCCAGCGACGTCGTCATTGGCGCCATCCCGCGCAACGGGGGACTCGACGGCGGGAGTCAGAGTCGCGCCGACCTGCGAAGCGACCGAAGGCGCGTGAGCAACGCCCGTTACGCTATCCCAGACCCACGGAAAGGAAACTGCATCCGCTGCGGCGTTGAAGAAATCGGCCGACCAGTCCCGCAGATCAGAGATGAACGGCGTTTCATCACTTATTCCCTTCCTCATGGTCAAAGTCCGAAATTTCCTAGAGAGAGAGCCGGCAGGCGGGCTGCAACCATTGCGATTGTAACCACCAAGATTGCACGTTTTCAACGGGCCCGGATAGCCCCAGGCCTCGATATGCAATGGCAAATGGCAAGGGCTGCTTCCGGATCGGCCTGCAGCGTCGGCATCTGGGAGGCGCTCCCAGCCTCAGCGGCCGGAGCACATCTTGATCAGACCAGATGATAGTCGCTGAGATGGTGCTGAGGGAGGTCGGCTAAATTGTCGAGCGCCGAGTGCGTGGGCACCGGCTCGGTCGCGGCGGCCAAGCTCTGGGCCGTAAACGCCGAAGCCCACTCTGCGGCTTGGGCATAATCCGCCCCGACCGTACCACCAGGTGACGGCGCGTTGGCCGCGGGAAGCAACGCAAAGTTATCGTGGACGGATGCTTGCGCTGCGGCCGGGCTGCTCGCGGCAGCCACCGTGACCTGCACCGCATTGTAGGCGTTGTTGGTCTCGCTGCTCTCGGCGAGGTGATTGTTATAGTCGGCAAGGCCGCCGATGTAGTACGTGCCCGGCGCCAGATTGCCCGGCAGCGTCACCGTGACCGTCTGGTGATCGAAGTAGCCGGGCTGGCTCACCGTTGCCAGCGTCGTTGACGTCGAAATCGTCGTGAGCAGCGTGTCCGACGTCGTGATGGTCGCATCAGTCGAGATATAAATGCCGGCCGTAGTCGGAGACGCCGCCACCCCGTTGCCGAGGTTCATGTTGTAAGCGTCGACCGTCAAACTGTCGCCCGCCAAAGCGGTCGTCTTGTTCACTGCAACATATTCGGACAGATCAGGCTGCGTCGGCGCAGTCACCGTGACCTGAACGACGTTGTAGGTGTTGTTGGTCTCGTTGCTCTCGCTGAGTAGATTGTTGTAGTCGGAAAGTCCCCCGATGTAATAGGTGCCGGGCGCAAGATTGCCGGGCAGCGTCACGGCGACCGTCTGATGATCGTAATAGCCGGGCAGACTGACGGTCGCCAGCGTCGTCGACGTCGCGACCGTCGTGAGCAGCGTATCCGATGTGGTGATCGTCGCGTCGGCGGAAATATAGATTCCAGCGGTCGTGGGCCCGGCCACGGCGTTGCCGAGGTTCATGTTGTAGGCATCGACTGTCACGCCGCTGCCGGCGGCAACCGTCGTCTTGTCCACGGCTACATATTCGGACAGGTCAGGATGACCTGCCGCCGTCACCGTGATCTGTGCCACATTATAGGTGTTATTGGTCTCGTCGCGCTCGCCAAGCTGGTTGTTGTAGTCGGCGATACCACCGATGTAGTAGGTGCCAGGCGCCAAATTGCCGGGAAGCGCGACCAGGATCGTCTGATGGTCGTAGTAGCCGGGTTGGTTCACCGTCGCGAGGGTCATTGAGGTCGACACGGTCGCGAGCAGGGTATCCGACGTGGTGATCGTCGCGTCGGTGGAGAGATAGATCCGCGCGGTGGACGGCCCCGCCACGTCATCGCCCAGATTCATGTTGTAGGCGTCAACCGTCAGGTTACCTCCGGCCGGAACCGAACTCTGGTTGACGGCGATGTACTCGGACAGATCGGGCCGAGGAGGCCCCATCAGGACGGAGCTTGCCGTCACACCATCGGCGAACTGGAAAGACTCGACACCGCTCACGGTGTCAGTTCCGTCGGGAGAACCGGATCGCTGATCAACCACAGTAAAGCTTTGCGTGATCGTGCTGTAGGTTATCGCGTAGTTCGCCTTGTTGCCCGAATACACCGAGGTATCGGTGCCCGAGCCGCCGGTGATGGTGTCGTTGCCGCCGCCGCCGGTCAGCGTATCGTTGCCGGAACCGCCGTTCAGTGCGTTGGCGATGGCATTGCCGACGATCGTGTCGTTGCCGGAGCCGCCGATGGCGTTGTCGATGTAGGAACGCGCGTCGTTGTTGTAGAGATAGGAATTGTAGACGTTACCCGACGCGTAGTGGCCGTTTCCGAGATTGGCGAGTTGAACCGACGAGAACACGGACGACGCACCTGGATTGAGATTGATGCTCAGGTTCGTCGTGTAGTTCGAAAGGTCATAGGTATCGACGCCGCCACCATCCCAGATCGTCTCGTAGATGCGATTGGCCGAGCCACCGGCACCGCCATTGTCGGCCGGCTGGCCAGCGCCGTTGATGAACTCCTGCCCAGTGGTGGAGCTCCATGAATAGACGGTGGTCCCGCTCTGGGTGGAGTAGTCCGCGCCGTACATCGTCTGCAGCGCGAGGATATCGTTGGCCATATAGGTCTGCGAATATCCATAGGCCTCGTTGGTGTAGCCGCTCGTGGTCGAAGCACCGACATAGCTGCGATAGCTCATGACGGTGTATTCGCTGTCGTCGTGCGCGCTCGGCACCGCGACATTGGCGGGGCCGCCTGCCTCCTGACTGTGCTTCAAGCCAAGGGCGTGCCCGAGTTCGTGCAACGCAGTCGCAAAATAATAATTGCCGAGCGCAGCCAGCGAATAGTTGTAGGCAGTTCCGAACCAGATGTCGCCGCCGGACGCGTAGTTGCCGGGGTAATAGGCATAGGAGGTCGGACTGGCGGCCGGCGACTGCGCGACCATGATGTCGGCGCCGTTCGTCCCGGCGTACTGGATGTTGGCGTTGGTGTAGCCGAGGATCAGTCCGATCGCGTAATTGATCGCCGCCTGCATCTGACTCGGCGCCGAGGCAAAACCCGAGGTCGTCGGCTCACTGCTGCCGCCGCTGTAGGGACTGGCGTAGTCGCTTGCAGCGTCCGGAAAGCTGTAGGTAATCGTGCCGGTCCATTTGTAGCCCGACAGCAGGCCGTCGATCTCGGCGTTGTTGGTGGCACTGACGTTGACGGCGGTAGCCAAGGGAATCTCCGAAGCAGCAAACCCCGTTCGATTCGGGGCGCGACAGGTGATTCTAGCTTGAGAGTTGAACGTTTGGTTTAATTTTGGCGAACCGGTCCAGACTCCTTCCGTAAGGCCGTGTTAGCCATCAAATCCCGTATTCATACGGGCCAGGGCAAGGACGTCGGTTCCGGCTAGCTGCCGTGTTGCGAGTGAAATCATGAAACCACGTTCTCTCTCGGCCGGTCTGTTCGGCGCCCTGGTGGCGCTCGCAGGGTCGGGCCAACAGCCCTTCGGAGGACTGCCTGACATGGTCGGAAAAGCCAACGCGGATGAGAGCGGCAAACAAGGCGGCACAGCGGGGCGCGCGCCCTCCGTTCCAATGGCCCGCGACCCCTCGGCTGCGGTCGCGGAGGAGTACGAATCCGCCCGTCGCACGGGAACGCGGGCGGCGTTCGAGCTGTTCATTGCGCGCCACGGCGATGACCCGCTGGCCGCGCAGGCGCGCACTGAGCTGAAGCGGCTGGCGCGCTGATCCTTCGCGGGCGCCCCTCAGGCATTGCATTTCGACAGGTGGCATCCGCGCGGCCCTGACCTGCCGCGTGACGTCTTGCTGCATGGTCTTTCGGCACTATGGTAGGGCCGCAATCTGTCCCGGAGCCCATCAAGATGCCCTTTCCGCATGCCTCGGAAGCCCTGTCACGCTTCACCGTGCTCGATCTGACCCGCGTCCGGTCCGGGCCCACCTGCGTGCGGCAGCTCGCGGATTGGGGCGCGAACGTGATCAAGATCGACGCGCTCACCGAGGATGCCGGCGGCGAACAGCCGGGCGGGCCGCGGCGGGGCTCCGACTTCCAGAACTTGCATCGCAACAAGCGGGCGATGACGCTGAACCTGAAGGACGAGCGCGGGCTCGCCGTGTTCAAGCGCCTCGCTGCCAAGGCCGACGTTGTGGTGGAGAATTTCCGGCCCGACGTGAAGAAGAAGCTCGGCATCGACTATGAAGGTCTCGCCAGGATCAACCCCCGCCTCGTCTACGGCAGCATCTCCGGCTTCGGCCAGGACGGGCCCTACCACAAGCGGCCGGGCTTCGATCAGATCGCGCAAGGCATGGGCGGACTGATGTCGATCACCGGCGCGCCGGGCGAAGGCCCGATGCGGGTCGGCATTCCGGTCGCCGACCTCACCGCCGGTCTGTTCTGTGCCATGGGCATCCTCACCGCACTGCTGGAGCGCGAGGTTTCGGGCAAGGGCCAGTGGGTGCAGACCTCGCTGCTGCAGGCCCAGATCTTCATGCTCGACTTCCAGGCCGCACGCTGGCTGATGGAAAAGGAAGTGGCCAAGCAGGCCGGCAACAACCACCCGACCAGCATTCCGACCGGCGTGTTCAAGACCTCGGACGGCTACATCAACATCGCCACCACGGGCGGCCGGATCTGGGAGCGCTGCGCGCAGGCGATCGGCGCGCCGGAACTCTACAGCCATCCCGACTATCTGACCGCGCCCGCCCGCTCCAAGAACCGCGACGCGCTCAATGCCGAGATCGAGAAGCGTACCTTGACGAAGTCCACCGAGACGTGGGTCCGTGAACTCAACGAGGCCGGCGTGCCCTGCGGGCCGATCTACGCTATCGACCAGATGTTCGAAGACGAGCAGGTCAGGCATCTCGGCATCGCGCAGGAGGTGCCGAATGAAGAGGGTCGCGAGATCCGCCTGGTCGGCCAGCCGGTGACGCTGTCGCGCACGCCGAGCAGGATGGTGGCGCGGCCGCCGGAATTCGGCGAGCAGACCGACGAAGTGCTGACGGAGTTCGGCTTCGGCACGGACGAGATTGCCAAGCTCAGGGACGCCAAAGTGGTGTGAGTGCTCATTAGACGTTGAGAGGTTGGCGAACGAATAAGCCCGGCGCTCGCCGGGCTTATTGACTCGCGGAGCAATGAGCAGGCAACGCGAGGTCGAATAACCATGCCCGAAACGACAAAGCCCGGCTTGAGCCGGGCTTCGCTTGTTCTTGACGGCCTCTGTTGATCTTAGTATCTGGCGACCACCGGGCCGCCAAACTGGTAGTTGATGCCGGCGCGCAGGATGTGGTCGGTGAAGCGCGACGATACGTTGGCACTGACCGTGGAGAGCGGCGCCAGCGTGAACGGACCGGACGAGAAGGTGCCGAGATCCATATAGAGATATTCGAGCTTGGCGCTCCAGTTCTGGGTGATCTTGCCCTCGACGCCCACGCCGGCAGTCCAGCCGGCGCGCGTCGTCGAATTCGAGCCGGCCGAGGCGATCGCGACACCCGCGGGCGTGAAGCCGGTCATGGTGCCCGTGGTCTTGATTTCGCCGAAGGCCAAACCGCCGGTGCCGTAGAACAGCACCTTGGGCGTCGCCAGGATGCCGACGCGGCCGCGCACCGTGCCGAACCACTGGAGATGCTGATCGACCGTCAGGGTGGTGGCAGTCCCGAGACCAGCGGGCGCGAAAGTCAAACCGGGAAGGCAGGCGCCGCCGGCAAGCGTGGCGATAACGCAGCTATAGCCGGCGCGGCCCTTCTCGCCCGACCATTGCAGGTCGCCCTCGATGCCGTAGACCCAGTTGGCGCTCTGCCAGTTGTAGCCGGCCTGACCGCCCGCGATGCCGCCGTTCATGTCGAACGACGCATTGGTGATGGAGCCGGCGGGCGGCACGATCGCAGCACCTGTTGCCGAATTGAAGTAGGAGACGTCGGTGCGCGAGCGGCCCCAGCTGTAGCCGCCATTGGCGCCGACGTAGAATCCGGTCCAGCTCCAGACCGGATCAACCATGACCGGCGCCTTGACGTAGGGCCTAGCGGCCAGATCGGCAGCCAGTGCGCCCGTCGCGAACAGCGACATCGCCGCCGCCATTCCAATCACAATCCGCTTCATGGCAATTCCTCCGCACAATTTTGTGATGAAGATATACGCCGAGGAGCGCCAAAGGGCTGTGCCGCGTCAGCAACAACCCGAAACAATCGCAGCGTCTAACGTCTAGGACCAGGACGACATCTCTTAAGCATTTGAATCCAGAGGAGATTCCGATCGTCGTCGCTCCACTTCCATTCCCAGCGACGATCCGACGCAGGCAGGGCACCACCCGACGGCTGGCAAGAAGCAGCAGTATGATCGCGAAGTTCGGATCGCCGGACCAAGTTAGCGTGGGAGTACCGGTCCGCCGGCGCCAATTTCTCGTTTCCCGCAAATAAAAGCCCCGGCGAGCCGGGGCTTTTCCGTCTTGCGTGAGCGACGACCTACGCGTCGCTGCGATCCAGATTGTTACTGCAACCCGGTCGGATTGGTCGTGCTGCCGATTGGCGTGATCGTCCCGCCGGCGCCGTTGCTGTCGAAGCGATTGTTCGAATGCGAGTTGACCGTACCCGACACACCGGTGGTGTTGAATGAAAGGTCGTTGTTGGACAGGTTGACCGATCCGCCCGCTTGCTTGACGCCGACCAAGTTGAAAGAAATCGTGGTCGCGTCCACGTTGATGCCGCCGCCCGAGATTGAAATACCGGCAACCGAATTACTCGACACGAGCGAATTGCTGAGATGAACGGCGGCTCCAGCGCCAACGGCGACGCCGCTGGCCGAATTGATCACCCTCACGTTGCTGAGCGTTGCCTTGATCAGACCCGCAGCCGCGCTTGCAATCGTAAAGCCGCTGCCTCCCATATCTCGAATCGTGGTGTTCACGACGTTCAGCGTTCCATTGGTGCGCTGATCGGCAATGCCCGTGCCAGGGGAGCCGAAATTGCCGTTGATCAGGCAGTCCTCGACGTTGACGAAGCTTCCGGCCCCCGCACCAATGATACGAATGCCGTTAAGGCCGGTGTCAGCTCCCTGCAAATTCAGGTTGCGGATGTTCACCGTCTTGCGGACATCGGTTCCTGCAAAAGAGTCGAATAGGATGTTGATGCCGTTCGTCGATGCATTGAGGATGGAGCCAAAGATCTCATGGCAATCGATCGTGATCGACTTCGTGATGCTGACGGCGCCGAAGCCGCCGGGATCGAGACAATTGATCTCGCCGTTCACCGCGGTCTTCGAAATAGCGCCGGCGAAGGTCTTGCAAGGCGCCGTACGGCTGCAGGGATTGACGTCATCGCCGACACCAGACACCCAAGTGCGGCTCGCTTGAGCACTGGCGGGGCTTGCCAGGACGGAGAGTGCAATCATCGCCCCTACGATCGCAAAAGACACACCAAGCAATCTCGGTAATCTCTTCATTTCCGGGCTCCAATCTAAAAAAATTGATGAGAATAAGTCTCACGGCTGCAATGAGCCGCGGACGCTCTATATCACATGATACAACTTTACGTGTTATCTAGCTCACACCGATCACGCCCGTCATAGGACAGGCTTGTTGCCGGATCCGGTAATCGAGCTAGCTGCTCGGCTATAAATCGCTGCTTCAAAGCAGGATTGGGTTGTCCTCTCGCTCACGATGGCTTGGATCCCTGCGTCAATCCGACACGGGCAAGCAAGGCGTCGATCACGGGCCAAAACAGCAGCACGATCGCCAAGGTCGTGATCGAGCCGACCAAGCCGTTCGACCAGAACACCTTGAGGTCGCCGCCGGCACCGATCATCGACAGACGGAAGGCATCCTCGGCGCGGTTGCCGAGCACGAGCGCCAGCGTGAACGGCGCGAGCGGAATGCCGATCTTCTTGAAGACGTAGCCGACGACGCCGAAGCCGAGCATCAGCCAGATATCGAACATCGCATTCTGGATCGCATAGGCGCCGATCGCGCATGACACCACGATCATCGGCGCCACCGCGGCGAACGGCACGCGCAGGATCGAGGCGAAGATCGGCACAGTCGTCAGCACCAGCACGAGGCCGACGACATTGCCGAGATACATCGAGGCGATCAGGCCCCAGACGAAATCCTTGTGCTCGACGAACAGCAACGGTCCCGGATTGAGCCCCCACACCATCAACCCGCCGAGCAGGATCGCGGCGGTGCCGGAGCCGGGAATGCCGAGCGCCAGCATCGGCAGCAGCGCCGCGGTGCCGGAGGCATGCGCCGCCGTCTCGGGCGCGAACACGCCCTCGATGCGGCCCTTGCCGAAGCTCTCGGGATCCTTGGAGAAACGCTTGGCGAGATTGTAGCCCATGAAAGAGGCCGCGATCGCGCCGCCCGGGGTAATGCCGAGCCAGCAGCCGATGAAGGAGGAGCGCAGCAGTGTCACCCAGTATTTCGGCAGGTCCTTCCACACAGCAAGCACGACGCGCAGCGAAATGCTCGCCGCGTGTCCGCGCAGGGCGAGGCGCTCCTCCATTGTCAGCAGGATCTCGCTGATGCCGAACAGTCCGATGACGGCGACGAGGAAGTTGATGCCGCGCAAAAGCTCGGACGAGCCGAAGGTCATGCGCAGATTGCCTGACACCGTGTCCATGCCGATGCCGGCGAGCAACAGCCCCAGCGACATCGAGATGACGGTCTTGTGCTTGGCCTCGCGCCCAAGACCGACGAAGGAGCAGAAGGTCAGCAGATACACCGCGAAGAACTCGGGAGGACCGAACTTCAGCGCAAAGGACGAGATCATCGGGGCGAGGAAGGTGATCAGGAGCACCGCGACCAGCGAGCCGATGAAGGAGGACGTGAACGCCGCCGTCAGCGCTTCCGCCGCCCTGCCCTGCTGCGCCATCGGATAGCCGTCGAAAGTGGTCGCGACCGACCAGGCCTCGCCCGGGATGTTGAACAGGATCGAGGTGATCGCGCCGCCGAACAGCGCGCCCCAATAGATGCAGGACAGCATCACGATCGCCGAGGTCGGATCCATCGTGAAGGTGAGCGGCAACAGGATCGCGACGCCGTTGGGTCCGCCGAGCCCGGGCAAGACGCCGACGAAGATGCCGAGCACCAGCCCGACCATCATCAGCGCAAGCGTCTTCCACGTCAGCAGGACGGCGAAGCCGTGAAGCAACAGGCCGAGAGCTTCCATCGCGGGCCCGCCTTAGTGGCCGAAGGCCGCTTCGAGCGGCCCTTTCGGCATGATGACGTCGAAGGCGACGTCGAAGGTAACGAACATGATCGCCGTGAATACGACAGCGGTGAGCAGCGACTTCCACAGCGCGATCTTGCCGACGAGACGCATGAAGCTGGCGATCAGCAGGAAGCTCGCGACATAGAGGCCGAGAAACTGCGTCGCCAGGCAGAACAGCAGCGTCGGCACGAACACCGCCATCACGCGGCGGGCTTGCGCGCGCGTGACGAAGGTCTCAGCTGCCGCGCGATGCGCGACCAGCGCCACGATCAGGCCGTAGAGGCTGGCGCCACCGAGAATGACGGAGAGGTAGAACGGGAAATAGCCGGGCTCCGGCCCGGTCGAATCCCAGGAGGCGCCGGTGCGCCAATTGTCGTAGCCGAGCGTGGCGGCCAGCGCGAGCAGCAGGAGGCAGACGAATATCTCGATCGTGCCGGAGGAGACGACGGAAGGCGAGTCGTCTTCGGGCGCGGTCGGATCATCGACGACGATTTCAAGATCGGTTTGGGGCATGAGCTGACAACAACCGCTACGGCTGATCCCCTCTCCCCGCTGCGGGGAGAGGGTTAGGGTGAGGGGAAGTCACGGCGGGGACGGTGAGAGTTGGACTCGCGAAGAGTCCCCCCTCCCCCGGATCGCATCTTCGATGCAATCCGACCTCTCCCCGCAAGC
Source organism: Bradyrhizobium sp. URHA0013 (assembly GCF_000518345.1). Lineage (NCBI taxonomy): Bacteria > Pseudomonadati > Pseudomonadota > Alphaproteobacteria > Hyphomicrobiales > Nitrobacteraceae > Bradyrhizobium > Bradyrhizobium sp. URHA0013. The sequence continues at coordinate 308,593 of NZ_JADK01000006.1, read as the reverse complement.
GGGGCGAGGTGAAGCAATCACTTCGCGACGAATCCGGCTTCCGTCATCAGCGACTTGTTGACTGCATCGTCCTCCTCGAGGAATTGCACCATGTCCTTGCCGGTCAGGAAGATCGGCTTCAGCGCCTGCTTTTCCATGTAGTCCTTGTATTCGGACGTCTGCGTCACCTTGTGGAACAGCTCGACATAGAACGCCTGCTGTTCGGCGGTGACCTTGCCGGGCAGGAACATCGCGCGCAGCATCAGATACTGGACATCGACGCCCTCCTCCTTGCAGGTCGGGATGTCGGCCCAGGACTGCGTGTCCGTCACCTTGCTGGTGTAGGAGATTCGTTCCTTGTCGAACACGCAGAGCGGACGCACCTGGCCCGCGCGCCAGACCTCGAGATTTTCGGATGGATTGTTGACGTTGGATTCGGTGTGGTTGCCGACGAGCTGGGTCGCGGCCTCGCCGCCGGACTTGTAGGGCAGATAGGAGAATTTCGCGCCGGTCTTCTGCTCGAGAAACACGGTCAGCACGTGATCCTCGCGCTTGGAGCCGGTGCCGCCCATCTTGAACGGCGCGCTTGCCGCCTTCGCGGCCGCGACGAACTCCTTCACCGTCCTGGGACCCGCGTTGTTGTCCCACAGCACAAACTGGTCGAGCGCGATCACCGAAACCGGGGTTAGCTCACGCCAGTTGAACGGGATCTTTGCCGACAGCGGCAGCATGTAGATCAGCGAATAGGCGATCAGCACCTTGTTGGGGTCGCCCTCGCTGGACTTCATGTACATCAGTGCTTCCGCGCCGGAAGCACCGCCCTTGAGCGAGACCACAATCGGCTGCTTCATCAGATTGTTCTTCTGGATGGCGGCCTGCATCATCCGCGCCATCTGGTCGGAGGCGCCGCCCGCGCCCGCCGCGACCACGATCTCGACCGGTTTGGTCGGCTCCCATCCCGCAAAGGCCGGCGTGCCGCAAAGCGCGGCCGCAAGCGTCATCGCGGCCCTCATTCCATGTCCCACGCGCGTCTTCCCCAAGTTATTGCCTATGTTCTTGTTCGGATTGGAAATTCAGAGGTGAATTCAGCGCCCATTGTGCTGGCGAATCCAGCCGAGTTCAAGCCATCCGACGTCATCCCCCTTATGACTTTGGACTGAGATGGGCAGAATGCAAAAAAGCGGGCCCCTTTCGGGGCCCGCACGTCGTTTTTCCAGCTCGTTGGCGGCGGCTTAAACCACCAATATGTCGTGCTGGTTGAGCATCACGCCGCTCTGGACGCTGACCACGGCAATCGCCGCGCCATCGGTGCCGTCGGCGCTGTAATAGAGCGTCTGGTTTCCCGTATCGAAATGGAATTGGGAGAAGCCCGAGAACACATTGTCGCCAGAAGTCTCGAACGTCACGTCAACGCCTGCCGCCAACCCGCCACCGAAACCGTTCGCGGAGACGGCGATATGGTCGTGCTCGGTGATGTTGTTGAAGTCGCTGACCACGCTCGGTCCGGACGGCTGGAGGAAGGCGAAGGTGTCGTTGCCGCCGCCACCGGTCATGACATTGCCGCTGCCCGCGGCGATCAGCACGTCGTTGCCGCCGCCGCCGCTCATCGTCTCGGTCCCGTTGGTGGCAATCAGGACGTCGTCGCCGCCGGTGCCGGTCAGCGTGGTCGCGTTGGCCGCGCTGTTGATCACGGTTGCGGTTGCGGTGTTGGACGAGGTCGTCGTCCCGTCGGAGGCCGCATAGCTGAACGAGCCGCCGGGCGTCGCGTCATCGGTAAAGAAGGCAAAGCCGGGCCCCGGCCCGGCGCTGCCGCCGGAGCTCGCCGCGATGCCGCCGAGCCCGAGGTGGTCTGTGGTGTCGGGATCCGTGTCGTTCAGCGCCAGCGCCCAGCCGGGGATGACGACCGAGCCATTGGCGCCGACATCGGTGATCACGGTCTCGCTGACCGCGGTCGGCGCGTCGTTGGTGCCGTTGATGGCGACCGAGATGTTCTGCACGTTGGAGGAGGCGCCGTTGCTGTCGAGGATGGTGACGGCGTAGGTCTGCACCAGCGTCTGGCCCTGCGCCAGGAACTGGATGTCGGCGTTGTCGACCGTGTAGTGCCAGGCGATTGATCCGCTTCCCGGCACCTCCGAGACCGGATCGAGCGAGAACGTGCCGACATAGCCGCCGTCCTGGGCCGTGAAGCTTGCCGTATGGGTATCCGCAGCCTCGGCGTCGGAGAACGAAATCGATCCGCCGGTGGTCTCCACCGCAGGTCCAGGCGTCGGCGAAACCGAGACGGCATCGAGCAACTGGCCGGCGCCGTCGGTAGAGAAGTTGAACTGCAGGGGTGTGGATCCACCTCCTCCGTCGCCAACGACGTCGAACGTGAATTTAGTGAACCCGAGGGCCTCCTGGGTCGCCCCGTGGATCTGCACGCCATCCCAGAAGACCGAGAACGAGGAGGATGTCGCTTCGGCATCGCCGGCAACCTCGAAGCTCAACGTGTAGTGCTGCCCGGCGACGGTGGCGACGTTCTGCTCCAGGAAGCCGTCGCTGAGCAGCGCGGAGTAGTCGCCATACTGGCCACCCAACAACAGGTGGTTGGCAAAGGCTCCCACCGCCGTCCAGCCACTCAGATTGCCGGCCTCGAAGCCGCCGTTGACGATGACCGCAGGGCCCGCGTCCTCGGTCAGTGTTCCCACCGAATTGGCCGCGGTAATCATCGGCGCGTCGTCGGCGCCGAACACGTTGAACGTCAGCGTCGTGTCGTGGCTCTCTCCGAGGCTATTGGTCACCGTGATCGTGAACTGTTCGGTCGCGTTGTCTCCGAGCTGGAGCTGATCGAGTGCCGGCGACGCCGTGTAGTGGTAGGTGCCGTCGGATGCGACCAACAGCGAGCCGTACGCAGCGGCGATCGACGTGCCGACATTGGCCGCTTGCCCGTTTACGGCGGTGATGCTGAGCGACAGACCGCCGTCACCAGGGCTGTCGGCCACGTCGTGGATGGCGTTGCCCACGGCAACGAAGCTTCCGGCGTCGGTGGACGACGAGTCGTTGATCGTCGCGGTGACCGGATTGACGATCACGGGGTCGGCCGCACCGGTCGCGGTGATCGTGACATGCTGGGTCGAGGTCGTCGTACCGTCGGTCACCGTGATGTCGTAGATTACCGTCAGCGTGTCGCTGATGCCCAGGAAGTCCAGATCCTGGTCGGGAAGACTAAAGCTCCAGTCGATGCCACCCGTGCCAAAACCCGTGGAATCGTGCAGCACCGTTGTGAGCGCCGACTGCAGAGCATTCAGCGTCTCACCGGGAACAAAAGACGGATCGGCCGACCACACCGCGGAGGTGAGCGACACGTCGACCGAGTGGACATCGGCCAGATCGACATCGGCAAAATTCAGCGTCTGCACCGCCGTTGTATCGGGCGTTGACGAATTGGCCTGGCCGGGTTGCTCGGACAGCGAAGCCGATTGCGGTCCACTGGTCATCGCCACCGCGTCGTTGGCGCCGGTGATGACGACGGAGACGGTCTGCGTCGAGCTGGTCGAACCGTCGGCCACCTTGATGTCGTAGTTCACCGTCAGCGTCTCGTTGAACGCGAGATAGTCGAGATCCTTGTCGGCAATCGCGAAATTCCAGTCGATGCTGCCGGTACCGGTGCCGGTGGAATCGTGCAGCGTCGTCGTCAGCGCGGCGGCGAGATCGGCCTGCGTCGTGGCCGGCGGCGTCGGCCCCGAGGTCGCGCCGAGCGTGACTGTCACAGCATGCGTGTCGCTGGTGTCCTGGTCGGTGAAGGCCAGCGTGCCCGCCGGAGTCGTCGGCGTCGTGTCCGGCACCGCCGAGCCTGTGGTGGCATCCTGCTCGGCCACGGTCGAGGATTCCGGACCGCTCGTGATCACGACGGGATGGTTGGTGCCGAGAATCGTGATGGTGACGTCCTGGGTGGTGGAGCCACCGTGACCGTCGTCGACCGCAACGTGATAGACGAGCTTGAGCGTCTCGCCGCCGTTGAGGAAATTGGTGGAGGAATTGGGAAACGCGAAATTCCAGTCGACCTCGCCGATCACGTGGCCGGTCGAATCCTGAAGCGCCGTGCCGAACGCAGCCAGGAGCTGAGCATTGGTCAGGGGTATCGAACCTCCGCCCGAGCGGGTCGCCGTGACCGTCGTCGAGACGGAATGCGCGTCGGCGAGATCGATGTCGGCGAAGACCAGACTGTCATGCGCGGTGAGATTGCCGGTCGGATCGACATTGTGATCCTCGACGAGCGCGGCCGATTCCGGGCACGACAGGAAGATCGGCTTGTCGTTGCTGCCGACCACGGTCACCTTGACCGTCTGGGTCGAAATTCCGCCGGCGTGGTCGTCGAGCTGCACCGTGTAGGTGATATCGAGGTGCTGGCCCGCCGCGAGATAGTCGAAGGCGAGATCGGGCGCCGCGAAGGTGGTGTTGATGGTGCCCGTCGAGGAGCCGGACGTCTTGACGACGTTGTCGACGTGGTAGAACGCCATCAGCTCGGCGTCGCCGAGCGAACCCGGCAACAGGCCTGCGGTGGCGCCGGAGGCGGATACGCCGATCACGGTCGCGGTATGACCGGTGTTGGTGAGATCGTCGTCAGTGAAGTTGAGCGCGACGTGAACCGTGTCGGGCGAAAGCGACAGCGTCTGGTTGGCCTGCTCGGTGACGGTCGCGACCGTCCCCATGTTGATGACGGGCTTGTCGTCGGTGCCGGTGATCGTGATCTTGACGGTCTGGATCGCGAAGCCGCCGTGGTTGTCGGAGACCTTGACGTCGTAGGTCAGGACCAGCGTCTGGTTCTTGGACAGGAAATCGAAATCCTGGTCCTGGTCGCTGAAGCTCCATTTGAGCTGGCCGTTGCCGTTTGAATCGCTCAGGATCTGCGAATGCATCGCAGCCTGGAAATGCGCAAGCGACGCCGCCGGGATGATCGTTCCGCTGGACAGCACCGCGGAATGCAGGGTCGCTGCCGTCGTATGGGTGTCGATCTTGTCGCTGTCCTTGAAGCTCATCGTCCCGGACAGCGTGTGCAGCGTGGTTGAATCGTTGAGATTGGCGAACTCGGTGAAGCTGCCCGTCGCGGATGACGAGGTGAAAATCGGCGTGTGATTGGTCATGGAAAAATCCCTGCCTGCGTTGTCATGAAGGCGCCGCCGCAGAGGGTGCGACGACGTGACTAATCGGTCTGAGAAATCAGACGAGACTCAAACGGTCTTGACTTGAAGAGTCTGGCTTAAGGGTCTCGGATTATAGATCTTGGATTATGGATCTTGGATTATCGGTATTGACTTAAGAGGGATGGCTTATTCGCAAGGCCGCGCCTGGCTTCGGGATGGTGAGCAGCAATGGAAATTCCGGCGCGGCTCGCGTTATTGAAACCTAGTCCACTGCTTTTTCAGTTCAATTTCAGTTCAATGACATCAGTTCGCGGCACGGTCGGTCAGAACGTTTCACGCAACTCACGTCACTCAATTCGACTGGACTCAAAATCACTTGCTGCCCGCCTGCCGGCCCGAAAAATGTGAGACGGCATCATGCAACCTCCACGATCTTATGCCCGAGCTTGGCGTGCCGTCAACGTGAACGCACAGGCACTCGCGCGCAATGGCGGTTCCGGAGGACGGAACCGTCTGAAAATCGGTGAAAACGGAGAGCGCATCGAACGGCTGACGGTGGAGTCAGCAATCGCTTCGCCTGTTGCGCCGCAGCTGGAGCGGCGCAACAAAGCAAGGGCTCGCGCTACCTGCCCTTCCAGTTCGGCGTGCGCTTGTTGAGGAAGGCGTCCATTCCCTCGCGGAAATCTTCGCTCATATAGGCCTTGAGGATCAGATCCTCGCCCTCTTCGCGCGACAGCGTGCGGCGGATGCGGCGGACTGCCTCCTTGGTCGCTTCAAGCGTCAGCGGGGCGTGGCTCGCCACGAGCCTGGCGGTCTCGTCGGCGCGGCGCTGCAGCGTCTCGACGTCGGGAACGATCTCGTTGAGAAGGCCGAGCGCCAGTGCTTCCGGCGCTTCGACGAGGCGTGCCTTGAAGATCAGATCCTTGGTGCGGGCGGGGCCGACCAGCGAGACGACGCGGCTGATGTTCGACATCGACAGGCAGTTGCCGAGCGTGCGCGCGATCGGAAACCCGATGCGCGTCGTTTCAGTCCCGATGCGCAGGTCGCAGCAAGCCGCAATTCCGGCGCCGCCGCCGGTGCATGCCCCCGCGATCGCCGCGATCACGGGCACGCGGCACTGCTCCAGCGTGCCGAGCACGCGGTCGATGCGGGCCTCATAGTCGAGCGCATCCTGCGCGGTTTTGAACGCACGGAATTGAGAAATGTCGGTGCCGGAGGCAAACGCCTTGTCGCCGGTGCCGGTCAGGATCAGCGCCTTGATCGAGCGGTCGGCGTTGATCTCCTGGCAGATCTCCGCCATGCGCTCGTACATGGCGAAGGTCAGTGCGTTGCGCGCCTGCGGGCGGTTGAAGGTGATCCGCGCGATGCCGTCCGTGACGGAGTAGAGCAGGTCTTCGTTGGCGGTCGTTGGTGCGTTCATCGCGCGCTCTCTTTTCTCTAGGTTAGTTCAGGCAACCTGGGCCTTCAGGCCACCTGAGCTTTGGTCATCGGCACCGCGTCGCGTCCCTTCAGGACGTCCATGGCCGCCAACACGCCGCCGCTCCGGTGCGGGATCTTTGCAAGATCGAGGCCCATCTCGACGCCGGCGAGCGTCCCCATCAGCATCAGGTCGTTGAAATGGCCGATATGGCCGATGCGGAACACCTTGCCCTTGACCTTGTTCAGGCCAGTGCCGAGCGACATGTCGAAGTTTTCCAGCACCACCTTGCGGAAGGCATCGGCGTCATGGCCATCAGGCACGCGCACGCCTGTCAGCGCCGGCGAATGCGCGGCAGGATCGGCGCACTGCGTCTCCAGGCCCCAGACCTTGATCGCGGCGCGCGTCGCCGCGCTATGGCGCTTGTGGCGGGTCCAGACGTTCTCGAGCCCCTCCTCTTCCAGCATCTTGATCGCCTCGCGCAGGCCGTAGAGCAAATTGGTGGCGGGCGTATAGGGGAAGGTGCCGAGCTTGTTGAAGGAGATGACCTCCTGCCAGTCCCAATAGGAGCGCATGCCGGGGTTGGCCTTGGCCACCGCGAGCGCTTTCTCCGAGACGGCGTTGAAGCCGAGGCCCGGCGGCAGCATCAGGCCCTTCTGCGAGCCGGCGACCGAGACGTCGATGCCCCAGGTATCGTGCTCGTACTCGATCGAGCCGAGGCCGGAGATGGTGTCGACCATCAGCAGCGCGGGATGCTTGACCCGGTCGAGCAGCTTGCGCACCTCCAGCGGCGGCGTCACGCAGCCGGTCGAGGTCTCGTTGTGGACGACGCAGACCGCCTTGATGGTGTGCTGCTTGTCGGCGGCGAGGCGCTTCTCGATCTCGGCGAGATCGGCGCCATGGCGCCAGTCGCTCGGGATGAAGTCGACGTCGAGCTTGAACTTGTCGGCGATGCCGCGCCACAGCACGGCGAACTGGCCGGTCTCGCACATCAGCACCTTGTCACCGGGCGCGAGCACGTTGACCATCGCGGCTTCCCAGGCGCCGGTGCCGGACGAGGGGAAGATGATCACGGGCTGCTTGGTGCGGAACACCCGCTGCATGCCGGCGAGGACGGCAAAACCGAGCTCTGCGAATTCCGGACCGCGATGGTCCAGCGTCGGCATGTCCATCGCCCGCAGCACCCGGTCGGGCACGTTGGTCGGTCCTGGAATCTGGAGAAAATGCCTTCCAGTATGCACGGTCATCGGCGTCCTTCCCGGTCTTTGAATCTGTCTTTTGCGTCTGTCTTGGCCTTGAGCCCAGCTTGACTTCCAGCCTTTTGGTCTCAAGGAGCTGCGCGAGCCGCTCGAATATCACTATTCGCCGGGCTTGTCCCTCGCCGGGCGGGGTCCGTCAATGCACAAGAAGCAGGGCTCGCCTTGCCAAGGGCCGTGACCGGAGGCAAGACGGGGGCGGCGAACAGGCAAGAGCGGACCATGGCGGCGGAAGTGCCCGGGAAATCACAGGAATCGGCCAAAAAGGACGGCCTCGCGGCACGTCTGGCCCGGGACGTGACCGGCGACGTCCTGTTCGACGCTTTCAGCCGCGGCCGCTACGCCACCGACGCTTCCTTCTACCAGATCATGCCCCATGGCGTGGTGGTGCCGCGCACCATGGACGAGGCCTTGCGGGCGCTGGCGATCGCGCGCGACGAGGGACTGAAGGTGACCCCGCGCGGCGGCGGCACCTCGCAATGCGGCCAGACCGTCAATGACGGTCTCGTGGTCGATCTCTCGAAGCACCTGAACCGGATCCTGTCGCTCGACGTCGAAGGAGGCACCTGCGTGGTCGAGCCGGGCATCGTGCTCGACGACCTCAACCGCCAGCTGAAGAAACACGGCCTCTGGTTTCCGGTCGACGTCTCTACGGCCTCGCGCGCCACAATCGGCGGCATGGCCGGCAACAATTCCTGCGGCGGCCGTAGCCTGCGCTACGGCACCATGCGCGACAACACACTGTCGATGGAGGCCGCGCTTGCCGACGGCACGCTGAGCCGCTTCGGCGAGGTCTCGCGCGATCTCTCCGATCTCGATGCGAACGACAGCGCCCGCGCCCTGTTCCGCGACATGCTCGATCTCGGCGCCCGCGAGGCCGGGGAGATTGCCGCACGCTTTCCAAAAGTGCAGCGCCGTGTCGGCGGCTACAATCTCGATGCGCTGGTGCCGCGCAATGCCCGCAACAACATGGCGCACCTTCTCGTCGGCTCCGAGGGGACCCTCGCCTTCACCACCAAGGTCGAGCTGAAGCTGTGGCCTGTGATCCGCAACAAGGCGCTCGGCATCTGCCATTTCGGCAGTTTTTACGAGGCGATGGACGCGGCCCAGCATCTGGTCAAGCTCAAGCCGATCGCGGTCGAGCTGGTCGACCGCACCATGCTCGCACTCGGCCGCGACATCGCGATGTTCCGACCCATCATCTCCACTGCGATCAAGGGCGATCCGGATGCGGTGCTCGTGGTCGAGTTCGCCGAGGAGGATCAGGCGGACAACCTCGTGCGCCTGAAGCAGCTTGGCGAGCTGATGGGCGATCTCGGCTTCGGCTGGAACAACGACAAGCGAAAATGGGGCGGCGTGGTGGACATCACCGAGCCCGCGCTCCAGAGCGGGATCGCCGATTTCCGCGCCGCCGGCCTCAACGTCATGATGTCGATGAAGCAGGAGGGCAAGCCGGTCTCCTTCGTCGAGGACTGCGCCGTGCCGTTGCCGCATCTCGCCGACTACACCGCACGGCTGAGCGAGGTGTTCGCCAAGCACGGCACCAGCGGCACGATGTATGCTCACGCCTCCGAAGGCTGCCTGCATGTGCGGCCCGTGCTGAATTTGAAGCTGGACAAGGACGTCAAGGCGATGCGGGCCATCGCCGAGGAAGCATTCGAACTGGTGCGCGAATACAAGGGCTCGCATTCCGGCGAGCACGGCGATGGCCTGGTGCGCTCCGAATTCCACGAAACGATGTTCGGCGAGCGCCTGGTCGCCGACTTCAGGGAAGTGAAGCAGCGCTTTGATCCCGAGGGCGTGCTCAACCCCGGCAAGATCGTCGACGCACCGAAGATGGACGATCGTTCGCTATTCCGCTTCAAGCCTGAGTATCGCGTCGCTGAGCTCAAGACAAAGCTCGACTGGTCCGCTTATCCCGGGGCCGGCGGCGGTTTTCAGGGCGCGGTCGAGATGTGCAACAACAACGGCGCCTGCCGCAAGCTCGAGGGCGGCGTGATGTGCCCCTCCTACCGCGCGACGCGCAACGAGAAGGACGTGACGCGAGGCCGCGCCAACACGCTGCGGCTCGCCATCTCCGGCCAGCTTGGCGCGGGCGCGCTCTCCTCCGACGAGATGATGGAGACGCTAAAGCTTTGCGTGTCCTGCAAGGCCTGCCGCCACGAATGCCCTGTTGGCATCGACATGGCCAAGATGAAGATCGAGGTGCTCGCCGCGCGCGCGGCCTCGCATGGCCTGACCTTGCGCGACCGATTGGTCGGCTACCTCCCGCGCTATGCCGGCCTCGCGTCGCGCTTCGCGCCGTTGGCGAATTTGCGCAACCGCAGCCCGCTGCTGCGAAAGCTGTTCGAACGCTTTGCCGGCATCAGCGCCCGCCGCGCGCTGCCCGCCTTCCGCAGCGACGTGTTCGTGCCGCCGGCCGAAGCGGTCGGGCCGGAGACCGGCCGCGAGGTCGTGCTGTTCGCCGACACCTTCAATCGCATCTATGAGCGCGAAAATCTCGAGGCCGCGCTGCGCGTGCTCGCGGCCGGCGGCTACCGCGTGCATCTGCCGAAACCCGCAAGCGGCAGCCGTCCGCTGTGCTGCGGCCGCACCTTCCTGTCAGCGGGCCTTGTCGACGAAGCCAGGTCAGAGCTCGATCGTCTCGTCGCCGCCTTCGCGCCCTTCGCCACGCGCGGCGTGCCGATCGTCGGTCTCGAGCCAAGCTGCCTTTTGACCTTGCGCGACGAGCTCGCCTCGCTGCGCAAGGACGATGAGGCCAAGGCCGTCGGCGCCCACGCGTTGACCTTCGAGGAATTCCTGGTGCGCGAGGCCGAGGCCGGCCGGCTGCAACTGCCGCTCGGCGCCGTTGCCGACAAAGCCCTGGTGCACGGCCATTGCCATCAAAAATCCTTCGGCGCGTTCAAGCCGGTCGAGCAGGTGCTGGGCCTCATTCCCAACCTTGAGGTCCAGACCATCGAGTCGAGCTGCTGCGGCATGGCCGGCGCCTTTGGTTATGGCGCAGACACCTACGATGCCTCGATCGAGATGGCCGAGCTCTCGCTGCTACCCGCCGTGCGGCGCGCGGACCAGAATACGCTCGTCGTTGCCGACGGCACCTCCTGCCGACACCAGATCCACGACGGCGCGGAGCGAGAGGCGCTTCACGTCGCGCGCGTGCTGGCGATGAGCCTCGATCGTGCCGAGATCCAATCCACAACCCCTCCCGTTGCAAAGGAAACCAATCATGGCTGACCTCACCCTCGACACCGCCCGCAAGATCCTCGACGCCGCCTTCGCGAAATCCACCGAGCTGAAGCTGAAGCCGCTGGTCGTCACCATCCTCGACGCCCGCGGCGTGCTCAAGATCGCCGCGGCGCAGGACGGCACAAGCCTGATGCGCGCCGAGATCGCGCACGGCAAGGCCTATGGCGCACTCGCATTGGGCATGGGCTCGCGCGCTCTCTTCCAGCGCGCGCAGGAGCAGGCCTATTTCATCGACGCCGTGAACACCATGGCCAAGGGCGCGCTGGTCCCGGTCCCCGGCGGCGTGCTGATCATGGACGGCACGACGCTGCTCGGCGCCGTCGGCGTCAGCGGAGACACATCCGACAATGACGAGGCGTGCGCGGTGGCGGGCATCCAGGCCGCGGGGTTGAAGGCCAACGCGGGCTAGCCCATCATTCTGGGGCGCCCCGCGCTTCACCATCACCGTCACCCTGAGGTGCCGCAGCGAAGCGGAGGCCTCGAAGGGCGACGGCCCGGCTGCATCGCGGCCGTGCATCCTTCGAGGCTCCCGATGGGGCGCGACGCGCCCCATCGCTCGCGCCTCAGGATGACGGGTCAACAAGTGGCCGAAAAGAATCCTGTCTCACCGTCCCGTCCACACCGGCTTGCGCTTCTCGCTGAACGCCTTCAGGCCTTCCTTGGCGTCCTCGGTCATCGCGAGCAGCGCGATCTGGCTTTCGGTGTAGGCGATGCTCTCGTCGAACGACATCGAGGCGATGGCGCGCATCGCGTATTTGCCGCGGCGGATCGCGGTCGGGGATTTATCGACGATGCGGCCGATCAGCCAGTCGACCTTGGCATCCAGCTCGGCCGTGGGCACGACGTAGTTCAGCAGGCCCGCTCCCTGCGCCGCTTTCGCGTCGAACGGCTCGCCGGTCAGCGCCCATTCGTTGACGAGGCGAGGTGGAGCAATGGACTGCAACAGGCTCAACACCTGCATCGGGAATACGCCGACCTTCACCTCCGGCAGGCCGAAGATGACGTGATCGGCGGCGACGGCCATGTCGGTCATGCAGAGCAGGCCCATGCCGCCGGCCATGCAGACGCCGCCGACGCGCGCGATCGCGGGCTTGGTCGCGTTCTGCGACAAGCGTAACAGATCGGCATAGTCGACATTCGGCTTCGAATGATCCATCGCGAAAGCCGCGCCGGAGTTCTGCAGGTCCGCACCGGCGCAGAACGCCTTGTCGCCCGCGCCGGTCAGCACGATGATGCGGACTTCCTTGTCGTCATGCGCGTCGCGATAGCCGCGTGCGATGCCGGCGATGACTTCGCCATTCAGCGCGTTGCGTTTCTCGGGCCGGTTGATGGTGATCCAGAGCGCCTGCCCGCGCTTCTCGGTGATCACGGCTGTGGTGTCGATCATGGCACGCTCGCTTCCTTGGGCTCCCGTTTAGCGGCCATTTGCGGCAGCTCGGGCGGAAGGTGCAAGGGCAATCTGCGGCGAGCCGACGCTTTAGCGCCTCGACACAAACTTGAAAGGCGATCGAAGCGTGCGCTCAGGCCGCGACCGCTTTCCTGATCCAGACCTTGTTGTCGTGGAAAGCGGCTCCGCCGATCGGCGCGATCGTGTCCGCGCCGGTCAACATGTTGATGCCGCGGTTGCCGATATGGTTCTTGTTGGGATGAACGGACTCCGCGATCAGCACGCCGCGCCGCACGCCCTCGAACAGCGTGGCAATCAGCGTGGTCTCGCCGCGGGTGTTGCCGAGCGTGACAGCGTCGCCATCGGCGATGTCGAGCGTGGCCGCATCCAGCGGATGGATCATCACGCTCGCCTTGCCCTCGCGCGCCTGCGAGGATGGCGTCTCGTTGAAGGTGGTGTTGAGGAAGCTGCGCGACGGGCTGGTGGCAAGCCGGAACGGATGGGCCTGGTCGGAATGCTCGATCACCGCCCAATGGTCCGGCAACGACGGCATCTTGTCGAAATCGCCCATCGTCTGGCCGAACGGCGGATGCGCCCAATCGGCCTTGAAGTGGAATTTCCTGTCCGCATGGGCAAAGCCGTCGAGATAATGCGAGGTGCGGAAGTCCGGTTGCAGGTCGCGCCAGAGATCGGCTTCGAGGCCGGCAATGTCGCCGTGGTCGCTCAGCTTCAGCGTCGCGTCGATCAACTCGCGCGGCGTCAGCTCAAATCCCGGATGCCTGGCGCCAAGCCGCGGCGCCAGCGCCAGCAGCACCTCGTGGTTGGAGCGGCATTCGCCGGGCGGATCGATCAGCTTCGGTCCGACCGAGATGTGCTGGTGGCCGCCGCCGTAATAGAGATCGTCATGCTCCATGAACATCGTCGCCGGCAGCACGATGTCGGCCATCTCGGCCGTCTCGGTCATGAACTGCTCGTGCACGGCGACGAACAAATCCTCACGCGCAAAACCCTGCCGCACCAGTGCCTGCTCCGGCGCCACCGTCATCGGGTTGGTGTTCTGGATCAGCATCGCCTTGACCGGACCCTTGCCGTGCAGGGCCTTGGAATCGCCGGTGAGGATGCGGCCGATCTGCGACTGGTCAAGCGCGCGGATAGTTGGGTCGATGGCGTCGTGACCTTCGATGATGGATTCGTTGAAGTGCCACAGCGCGTAATTGTTGAAGAAGGCGCCGCCGCCTTCATATTGCCAGGCGCCGGTCACCGCGGGAATGCAGTTCGCGGCATGCATCTGCGCCGCGCCGTTGCGCGACCGGGTGAAGCCGTAGCCGAGCCGGAAGAAGGCCCGCTTGGTCTCGCCGACCAGTTTGGCAAAAGCCTCGATCTCCGCTACCGGCACGCCGGAGATCGCGGAGGCCCATTCGGGCGTGCGCGTCTTCAGATGCGCCTCGAGCTCGCCAGGGCAATCGGTGTACTTGTCCATATAGGCGCGATCGGCATAGCCGTCGCGGAACAGGACATGCATCACGCCGCAGGCGAACGCGCCGTCGGTGCCGGGCCGCAGGATGATCTTGATATCCGCCTGCTTCATGGTCTCGTTGTCGTAAATGTCGACGGCTGCGATCTTGGCGCCACGCTCCTTGCGCGCACGCGCGGCGTGCGTCATCACGTTGACCTGCGTGTTGACGGGGTTGGTGCCCCAGATCACCACCAGGTCGGACAGCGCCATCTCGCGCGGATCGACGCCGGCGATCTTGCCGGTGCCGATCGCGAACCCGATGCGGCCGACATTGGCGCAGATGGTCTGGTAGAACCGCGAATATTTCTTCACATGCGTGAGCCGGTTGAGGCCGTCGCGCATCACCAGCCCCATCGTGCCGGCGTAATAATAGGGCCAGACCGATTCCGCACCGAACTCGCGCTCGGCCTGGTTGAAGCGATCCGCGATCTCGTCCAGCGCCTCGTCCCAGCTGATCCGGGCGAATTGGCCGGAGCCCTTCGCACCCGTGCGGCGCAGCGGATACATCAGCCGTTCAGGATGATGGATGCGCTCGGCATAACGGGCGACCTTGGCGCAGACCACGCCGGCCGTATAGGTCTGCTTTTTCGAACCGCGGACGCGACCGATGCTGCGTCCCTCGACCACCTCGATATCGAGCGCACAGGCCGACGGGCAATCATGCGGACAGGTCGAATGGCGGATTTCGATCTTGGCGTGCTGGTTCATGTCCAATTTGGTAACACCAAAATACCCCTCAGCCGAGGGGATTTATCCGGCAACGCCCATGCGATTTGCTCAGACCGTGTGCGCCGCCGGTTCCTGCCGCGACCGCGAAGAGCGGCGCCGCCACACCGAAAACCGCCCGATATTCCACGCACCATCGGTCTTGTGAGGCGTCGACAGTCCGCCTCCCCTGCCGCTACAGTGCCCAACAACAAGAACGACATCAGGGAGGTGGGTGTGACGGCCCGACAATTCATGCTGGCGCTGGCCGCCGGCCTGCTCAGCGCGTCCTCCGCAAGCCCGTCCCTGGCGCAGGACTATCCCAACCATTCGGTCCGAATCGTCGTGCCCTTCGGCGCCGGCGGGCCGGCCGATGTCGCGGCCCGGCAGATCGGCAACGCGCTCCAGGAGAGTTTTGGCCAACCCTTCGTGATCGAGAACCGCACCGGCGCGGGCGGTGTCATCGGCACGGTCGAAGCGGCGAAGTCGCCCGCCGACGGCTACACGCTGCTGATGATGTCCAACACCCAGACCGCGAACGAATCCCTGCTGACGCCGGATAAACGCAAATACGAGCTGATGCGCGACCTCGCGCCGATCGCACCGGTCAACTCTTCCGATCTCGTCATCGTGGTGAACCCGCAAGTCGCAGCGAGGACGCTGCAGGAGTTCGTCGCGCTCGCCAAGTCGCAGCCGGGCAAATTGAACTACGCCTCCTCCGGCCAGGGCACGCCCTATCACATGGCCGGCGAGCTGTTCAAAGCCATGGCCGGCATCGACCTCGTCCACGTGCCCTATCGCAACAGTGGCGAGGCGCGCAGCGGCGTGATCGGCGGGCAGGTGCAGATGATGATCGACGCCGTGCCGGCGATGGCGCCGAACATCGGCGAGAACCAGGTCCGCGCGCTCGCGACCACCGGCAAGCAACGCTCAGCGGTGCTGCCGAACGTGCCGACCGCGATCGAGGCGGGGGTCGCAGGCTACGAAGCCACGATCTGGCTCGGCCTGATGGCGCCGGCCGGCACGCCGAAACCCGTGATCGACAAGCTCAATGCCGCCGTGAACGCAATGGTGAAGCGGCCCGACATCATCAAGCTCTGGACTGCGCAGGGCGCGGCGCCCATGTCAATGACGCCGGAGGAATTCGACAAGTTCCTGCGCGGCGACATCGAAAAATGGGCCGACGTGGTCAAGAAGTTCGACAAGTCCTGAGGCTGTAGAGCGACAATGCCTACCATTCAATTCCAGCTCAACGGCACGGCCGCGGCCGTGGATGCCGATCCGGATCAGACGCTGCTCGACCTGCTGCGCAGCCGGCTCGGCGTTACAAGTCCGCATTTCGGCTGCGGGGCCGGCGAGTGCGGCGCCTGCCATGTCATGGTCGGCGACCGCGCGATGGCCTCGTGCGACCTGCCGATGTGGTCGGTCGCGGACAAGGACGTCGTCACGGTGGAAGGCCTCGGCACAGCGGAGGAGCCGCATCCGCTGCAACGCGCCTTTATCGCCGAGCAGGCGATGCAATGCGGCTATTGCGTCTCGGGGATTCTGATCAGCGCGGCGGCTTTGCTGAAGCGCAATCCGTCGCCGACGGAGGCGGAGGTGAGAACCGCGCTTGATCGCAATCTATGCCGCTGCGGATCGCATAACCGCATGATCCGCGCCGTGCTGCGGGCGGCGTCGGAGATGGCGGAAACATGAGTGCGCCGTCCCCTGCCCAAACACTACCGGTCAGCCTTGCGGCCAATCCCAAGCTGTCATCCTGGGTGAAGCTCATCGGCGAAGGCCGCGTGGCGATCTCGCCCGGCAAGGTCGAGATCGGCCAGGGCATCGTCACGGCCCTGGCGCAGATCGCAGCCGACGAGCTCGACGTCGATATTGGCCGCATCGAGATGATCCGCGCCTCCACGGCGGCAAGTCCGAACGAGGGCGTCACCTCGGGCAGCCTTTCGGTCCAGCAATCCGGCCGGGCGCTGCGCCACGCCTGTGCCGAAATCCGCCAGCGCTTCCTCCTCGCAGCATCGGAGCGTCTCGGTGTCGATGCGTCGCTGCTCGACATCCATGACGGCACGATCTCGGGCCCCGGCAATGTCAGGACCAGCTATTGGGAGTTGGCCGATGACGTCTCGCTCGACCACGACGCCAAAGCCGGTGCGACAGCGAAGATCGTCG
Organism: Bradyrhizobium sp. URHA0013; assembly: GCF_000518345.1. Classification (NCBI taxonomy): domain Bacteria; kingdom Pseudomonadati; phylum Pseudomonadota; class Alphaproteobacteria; order Hyphomicrobiales; family Nitrobacteraceae; genus Bradyrhizobium; species Bradyrhizobium sp. URHA0013. The sequence continues at coordinate 291,795 of NZ_JADK01000006.1, read as the reverse complement.
CCAAACGCACTGTGGCCGGACATTCGGTCCAGCGCGTCGACATGCCCGACAAGGTGTTCGCACGGCCGCGCTTTATTCACGACTGTCCGCTGCCGGACTTGCTGCACGGACGCGTGCTGCGGCCGGACATCTCGGGCGCCAGGCTGATCGCGCTCGACGAGACCGCTACGCGAGCCGTTCCCGGCCTCGTCGCGATCGTCCGCGACGGCGGCTTTGCCGGCGTGGTTGCCGACAACGAGGCAGCGGCTGAAGCCGCGCTGAAAGCCTTGCGCAAGGGGGCGACATGGTCGGCCGGCGAGCCGCTGCCCGATGAAGATGATCTCGCCGGATTCCTGAAGAGCCAGCCGGTCGAGACCACTGTCATCGACACCAGGACCTCTGCAGCAACGATAAAGAAAGCTGCTCGCACCCTCCGCCGGCAATACATCCGTCCCTACATCGCGCATGCCTCGATCGCTCCGTCCTGTGCGATGGCACAATGGAGTGGCGATCGCGTCCATGTCTGGACGCACAGCCAGGGCGTCTATCTGCTGCGCGCCGACCTCGCGATCGTGCTCAAGCTGCCGATGGAGAGCATCGTCGTCGAGCACATGGAGGGCGCCGGCTGCTACGGACACAATGCCGCCGATGACGTCGCGCTCGATGCCGTGCTGCTGGCGAAAGCGGCCGGCGGCCGTCCGGTGCGGGTGCAATGGTCGCGCCACGACGAGATGGCTCACGCGCCGTTCGGCGCGGCGATGGCGATCGAGATCGAAGCCGACCTCGATGGGGACAACGAGATCGTCGGTTGGCGCCATGCGATCTGGAGCAACGGCCACGCGGCGCGGCCCGGGCGCGCAGCACAGCCCGCGCTGCTTGCCGCAACCGAGATTGCGACCCCCTACCCGCGCATGATCTCGACCAATCCGCCCGCGGCCAATGGCGGCGGCGGCGACCGCAACTCCGTTCCGCTCTACGACCTCCCGGCCTGGACGGTCACGAGCCACCGGCTGCTGACCATGCCGATGCGAACCTCGGCGCTGCGGACGCTCGGTGGACAAGGCAATGTGTTCGCGATCGAGTCCCTGCTCGACGAGATCGCCGCGCTGCGCGGCGAAGACCCGATCGCGTTCCGCCTGCGTCATCTGCGCGACGAACGGGCAAAGGAGGTCATTCGCGCGGCGGCACGACGCGCGCAATGGAAACCGCAAAAGAAGTCCGGCATCGGTCACGGCGTCGGCTTCGCCCGCTACAAGAACACCGGGGCCTATTGCGCCGCGATTGCGGAGATCGAGGGCACTGACAACATCCGCGTCAAGCGGCTGATGCTTGCGGTCGATGTCGGCGAGGCCATCAACCCGGACGGCGTCATCAACCAGATCGAGGGCGGCGCGATCCAGGCGACAAGCTGGGTTCTGAAGGAACGCGTCCGCTTCGACCGCACGCGCATCACATCGACGTCCTGGACCGACTATCCGATCCTCACCTTCAGCGAGGTGCCAATGGTGGATGTCGAGATCGTCCAGCGGCCGGAGATCGAGCCGGTCGGCGCCGGCGAGGCCGCCCACGGCCCGGTGACGGCGGCGATCGCGAATGCCGTTTACGATTGCCTCGGCGTGCGCGTGCGCGACCTGCCGATCACCCGCGACAAGATCATTGCAGCCATGGAGCAGGCGTCGTGACGACAGTGAGCATTTTGAGTGGAGGCGCGGCGCAAGGCCTGGTGCGCGGCCTCGGCGATCCCTTCAAGACGCAGACCGGCTTCGGCATCGACGGCGAGTTCGGCGCGGTCGGCATCATGGCGAACAAGCTGCGCGCGGGAACGGCGGCCGATCTCGTCATCCTGACGCAGGCGCTGCTTGCAAAGCTTGCCGAAGAGAAGCTCGTCGTCCCCTCCTCGATCTCGGATGTCGGGCGGGTCGAGACCGCGCTGGCGGTCCGCAGCCGCGATCCCAAGGTGACCGTGAAGACCGAGGCCGATTTGCGCGAGGTGCTGCGCAGCGCCGACGCGATCTACGTCCCTGATACGAAAGCCTCGACGGCGGGACAGCACGTCGCAAAGGTGCTGGATCAGCTCGGCATCGCCTACGAGGTCGCTTCGCGCCTCAAGATCTTTCCCAACGGCGCGACCGCGATGCGGGAGCTTGCGGCGTCCACCGCCGCGCATCCGATTGGCTGCACACAGGCCACCGAGATCATCGCGACCGACGGCATCGCGCTGTCAGGAGCGCTGCCGCCGGGCTGCGAGCTCGTGACGATGTACACGGCCGGCGTGACCACGCGGGCCGTACATCCACAAGAGGCGGCCGCGCTGATCGCGTTGCTGACCAGCGCAGACCGCAGGGATCTGCGCCAGCGCGCCGGCTTTGCAGGCTAGATAATCGCCCTATGTGTGCAACTGGGTGAGACCGGTCGGCGGACCGTCGACGGCGGTCCAGCCACCATCGACAAACAGTGTGCTGCCGCTGACATAGCTCGCGGCGTCCGAGGCGAGATAGGCGACGGCTGTCGCGACCTCGTCGGCGCTGCTCCAGCGGTTGAACACGGTATGGCCGGCGTAGAGATTGTAGATGTCGGGACGCTGCTTGAACGGGCCGGTCAGCGCGGTCTCGGCGATGCTCGGCGCGATCGCGTTGACGCGCACGCCGGAGCGTCCAACCTCGGAAGCAAAGCCCTTCACCAGCAGGCCGATGGCTGCCTTGGTCGAGCCATAGACGCCGAGGCCCGGCTCGATGGTCACCGCGCGCACCGAGGAGCAGGCGATGATGCTGCCGCCCTTCTGCTCGACCATGATGCGGCCGAAGGCCTGGAAGAACCAGACCGTGCCCTTGATGTTGAGGTTGAGGACGCGGTCGAGATCCTCCTCGGTGTAGTCGAGGATGGTCTTGCGGATGTTGAGCCCGGGCGTCGTCACCGCGATGTCGAGCCGCGAGAAGTTCTGCATCACGGTCTTGGCCAGTGCATTGACGTCCGCGGCGCTCGCCGCGTCGCACGCAGCCGCCTCGGCCCAGCCGCCCTTCTCACGAATGCCGGCGGCGGTTGCTTCAGCGCCTTCAAGCGCACGATCGGCGCAGACGACACGGGCGCCGAGCCCGGCCAGCGCCTCGGCCGACGACTTGCCGATTCCGGAGGCGGCGCCCAGCACCACGGCCGTCTTGCCGGTGAGATCGAAGAGCTTGCGATAGTCAGTCACGGATAGATTCTCCCTGCGTTGCTGCTAGCCCTTGTAGCCCATCAGCAGACGGGGCAGCCACAGCGAGAAGGCGGGGACGTAGGTCACGAACATCAGAGCTGCGATCAGGGCGGCGTAGAACGGCAGGATGGTGCGCATCACCGCGCCCACCGAGATGCCGCCGATGGCGCAGCCCACGAACTGTGTCGTCCCGACCGGCGGGGTGTTCAGCCCGAGCGCGCAGTTGATCAGCATCAGCATGCCGAACTGCACCGGATCCATGCCCGCCTTCATCGCGATCGGCAGGAAGATGGGCGTGCAGATCAGGATGGTCGCGGCCATGTCCATGAACGTGCCGAGCACGAACAGAATGACGTTGATGAGCAGGAAGATGACCCAGGGCTGGTTCGAGACCCTGCTCATCATCTCGCCGGCGAAGTCGGCCACCTCGTAAAGCCCCATTAAATACTGGAACATGGTGGAGACGCCGATCAGCAGCAGCACCACCCCCGTGGTCTTCACCGCCTTGGCCGCCGCGCGCAGGAAGTTCGGCAAGGTCATCGTGCGGTAGATGAAGAACGTCAGCAGGATCGTGTAGGTGACCGCGACGGCCGCGGATTCGGTCGCCGTGAACACGCCCGACAGGATGCCCGCCAGGATGATGCCGACGATCAGAAGGCCGGGCAGAGCGGCCGCGAACGAGCGAAAAACCGCGGGCCAGCCCGGGAACTTGCCGGCCGGATAGCCGCGCTTCACCGCGACCCCGTAAGCGGCGACCAGCATGCACACCATCAGCACCAGCGCCGGCAGCAGGCCGGCGGCGATCAGCGCGCCGATCGAGACCTTGCCGCCGGCGGCGAGCGCATAGATGATCATGTTGTGACTGGTCGGCATCAGCGCTCCGACCAGCGAAGCATGGGTTGTGACGTTGACGGCGTAGTCGGTGTCGAACCCTTCTTTCTTCATCATGGGGATCATCACCGCCCCCATCGCCGACACGTCGGCCACGGGCGAGCCGGACACGCCGCCGAACAGCGTGCAGGCGACCACGTTCGACATGCCGAGCCCGCCGCGGATGTGTCCGACGAGATTCTTGGCGAGTTGCACGATCTTGTCGGCGACGCCGCCATGCAGCATCAGCTCACCGCTGAAGACGAAGAACGGGATGGCGAGGAAGGAGAAGATGTTCATCCCCGACATCATCTGCTGGAAGATGACCGCGACCGGGAGGCCTTCGTAGAGGATGGTGCAAATCGCCGAGAGGCCGATCGCGAAGGCGACGGGGACGCCGAGGACGAGGAAGCCGAAGAAGCTGGCGCCGAGAATGATCAGTTCCATGAGGGGACGACCTCTTCGCCGCGCAGGAGAGCGATGATGTGCTCGATTGAAAAGGAGACGATCAGGACGCCGGAGGCGATCAGCGGCACGTAGCGGATGACCTCGGGCAGGCCGAGATTGGGGATTTTAACGGTTCCGACCGACGCTCCGAGGATCCAGCCGTTATAGGCCATCGCGACGCCGAACCCGGCCACCAGAACGTGGATCACAAGCTCGATTTTCTCCCGCGCGTGATCCGGCAGCATCACCAGCAAACTGTCCATGCCGATATGCCCGGCATCGCGCACGCCGACCGCGGCGCCGATCAACGTGACATACAGGATCAGAACCAACGCAAGGTTCTCCGTCCAGGTCGGGCTGGAATTGAGCACGTAGCGTCCGAACACCTGGTAGAAGACGATGGTGACGATGACGAGCAGTCCGGTCACCGACAGATACATCCCTAGCCGAGCGACGGGAGCATTGATCCGGGACAGCAAGCCGGTGGACGGGCGTCCGGCTACGTCCAGTTCGTGGTCTGCGACGTGAGGGTCTGTCATCCGGGTCTCCTTGCAAGTCTCCTTGCGCGCCTCCAACGCGTCGGTCCGGCGTCGCCAGTCGGCGCGCCGGACCAACGCTATGGTCTTACTTCGTGTCCTGGATACGCTTGACGAGGCCCTTCAGCTTCTCGTCACCGGCGAACTTGTCGTACACCGGCTTCATCGCGTCGACGAACTCCGCCTTGTTGGCGATCGTCACGACCTGAACGCCGGCCGCTTCAACGGTCTTGCGGGACGCCTGCTCGCGCTCGTCCCAGAGCTTGCGCATGACGGGAACCGATTCCTTCGCCGCCTTGCGGACCATCGCCTGGTCCTCCTTGCTCAGCGTGTCCCAGACCGTCTTCGACATCACGAGAACTTCGGGCGCCAGGGAGTGCTCGGTGACGTTGTAGAACTTGGCGGCCTCGAAATGGCGCGAGGACTCGTAAGAAGGCCAGTTGTTCTCGGCAGCGTCCACCAAACCGGTCTTGAGAGCGGTATAGACTTCGCCATACGGCATCGGGGTCGGATTGGCCCCGAGGCTCTGGATCATGCCGACCCACAGATCGGATTGCTGGACGCGAATTTTCAGACCCTTGACGTCCGCGAGCGACTTGATCGGTGCTTTGACGGTGTAGATGGACCGGGCGCCGCTGTCGTAATAGGCGAGGCCGATCAGGCCTGCGGGTGCCATGGCCGCCAGGATCTCGTCGCCGATCGGCCCGTCAAGAACGGTGCGCATGTGCTGCGTGTCCCGGAAGATGAAGGGCAGGCACAACGCGATCGTTTCCGGCACGAAGTTGTTCAAGGGCGATGCGTTGATCCGCATCATGTCGAGTGCGCCGATCTTGAGCTGCTCGATGGTGTCCTTCTCGGAGCCCAGCGCACCGTTGGGGAACACCTTCACGCCGAGCTTGCCGCCGCTCGCCGCTGCGAGCTGCTTGCCCATGAACTTGACGGCCTCGACGGTCGGATAATCGGCGGGATGGATGTCGGCGGAACGGAAATCGCGTGCGGTCGCCAAGGGGGCTGAGACCGCCAGCAGAGCGGCTGCGATGACGCCGGTAAGTATCTTCATCTGAGCTTCCTCCTGAGTTGATTATGTCGTTGGGCAGAGCTGCGGGCCGCCTTGGGTCGCTCCACTTCCGGTGTGAAGTCAAGCGCCATTGTCGTCCCTAGGGCGCGCGGCATTCTCTGTCCAAGCTAAATCCGGCATCGATCAATGCTAGAGTTGCATCGATGGATCAAGCCGGCTTTGGGCAGACAACCGGCCCATCGTCCAGTTTTTCCGAAATCATCTGGTCGTCCGGCGCGGGAAGCGTTCATGGGCGTTGCTTGACGACGCCGGTGCGGCCCCCTCAAGATGCTGCGAAACAAAACGACCATCCCGAGGAATGCCCATGCCGCGGAAGCTGATCGACATCTCCGTGCCGCTCAGAAACGACGTGACGGCCGATCCGCCGGGCAATCACCCGGCAATCCAGTACATAGATCACCAGCAGGGTCTGCCGCGGATGCTGCAGTTCTTCGAGGGCCTCACGGCACAGGACCTGCCGGACGGCCAGGGCTGGGCGGTCGAGCAGGTCTCGCTGTCGACTCATAACGGCACGCATCTCGATGCGCCCTGGCACTTCCATCCAACCATGAATCGCGGCGAGCGGTCATGGACGGTCGACGAGGTGCCGCTGGAATGGTGCTTTCAGCCCGGCGTGAAGCTCGACTTCCGTCATCTCCCCGACGGCTACGTGGCGAGCGCCGACGACGTCGAGAAGGAGTTGAGGCGGATCGGGCATGCGCTGTCGCCGCTGGAGATCGTCGTCGTCAACACCGCCGCCGGCGCCAGGTTCGGCCAAGCCGATTATGTCAGCTCGGGCTGCGGCATGGGCTATGAGGCCACCATGTATTTGCTCGAACGCGGCGTGCGGCTGACCGGCACCGACGGCTGGAGCTGGGACGCGCCTTTCGTCCATACCGCGAAGAAATACGCCGAAACGAAAGACGCCGGCCTGATCTGGGAGGGCCACAAGGCGGGGCGGCACATCGGCTATTGCCATCTCGAGAAGCTGCACAATCTCGACCAGCTGCCTTCGACCGGGTTCACCGTCTCGTGCTTTCCGGTGAAGATCGAGCGGGCCTCCGCAGGCTGGACCCGCGCCGTCGCGATCATCGACAGCTAGCTGTCGAGCCCGCTCTCGGCGAGTTCGCGCAAGGCATCCATATCGAGCACGACGATGGCGCCGTGCTCGAGGCGAACCCAGTTGCGGCCCGCCCAGGCGCGCAATTGCTTGTTGATGCTCTCGCGCGTCATCCCCACCATCTCGCTGATCTCCTGCTGCGTGATGACGAGCGTGCCGCTGCCGGAGTCGAACTTGCGCTCTTCGGTGAGCCCCAGCAGCGCGCTCGCAAGCCGGCCCGGCAGATTTTGCAGGATCACCTGCTCGACCTGCTGGCTGGTCCAGCGCAGGCGCGCGCAGAGCAGCTCGATGAATTTCATTGCGAGCGCCGGTTGGCTCTTCACGAACGGCAGGAAGTCCCGGCGATCGATGATGTAGAGCTCGCAATTGGTGTTGGCGGTCGCATCGGCCGACCTGGGGGCGCCGTCGAGCACCGCGATTTCGCCGAAGATCTCTCCGGGACCGATCAGATTGAGAATGGCGTTACGACCATCGGGCGATGAAGAGGAGATCTTCACCGTCCCCGTGATCACCGCAAACAGGTTGTTGCCGGGATCGCCCTTGGCGGCGATCGTCGCGCCGCGCTTCACCGTGGTGTGCTTGGCGTAACGGCAGAGCTGATCCAGCGCCTCCGGCCCCAGATCCGCAAAGATCGGGTGCTTGCGCAGGACCGATAATTTATTTCCCGCCGCTTGTCGGGGGTCGTCGCCGGTCTTGTCCTGAGGCACGCCACTGGGCTCCTAAGACTGCGAGGCACTGGGGTCCCTGCGTAGTCAGTGTAGCCCAGTTTTTCAACCGGAAAGCATGCTCCCTATTTGAGGCAAACGCGGCGAAAATGGCGCCGTCAGGCGTGAAGCCGGCAGCCGAAGGATGAGCCAATGCGTCCTAGGCGATGCAGAGTTGCAGGCGCCGCACGCCGCCTTGCGTTGAGGCGCTGCCAACCCTCCCGCACTCGCACGGCATCGCCCACGGCGCGGGCGCCGCAAATGCGACCGTGATCTCAGGAGCTTCGACGCTTGACGTCTGACTTGAGCGGGCCTGCGCTGGTTTGCCGGTCTGCCCAGGCCAGTGCCCCGGCGAATGTGACAAAGATTGCTACGACAATGATGCTCATAAGCAACGCGTCAGCCGGCATGATGCCCTCCCCTGTGGTTTCAGGCATTATTCGGGGCACGCGGCCGAATGCATTGATCCCGATCAAAATCGAGCCGCGCTGCGTCGGAATCAGGCTGCGGCCAAGGCCTCGACCTTCGCCGGATCGAGCAGGCTGATCCCGCCATGAATGATCTCGATCACGCCGTGGCGCTCCAGCTTGGTGAACGTGCGGCTGACGGTCTCGATGGTCAGGCCGAGGTAATCGGCGATGTCCTGGCGGCTCATCGGAAGCGGAACCGTGTCCGACGCCGCCTTCAGCGAAACCAGCCGCTCGCGCCAGCCGAGCAGAAAGGCCGCAACCTTTTCGTCCGCCGAACGGCGGCCGAGCAGGACCATGTGGTCCCGGGCCTGGTTCAGCTCGCGAATTGCCAGCTCGTTGATCCGCCTGAGGAGGTGCAGCCGGTCCTCGATGAAACGGCCGAAGGGTGCCTTCGCGAACTGGCATACGGTCACCGCGCCGATCGCATCGGCCGAAAAATTGTGCCTGCCCGAAATATTCATCCCCAGGAAATCGCCGGGCAAGGCAAAGCCCACGATCTGCCGGCGGCCGTCGGGCAGCAGCTTGTACAGCCGCATGACGCCCTCGAAGAGATTGTAGAACGAGGTCGTGATGTCCTCCTCGGAGAACACAGTCTCGCCCGAGGATAAATGGACGCGCCGGCCGAGATGCTCGAATTCCCGAAGCTCGACGGCGTCCAGCGACGAACAAACCGCTGATGAGCGGACGGCGCAATCGCTGCAGAGCTGCCAGTTCGGCTCAATCGTGACTACGGGCTTCATCGACCGCTCCAAGCGCCGGCTGCCCATCAGGCCCACCCCGTCGCGCGGATGCATTTTACTGCTCTGCGCCAAAGCCGGTTGACCCAGATCAATTTTGAAGGGAATCCCCGCCCTATTCTTCTCCCGGACTTAAACGGGGTCACTTTACATGCTGCAAGGAATGCTGCGTCACGGGTTGGTCGGGTTGCTTCTGATGACGCCTGCCCTGGCGGCCCCGACCGCCGAACAACGCGGCAAGGCCTTTGCGCGCGCCAATTGCGCGCGCTGCCACGCGATCGATCGTGCGTCGAACAGTCCGCTCAAGATCGCACCGCCGCTGCGAGCCCTGCACCAGCGCTATCCCATCGAGAGCCTTGGGGAGGCGCTGGCCGAGGGCATCAACACCGGCCACGCCGACATGCCGGCCTTCGAGCTCAGTCCGAACCAGATCCACGATCTCCTGTCCTACCTCAAGACCCTGGAATAGCCGCCCTCACACCGCCTGCACTGTCCAGCCGATCAGCTCCTTCGCGATGCGCGTGAAGGCCGTATCGAATGCTGCGACCGCCGCGGCCGGTTCGACCTTGTCGAGCTTTTCCCTGGTCTCGATGAGACGCGAGGCGACCACCTTGCCGTTCTTGTCGACGATCCGGGCCGACAGGCCGATCTCGACCCGTGTCTCTCCCTCGGTGGCAATGCGGAAGCGCCTGATGTCGATCAGCAGCTGATAGTCCGCCTGCCCGAGATCGGCCGTGCGCAACGGCGCATGGGCGATGTCGTAGTTCTCAAAACTGTCGATCAGCCGCGCCTGCACCAGCTTCGGAATGCTGTCGGCCCAGAGGAAGTCCGCAAAGCCCGGATTATCCCCGCCGGACGCGAACAGCATGCGCTGGGTCTGGAGCATGGCGACCGCCGTCGGCTCGGGAATGGCCAGTGACGCCGCGAGCGTCTTGGTCGCAGGACCGAGGTTCTGCGGCGTGAGCAGGTCATAGGTGACTTTCTGCGCCGGCGTTCCGCCGCCGGTCATCTTCTCCAGGCCCGCCAAAATGCCGTCAATCTTGCCGGTGTTGCGCGCAAGCCCGTCCGAGAAGGTCTTGAGATTGGCTATGGTGTCCTTCAGCGGGCCCGAATTGTCCTCCAGCACGGTATCGACCCGCCGCAGTGCATCACGCGCGGCCTGCGTCATGCTCTGCCCCGCTCCGGCCTCGGCAATCAGGGCCAGGGGCTCGCCGGATTTGGTGACGATGACGCCTCCCTCCAGCGTCACCACCGGCACGCCGGTCAACCCTTGGAAATCAAGCCCGACCTTGCTGTCGGCGCGCACCGGGGTGGTTGAAGCAACCGATATCGTCGCATTAACGAAGCGTGGATTGTCCGGCGCAAGCCCGAGCTGGGTGACCTCGCCGACGCGGATTCCGTTGAACAGCACGCCGGCGCCGACCAGAAGACCGGGCACCGGGCCCTGGAATTGCACGTGATAGCTCGTGCGCGGTCCGATGCCGCCGGTGTTGTTCAGCCAATAGACGAAGCCGAACACAGCGAGGATCGCCGCCAGGACGAAACTGCCGATCAGCACGTAGGGAGCGCGGGTTTCCATGTCTCATCTCATCTCGTGTTGCAGCATCTGCGAGCGCTTGCCGTGGAAATAGGCCCGCACCCAGGGATGCTCGGATTGCAGCAGCTCGCGCATCGGACCGATCGCCACGATCTTGCCGTCGGCGAGCGCGGCGACGCGATCGCAGACCGTGGTCAGGCTCGCCAGATCATGGGTGACCATGAACACGGTGAGGCCGAGGGTCTTTTGCAGGGTCCCGATCAGCGCGTCGAAATCGCCCGCCGCGATCGGATCGAGACCTGATGTCGGCTCATCCAGGAACAGGATCGGCGGATCAAGTGCGAGCGCGCGCGCCAGCGCGACGCGCTTGGTCATGCCGCCGGACAGCTCCGCCGGATATTTATCGGCGTCCTGCGCCCGCAGCCCGACCATTTCGAGCTTGGCGATCGCGATCTCGTCCATCAGCTCCTGCGACAGGACGAGATTTTCACGGAGCGGAAACTGGATGTTCTGCCGGACCGTCAGCGAGGAGAACAGCGCGCCCTGCTGGAACAGGATGCCCCATGTCGTGGCGGCGCCTTCGGTACGGCCGCCGATCGGCCGTCCCGTAACCTCGATGGTCCCGCCTTGGCGCGGGATGAGGCCGATGATGGTTCGCATCAACACCGACTTGCCACCACCGGACGCCCCCACGAGCCCGAGGATCTCACCCCGGCGCACGTCGAGGGACAGATGATCGAGCACGGTCTGCCGGCCGAAGCCGACCACGAGGTCGCGGACGCGGATCGCGAACTGCTCTTGCGATTCGCCCATGATCACATTCCGATCGAGGCGAAGAAGATCGCGAACAGGCCGTCGAGCACGATCACCAGGAAGATCGACTTGACCACCGACGTCGTGGTCTGTCGTCCCAGCGACTCGGCGCTGCCCTTCACGCGCAAGCCCTCGCTGCAGGCGACTACTCCGATCACCAGCGCCATGAACGGCGCCTTCAGGATGCCCACCTCGAAATGGGTGACCGAGATCGCCTCGTGCAGCCGCGCGATGTAGATCGCCGGCGCCATGCCGCCGTAGAACTGCGCGACCAAGCCGCCGCCATAGAGTGCGGCGATCGATCCGATGAAGGCAAGGATCGGCAGCGCAATCACCAGGGCCGCAACCCGCGGCAGGATCAGGACGTGGACGGGATCGAGGCCCATGGTCGAGAGCGCGTCGATCTCCTCGCGCATCTTCATCGAGCCGAGCTCGGCGGTGTAGGCGCTTCCCGAGCGGCCGGCGACCATGATGGCGACGATCAGCACGCCGAGCTCGCGCAGCACCAGGATGCCGACCATGTCGACGGTGTAGGACTCCGCGCCGAACCTGCGGAAATGGAAAAATCCCTGTTGGGCGATGATGGCGCCGATCAGGAAGGTGATCAGCACGACGATGGGGATGGCCTGCCAGCCGATGCGGTAGAGCTGGTAGATCAGCGATGTCAGTCGCAGCGAGCGCGGCCGGCGCAGCACGCCGATCAGGGCCATGAACAGCTCACCCAGCATTTGAAGAAAGATCGTGATGTCTTCGCGCGCGCCGACCGTGGACTTGCCGAGATCGTTCAGCCTGAGCAGAACAGGGTTGGGTGCAGGCGCCGGCGGCGGGGTGTGGCGGTTGACCTGGCGCACCTCGTCCATCAGGCCACTGAAATGGTCGGCGACACCGATAAACTCGGCCGATCTACCGGACGATGAAGCCCTGCGCGACAGCTTTTCCAGGACCCAGGCGCCAAGCGTGTCGAGCGCGCTGACGCCCGACATGTCCAAGGTCACGGCTCTGGATTGATCGACGTCCGCCCCAACCGACCGGGACAATGTCTCCAGCATCGACACGTTCGCGGCAATCCACGGCCCTTCCGGGCACAATTTCAGCTCTTCGCCGGAGGGCGTTGCCAGCAACAGCGGTTCGGAGTTCACGCTTCCACCTCATCGGGACAACCGGGTCCCCATTCAGCCGGTCATTCTAGGCCAGCATGTGGCAGCCGGTTTGACCTGTCTCAAGACCACGACGCGTCTGCCTTCTTGACGCAAATCAAGCCCGGTCGGGCCGGTGAGTCCTAGGTTTGTTTCCATTAACGGGGAAATCAGATCCATGTTCGACAGCGACAGGATGAGCGAAGAACTGCGCACGCTGAAGCTTGACGTCACACGCTTGCTGAGCACGGCCGGCGAGGAGATGTTCGACAGTTCGAAAGACCGCGCGGAGGCGCTTGCCGATCAGATCAGGGCCGCGCTCGCCGAGCTCGGCGAGACCGTCGACGAGGAGCAGCAGCAGCTTCAGGGCCTCATTGCGGACCGCCCGATCACATCACTTGCCTCGGCCTTCGCGCTCGGCGTGGTCGTCGGCTTTATGCTGCGGAGGCACTAGGTGAACACCGAAAATGTCGTCAAACATCTGCGTGTGCTCTGGCGTACCGACAGGATCATCGCGGACATCAGGCTGCGCCACCTGCTGATCGGCCTAGGCCTGCGCGCCTTTGCGGCGCTGATCGCCGCGTTCGGGCTCCTGATGCTGGAGCTGTCCGCCTATTTCGCACTGGTGCAGATGTGGAGTGCCATTGGCGCGGCGGCCATCCTCGGCGCCGTCAATTTTGCCATCGCCGCAATTCTCTTTGTGATTGCCGGCCGGCCTCCTGCAGGCCGCGACATCGAACTCGCCAACGAGATTCACGGCGCATCCATCGAAGCGCTTCAGCTCGAGGCACGCACATTCCAGGCCCAGGTGTCGGCGGCCGTGCACCATCCGCTCGGCACGATCGTGCCCGTGCTGGTGCCGCTGATTGCGGTCCTGGTCAAGACTTTGCGGAGAACGGCCAAGGACTCCGCCGCGGCAAATCCGGCCGAAGCGCGCTCATAGCGGGCGCTCAAAGTTTCAGCCTGACGTCGCAAATATCCGGCTCGGTCGGATCCGGCTTCACCTCGAAGCCGAGCTGCCGGCACATTTCGAGCATCGTGGTGTTCTCCCTGAGAACATCACCGGAGATCGCTTTGAGTCCCTCCGATCTCGCGTAGTCGATGATCAGCTGCATCAGGGCCCATCCCAGCCCCTTGCCCTTGAGATCCGACCGCAGCAGGATCGCATATTCACCGCTCTCGTAGATCGAGTCCGAATGGAGTCGGACCACGCCAACCATCTCACCTGTCGCCTCGTCGAACGCGATAAAGGCCATTGCGCGGGCGTAGTCGAGCTGGGTCAGGCGCGCGATGAACTCGTGGGTGAACTCCTTCATCGGCGCGAAGAAACGCAGGCGAAGGTCGTGCGCCGTGACATGACGCAGAAATGCGTGGATGGTCGGCTCGTCCTCCGGACGCAGCGGCCGCGCGAAGATCCGCCAGCCCTCTTTGAGCTTGAGGCGGCGCTCCCATTGCGACGGATAGGCCCGAACGGCGAAGTTGGCGGCGCCGGAGCCCGCAAACTTCCGTTGCGGTGGCCCGACCGCGACGCGAGCGTCGACCGCGGTCACGCCGGTTTCGTCCGCCAGCAGCGGATTGATGTCGAATTCACGGATCCCGGGAATGTCGGCGGCCATCTGCGCCAGCTTGACCAGGACCATGGCGACCGCGTCGGGCTTCACCGCCGGCACGTCCCGGTAAGCGCGAAGCAGCCGTGACACGCGCGTGCGGTCGATCAGGTCGCGGGCCAGCTGCAGATCGAGCGGCGGCAGCGCAAGCGCCTTGTCGTTTATGATCTCGACCGCGGTCCCGCCGCGGCCGAACACCACGACGGTGCCGAAGGTGGGATCGTCGGCGAGGCCCAAGATCAACTCGCGCGCCTTCGCCTTCACGACCATCGCCTGCACGATGACGCCCTCGATGCGAGCTTCGGGGCGCAGCTTCCCCGCCCGGGCGAGAATGTCGGTGGCGGCGGCGCGGACCGCCTCGACCGTCGTCAGATTGAGCACGACGCCGCCGACATCGGATTTGTGGACGATGTCGCGCGACATGATCTTCAGCACGACCGTGGCGCCTTGCGCAAGGATGTCTTTCGCGTAGGCCACCGCCTGCTCGACATCGGCCGCGGCGTATGTGGGCACCATCGCGATATCGTAGGCTTCGAGCAGGTGCTTGATCTCGACGGGTTCGAGCCATTGGCGGCCGTCGGCGATGGCAGCAGCTATGATCTGTTTTGCAGCACGCGCGTCCGGCACGAAAGTCTCGGGCATCGCCGGTGGAACCTGGCTCAGCTCCTCCACGACTTCGCGGTGCCTCACGAGGTACATGAAGCCGCGCACGGCGTCATCCTCGGTCGGATAGTTCGGGATGCCCCCACCGGACAGTGTTTCGATGATGTTCTGGTCTGCTCCGATCCACGAGGCGAGCACGGGCTTGGCCCGACTGCGGTGCTTCTCGCGATATGCCTTGACCCGTTCGGTCACCATCGTTGCGATATCGGCAGCCGAGGCGATCGCGGTCTGCACGTTGAGAACGAGGACCGCATCGTTGTCGGGATCGGCGAGCAACACCTCGAGCGCCGCCGCATAGCGCGACGCATCGGCGTCGCCCACGATGTCGACGGGATTTGCGCCGGACCAGGTCGGCGGCAGCGCGTCATCGAGTTTCTTGCGGGCGTCGGCCGAGATGGCTGCCGGAATGCCGCCGAGCTCGACCAATCGGTCAATGGCGAGGACGCCGATGCCGCCGCCATTGGTCAGGATGGCGAGGCGCTTTCCCGCCGGCGACTCGACGCGGCCGAGCGTCTCGGCGCAATCGAACAGCTCGCGCAGATCGGCGACCCGCAGGACGCCCGCGCGCCGGAACGCCGCGTCATAGACGGCGTCGGCGCCGGCGAGTGCACCGGTATGGGTGGCGGCCGCCTTCGCGCCCTGCGCCATTCGGCCGGACTTCACCACCACGACCGGCTTCACACGCGCCGCGGCTCGCGCGGCCGACATGAACTTGCGCGCGTCCTTGATGGCTTCGATGTAGAGCAGAATCGCGCGGGTCTTGTGATCCATCGCAAAATGGTCGAGCAGATCGGCAACATCGACGTCGATTTGATCGCCGATCGAGACGATGCCGGAGAAGCCGACGCCGCGCTGCGCGGCCCAATCGACCATGCCGGCCGCGATCGCGCCTGATTGCGAGATCAGCGCGAGATTCCCCGACCCCGGCATGTGCGCGGCAAAACTGGCATTGAGGCTTACGCCGGGCATCATGATGCCCAGGCAGTTCGGCCCGATCAGCCGCATGCCGTATCTGCGGGCCGCAGCGATGGCGGCTTCCTGCAGGGACCCCGGTCCGTGACCGAGCCCGGCCGAGACGATCAGGGCGCCCGCCGAGCCGCGTCGCCCGGCTTGATCGACGATGCCGGGAACCGCGCGCGCCGGCGCGGTGATGATCACGAGCTCGGGTACGAACGGCAATTTGTCGAGGCTGTCCACGGCCGCGACGCCGCCGATCTCGGCATGGCGCGGATTGACGAGGCCGAACTGTCCCGAGAATCCAGCCTTCTGAATGTTCTCCAGAACGGCGCGTCCAACGGACACCGGGCGGGCGCTCGCACCGACGAGCGCGACCGAACGCGGCGACAGCAGGTTCTTCAGACGATAGGTTGACATGAAAGCAAATGCGCCCGGTCGGTGGCGGTTCCGATGGTTGACGATCAAGCCCGATAAACTGGCGACCCGCCTAGTACGAGAGCATAACCCAGCACGGTGGCTCGCCAATGACGGTCTTTGTCACACCGCCCCAAACGATCTCGTTCAGGCGCGAATGATGGTAAGCGCCCATCACGATTGCATCGATGGCATGGGAATTCGCCCAGCTTCCGAGCACCTTGCCAATCGAGCTGCCGCTGCCCGTCGTGGTTTCGAACGAGGCGTAGACCCCATGTTCCCTCAAATGATCGACCAGAGCCGTCCCGGATTGCACGATCGCGTCTGACTTGTCGTCCGCCACGGTCACGACGCGGACCAGGGCTGCTGCCTGAAGGATAGGCAGCGCGTCGCCGACCGCACGCGCCGCACGCGCGGAGTGATCCCAGGCGATCATGACGTTCTCGAATCCCGGTCGCAGTTCGTCCACATGCTGCTCCGGGCAAAGCAGCACTGGCCGCCCGGATTCGAACAGGAGCGTCTCGATGATGTGCTCGGTTCGGCTGTCGTGCTGCTTCACGGGGAGCAGCGTGAGATCGCTGAAGCGTCCGTGCTCGGCCAGCACTGAGGCGATCTGGTCTGCCGGCACCTTGGCCGACCGGCTTTGAGCGCGAATGCCGGTGCGGGAGGTTGCGCGGGTGAACGCGCCCAGGAGATCCTGCGTGTCGCCCGCCCCAAGCGGCCCGTTTGCCTCGGCCGCATCGGAATCATCGGGGAGCATCACCTTCGGCCGCACGAAGACATCCTCCTCGAGGGCAAGCGCGGTGATCCTGGCGCCGAGGTCGGCGGCAACGGCCACGCATTTCTCGATCGCAGCAAGGGCCGGGCCGCGTGGCTGGCCTACGAGCGGCAGAAAGACGTCCTTGATCGGCATCGGGATTCTCCTCAGGCGCCAGAATAGGCTGGCTTTGGTCGGGACGCTTGATCCTCGTCAAGCCCGGGAACTTCGACCGGCCGGAAGGAAACAGGCGTTGACCGAAGTCAAGGACTGGCCGCGATCTGCTTCTATGGATTACCCTGATCGCGGGGCGAGCCGCCTTCCGACGCATCTGGACGTACCAGCTGGAATGACAGACGATTCTGCGACTCAGGGCCGGATCTTTGCGGCGCTCACCAATTCCGCGGATCATCCAAACGTGACGCGGATCGATACGCACGCCGCTTCAGTCTTCCTCGAAGGTAGACGCGCCCTGAAAATCAAGCGCGCCGTGAAATTTCCATTCCTCGATTATTCGACGCTCGAGAAGCGCAAGGCGGCGTGTGAGAAGGAGATCAGGATCAACCGGGCGCTGGCGCCGCAGATCTATCACCGCGTCGTGGCGATCACGGAACAGTCCGATGGATCGGTGAAGGTCGACGGAAGCGGCCGGCCGATCGAGTATGCAGTCGAGATGTTGCGCTTCGACGAAAGCCGGACGCTGGATCATCTGGCCAAGGCCGGAGCGCTGGATGACACTTTTGCTTCGGCTGTCGCCGACGCGATCGCCGCTTCGCATGCGCAGGCTGTTCGCGCCGACGGCAGCCCATGGGTTTCCTCCTTCCCCGGCCTGATCGATGGCAACAGCAATGGCCTGCGGACCGGCAATCATTTCGAAGGCGAAGAGATCGCGGGACTCGGCAGAGACTCGCACGCAATGTTCCTCCGCCTCCGGCCTTTGCTCGAAGAGCGCGGCCGTCAAGGCTTCGTCCGCCGCTGCCATGGCGACCTGCATCTTGCGAACATCGTGTCGATCGACGAGAAGCCGGTGCTGTTCGACGCCATCGAATTCGATGCGCAGATGGCAACCACCGACGTGCTCTACGATCTCGCATTCGGATTGATGGACCTGTTGCACCACGGTCAGGCACGCGCGGCCAACATCGTGCTGAACCGTTATCTCGCCGGGACTTCGGTCGAGAATCTCGACGCGCTCTCCGCACTGCCACTGTTCATGTCCATCCGGGCGGCGATCCGCGCCCAGGTCGCGCTGGCACGGCTGAAGCCGCCGCATTCCGATGATCCCAGCATTCTCGACGGGGCGCGACGCTATTTTGGCCTGGCCCGCGCGCTGATCCAGCCGCCGGCTCCCCGGCTAATTGCAGTCGGCGGATTGTCAGGCACCGGAAAGACGATCTTGGCACGCACGCTCGCGTTGGACGTTTCGCCGCAGCCGGGCGCAGTCGTGCTGCGCAGCGACCTCGCCCGCAAGCAGATGTTTGGGGTCGAGGACACGGACCGGCTGCCGGCATCCGCATACACGCCGGAGGTCACGGCCCGCGTTTACAACATGTTGGCTCGGCACGCCGGTCGGGTGCTGGAGCAAGGCCATTCAGCGATCATCGACGGCGTGTTCGCCCGTGAGGACGAACGAGACGCGGTTGCCGCACTGGCGCGCGAGCGTAACGTGCCGCTGAGCGGCCTGTTTCTGGTTGCGGACCTTGCGACCCGGCAGGCGCGGATCGGAGGCCGCCGGGGCGACGCATCCGACGCCACGCAAGAGGTTGCCGCGCTGCAAGAGCACTATAATATCGGCCATGTCGGTTGGGCGACCATCGATGCATCCGGGACGCAAGAGCAGACGCTCCAGAACTGCCGGGACGCGATCGCCGAGATCAAGTAAGGCAATCTGCAAATGGCGCGACCCAGCACGAGTTCGACGGCCGCGCGCGTCAAGCCTGCGGCAAGGCGCAATGCCCTGCCCGGCCGCCTCAGCCCCGGCATGGTCTGCGACACGGCGTTCCGGATCATCGCCCGCCGTCACCTCGCCGCCGTTCTCGCCCAGCATGACGGCACCTGCCGCGGCGATCCCGAGGCACTGCACCAGATCCGGATTGCACTGACGCATCTGCGCACCGCGATCCGCTTCTTCTCGCCGATGGTCGATGACGCCCTTCGGCCGGAGGTCTGGACCGAACTGAAATGGCTGAACAGCCAGCTCGGCATGGTGCGGGACCTCGACGTGGCAATCGAGCGGGTCATCGCCGAGAGTGGAGGCGAGTTGACGGTGATTGCCGAGCTCCAGCATTGGGACGAAAAGCGCGCCGAGAGCCATCGCCAGTTGGCGCGCGCGCTGCAATCCGCGCGGTATCGCCGTCTCGTCGAGCAGACGTCAGCCTGGATCGAGAGCGGCCCCTGGTCGACCCGGCGCAGCAAGGAAGCTATCAGGCTACGCCGCTGCACGCTCGCCGACCACGCAACAGCGAAACTCACGCAATGGGAAAAGACGCTGCTCAAGACAGCGCGCAAGCTCCGCAAGCTTGATGTCGAGAAACGGCACAAGCTGCGGCTTCTCAACAAGCGGCTGACCTATTCGATCGAGTCGCTCGAGGACCTGTTCGCCGACGAGTCGCTGACCAAGCAGAAGTCGATCCTCAAGCAATTGCGCAAGGCGCAAAAGTCCCTCGGACAACTGAACGACGATGCGCGAGGTCAGGCCTTGGCGGCGTCGTTGAACGAGGCCGTCCCCGAGGCGGGCATTCGCTTCCTCAATCGCAAGCGCGAAAGGAAACTGTTGCGGATCGCTTCGGACGCCTACCGGAAACTCGACAACGCCAAGCCGTTCCGCTCCGCCGACCTTGCGCCGAATGCGGGGTCTGAGGATTAGGTGTGGACGTAGTCTCCCGGCGCGTCGGGCAGACCGTCAAGGTCTCCGCCTCCGATTTGCGGCGGATCGCAGGGCGTCCCGGAGTGTGCGGCCAGCCACTCGGCCCATTCCGGCCACCACGATCCCTCGACGTGCGGTGCCAGCTTCAGCCATTCGTCCGGGCCGACATAGCGCGCATCGGCGGCCTTGATCAGCACCTGATAGCTGTGGCCGGGTTCGTCCGGCGGGGCGACGACGCCGGCATTGTGGCCGCCGCTGGTCAACACAAAGGTCACGTCGGCATCGACCTGATAGTGGATCTTGTAGACCGATCGCCACGGCGCCACGTGATCGGCGAGCGTGCCGACCACGAACATCGGCGCATGGATATCGGAAAGCGAGACGCTCTTGTCCTTGACACGATAGCGGCCCTCGGCGAGATCGTTGCCCAGGAATAGCTTTCGCAGATACTCCGAATGCATGCGATAAGGCAGCCGCGTGGCGTCGGCGTTCCAGGCCATCAGGTCGCTCGGTGGCGCGCCCTCGCCCATCAGATAGTCGTGCGACAGCCGCGACCAGATCAGTTCGTTGGAGCGCAACAACTGGAACGCGCCGGCCATCTGCGTCGTGTCCAGATAGCCCCGCTGCCACATCAGGTCCTCGAGAAAGGCGACCTGGCTCTCGTTGACGAAAAGCGTCAGCTCGCCGGCCTCGGTGAAATCCGTCTGTGCGGCAAGCAGGGTGGTCGTGCACAGTCGCTTGTCGCCATCGCGTGCCATCGCAGCCGCAGCGATCGACAGCAATGTGCCACCCAGGCAGTAGCCGAGCGCATGGGTCTTCCGGCCCGGCAGGATCCGGCCGATCATGTCAAACGCCGCCATGACACCCAGCTTGCGATAGTCGTCGAAGGCAACATCCCGGTCTTTGGCATCCGGATTTCGCCAGGAAATCGCGAATACGGTGAAGCCTTGGCCGGTCAGATACCTCACCAGAGAATTCTGCGGCGACAGATCGAGGATGTAGTACTTCATGATCCAGGCGGGCACGATCAGGATTGGCTCGGGTCGCACTTGAGCCGTCGTCGGATGGTACTGGATCAGCTCGATCAACGCATTGCGATAAACGACCTTGCCCGGCGAAGCTGCGACCGTCTTGCCGACGATGAACTGTTCGTCGCCCGCTGGCCTTGCGGCGGAGAGCAGGCGCATCAGGTCGCTGCACCAGTTCTGCCAGCCGAATACGAAATTCTCCCCGCCGCTCCGGAACGCCTTCTCCAGCACTTGCGGATTGGTCGCCGTGAAATTCGACGGCGCCAGCATGTCGAGCATCTGATGCATCGAGAATTCGACGATGGCTTCATTTGCGTGCGACACGCCGCGTACGCCGGTCGTGGCATCGTGCCACCAGCGCTCTCCGAGCAGGAACGCCTGCGCAAGCAGATTGAACGGTGCGGCTTCCCACTGCGGCCCCCTGAAGCGACGATCCCGTCCCTGCGGTGCAATCACGGACCACGGCTTTTGCGACGTCGCATGCGCGGCGGCTTCCAGGAACTGGCCCATGTCGCGAAGGACATTGCGCGACATCTCCACCTGACGCTGCGGCGCGGCAGCCAGATGAGAGCTCCAATCGAGCCAGGCGAGCAACAAGGCCAGCGGCGAAATCCCGCCCGTCAACCGCGCCAGCATCGCATGAAACGCGCGATCGAGAGGGTATGGCTCCGATACAGGCAGGGGATCTGCGGCGACGGGCATTCCAGCCGGCGTTTCGGGGCCGGTCGTAGAGGCTTCTGGCTCAACGATAGGATTGACGGAGAGAGCCTGCGCGGCCGGCCCTTCGGACCTTGGAAATATCTGCACGACGCTCATGGCTGAATGTTCCTGCCGGCTTCTTGGCTGCGTGGCAGCAGGATATGGCGAGGCTTGGGATGCGCGTTGAGCTGCATCAAGTCCGGGCATCGGAAAGAGCCCCGCTTCACCCCTTGACCTGCGTCAAGCCGCAGCACGACGCGAGAGTTAGGTTTTGCGCATCGACATCGACAAGCCAGCGGAGTCTGCCATGCGCGCCCATCAGATCATGACCCGGTCGGTCATCTCGGTTACGCCCGACACCAGCATCGTCGAGGCGGCAAACATCATGCTGAAGCGGCATGTCAGCGGTCTCACGGTCGTGGACAATGCCGGCAAGCTGGTCGGCGTGGTCTCGGAAGGCGACTTCATCCGCCGCAGCGAAATCGGCACGGGACGCAAGCGCGGGCGCTGGCTGCGGTTCATTCTCGGATCCGGCAAATCGGCCAGCGACTTCGTCCACGAGCACGGCCGCAAGGTCACGGAGGTGATGACCTCTTCACCGGTGACCATCACCGAGGATACGGCGCTTGCCGAGATCGTCGATCTCATGGAGCGGAACAACGTGAAGCGTCTCCCGGTAATCCGCGGCGACAAAATCGTCGGCATCGTGTCGCGCGCGAACCTGCTCCAGGCGGTGGCGGACCTCGCCCGAGACGTACCCGACCCGACCGCGGACGACGATCACATTCGCAGCCGCATCATCGATACCATGGAGAAGAACGACTGGTGCCCGTTCGGGCTGAACGTCATCGTCCGCGACGGCATCGTTCATCTCAGCGGCGTCATCACCGAGGAGCGCGTGCGACAGGCCGCGGTCGTCGCAGCGGAGAACGTCAACGGCGTGAAGAAGGTGCACGACCATCTCTGCTGGGTCGACACCATGTCAGGAATATACCTGAACTCGCCCGAAGACGATGACCTCGCCAAGGCGAGCTGACCAAGGCAAGCTGACCGCGCACCGATCGCAGTTCAGCGCGGAATGACGGCGGTGGCTTCGATTTCGACGCGCGCCGTCTTCTCGACGAGGCGGACGACCTGAACCAGCGCCATCGCCGGGTAGTGCGCGCCGAAGATGGTGCGGTAGGCCTTGCCGAGCTCTTTCAGGTTCGTCAGGTACTCGTCCATGTCGACGACGTACCAGGTCAGGCGCACCAGATGCTCGGGCTGCGCGCCGGCCTCCGCGAGGATCGCGGCGATGTTGCCTAGGGTTTGGCGCACCTGCGCGACAAAACCCTCCGCGAGACGCTCCTCGGCATCCCAGCCGATGACACCGCCAGTGACGACGATGCGTCCCTCGGCGGCCATGCCGTTGGCATAGCCTTTCGGCACCGGCCAACCGGACGGTTGGAGCACCTGCGCCCTGGCGCGGGTTTCGTCCTCAGCTGCTGTCGGCAGCACCGCAAGCTGCGGGCTTTTCGGCGTCGTCACGGACAATTCTCTATCCTTCTCTCATTCCGCCGCGACGCCGGAGGACGTCACCGCGGTCTGCGCCAGTTGCCGCAGGGCAAAGCGCTTTAACTTGCCGGTCTCGGTCTTCGGTAGTTGCGTCACGAACTCGATCGCGCGCGGATATTTGTACGGCGCGATCTCGCGTTTGACATGCTCCTGCAACGCAGCCACGAGCTCGGCATCCGGCGTTACGCCCGGCGCGGCAACGACATAGGCCTTCACGATCATGCCGCGCGCCTCGTCCGGCGCGCCGACGACCCCGCACTCCAGGACGGAGGGATGTGTAAGCAGCGCCGCCTCGACGTCCGTGCCTGCGATGTTGTAGCCGGCCGACACGATCATGTCGTCCGAGCGCGATTGGTACCAGAAATAGCCCTCGCTATCCATCAGATAGGTATCGCCCGTGATGTTCCAGCCGTTCTGGACGTATTTGCGCTGCCGCTCGTCGGCGAGATAGCGGCAACCTGTCGGCCCGCGTACCGCGAGCCTTCCCATCGTGCCCGGCGGAACGTCATTGCCAGAATCATCGACGATCTTCGCTTCATACCCCGGCACCGGCTTGCCCGTCGCACCGGGGCGGATCTCGTCCTCGGTCGCGCTGATGAAGATGTGCAGCAGCTCGGTCGAGCCGATGCCGTCCATCAGCTTGATGCCGGTCGCCTTCAGCCAGGCATCGAATGTCGGCTTGGGCAGCGTCTCTCCGGCGGACACGCATTTGCGAAGCGAGGAAATATCGCGGCCCGGAAGCTTGCCGATCATCGCCCGGTACGCGGTCGGCGCGGTGAAACAGACCGTGGTCTTGTACTGCTCGATCGCATTCAGAATGTCGTCGGGCGCCGTCTTCTCAAGAACGACGAACGAGGCGCCGATGTGCATTGGAAACAGCACGCCGCCGAAGCCAAACGTGAAGGCGAGCGGTGCCGAGCCGACGAAGCGATCCTTCTGCTCCGCGCGCAGGATGTTGCGCGCATAGCCATCGCAGACCGCCAGCATGTCACGGTGGAAATGCATGGTGCCCTTGGGATCGCCGGTCGTGCCCGACGTGAACGCAATCAGGCAGACGTCGTCGGAGGCGGTATCGACAGCCCTGAACTCCGGACTTGCATCCTCCATCAGCGATTCGAGCGAGTCGCTGCCGCCATTGCCCCAATAGACCACGCGCTCGAGGCCGGGGGCTGCGGCTTTCGCCTTCTCCATTTCGTCGGCGAGCTTGCCGTCGCAGAGCGCGAGCGTGATCTCGGCCTTCTGGATCGGATAGGACAGCTCCTTGGCACGCAACAGCGGCATCGTCGCGACGACGATGCCACCGGCCTTGATCACTGCCAGATAGGTCGCGACCATCATCGGATTGTTGGCCGAACGCAGCAGCACGCGTCCGCCGGTGACGAGACCAAGCTTGCCGACCAGCACATTGGCGATGCGGTTCACGACCGTTTGCAGCTCACGATAGGTGTAGCTGACGGCGGGGCTGATCACGCAAGGAGCGTCGCCATGTCCCTGCTCGACCCAGCGGTCGAGGAAATAGCTGACGCAGTTGAGGCGGGGCGGATACTGCAGTTCCGGTCGCGTGAAGATGAATTCCGGCCAGAGCTCGGCTGGCGGAAGATGCTGCCGCGCGAACGTATCGACATGGGCTGTCGCGGCGTTATCGTCACGCGAGCCCGAGACTTGAACCTTGGCGGCGTTGGCCATCGCACGCTCCTTTCAGCATGGAAAGCACCCGGCAGCACTCACTCGAAAACATTTTAGGCTTAAAGCAATTTCGTGCAATAGCGGATTTTGGGCATCCCGTGCTTTTTCCGGCGGCAAATGGGATTGGTGGGCGCGTCAGCCGCGCACTAGGCCCGGCGGCGACCGGCCGATTTCTGCGCAGATGCCTTGGTCTTGGCGAGCAGCCGCATCAATTCGCGCACATCCTTCGGCGTCAGGTCGGCGAAAAGATCGGCGATCCAGGTCTCGTGTTCCGCGGCCATTCTGCGAAACTCGGCGCGACCGAGTTTGGTCAGCCGGATCACCTGGACGCGGCGGTCGGTCTCCGACGTGCGGCGGTCGAGATGACCGGATTCCACGAGGCGCTCGACGAGACCGGTGACGTTGCCGTTCGACACCATCATGCGCTTGGAGACGTCGGACAGCGTCATGCCGTCGGGTGCCTTGTCGAGCTGCGCCATCAGGTCGAAACGGGGCAATGTGACGTCGAAGCGCTGCCGCAACCGGCCACGGACCTCGCCCTCGATCAGCGTCGTGCAGGTCAAGAGGCGCAGCCACAGCCGAAGCTCTTCGGCGTGATCCTCCGGAGTCTCGACGGCCTTGGTCTCGGAATCGAGCATGTTGATGCAGTCACTCACGGCCTAGCATTGGCGCCCGGCACGGATTCCCAACATTTCGAGCTTCAAATAAATCGAAGCCGGCTGCAAGCCTAAAGCCGCAACAATCGATCGCATCCCGATTTCTTTAGGCTTCAAATAATTGGCGCGCCGCTTGCATGCGCCGCTGTCCGCAGATGACGACGCTTTGAGCTCGCTTGCCGCGGCAGCAATCATCGGCATAAACTTGGATTGGAGTAGCGGCTTGCAGCGCAAGTCCTGTTGTCACGGGGGACAGATCATGAAGACGCAAATGACGTTGGCCGCAGCCGCCTGGCTGCTTGGCACCGCGGTGAGCCCTTCCCTCGCCCAGGAGAAAATCAAGCTGGGTGTGATCGTGACCCTGTCGGGACCCGCCGCCGCGCTCGGCCAACAGGTTCGCGACGGCTTTGCGCTCGGAATGAAGGATCTCGGCGGCAAGATGGGCGGCCGCGATGTCGAGGTCGTCGTGGTCGACGACGAATTGAAGCCGGACGCAGCGGTTACCAAGGTCAAGGGCCTTCTGGAGCGCGACAAGGTCGACTTCGTGGTCGGCCCGATCTTCTCCAACATCCTCCAGGCGATCCACCGGCCGGTCACGGAATCGAAAACCTTCCTGATCAGCCCCAATGCCGGCCCGTCCACGTTTGCCGGCAAGGATTGCAACCCGTTCTTCTATGTGACCTCGTATCAGAACGATCAGGTGCACGAAATCCTCGGCAAGGTCGCGCAGGATCGCGGATACAAGCGCATGTATCTGATGGTGCCGAATTATCAGGCCGGCAAGGACTCGGTGGCGGGCTTCAAGCTCGACTACAAGGGCGAGATCGTCGAAGAATCCTACATGCCGCTCAACACGCTGGACTTCCAGCCGGAGCTTTCCAAGATTTCATCGCAGAAGCCGGATGCGCTCTTCACGTTCATGCCTGGCGGCCTCGGGGTCAATCTCGTCAAGCAATACCGGCAGGCTGGCCTTGCCGACAGCATTCCGGTGCTCTCGGCTTTCACGGTGGATGAATCGACGTTGCCGGCGCAGCAGGACGCGGCCGTCGGCATGTTCGGCGGCGCGAACTGGGCGCCCAATCTCGACAATCCCCAGAACAAGAAGTTCGTCGCCGCCTACGAGGCCGCCTATAACGGCGTGCCCGGTACCTACGCCTTCCAGGCGTATGATGCCGCGATGCTGATCGACAGCGCCGTCAAGGCCGTGAAGGGCGACCTCTCCAACAAGGACGCGGTCGCGGCCGCTCTGAAAAAGGCCGACTTCACCTCGCTGCGCGGCGCCTTCAAGTTCAACACCAACGGTTATCCGATCCAGGATTTCTACCTGACCAAGGTCGCCAAGCGCGCGGACGGCAAGTTCCAGACCGAGATCGTCCAGAAAGTCTTTGAGAATTACGGCGACCGCTACGCCAAGGACTGCAAGGCGGCGAACTAAGCCGCACGTCGCGTCGAGGGAGGATCACGATGAAAAGCGAAATCACCGGCATCACACGGGCCAATGAGGGGATCCAGGGCATCTCCTGGAACATCCTCGGCCAGACCTATGTCCCGAAGAGCAACACGGAGCACAGCTTCTCCTGGCATGCGACGCTGCCGCCGGGCACGTTCGTGCCGCCGCACATTCATCCGGACCAGGATGAATATCTCTACATGCTGGAGGGCAAGCTCGATTTCATGCTCGGCAATTCCGAGTCGCAGGCGACCGCGGGCGACCTGATCCGGCTCGGCATGGGCGTGCCGCATGGCATCTTCAACAAATCGGATCAGACCGCGAAGGTGTTGTTCTGGGTGTCACCGACCCGCAAGCTGTTCGACCTGTTCTGGGGCCTTCACAACATGAAGGAACAGAAGCCCGAGGACGTGGTGGCGATGGCCGCCGAGTTCAACATCCACTTCCTGCCGCCGCCTCCCGGCGGCTAGCAGCGCATCTCAAGCCCGCACCGCCGCAAGTCCCGGCACTGCGGCGAAGCCGGCCTTGGTGGCATAGCCGCGCACGATCGCCTCGCGCTGGGAATAGCTCAGCACGTTGTCGACGTTGTCGAAACCATCAGGCGCGAGCTGCTCGACGGCGTCGATGACGCCCTCGGGGCCGCCGCGCCGGTTGGAGCGGACGATATCTGCGGTCATGGGCAGGCGCTTCTTCTCGTATTCAAGCAACGCCTGGCGCGGATGCTCGGCGCGCACCAGCGCGTCGGCAAGGCAGCGCGCGTCGAGGATGGCCTGCGAAGCGCCGTTGGAGCCAACCGGATACATCGGATGCGCGGCATCGCCGAGCAGCGTCACTCTGCCGGACGACCAATAGGGCAACGGATCGCGGTCGCAGGTCGGATATTCGTAGAACTCGGGCGTGGCCGAGATCAGGCTCTTCACGTCGACGTAAGGCACCGAAAAGCGCGCCACATGCGGCATCAGCTCCTCGCGACGGCCCGGCCGCGACCAGTCTTCCTTCCGCGGCGGCGGCGCGTTGCCCTCGCCGACCCTCACCAGCACCGCCCAATTGGTGAGACGGCTCGCCGGGCTCGATCCCTCCGCGATGGGATAGATCACCACCTTGGCGTTGAGCCCGCCGGCGACGATCATCGACTTGCCGGTAAGGAATAGCGGCCAATCCCGCGCACCGCGCCACAGCATCAGGCCGTTCCAGCATGGCGGCCCCTCGCTGGGGAACAGCGTGTCACGGACCCGCGAATGGATGCCGTCGGCACCAATCAGGATGTCGCCGCGCGCGGTATGGATGTGCGCGCCTGAGCGGTCGAAGAAGTAAGCGGTCACGCCGCCCTCGTCCTGCGTGAAGGCGCCGAGGCGGCAGCCGGTGTGGATGGCCTCCGGCCCGAGCCGCTCCTCGACGGCCCGATGGATGACGCCTTGAAGGCGGCCGCGGTGGATCGAGAATTGCGGCACATCGTGGCCGGCGTCGATGCCGCGGGCCTCGCGCCAGACTTCCTGGCCGTGACGGTTAAGGTAATAGAGCTGGTCGGTGCGGATCGCGACATCGTCAAGCTGCTGCAGCAGACCGAGGCCTGCCAGCTCACGCATGGCATGGGGCAGCGTGTTGATGCCGACGCCAAGCTCGCGGATGGTGTCGGACTGCTCGAAGATCTCGCAAGCGAGGCCCCGCGAGCGCAGCATCAATGCGGTGGTGAGACCACCGATACCGCCGCCGACGATAATCGCCTTCATCGCCCTCACTCCACTCGGTACACACCAGGCAATGCGGCCAAAGTCGCACGGGCGGTCACTCGGCCGCAAGCGGCTTTGTCGCCTCCGCCTTGAGCTCGGCCCGGGTCTTGGGCTTAGCCTTAATTCTCAGCTCCTCGAGATCCTGCCGGTCGCGCACGCTGTTGCGGAAAATCTGATCTTTTCCGGGAAGATATTGCGGCGGGCAGAACGCGTCGTCCGCCCCGTACCAGGCTGCCGCCCTCATGGTGAAGGAGGGATCGACCAGATGCGGCCGCCCGAGCGCGACGAGGTCAGCCCGGCCGGCAGCCAGGATGGTGTTGGCCTGGTCCGCCGTCGTGATGTTGCCGACGCACATCGTGGCCACGCGCGCCTCATTGCGGACCTGGTCGGAGAACGGGGTCTGGAACATGCGGCCATAGATCGGCTGCGCATCGCGCACTGTCTGCCCGGTCGAGACGTCGACGAGATCGACGCCCGCCTCGGCAAAAGCCCGCGCGATCGCCACTGCGTCATCGCCGCCGATGCCACCCTCGGCCCAGTCGGTCGCGGAAATGCGCACAGACATCGGCTTGTGCGACGGCCATATGGCCCGCAGCGCCTCGAAGATTTCGAGCGGGAAGCGCAGGCGGTTTTCGAGCGAGCCGCCATACTCATCCGCGCGTCTATTCGTCAGCGGCGAGATGAAGCTCGCAAGCAGATAGCCGTGGGCGCAGTGCAGTTCGAGCATGTCGAAGCCACAGCGTTCGCCGCGCTCGGCCGCCGCGACGAAAGCGTCCTTCACTGCATTCATGCCGGCGCGATCGAGCTCGCGCGGAACCTGGCTGTCGGGGAAATAGGGCAGCGGCGATGCCGAACACACCTCCCAGCCGCCCTCCTCGAGAGGACGGTCCATGCCGTCCCACATCAGCTTGGTCGCACCCTTGCGCCCGGCGTGCCCCAACTGCAGGCAGATTTTTGCGGCTGAATTGGTATGTACGAAATCAACGATGCGCCGCCATGCAGCCTCCTGCTCGTCATTCCACAGTCCTGCGCAGCCCGGCGTGATCCGCGCCTCACGGCTGACGCAGACCATCTCGCTGAAGATCAGGCCGGCGCCGCCGATCGCGCGCGATCCGTAATGCACCAGATGGAAATCGGTCGGCACGCCCTCCTTCGCCGAATACATGCACATCGGCGACACCACGGCGCGATTGGCGATCTCCATCTCACGCAGCCGGAAGGGCTGGAACAGCGGCACCATCGGCTTCTCGGTGTCGACTTCGAAACCGCTGTCACGAACACGCTTGGCAAACGATCTTTCGACCTCCGCCACGAAGTCAGGAGCGCGAAGCTTCAGATTATCGTAGGTGATCGCCTTCGAGCGCGTCATCACGCCGAAGGCAAACTGCACGGGATCGAAATCCCAGAAGCGGTCGACATGCTCGAACCAGACCAGCGAGACGTCCGCGGCGTGCTGCGTCTTCTCGACCTCCTCACGCCGCCCGTGCTCATAGACGTCCAGCGCCTCCTTGATGCTGGGCGCCTTCTCCATCGCCTCTGCCAGCGCAATCGCGTCTTCCATCGCGAGCTTGGTGCCCGAGCCGATCGAGAAATGCGCGCTCGCCTTGGCGTCGCCGAGCAGAACCATGTTGTCCTTGACCCAGCGCTTGCTGCGGATCATCGGGAAGTTGCGCCACGTCGAACGATTGGTGAGCAGTTGATGCCCATCGAGGAACCAGCCGAAGATCTCGGCCATTCGCGCAGCCGACTGGGTCTCGTTCAGCCCCGTCAGCCCGGCGCGTTCGAACGTCTCCGGATCGGTCTCGAAAATCCAGGTCGAGTGCCCGGCTTCATATTGATAGGCATGGGCGATGAACGGTCCCCACTCCGTCTCCTGGAAGATGAAGGTGAAGGCATCCAGCGGCCTGGTCGAACCCATCCAGGCGAACTTGTTGGCACGGAGATCGACTTCCGGCGCGAAATGATCGACATATTTGTCGCGGAAGCGGCTGTTGATGCCGTCTGCGACCAGGACCAGATCGGCGTCAGCGAAGCGGGATTCGTCCTCGACATCCGCCTCGAAGTTCAGGATGACGCCCAGTTCTCGCGCGCGCGCCTGCAGGATCAGGAGCAGCTTCTGCCGCGAGCAGCCACAAAAGCCGTTGCCGCCGACCCGATGGACCGTTCCGCGGAAGTGCACCGCGATGTCGTCCCAATAGGCGAATTCCTGGGTGATGCGGCGATAGCTCGGAGGGTCGTGCTTCTCGAAATTATCGAGCGTGGCGTCGGAGAACACCACGCCGAAGCCGAAGGTGTCGTCGGCGCGGTTGCGCTCGTACACCGCGATCTCGGCGCTCGGTCGCTGCTTCTTCAGCAGGATTGCAGCATATAGACCCGCAGGTCCGCCACCGATGATCGCGACTTTCATGGGAGCCTCGCCAATTCAACCCGGCGAAACTATTTTAAGCCTAAAATAATCTCGCGCAAGTCCCCATTGCGGCTGGCTGCCGGCAAAGGCCGGCCTAGTCGCCCCTGAAGACCGGCTTGACCTTGTTGGCAAAGGCCTCGAAGGCCCGCTCGAAATCGGCCGTTGTCATGCACAGCGCTTGAGCAACGGCTTCCGCCTCGATTGCCTCCTCCACCGACATCGCCCATTCCATGGCCAGCATCCGCTTGGTCATGGTGTTGGCGAAGGTCGGTCCCTCAGCAATCTGCTTGGCCAGTAGCTGCGCCTGGGGCAGCACCTGCTCCGACGTGACGATGCGGCTGAAGAAGCCCCAGCGCTCGCCCTCCTCCGCGGTCATGAACCGGCCGGTGTAGAGCAACTCGGAAGCGCGGGACTGTCCGATGATCCGCGGCAGGATCGCGCAGGCGCCCATGTCACAACCGGCAAGGCCCACCTTGTTGAAGAGGAAGGCAACCTTGGCCCCGCTCGCAGCAAGCCGCATGTCCGACGCCATGGCGATGATCGCGCCCGCGCCGGCGCAAATGCCTTCAACCGCGGCAACGATCGGCTGCGGACAGGCCCGCATCGCCTTGACGAGGTCACCGGTCATCCGCGTAAACGCCGTCAGCCCCTTGGTATCCATTTTCACGAGCGGCCCGATGATCTCGAACACGTCGCCGCCGGACGAAAAATTGGCACCAGCGCCGGTCACGACGATGGACTTGACCGCATCGTCGAACGCGCAGGCGCGAAAGAAATCGGTGAGTTCGCGATAGCTCTCGAAGGTCAGCGGATTCTTCCGTTCCGGACGATTGAGCGTCACGGTTGCAACACCATCGACGACGGCCAGCAGGAAATGCTGCGGCGAATAGTCCGCAAGCGGTAAGGTCACAGGATTGGCTGGTCTGCTCATACGATCTCCTTGGCTTTCTTGTTCCGTGCCGGTGCCATGCGCGCTAAATCTCACCACCGGCAACAGCGATCGCCTGCCCTGTGATTGCGCCGGCACCCTCGCCGCACAGCCAGAGCACGGTATCCGCGACCTGCTGAGGAGAGATCAATCGTCCCTGCGGATTATGCTTTGCGAGCTCGGCAATGGCCTGCTCGCGGCTACGCCTCGTCTTTTTCACGATGTTCTCGATGCTGCCGGCGACCAGATCGGTGTCGGTGAAACCGGGACACACCGCGTTGACGGTCACATTGCTGCCGGCCATTTCAATGGCGAGGGAACGCACGAGACCGACCACAGCGTGCTTGGCCGCGGTGTAGGCGCTGACATAGGCATATCCCTTGAGCCCCGCCGTCGACGCGATCGCGACGATACGGCCATAGGGACGATCCTTCATCCCGGGCAGCACAGCGCTGACAGCATGGACCACGCCCATGAAATTGACGTCCATCATGCGCGCGAACAGTGCGCTGTCGGATTTGGCGAACGGCGCGGACTCGGCGCTTCCCGCATTGGCGATCAGGATATCGATCGGCTGCCGCGCACTCGCTTGAGCGATGGCGACTTTCATTGAGGTTTCGTCCGAGACGTCGGCGACGGCCGCAAAATGCGCTGCCCCTGCGCTGACAGCATCTTCAAGCGTCGCAGCGTTCCGCCCAAGGACGGTCACGGTGGCACCGCCCCCGACGAGCGCTGCTGCGATGGCGCGACCGATGCCGCGACCGCCACCGGTCACCAGCGCGTGCGGCGAATGCGGTAATCCGGACATGCGCTGGCTTCCTTGCATTCTGCTGATCGCTCTTCTCGATATATTTTAACCTTCAAACTTTTGCAAACAAAGCTCGACTCCACCCCGTGAACGGTCGCAACGGAGAAGACGGCCTGAAAATTGCTTTAAGTATAAAATTATCTCTTCCCATCCCTCACAGGCCTGTTAGCATCGAAGGGCCAAGCAAAAGGATGTCGCGTGTCGCAGCCTGCGCCAATGATAACAAAGGACGGCCGCTTCGCCTATGAAGCAGCGGGCGATCCGGGCGGGACACCTCTGATTTTCCTGCATGGCATCGGCGGTGCGGCACGGGCCTGGCGGCAGCAGCTTGCGACATTCGGCGACCGCTTTCACGCGATTGCATGGGACATGCCGGGCTACGGCGGCTCGGCGCCGCTCGCCACCGTCAGCATCGCTGCCCTGGCGGATGCGCTTCAGCGATTCATCGAGCAGCTTGGGGCGAGCAAGCCAATTCTGGTCGGACATTCCATCGGCGGCATGATCGTCCAGAAATGGCTGGTGCAATCCCCAAAACTGGCGCGCGCGGTCGTGCTGGCGCAGACCAGCCCGGCGTTCGGCAAGGCCGACGGCGATTGGCAGAAATCGTTTATCGCCGCCCGGCTCGGGCCGCTCGATCGCGGCGAAACGATGAAGTCGCTGGCTCCCTCTCTGGTGAAGGAGCTGGTGGGCGACGATCCTGATCCCAGGGGAATGGAGCTTGCACGCGAGTGCATGGCAAGTGTGCCCGAGGCGAGCTATCGCGCCATGATGCTGGCCTTGATCGGCTTCGACCAACGCAGCACCCTCAAGGATATTTCCATCCCGACGCTGCTGCTGTCCGGCTCCAAGGACAACAACGCGCCAGCCCCAATGATGGCGAAGACGGCGACCTACATTCCTTCCGCGGAATATGTCGAGCTCGACGCTGTCGGCCATCTCGCCAACCTCGAACGCCCCGATGCCTTTAACGAGGCGCTCGGCCGATTCCTGAATTCTGTCGCGACGAAAACGTAGGATGACTGCGCAATGACCATGCAAGTCAGCAAGACCATCGGCGCGAGTGACAAGGTCGCGCTGGATGCGCCGATCTTCGATCCTGTCGCATTCCGACTGAGCGACGAGCAGGCCGGCATCATCGCGCGGGCGCGCGAGATCGGCCAGAGCGTGTTCGCCGGCCGCGCCGCGACTTACGACCGCGAGGCGATCTTCCCGTCTGAGAATTATCGCGACCTGCATCGCGTCGGCCTGCTCGGTATTGCCGTACCCAAGAAGCATGGCGGGCTCGGCGCGAATTATCAAACCTACGCACTGGCGGCAGCCGAAATCGGCCGCTATTGCGGCGCGACTGCGCTCACCTGGAACATGCATGTCTGCTCGACGCTGTGGTCGGGTCCGCTCGCCGACGATCTCGACATGGATGCTGAAACCCGCGCCGAGCACGAGCAGCGGCGTGCAGTCCACTACAAGCGCATCGTCGAGCATGGCGCGATCTATTCGCAGCCTTTTTCGGAAGGCGGTGCAGCTGCGGCAGGCGGTGTTGCTTTCGGCACGGAAGCGCGGCCGGTCGAGGGCGGCTGGATCGTCAACGGCAAGAAGATCTTTGCATCACTCTCCGGCCATGCGGACTATTACGGCGTTCTCTGCACGGAGATCGAGGAAGGCGAGAAGGCTTCGCGCCGCAATACGCTTTACCTCGCCATCCCCTCAAAATCGGAAGGCGTCTCGGTCGTCGGCGACTGGGACCCGCTCGGCATGCGCGGAACAGTCTCGCGCACGCTACTGTTCAAGGAGGTGTTCGTGCCGGCAGATTCGGCGCTGATGCCGCGCGGCGTCTATTTCCAGGCCGCGATGCGCTGGCCGCACATGTTCCTGACGCTGTCGCCGACCTATATGGGCCTTGCGCAAGCCGCCTATGACTTCACCGTGCGCTATCTGCGCGGCGAAGTACCGGGCATGCCGCCGGTCAAGCGCAGGATGTATCCGACCAAGCAAATTGCGGTCGCGCAGATGCAGATCAAGCTCGAGCAGATCAAGGCGATCTGGTTCCAGGCCGTCACCGAAGCGCGCGCCAATCCGAGTAAGGAGCAGGTGCTTCGCGCTTATGCCGCGCAATATTCGGTGATGGAGGGTGCCAATGAGCTCGCCGCGCTCGCGATCCGTACCTGCGGCGGTCAGGCCATGCTGCGCTCGTTGCCGCTGGAGCGGATCTATCGCGACAGCCGTTGCGGCTCGCTGATGCTGCCCTGGACAGCCGAGCTCTGCCTCGACCGGATCGGGCGCGAGGCGCTGTACGAGGCCGGCGAAACGGACGACTGACGGTGGATCTCTGCAGTCTGATCGATCGCAACGCGGCGTTCGCGCCAGACAAGACAGCCATCGCATTCGAGGGCGAACGGTTGAGCTATGCGGCATTCGCTGCGCGCATCGAGCGGACGGCGGCGACGTTGAAGCAGGAGCTCGGCGTAGGTCGCGGCGACCGCGTTGCGATCCTCAGCCTGAACCGGCCGGACTATCTGGTTCTGCTCTATGCCTGCGCGCGGCTCGGCGCGATGCTGGTGCCCCTGAACTGGCGGCTCGCTGTCGCCGAGCAGCTTTTCATCCTCAACGATGCCGGCGCCAAGGTCCTGGTGCTCGAGCAGGCATTTGAGGGGGTCCTTGCCGAGCTTGAGGGGACCGCAATCGTCGCGCTCGATTTCGAGCCGCCCCGCGGCATGACGTTCGAAAACCTGTTGGCTCGGAGCCGGGGCATCGGCCGCAACCCGCACACTGATCTCTCCTGTCCGCTCCTCATTGTCTACACATCGGGAACGACCGGACGGCCCAAAGGCGCGGTGCTGCGCCAGGAGGCGCTGTTCTGGAACGGCGTCATGAGCCAGCACATGCACAACATGACGTCCGATGACCATGTGCTGACGCTGCTACCGTTCTTCCACGTCGGTGGCCTCAACATCCAGACCACGGCGGCGCTCCAGCTGGGCGCGACGGTCACGGTTCACGCACGCTTCACGCCGGACACCGCGCTTGCAGCCATCGAACGGGAACGGCCGACCTTGACCGTGATGGTGCCGGCGATCATCCAGGCGGTGAGCGAGCATCCCGCCTGGCCCACGACCGACCTTTCGTCACTCAAAGCCGTCGCGACCGGCTCGACCATCGTGCCGCCGCATCTGATCGACCGCTTCGTGGCGCGCGGCGTACCCGTGCTTCAGGTCTACGGCTCGACGGAAACTTGTCCCATCGCAGTCTACACCCGGCTTGGTGGCGATCTCTCGCGCGCGGGATCGACCGGACTTGCCGGCCTGTGCTGCGAAGCGAAAGTGATCGATCAGGCCGGCAACGAGGTGCCGACGGGAGCGCCGGGGGAGATCGCAGTGCGCGGCCCCAACGTGTTCTTCGAATATTGGGGCAATGCGGACGCGACGCGCGATGCGCTGCACGACGGCTGGTATCGTACCGGCGATATCGGCCTGTGCGACGCGGACGGCTATTTCTGGGTGCGCGACCGCAAGAAGAACATGGTCATTTCCGGCGGCGAGAACATCTATCCGGCGGAGGTCGAACGCGTCCTGCTGGAACATCCCGACGTCAGCGAATGCGCCGTGATCGGCCGGCCCGATCCACGCTGGGACGAGGTGCCCATCGCCTACGTGATCCCGCGATCCGGCTGTCGGCTCGAAGCAGACGCGTTGAAAGCGCATCTTCAAGCCCAACTCGCCCGCTACAAGGTTCCGCGCGACATCGTTTTCGTCACCGACCTGCCGCGCACAGCGCTGGGCAAGGTCCAGCATTTCCTGCTGAAGCAGCTTGATGCGCAATCGCGCGCGCAAGGAGAAGCATCTTGAAGATTGCGGTTCTGGGTGGGGGAAACGGCTCTTTCGCGGCCGCGGGCGATTTTGCGCTGTCGGGACATGAGGTCCGGCTCTGGCGCCGCGACGCGGATCAGGTCGCAGCCCATCGCGCCGCCGGCTCGCGCATCCTGGTGAAGGATCATGACGGCCGTCACGACGTCAAGCTCGCGCTGGTCACCGCTGCCATCGCCGAAGCCGTCAACGGCGCAGAGCTGATCCTGTGCCCCGCCCCCGCCTTCGCGCAGCCTGATATTGCGCGCCTGCTTGCTCCACATCTGCGGGATGGACAGGTCGTGTTTCTGCCGCCGGCCACGTTCGGCTCGATGATCTTGGCCCAGGCTGCGCGGGATGCCGGCAACCGCGCCAAGGCGTGCTTTGCCGAAACCGGGACCTTGCCCTGGCTGGCCCGCAAGCACGGCCCGTTCGAGGTCGCGATCACCATCCGCGCCAAGCGACTGCCGGTCGGCGTTTTCCCGCTCGATCAGGCGCCGCGTGCGCTTGCGGTGATTGGACAGGCTTTCGCCGGCGCAATCGAGCCGTGCGGCGATGCTCTCTCCGGTGCGCTGATGAATGCAGGCCCGATTATCCATCCGCCGCTGATCGTGATGAATGCAGGCCCGATCGAGCATTTCGAGAAGTGGGACATCCACAAGGAAGGAACGCAAGCCGCGATCCGCCGTGTCACCGACGCGCTCGATGCCGAACGGATTGCCGTGCGTGAGGCGCTCGGATATGGCGCACCGCATTTTCCGCTCGCCCATCACTATGCCAAGGAAGGCGAGGTGTGGATGTATGGCCGCGGCTCGCACGACCGGCTGACCGATTCCGGCGACTGGCGCGAGCGGATCGTGCTGACCGAGCACCGCTACATGAGAGAAGATTTGCGGCTTGGGCTATCGCTGCTGGTCTCTGTCGCCGGCCTGGCGGGCGTGGCTACGCCGCTGGCCAAAGGATTTCTGGCCATCGGTGGCGCAATCTGCGGTGAGGATTTTACGCAGGGCGGCCGAACCGTCGAGACGCTGGGCCTCGGCAATCTCGACAAGGCCGCTTTGCAGACGCTTCTTCGCAAGGGATTTTGACCGATGACCAGCCGAGCCACAATCGCCTGTCTCGGGGCCGGCCGGATGGGCCGCGGCATCGCCGTCGCGTTCGCCTACGCGGGGCATATGGTCACGATGATCGACATCAAGGCCCGTTCAGCCGAAGATTTCGCCAGGCTGGAGGCAGATGCGCTCGGCGAAGTCAGGAAGACCTTTGCCAGCCTGGCGAAGCTAGGGCTACTGACCGAGGCGGATGTCGATCCGCTGATCGCGCGGGTCTCGGTGGTGCCGGCCAGCCAGAGCGATGCGGCACTGTCCGATGCGGGAATAGTCTTCGAAGGAGTCCCAGAGATCGTCGAGCTCAAGCGGGATGTGCTGGGGGCGGCCTCAAAACAAGTCGGCCCCGATACGATCATCGCATCGACGACGTCGACCATCCTTGTCGACGATCTCTCTGGCGCGATCGTGAATCCTCGCCGCTTCCTCAATGTGCACTGGCTCAATCCGGCCTATCTGATCCCGCTGGTCGAGGTTTCGCCGGGCAAGGCCACCGATCCCGCCATCATCGAGGCGGTCAAGGCGCTACTCGAAGGCATCGGCAAGGTCCCGGTGGTCTGCGCAGCGACACCTGGCTTCATCGTTCCGCGCATCCAGGCGCTGGCGATGAACGAGGCCGCGCGCATGGTCGAGGAAGGCGTCGCTAGCGCAGAAGACATCGACAAGGCGATCCGCTACGGCTTCGGCTTCCGCTATGCCGTGCTCGGGCTGCTCGAATTCATCGACTGGGGCGGCGGCGACATCCTCTACTACGCCAGTCGTTATCTTGAAAGCGCACTCGGCAGCGACCGCTATCGTGCACCCGAGGTCATTTCGCGGAACATGCACGAGGGCCGGATCGGCCTGCGAACGGGCGCAGGCTTTCTCGATTATTCAGGTATGGACATCGACGCCTATCGGGCAAAACGGCTTCAGGCCATGGTCGACCTGCTCCGTCACTTTGACCTGGCTCGCCCGCCGGTGCTCGATCGGAACTAGCCGAACACGTCCTGCAGCACCCCTTCACTCACCACGGCGGCACCATCGAGCTCGATCGTCGTCCCCATCATCGGCAGATCGAAATGGCCCGCCGTGTAACGGCCGGCGAATTCGTTGGCACCGGTCGAGAACAGGAAGTTGCCGGAGACGGCACGAATTTCCGTGCCGTTGGTGTCGCGCTGGTCATACATCGACAGCGCCTCGTAGCGCGCGCCGGGATTCATGCCGAAGCCGACATGCGACACCGCATAGGCTTCTCGATCGCCCCAGGCGGCAAGATAGGCACGCATCATTGCGGCATCCGTGCCCTCGCCTTCCAGCTCGACGACATAATCGTCCTTCAGTGTCATCTTCACCGGC
This sequence comes from Bradyrhizobium sp. URHA0013, assembly GCF_000518345.1. Lineage (NCBI taxonomy): Bacteria > Pseudomonadati > Pseudomonadota > Alphaproteobacteria > Hyphomicrobiales > Nitrobacteraceae > Bradyrhizobium > Bradyrhizobium sp. URHA0013. The sequence goes on along the minus strand of NZ_JADK01000006.1, from coordinate 252,703 downwards.
GAGGTCAGGTAACGCTTGAAGGTCAGGTTGATGTCGCCGGGCGCCATCACCAGCGTGCCGTTGATCGTTCCGCTCTTGGGGAAGCTGACGACGATACCGCCGGGCCAATGCGCCAGCGTCCCGGGCTTGTCCGTCCAGCCCCACACGCCGACCGTGGATGCGCCGACCATATCGACGTCGAGCGCCGTGCCGGCCTTCGACGTCACCCGCATCCGCTTGGTCCCGCGCAGCATCTTCGCCGCCGCGCGAACGCGCTTCTCGAGCGCGGAATCCGGCACCATCCGCTCCAGCGCTTCGGGATGCTCATTGGAGATCACCAGGATGCGCGCGCCGGCTTTGAGGATCTCGGGTGTCTCCACCGCATGCATCAAGCCCTCTATGGTGCAATCCACCACAAAGCCGGCTTGTTGAAGCGCGGTAATGACCGGGCCGAGCCGCTGGATCGCCTCGCTCGCCCCTGTCGAGCGAACCGGAACGATATTCCGGTTACGCGGGGTCGGCATGACCACGTGAAACGGTCGGGCGCCCATCCGCAACAGCGCGAGCTCCGCCAGATGAACGTTCAACGCACGTGACTGGGTTTCCGAGAGGATCGCCGCGGTATCGCCGGCCTTGACGGCGCATCGCTCAAAAATCTCACAAAATGCGTCGATCCATTTTGCCTCAATGCGATCAGCCAGCATGTCTACTCCCGTCTTTCTGTTTCTTCTTCGTCAGTTCATGCTTCGGGGAAACCCCGCAGCAGATACGCGCGCACTGCCCCCAGCAGACCATTGAGGATCAGGCCCAGCAGCGAGATCGTGATCAGCGGCACGAACATGTCGACGGCCTGAAAGGTCCGGGCCGCCGTGACGAGCACATGTCCGAGCCCGTCGCTCGACGTGATCATCTCCGCCAGAAACACCACGATGCAGGAAATGACAAGGCCGATCCGGCAACCGGTCAGGATCGACGGCATCGCGGCCGGCAGCACCACCTTAAACAGGATCTCATAGCGCGGCGTTCCCGCCGCCATGGCCGACCAGATCAGCTTCTGCTCCACCGTCGACGCGCCGTAATAGGTAGACAACAGAATGGGAAAGAGTGCATCCGCCGCCACCAGCGTAATCTTCGATCCGTGACCGAAGCCGAGCAGCAGCAGCAATGCTGGATAGAGCGCGACCTTTGGCAAGGGTGCAAGCACGCGAACGATCGGCCGAACCACGGCGTTGATAGCGGGATTGGCGGCAGCGGCGATGCCGATGCTGACACCGAGCACGACCGCAATCGCGAAGCCGGCAAACAGCCGGATCAGAGTCGCCGCGATCTCCTGCTGAAACGTCCAGGTCAGGAGTTGCTGAAGCAGCCTGCTGAATACGTATCCCGGCGGCGGCAGCAAGACCGCAGGCGCAAAGCCAAATGATACAAGGCCTTGCCACAGCGCGATCACCAGCACGATCGGCGCGAGCCCGAGGATGATGCTGGTGGAGCGAAGCTGCGGCATCATGAGAAGCTCAGCGGCATGTCGAACTGCGGTTCGGACCAGCGCACCAGCCTTGCGCGGACCCGCTCGAAGATCGCATCCAGGCAGATTCCCATCGCGCCGACGATGATGATCATCGCAAAGACGGTGTCGTATTGGCCCATGTCGAGAGCGTTGAACAAGATGTTGCCGGCGCCGGACTGACGGGCGATCATCTCGCTGGTGATCATCGTGATCAGCGCCAGCACGAGTCCGGTGCGGCAACCGGTCAGAATTTCCGGCAGCGCCGCCGGCAGTACGATCCGGACCAGCCGTTGCGCAGGCGAAAGCCCCATCGCGGCACCCGACCATAGCATCTTCTCTTCCACCGCCTTGGCGCCCTCGAAGCTGTGATAGATCACGGGCAAGCTGACGCCGAGGAAGATCACCAGCGTCTTCGTGATGTCGCCGACGCCGAGCCACAGCATGATGATCGGCATCAAGGCGGCCTTCGGCACCGGGTAGATTACCATCAGGAGCGGATTGAAGAAGGCCGCGACGGCCCGGCTGCGGCCCATCAACAGGCCGAGCGGAATCGAAACCGATACCGCTATGCCAAACCCGACCGCCATGCGGCGGAGCGAGGCCAGGATGTTGATCAGCGATTCCTTGTCCCCGAGAATGTCCGGGATTGCACGAATTGCTTCGATCGCCGTCGGAAAGCTGTCATTCTTCAACGCGAGGGACGCCGCCTGCCAGATCGCGAGCAATCCGATGCAGGCAAGCACCGGGGCAGCCCGTCTCGCCAAAGCGGCGGGCGATATCATGACGGAGACCCGACAGGGTCGGTCTCGTCGAACATCCGCTCGATATCGACAACGTATTTCTGGTAGCGTGGATCGAGCAGCAACTCGCTGCGTCGGCGCGGCCGCGGCAGATCGATGTCGATGACCTCGCGGATGCGGCCGGGGGACTTCGACATCATCACAACCTTGTCTGAGAGGAAAACCGCTTCGTCCACCGAATGAGTGACGAACAGCACCGTCTTGCGATCACGCTCCCAGATATTCAACAGATCGTTCTGCAGCCGCGTTCTCGTGTGAGCATCGAGCGCGCCGAACGGCTCGTCCATCAACAGAACCTCAGGATGGTAAGCCAGCGTTCGAGCCAGCGCTACGCGCTGCTTCATGCCGCCGGACAGCTCCTTGGGATAGAAGTTCTCATAGCCCTTGAGCCCGACCATTTCGATCAAGGCCCGGCTCTGTGCTTCCGCCTCGGTGGTGCGCACGCCCTGCTGGCGAGGGCCATACATCACATTGCCCAGCACGGTCTTCCACGGAAACAATGCGAATTCCTGAAACACCGGGCCGCGATCCGGCCCTGGACCCGTGATCGTCCGTCCCTTGATCTTCGCTGAACCGCTGGTCGGGCTGACGAAGCCGCCGACGACGTAAAGCAGTGTCGACTTGCCGCAGCCGGACGGACCAAGGATGGAGACGAAGGCTCCTTCGTCGATCGCCAGCGAGATGTCCGATAGCGCTACATGATCCTTGCGCGCCGAGGTCTGAAATACCTGCGAGACGCTCTCGATCTCGATGATTGCAGAAGCCGGTTTTTGCGGCGTCACCGGTCTCACCCATTCGCTCGATCTCGAAGGCACTACCTTCATCCCGTCTCACTTCGTTCGCGCGACCCCTGCGCAACAGGCTTGCTGAACATCCTTCGTCAGCGACGCGAGCTTAGCAAGAAACTTGCCAGACGTTTGGCTGTTTTCGGGCAAGTGCGCCGCGTCATCCGAACCAGGGCCATTCCGCGGGCCCCTCATGCGTCACGGCCCCGCCCGGTGCCTGGCCAACCAATCGGGCATATTTCGCCAGCGCGCCGGCACGGTGACGAGGCGGACGCGGCTTCCAATCGTGCCGGCGAGCAGCGAGTTCCTGCTCGTCGACCAGCATATCCATCCGCCGGTTCGCAGCATCGATCCGGATCCTGTCGCCATCGCGAACCAGCGCCAGCGGACCGCCGACGAAGGCCTCGGGAGACACATAGCCGATGCACATTCCGCGCGTGGCGCCAGAGAAGCGTCCATCCGTGATCAGGGCCACCTTCTCGCCCATGCCCTGTCCATAGATCAGCGCCGTGACGCCGAGCATCTCGCGCATGCCGGGGCCGCCCACCGGCCCCTCGTTTCGGATCACGAGAACCTCGCCCGCCTGATAGGTGCGATCACGAACCGCAGCGACGCAGGCCTCCTCGTCTTCGAAAACGCGCGCCACGCCTTCAAAGAACTGACTCTTCAGGCCGGCGACCTTGATGACCGCGCCGTCGGGACAGAGGTTTCCCTTCAGCACAGCGACGCCGCCATCTGGCATGATCGGCGCGCCGGCCGCGTAAACGACCTCGCCGTCAGGTGCATTGGCGGCGCCGTATTCTTCGGCAAGTGTACGGCCTGTGACAGACAAGCAGCTGCCATCAATATGCCCGCTCTGGATCAGCTCCCGGATCACCACGGCGGCACCGCCGATATCGTAGACATCCTTCGCTGTATATTTGCCTCCAGGCCGCAGGTTTCCGATCAGCGGCGTCCTGGCAAAAACCTCGCCGACATCGTCGATCGTGAATGCGATCCCGGCCTCGTTTGCGATCGCCGGCAGATGTAGCGCAGCATTGGTCGAACCGCCCGTGGCGGCCACGATCGCCGCACCGTTTTCCAGGGATTTCCGCGTCACGACGTCGCGCGGCAACGGCCCGCCGCGTTCCAGCATCTCCATGATAAGGCGCCCGGCCCGCCTGGATATCTGCGCGCGCTCGGCATAGACACCTGGCACCATCGACACGTTGGGAATGGTGAGGCCCATCGCCTCCGACACCATCCCCATGGTGTTGGCAGTGAATTGGCCGGCGCACGCGCCGATGGTCGGCAGGCACGCCCGCTCAATCCGCTCGAGCGTGGCACTGTCGATCTCTCCGGTCATGAAGCTGCCAACAGCCTCATAGGAGTCGAGCACGGTGAGGGTCCGCCCGTCCATACGGCCCGGCAGCGCGCTGCCGCCATAGATGAAAATGGACGGGACGTTGCACCGGACCATGCCCATCATCACGCCGGGAAGCGTCTTGTCGCATCCGCCGTATCCGATCAGCGCATCGTAGGCGAGACCATGGACGACGGCTTCGATCGAGTCGGCGATCAGCTCCCGCGAAAACAGCGAGAACTTCATCCCCTCGTGATTCATGCTGATACCGTCGGAAACCGATACGGTAGAAAACTCGCGCGGCCTGCCGCCGGCCTCTTCGATTCCGGTCTTGGCCGCGGCGACCTGAAAGTCGTGCGTCATGTTGCAGGGCGTCTGTTCGCCCTTCATGCTGACGACGCCGACCATCGGCTTGGCAATTGCAACGTCGTCGAGCCCCATGGCGCGCATGAACGCGCGGTGCGGAGCCCGGTCGAGACCATCCGTCGTGATCCGAGATCGGAGCTTCTTCATACGTGCATCTTCTTCATGCAACGTCCCGGATCATCCCGGACGCCGCGACCTTCTCGCTCGGTTCATTCGCCCGATCGCCTATTGCAGCGGAGCGACAATTGTCGAATGCTTGAATTGCGCGACATCCAATTTTGGCAGCATCCCTGTCTCCGCGTAGATGTCCAGCATCTTCTGGATCGCGGGGAAATTCGGTGCCGCACCCGGATCGCGGCCAAAATCATTGTCCTTGAGCAGATAGGTCTCGAGAACCGGAATAGGTGCCTTCAGGACTTCGTTGACGACCTTCAACGTCTCTTCGCGGTTCGCCAGCGCTTTCTTCATGCCGGAGGTAATGTCACGCACGTAAGCCTTGACCAATTCCGGGTTCTTGTCGACGAAATCGGCACGGCAGGCTTCCAGGATGTGCACGATGTTCGGCATCGCCTGCGACAGCGAGAACAGTTTGCGCGTGCCGCCCTTTGCCTCCGCGCGCGCGGCAAACGGCTGGTTCATGTTGACCGCATCGACGCGGCCCTGCCGCAACGCATCTTCGGAGACGGCAAAGCCGACCTCGACCAGCTTGATGTCCTTGGCCGGATCGATGCCGTTCTGCTTCAGCAACAGATTGAACGGGCCTTGGGTGCCGCCGCCGATCACGGAGATTCCGACCGTCTTGCCTTTGAGATCGGCGATCGTCTTGATCGGGGAGTCGTCCATGACAGCCCAGTAAACCGAGAAACCACCGGCCTTCTCGAAGACGTGCTGCGCCACGATGTAGGCCTTGAGGTTGCCGCCAACCACGCCGTTGGCGAGCGACAGCGGCGCCTGCGTCGCGCAATCCAGCGCGCCGGCCGCCAAGGCCTGCGTCATCGGAGCGGTGCCCTGAAACTGGGTCCATTCGATGTTGTAGGCCTTGCCGATATTGGGAAACTCAGCCGGGCGGCGCATCATCCAGTACTTGGATTCTTCGGCCGGAATCGTCCAGCCGACGCGTATCGTCTGCTGCGCCCATGATGAGCCTGCGCTCGCGCTCACGGCCGCTGCCGCCCCCAAAGCCAGGATCCACTTCGAAACGGTTCGCATCGTGCCCACTCCGCTGCCCAGGCGCCGACCGGCGCCATCCAACCCGACCGCGGCAAATGTTTCATGGTTCAAACAATCAAGCAAGCCATGCAGGCCGGGCGGTTTCGTCGTGGGATACGCCCTATATGGTAGTGCAGCGTCGCGCAGCAGCAGATGGAGGCAACCTATGGCTGAGGCAAGCAAGACAAACCCGCAAGGCGTCGAGCGGCTCGGCTATCTCGGCCTTGGACTGATGGGGACACCGATGAGCCGGCGCCTGCTCAACGCCGGCCATCAGGTCACTGTCTGGAACCGTTCGGAAGGGAAGATGGCCGCGCTCGTCGAAGCCGGTGCCAGGCGCGCAGCCAGCCCACGCGACTTGATGGAGAGCTCGGACATCGTCTTCATGTGCGTGACGGATGCGGCCGCCGTGGAAGAGGTGATCTTCGGGCCCACGAGCATCTCAACAGCGCCCGGCGCGGGTAAGCTCGTGGTCGACTTCTCGTCGATCCATCCTGATGCCGCACGGGACATTGCAACACGATTGTTAGCTGCGAACGGCGCGGACTGGATCGATGCGCCGGTGTCTGGTGGCACCAAGGGCGCCGAGGAAGGCACGCTTGCCATCATGGCCGGCGGAAAAGCAGGCGATATCGATCGGGTCCGCCCCTACGTACTGGCCATGGCACGAAGGTTCACCCACATGGGCCCGACCGGCGCCGGCCAGACCACAAAGCTATGCAATCAGGTGATCGTCGGATGCGCGATGGCTGTTCTTGCGGAGGCAACACGCCTTGCCGTGAACGCCGGAATCGATGCCAACCGGTTGCCCGAAGCACTCGCCGGCGGCTTCGCGGACTCCATTCCGTTACAGCTGTTCGTGCCGCGAATGGTCCAGGGCATTCACTCACCGCCGCTTGGTCAAATCGCTACAATGCTCAAGGACCTCGATACCGTCGCCGATGTCGCGCAGACGACGTCGACCCCGGTGCCCATGGCCTCGCTCGCCGGACAACTTTTCAGGCTCGCCAAGGCCGCGCGAGGCGCGGATGCGGATGCGCTCGAAATCTACAAGCTTTCGGCAGGGAGCGCTGAATCATCGAGCGCGAACTGAAGCACGCTTGCTGTGACTGCTTGCGCTAGCTGTCGGCGAGAAATCGGCCGAATGCGCCGCGCGCGAAGAGCAGCGGCTCCTTCGCATTGTAAGTATAGGCCTCGACCGCACCGAGAAAGATCACGTGGTCGCCGCCGTAATAGCGATTGACCGAGCGGCATTGAAAATTGGCGACGCTCTCGGCGAGCACCGGCGCGTTGCCGAGGCCCGGCGTCCAGTCGACACCGGTGAACTTGTCATCAGACGACTTGGCGAATTTGCTCGCAAGCGCCTGTTGCGAAACGCCAAGAACGTTGACCGTGAAATGACTGGCGTTCTGGAAGATGGTCAGACTAGAGGAATAGACGACGAGGCTCCAAAGAACCAGCGGCGGATTCAGCGAGACCGAGGCAAACGAATTGCACGTCAGGCCATAGGGCTTGCCGTCAAGCGCAGCGGCTGTGATGATCGTCACCCCCGTGGCGTAGGTGCCTAGCGCACTGCGGAAATCACGGGGATCGATCGGCGAGTTGTCGCTCGCGAGTTCGTTGGCCGGATCGGGAACGGCCGGCTGCTTCGGCAGATCATTCATCGGCCGGCCTCACAGCGTGAGATTCTCGGACGGCAGGCCCAACGCCACGCGTCCATAGTTGGTCCCGGCTGCATCGAAATTGAACGCGAGATGCGAATTGATCGCGTGCGCATCGCGGAATTGCCGCTGCAACGCGCCCGTCGTGAACAGGCCCCGTGCTCCGCTCGCGGCAAACAGCATCGACACCGCATCCGTGCAGAAGTTTACTGAAAAGGCGCCGTCGCGCCGATATCTGGTCTTGGTCGCCATATCGGGGATATGACCCCGCCGCGCATCCTCCATGGCATTCAGACAGGCCGAGCGCATGATCAGGCGTGCAGCGTCGATTTTCGCCGAGGCCTCGGCGATCTTGATCTGGGTGCTTTGAAAGTCGCTCAGCCTGGCGTGGTTGTAGGTGGAAATGCGATGACGGACGACTTCCGCATAATCGTCGAGACACGCCTGCGCGTTCCCCAGCGCGACGCCGGAGAGGACGTAGGGAAACAGCGAGAACACCGGGAGCGCATACAGCGGGTTGGGATTGAGCTTGCTTCCCGGCGTCGGACCCCCGTCAAGATCGCCGACTGCAACCGTCATGTCCTCGCGCACGAAAGCGTCCCTGACCTCCACGTCGCAAGACCCCGTCCCGCGCAGCCCCGCGACATTCCAGGTGTCAAGGACCTTGTAGTCGGCTTTCGGCAGCAGAAATATCCGATACTCGATGCCGTCCGCCTCGTCGTCGGAGTAGACGACGCTTGCAAGCATGTTCCATGCGCAGGAGGCAACGCCCGAGGAGAACGGCCAGCCGCCATGGAGACGGTATCCGCCCTCCACTCTCGTGGCACGTCCGGCAGGAAAAATGAACGAGGACGCGATCAGTGCGTCCGGATCAAGGCCCCAGACCAGATCCTGCGCCGCCGGCTCGAACATGCCGAGCATCCAGTGATGGCTCGCCAGATTGGCCAGATTCCACGCCGCCGACGCGTCCGCCTGTCCGAGCAAATCCGCGCAGTCGATCAAGGCGACATAATCGAGTTCTGCGCCGCCAATGCGCTTGGGCTGAAGCATCCGGAACAGGCCCGCGTCGTGCAGATCCTTCTCCGTTTCGGGCGGCAAATGCCGCAACTCCTCCGTCCGCGCCGCCCGCTCTCGCAGCCGTGGGATGAGCGCGCGCGCCTTCGCGACCATTGCCGCATGGGCAGGTTCATCGAATTGCGCCCCTGCGGGCCGGCCCACGCTCGGCTCTTGACCAGGCGCCATTCGTATCCCTCGCTTTATGCATTTATGCGGCTGGAACATCGCCAAATCAAGCGGATGCAGCGCTAGGGCGCGATTTGCACGTCCCAAGGGAACGACCGCTCGGGTTCAGACCTGCTCCGATGGCTTGCCCGATCCAAAAGCCCCCTTTTGGTTGAACTCCGAGATCCGACGCTCGTCGTAACCGAGCGTATCACGCAAGACCTGCTCGGTGTGTTCGCCCAGCAATGGAGCAGCCACAGGATCAATCGGGCCGGTCAAGCTCATGGCAATCGGCGGCTCGATGTTAGGGACCCACTCTGCCGTACGATGCGGAATCCGGTTCAAGCGATGGCGCGCTCGCGCCTCCGGTGCATTGAACCCCTCCTCGACCGTCCGCAGATAGCCGACCGGGATATTGGCCAGCTTCATCTTGGTCATCCAGTTCTCGAGAGTATCGCTCGCGAAAACCTCCGCAATGGCTGCCCGCAGAAGCTCCTTGTTCTCGGAACGCGCCTTACGCGAGGCAAACTGCGGATCGGTGATCAGTTCCGGCCGGTTCAGCACCTCAACCACCAGCCGGCGATAGAGCCGGTCGTTCGCGCAGGCCATGTAAAGCGGTCCGTCGGAGGCCTCGTACACGCCGACGGTAGGAGAGCCACTCGGCGAATTACCAAACCGGCCGGGATTTTCGCCGTTGATCAGATAGGCCATGCCATAGAAACCGGTCATGCCCATCGCGACGTCGAACAGGGCGACCTCGACATGCTGACCGCGACCGAGCTGATCGCGCGCCAATAGCGCCATCAGGATGGCGTTGCAGGCAGACATCCCCGTCGCCATGTCTACGATCGGCGGGCCGGTGCGAACCGCCGGGCCATCAGCAAATCCGTTGAGCGACATGAAGCCGCTTTCCGCCTGCGTGATCGGATCAAAGCCGGGACGCGAGGCAAACGGTCCGGTGCGCCCGTAGGCGGAGATCGAGCAATAGACCAACCGCGGATTGAGCGGCGCAACCGTTTCATAGTCGAGGCCAAATTTCTTCATGACCCCGCTGGAGAAGTTCTCGACGACCACGTCGGCCTTGCGAATCAAATCCAGCGCGATCTCACGAGCCTCCGGCACGGTAAGGTCGAGCGTGATGCCACGCTTGTTGCGATTGAGGCTCAGATAGGCAGCGCTCTCTCCACCGATCTCGGCGTGTTCATACGCGCGCGTGTCATCGCCTCCGTCCGGATTCTCGATCTTGATGACGTGCGCGCCGAAATCAGCAAGCGTCTGCGTACAGGCCGGGCCGGCAACCACACGCGTGAAATCGACGACCAGCAGACCGTCGAGCGCGCTAGGCGCCCCCGTCGCGCGCGACGAACGTTCCGGCAATTGAGGCTTGGTGGGCATCGACGGCGCTCCCTTACATCGGCTTATGGTTGCCGAATTTCCCGCAGGAGCAAACTTAAAGCCCGGCACCGCTGACTTCGCAAGTCCTTCGCCCGCATCGCTTCAATACGCAAAAAGGGCCCGGCAGCTGTCAAGCTGCCGGGCCCTTGGACGTTCCGTGTTGCGCTTCATCTCGCGCGAACCATTTTCCGTAGCGGGAATCGCGTTCCGCACCACGGGAAACCTGGCTCCATTCGCTCAGCGAAGCCGCTTTCGCCAGTAAAGCGTATGGGCCCAGGCCCAGGGCACATGGGGTTCGAAGAGCCGATAGCCCGCCCGGATGAAATTATTGGCGGACACCGGATTGTCGGTCGTATCCGAGATGATGCTGTCCCATCCAGTACGCCGTGCCCTTGCCTCGATCACCCGCATCATCCTGCACTGGAGGTCACGTCCCCGGTGCCGCTGCAACACACCGACCCTGGAGAAATAACCGCCATTTCGAATGTGCGTTGACGGCACGACACCGGCGAAGGCTACCGGCTCATCGCCGTGATAGGCAAGCCACCACGCCCCTAACTCGAATTGTGGCAAGGGAGCCGCATCGAAGAACGTCGACTGATGCAGATCGGCCAATATATTGGCGATGTCGTCATCGGATGCATCGACGATGCGAATTCTGTACATGGGATGATCCATTGGGGTGGAGTGCAGTAACATCGTGCCGATTGAGGCTCACTTGCCCAGCACGACCTTGACACCTAGCCAGACCGCGCCCATCAGCCCGGTGGCGATCACCGTAATGACGGCTTTGAAGGTGTAGCTCTGCGCCTGCTCCACGCTCGTTCGCCATCGGCGCAGGTGCTGAAAATCGGCCCTCAGCTCCTTTCGGTCGTCATCTTCGATTCCGAAAGACGCCAGCACCGATGCCACCGTCCTCAATACGATGGCATCGATGTTCGCCTGCTGAAGCCTGTGTTGCGCAGCCAGCGTCTCGGCAACGATCGCCCTGATTTCGTCATCCGCCATCTTCACCGCTTGATGATCCTCGCAACATTCTCGAAGCCGCGCTTGGCGAAGTAGAAGGAGACAACCAGATTGGCTGTGATCGCGGCAAACCCCGCGAGGGCGTCCGTGGACCCAAAGCCGAGGACCTTGTCCCAGACCAGGAGTTTCGCGAAGTAAAGCGCGACGCAATAGCCCATCAATTTGTCCGGCTCCCACCCGTGCCCGATCTCCGCGATGCGGTACTGCATGACGGCTTTGGTTTCGGCCGTCTGCGACGCGATCTCGCTCGCCGCAAGATCCGCCGCGATCCTGGTGTGTCCACGTTTTCAGCCTTCAGCTTCGCGCTATAGGCATCGATCAGCGCCTTGACGACAGGGCCGCCGAGAAACGAGATGATCGTCATCCACATTAGCCGTTCCTCCGAAGAGTTCTCAGGCGTGCGATGATCGTCACGACGGAGATCACCAGCAGGATGCGCCCCGTCGTCTTGACATCGCCGATGGCCGCGCCGATCTGGTCCTTGACGCCGGGATCGCCCAGCGCGTCAGCGAGATCATCAATGATCGAAGCCAGCGCACCGGCGAGCGCGAGGCAATAGCTCCAGGCGATGGTCATGGAGTGCAGGCAGGCTGCTTTGATTCTCGCGAGCATCAGGGTGTGCTCCTCAGCGCTGCAAGTCTTGCCTCGAGCGACTTGATCAGGCTGTCGGTGCCGGTCACGAACCGAAGGGCTGGGTCCTTGCAGAACCAGCAGGTGCCAAAGCCCGCAGCGAAAAGCAGGATATCGAGGATCGTCCGCATGTTCATTTCCTTCCAAAAACCGCTCGGACCAAATCGATCACGAACGCGCCGATCGAGCCCTTCGACGGATTCGTCAGTGACGGCCTCGCCGCGTCGCCGGCCGCCGGGCTTTTTGCCTCTTTGCCACTGCAAAGCTGATCTCGGGATCGAGCTCCATCAGAGCGATCATGAGCGCCGCGCATCCCAGTTGAGGATCGACTTTGCTGGGATCGTAGACGCCGTCCCGGACGTACTTTCCCGCGCGGTATTGGTTGGTGCCCGACCACAGATAGGGCGACGGCACCCCCCGGGCCGCATAGCCAATGCCGTTGTAGGTCTCGAGCGCGGTCAACGCTGCCGCGATTGACCAGTCCTTGTGGCGCGCGAGGAAGGGCGGACACTTGACCAGCGCATCGATGGCAGCCGCCTCCCAAGACGAGAACGGGCCGCGCCCGGCCGGAACATGAACCGAGACCCGGTTCCAGGGATCTCCCTGGGCCAGCGAAGCCCTCCAGTCCTGGGAGGATTCCCGTTCGTGGATCACAGCAATAATCGGCCAGGGAACACCGGTGTCTCGCTCGACGGCCCGGTAACGTTGCCCAGCCTTGTAGAGCCGCAAAGCGGCGTGGGCGGCTTCGGCTTTCCGAGTCGGCTTGGCTTTCGACCAGCGATCGGCATTCGCCCGAGTGAGGGCGTTGAGGTCTACCATGGGTTGACTCGGTTGGGGGTTAAGGTGTTACGTTCACACTCAAATCAGCAACATTGCGAGACAATGAGCGAGCGCACTAGATTTCTTTGGCGTGCATTCCGGTCCAGATTCCGCGACCACAAGGCTGAGCTATCCGCCATACTCAGCTACATCCAGCAGGGTGATCTCGTTTGCGATGTAGGGGCAAACAAGAGAAGCTTCCTATATTGGCTTTCGAAATGGAGCGCTCATGGCCGTGTGGTCGCGTTCGAACCGCAGCGGGATCTTGCTGACTATCTAACAAGAATTTGCACAGATCTGCCGCTTCAAAATGTTACCATCGAACCGAAGGCAGTTTTCTCGGAAACAGGGAGCAGAGAGTTTTTCGTCCCAAAGGGACATAAGCCCGGAGCTTCTCTTTCCAGAGAAGGCTTATCCTATGCTGCCGTCGAAACAGTTCACGTCCCCATAGTCGCACTAGACGATTACTTCGGCGCGAATGAACGGATCTCTGTTCTTAAGATAGATGTAGAAGGCGCCGAGATTGGCGTGTTTAAAGGTGCGGAACGTATCCTTCGAAAGGACCTGCCCCTCTTGGTTTTCGAACGCGAGAGCAGGCATCTCGGAGGCCGACCCATCAGCGATGTCTTTCGTTATCTCGAAGGTTTGGGTTATCGCGGCTCCTTTATACAACGCGGCCATGTATTTCCCGTTTCTCAATTCCGAGAAGAAGTGCACCAGCACAACGACGGCCAATGGTTTTGGAAGCGTCCCGGGTACTGCTCGAACTTCGTGTTCACTCCCGCTAGATAATCCGAAGAAGCTTGTTGGCAATGACCGTCGGCGGCACGATCGCATGAGCGTTGCCACTGGTATTGTTTGACGCTACGGAGATCGAATTGCTGCCCGTGGAGGTGATTATTTTCCGCGAGCCTCCTAGAGTGGTAATGCCGAAAGTATTGCCGCTGGCAGGGTTGCGTCCGTCAGCCGCACCTTGCCACACATCGCTATCGGTTGAGTTGACGGAGATGGAATTGCTTCCATTTGAAGAGATCCCAGTCGGCAGTTCTGCGAGAGTAAGCGTATGTGACTGCGAGCCTCCAACCGCACCTAAAGATGTGGCACTTGTGCCGAAGTAGGCGCTCGTCAGACGGCTAGCCACGGAGCCACCCATGTCATCCTTGCCGGCAACCACCCGCCCTCTCAGATCGGGGATGTTGAAAGTTGTCGACCCATCGCCCGGGCCATAAGTGGTGCCCAGGAGCGAAAACAGCGTGGCATACGTCGTGCGAGAGATGGCCTGTCCATACATCAGCGCGAAGGTGCTGTTCGGCGCAGAAGAGCCCCAGAAATCCAGGCTGCCGCCGATGGGAATGTTGTATGGATTCCCGAAGATGTTTTGCAGAAGAAACAATCCAGTATTGTTATTGTAGAGCGCAACATAGGGTGTGCCCGCAACCAAGAGGCCAGCCGCCATTTCCGTAGTTGGGTCGGCTCGGATCGACTTCGCGCCGAGGCCGTCGACATTGAGAGTGACGTTGGGCGAACCTGCCGCGTTCGTCATTCAACTGCGAGAGCGACTGAAACACCTGATAGGTGTTGACCGCATAGGCCGTGCTGGTCCCGCCCGTCACGATCGCTCCGGTGACATCATCTCGGTATTTGGCCATCGCCGCCATCATCGCGCGCGCCGAGTCGTTGACGCAGGCGGGTGACTGGCCTTCCGCCCAGTTGATAGTGGAATCGGCAGTCGCGTCGGCGGACGCCGTTTGAGACCATTTGTAGAGAGTCATTCTGCATCCTCAGCTGGAAGAGCGGCGCCGTAGGGCGCCATCATGAGCTTCGAGAAAGTCGCCGCTGCGGCCCGTCAGGCGGGCGTTTTCGTCTCTCTGGCGCACAGCTCGATATACTGAGCGCACCGACAGGACGGGGCCCGGGCCGTCAGGAGGTTGCGGATCACGCCCGGCGGAACGCCGGGGCTCTCGCTTGCAATTTCGGCGACACGTGCATCGATGATCCCATCGATTTCGGCACGCAGCTCCTCGATCCGATCCTCAAGCCTCGCCGTGCGCTGCTGTTTCATTGCCATTGGTTCTTTCGTCCTTCGTTTGAGCCTCGAATGCCGCCAGCTGCTGGCGCGCGGATGCAGCATCGTTCTGCGTGCGCCGCAGCGCGCGTTCTCGCTGGGCTTGGTGCGAGGCCAGATGAACCTGCATGTCGTACGGTAGTGCGTCGAACCGTTGCTTGAACCGCCCGGGCCAGGACCGCGGCGGTGAAATGGCAGCAACTGCGCTCATCGCGCTCGCTGCCGTGCCGCCCAGCGTTGGATCCGCGAGGCCGAGCGCGACATGCATCCGCGATATGTCCACAACTGCCGGCCAGAGCCGGCTCATGCCGAGCGACGCGCAGTCGGTGACAAAACGCGCCACCGACGCAGGTGCCGCCGGACAGGCGGTCGCGCCGTTCAGCTCACACCATTTGACGAACATCGGCGCATCGCGCAGTCGTGCCTGCGCAAGCGCCGTCAACAGCGGATGGGTCATCGCTTTGCTTTGCGCAGCGCTTCATGAAAATCGCCCATGCGCCGGCGCAAATCCACCAGCTGAACGCGCTTTCGCAGGTTGTGGGGGCTTGAATCGATCTCGCCCCCAAGCTCGGCGTCAAATTTCTCGAGCGCTGCCGCGCGCTTCTTCAGTCCATAGAGCGCGAAGTTCTCCGCGATCCGATCCGGAGACATCGGCTCGCCATAGAAATTTCCACTGATGGATTCGGCCCGCTCGATAAGATTTTTTTCGTCTTCGCTCATGGTGCGCTTCCTGTCGTGAATTGACTTTGATCGGCTGGTCAGTACGGTGAGAAGAAGATCGGCGGAGGGATCCGATGCTCCGGTCTTTCGGCCGCCTGCGAGTGGTGTGCGCTGTGCTTCTGTGCCCACCTGGATTCCCGTTGCGGTAGGCGCGTTCATTTCGTCCGTTGGGTACCCCAGCGCCGCGTAGGGGTTGAGTTCATGGCGGATCTTGTGATCCGGCCAGGACCAGATGAATTTTCCACGCTCGTTCGGGCCGAGAAGAATTCCTGTCCCGTACCCCTCCGTCACGACGTCCTGATCGTCGCCTTTCTGGACGATCCTGCGGAAGACGTTGCCTGGATGGAGAACATGCTCAGGCATCGTGGTATTCACGATCGTCAATCGGTCGTCATCCACTTGCTGGCGAATAGGGCCCAAGCCTCGGACATCCATGACCGCTCCGTCGGCGCTGTTTTGATCGCCTTGAAAGGGTGTCGCGTGCCGTTTGAGTTCAAACGCCGATAGGGGCGTGTTTCCCTGCCTGGTGCTTCCGTCCCACTGTTCCGTTTGGTAATGGTGTGGCCCGCTTGGCACTGTGATCTGTCGGCCACCTGAAAAGGGAACTGCGTGTTGTATTGGCGATTGCATCGTGGGATCCACGCAAAATACTCCGCTTGCTTGCAATGAGGATCGAGCACCGCGCCTCTTGAGGCGCGCGAGTTTTGATGATCGAGATTGGAAGTCGGTTACGTAGGTCGCCCCGCAGGAAGAGCTGCCGCGACCTGAAAATTGGCTATGATGCGGGGTTCGCCTCAGGCTGACCGCGGGAGCGACACGCGACCAGCGAACATCAGAACGCGCGACCTCATGTCCGGAGGTTGAGCCTCCGAACCTCGGAAATTAAGGGTAAGCGCGAGAAGCCGGCTTAAGCGCTTGGCGCGGCTTCATCGACGCGCGCTCGCGGCTTGAGCCACCTGATCAGGCGGCCTACGGCGGCAACTGCGAGTAACGCAACGAGATTGGTTGCGGCCAGGACAAGAGCCAAGACAATGGGCCCGTCCGCGGTTCGCGGAATGTCGTTCGGACCGGGCCACATCAACACGACAAGGACACCGACAAACAAAATATTTGCGAGCGCCACGCTGGCCGTGAACCTCAGCATCGGCGACAATTGGACGCCAAGAAGCTCTGGCGCCACGACGAGAGTTGCCCCCAAGAAGAGACAGACGAAATGCGACAGCGATAGGGAGATGGCCGCCATTGCAAGCGAATCAACGGATATGAAGCCGTAGGTCACGAGCAGGCCCACGGCCGTCACAAACACGAACTTGATAAGGACATCGAGGACGATGATCGACAGCCACTGGGACGTCGAGAAATTCATCTATCTCCTCCAAAGACATGCTGATCAGAGATGATCTGAGCGCAGGCACTATTTCGATTGGGTATTTGAATATACAGGTGTCCCTAAGTGCCAACTATGTATGACTTGGTTACCCCGGCGGCGACACCATCGTAGATGGACAGACGTGCGGCCGGCTCCCGAAACTGACGGTCGCTGCGGTCGCAACATTGGAGCAGAACCTTTCAGCCTGAGTGCCACCGGGATTTGTCAATCTTTGCGCACTCTCCTTGCTTGGTATAGCGCAACCGCGTCCCTGAGATCGCCCGAGCTGGAAAGCCGGGCGCTCAACGTTCTCAGATCATGCTGCTCGCCCTCGCCCCGCCGCGCCGCCATACCCGGCCTCTGCACCGGCGGCATCGGCTTGGTCGTGACGGCGTCCCTCGCTTTCATCATCAACCGGTATTTGCCGGCGTCGTACATCATGCGCTGGAAAGTGGCATTGCGCATCAGCGGCTCGCTGTCGAAGAGGCGCCGCATTTCCTCCGGTTCGATGCCGCTGGCTTTGGCCGACGCCATGATTTCCTGCGCGACGGCCTGCCTGACGTCTTTCGATTCCTGCTTGAGCAACGTCTCAAGCCGGGCGTCCTCCGCCTTTGCATAGTTCAGAAAGCTGTGTCGCGAGGCATCCGCCGTCCGCCGCATTTCCTCACTCTGCCGGGCGCGCAATTGCTCGCTCGCCGCGACGATCGCCTGGATGCGCGACAGCTTTGCGGGGTCATGATGTGCTATTTGCGCGAGGGCTTCCGGAAGCCGCTCCGGCGCCAGCCCGGCCAATTCCGGAAACTGGCTGACAAAGCTCGCCTGCGCGATCTGCATGGCGGCATCAAGTCCTTCGGCATAACTCCGCCGTGCGCGCTCGACCTCGCCGACCTTTTCCTCGAGCGCCAGCCGCACCTTCGGATGCTGCAAGAGCTTATCTAGATCGGGCTCGAGCTCCGCGGAACGCTTCTCGCGATCGTTCGTCGCGTGTGACGAGGTTTCGATCTCGCCGTCAGGCCCATCGCGGCCCTTGGGCTGCTCAAAGCCGTAGAACTCGGGCGCATCGGGATCATTGGCAGCCACTTCCGCGCGAAGCGCATCGATCCTTTCCGCGAGCGCCTCCGAAGACTCGCCCTCGGCGATCTGCCTGTCGCCGGCCGTCGCGCTTGCGTAATCCCGCGCGGCGCGCGCGAGGGTTACAGCCTCGTTTGCGGCAGCGGGCTTGCCCTCTGCGTCCGTATATTGCCTGACGACAGTTTTTGGCTGTGAATCGGATCGCTGGTCGGCGGCATCACGCAACGATGCGCTGTCACTTTCGATCGAGTGGTGTTCGCTCTCCCTGTCCGGATCCGGCATTTCCGCATAACCAGCATTGACCAGGTCGAAAGCGGCGCCTGTCAGATCCCCGTCGGTTTGCACTGTCATATCTAGCCTCCCCATTTTCCCTTGAAGGGAGTAAGCAGGCTGTTGATGCCGCCAGCGATCGTCGCAAACTGATCGGCGCCGGATTTCTCCTGCGTTCCCGTCGTCGTGCTGTTGTTCTGAGTCCCGAGCTGCGCGATGGGCACGCCGATCTGCGCGAGCAGGCTCAACGCCTGCACGGGGATGCCGCGGCGCTGCGCTTCCTCCGCCAACGTAGCGTTGGCTCCATAGTTCTGCGCGTCAAGCGCCGATTGCGCCGCGGTGACGCCCTGGCCGCGATTGGTGAGGTCGCTCTGCTGCATCTGGGTCAGGGTGTTGGCCGTCGTGTTGCCGGCATTATACAGCGCATTTGTAGCGGCAAGCTGGTTCGCCACGTCCTGGTTATATTGCGCAGCGATCACCGGCGCTTCGGCCGCGGCAACGCCCCGTCCATAGGCCATCTGGTTGGCGCCGCTGAAATCACGGCCGGCGGCGGCGAACTGCGAGTTCACGTCGTTGCCGACATCCGATCGAATCTGCACGAGTTGCGCGGTAAGAGCCGGGTTATTGCCGATCATGCTGCCGTTCGCGTAGGGCGTCATCCAGTTGCGATTGGTTGCGAGATTGTCCTGGACGTTGCCCGCCTGCGCGGTGGCGCCGCCGCCATTGAGCAGCGACTGTGCATAGCCTGCGATCTGTCCCGTATAAGGATTGCCTGATGCAGCGTTGGTCTTCAGCGCGTCGAGCGCAGAGCTCTCCGCCGACGTCAGGCCGGTGTTGTTGAGCCCGGTACCGATCTGACCCAACATTGTTTGCAGCGCTGGCTGCGCGGCGACCCAGGGTGCCGACTGCGATTGTACGGTCTGTGTGGAGGTGGACTGTCCGCCCATGGACGATGTTTCCTTCTTAGCTAGTGTAATTGGTCGTTGCGAGAGACTACGATCCGCAATGCAGCAGGCGTCAACGAACCTATGGCAAGCGCTTGTCTATGATTGAATGTGTTTCCTCGTATCCTTCAAGAACGCGCGCCCAGCCTTTCCGGCCGAAGATGCGTACGCATCGACAGCCCTCCTTTGCGGCATAGGCCTCTATGCCGCGGATCAGGGCTAGCCAGCGCGTCATGCCGGCGCCGGCGCATGCCGTGACGACACAGACCTTGCCAGCCTCTGTCTGCTGGACGCTCGTCGATGCCACCGCCTCGATCGAGGAGCCGTTCCAGGCAACCCAAAGCAGCGCAATGCCAGAAAGAATGTCGCGCTCAATCGTAGTGAATGACGACAAGCCTGTCCTGACGATCGCCCCCTTAATTAAGGGAGCGACAAGGGGCCAGATCTCACGCACCCGTCCCGGATCGATGCAGACCAGTTGCGTTCTGTCGCGTTGATCCGGGCAAAAACCACCACGTGCTCGCGACGTCCGGCTAGTCATGCGCAATTCCGAAGGGCGAACGAAGAATGACATACGCGTTGCTCGGATCGCATGCGGGACGTAAACGCATCGTTCGCGAGGGCGCTCACATACATTGACTCGTGACAGATCTCCGCTGTCGCGGTCGATGACGCCGTATCGCGCCAAGGGCCGCGGATAGTGAGGCTATCCCAACCCTGCCTATCGCTGGAATCGTCGTGCGGAGTGGCCTGCAACGGCGCAAAGCGCGGCCGACTGCAACTTCGGTGAGGAGGCTCCCATCCGCGCCTTCCAGCACATATTCCGGCTGATCAAGTGCGCAGCGAAATCCACGACAACGTAGTCGCCCCGCCAGATGAGACCCTTCTTGGACTGCAAAATAACGAGGCCGCGCTGGAAGTCCCAGTTGCTCTGCAAGACGACGGGGGTGACGAGCACCAAGCATCGCGAGCTGAAATCTGAATGATCGTCCTCGGCGACCTCGCCGATTGGCTAGAGCGGAGGCGCATCGATGTCTGAATGCTGGTCGCTCATGGCAAGGCTCGGATCAGAGATGAGGAAAGGCGCGCCGATGCCGAAGAAACTTGAAGCAGGGCATTTTCTTTTCATAGGTCGCCGATCCTTCAGTTAGTGCCATGGATCAGGATCGCTGTACCCTTTGGGCACTTCTGCCATCGCTTGTTCATACTCGCGCGCCCTTCCGAGGTTCTTGAGGCACACTGCTCGGTTTAACCTGGCATCGTTGAGAAAGAACGCCTCGTCCATCGCCAGGGATAGCTCGATCACTTGGCGATAGGCTGCTTCGGCGTCGTTCCAATATTCCAGATCCCTCAGCCGAGAGGCCACCATATAAGAACCTGCCAGGGTCCAGCGCTGAGCTGCAGGATCTGATCCGATTTGTCCAACTTTGTTCCGCAGCGCCTCCTCCACTCCGAGCGATCGAGGAGTCTCGTCTGCAGTCAGAGCCCCTCGATGCTTGCGAAGAAGGACCTCGGCATCGTCGTACCGTTTCTCGAAAATCAAGAACACAAACTTCTCTGAAATCGAGTGCAGTGAAACCATTTTATTTGATCTTTTGGCTAGTGAACTCAGCCCATTCTAAACTCTGCCAGAATATACGTAAACTGCATACCTCACTCTTGCGATCGCACATCGGCGCATTCTCATAGCCGCTGCCCACTCATCCCCTAAATCTCCACTTGCCGGTACGCTTAAATTCCTCATATATCTCGTTTCTTTTGGCCTTCTCTTTTGCACTCTTCTCCTTTTTCTGTCGGACCAGCCGACGCCCAATTTCCTTCCTCTCCTCCGGCGGCGGCGGTCTTTCGTAATCATTCCCACCGCAATCTTCGGTGACAAATCCCGGCTTGCAATCGTTGACATCCCAAGGCTCGTTACTCGATTTTGGGACTGGGCCTGCTGGATAGTTGCTCTTCCATCGCTTGAAAATGTCACCAATAGTACCGTTCGCAAACGCATCACGACAGATCTCCTGCGCCCGGCTCCATTCCTTCCTGCATTCTTCGTCGGATTTACGACCACCGCCACCGCTTCCGCGGTTACCTCCATAGATGTTTCCTCCTCCGAAGCTGGCCGAGGGTAGATCAGTCAATTTTTTATCTAGCTTTGCGGGCTCTGGATTGGGTGGGCGCCGCAGAAACTCGGGAATGTCTAAGTAATCGTCAGGCAGCGGTGTCCCAGGTGTTCTGCGCGGCTTTTCTTCACCCGTTGGCTGGACTGAGTTCTCGCTTGCGATTTGATCTCCCTCAGAACCCACGAAGCGAGTCAAGCGCCTGAAGTCTGGATCAACGTGCGTCGCGGCCGACTTCTCTTGAGTGGTTGTCCCCGCTTCGCGTTCACGTCCTTCTTTGAATATTGCTGGACCGACGATCCAGGGAGGCTGACCGCCAGGACGGCGGGGCGGCTGCTCACGCGGATGTTCGGGTAGAGAAGTGCTATTCCGCCCTTCGGTGTTTTCATCCGTCTGTTCATTGCCGCGCAGTTGACCGCGCCACATCCTCGGCACGAGGGTCGCCGCAGTCCAGAAGTCTCGGGTGGATTGAGGAACGAGTCGTTCAAGGTGCGGGTCTGAAATCTCGACGGGCTCCGTGGGACCGAGCGGCCCCAATGGGAGACCGCGACGTCCAACGAAACTCCGCGGCAATGGTCCGCAAGTACCAACTGCTGTTCCTCCCGGCGGTGCGAGCGCCTGCACCCACCAGGGAACGCCAGATGATGGTGAAGCCAATCCACCGAGCACTCCGCCTGAGGGCGCATAACCTCCGTCTGCTGCGTAAGCCTCATGTGGTGAAGCATAAGCAGGTTGCGGTGGTGGCGCGGGCGGTACCGATGGCGTCGGTTCGGACGGATTGCCCAGCCCTCCATAGATCTGGAGAAACTGCTCGTACAGAGTCCGGATATCAGGCGTAGCCATTGAAATCTCTCACGACACTATTGTTGGAAATGCAGAGGAAAACACGCAGCAGTATTCGATCCGACTGCGCAGGAGCGACGCGTCCCAGGTGCAGCTCGATCTCTGAAGTGAAATGCTCGGTTGATTTAGATCAGCGTTGGTCGCACGCTCGTTGCATTGGAATCACCCCACCACCGCCCACAAAAACACCCGCCCCGCCGTCGCGGAGTTCGCATGCGTGATCGTGAACGCGCCATTCGCAACCGCGCTCACATACATCGTGCCGTTACCGATCTCCGCCGCAGCATTCGCCGACGCCGGCACCAGGATCGGCACCGATCCCGCCGCGCAATTCGCCGTCGTCACCGTCGTGCTCGATGCCCCTGTCGCCAAGGTCACGCTGCCCACCGCGTTCGATCTCCCCGCCGCGAGCTGCTGGATCGCGAGAACGATCTTCTTAAGATCGGTCTCGGTGATGCCGGGGACGTAAGCGGTCATAGCGTGCCGTTGGGTGTGAGATCGGGAACGATACCGGCGCAAAACGACCATGACGTCGCCGCAGGGATACGAACCTTGAAGCGGGAATAGCGGGTGTCGCGTCGGACGTCGCAGCGGCCGGTGCGGGAATTGACCAGAACTTCGGCACCCGGCACCGCCGCCGCGGATGGCGTGTCGCGCCATGACACCGAGCCGAACAGCGTCGCCGCGTCGGTCACCGGCCGGAAGCCGCGAATGGTGATGCGGTTTTCGTCGGTGCCCTGCTCGGGGCTCTCCAGCGTCGCCTCCAGACTGGGGCCGCGAAAGAAGCCGAGCACGTGGGCGTTGGAGAACTGCGCGATCTCCGGCTGCACGGCGGTCGCGTAGGCGTCGAGGCTCAGCGTCAACGCATCCAGCGATGATGAGATGCTGTCGAGGTTTTCCAGCGTCAGTCCCGTCTGCGAGATGCCGAGCAGATACTCGCCCGTCACAGACACCGGAAAGAAGCGATCGAGCAGGAAGTCATAACCAAGCAGCTTGTCGAAAGCACCGACCGTGCCGGACACCGATTTGTAGGCCCAGTAGACCCGCGTCGAGCGCGGGTCGGCGGCGCCCATGAAGAGCTGGAGGTTGCCCTTGTCGAGATCGGCGAGAAAACTGCGATCGACCTTCTCGCGCCCGATTTGCTGCGGCACGCTGCCCGGCTCGATCTTGTGAAAGCCCTGGCCGGCGTAGAAGAAGATGCGCTCGCCGGCACGGATGATCGAGTATGGCGCGTAGAGTCCCTTGTCCTGGGTGATGCGGTCGATCTGAAAGATGATCGGCGAGCCCGGCACATAGGACATGCGGCGGATCGCCTGGTCCTGGAAGATGACGCCGGATTCGCCGCCGGCCACACCGCGGACAATGCCGCCATCCGGGAAGTCCTGAAAGTCCGACGACTTGATGCCGCTGGTCCAGCTGTCCGAAGCGTTGAAATTATTCAGCCCGGACCACTGGATCCGGTACGGTGTCGACAGCAGTCCCGACAGCACCAGGAAGCGCCCGACCACGCTGATATAGGCGGCCTGCGGCGGCGTACCCAGCGCATCGGCAAACACCGTGGAGGATGACAGGTCGAAGATCTGGAGCACTGCATTGGCGTGCGTCGCAAAGACGAAATTCCCGGTCTGGGCGAACTGCCATTGCGCGGTACCGGAAAGCGCCGAATAGGACGCCCCGCCCTTCGAGACGTCGATCCAGGTGAAGTCGATGTTGTTGAGCCGGTACAGCTTTGTGCTCGTGCCGGCGAAGGTGATGACCGTGCCGTCCGACTTCAGCGCGTAGAATGCGCCCCTGCATGGCGCCGATAGCGCCGACGTGTAAGCCGAGAAGGATGGAAACGGTCCGTAACCGTCGCCGCGTGGAATCACGTTGAGCAGGTTACGCGTGGCCTGCCCTTCGTAGTCGCTGACGTCGGGGCGGTATTCGCCAAAGGAAAGAAGGGGCATCGTTCTGTCACCCGGTTTATTCAGTCGTCCATGACTCAGGTTGAATGGTCGCCGGCGTCCACGGACTGGATGGCTCGGCTTCCGTGGCCCAAGCGGCGGCGGAACGATCCTTCGGCGTCCAGGTTTCGGCTTCGGCGGCGGTACCGGTCCACTCGTCGAAATCGTATGGCCGTGGAAACCATGCTTCGAAATCCCTCGTGAAGGTCGAGGGATATCCACTGACGAGATAGGCTCCCGCGCCGAGGGACGCGGAGATGGCCATCGACATCGCGTTACCGGTGACCAGACAAGCGCCGGTCAGAGAAGGCGTTCGCATGGCGGTTGTGACGGGCAGCCCGTTCACCGCGTAACCGGCCGCACTAGCCGCAAGCGCCCGCTTGAACAGGGCTGCGCTTCCAGTTGTGACATAGCTGCCCGCCGCAGCAGACAGCAGCTGGCTGAAGATCGCCGCATTTCCGGAGATCCCACACAGGCCAGCGCTGCTGCCTCCCCCTGCCCGGAAGGCCGCGCTGTTTCCTGCAACCGCGTAGCTGCGCGTGACCGTGAGCAGCACCGTATTGGTCAGCCCAAGCGTCGGCACCTGCCCGAGCGCATGGCGCCCGACAGCATCAAACCCGAGAAGCGACATCGATCAGACCGGAATGCCGACTGCGGAGGCGATGGCGCGCGCACGGTCGTCCCCTAGCGCGGACGCCATGCCGGCCCAGCCTTGCCTGAATCGATCCGAGCCGACCGAAATCGGAGCTTCGCCCTGCCCAAGCAATGCCGACCACAATAGGCCCAGCGCAGCGCTCGTTGCGATCGCCGCATGGATTCTTGCGTAGTCGTCCGGCGTCAGTTGCGCCAGCATATCCCGGGCAACGAACCTTGCCTGCGATTGGAGTAGCACGGCCGTATCAACCGTCTCGATTTCCGCCAACGTCGGTTGGGCCACGTCCGCGCGTTCCCAGCGGGAGATGAAAGGCCCATCGCCGTGATCGGACACCTCAAAGTCGATGTTTGCCGCGAGACCGGGACGCAGGGTTAGCAGCGCGTGCACGAAGTCTTTGGGATCATATGCCATGTCTCAGTTACCTAGCTTGCGCGCCGAATGTAGGCTTGTGCCTGCACCGCATAGCCCCCCGCGCCGGTGTACCCGGCTTGAGCGCAGAGATAGTAGGTCGTCGTGCCCGCGACGGCGATACGAACCGAGGCAGATGTCAGCACGATCGACATGTCTCCGAGCGGAGACGCGCTGCTGATGCGCTCGTGGAGTTGTATGGCCTGGCTCGCGCTCACGGACGCACTGCTGGCGCCGAAGGCCAGATTCCAATCTGACGCCGCCGTCCCGCCGGGACCACCAAACATCCCCGAGATTGTCACGTCGTAGACGCCAGGTGCGACGCTTGTGCTTCCGACATTCCCGCTGACTGCGGAGCCCGTGAAAGAGAGTGAGGAGTTGATGGTGATAACCTCGCCGATATTTCCCGCCGACGGCTGCGTCGATCCGGTCGTTCCCGGAATTTGGCCGACGCCCGCAGCGCCGACGGCTGTCACGCCGATATTGCTTCGCGCCTGCGCCTGTTGCGCCGTCGTGAAGCCGTTGCTCTCCTCGACCGAGATCAGGTCTTCCTTGAGCGCGACGATGCTGACCTGCGGCGTCGTGGAAAAATTGATCTTCGAGGTGCCGCCGGACGAGTTGAACAGCACCGCCGTCCTCGCCAGGACGCCTGTCGAGGTGTTGTAGGCGCCCTCGCCGACCTCCCACTGGCTGAGGTCGGTGCTTTCGGCGCGATACTTGTAAAGCCGGCCATTGACCACACCGGCGGCGGCAGGGCTCTGATAGCCCGTGACAGCCGCAGAATAGGTCCAGTCGGTCGTGCCGCCGGCCGACGGCGAGAACCTGCAAACGTCGAGAAAGGCTGCCATGTCAGGTCATCGTCAAAATGCCGTTGGTCTGATCCAGATCAACGGTGAAGGTGTTGCCATTGGTGAGCGTGAGCGCAACGCCATAGTCCCACCATCCGATCAGCGGCTTGGTCGACGATGTCGAATTGTAGAGCACCGCATACTGAAACGGCCCGATTGAGCCCCCCGATGCGGTCCATGCCGGATCGGTTGCACCGACGAACTTGAACGTGCCCGTCGTCTGCGCACCGGTGATGGTGCCGACGCTGTTGCCGCCTGCGGTATATCCGTTACCGGCGGCGAGATCGGCCGGCGTGTTGTAGACCGTATTGGCCGCCACCGGCGCCGTGTTGGTCAGATAGACCTTGTAGACCTGCGCCGTACCGGTCTTCATGTCGTGCAGGGCGTTGGCGACATCCTGCACGAAGCAAAAGAACTTGTTGAAACTTGCCATGGCTGTTCTCCCAAGATGTCCTAGATGACCTGTCCAGAAATGCGCACCGTCATCGGCCCGGCATTGAATGTCGACGTCAGCCCGAGATTGTTCAGATCTGCGAGGGCTGAGGTGAACCCGAGCCCCCAAGTCTGGATGCGCCCGTCTTCCTTGATGTAGGGCGCAGACTCCAGCAGGGCGGCGTACAGATAGACATCGGGCGCCATGGTCAACAGCCAGTTGCTTCCGTTCGACGCGAGCCCCGGCACGTTCTGCCGGTAGACCATTTCGATCGTGTAGGCTGCGTCAGGGGTCGGTGCGAGTTCGAGCTCGTTGCCGAACACGGTGAAGTAGCGCGGCCGCGCGGCGACATCGGACGTCGCGAAGCGATATTCGTCCATCTGCGTCCCCGATTTGAACTCGAGGCATGGCTTTCCCGTCACGCTCGACAGCCGGACCCGACGCATGGATTGGAAATCTGAAGGCAGCGAAATGAACTCCGGCTCGTTCGATCCGAGATCGACCAGCGCGGTCGCCCGCTGCTCCATTTGCCGAACGAACAGCTGGCGGTTGAACTTGGCTTCCGCGAGCTGCACGAAGGTCGGGATACGCGCGATCAGCGTCATATCCTGGTCGCGCGCGAGATGTTCGATCACTGCGGCTTGCAGCGATGTGTAGTCGGTGATCTCAGTCATTTGAGCTCCGCTGACCAGCCGGCCTGCAGTTTCGGCCTATCGGTTCGCAAATACGCCCATTCGGGATCGTCGAGCTTCCGCTGCACGATCGCGTCGAATTCAGGCGTGAACAGCCGCAGCGAGGTATTGCCCCTCGCATGCTCCTCGTTGAGCCATTGAACGTAGATGACGTTGGGAATGCGGGCGACATGCCGCCCCCAGTCACCACATTGCTCGCCCTGGCGCGCCTGTCTGTTCCACTCCAGGATCGGCGCCACGTCCTGAACATGCTCAATCGCAAGCTCTCGGCCGTTGCTGGCGAGATGAGGCCTGATCAGGACGCCCTCCATCACGACATCTCCGTCACCCACAGGGTGCCGGCGGTCGCCGTGACCAGGCCATTGGTGGCGGCCTTCAGTGCGGCGATGCGCTGCCCCGGACTGACCGTCACGTATTCGACGACGTTGGCCGGCAGATAGGGATCCGAAATGGTGGCGGTCTGCGCGCCGTCGCCGATCCGGTAGCAGCAGCCGGAATTGGAGACGAGGCGGAGCTGATAGGTTTCCGAGCCGAAGGCATTGGTGGCACCGACGCTGCTGTCGTACGCGATCGTCTGGCTGGGACCGACGCGCGAGGAGTTTTGCTTGGAGTAGAACGGCATATCAGGCGGCCCTCACGGAGATCGAAAAGTGCATCGGGATCGTCGCACCGGAGGCGCCGGACGGCGTCAGCACAATCACGTCGTCCTCGTTGAGATAGGTCGGCGACGGCGGCACGGCCGAGAACAACTGGCCCGCAGCGGATCCCGCCTGCGTCACTGTGAAGGTCGCGAGCGTCGTTGCATTAGCCGCCGCGGTTACGGTGCCATCGGCCGTCGTGATTGCGCCGCCCAGAATGCCTCCGACTTTCAGCAACCGGCAGCGAAAGGGAACGCGGACATAGGCCGCGACGGGACTTGCGCCGCAAGACGGCGTGTAGGCCGTGAGATCGGCGGTATTGAGGGTGCGATTGCCGGGAAGCGGCATCTTGTGTCTCCAAATGAAAGGGGCGGTCCGAAGACCGCCCCGAATGAAAGATGGATGATCCTGATCGCTCAGGAGGTGGTGTTGTCGAACACGCCGCCGGAGGCCTTCTCGTTTCGCGAGACCAGCGCGTATTCGGCCAGGATCTGCCGGCGATCAGAGTCGCCGGTCTTGGCCAGCGGGATCGAGATCATGTTGCGGCCGTTGAGATAGGCGACCGCCCATTTGTCCAGCTCGAGCACCAAGACGTCGCGCGGGCGCTGGAAGCGGTTGGCAACCACCTTGAGCTTGCCGAAATCGGATTCGTAGGCGTCCACCGACGCGACGATCTTCTTCGACTTTGACTCTTCGATCGCGGTGGACCGGCCCGTGAAGGTCGAGAACACCTGCTTGTTGAAAGCGCCGGTCATGATGGTGCCGGGCTTGCCGCCATTGCTCCAGATCGAGGACAGCACGGTCTTCAGACGCACTTCGGTGAAGGCGAGCTGGGTGCCGTCCGTCCGCGTACCCGTGCCGTCGGCGGCGGCCGGATCTGCCGCGCCGCCTGCTGTTCCCTTCGAGGTATTCGAAACGACCCAGGAGAGGACGGAAGCGCTCTTGCGCGGCGTCGTGGTGTTGCCGGCGACCTTGGCCTGGTTGGTGCCGCACAGGATGGTTTCGAGGTCGCGCTTGAGCTCGAGACCCTTCAGCATCTCTTGATAGGCGAGCTCGTTGTCGCGGCCGGCATGGTCCACCGCTTGCTGCGTGCCCGAGACCCGCGCGACCTTGTAGGAGATCTGGCAGAGGTTGCCGAGCCGTATGGTTGGCGTGGTCGTGTTGGTGTTGGGATCGTCGCCCTCGAGCTGCGCGTTGGCGCTGTCGGCGGCGGCGAGAGCCTGCGTCTGCCATTCGTGATTGACCGCGGTCGCCTTCTCCTTGTCGACGCCGCTCATGAACGGCGTGTCGACCGGGTCGATGCGATAGATCATATCGCTGAGATCTTCGCGGTTTCCTACCGCGGAGTAGGTAACGAAAGTTGAGGTTGGTAGAGACATCGATGTTTCCTTGTAATGGCCGTGCCGTTTCAACAGCGCAGCCATAGAGCTGCGCCTCTCCTGGAAACTGCGGCCTGAGTTGCTGGCGGCTTCTGTTCTCGCTCACACGATGGCACGGAAATCTAGGTTTCCGGTTCGCGGATCCGCGAGACATCTCTGCCGGGCGCCTGCGCGTATCGCGCAGGGTCGGCCTAACTACGTTGGTTGACTTGATCGGCGTTGTTGCGCGACCTCAGCCTGGCTGACCCGTGTCAAACGCCGAACGGGGACGTGTGTCGGCAATAGTCGAGTATAGCCTGCCTCATTCCTCACGATGACGGTGTTGCCAAAGTTGTCGTTGAAGCCGGAGCAAACAACCTCACCAGGGGCTGCTGCCGGAATCGGAGTGCCGGCGCGGGCTGCGAAATCCTGGCCAGAGTGAAATTTTCCGAGCTCGCCCGTGATCGGATCTTTCGCCTGCCATAAGCCGAGGTGCGGCGAAACGGGGGCCCGGGATCGTAAGGATCACTCATTTAATAGCCTTTCCAAGATCCAGTATTCATCCGGCTTGACATGTGTCACTGCCCGAATCGGGACATTTGACGGGGTCCGTCAACCTCCATGACAGCAATGCCATAGCGGCTGATGGGGACACATACAGCCGAGGGCTGGTTTGACCGCCTGCCAGGGCAAACTCCTGGCGGAACAGCAAACGAAATGTATTGTCGCGAAGCTCCACCGCGTGTCGTGCGTAGGGCACCGATGAATCGTCGTCGGGCAGCTTTGGTCGATCGATGGGACCGACGATGCCAATCAATCCCTTGCCACCACCCGCGGCCTGCACAACGCGCTCCCTCAGCCGCACACATTGCCAATCCGCGATGCGGCATCTCACGAGAGGGCCGATGCCCTGAATTTCGTCCGACACGAGAAACAGAAACAGGGACTTCTGTTCGGCGTCGAACCACCCTGCGGTAACACCCGAATTCTTTCGAATCTTGCCTCCTCCGATCCTGTTGCCCTGCGCGTCCAGGACATCGATTGTATTGGAGTAAGCCACGAAGAACTTGGAGCTGTCGGGAGACCAAACGATCTTGTCGATGGGCTGCCCAGGCTTCGCGGGGAGGCTAATCGTGGGCAAGTGTCCAGCTTCGGCCGTCAACTGCAGCGGCTGGTTCGAAGCCACAATGTTCATGTCCGGGGAAAATCCTATAGCGATGCCACGTGATCGGCTGTCGAACGTCGCCAGGATCGCGCTCTTGCCGGTCTCGAGCTCGAACTTCCTCACACGCCCAGCATCCTCGGGAAAAACGATGTACTGGCCGTCCGCTCCGCATTGGACCCATCTGGACCCCGTAGGAGATGGGGCGGAGATCTTCGTGCTCCCATCGTATGCGTCGATATACTGACCATCCGTCGCAAGCAGATATCGCTCGCGATCCCCGCACCAGGCGATGAACTCGCCTTTCGGCATCGGCGTGTGCGGCAATTTCTCGAATGTCGGAACGGCTGGAGGCTTGGCCGGCGGAGCAGGCGAAACCCCTTCGGCGCGGCACGCAGCGGTCGTAACAAGCAACCCGAGCGTAGCCAAAAAGAACGAAGAACGCGCATCAATCAAACAGAACCGCATGCAATCACTCAATCCTTGGGTGAGGCCATCCATCCAGTGACCGATCACCGGCCTTGGAACAAACGCGGAACATTGTCCATCACTCTCTCTGGGGTTGCAACAACTAAATGATCCCGAACCGCTTCCGCCGCTCCGCCGTTTCCGCGAGCGCCTTCAACTCTGCCTGCGCCAGCCTGCCATTGGCGACAACGCCTGCGAGGTGGTCGCGCACCTTGCCCACGATGTTGATCGCGAGGAAAAGCTTTTCTCGGCCGGCGGCATCGTCAACCGTGGTGGCGCGCCAGGCCACGATGTAGCTCTTCTCGAGCGTGTCGAACGCCTCGTTCAGGATTTCATCGTCGAGCAATGCTTCAGCCCGAACTGCCCTTGCCGCCGCACGCTCCAAGGCGATCTCGTCAGACATTGCTTCCCTCCTCCTTATTCGGCCGCGCCTTCATCTCGTGATGTGCCGCGGATGCGGCGAGATCGAGCGCTGCTTCGGTCACATCCATCCGATGCTGCTCCTGCGCATGCTGGAGCTTCTGCTCGTGGCCAAGCGCCTTCAGATGCGCATCGAGCACGGCAATCTTCGCGTCCAGGCCGGCCCTGATCCTGGCGATCTCGATCTCGGCCTGCATCTTCACCTGCTGGTGAATCGCATCGGCCTGTGATTTCTCGCGTTCGATCTGCCCCTTGTGCACGGCGGCAAGCTGGTCAGCCTGAAGCCGCGCCTGCAGCGCCAGAAGTTTTGGGTCAGGCGGCGGTTGTGGCGGCGCCGGCGGCGGATACAATAGCTGCCCGGTCTGCGGATTGACGGCCATCGGATCGTTGAAGAACTGGTCGGGATTCCGGTGCCCCATGATCCGGGTCAGTTCGGCCGCCGTGTTGTAGAGCTGGCGGTCACCGACCAGGTTGATCTTGCCGCCGGCCAGCAGCTCCTTCTGCACGTTGGCGATCGCCATGGTCTGGGCGAATTGCTGCGCCTTGCCGCCGGCGCCGAGGCCGACATTGATGGTCATGTCGTCTCGGGTCTTCCAGTTGCGCGGGTTGACCTCGACCCAGGAATTGCGCAGGCGAACCGTCTCCTCGCGCTGACCATGCTTACGGATCGTGCCGTGGAGCAGCGCGAAGATGTCGCGCACGCCTTCGGCCATGATGCGCGCGATCAGCTTGATCCGCATCTGCGAGGCCGAGAACACCTGCGCGACCGCCGTCGCCGACTGGTTCTGCAACGCGTTGGCGTCGATGCCCTGCGTCGGCTTGCCAAGGCCGGTGCGGATCTCGAGCTCGGCGTCGATATATTGCAGCATGGGATAGATCGACGTGGTGATGTCAGGCACCACCTGCCAGTTCAGCCCGCCCGCCGTCTTGGTGCGAACCACACCACCGGGCCGCGACACCAGCAAATCGTCAAGCGTGTTCGGCCCGGCATTCTGCTCGGCGACCTCGACGCGCGGATTGTTGTGCAGATAGAGGTTGTCGAGCGCGCCGCGCTTGAGAGCCGTCTTCTCGCGTTGCAGCGGCATCACGAGATCGGCGATCGAGCGTCCGAAGAAGCGGTGGGTCACCGGCACCGGCGTCGTCGCCGCAAACGGCATCTCGTCGAACGGCGCGATGCAGTCTTTGCCGTCCTTGCGCAGGATCTCGGCCTGGTCGCCTCCGGTGATGACCTGGTAGAGGCAGGGACGGCCGGATCCTTCAAAATCCATCCGCACATAGTGCTCGGTGATACGCACCAGCCGCGCCGCCGAATTGGCGCTGCCACCACCGGCGGTCGCGGACAGATGCTCCTCCACCGTATCGCGCGCCAGCGTCTCGATCTCGGTCGTGCCGGTATGCGGCAGCAAGGCCCTGATCTGGCTGGCGTCAAAACCTTCTGCAATCAGCTGCGCCTCGGTCTTGGTGACGACCTCGTGGAAGCAATAATTGCAGTCGCGAATGCTGCGCGCGCCGCGCTCGATGCCGAATTCCTCCGGCGGCACCCCCATCACCCGCACCTGCGCGCGCTTGCGCGTGGTGACGATGGTGATGTCGTGCGTGATGAGAGACCCCGTCGGCGCAGGCTGCGCCGGGGCTAGCAACGGAATGGGCATGTGTCATGGCTTTCAGTTCGGTAGGCGAGCGCCCGAAGCGCGGACGAAAAGTCGCGCTAGTAGGCGTTGTTGCGCATATGGTCCTGGATCATCCCGAGCAATCCACCGGGTCCTTGTTCTACCTGTGATTGAGTACGTTCTTGCAAGGCGGGAAGGTCGGTCGAAGCTCTCCAATCTCCCATCCCGTCCCCGAGGGTTCGATCCCTCGGGCTCAAGTTGCTCACAGGCGGTGTGCTCACCGGACCAATTGTCCCGAGGCGAGACGTCAGAGTTCGGGAAATTGGTGATACTTCATCGATCGGTCCCATCGCGCGAGGCGCAAAGAACGTCTGTAGCCAACCGGCGATCTGATCCGGCGTCAGGGTCGTCGTGAATGAGGGGGACATATTAAATGTGCCGATCCCGGTACCGACGGACGTCACTCTGGGCATCGCGAGCGGTGGAAGCACACCGCCACCATTGGCAAACGTGGTATTCAAACTCACCGACGGAATGAGCGTCGAAACGTTTCCGCTGATGCCGGATCCAAGCGTATCGCGGCTGGTCATTCCGGGCGCGAGAAAGACGGCTTCCAATCCTGCTCCCGGGGCGCCCAGACTGCGATTTACGGTCCATCGCGGTGCGGTGGGGGAGCCGGGATTCCAGTAGTAGGTTCCACCGAATCTGCCGATCGGGAAGAACGGAGGCGTTGCCGAGAAGGAAAGTCCGTCCGGACCGCGATCGGGGTTGTAGCCTTCTGCCATCACACTCTCCTATGTTGACCGCCGTCCTGCTTTTGGCGATGCTTGAAGCAGTTTCACCATCCGAGCGATTTCCGACATGAGCTTCCCTGTGGCCCTTTTCGCTGTGATCTGGGTTTTGGGCCTTCTGCTTATTGCAGGCCTGTATCTCAACGATCTTCGCGTCGTGCTCAACAACGTGACCCCTGGCGCACAGATGTCGATGCTGCCTGCACATCCGACCTGGGTGAATAAGACTGCGGCAATCGTGTCGGTTGCCTGGTTGGAAGCTCTGCTTGTCGCCGCCGCATCACTCACGATTGGTCGATTGTTCAAACTCGACCGCCCGGCATCGGTGCTCATCTCCCGATGCGACCCCAGCTGCCTGACCGAAGCTGGCCGCCTTCATCTTGCGAATGCCGCGAGGCACGAGCGCTTCGCGCTCGCTTGGGTGATCGCTGGCATCGCGTCCATTATCGTGATCTGCTCCTTCTCCTAGCGTCGTGCCGGTATGCGGCAGCAAGACCCTGATCTGGCCAGTGTAAAAGCCTTCTGCGATCAGCTTCGCTTCGATCGCGCTGACGACCTCGTGGAGGCAATAGTTGCAGTCGCGGATGCGCACACCGCGCTCGAGGCTTCCGGCGGCCCCCTCATCACTCGCACCCGATTAAGCTTGCGCGTGGTCACGATGGTAACGTCATGCGTGACGAGAGGTCCCATCGGCGCAGGCAGCGCCGGGGCCAGCAAGGGAGTGGGCATGTTGGATTGAACTCTCAGTTGCGTGTGGCGCTAAAATGCGGCGACCTGCCAAGTTGGTAAGCGCTGCCGCGCTCATACGTCTGGACTTAGACCAGCTGTCCGTCTGCGCGCACCAAATCGGCGCCGTCATGGACTGGCCGAGACGTCCGCCTCATCTCAACGGTCCGAATACACCACCGAGGCCATTCCGATTGCCGAAACGATCAGAGAGGTCCCAAGGGGCAGTTCCCCGAGCCGGTAGCGAATTATCGGGCGCCTGCTGGGCCCGTGTCGCCCCATCCACAAAGGGAATCGGTGGATGCGTGGCACTCCAGCACCGAATTGTTTGACCTCCATGCATGCCGAGTGTCTGCACGTCTCTCGATAGACGATCGCAAGACCCGGGGTTCCGAGATTTCCTGAAAGCGCAGCCGCCCGAGGATCGAGGAGCATTCCATAAATCGGTGCGCGCGGTCTCGTCATCGCACGTTGCCACCAAGGCACAACACGGCCGCCGCTCCTCGAAGCTACGGCCTGGCCTTCGCGATTCGGCTTGCAGGAATCGGGCCGCGTTCGTTGCGGGCGCGATCAGTGAATAAAATAGAGAACCACAGCAAGCCCGGCGCAACAGATCACCAGGCCGATGAGGGCGGAAAGCGTGGCCTCGATTTCCAAACGCCCGCTTTCGTTACGCCTGAACCCCAGCCAGCCAAATCGGCTAGTATCGAGAGGGGTGCCGACCTGGACCTTCCCGAAGGATACAAGGGGCAGCACCAGTCGGGCCACGGAGTAACCGATGCCCCACCAAACCAGCTCCAGGATCCACCCGATTACCATCGAAATTGCCCGCCGAGGTAATTCATGTCGACCCCCGGTGTGGGGTATTGTTGATGACTTACGTCTGCAATGGCTGCGGAGTTGCATTATAGGGTTCGAGGTAGATCCTGCCGAATGAACCGGGCGGCAAGGCAGCACGCGCCACCGTGTAGCCGATTGGCTCTGTCAGCATTGACAATACCGACATCAGAAAACTCACGCAGAGGCAGAGACTATTCTTTTTAGAACAAAACAGGAACTACGTCAACCGTGGGTTAGATGGTCTCGGTTGTCTGAACAAAAAATCCGCGTCGATAAGTGGATTCTCTGCCGGGGTTAGGCCGCGCGGGGGTGGCCGGTATCCCACCCCCAGTCACCTGTTCACGGCGACTATCGCCGTTGTCAGGCAGAAATTCCACTTATCGTCTTGTTCAGATGTTCGGGACCGGCGCTGTCCGCCTCCCCCAAGAGCATGCGACAGCGAATCCCCTTGCTGTTCTCAGGACGCAGTCTGCGGCGTGACTTGCCGGGCGGCCATGTCATGCACCGTGTGCGCGACGATCTTCATCGCGCCGTTCGATTCCACGGCATCCTGGGCGAGCAGCGCGAACTGGTCGTCGGTCAGATCGTAGTAGGTCTCGCGGCTCTCCTCCTCGCGCTCTTCCCACCAGACCTTGACGATGCCGGCCTTCGACAGCAGCGCATCCTTGATAAAAGAATAGAGCACCATGAAGCCGCCGTTCTGCTGCATGAAGACGTGGTTGACGTAGTCCGTCTCCTGCTGCGCGGCGGCGACGTCCTCCGGACCGACCGGCTCGAAGCGCACGACTTCGTCGGAGCCTGCAAAGATGTCCATCAACGACGGCATCAGGCCTTCGACGGTGTCGGCGACGTCGGTCGACACCGCACGCGAGCGGCCGTCCTGCGCCGGCATGTCCTTGCGCATGTCGCCGAGGTAATAGTCCATCGCGTCGGCCCGCTCCTCGGCGAGCCGCGCCGCCGACATAGCAGCGAGTGCGTTGGCTTTCTCGGAGGCGAGCATCGCCTTTACTTCGGAGATCGACATTCTCGACATGAAATACCTTTCGGCCAGAGCTCGTTCACCGCGCTGTTCGGTGGACCGGCTTCATCAGCGTGGCATTATGAAGGGCTGGACCCAGCGGGCAAACCAGGCATCGTCATCGCCCTGCCCATCATTTCCTCGGTCATCCGTGCCCCAGATCGGCGGCGGGATCGAATGGCTCGGCTCTCCCGCGAACGCGCCGATTGGCCGGTTGCTTGGGGCGCCCCGATCATCAGAACGCGTGCCCCACTGACCGAATCGCTCGTTCAATCCCGGGGACGGCAGATACGGCACAGGCGAAGCACCCGACCTGAACACGTCCGTCGCGGAGGGAGCATCCTGCCGGGTCAAGCGGCGAACATCGCGGCGAGAGACAGCGGACGCATCACCGGTGGATTTCTCGGACGCGTTCGGCGCAGGCGCGCTGCCGCCCGGAGACGTAATCCAATTGCCAAACCGACCGGCAAACGTCGCGCCTTGATCCGCCCCCGCAGCTTCAGCATCGGCTGGGTACGGCGGCTCACCCGCCGCTGGACGGGAGCCTCCTTGTCCGGACAACGGGCGTCGCACGCGCTCCGAGGGCGTGTCGTATCCTCCGCCGACGAACGCATAGTCGCGCTGGATGCCGCGCAGCGTGTCGGGAATAGGAAGCCGGTGCTGGCTCATGACTTTCGCCTTCGGATCCCGCGCAAGTGTATCCGCGATATCAGAGAGATATTCATCATCAACCCGCGGAAGCGCATAGAGTCCCGCGTTCACGCCGGCGGCCTGCATGATGCGGTCAACGATCGTCGTACAAACGCGAGGATCGCGCTTCATGGCATTGTACCAGAGTCCCTCGCGCCCAATGAGACTGATCTCGGCGTGCGCGGACCTGGCCTGTTCCTCGGTGATCGGCACGGTGTAGGTCCGGTGATCGTCGCCGAACACGTTGGAAAAGTCCGAAGGCAGCGCTGTCGATCCCGTGGGTACGGTATGGACGTCAAATTTGCCTGGGCTGATCGGCGCATTGTGCCAACGCGGACCGAAGCCCGCATAGGTCTGCCCCGACGGATCAGTCAGAGTGACGGCCGCGTGTCCGACGCCATAGGGATTAAGTTGAACTGTGAGTGCGTGTCGACCCGGCATTGATCACTCCTGAACTTCGTGCCTCCATTGCGAAACATCGGCACGTTGGGACTTTGACGGACGTCGTATTCATTGCAAGCCGCCCAGACGAGGCAACCGTCTCGCAATCGACGCTCGCACGACCTATCGATCGTCCCCACGGGCTCGATCGAACCACCAATGGTCGATGCGGTTCAGCGTCGGCGCGACCCCGAGGACAGCCTTCTCAAGGATCCATCCGACCAAATAGGCGGCCGCCAAACTCAGCAGATACACCCCGACTTGAACGAAGAAATAGCCGTTGAGCAGCAGCCACTCCATCGTGGCTCCTGGCATGGCTCCCACGACGAGCCAGCCGGGAAGAGCGCTGAGCGCCATGAAAAATCCGCTCGTCTTACTGTCGCGGGCGAGATAGGCGGCTGCCAGCATGAACAGAACATAAGACGCGTAGAAGCCAACGCAGATCAGGCCGCCCCTATTGAACCTCACGTCCCTCTCCTCCCGTCATCCGGCATCGTGTTCGAACCTATATGCGCGCCGGAAGGCGATGTGGACGGCGAAGACAGCCGCAAGCAATACGATCGCGCAAATTCCAAATCCGATCCAAGCCGCAGCGGCTTGCCGCAGCTCGATCCGGCCTGTCGCATCGCGACGATACCACGGCCACTGCAATGGCTGCGGCGTTGCACTGAATGGTTCGACATAGATCCAGCCGAAGGAAAGGAATGGTAGGACGGCTCGCCACCGCGTATCCGATCAGGTCGACCAGTATTCTCAACGTCGACATCGCAAATCTCACGCAGCAGTAGACATTACACCTCCTAGAACATAACACGAACACGTGTCAACCGCAGGTTTCACCGCGGCCCATTGTGTCACTCACACCCACCCCTGCTCGGCATAGCGGATCGGCCGGTTGAACGCGGCTGCCCTGCCTGGCTGCTCATGGCAGATCGCCATCAATCCCAGCGCATCGGCGGCGTGGCTTGACCAGTCGTGCTCGGGGCCGAGCCCGATGTTGCGCGCCTCGTCCTTGCGCTCATGATAAAAGCCGAGCGCCTCGCGGCCGGGCTCCGTTGTGTCCTTGTTGAACCAAAGCTGCGGACCAAGTCGCCGCAATGCCTCGATCCGCATCATCGCGGCGCCCGGCCCCTGGTTCTTCACCGGAGGCTCGACCGTGAATCCGGCCTCGCGCAGATGATCCTCGTAGCGCTTTCCGGTGATGTTGTTGGCGGCGATGCCGTCATGCGGCAGGTAAAGAATGGCCTGGTCATAGCCGCGCGAGCGCAGCCAGTTGACGTGAAACGCCAGCACCTGGCCGACGCTCTCGTAATAATCCAGGACGCGAATTTCAGTGCCGACCCACTGCACGATCCAGATCGCGAAGGCATCCGCCGCGGCGCCAGCGCCGCCGATGTCGATGAAGGCGCGCAGTGGCAACAGCGGATCCGCCGCAACCTTTCCGATCCGTCCCTGCGCGCGCGCTTCCGACAGCAACGAAGCGAAATAGGCGCCTTCGAAGGCGCGCGCATATTCGCCCTCCCAGATGTGATCGTAGCGCTCCGGATAGAGCTTTTGATCGAGCAACCGTTCCTCCGTGAGCACGTGCGGAAACCAGGGATTGTCGCGCCAGTTCGCCTTGACGACGACAGCTCCCTCGGGTCGCCGCCCGCGCAAGAAATCGTCGATCGCATCGCTCTTGCGGCGTGGATTCCAGCTCGCCCACAGCTCGGAGTCTTTTGCGCGGATCGTCGGCCGCAGCAACGCAAGGCTACGCGCGCTCAACGACTGAGCCTCGTCAATCCAGGCGATGCGAAATCCTTCCAATGACTTGATCGAGTCGGCTGTGTGATCCTGAAGCCCGCGAAAGATGATCAACCCGTCGCCAGGC
This sequence comes from Bradyrhizobium sp. URHA0013, assembly GCF_000518345.1. Taxonomy (NCBI): domain Bacteria; kingdom Pseudomonadati; phylum Pseudomonadota; class Alphaproteobacteria; order Hyphomicrobiales; family Nitrobacteraceae; genus Bradyrhizobium; species Bradyrhizobium sp. URHA0013. The sequence continues at coordinate 213,559 of NZ_JADK01000006.1, read as the reverse complement.
GTTTCGATTTTGTCGCTGAAGAACTTGAAGCCGTGTTCGAGACCAAGACTTGCGATCTTGCCCTCGATCAGCCGCTTGGAAGATTGCGCCAGCGTCCGCTGCGCTTCGCGGATGCAGACTGCGAGCGTGCCGCGCTCGGCCTGACAGGTCTCGACAAGAAGCTCGCCGAAAAAATGCGATTTGCCCGAGCCGCGTCCACCATAAACGCCCTTGTAGCGCGCGGGTTGCAGCAGTGGCTCGAAGATCTTGGCCGTCGGAATTTTCAGGATGGACAATGGATGCGCTCGCTCGCACTACGACAGGCCGGCACGCCTCCGCCACATCGCGGACCAGTCCTCGTTGCTCGGAGTGTCGGAACCGAATTCCAGATCGATCTTTTCACGGCTTAGGCGTCATCCCGGCATCCGCATCGCGCAGGCTTGCCGGATACACGATGATGCGCTCGATCCGGTGAATCAATTCCAGCACGCGATCCTCCCCGTTCTCGATCGGCTGCGCCGCCTTGCCCCAGCCGCGATCGAGGATTGCATTGGCGGCGGAGACACGGGCGGCCGGCGTTGCATCGTCGCTGCGCATGATGCCGACCAGCACCCTGAGCGCGGTTCTGGTGTGACTCCGTGCCAGCGAGCGGATTTCGGTCAGGGTGTGCGCGCTGGACGTCTTCCGTCGCGCAGGCGCGCGGACCGGCTCGCTCACGAGCGCAATTTCCATGTCCTCGCTCAAGACAACGTCTCCCACAGCGCGATTACAACCAGGCCCGCGAGTGCGAGCGATATCAGATAGGCTGTCATGACTTCTCCACAAAAAGAAATGCGCGGCAGATCGCGAGACGAAGCGCGATCGTTTCGGGCGCGAACCCTATCTCCGTTCCCGGAGGCCGCAGCGGCGCGAGCACTGGCCCAGCGCCGCGGGCCGGCACGTTCGCGCGTGCACGGCCAGCAATGGTACGGACGACGGCGCGCCGATCGGCGCTCCAGGTTTGACGAGTGCGTGGCCGCAATGCGCCGCCGCCGTCCGATCTCGATCGAGACGAAAAAACCCGCGGCGGATGCGTTCCGCGCGGGTCAACCAAACTCGTCTCGATGATGGCATTATGCCGGTGTTTTGCCCGACGTGTCAAACGAACGAATTCGCTCAAGCTGCGTTAGGCGATCAGGAGGCCGGCAGATGACGCTCAAGACTCCATCACAAGACACATCGCGAAATCTTCCAGGACGAAAGCGCGGCATCGACAAGGCGCGCGACACGCAAGAGACCGTCGTTGAAGACGCCGGCGACACGGACAACAACGACCGCGATCTGGTGCATGGCGAGGGCGGCACCATCGACCTCCCCACCAGCCCCGGCGATTTGTCGAAGGACGATTAGGCCGCTCCGCAGGCGGGCGCAGCACAACGTTGCTCTTCGGCCGCGCTCTGCGTGACGTGCAAAACATCTCTCATTCGATCACGCCGTGCGGAACTTACACCAAGGCGGGCGCGTTTATTCCTTCAGGAGGAACATTCTGCGATGAGCCACACCGTACTGGTTGTTGACGACGATCCCGGCGTGCTCGATGTCCTTGTGGGCATGCTGGAAGATCTCGGCTGCGGCGTCATCAGCGCCAATAGCGGCCCGGATGCGCTCGACCGGCTCAGGCAGAACCAGGACATCTCCATCCTCATCACCGACATCAACATGCCGGGCATGGACGGTCACGAACTCGCCGAGCTGGCCAGACGACGCCGCCCGGAACTGAAGATCCTGCAACTGTCGGGACGTGAACCCCGGCGCGACGGCCTTCCCATGATCAGAAAGCCGTTCTCGTTCGAGGAACTCGCCAGCACCATGCAGCGGACCACCGGCATCTGCTGAAGGTCGCAAGCCCGCAACGCCGGAAAGCTCAAACTCCAAAACAAAACCCGCGTCGGATCGCGTCCGCGCGGGTTGAACCAAACTCTTTTCGACGATGGCATTATGCCGGTGTTTTGCCCGACGTGTCAACGCGCCGAATGCGGACAAAGGATTTCCCTCTCCCCACTCAGATATGTGGTGTGCAACGGGCTTGCTTCAAGCCCCCGACCCTGCCGTAGAACCCTCGACCCGAACACCATCCAAACCCGAGGGGTCATCACATGCCTGTACTGCTTCCGACGTCCCGGACGCGCGGCCACAGCAAAGGGGCCGGCGCCCATCACGCACAAGACCATGTGAGAGACCACGCGCAAGACCACGCCGTCGTGATCGCCGGCGGTGGCCCGACCGGCTTGATGCTGGCCGCGGAGCTCGCGCTCGCGCATGTCGACGTCGCAATGGTCGAACGGCGCGCCGATCAGGAACTGGTCGGCACGCGCGCCGGCGGCTTGCACGCGCGCAGCATCGAGATCCTCGACCAGCGTGGCGTCGCGGATCGTTTCCTGCGCGAAGGACAGATCACCCAGCTCGCGGGCTTCGCCTGGACCAGGCTCGACATCAGCGACCTCCCCACCCGGCACGCTTACGGGCTCGCATTGCGGCAGAGCCACATCGAGCGCATCCTGGCCGACTGGGTCAGCGAGCTCGCGGTGCCGATCTATCGAAACCGCGAGGTGACGGGTTTTGCGCAGGACGAGACCGGCATCGACGTGACGCTGTCCGGCGGCGAGACCTTGCGCGCGAATTATCTGGTCGGCTGTGATGGCGGCCGCAGCCTGGTGCGCAAGGCCGCCGGCATCGACTTCGCAGGCTCCGAGCCGACGCTGAGCAATCTCATGGCTGAAGTCGAGATGCGCGACGAGCCCGCATGGGGTCTGCGCCACGACGCGCTCGGCTTTCACGGAATCAGCAAGACCGAGAGCGGACGCGTGCTGGTGGTCGTGACGGAAGCGACGCTCGATCGCACCGGCGCGCCTGGTCCGCGCGATCTCAGCGAAGCCCTCGTCGCCGTCTACGGCACCGATTTCGGTCTCCACAACCCGTCCTGGATCTCCCGCTTCACCGATGCGGCACGGCAGGCCGTGTCCTATCGCAAGGCTCGCGTGCTGCTCGCCGGCGATGCCGCGCATATCCATCACTCCGTCGGCGGGCAAGGCCTCAACATTGGCGTGCAGGACGCCGTCAATCTCGGCTGGAAGCTCGCGCAGGTGGTCAAGGGCCTGTCGCCCGAAACTCTGCTCGACAGCTACCACGCCGAGCGCCATCCCCTCGCCGCGAGGACCTTGCGCAACACCAAGGCGCAGATCGCCCTGCTCCGCCGCGGCGAGGACGGCCTCAAGGCCGCGCGCGACATCGTCGCCGAACTGCTCGCCATGGACGCGCCGCGCCAGCGTTTTGGCGCGATGATGAGCGGGCTCGACGTGCACTATGATCTCGGCCAAGGCCACGCGCTGCTCGGGCGCCGCATGCCCGATCTCGACCTGACGGTCGGAGGGCGTCCGCTGCGACTGTTCACGCTGCTGCACCGCGCGCGCGGCTTGCTGCTCGATTTTGGCGATGCCGGCGGCCTCGACACCGCGCCTTGGGCGGATCGCATCGATCTCGTCGAAGCGGGCTATCACGGTGCATGGGAGCTTCCGTCCATCGGACAGGTCGCTGCGCCCAAAACCGTGCTGGTGCGGCCCGACGGGCACGTGGCGTGGGTGGGAGACGGGAGCCAACACGGACTTGCAGAGGCAATGACGAGGTGGTTCGGAGCGGCCGCGGCGTAGGAGGACAAATCTATAAGTTCCGCTTCTTGGGGTAAAGCAGACCTAGGCTGACGACTTCGGCATTTCGCTTTTTGACCCATTGCAGACCTTTGAGCGACTCGGTGTCACTGGTTTATGATAGCATCGCGGCAAAGCCATCATGCTTGATAACAGTCCATGACCCCACCCGTTATCCGCTCTGCGGCCCTACGCGATTTGCCGGCGGTGTTGAGCCTATACCGGCACCTGCATCCGCACGAACCCGAGTTGGAAAGAGCTACTGCTGAGCGGGCGTGGTCCGCGTTGCTTACATCCAACTTCGTTACTGTGATTGTGGCGGAAGCAGGTGATATGCTCGTATCTTCGTGCACCCTCGCGATCGTACCCAACCTAACTAGAGGCGGTAGATCATATGGGGTGATCGAAAACGTAGTCACTCACGCCGACTACCGGCGGCGGGGGCTCGGGCGACAAGTTCTCGCTCATGCGCTCGATATTGCCTCGCAGGCCGATTGCTACAAAATACACTTGGCAACAGGCTCGAAGCGGGAAAGCACACTACGCTTCTACGAAAAAGCGGGGTTCGAACGGGAAGGCAAAACTTACTTCGAGGTGCGCCGTTGAGCCGCATCCATCTGCGATCGGGCCGCTGCTTTGCAGGTCCGGATTTGGCCCATAGCTGACCTACTATTGCGAGCTGAGCACGTCCGGTTTCGAAAACGAAGCGGACGTGGCTTGCGCCGCGGGCCAGCCGGATTTATGAGCCATCGGCCCAGCGGATCAAGTCTTCACAATACCCGGCTTAGGATTCGAATGTTGCGCCGGTCGGCGGCCTCTGCCGCGGTCGGCTTCGCGGGCGTGTTCGGCTCCACAGCCGGTTGCTCCGGTTTATATGCAAGCGCGTCCCGCAACCATCGGGGTAAACCGATCAGAGTCGCGTCCTCTTCCTGGAGATGCATATATTTAGACTCAGGTGGAGTCGCTGGCGATCGTGTTTTCATTGCAATTCCTTACTTGCGAAGCTTACGAAGCATCGGGTTCGCTGGTCTCATTGTTGATTATCGATGGATCGTCCGGATGTACGATGATGCGTTCGATCCGTTGCAGCAATTCGCGCGGCCGCGCGTCCGTAGCCAAGGGCTGCACCGGTTTGCCCCACCCACGATCGAGAATAGCGTTTGCGGCGGCCACCCGCGCAAAGGCATTCGCTGTCTCTCTAAACATGATGGCAGCAAGCACGTTGAGTGCGGCTTCGGTCTTGGTGCGTGCCAGGGTTTCGATATCGGCCAGCGTTGGTGCCCTGAAACCTTCAGTAGCCACATGCTGAGCAACAGGAAGATGCAGCTCGGTCCTTCTCCTAAATTTGGGCATTTGGAAATCCGTTTGTTAAATGACGAGTCTCCGCAAATAAAAAACCCGCGGCGGATTGCTCCGCGCGGGCATGATTTTCAATGATGCCATTCTGCCAGTGTTTTGCCCGACGTGTCAAACGGACGAAAACGACTCCGGCACAGAGATGGGGGCAGGTTGCGCCGGAGCCGCATTCCAGCCGGCAAGCAACGGTATGCCGGCAATAACCAACTCTGGCTGAAAACCGAAAGTTCCTTGCGCGGTCAGCGCGTCTTTAATTTACGCTCCACCTTCTTCCGGCTGCTCCCGACCTTCTTGACCGCCTTCTTCACGGCAGAAGCCGAGCGGCTCGTCTTCTTCGCTTCGTAGCTGACTTCATACTTCTGTCCGCCCGCCACGCGGGCACGGTCCTGCTTGCGACCGCGAGGGGTCTGCTTCTTCGCTTTAGCCATGTTGCAGCTCCTTGCACCTGTGAAACGCAAGAGGATTCAATCTGTTCCCACGTCCATCAGGGCGGCGGCGAATTCGCGGAACGAATCTGACCGTAAGGATTCGAATCAAGGTGTTCGTTGCGTGGAGTTTGTCAGTGGCGTTGCAGCGTCAGCGGAAGTCTCCGGTCGCCGGTGCTAAGGCGCCCTTCCCCGGCTTCATCGAACCGGCCTTGGCATCGGCGGTGGACCGGGTGCCATCCGGAGATCGGTGGATTCACGAAATCAAGTTCGACGGCTACCGAGTGCAAGTTCATTTGGCCAACGAGGCCGTCACCGTCTACACCCGGCGCGGCTACGACTGGACAAAACGCTTTAAGAAAGTCGCCGACGACGCCTGGCACATCAAGGCGGGATCGGCGGTCATCGATGGCGAGGTTGTCGTCCCTGCTGCCGATGGCAGCACCGATTTTTCCGTCCTTCAAAACGAGCTCAAGGGCACATCGTCCAAGATCGTGCTCGTGGCGTTCGATCTTCTTTATCTGAATGGGCGAGACCTGCGCGGCCTGCCGCTATTGCAGCGCAAGGCCGAGTTGAAGAAAATCATTTCCGGCACCGACGTGCAGTTCAGTGACAGCTTCGAAATCGATGGACGCGAGATGTTCGCGCATGCGTGCAAGGTTGGGCTTGAGGGCGTGGTCTCCAAGGTTCGCGACAGCATCTACAACAGTGGCCGCGGCAACAACTGGGTCAAGACAACTTGCGCGCAACGAGAGACGCTAACCATCGCAGGCTTCGCACTCGACGAAGGCAAATGGGATGGCATGTATCTAGGGCGCCATAAGGGAGATGATCTGATTTATGCGGGCAAGGTCGACCACGGATTCGACAAGACATCTGCCGCAGAACTGCAAAAACGATTGAAGCCGCTCATTCGCAAGACGCAGCCTTACGCCAAGCGCATTGCGCACAAGGGCATCTGGGTCGAGCCGAAGCTGCTTGCGGAAATCGAATACCGCGCCAAGTCGGCCGAGGGCAAGGTCCGGCATCCCTTCTTCAAAGGATTGAGAGAGGACCTCTGATGGATAGAACCTCCCGCATTCTTCAGGATCTATACGACAGTGAAATCAATTTCACGATCGCCACCTTTTGGAATGGCGGTTTTCAAATCAACCTCGGGCTCGGTGATGAGGTGAACGGCTTCGATGCCGAAGGGGAGGCCGACAATATCGTCGATGCTGTCGAGTGGCTTCGTGTCGAAGCTATCGAGAAATATCCGGAGAGTGTCTTTGCAAAAACTCATCGACGATGACTTGACACGTTCGGCGGGTGCAACAACTTCGATGGTGGTTTACTGCGCCCATAATTGTGACACCGAATTCGAGACCGAAGTTGAGGAACTCGAATGCGGCGCCGGCCAAATCGTCTGCCTGGAATGCATCGGGAGCGGACGCTGCCTGTTTCCTCCGGAGATGGTCGGTGGCGAACTGGCGTGCGTCGATTGCAAGGGGACGGGCCGCCAGTTGGTCAGCATTTGAGAGCGCTTTGGTTTTCCACAGCCACGACGGGCAGTAGCACATTGCCCTGCCTGACCACTAGGGATCGACAATTTGCCAACGCTGTTGGCGCATGACTTGGTTGCCCGATGACGACCAAGTCGCGCCAACATCTCTACGGCACTCAAATCAAGATATCGGCCGAACGCGCCAAGGAGGCGCGCAAGGAGGCCGACAAGCTTGCTTGCGCGGCGTGGAACTATCGAATGCTCGGCTATAGAGGTCCCGCCCAACCATCTCCGACGATCGGTGACGCCATCAATGCGGGCTTCCTATATCTCGAAGTTCGATGTCTGGGGTGCGACACCAACCAAACGGTTGCGCTCGACGTCATTCGACGCGCCAAGACGACGCCCGTCCATGAACTTGAACGCTACATGCGGTGCAAGGATTGTTCGGAAGTGCGGCGTTATCCCTACAAGCGAAGCGCACTTGTGGCATTGAGGCCAACGAAGATCTCAGTTGAGAATCCGGCATCGTACTGGTGGCCCGGCGAACGTTAAGGACCGACCGATTTCATGTGCAATCTCTATTCAATCACCACCAATCAGGCGGCCATTGCCGAACTCTTCCGGGTCGTCCGCCGCTATGAAGGCAATCTGGCGCCGATGCCCGGCGTGTTTCCGGATTACCCCGCGCCCGTCATCCGCGACGCAGCCGGCGAGCGGGAGATGGTGCTGATGCGCTGGGGCATGCCGCCGCCCCCCCGCACCGGCGGCCCGCCCGTCACGAACATTCGCAACACCTCGTCGCCGCACTGGCGCGCGTGGCTCAAGCCGGAGCACCGCTGCCTCGTGCCAGTCAACAGCTTTGCCGAATACGCACCGGAGCCCAACCCGGAGACGAAGAAGAAAGATATCGTGTGGTTTGCGCTCGCGGACGCTCGGCCGCTGTTCGCGTTCGCCGGGATCTGGACGACTTTCAATGGGGATCGCGGCACGAAGTCGAAGCCCGTTCCGGGGCCGCACCAGGTGTACGGTTTTCTTACCACGACGCCGAATGAGATCGTGGAGCCGATCCATCCGAAAGCAATGCCGGTGCTGCTGACTACAGCGGAAGAGCGAGATGTGTGGCTCCGAGCACCGTGGGATGAAGCCAAGGCGCTGCAACGGCCGTTACCTGACGAAAGCTTGAAGATTGTTGCGCGCGGCATCGAGAAGGAAGATGCGTTCACCACTGCTACAGCCGTAAGCTCGGGCGAGCTGGGTTAACGCTGATTATGCCGAGCCATCGGCACAGAAAAGAACGGGTAAGCCTTCAAATCGATCGGAGTCCTTGTAACGAGCCGAGAAGCGCTCGCGCGAGTCCCGACCAAACGTATCGCCGTCTTTGACCACGAGCCCGTGCTCAACCAGATAGACGGCAAGGCCGTCCACCTTGTTGACCAGCGTTGGAAGTGTCAGCTTGTGGGTCTCGAACTCGATTTCACGCTCAGCAAATGCCGACAGCCCCATCGTTACTGCTCCGATGCCTGTCTCTGATCGGAACGGCAATATGTCCACCCACAGTGAGGAAGGATAGTCTGGATACGGCGCAAACGATCGACTGGACATGTCCGACCATAGATCGGCGGATCGTGCGACCTTGCCATTCCATACAACGGCGCAACATTCCGGCACCGTCGCAATCAATGCGCCGATGACAGCAGTTGTCAGACGAGCGGCGGACAGCGGCTGCTGGCTTTGGCCTAGCACAGAGACGATCAGATGCCCTTGATGTCGCGCCGCGGCCGCCTTCGCCAGCGGCCATGTCGTGGAAGCGCGCGACCACAAGCCGGGATCGTCGGGAATGCGCGCCGGCATCGACATGACGGCAACAAGCTCGTTGCCACAGCGAATGAGCGGCGAGTTTGCCTCAGCCTGTTGCGCGTCTCCGTTCTCCGCAACATCAGTTGCCAGCTCCGGATGTCGCGCGCGGAGCGCCTTCGCAAGTGCCGACATGTCCGGCGTTGCAGGCGTGTCCAACAGGACCAAAGCGAGCAGTGAATTGCTCATCGGCTATCCCGCAGAAATTTTGGGAGCGAGACCAGATACATTTGCTCTTCGCCCAGAGGTTGAACTTTTACTTTGCTAGAACAAAACACGAACATTGTCAAGTCATCCTCTTCGCCAGCATCGGCTTGCGGGCCACACGCACGTTGTTCTGAAATCATCTCGCGCGTGATGATGTCATCGGCTTTGCTGCGCTGAGCTCGGCAGCGCTCGCGCCGGCGCAGAGATCTCACATCCCGCGCTGATCATCCGGCGCGTCCCTTCCCACGCGAGCTGAGCTGGCTTTGTTCAAAAGTGAACATTGGGTCGCAGGCACTCAAGTTGACCAAGTCCCTCAACTGGCTCAACCCGCTCTCGCAATTTAATCCGCCGACATATCATATGCTGTGTCTCTCCCTCAAACGCGGGGCGTAAGCTTTCTCCATCACCGCAAGGCAATTGGCGTCGACCGGTGATGAGAACGCCGAAAAGCGCTCCCACCCCGCACACGAACGAGGGAGACGTGCATGCCGACACGACGACGATTCAAGCAGACCACGACACTCACCGAACGGCTGGCCGAGGAGGCCGCCCGGCTGCGCGAGGAAGCGCGCACGCTGGCGCCGGGGCGCCGCCGCGAGATGCTGCTGCGCCGCGCGCGGCAGGACGAGACCGCCATGCACATCGACGCCTGGCTGCAATCGCCCGGGCTGAGGGCACCGTCATGATGCAGCAATATCGCGCCTATCTGGTCGGCGACAACGGCGTGTTCCGCTCCGCCGAAGCGTTCGAGGCGTCGTCGGATGCGTACGCCCTCACCTTCGCGCAGCGGTTCACGCGGCACGGCAAGGTGGAGGTCTGGCAGCTCGGCCGCAAGATCGCCGTGCTCGAGTCCGACTCCTACCCGCCGGAATTTCTCACGCGTCAATGATCGCGTGATGTCGAGGGCGGCCTGAAGGTCTCGATCGCGAACGAGAACTTGACCTGCATCACGGGACCTTTGGCATCGCGAACGTCGATCGCCATGGTCTGCCTGGCACCTGCGGGAGGCGCGGAGAGGATGGCATCGCGCGCCATGTCCGCGACCGACTTGGCGGCCTCCGCCTGAACGGCGCGCGCGCTGGCGAGCTCCAACCCTTCCTCGTCGAGCGCTACACCGGTGTCGTCGCGCAGGTCGAAATAATATCGGGGCATTGCAGCATCCTTTGCCCGTATTAGGTCCGAAGCGGACAAAGGGTTTCCGGCGGCCCCGAAAAAATCTGGTGGAATCAACAGGTTCCGGGAACCCGGCGTTTTCCCGACCTGCGCCTGCACTTCGCCTGCGTGTACCCATCCCAAGTCGATCCGGCAGGCAACGAGCGCCGGCCGCGCCGCCCCTCCCCCGTCATCTCTCATTCCAACGAAGGAGGATTTCGCCTGCTGTGTGCGCGGGGTCACGGATGCACGCGCCATGTCCGCCTATCACTCATCCCACGACGACGGCATGAGACAAAACAAACAACCAGACAGGTGGACCATGACGAAGACCCTGATGATCACGAAGATGGCGGCAGCGATCGTGTTGGCCAGTGTTGCGGCAGGCGTTGCGAGCAGCTCGGCTCAGGCCGGCTGGGGCGAGAACGGACAGTACGGCAACGCGCCGCAGGCGCGGCCCCAGTTCGGTCCCCATTTCAACGGCTATGGCGGCAACGGCGGCCAGCGCCCGGTCGTCTATCCCGGCCCGCGGCCGATGCCCCAGGTCGTCGTCTATCCGCGGCCCGCGCCGCCGGTCTATATCCCGCCGCAGGTCGTGGTCCGGCCGGTCCAGTATCCGGTTGTCGTGAACAGGCCGGTGTACGTTCCGACGCCGCAGGTGGTGGAGAAGACGGTGGTCGTGCAGCGGCCCGCCACCGTGGTTGCGGCACCGGTCGCGGCGGCTGCGCCCGCTCCGGTGGTCAACAACAACTGCAACTGCCTCGTGAAGGAATATCCGCAGGCCGGCGTCGTGGTGTTCAGGGATATCTGCACCAAGGAAAGCGCGACCTACACCAACCTGCCGCAGCAGACCACGCAGGCCGTGCTGCCGCCGACCCAGTAATCGCGGGAGCCGGGCTCAGGATACGATGACCAAATCGAACGCGGCAGCATCGCCTGCCGCGTTCGTGTCTCTTCTTGAAGCGAAAGCGACAGGTGCGAAGCGACAGGAGCGAAACGACATTCGGCCCTTCACTCCTCCGCAAGCTTCCCGACGATATAGGCATCCACCGTTTCGGCGAACGAGCGCTGCACGCCGACCGCGGTCCCATGCTGGTCGAGCGCGTCGCGCTGGAGCACGCGCAGGCCGCGGCCGCGCATGCAGATTGGCGCCGTGTTCAGATATTGATCGATGGCGCCCTTCGCGAGCGGGATGGCCTTCGGGTCGCCCCTTGCGATCAGAAGCCGCAAGAGGCTCTGGCATTCGGCCAAACCTGGCATGGGATCAGCGCCTCACGCGCGCGATTTCGCCGGCCGCTTGACCGGCTGGGTGTGGGTGCCGAACAGCGCCAGCAGAAACGCGACTTCTTCCTTCGAACCGACCTGGATCATGATGATCTCCTTTTCGCTAGGTTGGTCGGGCACAGCGGGCGGGGCGTTCGAGACAATCGGGTTTCAGCACTGTTTCAGGCGTGTTTCGTCGCGACGCGCGACCATCGTCGTCTGAAATAGGAACAGCTGTTCGGGCTAAAGGTTATCGGTGCGTCGGTCCGGATGCACGACCGGCTACCCCCCACGGCCTCAGCTCGCCCCCGGGCTGGGGCCGTTTCTTCCCCCGCGCAAATTCAACGCGAGCGCGCCTGGTTCTGGTCTCGCCTGGGCTTCTCCCAGGACAGCTTGTTGCAGGCGGAACACCGGAAGATGGCAATCGCCCCCTCGGGTGAGCTGACCGAGTCGATGAAGGTCATGGGCTTGTTGCACGCGGCGCACATCGGCCGCTGCCTGGTATCACGGTTCGCCATGCGCGCAAACGCGGGACAGAGCAGGAGGTTTCTATCGTTCTGCTCTTCGCTGTTCCTTAACGCCTGCGACCTAGTTTTTCCCGCGGCGCTTGAGAGGGCTTGGAGTTCGCGTGATGGCTGTGAAGTGTGCGGGATGTGCCGACGGGACCGAGCTCCCGTTCCAGTTCAAGATGGCGTTTCAGCCGATCGTCAACGTCGTCGAGCACCGCATCTGGGGCTATGAGGCCCTGGTGCGCGGTCCTAACGGCGAAAGTGCACATAGCGTCCTTAGCCAGCTCACCGACCAGCAGCTCTATCGCTTCGACCAGGCCGCACGCGTGCTGGCGATCGAAACCGCAGGCGCGCTGTTCGACGACCCGGAGGCGCGGCTCTCGATCAACTTCATGCCGAATGCGGTCTACGAGCCGCGCGCCTGCATCCAAAAATCGCTGGAGGCCGCGCGCCGCGCGCGCTTTCCGACCTCGAATTTGATGTTCGAATTCACCGAGAACGAGCGGATCAGCGATCCCGCCCATATCGAAAACATCGTCCGCGCCTACAAGGCCTTCGGGTTCTGGACCGCACTGGACGATTTCGGCGCGGGCTATGCCGGCCTCAGCCTGCTTGCGCGGTTGCAGCCGAACCTGATCAAGATCGACATGGAGCTCGTGCGAGACATCCAGCTCAGCCATCCCAAGCAGGTGATCGTCGCCGCTGTGGCCGCGATCGCGCGCGAGCTCGACATCACCGTGCTGGCCGAAGGCGTCGAGAGCGAGGCCGAGCTCACTTCCTTGCGCGCCGCCGGCATCGCGCTGTTCCAGGGTTACTATTTCGCCAAACCAGGCTTCATGTCGCTGCCGCAGGTTGCGGGACTCCAGCGGCTGGATGTCTCGATTGCAAGTGCCTCGTGAAGAACGGTGGACGAGGTCTCTATTGTTCTGGAGGCTCGGGATGCCAGATCTTCGGCACCTGGTGCTGAAGCAGCGCCATTGACGCCGCGATCTGCTCCCGGGAACGGCGCAGCATCTGCCGCGTCGTTTGGCTTCCATCAAGCTGATGCGTTTTCTGCCGGTCGAGATATGCCTCGAATTCCTTGCTGGCGAGCATGACAAGCTCCCGTCTTCCTGCTCGATGGGCAAAGTAGGTCAAGAGATGATTGCGGACAGTTCAGAAGTGAACTTAACGAGACCGGCGACCAGATACGGCAGCACGCGAGACCATGCATGTCTCCATCGACTTGGGCTGCTGTTTAACCCACGGCCATCGAAGGCATATTTGAAAAGCACATAATTTGTTCCGAGCAGGGAACTGAACTTACCGTTTTCAGTTTTGGAGTCGTCGTCAACAGCTCAGGAGCGTGCGTCGTGATCGGGCATCGCCGCAGAGTGAAGCATACTCGTTCCCTGGAAGAGCGACTGGCCGAACTGGCCGCCCAGTTCAAAGACCTGGCCAATCAATTACCCGCAGGCGCGGAGCGCGACAGTCTTCTCAGGCGGGCACGCCTGGCGGAGACGTCCGCGCACATCAGCGATTGGCTGAAGTCCCCAGGCTTGCAGGCGCCAAAGTAATGCCATCGGCCCGTTATGTCATGGGTGATCGGATCGTGCGCGCTTCTGCGTGACGAGGCGCAGCGCGATGCCGTGCTGCCAGGCTCGCACCCTCACGGCCGCTTCGCTGCGACCAAGCTCGCCGGCAATCTCGTCCGGCCGCCAGCCGGCTTCGGCCAGCGCCGTCAGCCGCTCGTGCTCTTCCGCTGTCCACTTCTTCAACAACGGGTAGCGTGATTGCATGGTCGGAAGCTGTCTCGCCTTGCGTGGTCGATGCAGACGAAAAGCGCGCGAAACAAGCGAAGTTCCTATGCGGCGTTCCTCTGCGACCCGCAAAAGGCCATCCTGCAGATTGGGCGGAAGCCGGGGACCCCCTCACTCAGATCCAGACGTCCTCGCGGCACGAGTCGCAGCGATAGATCAGGATCGAGCGATCGTGCCTCACGTCGAAGATCGAGGTCAGGCAGCGCGTGCCCCTCTCGCATTTGGGGCAGGCCGGCCCCGGCCTGAAATGCTGATCCGGCCTCGTTGCCGGGCCCTGCTGTTCGCTGCTCATCGCATCCCTCATTGGAGGACCGAGTTCCTAAGTGCCAAAGTGGACATTCGTTCCAATGGCGCGGGCGGTGCTTGTGATAGAAGCGAGGGCCTAGACGCCCCATGATCGCGCGCGCTGGTTATCGGCTTTGTCCTGAACCATCAAGCGGTTTGTCCTGAACGATCAAGCGGGCTTGCTGTTGGCGGGCTCCCCCCCCCCGCGCTTCGTCCAGGCTCTCGAGTGTGGTGATGCGCGCGGCGCGGCGCGCCAGCTCGTCGTAATTTTCCGCCACCTTGCGCAGCACGTCCCGCGTCTCGGGATATTCGCAATTGTCCGCCTTGGTGCGAAATTCTTCCGCCCGCATCCGCCAGTACCGCGGAGGGTGCATCCGCTCGGCGCCCATGGGCCACTCCCCTCAGTTGGTCCAATTGTTCATGTTCGTTAATGGAGAGCGCGTCCAACAGTTCCCGCGCAGATATTCCATTCCCGCTCGCACGTCCAGATTGCGCAGCAAACTGCAGCCGACGGCGGCATCCCGGGGGGACGGGTCAACTTTAGTTCAAATGCAGCAGGGTGAATTCGGCAGGATGCAATGGGTTCGCGCCATGCTGGAACATGTCCCTTGCGATAGACGCAACGGGGACAGCTCGGAGAGATCGATGTATTTCGTCGCCGCCGCATTGCTGGTGCTGTCCGGACTGTTCTACTCCGCGAGCCATCACGAGATCGGCTCGTTCGGCGTCACCATGTGCACCTATGGCAGTGCGTTCTGCGACAACCCGCTGATCATCTTTTCCGGCGCCGCGCTGGCCGGCGCCTGGGGCATGTTCGTCAGCATCAAATAATCGACCGCACTCTCTGCGGGACGAACACCTTGCTGGTGTCCGTAATACGGGGGTTGCGGAATGCGCGACAGCCGTCCATGGCCGCCCGGTTGCGCCCGGGGATGCGCGCCAAAGCGGGCACCGGGTATCCTCCGATGATGCACTTATACAGGTGTTTTGCCCGACGAGTCAAAGCCGATTAGCTTTATCCGAATCGGATGAGACGCCCGCTCACCTCCGGCGCGGGAACCTTGTTCCCTGATTAGCATTTGTGAAGGACGCGCCCGACCGAGGTCCTCCTGCCATGACCGACAGTGCCCTCACCGCTACGAAATCCGCGCCGACGCTGTTGCAGAGGCTGGGGCCGGGTCTCGTCACCGGGGCGGCGGACGATGATCCGTCCGGCATCGCCACCTATTCGCAGGCCGGCGCGCAATTCGGTTACGGACTGCTCTGGACGGTGTTTCTGACCACGCCGTTCATGATCGCCATCCAGCTCGTCAGCGCCCGGATCGGCCGCGTCACCGGCAAGGGGCTCGCCGCCAACGTCATGCAGATCGCGCCGCGCTGGGCGGTGCTGTCGCTGGTCGCCATGCTCGTCGCCGCCAACACCTTCAACATCGCCGCCGACATCGCGGCGATGGCGGAGGCGCTGTCGCTGGTGATCGGCGGCCTCAACCACGAGCACGCGCTGATCTTCGCGGCGGGCTCGACCCTGCTGCAGGTGTTCCTGCCCTATCGGCGCTATTCGCCGGTGCTGAAATTTCTCACCTTGGCGCTGTTCGCCTATGTCGCGACCGCCTTCACCGTCAAGATCCCGTGGAGCACGGCGCTGCTCGCGGCGGTGTGGCCGAAGACGAATGTCAGCGCCGACTATTTCATGATGGTCGTCGCCGTGCTCGGCACCACGATCAGCCCGTATCTGTTCTTCTGGCAGGCCTCGCAGGAGGTCGAGGAGATGAACCAGGGCAAGCGGGACAAGCCGCTGCGCGAGCTCAAGCGCGGCGGCAGTCCGGAGCTGGCACGCATCAGGTCCGACACCATCGCCGGCATGCTGCTCTCCAACGGCATCGCCTTCTTCATCATCCTCACCACCGCGTCGGTGCTGCACGCGAATGGCGTCACCAACATCAATTCGGCGACGGAGGCCGCCGAAGCGCTGCGGCCGCTCGCCGGCGACTTCACCTTCGCCCTGTTCGCGACCGGCATCATCGGCACCGGCCTGCTCGCAATTCCGGTGCTGGCGGGCTCGGCCGCTTACGGCGTGGCGGAGATCTTCGGATGGCGCGCGACGCTTGAGGCGAAGCCAGACGAGGCGGTCGGCTTCTACACCATCATCGCCGCGGCCACCATCATGGGCTTCGGACTCGGTTTCACCGGGATCGATTCGATCCACATGCTGGTCTGGAGCGCCGTGCTCAACGGCATCGTCGCCGTTCCGATCATGGCCATGATGATGCTGATCGTGTCGAGCAAGGCGATCATGGGTCGCTTCAAGGGCCGCTCATGGCTCGTCGCGCTGGGCTGGCTCGGCACCGCGCTGATGGCGCTGGCCGTGCTCGCTTTGCTCGGCTCGTCTGCGATCGGCTGACTAGCCTTGCGAGAGGGCTGCCGATATCTGCGAGGCGATGATGAAGGCCGCGAACAGGGCGGGCACGCTGATGAAGCGCAGGAATTGGTCGATCGAAAGCATCGCTGTCTCCCCCAAGACAAAAAGCATCTCCGCCCGCCGCGCTATTCCACCCCGTGCGCGACGTGCTGATCGGCCGTCAGAAACTGATCGGAAATGGCGGCTCCACCCATCGTGAGCAGCGCCAGGATCGAAATCACAGCCAGAAATTTCATGGCCGGAGGGTCGATCCCGATTGTGGCCAAAAACGTCAAAGCATGGTCCCTTTTCAGGACGATCCCGGGAAAGATCATGGCTGTCCCCACCGGATTCCCCGACCTTTCCCGCCGCAGAAAGGCGGCAAAGCGCCCCCGGCGCAGCTCCGCGGGCTTCACTGCGCAGGGCCATTAGCTTAACAGTTGCGGCTGGAGCGGGGCTTGCGAGCCGGCCAAACAAAAAAAGGACCCAGCCGGGTCACAGGGAGCGACATGACCAGATCATCAAAAGCAACGAGTCTCGAAATTCTCGCCTGCGACGCCGGCTGGCGAAACTACCACTTCGTCAAGCTGACGACCGAGGACGGCATCGTCGGATGGAGCGAGTTCGACGAGGGCTTCGGCTCGCCTGGCGTCGGCGCTGCGATCCAGCGCCTGTCCGCCCGCGTCGTCGGGCAGAACGTCTTCCGGCACGAGCGCATCTACGCAGAGCTGTTCGCGGCCACGCGTCCCGCCGCCGGCGGCGTGGTGGCGCAGGCGCTCGGCGCGATCGAGAATGCGCTGCTCGATGCCAAGGCGAAGTGTCTCGGTGTGCCCTGCTACGAACTGCTCGGCGGCAAGATCCGCGACCGTGTCAGGGTCTATTGGTCGCATTGCGCGACGTGGCGGATCAATCATCCGTCCTGGTACAAGCCGCCGATCGAGAACCTCGACGGCGTCAAGGCAATGGGACGCGAAGTGCGCGAGAACAAGTTCACCGCGCTCAAGACCAACATCTTCTCCTACGACGACGGCAAGCCAACCGGTTGGCGACCGGGCTTCGGCTCGCCCTTCGCCCCCGAGATCAACGTCGATCGCAAGATCCTGCGCGACCTGCGCATGCATCTGGAAGCGATCCGCGACGGTGCAGGCCCTGATGTCGACATCCTGCTTGACTGCAACTTCAACGCCAAGACCGAGGGTTATCTGGAGATCCTGCGCACCATTGCGGATTTCGACATGTTCTGGATCGAGATCGACAGCTTCAATCCGGAAGCACTCGGGTACATCCGCAGGCAAAGTCCGCATCCGATCTCGTCCTGCGAGACGCTATTGGGCTTGCGGGAATTCCTGCCCTATTTCCGCGAGCAAGCCATGGACGTCGCGATCATCGACACACCCTGGAACGGCGTCTGGCAGTCGATGAAGATCGCAGCCGCTGCGGAAGCGTTCGAAGTCAACGTTGCGCCACATAATTTCTACGGCCATCTCTGCTCGATGATGAACGCGCATTTCTGCGCCGCCGTGCCGAACCTGCGCATCATGGAGATCGACATCGATCGCCTGGCATGGGACCGCGAACTGTTCACGCATGAGCCCGAAATTCAGAACGGCCATCTGGTCATTCCGGACCGACCCGGCTGGGGCACCGATCCGAACGAGGAAGCCCTTCGCGCGCACCCGCCAAAGACCACCGGCGGACTGCTCAACTACGGCCGCAAGAGCTAGAGCGCCTTACGGCGTCACTGGATTGACGGTCGGGGACGTCTTGGGCCCCGGCCGCTCCGGCTCGAGCGGCGACTTCTGTTCGGTCGGGAGCACTGCGGCGCCTGCGGCGCGGGCGGCCTCGCCCGTGGTCGCATACATCGCAACGTGAGCAGGCTGCGTCTTGGCGCGATTCCATGGCCCATGATCGACGATGAGCATCGCAGCAATCGTGACCGCGGCCACAATCAACGCGATCACGCCGGGATGGCGAAGCGCTGAGGACATGGAATTTGCGAAGCGATCCGTTGCCATCGTGGAATCCATAGGTTTTTCCTCTCGCAGGTTAATGCAATCGGGTCCTGCGAGTTCCGCCCTTTGACAACGCAAGTTCCAAGCGGGGAACCTGAGCGCCACAAGGCAGTCAGTGTTTCACATCCGGCCGGGTATCGCCGACGAACCGGTCGCGGTTCGGCATTTTGACAGCCGCAAGCGATTTGGCATCGAGCGTCGCATCCGCTCCTACCAGTCCATTCAGGTTCAGGATGTACGCGGAGACCGCATAAACCTCCTCATCGCTTAACGATTGCGGCGCGTTCTGCGGCATCGCGCGGCGGATGTAGTCGAACAGCGTCGGCGCATACGGCCAATAGCTACCGACCGTGCGGATCGGCTTTGGCGTTGCGATCGTGCCCTGCCCACCGACGAGCCGGTCACCGAGCCCGCCCTCGCCTTTGTCGCCATGGCATGATGCACATTGCTGGGCGAACACCTCGCGCCCATGGCTGACCGAGCCACTTCCCTTCGGGAGATTGCTGCCGTCGCGTCCGATGTCGATATTCCAGCCCGCGATCTCCGCAGCCGTCGCGGGGCGTCCGAGGCCGTACAGGCTTTGTGCTTGCGCAACACTCGCGAACGCACACAGCACGATGACGACAGCAATGCCGCAAGTCTCACGCCAGCGCATTGGTCACCTCGCCGTCAGCCGCGATGCGCCACGGCCAGATCGCGTTGTTGTGGTAGAAATAGTTCTCGCCGCGCACCGCGAGCAACTCAGAGAGCGTCGGCTGCACATAACCGGTCTCATCGATGGCACGGCTCTGAATCACGGCAGGCTTGCCGTCCCATCGCCACGGCAAACGGAAGCGCGTGAGAGCGCGGGTCAGCACCGGCTCCTGCAATTGCGCGCTTTGCCAACTTTTTCCCTCGTCGACGGACACTTCGACGCGCGCGATCTTGCCATGCCCGCTCCAGGCGATGCCGGTGATCTCGTGGAAGCCGGGCGCGCCCAGGCGTTGGCCGCCGGAGGGCCTCGTGATGATCGACTTCGCCTCCATGTAGAACGAAAATTCACGCGCGGTGCCGTCCGGCAGCAGGTCTGTGTATTTCGAGGTCTCCTCGCGCGAGTAAACCGGCTCAGCCGTCACATGCAGGCGGCGCAGCCACTTCACGCTCATATTGCCCTCGAAGCCCGGCAGGAACAACCGCAGCGGATAGCCCTGCTGCGGGCGCAGCCGCTCGCCGTTCTGGCTGTAGACCAGCATGGCGTCCTCGAGGCATTTCTCGATCGGGATGCTGCGGGTCAGTGCAGCCGCGTCGGCGCCCTCGGCGACGACCCATTTGGCTTCCGGCTTCAGCCCGGCCTCTTGCAGCACCAGCTTGAGGCTGACGCCGGTCCATTCTGCACAACTCACCAGACCCACAAGGTCCGACGCTGTCTTGCCGTAAGGCTTGCTGTAGCCGGGATTGCCGGAGCATTCGAGAAAGTGGACGCGCGATTCCGACGGGAAACGCCTGAGATCGTCCATTGTGAAGATCAGCGGGCGCTCGAGCAGCCCGTGCAGCATCAGCCGGTGCTGGGCCGGATCGATGGTCGGAACGCCGCCGTGGTGACGCTCGTAGAACAGTCCATTCGGCGTGATGATGCCATCGAGCTCCTGCAACGGCGTCCGGCTGGAGGCCGAGATGTACTGTTTGAGAGTCTTCGAGATGTTCTTGACGACGCCCTTCTCGAACGGCGATGGCACGCCATAGGGCTGGCCCCCCGTCGGTTCGCCCGGCGCCTTCATCCATTCGGGAATGTTGGGTGGAAGGTTGTCGATCCCGGCGGCAACCGATGCGCCGGCGCCCAGGACAGTACCACCCGCAGCGGCAGCGCTGCCGCGCAGAAAGCGGCGGCGAGTCGTCCCCGCGGGTTTGTCGGCGGCGTCGAACGTGCGGCTCATTTGCGGATCCTCGGTTGAAGCGCGACCCGCATGAAACATTCTGCGACGAGCATTTGCAATTCGCAGCCATTTCAAAAACAGGCGATTTCGATCTGGACTGATCTAAATCCGGTGGCGGCGACGGCAATTCTCTTCTTCGCAACGCACAAACGGCTCGTCCGTCACTCGCCCGGCGCGATCGCATTGCTCGGGGTCGGCCGGTCGGCGATCTGCTGGCCGAACAGGCTGCCGATCAGTTCGACCGCGGTGCGCGCGGTGCGGCCACGCTCGTCGAGGAACGGATTGAGCTCGACGATGTCGAGTGAACCGACTACGCCGGAATCGTGCAGGAGCTCCATGATCAGATGCGCCTCGCGATAGGTCGCTCCACCCGGCACCGTCGTGCCCACGCCAGGTGCGACGCAGGGGTCGAGAAAATCGACGTCGAAGCTGACATGCAGTACGCCGTTGCTGGCCCTGACGCGCTCTATGACGCGGCGGATCAGCACGGCGACGCCGAATTCGTCAATCTGGCGCATGTCGACGACCCTGATCCGGCGCGAGCGCATCAACTCCTTTTCGAGCTTGTCGATCGAGCGCGCGCCGAACAGGTCGAGCCTGTTGGGATCGATCGAGGCGCGCGGATCATCGCCGAGCAATCCGTCGAGACCGGGTTCGCCGCACAGGAATGCCGCCGACATGCCGTGCATGTTGGCAGTGATCGTCGTCTCCGGCGTGTTGTAGTCGGCATGGGCATCGAGCCAGAGCACGAACAGTTCGCGTCCGCGCTCCTGCCAGTGACGGGCCATGGCATTCACCGATCCCATTGACAACGTGTGATCGCCGCCAAGAAAAATCGGCAGCGCGCCGGTTTTCGCGATCTCGTAGCCTCTGCGGCTCAGCACGCGCGTCCATCGCTGGATTTCGCGGTAGTGATTGGCTTTATCCGGGGGCCTGTCTGCGAGGTCCCGGAGCTCGGCCACCGAGAGATCGCCGTAATCGACCACCTCGAGATCCAGGCTCTCGAGCAAAGTCGCAAGGCCGGCGGTGCGGAGCGCCGCAGGGCCCATCAGGGTACCGCGCTGCGAAGCCCCCATGTCGATGGGAGCGCCGAGCAAGGCGATGCGCCGGGCTCGATCCGTCGTGGTCCGGTCGGTCACAGCTGTCTCCTGAGATCAGCAAGATTGAGCCAGCCTAACAGAGATTCGCATCCGTCGTTTCACGGGGGCGGTCCGCGCAGGGGCGCATCGTTTCGGAACAAAAGCCCGCCCGCCGAATTGCTTATTCAAGGCCGGTACCCGCCGTAAAAACCACGGCGCCTGTCGCGGATAGCCAAAGGTCATCTGACCCGCTGTTCAGAACGAGCGCTCGCGCGGATAGCCAAAGGTATCGGCCTCCGTCACATGATCAGCCCGGAGGTCGCGCACTTGAGCACGGAGATCCCGCAGTCCACCTCACATCCCGGCATGGCCGAGCGCGCCATCGATGCGGCGACGGACGTATCCCGCACCATCGGTGAAGTCGCGGGTGGCCTGCATGCAGCTGTCGACCGCATGACCTCCGCTATCGACGAAGCGCGAAAGCCGGGCCGGCCCCTCGCGACCGTCGCCGCGATCACGCGCGAAGCGCCGCTTGCCAGCCTGTTCGTTGCTTTCCTGTTCGGGGTCGCGGTCGCGCGGCGGCGCTAGAGCAACGTGTGTTCAGGCCGCACTGACGGCGGCGCACTCGGCTGCGAGGAACTGCCGCTCGAATGCTTCCGCCGGCATCGGACGGCCGAAGAAATAGCCCTGGCCTTCCTCGCATCCCATGCTCACCAGGAAGTCGGCCGTAGCGCGATTCTCGATGCCCTCGGCCACGACCGTCAGTCCGAGCTGTTTGCTGAGGCCGATGGTCGACCCGACGATCGCGGCATCGTCGGAATTCGCGAGCAGACCGAGCACGAACGACCGGTCGATCTTGAGCCCGTCGAGCGGAAACTTCTTCAGATAGCTTAGGCTCGCATAGCCAGTGCCGAAATCGTCGAACAGGACGCGGACGCCGAGCTGCTGGATGCGCTTGAACATGTCGAGCACGCGGGCTTCGTCGTGAAGCAGGATGTCCTCGGTGACCTCAATCTCGAGCAGCGACGGTGTGAGCCCCGTCGCTTCGAGCATCCCCGCAACCGAATGCGCGAGGTCGCCGGAGTGAAGCTGCGAGGGTGACAGGTTGATCGCGACGCGCACAGGGTCGCCTGACAATTCCCAGGCGCGTGCCTGGCGGCAGGCAGTCTCCATCACCCAGTTTCCGATCCGCTCGGACAGGGCTGAGCTGTTGACCACGGGCATGAACTCTCCGGGCGAAACGTAGCCGCGCACGGGATGGCGCCAGCGGATCAGCGCTTCGGCCCCGACCAGGCTGGCGTCGATCAGGCGAACCTGGGGCTGGTAGAACAGCTCGAACTCGCCGCGATCCGCGGCAAGCGCCAATTCGCTTTCCAGCGTCAGGCGGTTCTCCAGCTCCTGCCGGATCGCGCTCTCGAAGACCACATGACCGCCGCGCCGCGTCAGCTTTGCCTTGGTCAACGCAAGATGGCCGTTGCTCAGGAGATCGTCGGCGTTGTGTCCGCCTTCCGGATGGACCGCGACGCCGATGCTGATCCTGACGCGATGCTGCCGCGTGCCGGTCGCAAGCGGCGCTTCGAACGCGCGCGCGATGCGCTCAGCGAACTCTGCGATCCGCTCGTCGCCATCGGCGCCTTTGCGCGCAATGGCGAATTCGTCTCCGCTAAGCCGGGCAACGACAGCGCCGTCGCCTGCCTGGGCTTTCAGGCGACCCGCGACCGCCTGCAGCACGAGATCTCCGGCGGAATGACCCAGCATGTCGTTGATGCTCTGGAAGCCGTCGAGCCCGATCACGAGCAGCGCGACCTCGCAAGGACGCTGCGCTGCATTCGCGATCATGCCGACCAGTCCGGCATGCAGCGTGTTGCGGTTGACCAGACCGGTCAGCACGTCGTACTCGGCGAGATATCTGACGCGTTCGGCCTCGCGCTTGCGGACCGAAATGTCGCGCAGGATGGCTCCGTACTGGAAGCCGTCCGTTCCCTGCCAGCCCGAGAAGCTCGCCTCGACCGGGAAAGTTTCACCGTTCTTGCGCCGCCCTTCGAACTCGATCACGACCGCTCCGCCGGGTGCGAGGAGTGCCTGGCGCGCGGCGTCGCGCGTGGACGGCCTCGCCTCACCGTCTACCGGAACGGCACATAGCTTTTCAAATGGGCGGCCGATGATCTCGGCGGGCATATAGCCGAAGATGGCGCTGGCGCCGGGGTTCCACACGGTGATCAGCTGATCTTCGTCGGTGCAGACGAGGCCATCGCCGAGCGACATCGCGATACGATGAAAGCGGCTTTCGGCGATGCGCCCCAGCAGACCGCGGAAATCGATTTCGTCAAGGGCGATTGCCGTCAGATAAGCGACAATCGCGATGTGGAACAGCGATGTGTCGATGATGAAGGGCCATCTTGCCTGAACGAGGATCGCAACCAGCTCGAAGGCCGCCCCGGCCGAGATCAGGATTGCGACGCGAATTCCCGAAGCGAAGCGGCGCCACGAATACATCATCAGCAGGCAGATCACCGCGAGACCCAGGATCATGCCGGTATCGGAAGTCCAGCGCAGCATCCGGTTCTGGAGGATCGATTCCGCTGCCAGCGCCTGGAGGATGGGTCCGGAGATGATGCGGCCATTTGGAACGCTGAAGCGGTCGCCGAGTTCGAGCGCCGTCGCTCCAATGATGATCTTCTTGTCTCTCAGCCTGTCGAGAGCGGCGGCTTTGCCGCGGAGCACGTCGACATAGGAGACACTTGGAACGGAGCCCGCCCGAATGCTGAAATCGATCAGGAACGGCGGCCGCCGATTGGCGTCCTGCCCGGCCAGCACGACGGCCATCGAAGGCATCAGGGCATCGCCGAGCTTCTCGCCGAACGGATATCGGCGAACGAGCCCGTCGGATTCGATGGCGACATTGACCAGCGCGGGCCACGACTGGTTGCCGAACGGCTTCAGGGGGCGATTGATGTGAGCTGCGCCGCCATTCGGCGCCGGCTGCTTGAAGGACGGCAGGATGGTCGAGCCGCCTGCCTCACGCAGCGCGTTGACGAAAGCCTCGTCGGAGGCCGGATCGGATGGCGAGCTGAAATCGACGTCGAAAGCGACGTCCTGTGCCCCCGCAGCCTCTAACCTTTGCAACAGTTCCGCGTGCAGCCGGCGCGGCCAGGGCCATACCCCGATCTGGTCGATCGAGGGCGCGTCAATGGCCACCACGACGACGTTGCCGCTCGCGGCGCGCGATTGCCAGGCAAACCGTAGGTCGGTCAGCGCGTTGCGAAGCGCACCATGCCACCCCGTCGACAGCACGATCGCCAGCGCGGTCACGACTAGAATATGCGGACGATAGCGCTTCACTCCGGTCCTCCCGCGCACCCGCTTCTGCGGTTGCGCCCCCTCATCCCCAGGAAATCGCCTCAGTGCTTGTTGTGGCCAAAGGCATTGCCGTGGCCATTGCTGCCGTTGCCGCCGCCATTGCCATTGCCGTTGCCGTTGTTGCCCTTGCCGTTTCCGGTGGCACCGCTGTTGCCATTGCCGTTGCCGGAATTCCCATTGCCGGAATTGCCGTTACCAGAGTTGCCGTTGCCGGGGTTGGTCTTGCCACCGGAATTTCCGCTGCCGCCGCCAGAACCATCGCTGGACGCACCGGCCGTGGTCGCGGCTATTGTCGTGCTCGCAGCCGACGAGCTGGTGCTGCCAGCCGTCACGCCGCTGCTCGTGGTTACCGCAGTCTGGACGGTGCTGTTGGATGCGTTTGTGCCCGATTTCGAGTCGCTCCAGACCGTCTCCGTGCTGGCGTGCGCGTTGCGCACCTGTCCGGGGGCACCGCCGCCGTGGGCGAGCCCGTGCGTGACCTTGTGGACGTTCAGCTTGACCTCGCCGAGCGAGTTCGAGATGCGTACGACGCCGGGCTTTGCAGCACCGCCCTTGGCCGCGTGAGTTCCAGCCGCCTGTTGCGATGGCTTGAGCGCGCCAGCCGCCTTGGTGCCCTTATCGATCGGCCCGAGCGCATGGATCATGTGGCCATTCGCCCCGTTGCGCGGCGCCGGCAGGCCCGATTTCGGCACGGGCACGCGCTCGATGCTCGAGGCGCGTGGCTTGCCGTGCTCGATCGGATTGAAAGTCCCGGCGCCGCTCAGGCTGAGACCAGGCTTGCCATGCTCAAAGACGGTGGCGGCCTGCCCCGGCAGGACCTGGGCGATCTGTCCCGTCTTGAAGTCGGAGACCTCGACCTGGCCGCGAAGCACGCCGACCTTGGTGCTGCCCGCGGCCACGGTGACGCTGAACTGCGTTCCCTTGACGACAGCGGCGAGATAGGGCGTCTCGACCTCGAAATGCTTGACGTTGCGCTTCTCGACCTCGAGCAGGATCGAACCTGCCTGCTGGATGATGGTAGTCGAGAGGCCCTCCTTGCTCTCGGTCGGCAAGCCGACCACCGAGTTGGGAGAGATCAGGATCGTTTCCTCGCCGCGGACGAGCAGCACGCGGCCATTACGTCCGGTGCGAATGGTGTCGCCGGGCTTGAGCGCCTCCTGCTGATTCAACGAGACCTGCTGCGCGCCGCTGGTGGCGACCCAGACCTCGCCGGTGGCTTTGCCGACCGACCAGACGCCATCGTCGGCGGCGGATGCGCCGCAAGCCGTTCCCAGGATCAGCGCAGCCGCGAAGGCGCACCGCATTCCAATTTTGCTCAGCATGACGATCCTCAGTCCGCGTTACAGCCAGCCTGAGGGGTATCCGAAATCACTCAACATAGGATTAGCGGGAAGCGGCCAGCGGAGCGGTCGCGTTAACGGTTCATTGACCATAAAAAACTATGAAAAATCATGTGGCTAACGAACCCTTATCGCACCAGGGGCACATCTCCGTCGAACTACGGGGGCAGGCGCATTGCGCGCGTCGGGAAGCGGCATCTCATTACCGCATTGGCGCTGTTAGCCCCTTTTTTCACGGGAGTTCCTCAGGCTTTCGCACAACAGGCGAACCAGCCGGGCTTCGATCCGCGCCAGCCTGAGAAATATTTTGAAAACCAAACCGAGCGGGAATCGCTGACCCGCCCTCCGGTCAGGCTGCCGACAGTCGGCCAGCCCAACACCGGCGGCGATACCAAGCCTCAATTCGTGCTGCGCGGCGTCGATATCAGCGGAGCCCGGGCCGTATCCCCCGATCGCATCGCCGCGGTCTACCAGCCCTATGTCGGCAAGAAGGTTTCGCAGGCGGATCTCGCCGCGATCGCAGGCGCGATCAGCGATCTCTACCGTGCCGATGGTTTTCACTTGAGCCGTGCGATCGTGCCGCCGCAGGATATTGGGGACGGACGCGTCCGGATCCAGGTGGTCGAAGGCGCCATCTTGGAGGCCGAGCTGAAAGGCGACGGCGCCGAGCAGTTCGGCGTGAGACCGATGCTTGGGCCGGTTCTGGCTGAGCAACCGTCGCGCCTGGCAACGCTGGAACGTCAGCTCTTTCTCGTCAACGGCAGACCTGGCGTCCGGATCACCGATACCGCACTGGAGGAGATCGGCGGCGCAACCGGCCGATTCCGCCTCATCGTCTATTTGAAGACCTGGCACGTCTTCTCGTCGTTCGGTCTGGACAATCTCGGCTCATCATCAGTTGGTCCGTGGCAGACCTATGCGACCGGCGCGTTCAACTCCTATCTCACGCCCGGCGACACGCTGGCGGTCAATCTGTCGACCATCGCCAACGACCCCCGCCAGCTTGGCTTCGCACGGCTGTCCTACGATGCACCGGTCGGTGTCGACGGTGTGCGTCTCGGCGGGTCCGTCCTGTACAGCGCGGTTAGACCGGGCGATGCACGCCGCCTCGACAGCGACATCACCACGACCGAGGCGTTCGAACTGCGTGCCAGCATCGTCCCATTGCAGTCGCAATCCTCCTCGCTGACCCTGACCGCGGCGACGACCTTCAGCAACGTGTCCGAGCATGACCTTTACGGCCCCTGGTACAACGACCACATCAGGACCGCGAGCCTGACCGCTGATTACCGGCTTCAGGACCATTTCGGCGGCACCAATTTCGCGACGCTGACCTACCGCCAGGGCCTCGACATCTTCGGTGCCTCGCATTTCGACGACGATCTTTTGTCGCGCGATGGCGCGTCATCGAACTTCTCGGTGCTAAACCTCTGGTTCACGCGCTACCAGACGCTCAACGACGTCTGGTCGCTCAAGCTTTCCGCTGCGAGCCAGACGGCGTCACGGCCGCTGTTCACCTCGCAGCAATTCTATCTCGGTGGCGCTGCCTTCGGGCGCGGCTATGGCGCAGCAGAGATCAGCGGGGACAACGGTCTTGCCGGCTCTCTCGAACTGCGCTTCGACCAGAAACTCAACTACCGCTACTGGACCGGCTATCAGCTCTATGCCTTCGGCGACGCCGGCGCCGTCTGGAACGACGGTTACCGCCTGAGCGACGGCCTGTCGCTGACCTCGGCCGGAGCTGGCGTGCGGTTCTTCCTGCCGGACGATTTCCAGGCCGATCTCGGCGTGGCCGTCCCCCTGAGCTACCGGGCGCCCGACAACGACCGCCGCAGCCCCCGCTTCCTGTTTACTCTGTCCAGCGCGCTGCGGCTCTGCTCCGAACGCGGCAAGGGCGGCTGTCTTTAAACCCTCGCCCTTCGCGTTATGGCCCCGGGCATGCGGCTCTTTTTGGGGCGCGGCTCACAGACTTGCCTAAATTTAATCCCGTAACCTGCTCACGATCGCTCGATCCGGGAGTTCCCAATGGCCATGTTCAGTCAAAAGTGATTGAGACGGAACCATGAAAAAGGTTTTTGCTGTTCTGGCGTTTCTCTGCGTCCTCGGCGTCGGCCAGTATTTCGTCGTCAGCCGGTTCGCGATCCGCCATGAGGTTTTGACCCTGTTCGACGCCGCGCGCCAGCGGCCGATTGCGGTCGAAATCGCCGTACGACGCGATTACGAGACCAAGGCTAATCTCGGCCTCTGGAAGCTCCCGCTCGCCATCATCAGCAACGGCAATACCGTCAAGGCCACCGAATATTCCTTCCTCGCCAACGTGCTCGCCGCACGCGGTTATCTCGTCGCCAGCATCCAGCAGGATCTGCCGAGCGACCCGCCGCTGATGACCAAGGCCGGCCAGCAATATGTCGGCCGGCGCGAGGTCTATATCCGCTGCGAGGCCAACATCCTCTTCACCTTGGGCGAGTTGAAGCGGCGGCAGGAGAACGCCGACTACGACCACATCACGCTCGTCGGGCATTCCAACGGTGGCGACGTTTCGATGTATGTCGCCCATCAGCACCCGGAGCTGGTGTCGAAAGTGATCACGCTGGACAATCTGCGAGTGCCTTTCGTGCTTAGCGACAACATGAAGATCCTGTCGTTCCGCTCGAAGGATCCGCATTTCGTAACCGATCCCGGCGTGCTGCCGACGCCGGAAGAGGCCAAGGCGCGCGGCATCGACATTGTCCACACCGGTGCGCAGCATACCGAGATGAGCGATCGCGGTCCCGATGCGGTCAAGGAGAAGATCCAGGCGACACTCGACCGCTTCCTGCGCGACAGCGCCAGCAGCGCGCTCGCGCCGGCCGATACACGAAGCCCGATGATCATGAACCCCGGCGACTATTAGTCCAGCACCTTTGCGGCAGATCAAGGCTGCGGCGAGCCGGCCACGCTAGAAAGGGCCTTGCCATCTCGGAGAGACACCGTGTCGCACTCCATCGAAAGCCTTGGTACGAAAAGACTCGCTGCGACAAGCTTTGTCCTGCCTGCGGCAAGGACGCCGAGATTCGCCCGGCATCTCTATCGTTTGGCCCGCAAGCTGCTGCGGTCGATCATCGCCCGCATCGACCTCTCGCAGTTTCCGGGTTCGTGTTGCGGATGAGGACGGCGTCGCTAGCCAACAACACACAGGGTTGCCCTATGCACCGGCATTTGAGACGAATCTGTCTGCTGGTTGCAGTGGCCTCGAGCGTGTGCGCGTCGCCCGCTCTCGCCGCCGATGCAGATCACGGCGCCGACCTTGCGAGGCGCTGGTGCGCCAGCTGCCATGTCGTGGCGAACGGCCAGATCCAGGCGAGCGCCGACGTCCCCTCCTTCGCGTCCGTTGCGCGCAGGCCTGACTTCAGTTCGGAAAGGCTCGCCTTTTTCCTGCTAGAACCGCACCCGAAGATGCCGAATTTCCCTTTGAGCCGGATCGAAGCCGGCGATATCGCGGCCTACATCGCATCGCTGCGCTAGCAGAGCCACCGATCGGTCAAGACACCCGCGACAAATGCTTATCCCTGCCTGAGAACCGACAGGGATCAGCAGAAGGGATGATGGGCGGCGAATGAGGTCCATTCGACGGCCCAGCATGGACCGGTACCCGCATCGACGTGCGGACAATCACGCCCGGGCAAGTCCAATCTCTGGACGCGCCAGGAACACACCGAGAATCAGGACTTGCCCTTCCCTGGCTGCATGAGACTGCCGGTCATCTGGCGCATGTGGTCTCCGGCATTGGTGAACTGGCTGCGCAGGAAATCCGATTGAATTCGCATCGCCTCCTGAAGGTCGGTCGCATGGACGAGCTTGCGAGCATGCTCGAACGCCGACTTCATGTTCTGCTCGGTGAATGCGAGCGCCTGCTTCGAGACGTCCGTCCCCGCACCCGGAACGGTCGTCATCGATTTGGTGGCGGCTTCGAAAAACATGCCGAATGCTTTTTCCGCCTGGTCAATCGTCTTCTCGGCCAGGTCGCGCAGTTCGGCCGGAACTTCGAGCTTCGGTTCGATCATGGTCGCACTCCTCCCGCTTTCAGAACTGAATACCACACTTGCCGGATCGCCTGCCAGCGTCCAGGCCGGGGAAGACGTCGCCCGGCGGCCGGCTCTGGCAGGAAAACGAAGGGCAAGGGGTAAGGCCAGCGCGCAGGCCGGCTCAGGACAGGGGGTGTTCGGGAAGGGATTCTTCGGTGACGAGGTCTTCGACGAGCTTGATGACTTCGAAACGCTGCCGGGGCGCGAGCTTCAGAAAGGCGCGGAGCAGGCGCAGGCTTTCGACAGTACCGCTTGCAGGCGCGCCGAGCTTGAGGTGCAGCTCAGCTGCGAAATTGAGGTTCTTCATCTCGCACCTATAACAAGCATCGGACTTCGTGATCCAACATCGAGGTCCCAACTAAGAACCGAACGCCACAACCGGATGCCACAACCGGATGCTATGGCGATGGCGCGCTTTCGTCCGGGGGAAGCCCGGTGTGTTCGCACGCCGAGGTACATGTGCAAGCGGGCCCACTTGAACAGGTTGCAACTATGTCAAGAAACAACCCCTCCGGCAAGCCTAACAGTTGACCCAGCGATGCTTCGTCTGCATCGCGCCACGGCAATTCCGGATAACAGGAATATGACCAGCCGTCACCCACCTGCGTCAAGAAGCGTCATCGATCAGGCATGCAGCTTCGATCGCCGTCAATCGACGCCTTGTTTCGTCTTGTTTCAGATGTGAATGGACATTGGTGGATCCGACCAGTGCTTCTTCAGCGTATGCACGTAATTGTTGAGTCCGGCGTCGGCGGTTGTATCGTCCACGAAATAGATGTCGATCTCGGGCCATGGATCGGCAGCCACAGAGCGGCCTTCTGAACCAAGAGACAGACTATGGCGTTTGGATTCATCTAAACCCGCCCCATCGAGCTCTTGGACTTGGACTCGCCTCTTCGCATCAGAATTCATCGGGCCGCATTTGTTTCCGGCGGTGAACCGTTTTTGAGGAGCAAACGACAAAGCGGTGGCGAAACAGCCACGCAGATCACGGGCGCCATGGCCGATGCATTGATCGATTCGGCGCCCCAGAAACCAAAGGACGACGGCATGCTTTCTCGCTGCGATCTCATCAAGGGCGCCGCAGTCGCGCTTCTCACCTTCTCGATACAAGGCGCATGGGCGCAGGAGACCAGGATGAACCTGTTCAAGATCGTCACCATCAAGGACGAAATCGTCGTCGGATTGTCGACGGAGGAGCTTCAGGCGCTCGGCGGCAATGATGCCAGCGCCGTTGCACATGCTCTGGCACAGAAGGGCGATCTCACCGTCTGGCAATACAACGTGCATCGCGGTCCGAACGGCGAATTGCAGCAAGCGCCGACCGCCAGAATCGGGCTTTTGGCCAACGCGTCGCTCCGGGTCGAGCCGTATACCACGACCTACCAGATCCTACCGCATCCCTAAGCAGCAGACCGGCGCGCCCGCGACCGAGGTCGCGGGCGCGCCCTTGTCATCTGCGTTGCCCTGCACGCCGTGCCCCCGTTTCCGTCGCAAAGCCGTAGATCAGTGCCAACCGGTCCAGGCATTCACGAAAACGTCGAGAAAAATAGTCGGTCCAGCGTTGCGTACGAACGGCGCGACGCTGGCCGATCTCGTCCATGGTCAGGCCCAGCACCAACACGTCGTGCACTAGCGCGGCACCGTCAGTGCCGAGTTCGCGCTCAATCCGGTTCAGCCGCAGCACCGCCTGACGTTGGCTCTCGGTAACCGGCTCGCGCGTGCGCGCGCCATCGACATATTCGCGGGTCGGGTCCATCGCCTGAGGGCCACGCTCGGCCCTCTCCCAATCGTTCTGGAAGGCGCGCCCGCCGCGATACTGCGCCTCGTCGATCTGATGGTGCGCGTGCAGCCGGCCGAGCGGATCGCTGCGGATCGACCGCACGGCCATGATCTTCTCGCCGGGGTCGAGCGCCAGCGGATTGTCCACCTCGACTTCCGCGATCTCCGCATTGAACGGTATCTCACGCGAGCGTCGATCGTAGACATCCGCCAGTTTGTAAGACCTGTTGCGTCGGACACGTGCCACTCGGATACTCCTTGCGAAATTGACGATTGAACGGGCGGTCGTCAGGTCAGGCGGCAGAGACCAGCCTCAGCACGACGGGGCCGGCGACGCGAGCGGATCCAGCTCCGGCGCGGCGCGTCAGGCGCGCATGCGGCGTGCAATAGCTCGAGCCCGGCTCGCGCGGATGGCCGCAGAAGGTGATCTCCTCCCCGTCCTTGTCGCCGCCATAGGGATAGCGACAGTCCTCGCCAGCGAGTTCGACCAACGGGACCAGGCGCGGCTGGACGCCGACGCAGCGCAATTTGACCTGCGCGGCAGGCTTCATCGCAGATTTCGGCGGCAGGCTCAGCACCGTAGGGCGGTGCGGCAGGACAAGACAGCCCCCAGACGGCAACACTGGGACGATCGACGGGCTCGCCGTCCGCACCTGCACGACCAGCCCGAGCCGCTTGGCGCGGCCGACCACCGCGTTGCGCGTGTAAGACGTTCCAAACCTTGCGTTAATCTGTCTTCCGATCTCCGCATAAGACATTCCCTTGAGAAAATAGTCGCGAAGCGCGTCGGAGTGCTCCGACGGCCAATGGCCCGGTTCCATGCTGCTGTCCTGTGATGCGCCTCCTCCGATCGCACGATCGCGAGGCGAAGCGCACATTCCGGTATTCCGAAGTCAGAGTCAAGCGATAATTCTGATATTCATAATTGCATCAATTCCGAATTTCGGATTACAAGAGGCGGAACGATGGACAATCGAGGGAATCACCATGTTGGACGCTGCAATGATCGAACGGGGCCTGGAAAAGACAGGCAAGAGCAAGGGCGGCCTGGCGGCTGCCATGGGCGTACGGCCCGGCGCGGTCTCGGAGATCCTCGGCGGTGAACGCCTGGTGAAGGCTTCGGAAATCATTCCGATCATGGAATATCTCGAGCTCAATCTCGCGCCGATCATGGGCCGCGTCGGCGCCGGTGCCGTGATCGAGCCGGATTATGAGCAGGTTCCACCGGAAGGCCTAGGCGACATCGCGCTGCCCTTTCCGATCATGGAGGAGACCATCGCATTCGAGATCGTAGGCGATTCGATGCTGCCCAAATACGAGAGCGGCGACGTCATCGTGGTCTACAAGGACCAGCGCCATCCCCTGTCGAGCTTCTACGGCGAGGAGGCCGTGGTGCGGCTCAAGACCGGCGAGCGCTATCTAAAGACGATCGAGCGGGGCAAATCCCCCTCCGTCGTCAATCTCAGCAGCTTCAATGCCAAGCAGATCGTCGGCGTGAAACTGGAGTGGGTCGGCGAGATCTGCCTCTCCATGCCCAAGGGGCAGCTGGAGCGGCTGCGCGCCAAGTCGGCGCGCCCTCGCAAGAGGAGCAAGTAGGCTGGAATTTCCGTTTTTGCGAAATGCGCCTTGACTTGATTCCGTTTTTCGGAAATACTCTGCCGTGCCCGACATGGGGCACGGCAGGATCGTTTCATGCAGTATTTTGTCGTGATGATCGATTATGGGCGCCGCGGCCGCGAGGCGGTCGTCGACCCTGAAATCACCAGGCGTGAGGTCATTTCCCGCGTTGCCTCAGGTGAATATGGGAACATCTCGTTCATCCACGAGATCGCGGAGAGCTCGGTCGAGGACATTACCGAGGCCATCCTCGCCGAGGCGGCCCTCCCGGAGATCCAGCCCGAAGAAGTCGACTTACAGGCTATCCGCCTCGATCACGCCCAGGATCTGCGTAAGCACGAGCCGACGTGACGCAAGGCCAAGCGGCCTGCGCCACAGCCCGATCGGAGATCACACCGTGAGGACGGTCGATCCCGTGGTCTTGCGCGCGGCGAGATCGGCATGCGCCTTGGCGGCATCCTTCAGCGGATAGGTCTGGTGCACCTCGATCTTGACCGCGCCGGACTTGACGACGTCGAACAGCTCGCCTGCCATCGCGACCAGGCTCTCACGCTTGGCGGCGTAGGTGAACAACGTCGGCCGGGTGACGTAGAGCGAGCCCTTCTGCGCTAGCAAACCGAGATTGAGCGGCTCGACGGCGCCGGACGACGCACCGAACAGCGCGGCGACGCCGAGCGGCGCGAGGCAGTCGAGCGACTTCAGGAACGTATCCTTGCCGACGGAGTCATAGACCACCGGCACCTTCTTGCCACCAGTGATCTCATCCACGCGCTTCACGAAATCCTCGCGGCTATAGATGATGACATGGTCGCAGCCATGCGCCTTGGCGAGCTTGGCCTTTTCGTCATTGCTGACGGTGCCGATCACGGTCGCGCCGAGATGCTTGGCCCACTGGGAGAGAATCAGGCCGACACCACCGGCTGCCGCATGGAGCAGGATAGTGTCGCCGGCTTTCACACGATAGGTCTGCCGGATCAGATATTGCGTGGTGAGCCCCTTCAGCATCATCGCCGCCGCGGTCTTGTCGTCGACACCGTCCGGCAGCTTCAGCAGTCGGTCGGCCGGGATCAGCCGCGCCTCGGAATAGGCGCCGAGCGGCGAGGCGCCGTAGGCGACGCGATCGCCCGGCTTCAGATCGGTGACACCGGGCCCGACCTCCTCAACGACACCAGCGGCCTCGCTGCCAAGCCCGCTCGGCAGTTGCGCCGGGTAAAGGCCCGAACGGTTGTAGATGTCCACGAAGTTGAGACCGACGGCGGTATGGCGGATTCGTGCCTCGCCCGGTCCGGGCTTGCCGACACTGACCTCCTCCCAGACCAGCACTTCCGGACCACCAGTCTTGTGAAAGCGAATGGCATGCGTCATGGGCGTTGCTCCCTTATCGTTGAGGTCAAAATCCGAATACCGGATCGGGCTTTTGAAATAGGTATTTGGTCCGCCCGTCACAGTACAGAGACGTAACAAGAATGTCACAGCGAACGACAAACCTCCGCCGTTCCGCCTCTGTTCGAAAGAGTTGATGTCGGCCTTGCGCCAGCCGGCAGTAGCCTTCGCGCGGGTTTGGAGGTCGTCTGCGAAGGAGAGCCGAGATGCCAGCTTATGTACAGCATCATCAGGATATCGAGATCGCGCCTGTGATTTGCCCTGCTTGCACGGGGTTCCTTCCAATGTATGTGCGCGAGGTCGAACCGCATTGGAGGCTTGCCAAGATCGACTTCGTCTATGAATGCGCCGATTGCGGCGCCGAGGTCAGACAGACGATCCGCAAGCCGGAGTTGCTGCGGCACTGATCGCGCGGCTGGTGGCTGCTCGACTATTTGCGCTGAGCGGAAAAAACGCCCATTCGCGCGGGTCTGGGCTCTCCCAAACGAGGCTTGTTCTTTGCCGTGAACGCAGGCAGAACAAGCCTCAATCAAGACCTTTGGGAGCGCCTTTTCGTGGCTGAACAGAAGCCCTCGACAGCGATCGAGGCAGTGGAGAGCGGCCTCGCCGCGCAAGGCTACATCGCGAGCCGGCAGATCGCGACCGCCGTGTATTTGTCGCAACAGATCGAGAAGCCGATCCTGGTCGAAGGCCCCGCGGGCGTCGGCAAGACCGAGCTTGCCAAGGCGATCGCGGCCTGGCGCGGCCTGAAGATGATCCGCCTGCAATGCTATGAAGGCCTCGACGAGGCCAAGGCGCTCTATGAATGGAAATACGCCAAGCAGCTTCTCTACACGCAGATCCTCAAGGACAAGCTCGGCGAAGTCCTGGGCGGCGCGCAGACTTTGCACGCTGCACTTAATCAGCTCCACGATTTCGGCGACGTGTTCTTCTCCAAGGAGTTCGTCGAGCCGCGGCCGCTGCTGCAAGCGCTGGAGCAGCCGGGCGGCTGCGTGCTCCTGATCGACGAGATCGACAAGTCGGATGCGGAATTCGAATCGCTGCTGCTGGAAATTCTCTCCGACTTCCAGGTCACGATTCCGGAACTCGGCACCGTCTCCGCGATCACGCCGCCAACGGTGATCCTCACCTCGAACAGCGAGCGCGATCTCGGCGACGCCCTGAAACGGCGCTGCCTGCATCTGCACATCGGCTTTCCCGAGCAGCGGCTCGAGGAGCGCATCGTCGAGAGCCGCGTCCCCAACATTTCGCAGACGCTGCGGCGGCAGATGGTCGGCTTCATCCACGAAATCCGCTCGCTCGACCTGAAGAAGCTGCCTTCGGTCAGCGAGACCATCGACTGGGCACGCGTGCTGGTGCTCTTGCAGGCCTCGGAGCTCGACACCGAGATCGTCAAGGACACGCTCAACGTGCTTCTGAAATACGAGGCCGACATCGAGGCGGCTCAGCCTCAGATTACGACCTTCATTGCCAAGGCAGCACGATCCAACGTCTTCGGTTGACGCCGATGCGCGAGAATATTCATCGCTTCTTCCGTGCGGCACGGGGCGCCGGGGTCCATGTCTCGCCGGCCGAAAGCATCGATGCGATGCGTGCGGTCGCGCAGGTCGGCGTTTCCGACCGGACCATTCTGCGCGATGCGCTCCTTCTGACGCTCGCCAAGTCGCAGGACGAAAAGCTTGCGCTTGGTGACTGCTTCGATCTGTTCTTCAGCCAGCCGGAGCCGCGGCAGGAACAGCCTGAAGCCGACAGCAACGATGTTTCGGAGGACGCAGATCAATCTCCGTCATCCGGCGAGGCCAGCGATGCGAGCGGCGGTTCGCCTCCCGCAGAATTGGGCCCCCTCGCGCAGATGCTGCTGTCGCAGGATCGCAACGCGATCACCGCCGCGATCGCCAGCGCCTCAGGTGCGGCCTCCCTGTCCGACATCCGCTACTCCACCCAGCGCGGCATCTTCTCCAGCCGCATCCTCGACGCCATGGGGCTCCAGCGGCTACGCGACGATCTCGACGAGCTGACCGCGACCAATCCGGCACTGGCCGAGCGGCTTCGCGCCGCGCTCGATGGCTTGCGCGACGCCGTTCGCGACACTGTCGCGCAGGGGCTTGCGCTCTATGCCCGCGAGGAGGCTGAAAACCTCCGCAACGAGATTCTGCGCAACGCGCCGCTTGCCCGCATCGAGCGGCGCCATGTCGCGGAAATGCGCGCTCTCATCCGCCAGATCGCGCGGCGCCTGCGCGAGCGCTATTCGAAGCCACGCAAGCGCCAGCGGCGCGGTCATCTCGACGTCCGCCGCACGCTGCGCCGCAACGCCGCCTGGGGCGGCATCCCCTTTCTCACGGCCTGGAAGCGCAAGCATCGCGACCGGCCGAAGATCGTGGCGCTCTGCGACGTCTCGGGCTCGGTCGCGCAGGTCTCGGATTTCTTCCTGCTCCTGATCCACTCGCTGCACGAGGTGGTCGACGACGTCCATTCCTTCGCCTTCTCCTCGCATCTGATCGAAGTCAGCGACGTCCTGGAATCGAAACCACCGGAAGAGGCGATGGCCGAGATCATGTCCAAGGTCGGCTTCGGCTCCTCCGACTACGGCTCTTCGCTGGCCGATTTCGACAAGGAGTTTATGAGCACGCTGACGCCGCAGACCACGGTGATCGTGCTGGGCGATGCCCGCAGCAACAATCTCGATCCGCGCGCCGACATCCTGCGCCGCATCTCTGAGCGCTCGAAGCGACTGGTGTGGCTCAATCCCGAAGGACGTCTCGCCTGGGGCTTTGGCGATTCCGAGATGCCGCGTTATGCGACCTTCTGCAGCGTGGTGCGCCAGTGCGCCACCGCGCAGCAGCTCGAGCGCGCGGTGTCCGATATTGTGGCGACTTATCAGTAGGCCTTACCCAAGCGGACGTCAGTTTCGCATCAGCTCCGTCTGAGCCACATTGCACTCCCGGAAATGATAGGCGATCTCGTCAAGCGCGCGCTGCTCCCATTCCTGAGCTTGCGCAAGCCAGAAAACCCGGCGCTGGAAATCAAGCGCGGCGCGCTCCCGGCACAGGGATTCCTGACTACGAATTTCGACCAGTCTGTTCATGCACTCCACTCCTGCCGTGTGAAGCCATTCCCCGTGAATCAGCGTAACAGAATCCCGGACCCTTCGTCTCATGATTTCTGTGCATATTGCGACGCAGAATGGGACAGCAGCGCTTCCCGTGCAGTGCGGTGGTTCGCCGACCAATATGAAGCCCACATCATCAATATGTGATCGAGGCTCCGGACGGTCCTCGTGATCGAGCGGTCTTAACGCTTGTGGCGCAATGGCGTGCAGCAATTTGTGAAGAGGAGTTCTAAACACCTCACCGAATTCCCGACTCATTGTCGTCGCACGGTCTTCATGCAGCGCCTCTAACAGAGGCGCACGAACGGCACTACGGCTTGAGGCAACATGAGCAACGACATCGACTTCGATCTTTCGCCGGACCAATGGGAGGTTCTGAAGGCGCTTCGCAACCCGGTGTCGAACGGTCGCTTTTCCAAGGCCTATCTCATCGAGAGCCTCGTCAAGCTCGGTCTTGTCGTCGTCTGCGACGGTGTGCCGGTCATGACGCCGAATGGACGCAAGGTGCTGGTACGCGGATCGTGTCGGCTGCTGGATCTGGCGGCGTGACACGGCCACCCGCGTGCGGAACATGACGGTACGACCGCAAAATCGCCTGTCCATGTGACCGATGGCAGCTCGAACGGTGGCCCGGTGCCGATGCGGATGCCCAGTCGCACCGCAAAAGCGACCAAATAGACCTCCTCCTCAGCGGAAACCGCGACAATCTGGCACGCTAGTTGCTCCTTTCGACGATCGAGACGTCGTCAAAACGGGGGAGTCACCATGTCGACCATTGCCGCGGCCCCGGCTGCCGAGCCAAAGCCGCTCTATACATCGCTGTTCGTCCAGGTCCTGGCCGCGCTGATCCTCGGCATCATTCTCGGCGTGGCCGCGCCGGATTTTGCCATCTCGCTCAAGATTCTGAGCGACGCCTTCCTGAAGCTGATTTCGATGATCGTGGCGCCGATCGTGTTCTGCGTCGTCGTGCACGGCATTGCCGGTGCGGGCGACCTCAAGAAGGTCGGACGGGTCGGCGTCAAGGCGCTGGTCTATTTCGAGGTGATGACCACAGTCGCGCTCGTGGTCGGTCTCATCCTGGCCTACACTTTCGGCCCCGGCCACGGCATGAACATCGACCCTTCGACGCTGGACGCCAAGGCCCTCAATACCTATGCCGACAACGCCCACAAGCTTCAGGGCGGCGGCATCGGCTCCTTCCTCCTCAACGTGATCCCGAGCACCTCGTTCGACGCGTTGTCGCGCAACGACGTGCTCCAGGTGCTGTTCTTCGCCGTGCTGTTCGGCGTAGGCCTCGCACTGGTCGGCGGTGAGAAAGGCAAGCTCGTCACCTCGATGATCGATGCCGCCTCAACCGTGCTGTTCCGCGTCATGGGGCTTATCGTCCGCGTCGCTCCACTTGGCGTGCTCGGCGCAGTCGCCTACACCGTCGGCAAATACGGCGTCGGCTCGCTCAAGCAGCTCGTCTCACTGGTGGCGCTGTTCTACGTCTCGGTCGGCATCTTCGTGCTGGGCGTGCTCGGCGGCGTCATGGCGCTCGCCGGCATCAACATCCTCAAATTCCTCGCCTACCTGCGCGAGGAGTTGACCATCGTGCTCGCGACCGCCTCGTCGGACGCCGTGCTGCCGCAGATCATGAAGAAGCTGGAGCGGATGGGCGTAAAGGATTCCGTGGTCGGCCTGGTGATCCCGACCGGATATTCCTTTAATCTCGACGCGTTCTCGATCTACCTGACGCTTGCGGTCGTCTTCATCGCGCAGGCGACCAACACGCCGCTGTCATTCGGCGACCTCCTGCTGGTGCTCGGCGTCTCCCTGATCACCTCGAAGGGCGCGCATGGCGTACCGGGCTCCGCGATCGTGATTCTGGCGGCGACGCTGAACGCGGTGCCGAGCATCCCCGCGATCGGCCTCGTGCTGGTCTTGTCGGTCGACTGGTTCATCGGCATGGCTCGCGCGGTCGGCAACCTCACCGGCAACTGCGTTGCCACCGTGGTGGTGGCCGCCTGGGAAGGCGACCTCGACCGCGCCAAGGCGGCGAAGGTCCTCGACGGCGGCGAGCTCGTGGACGTAACGGCGGGGTAACGACCGCCGTTCAGTCATTCCACTGGAGGAGCGGCGTTCCATGCGCCCTCCTCCAGACGGAGAGGAAACGCGGAAACCAGGAGTGGGCTACGGCGCCCTTGTAGGCCCAGGTGCGATATTTCAGGCCCTGCTCCGAGATCAGCTCCTGATAGCCGCCGTGGACTTCGGTCGCGGTGCGAATGTCCTTCAGAATTCCCCGGGCGCAGGAACGGTAAGTATTGCTCCCCGAGAATTCGTCGTAGTCCAGCATGCGATCCGCGAACTCGACGTTAAACGTCGGCCAGGAGGACCGTCCCTGGTAGGCGGGAGCCGCGATCTTGTGGATCATCTTGTTACGCGGATTATCCGCCGACACCAGGAAGTGGAATGTGCCGGGGATGCGAAAGCGCGGCTCCGCAATGATCAGACCCGCCGTGGCCGCGAACAGCGCGCGCTCGCTTTCCTCGCTCATATCCCAGAAGCCGCGATGCACACCGACGAAATCCAGCGCGACCGAGGACACTGGCGAGCCCGTGGCGCCATCAAGAGAATGCCTGATATAGCCGCCCTTGCCGAACAGGTGGAGCAGGTCCCTCTTGTACTGCGCCAGGTCGCGTCCGAGCCGCTTCAGCTCGTTCTCGTTGACGATTCCGAGCTGCACGCCCCACACGAACGTCGTGTAGACGCAGGCATTGGTGACGAAACGCCTGCGCTCGGCGCGCGTGTCGGTTGCTGCGGAGCGCGGAGCACTGGCGTCGCACAGCAAATAGGTGGAGCCATCATCATTGAACGGTTCGAGCTCGCTTGCGAGCTGGAGGATCGCGCGCTTCAGATCACCGCAATATTCGGCCAGCAGCAGGCGGCCGGCATGCGCGCATTGCGACATCGCCAGATAGGATGACCCTCTCTCCTCGGCAGAGATCATCTGCCGCAGGCCGGCCAGAATGCCGAGCAGCGTATCCGAGGGGCGCGAGAAATAGTTCACGCCAAGATACCTGGCGCGCCCAGCCGGGACGATGGTCGTCGTGACGACGTTGGCGCGAACCGCTTCCAGCAGCAGGCGGACGCTCTTGTCGAGCAGACGAGCCCGCCGCACCGCATCCTGCGAATCCATGATGGTGTCGGGGTCGAGGACGTCGGGATAGAACCAGGCAAAGTCGCGCGGATAATACGCAGAGGCGTGCGGCGCGCCCGTGACGAGAAAGGACTCAGTCACCGCAAAGGCGCTGTCCATCGAGTGCCGGTAAAGGTCTTCGATGGCCGTGAACGGATGATGTGACTGCCTCAGGAATCGATCACCGAGAAAGTTCACGGCTTGGAGCGCGTTGGCGACGAAGGTCGCCGCCACACCTTGGTAAAATCGGTTTTCGCGATGGGATGGAAAAGAGATGCCGCTGTTCATAGGCGCCGTCGAATGGTGTCTCGTGGTTCGGCGGGAGGCCGTCGCGGCTCTAGACCTGTATGATTCGTGTCTCCATCCCGTGACTTGCGGGTTCAGTTTACCCTTTCCGCGGCCTAAAATCCTCGATCAGCCGCAGCAGCACCCGGGCGCCGGCGTCGGCATCGGCGAACTCGACATGCTCGTCCGGGTGATGGCTGATGCCGCCGCGGCAGCGGACGAAGATCATGCCGACATCGGCAATATCGATCATGGCCATGCCGTCATGCCCGGCCCCGCTCGGCAGCTCGAACAC
The DNA here is from genome assembly GCF_000518345.1 of Bradyrhizobium sp. URHA0013. Taxonomy (NCBI): domain Bacteria; kingdom Pseudomonadati; phylum Pseudomonadota; class Alphaproteobacteria; order Hyphomicrobiales; family Nitrobacteraceae; genus Bradyrhizobium; species Bradyrhizobium sp. URHA0013. The sequence goes on along the minus strand of NZ_JADK01000006.1, from coordinate 171,746 downwards.
GGAAAAACCCTCCGCCTTGATTGCCTGCGCGATCTGGTCCTTCAGCCAGGGCGCGCACGGCGCGGTGCGGTTCTCGTGGGTGACGTCGAGCTGAAGCGACAGTTGACGGCGCTTTGCGATGGCTTCGATCTGCCTGACGACATCGGCGACCGCGCGCTTGCGGTGCATGTCCGTCGGTGCCCGCATGTCGATGGTGAACGACACCTCGCCCGGAATGACGTTGGTCGCGCCGGGCCTCGCCTGGATGTAGCCGACGGTGCCGACGAGTCCGTCCTCGTCGGTGCGGCAAAACTGTTCGATCGCGCCGATACATTCGGCCGCGCCCGCCAACGCATCGCGCCTGAGCGCCATCGGCACCGTGCCTGCGTGCCCCGCCATGCCGGTCAGCCGCGCGGCAAGCCGTGTCGCGCCCGCAATCGCGGTGACCACGCCGACGGGCAGGTTTTGTGCTTCCAGCACCGGCCCTTGCTCGATGTGCAGCTCGAGATAGGCAAGCAGCTCGCGCCGGGCTCGCGCGGCCGCGCCAATATGATCGGGGTCGAGCCCGAACTGCACCAGCGCGTCGCGCATGGACACGCCATCGCGGTCGCGTGTGTTGAGGGCGCTCTCGTCAAAGGTGCCGGCGACCGCGCGGCTGCCGAGCAAGGTCGAAGCAAAGCGCACCCCTTCCTCATCAGCAAAACCGACGATTTCGATCGCGAACGGGAGGCGCTTGCCGCGGCGGTTGAGATCGGCGACGCAGGCGATCGCCGTGATCACGCCCAACGGCCCGTCCCATTTGCCGGCATCGCGCACGGTGTCGTAGTGCGAGCCGAGAATCAGGCAGGGCGCGCCCGGCCGCTCGCCTTCATAGCGCCCGCAGACATTGCCGATCGCGTCGAGACGCGCACTCATGCCGGCGTCGCGCATCCAGCTCAGGAGGAGGTCCGCCGCCTTGCGCAGCTCGCTGGTCAGATAGATGCGGGTGAGCTTGTCGCCTTCTTCCGAGATCGCCGCGAGCTCATTGATCCCTCGCACGATCTCTTCGCCGAGCGAACCGGTGTGAACGGCGTTACCAGCAGCCATCTCGGCGAGCTTTCCATCTCTTGGGACCGCGGCGACGGCGATCCTGGCGCAATCGATTCAAGTTCGGTGCCAGCGAAATCACGCGGCCGACACCGTTCCAATCAGCGCGTGGTTAGCATGAATGCGGTCGCCGGCAGACCACCCGGCCCTCGTCATGCACATGTCCAGGTCGGTTAAGACTGCTTAACTCAATTGCATACAACTATAAAATATTGCCTATAATTTCATCTGCTGCTTTCCTGATCAAGCTCGAATTGCCGAAAATACCTAATTAATTTCAACGGCTTAATCAAAAATTCTCTCTCGGCAACCTCTGGCACGAAGCTTGCGACAATTGATCCCGGGCTCCGCCAGACCGGCGCAGCGCGAGATGAGGCGGTGCATCCGCCAAGGGGAGCAAGCAATGGAATTTGGCAGGATCTCACGACGTCATTTGTTGCAGGGCAGTGCGGCTCTCACGCTCGGCGCGGCGGCCGGCGCCCGCCCGTCCTTTGCGGCCGAGACGACGATCGGTTTCATCTATGTCGGCTCGCGCGACGACTACGGCTACAATCAGGCGCATGCGCAGGGCGCGGCGGCGCTGAAGAAGATTCCCGGCCTCAAGGTCGTGGAAGAAGAGAAGGTGCCGGAGACCGACGCGGTCGAGAAGACGATCGAGTCGATGATCAATCTCGACGGTGCCACCCTGCTCTTCCCGACCTCGTTCGGTTACTACAATCCGCACATGGTCAAGATGGCCAACAAATTCCCGAAGCTGCACTTCGAGCACTGCGGCGGCCTGTGGAGCGACAAGGACCCAAAGAACGCCGGCAGCTATTTCGGCTATATCGATGAAGCCCAATATATCTCGGGCATCGTCGCCGGCTATAGCTCCAAGAGCGGCAAACTCGGCTTCGTCGCCGCCAAGCCGATCCCGCAGGTGCTGCGCAACATCAACGCCTTCGCGCTCGGCGCGAGGCTTGCCAATCCCAAGGCCACCACGCAGGTCATCTTCACCGGTGACTGGTCGATGCCGGTCAAGGAAGCCGAGGCCACCAACAGCCTGATCGATCAGGGCGTCGACGTCCTCACCTGCCATGTCGATGGTCCGAAGACCATGGTCGAGAACGCCGCGCGCCGGGGCGCCATGGTGTGCGGCTATCACGTCAACCAGTCGCCGCTCGCGCCGAAGGCGTATCTCACGGGAGCCGAGTGGAACTGGGAAGCGCTGTACCCCAAGTTCGTCAAGATGATCGCCGCCGGCGAGAGCATCCCGAACTTCTATCGCGGCGGCCTCAAGGAAGAGATCGTCAAGACCTCGCCCTATGGCGAAGCGGTCTCGGCCGAGGCACGCAAGCACGCCGACGACGTCAAGGCTAAGTTCTTGTCCGGCGACGGCTACGCCATCTTCAAGGGAGGGCTGGTCGACAACAAGGGCAAGACGGTGATCGCAGCCGGCACCGATCGCGGCCAGAAGGATCCCGAGCTCGAGAAGATGGACTATCTCGTGGAGGGCGTGGTCGGGGCGACTTCGTGACGACGAAAGCTGCAGATCTCGTTGAAGCGGTCGGGACGGTTGCCCCGGCCGCCGATCCGGGATTCCTCCAACGTCACGGCGGAGCGATCGAATATATCCTGATCCCGGGCGCGGCGCTGGCCGGCGCGCTCGGGGTCTTCGGTATCTTCGTCGCGATGTTCGGCAAGAGCCCGCTCGACCTCTATTTCTACATGTACTACGGCGCGTTCGGCACCTGGTTCTCGTGGCAGAACACGTTGACGCGCGCGGCGCCGCTGATCCTTACCGCACTCTGCACGGCGCTGCCCGCCCAACTCGGCATGGTCATCATCGGCGGCGAAGGCGCACTCCTGATCGGCGCGCTGTCGGCAACCAGCGCGGCACTGGTGCTTCAGGGCATGCCGCCGCTCGTCGTGCAGATCGCCATGGTCATCGCCGGCGTGATCGGCGGCGGCCTCTGGGTCATGCTCTCGGGCGCGCTGCGGCAATATCGCGGCGTCAACGAGACGATCTCGAGCCTGCTGCTCGTTTACATCGCGCTCGCGGTCCTCAACCATCTCGTCGAAGGCGTGATGCGCGACCCCGCGAGCCTCAACAAGCCGTCAACCCGCGAGATCGGCGCGGCCAACATGATCGGATCGATCCCCGGCACCGACGTGCATTGGGGTCTCGTGTTCGGCCTGATCGCCGCGATCGCCGCCTATATCCTGATCTATCACACCGTGTTCGGCTTCGCCGCGCGTGTTGCCGGCGGCAACATCCGCGCTGCGAAGATCGTCGGCCTCAATGTCAGCAAGCTGATCCTGACCATCTGCTTCCTCGCCGGCGGCGCCGCGGGCCTTGCCGGCATGGTCGAGGTCGCCGCCGTGCAGGGGCGCACCAACGCCAACCTCGCCGCGGGCTACGGCTTTACAGGGATTCTCGTCGCCTTCCTGGCGCGACAAAATCCGCTCGCCATTATCCCCGTCGCGATCCTGCTCGGTGGTATCAGCGCCAGCGGCGGGCTGTTGCAGCGCCGCCTCGGATTACCGGATGCATCCGTGCTGGTGCTGCAAGGCATCATCTTCGTCTTCGTGCTGGCCAGCGATGCGCTTTACGGCCGCATCGGGTTTCTGAAGGGAAAGTCCTGAGATGGCAGACGGCTCGATCGGACTCTGGACCGTCCCGCTCGCCGTGCTCGGCGGCGCCATTCGCGTCTCGACCCCGTTCCTGTTCGTGAGCCTGGGCGAATGCATCACCGAGCGCTCAGGCCGCATCAATCTCGGCCTCGAAGGCACGCTGGTGATGGGCGCGATGAGCGCATATGGCATTTCCTATCTCACGGGATCGCCGTGGCTGGGCGTGCTCGCCGCTGGCATCACCGGTGCGCTTCTGGGCGCGCTGCATGCCGGCATCTGCTCGCTGCCGCGCGTCAACGACGTCGCGGTCGGCATCGCGCTGATGTTGTTCGGCACCGGACTAGCTTTCTACCTCGGCAAACCGTTGATCGAGCCGACGGCACCTCGACTGCCCGCAATCGATTTCGGCTGGTGGAGCGATATTCCGCAGGTGCGCGCGGCCCTACGGGTCAACGTGCTGTTCCTGATCGGCGTCACGCTCGCCCCAATTCTCTACTGGGCCTTCCGGACTACGCGCTGGGGCCTCCTGATCCGCACCGCCGGCGAGAGTTCGGACGCCGCGCGTGCGATGGGCCACTCCGTGCTGCTGATCCGCCTGCGCGCGACAATGGTCGGCGGCTTCCTCGCCGGCATCGGTGGCTCCTTCCTGTCGCTGTTCTATCCCGGAAGCTGGAACGAAGGCCTGTCCTCGGGCCAGGGCATCACGGCCGTGGCGCTCGTGATCTTCGCGCGCTGGGACCCCTTGTTGTGTCTGTGGGCCTCGCTCGCCTTCGGCGGCGCCGCGGCGCTGGGCCCGGCGCTGCAATCGGTCGGCGTCACCTCCGGCTACCACCTCTTCAACGCTGCCCCCTACATCCTGACGCTGGCGATCATGATCATCACCTGCTCGCCGAAGCGCACGCTGACCGGAGCACCGGCCGAGTTGTCGATCACCCGCTAGGAAGCGAAATCATGCCCGAGCGCACCATCAAGTCCGAGCCCTATGCCTGGCCGTACAACGGCGATCTCCGCCCCGAGAATACCGCGCTCATCATCATCGACATGCAGACAGATTTCTGCGGCGTCGGCGGCTACGTCGACAAGATGGGCTATGACCTCTCATTGACGCGGGCGCCGATCGAGCCGATCAAGAAAGTGCTGACGGCAATGCGCGCCCAAGGCTTTCACATCATCCACACCCGCGAAGGCCACCGTCCCGATCTCTCGGATTTGCCCGCCAACAAGCGCTGGCGCTCCCGGCAGATCGGCGCCGGCATCGGCGATCCCGGCCCCTGCGGCCGCATCCTAGTGCGCGGAGAGGCCGGGTGGGACATCATCCCGGAGCTCGCGCCGCTGCCCGGCGAACCCATCATCGACAAGCCCGGTAAGGGCTCGTTCTGCGCCACCGATCTGGAGCTGATCCTGCGCGTGCGCGGCATCGAGAACATCGTGCTCACTGGGATCACTACCGACGTCTGCGTTCACACCACCATGCGCGAGGCCAACGACCGCGGCTTCGAATGCGTGCTGTTGCATGATTGCTGCGGCGCGACCGACAAGAGCAACCATGACCACGCGCTGAAGATGATCAAGATGCAGGGCGGCGTGTTCGGCGCGGTCTCGACGTCCGACGCTTTCATCGGAGCGATTTCGTGATCGTCGGCGAAACGCCGCCGCCATCGGGCGCCTTCGGCGTCGATGCCATCGCCATGACCATGCGCTTCGGTGATTTCCTGGCGCTGGACAATGTCGCGCTGAAAGTGCGGCCGGGTTCGTTCCATGCGCTGCTCGGCGAGAACGGCGCCGGCAAGTCGACCCTGGTCAAATGCATCATGGGCTACTATCACGCCACCGAAGGCGACATCCTCGTCGGGGGCCGCGAACAGGCGATCGGCAATCCAAAGGACGCCCACGCCCTCGGCCTCGGCATGGTTTACCAGCATTTCACGCTGGTGCCGGCGATGACGGTCGCCGAAAATCTGGTGCTGGCGCGCGATGACGTGCCGGCTGTCGTGAGCTGGCCGAAAGAGATGAAGGAGCTCGAGGCCTTTCTCGCGCGCATGCCATTCAAGGTACCGCTCAGCTCGAAAGTCGCCGACATCTCCGCGGGCGAGCGGCAGAAATGCGAGATCCTCAAGCAGCTCTACCTGAAGCGCCGCTTCCTGATCCTGGACGAGCCGACTTCGGTGCTGACCCCGGCGGAAGCCGACGAGGTGCTCGGCATGCTCCGCGACATGGTGGTCAAGGGCGAGCTGACCATCCTGATGATCACGCACAAGTTCCGCGAGGTTATGGCCTTCGCCGACGACGTCACGATCCTGCGCCGCGGCAAGCTCGCCGGTGCTGGCAAGGTGTCCGAACTGACGCCGGACGCGATGGCGCGCACCATGATCGGCGCCGAGGAGCTGACGGTGCAGCCGCCCCGCTCCGGAGAGGCCGGCAAGGCGAGGCTGGAGCTGGCGAAGATGCGCGCGCGCGACGACGCCGGCGCCATCGCCGTTCATGATGTCTCCCTCACGGTCCGCGCCGGCGAGATCGTCGGCATCGCCGGCGTCTCCGGCAACGGCCAACGCCAGCTCGTCGAGGTGCTGGCCGGCCAGCGCGAAGCCGAGAGTGGCGAGATCCGCGTCGCCGGCGATCCTTATCACGCCAGCCGCGAGGAGATGCGGCGGCACAACATGTCACTCCTGCCGGAGGAGCCGCTGAAGAACGCATGTGTCGGCGGCATGAGCGTCGCCGACAACATCGCCTTTCGCGAGTTCGACCGCGCGCCTTTCGCTAGCTTCGGCTGGTGGCTCAACCGCGGTGCCTTCCGCGTCGACGCCAGGAAGAAGATCGCCCAGTACAAGATCAAGACCCGCACGCCCGACACGCCGATCTCGGCACTGTCGGGCGGCAACGTCCAGCGCGCCGTGCTGGCCCGCGAACTCGGCGGCGCCGTCGAGGTGCTGATCGCAGCCAATCCCTGTTTCGGGCTCGATTTCGCAGCGGTGGCGCAAATCCATGCCGAGATCATGGCCGCGCGCAACCGCGGCGCCGCGGTGCTGCTGGTCAGCGAGGACCTCGACGAACTCCTTGAACTCTCCGATCGGCTGGTGGTGATGTTCCACGGCGAATTCGTGTATGAAGCACGGACCAGCGAAGCCGATCTCACCGTTGTCGGCCGGCATATGGCGGGGCATTGACCAGGGGAGAGCGATGAGCGGCGGGTCCGAGCGCGACGAGCACTTCCTCCGCCTTTCCTTTGCGGTCGCCCGCCGTTCCCTCACCCACGGCAACCATCCTTTCGGCTGCATCGTCGTCGATGCTGAAGGCAAGGTCCTGATCGAGGCAGAGAACGGTTACATGCCGGATCACGACGGCACCGCGCATGCCGAGCGCCTCGCCGCCACACTGGTCTGCCGCACGCTCGGCCGCGAGGTGTTGGCGAAGGCCACGCTCTATTCCTCCGCCGAGCCCTGCGCGATGTGCGCCGGCGCGATCTACTGGGCCGGCATCGGCCGAGTCGTCTATGGCCTCAGCGAACACCGCCTGCGCAGCATTACCGGCGATCATCCGGAGAATCCGACGCTAGACCTGCCCTGCCGCGAGGTCTTTGCCAGTGGCCAGAGGCCGACAGACGTTGCGGGGCCGTTGCTCGAAGACGAGGCCGAAGCGCTGCACGATGGCGTGTGGACGAAGTAGACGCCGCCGAGCGGGCCTTGCCCCGCGCTCATTGAAGGGCTGCCTGACGGTACCCAGCCCATCCCCCAAACGAAGATGACGCCGCGGAGGTTTGACGCGGCGTCATCGTCATTCACCTGAAGAGTGTCAGGTGGTCAGAACTTCACAGTGATACCGGAGTAGAGCGAGGACTCGGTGCAGGATCCGGTGCTCACCTTCGTACCACCGACGAAGGTGGTGCAAGCAAAGGCATTGTTGTGATCGAGGCCGAACTTGTTCTGCCAGTAGCGATAGGCGACCCAGACGTCGACGAAGTGCGAGTACTTGTCGCCCCAAATCGCTTTCGAGGCATCGAGGGTCAGGCGGATTGGCTCGGAGTTGAACTCGACCTTGGTGGGATAGACGCCGTTGGCGACGCTGGCGGGAAGCGGCTCGGTGTCGGTGCCCTTCTTGCCGTACCACGCCGCGCGGCCGCTGATCGAGAAATACTGCATGTTCTGCGGCAGGAAGCCGAGGTCCATATAGTAGTTGGTTTCGATCGCCCAGGTCGGCTTGAACGACGTGTTGCCGTCGGCAATACACGGAGCGGACCAACCGGCGCCGCACTGCGAGAAGGAGTTGTGGTTGGCGAACTCCCAGTACACCAGCGGCGCGACGTTGAAGTAGCCCTTATAGGGAAGATCGAAGGCGAACTGCAGACCCGCGACAACGTCGCGCTTGGCGGCGCCGAAATACCGGTTCTCCGTGTTGGCATCCATACCAACCTCGAACGAGATGTTGTGCAGGGGGCCTTGCGTGAAGGCCTTGGTGTTGAAGATCTCGTTCCAGCCGAAGGTCGAGCGGAAAAGGCCGTAGATTTCTGTCGCGCCGGCACAGCTCGTCGGCGTCGCAGCGAAGCCCGCAGCCGGCGAAACGACCACGCCTGTGGCGGTGCAGGGGCCTGCCGGATCGTTGTGGTCCGACTTGAACATCGAGATGGTGAAGAAGTTGGTGCCGTAAGTCCAGGCATCGAAGTGGGTGAAGGAGTAGACCTGCTTCGTCGTCTTGGCGTTGATCACGCCGTTGGTGTTGGTGAACGCACCGGGCTGCGAGGCATTGAAGATGTAGGAGAAGGTGACGCGGTCGTCGATCACCAGGAAGAACGGAAGGTCGGCCGCCTTCTTGGCAGCCTTGACCGGCAAGTCGGCTGCCTGAGCCATGCCACCGGTAGCGAGCGTAGCAAGTGACAGCGCCGCCGCCGCAACTGCCTTCATACGAAACGACATCGAATACCCCCAAGTTTGGACACGTAAAAATGAACGTCCCTTGGGTGCGACACTTGCGCCGATCTCCCGGAGTGAGAAGCCTCAACTTGTTTCAAGGCATGCCGCTTGTTTGCACAGGGTGCTGCGTTTCACTGGCGGATTTGGAAAGCCAAGCCTCACCGCCACACGTCGGGCGAGAGCGGCCATTGCCGGATATTCCCGTTTGATTTCGCTCGCCTTTTCATGTCGAGCGGACGAGGCAGACAAGATGGGCGGGAGTTACTGTTGCGGTGTCCGCAAATGCATACGCGTGATGGCGCGTCTCTGCTTAACTTCACGCCAAGCCTGCATAGCGGGTTCCGATTTGGCTTGAGCCGTCACAAATTTGCAACACGCGTCGCACGCAAGTCGGGACTGCAAAGGCTGCTCGGCAGGCATTTGAGGACGATCGCCTCCCGGCGACAGCCGCGACTCGCCGACACCACTTCCCTGCCGAAGCGTTGAGCAAGGGATGACGCTTTTTCACACCTTACGCGGCGGTTCAAACTAGCCCAGTATTGAGGCACTTCACCCCATGCAAGCGCATCAGCGAATGTTGGATCCCACGGCTAAGAGTCTGCATTCCGGCGAGTCCCCGCTCCTCAGGACGGTCGGGCTCACCAAGCGCTATGGCGATTTCCTCGCCAACGATGCCATCGACATCGATATCTGGCCAACGGAAATCCACGCGCTGCTGGGCGAGAACGGCGCCGGCAAGTCGACGCTGGTCAAGGCGATCTACGGGCTGATCCAGCCCAGCGCTGGCCAGATTTTCTGGCAGGGCCAGCCGATCGTGCTGTCCGGCCCCTCGGAAGCGCGCAGCCGCGGCATCGGCATGGTGTTCCAGCATTTCTCGTTGTTTGACAATCTCACCGTCGCCGAGAACGTCGCGCTCGGCCTCGACGGGAAAGAATCCTTCAAGGACATGTCGGCGCGGCTTGAGCAGGTGTCGAAGACTTATGGATTGCCGCTCGATCCCAAACGCGAGGTCTGGCAATTGTCGGTCGGCGAACGCCAGCGCATCGAGATCGTTCGCGCGCTCATGCAGGATCCACAATTCCTGATCCTTGACGAGCCCACCGCGGTGCTGACGCCACAGGAAGCCGACCAGCTCTTCATCGTGCTGGAGCGGCTCAAGGCCGAAGGCCGGGCGATCCTCTATATCAGCCACAAGCTCGAAGAGGTGAAGCGCCTGTGCGACACGGCAACGATCCTGCGCGGCGGCAAGAAGGTGGAGACCTGCAATCCCAGGCTTGAGACCGCCGCTTCGCTCGCGCGCATGATGGTCGGCGGCGAGATCAAGGAAGTGAAGGCGGCCGCCGGCCGGCAGACCACGGTGCCGCGCCTCGTCGTCAACGATCTCTCGCTCGCCCCCGGCGAGGCGCATGGCGTGCGGCTCGAGCACATCTCGTTCGAGCTGAAAGGCGGCGAGATCCTCGGCATCGCCGGGGTTGCCGGCAACGGCCAAGACGAATTGTTCGCCGCGCTCTCCGGCGAACGCCTGTCGAAAGATCCCGGCACGATCGTGATCGAAGGCCTTGCTGCCGGCCATCTCTCGATCACGCAGCGCCGCAAGCTCGGCGCGGCCTTCGTTCCCGAGGAGCGGCTCGGCCACGGCACCGCGCCCCGCATGAAGCTTTCGGAGAATGCGCTTCTCACCGGGCATGCCGCCAGCGGCATGGTCCATCACGGCTTCATCGATACTGCGGCCACTCTGAAGACGGTCGACCGCGCAACCGAGACGTTCGACGTCCGCAAGGCCAAGCGCGATCCGGAAGCAGCATCCCTCTCCGGCGGCAATTTGCAGAAGTTCATTGTGGGACGCGAGATCCTGCGCAATCCCGCGGTGCTGGTGGTGAGCCAGCCGACCTGGGGCGTCGACGCCGGCGCTGCCGCCGTCATCCGCCAGGCGCTGCTTGATCTCGCAACCGCAGGCGCCGCCGTGCTCGTCACCAGCCAGGACCTCGACGAGCTCGCGGAAATCGCCGACCGCATCGCCGTGATGTTCCATGGCCATCTGTCTGCACCGCTCGCCACCAGCGAGGCGACGCGCGAAAAACTCGGCCTGTTGATGGGCGGCAGCACGCTGGAGCCGAAGGAGGCCGCGCATGCAGTTGGTGCTTGAGAAGCGCGCCGAGCGCTCCAACACGATCGCGCTGATCTCTCCGCTGATCGCGATCGGCCTCACGATCGTGACCATGGTCATCCTGTTCGCGATCCTCGGCAAGAATCCGCTGCTCGCCCTGCACGCCTATTTCATCGCGCCTTTGACCGACAGCTATTCGCTCCAGGAAATCGCGGTGAAGGCAACTCCGCTGGTGATGATCGCGATCGGACTATCGCTCTGCTATCTCGCCAATGCCTGGAACATCGGGGCCGAAGGGCAGTTCCTGATTGGTGCAGTCGCCGGAAGCTGGATTGCGGTGAAGACGCAGGGCACCGACGCCGGCGTCTGGGTGCTGCCGGTCATGCTCGTGCTCGCCGCCGCGGCGGGCGCGCTCTACGCACTGATCCCGGCAATCTGCAAGGTGAAGTTCGGCGCCAGCGAAATCCTGACCAGCCTGATGCTGGTCTATGTCGCCGATCTCTTCCTCGACTATCTCGTGCGCGGCCCCTGGCGCGATCCACACGGTTTCAACTTCCCGACCACCGCCGAGTTCGATCCGGTCGCAACGGTGCCGCTCCTGATCGAAGGCGGCCGGCTGCATCTCGGCTCCATCATCGCCCTTCTCGTCGTCGCGGCGGTGGCGATCCTGCTCGGGCGCACCATAAAGGGATTCGAGATTCGCGTGGTCGGTGCGGCGCCTCGCGCCGCGCGGTTCGGCGGCTTCAATTCCAACCAGTTGATCATCCTGACCTTCGCCGTCTCGGGCGCGCTGGCCGGCCTCGCCGGTATCATCGAGGTCGCGGGTCCGGTCGGACATCTCCAGCCCGGCATCTCGCCGGGTTACGGTTTTACGGCGATCATCGTGGCCTTTCTCGGCCGGTTGAACCCCCTTGGAATATTAATTGCAGGCCTTTTTCTCGCGTTGACCTTTATCGGCGGCGAGCAGGCGCAGATCGCGATGAAGATCCCGTTGGACGTCGCCAAGGTTTTTCAAGGCATCCTGCTGTTCTACGTGCTCGCCTGCGATTCCCTCATTCTCTACCGCTTCAAGCTGGTCTTCCCGAACCGACAGGTGGCTCGTGGAGCTCATTGAAGCCATCATTCTCGCAGTGCTCGCCGCTTCGACGCCGCTCCTGATCGCGGCGACCGGCGAGCTCGTGACCGAGCGCTCCGGCGTGCTCAATCTCGGCGTCGAGGGCATGATGATCGTCGGCGCCGCATGTGGCTTTGCAGGTGCGTGGCTGACCGGCTCGATCTTCATTGGCGCACTGTTTGGCATCGTCGCCGGCACGCTGATGTCACTGGTCTTCGCACTGATGGCGCTCGGACTTGCGGTCAACCAGGTTGCAACGGGTCTTGCGCTGACCATCCTGGGCGTCGGACTCTCCGGCCTGATCGGCGCCGGTTTCGTCGGCGAGCGCATCACCCCGGCGCTGCATCTCAACATTCCCGGTCTCACGGATATTCCGCTGGTCGGTCGCGTGTTGTTCGGCGAGGACGCCTTTGTCTATTTCTCGCTGGCGCTGGTCGTCGGCGTCTGGTGGTTCCTGTACCGCACGCGGCCAGGATTGATCCTGCGCGCCTGCGGCGACAACCATGTCTCCGCGCATGCGCTCGGCTATCCCGTGCTGCGCATCCGCACCCTAGCGGTGATGTTCGGCGGCGCCTGCGCCGGACTTGCCGGTGCCTATCTGCCGCTCGCCTATACGCCGTTCTTCATTCCGGGCATGACCGCGGGACGCGGCTGGATCGCGCTGGCGCTGGTGGTGTTCTCGTCCTGGCGGCCGGGCCGCCTCGTGGTCGGCGCCTATCTGTTCGGCGCGGTGACGATCCTGCAGCTGCACGCGCAGGGCTGGGGCGTCGGCATTCCCTCGCAGTTGATGTCGGCGCTGCCTTATCTTGCGACTGTCGTCGTCCTGGTCCTGCTCTCCCGCGCGCGCACGGGTGGATCGACCGCACCGGCTGCGCTTGGCACCGTGTTCGTGCCTGACCGCTGAGTTTCATTTCCACACCGTGCGCGATGGGGCGCGCACGTTGCGGATCGTGGCTTTCCCCTGACATTTGGAGATTGATGATGAGGAAATCACTTCTTGCGCTGGCCGCCGGGCTCTTGCTTGCCGGGAGCGTCAGTGCAGCCTCCGCCGCCGACAAGCTGAAAGTCGGATTTATCTACCTCGGCCCGGTCGGTGACCTCGGCTGGACCTATCAGCATGAACTGGCACGTCAGGCGCTGGTGAAGGAGCTCGGCGACAAGATCGAAACCACCTTTCTCGAAAACGTGCCTGAAGGCCCCGATGCCGAGCGCTCGATCGAGCAGCTCGTCCGCGCCGGCAACAAGCTGATCTTCACCACCTCGTTCGGCTACATGGATCCGACGCTGAAGGTCGCGAAGAAATATCCGAACGTGCATTTCGAGCACGCGACCGGCTACAAGCGCAACCCGAACATGTCGACCTATTCGGCTAAATGGTATCAGGGCCGCTACATCCAGGGCCTAATCGCGGCCAAGATGTCGAAGTCCGGCGTGCTCGGCTATATCGGCTCGTTCCCGATTCCCGAGGTTGTCTCCGGCATCAACGCGACAATCCTCGCCGCGCAGACCATCAACCCGAACATCAAGGTCAAGATCATCTGGGCCAACACCTGGTTCGACCCGGGCAAGGAAGCCGACGCCGCCAAGGCGCTAATCGACCAGGGTGCCGACGTGATCATGCAGCATACGGATTCGCCGGCGGCAATGCAGATCGCCAGCGAACGCGGCAAGCTCGCCTTCGGCCAGGATTCCGAGATGATCAAGTTCGGACCGAAGACCCAGCTGACCTCGATCCTCGATACCTGGGGTCCCTACTACATCGCCCGGGTCAAGGCCGAGCTCGACGGAACCTGGAAATCCGAGGACAGCTGGGGCGGCCTCGACAGCCACATGTTCGCGATGGCGCCCTACACCAACATGCCTGACGACGTGAAGAAGATTGCCGAGGATGCCCAGGCCGCGATCACCGCGGGCAAGTTGCATCCGTTCAAGTGCCCGGTCCTTGGGCAGGACGGCAAGCCGGTCGAGTGCAAGGGCGGCGCCAATCTCGACGACGGCCAGATCCTCGGCATGAATTTCTATGTCAAAGGGATCGACGACAAGCTGCCGGGCAAGTAGCACGCTTCTTGCATCGCCTAAATCACCTGCTCCTCCCGGAGGAGGTTCGGAGGGGGTGGCCAGAAGCACCCGGCACTTGTGGTCGCCCCCTCTTTCTATCTTCGCCTGGATACTATGCCGCCTGCATGGCCCGCGCCGCCGAACTGTGGCGGTGGATGAGGTCTGCCACATCTAGGCCGGGGACCGCGCCGTCGATCACGGCCCATTTTCCTGCCACCATCACCCTATCGGCCCGATGCGCCCCGCACAGCACCAGTGCCGCCAGGGGATCGCCATGGCCGGAGAAGCGTAGCTCGTCGAGCCTGAACAGCGCGAGATCGGCCGCCTTACCGAGCGCGATCTCCCCGAGTTCCGGCCGACCGACGCAGGCCGCCGAGCCCTTGGTGGCCCAGCGTAGCGCATCCTTGTGACTGACCTTCGTCACCCCGTAGCGCGCCCGTTGCAGCAGGAACGCGGCCCGCACCTCCTGCATCAGGTTCGATGCGTCGTTCGAGGCCGATCCGTCGACACCAAGCCCGATGCCAACGCCGGCCTCCTCCATCTCGCAGACGGGACAGCAGCCGGAGGCCAGGAGTTGATTGCTGCAGGCGCAATGACTGATCGTCGTCTTCGCCTTGCCGAGCCGCTTCATCTCGTCTGCGTTGAAGAAGATGCAATGAGCGAGCCACGTCCGCGCATTAAGCCAGCCGCATTGTTCGAGATAGTCGAGCGGACGGCAGCCATACATCTCCTGGCAGAATTTGTTCTCGTCCTCGGTCTCGGCAAGATGGGTATGCAGGCGCACGTCGAGCTTCTTGGCCAGATCGGCGGTGGCGCGCATCAGGGACGTCGTCACCGAGAACGGCGAGCAAGGTGCGAGTGCGATCTGCACCATGGCATCCGCGCCGCGCTGGTGGTGGCTGGCGACCACGCGCGCGCTGTCCGCGAGGATGGTGTCCTCGTCCTGCACGACACTGTCAGGGGGCAGGCCGCCATCGCGCTGCGACAGGTTCATCGAGCCGCGTGTGAGCAGCACGCGCACGCCGAGCCGCCTGGCCACCCCCACCTCGATATCGACGGCGTCTTCGAGCCCTGCCGGAAATACGTAGTGATGATCCGTCGTGGTGGTGCAGCCCGACAGCAGCAGTTCGGACATCGCCACGGTGACGCCGAGTTCGAGCGCATCCGGCGTCAGCTTCGCCCACACCGGATAGAGCGCCTGGAGCCAGGGAAACAGCTCGCGGTCCATCGCCGCGGGTAGCGCCCGTGTCAGCGTCTGGTAGAAGTGATGATGGGTGTTGATGAGGCCGGGCAGCACGACATGCTCGCTTGCGTCGAACACCGCGACGTCAGCGGTTGCGGGCGCAGCGCCGGCCGGCACCAGCTCGACGATCCGGCCGCCTTTCACCACGATCCCGCGCTCGGCGCCATCGGCGAGGATAGCCAGGGGATCCCTGATCCAGATCGGCTTTGCGTCGCTCATGAATCTGCTCCTCGTAACATCCGCTGACGACAGGCCTGCAAGGCAGAAGCCGGCCCGATTGCACTTTTGCTGCGACTTGTTGTTGCGACTTGGCGCTCGTCTTGCAAGACTTTCTCCTGGTTCGATTCAATCGTTGGAAGCCTGGCGTCGCCATGGACTTGAATACCATCACAACGGTCACCCATCCGCAAACGCGCGCGCAACTGCCCGTTTGGACGCCAGGTGATGCTTGGCTCGCGGGCGGCACCTGGCTGTTCTCGGAGCCGCAAGTTCACCTGACTCGGCTCATCGATCTCACCGACCTCAAATGGCCGGCGCTGACGGTCACCGAGAGCCATTTCAGCATCGCGGCCACCTGTACCGTTGCGCAGCTCGATGGATTCGTCTGCCCACTCGACTGGTTCGCGGCGCCACTGATCAACCAGTGCTGCCGCGCCTTCCTTGCTTCGTTCAAGATCTGGAAGACGGCGACCGTCGGCGGCAATCTCTGCATGTCGCTTCCGGCGGGACCGATGATCTCGCTCACCGCTGCGCTGGAGGGCGTCTGCACCATCTGGAAGGCCGGCGGCGGCGAACAGATGATGCCCGTCGTCGACTTCGTCACCGGCAACCAGCTCAACCTTCTGGCGCCGGGGGACCTGCTCCGGCAGATCGATATCCCGATTGCCGCGCTGAAGCGTCGTACGGTCTTTCGCCAGATCTCGCTGGCGCCGGTCGGCCGCTCGGCGGCGCTGGTGATCGGCAGTCTGGATGCCGATGGCACGTTGACGCTCACGGTCACCGCCTCGACCGTGCGGCCGATTCGGCTGTCCTTTCGCGAGGCCCCCGACGCGACAGCGCTCCGCGACGCCATCGCGCAGCAGATCACCGACGATCTCTACCACACCGACATCCACGGCAAGCCGCTGTGGCGCAAGCACATGACACTGCGGCTTGCCGAAGAGATCCGCGACGAACTCCTCGGAGCACCGTCGTCATGAGCTTCGAGGTCAACGGCACGACGTTTGCGCAGGAGCCACGCGCCGGCCAGTGCCTGCGCACGTTCCTGCGCGAGCTCGGCCATTTCGGCGTGAAGAAGGGCTGCGACGCCGGCGATTGCGGCGCCTGCACCGTGCTGCTGGACGGCGAGCCGGTGCATAGCTGCCTGATCCCGGCCTTCCGTGCCGAGGGGCGCGCCGTCACCACGATCGAAGGTCTCGGCGGAGACAGCGGCGCGCACCCGATGCAGCAGGCTTTCCTCGATGCGCAGGGCTTTCAATGCGGCTTCTGCACCGCCGGCATGATCCTGACCTGCGCCTCGCTGAACCAGGCGCAGCGCACCGATCTCGGCGTCGCGCTGAAGGGCAATATCTGCCGCTGCACCGGGTATCGTTCGATCGAGGATGCGTTGATCGGCAAGACCAATATCGAGGAGAACGTCGAGGCCGGCGCCGCATTCGGCCGCAGCCTGCCGGCGCCAGCTGGCCCCGATGTCGTGCGCGGCAAGGCGCGCTACACGTTCGACACGCAGATTGACGGCTTGCTGCATATCAAGCTGCTCCGGTCACCGCACGCCCACGCGAGAATCGTCGTGATCGACAAGTCGGAAGCCTTGAGCGTTCCCGGCGTGCACGCGGTGCTGACGCATGAGGATGCGCCAACCACTCTGATGTCGACCGCGCGGCATGAGAAGGACTGGATGGATCCCGAGGACACTCGTGTTCTCGACGACATCGTCCGCTTCATCGGCCAGAAGGTCGCAGCCGTCGTTGCAGACAGCGAAGCCGCCGCCGAGGACGCTTGCCGCCGGCTGAAGGTCAGTTACGAGATTTTGCCCGCGCTGGTCGATCCGGAGCAGGCGATGGCGTCCGGCGCCCCCATCATTCATCGCGATCGCACCACCGCGAACCGCGTTGCCGACGCCCAGCGCAACCTCGCCGCGGAGACGCATGGCGAATTCGGCGACGTGGCGGCTGCGCTCGCGACATCCGCAGTCACCTTCGAGGGCACCTTCCACAGTCACCGTGTGCAGCATGCCGCTTTGGAAACCCACGGCGGCCTCGCCTGGCTCGATGCTTCCGGCGTGCTCAATGTCCGCACCTCGACGCAGGTGCCGTTCCTGACCAGGCGCGCGCTGTCTGATATCTTCGAACTTCCCATGGACAAGGTCCGCGTCTTCTGCGAGCGCGTCGGCGGCGGCTTTGGCGGCAAGCAGGAGATGTTCGTCGAGGACATTCTGGCGCTCGCCTCGCTCAAGACCGGCCGGCCGGTGAAGCTGGAGCTCACCCGCGAGGAGCAGTTCGTCGCGACGTCGACGCGGCATCCGATGCGGGTCCACGTCAAGGCCGGTGCAGACGCGGACGGCAAGCTCACCGCGCTCCAGCTCGACGTGCTCTCCAATACCGGCGCCTACGGCAATCACGCCGGCCCCGTGATGTTCCACTCGCTGGCCGAATCCATCAGCGTCTACAATTGCCCGAACAAGCGTGTCGACGGCTGCGCCGTCTACACCAATACGGTGCCGGCAGGCGCGTTTCGCGGATATGGCTTGCCGCAAACGCTGATCGCGGTCGAAGCCGCGATCGACGAACTGGCCAAGCGGCTCGGCATCAGCCCTTACGAGATGCGCCGGCGCAACGTCGTCAAGCCCGGCGACCCCATGCTGTCGCCGCCGCCGTCGGAATTTCACGACGTGCACTACGGCTCCTACGGGCTCGACCAGTGTCTCGACCTCGTCGAGCGCGCGATGCAGGCTGATGGTCCGCAGCCGGACCTGTCGCCGGAGTGGCTGATCGGCGACGGCATCGCGCTGACTATGATCGACACGGTGCCTCCGGCAGGCCATCTCGCGGATGCGAGGATCGCACTCAACGACGACGCCGGCTTCGATCTCACCGTCGGCACCGCCGAATTCGGCAACGGCACCAGCACCGTGCACCGGCAGATCGCGGCGACGACGCTTGCGACCACCGTCGACCGCATCCGCCTGCGCCAGTCGGACACCGCCCATGGCGGCCACGACACCGGCGCCTATGGCAGCGCCGGCATGTTCGTTGCCGGCAAGGCGACGCATGCGGCAGCCATGCAGCTCGCGACTGAGCTGAAGGCGGCCGCCGCCGGCGCATGGCTCTGCGACGTCGGGAGCTGCGCGCTCGAGAACGAGGCCGTCGTCAGTGGCGTGCGGCGGATGTCCTTTGTGGAGCTGGCCAAGCTCGCGCGCGAACGCGGACAGCCGTTCGCAGGCGCCGGCAATTCCGGTGGCACGCCGCGTTCGGTCGGCTTTAACGTGCAAGGCTTTCGCGTCGCCGTGAGCAAGGGCACCGGCGAGCTCCGGATTCTCAGGAGCGTGCATGCGGCGGACGCCGGCGTCGTCGCCAATCCCATGCAGTGCCGCGGTCAGGTCGAAGGCGGTGTCGCGCAGGCACTCGGTGCCGCGCTCTACGAGGAGATGGTGATCGATGCGGACGGCCGCGTCGTCAACCCCAAATTCCGCGACTACCATCTTCCCTCCTTCGCGGATGTGCCCCGCACCGAAGTCTTCTTCGCCGCGACCTCCGACACGATCGGCCCGCTGGGGGCTAAGTCGATGAGCGAGAGTCCGTACAATCCGGTCGCCGCCGCCCTCGGCAACGCGATTGCCGATGCCACCGGCATCCGCTTCACGGCGCCGCCCTTCAAGCCGGACAGGCTGTTTCCGGCGCTGCACGATAAGTTTGGGTAGGCATATTTCGGGGGATTGATCCATGAGCAGCGAAGTCCATCCCGTCGACGAGGTCTTGCCGGTCCCGCGCCTGCTGGCGCTCGGGTTGCAGCATGTGCTGGTGATGTATGCCGGCGCGGTCGCGGTGCCCCTGATCATCGGGCGCGCGCTGAAACTGCCGCCGGAGGATGTCGCTTTCCTGATCAGCGCCGACCTGTTCGCCTGCGGACTCGCGACGCTGCTGCAATGCCTTGGTTTTCCCGGCGTCGGCATCCGCCTGCCCGTGATGATGGGCGTGACCTTCGCATCCGTCGGTCCGATGCTGTCGATGGTGGCTTCACCTGACATCGGCCTGCTCGGCATCTACGGTTCGGTGATCGCCGCCGGCCTGTTTGGCGTTGTCGCAGCGCCGTTCGTCAGCCGGCTGTTGCCGCTATTTCCGCCCGTCGTCACCGGCAGCATCATTCTCGTCATTGGAATCTCCTTGATGCGGGTCGGCATCAACTGGGCCGGCGGCGGCCTGCCGACGCTGACCAGGATGGTGGACGGCGTCGCCGGCAGCTTTCCCAATCCGGCTTACGGACAGTTGCAGGGACTCGGCATCTCGCTGTTCGTGCTGCTCTTCATTCTCGGCCTGATCAAATGGGGCACCGGCTTTCTCGCCAACGTCTCCGTGCTGCTTGGCATCATCGCCGGCGCCGTGCTCGCGAGCATTCTGGGCGTGATGCATTTCGACAAGGTCGCTGCGGCCTCCTGGGGCGCCATCGTGATCCCGTTCCGCTTCGGCATGCCGCAATTCCATCTGGTACCTGTTATCACCATGTGCGTCGTCATGGTCGTCGTGATGATCGAATCGCTCGGCATGTTCCTCGCGCTCGGCGACATCACCGGCAAGACGGTCGATCGCGATGCCCTGAGCCGAGGCCTGCGCGCCGACGGCGTCGGCACGCTGCTCGGCGGCATCTTCAACACCTTCCCGTACACGTCGTTCTCGCAGAATGTCGGCCTCGTCTCGGTCACCGGCGTGCGCTCGCGCTGGGTGACGGTCACGGGCGGCTTCATCATGCTCGTGCTCGGCCTGTTGCCGAAGCTCGCCGCGCTGGTCGAGGCCGTGCCGCTGGTCGTGCTCGGCGGCGCCGGCCTCGTGATGTTCGGCATGGTCGCCGCGACAGGCGCACGCATCCTCACCTCGGTCGACTTCCGCAACAATCGCTACAATCTCTTCATCGTTGCGATCTCGATCGGCTTCGGCCTGATCCCGCTCGCCGCACCCGGCTTCTTCAGGAATTTACCGCACGATCTCCAGCCGCTGCTGGAGTCAGGCATTCTGCTCTGTGCGATCGTTTCCGTGCTGCTCAACGCCTTCTTCAACGGATTGAGCGGCGGCGCAGCCGCGGAAGCGGATGCAGCAGCGGTCGCCTCATCCGCGCAACATGTTTAACTACCGCGATAGGTCGAATAGCTCCACGGCGTGACGAGCAACGGCACGTGGTAGTGGCTCTCCGGCTCGCTGATCGCGAAACGAAGCGGGATTTCGTCGAGAAACGGCGGGTCAGAGAGCTGCACGTTGCGCTCGGCGTAATATTTGGCCACGCTGAAGCGAAGCTCGTAGCGGCCGATCGGAAGCGGACGGCCGCCGATCAACGGCTGGTCGGTGCGGCCGTCCGCATTGGTCACCGCGCGCGCTATCACGCGGCTCTCGCCGAGGTTCGCGAGCTCGATCAGTTCGACCGGAATGCCTGGCGCAGGTTTGCCGACGTGGTTGTCCAGCACATGGGTCGAGAGCCGGCCGTGGACCTTGAGCTTGTCATCGGCTGCGACGAGTTGATCGAGCCGCAAAGCCGAGATGCGGCCAATCTCCTCGATCGCACGCCTCGTCTCGGTCTTGGCGATATTGCGCAACCGCGTCTCGAAATCGCGCAGCACGGAATCTTTGGTGTGACGGCGCACGCAGACGATATAGGGGATGTCGAACTTCTCGCGATAGGCATTGTTGACGCGCTCGAACGCCGCGTATTCGGCATCCGACAGCCGGTCGAGGCCGGCGCTGTTCTGCTCCTCGGTCGATTCCGCGGTGAGCCCCGCCGCGCGCTGGGTCTCGTTGGCGAGGTCCGGATGCGCCCGGATCAGCGCCAATTGCACGTCGGGTTCGGCACTCTGGATCGCCGCCATCAGCGCGGCGTGCAACTGGTTGATGCCGGCGAACGGTCGCTTCGCGGCCAGTTGCCCGGCGATCCACGGCGAGTATTCAACGACGTTGGCGAGCGCGGCAACGAAATCGGCTTCATCGGCGGCATTGAGATCGGACAGCGATATCTGCGACATCGTCCTCACCCGATCTCGAATGCATCGGCCGCAAGGTGCGCGAGCTTGTCGTGCCAATGCTGGGCGATCTGCAACCGTGTCGGCACCCAGACGCGGTCGTGCTTGCCGATGTAGTCGAGGAAGCGGATCAGCCCCGCCGCACGGCCGGGGCGACCGGCGAGACGACAGTGCAGGCCGACCGACATCATCCTCGGCGCGCTCTCGCCTTCGGCATAGAGCACGTCGAAGGCATCCTTCAAATAGGTGAAGAACTGCTCGCCTTCGGCAAATCCTTGCGGGTTGATGAAGCGCATGTCGTTGGCGTCGAGCGTATAGGGAATGACGAGCTGCTTGCCGCTCGCGCCCTTGATCCAATAGGGCAGATCATCGGCATAGGAATCGCTGAGATAGAGGAAGCCGCCCTCCTCCATCAACAGACGGTTGGTGTTGATCGAGGAGCGTCCGGTATACCAGCCGAGCGGACGCGAGCCTGTCGCGGCGGTGTGGACGCGGATCGCTTCCGCGATCTCCGCCCGCTCCTGCGCCTCGGTCATGTCCCTGTGCTCGATCCACTTCAGGCTGTGGCTGGCGATGTCCCAGCCCGCCTCCTTCATGGCAGCAACGATTTCCGGATTGCGCTTCAGCGCTGTGGCGACACCGAACACGGTGGTCGGCCACTTCCGCTCGCCGAACATCCGCCACAGCCGCCAGAAGCCGGCGCGCGAGCCATATTCGAACATCGATTCGATATTGGCGTGGCGCTGGCCGGGCCAAGGCTGAGCGCCGAGCACGTCGGACAGGAATGCTTCCGAGGCCGGGTCGCCATGCAGGATGTTGTTTTCGCTGCCCTCCTCGAAATTGACGACGAACTGCACCGCGACCCGCGCGTTGCCGGGCCATTGCGGATGCGGCGGGTTGCGGCCGTAACCGCGGAGATCGCGCGGGTAGCGGGTACCAGTCACTCAGACTTCCTCGAAGCGGATCGGCAGCGCGCCCTTCCACAGCACGCTCTTGCCGAGCGTCGCCAAATTCTCCAGGCCGGAGGTCAGCGTGATGAAATGGTTGCCGGCGAGCTGCCCCATCTTGCTCGCGAAGTGCACGCCGCCATAGGCCATCAGGATCTCGGTCTCGCTGATGCCGCCGGGATAGAGGATGATCTGGCCGGGCGCGGGATAGCTGGTGTGGTTCTCGTAGCCGACACCGAAATCGAGGTCGCCGAGCGGCATCCACACGCCCTCGCCGCTCCAGCGCACGTGGATGATGTGGCTTTCGAACGGCAGCGCCTTGCGGAACGCGGCGACAGTCTTGGGCGCCGCTTGCTCCTCGAAACGGGCATCGAAGGTGAAGTCGCCGGCACGGATAACGAGTTTGCTCATCTCATCTCTCTGGATCGGGGGCGGTGGCCCCACGGGGAATTTTCAGGCAAAGAGCATTCCATCGGGCTTCGCGCAAGGGGCGCGGCAAGTCACCTCAAGTTACCTGCGGTCGTAGGACCAGCCGAAAACGCCACTCCGCCGCGTCTCGGGCTCCGGCTCGGCGGCGGGCTGCGGCGCCTCCCTCAGTTCCGCCTGCGGCGGCGGAGGCGGCACCGGCAAATTCTCGCATTTCATGGAATAGACCAGCTTGCCGTCCGCGGTATGCCCGATCGGCGCGCAGGGGTCCGGATGCGCCACCGATTTTTTTGGGGTCAGCTTGACCTGCGCCACCGCTGGCGCAGCGATCAGCAGAAGGACCAGCAGATATTTCGACATCATTGTCGCCTGAAAACCAGATCTGGCCCATTGAACCGGATTGGAGGGAGCAAGTCCACCGGTGCAACGGGCGCGATTGCCGAATATTTAGCCGAGGCTAGAAAATTGGCTCGCCCCAATGTGATGTCGCGAGCGCTGATATCGGCTGGGCGCGTCGCCATGTCAGCCGCGACGGCGAGCACACAAACACACAATCTCACAGCCGGGCTGTCGTCACGGGAGAAAGAAACAATGCAAAAGACTTTCATCATTCTCGGCGCGACGCTGATTGCCGCCGCCACGATCCAAATCGCCGCGGCGAACGACCGCCGTCATGTCCGCAAGGCGCAGCCCCATCCCATCACCCAGTCGGTGCGCGACTCCAACGCCGCGCTCTGGCCATCACAACGGACCGAGCCCGACTGGTCGCGCTATTCCAACGGCGCGATGTCTGCACCAGCGGGACGGTGATGCGGGAAGCCTAGCGCGATCAAGCGAAACTGCCTCCACGTCGCCATTGCGAGGAGCTCTTGCGACGAAGCAATCCAGACATTCTCCCCGGATGCATTTCTGGATTGCTTCGCTGCGCTCGCAATGACGAAGTATGAGGCGGCAGCGCCGCGCTTCCAGCTCGCATTTTTGAAGCAGACACAGCTTCGCAGCCTCGCGGCTGATTTCGCCCGAGCTTTGCTTCGTCGCTTCACCCTCTTGTCCAAGAGGGCGCAGGGAAGGCCGGGTGCCGGCTGGCACCCGCGGTCCGCTGCGCGAAAAGCACACGCAGGAAAACCGCACAGCAGCATACAGGTGTAGCCAATCACTCGGCCTTCCCTGCGCGATGATTGGACGGCTTATGCCGTGCTCTCCCGGGAGCCGAGTTCCTTTTGGCCTCCCTCACCCTCGCGAAATTCACCGACACCACGCCGGTTGACGCAAGTGCCGCATCCGCCAGAGCTTGACCGTAGCAACGACGGCCAGGACCACACGGTTTTGCCGTACGCACGGCCCGCCATTTCGTCACCGGTTTCGACGACGTTGTGCACGTTGCCGCCGACCTGATGACGAGACGAAGCCTAGCAGCGCCGCTCGTCGGAACGAAGCCTTGGGCTCACGGAGAGCAATCCGCCCTGCCCCACGCCTCGCACCCGAACGC
This sequence comes from Bradyrhizobium sp. URHA0013, assembly GCF_000518345.1. Lineage (NCBI taxonomy): Bacteria > Pseudomonadati > Pseudomonadota > Alphaproteobacteria > Hyphomicrobiales > Nitrobacteraceae > Bradyrhizobium > Bradyrhizobium sp. URHA0013. The sequence goes on along the minus strand of NZ_JADK01000006.1, from coordinate 147,560 downwards.
TGCCGCGTCCACCGCAAGCCCGGCTCGCGAACGTGACGACCACAAGATCGCCCCTCAAGGATGAGCCGGGATGGGCGACACATACGCCATTTCCGAATTTCGGTAAAGTGGAATATTTTTCCCGAAGGGGATTGACGCGCCCGCGACACAGGCCGCGCAATGACACGCCTCGCGTAGAAGCAACAAGGGGCGGTGCAAAACACCGCCCCTTTGGCGCAATCAAGACTGCGGCGAGGACAGGCGCCTAATACGGCTGATAATAGCCACGCGGACCATAATAGGGACCGCCGCCGTAATATCCCTGGCCGCCGTAGTAAGGACGGGGTCCGTAATTATAGCGGTCCTCGTAGTACTCTTGGCGTCTGCTCTCTGCGATCGCGCCGCCGATCAGACCTGCCGCCACGCCCATGAAGGCGAGACCTGCAGCGTTCGGACCTCGTCGATAATAGCGGTGGCGGCGAGCGGCGCTGAAATCGGTGGCAGCCGGAGCGGCCGGGCCCGCGGCAGCGGCCTTGGTGGGCGCGGGCGAGTCGGCAGCCGAAGGCGTGATAGAGGCCGTAATCAGAGCGAGACTTGCGAAAACCGCCAACACAACGTTGCGGCCGGCTGCAGAAATCATCGGTCCTTTATTCATCGTGACCTTCCCTGTTCTCGCTCAAAGCGACATAATCAAACAAGACCTAATGCACAAACCACTGAAATGGTTTCGTGATCGCGGCAATCTGCCACGCTTTGAACGATTGTAAACCGAACGTCCACATCCAGCTTGAACCATCCAACATGAGCGGATAATGAACGGACGCACCGTTTTTCGGTCGCCGTAAGCGTTTTACGTGAACCAACGCATCAACCGACGTCGTCGGGATCGATGCCATTTTTGGGTTCACCGTGACTGACGCGTCCTATTCCAAAGAGAAATCAGATGATTGCGGTTCGCAAACTGCCGGCGCGCTATGCGCCGATCGTGATGCCATTCGTGCTGTCCATCCTCATGACGGCCGTGGTGTCGGTCATTTCCACGCTTCGAAGCCTCGGCGCAACGCCGGCGTTTCTCGCGACCTGGCCGGGCGCCTGGGCGCTGTCATGGCTCGTCGCGTTTCCGACGCTGCTGATGGTGCTGCCGCTGGTCCGCCGGATCGTGGCTAGCGTCGTTGCCGTTCCCTCCCAATCGGGTCGATAGCGGGCGCGGACGGCGGCGCATGATGCACGCCGTCCCGCTTCCGCATGACCTTACGACAGCGCCCCGAGCACGCCGCGCGTCGCCTTGTCGATCTCCTCGACATAGCGGCGCCGGACGAAGGTCTCAGTGAGGAAGCCGACCACCTTGCGGCTGTCGGTGGAATCGACCACCGCCAGCATTTCGGCCTCCGCCTCGTCGAACACCGCCATCGCCGATTTCACGTTCATTTCCGGGATCAGCACGATCTCGGTCAGGCGCGCGAGCTCGATCACCTGGATCTCGTCGGCGATGCTGTCGAGGTCGCCGGAGAACAGGTCGGGCAGCAGGACGAGGCCGACATATTCGTCCGCATTGTTGACGATGACGATCCCGGGCCGCGAGCCCAGCGCGAATTCACGGCGGACCGCGGCGATCGTCGTGGTCGACGGCACCTTGCCGACATCGGAGCGCATCAGCCGCTCGACGGTGAGGTTGCGCAGCCAGCCGACGTCGTTGGCGCTGCGGATGGTCTCGCCGCGCAGATGCAGGCGCCAGGTCGAGAAGGAGTGTCCGAACATGAAGCGGACGCAGATCGAGGTGACGATGCAGCCGGCCAGCACCACGGCGGTGACGTCGACGTTGCGGGTCATCTCGAGCACGAGGAACGACATGGTCAAGGGACCGCCGACGATGGCGACACCGAGCGTCGCCATGCCCGTCAGCATCGCGACCAGCGGATCGATCACGAAGTTCGGGCTGATCAAGACCAGCACCGCGGCAAAGAACTTTCCGATCAGGCTCCCGACGAACAGCGAGGCAAAGAACAGCCCGCCGCGGAAGCCGGAGGCGAGCGAGATCAGGCAGGCCGTCACCTTCAAGGCGATGATCAGCGCGATCAGGCCGATCGTCATGTCGTGAAAGAGATCGAGCACCATCGCGCCGTGGCCGGCCGCCAGCACCTGCGGCGTGACAATCGCAAAGCCGCCGACGATGAGGCCGCCGATCACCGGGCGCAGCCAGACCGGCAGCCATTTGAACAGGCGCTCGAACATCGAGGACGAGCGCATCACGGCGATGCCGACGCCGCTGGTGACGAGGGCGAGCCCGATCAGCGCCAGATATTGCTCGACGCCGACGGCGCTGACCTTGGGGATTTCGAGCGAGTATGGCGCGCCGCCGAGCCATTGCGCGGTCAGCGCACCGGCGAGCGAGGCGGCGAGGATCGGCGCGGCGCTGCCGACCGAATAGACGCCAACGATGAGCTCGCAGGCGTAGAAGGCGCCCGTGATCGGTGCACCGAAGGCCGCCGCGATCGCCGCAGCGGCGCCGCAGCCGACGATCAAGCGCAGATCGTTGCGGCGTAGATTGAAGAACTTGCCGAGCAGCGAGGCGATGCCCGAGCCGATCTGGGTATAGCCCGCCTCGAGGCCGACAGAGGCGCCGCAACCGTTCGAGATCAAGGTCTGGCTCGACACCACCACGCTGTCGCGCATCGACAGATTGCCGCCACGCAGCGCGTTCGCCTCGATCGGATCGACCGCGCTGGAGAGCTTGAGCCGTCGCCGCCACCACTCCATGATACCAAGCACCAACCCGCCCAGCGCGGGCGCAATCAGCGCGGCCCAGGGACTGACGCTGGTATTGGCGGACAGGCGGACGTCGATGGGAATGCCGTAGATCACCATATGGGCAATCTGCGCAATCTCGGCCATCAGCGTCACGATGGCGCCGGCAAGCGTGCCGATCACCAGCGCCAGCGGGATCAGATAGAATTCGTTGCTGCGCAGCAGCGCCCGCAGCCGAACCATGACGCGGTTCGTCCCCTTGCGGTCGGCGAGATGTCTGATCCGCAGGAACACTTTCTGTCCGCCCTACCCTTCCGACATGCCGTAGCCGGACATGCGCTGGCGGACCCGCTCGATCTCGGCGCTCGACAGCAGCGGCGGTTCTCCGATCTGGAGACAGCCGTGATATTGCCGCGCCAGCGTCTCGACCTCGACGGCGAGCCACATCGCCTTGTCCACCGACTTGCCGATTGCGATCATGCCGTGATGGTCGAGCAGGCAGGCAAGCCGGCCCTCCAGCGCCCGCACCGCATGTTCGGACAGCTCCGCCGTTCCGAAGGTGGCATAGGGCGCGCAGCGGATGCTGTCGCCGCCGGCGGCTGCGATCATGTAGTGCACGGGCGGGATCTCCCGGCCCATGATCGCCAGAATGGTGCAATAGGTCGGATGGACGTGGACGACGGCGTTGATTTCGGGCCGGGCCTTCAGGATGTCGCGGTGGAAGCGCCACTCGCTGGACGGCTTCTGAGTGGGCGCGTGCGAGCCGTCCATCGCCATGAACACGATCTGGTCCGGCGTCATGGCGTCGTAGGGCACGCTGGTCGGCGTGACCAGAAGCCCGTCCACATGCCGGACGCTGATATTGCCCGAGGTGCCTTGGTTGATGCCGAGCGCGTTCATGCGGCGGCAGGCGCCGATGATGGCCAGTCTCTTGTCGAGCTCGTCCGCTGTCATCGACATCTCGATTCCTGACGATGGGCGCCTGTCAGACGGGGAGTACGTCAAGCAATATGGCAGCGCAAGAGAAAGCGGGCCGGATCGCGCGCGAGCCCGCCAGCCGCCGCGTGGCATCATGAAATAAACATGAAAATCAACGCATTAACAGATTGTCGCAGCTCTACGGCAAGCTCGCCCGGACCGCTGCGATCCCATTGATCACGAACTGCACCGAATAGGCCGCGAGCAGCATGCCGAGCACGCGCGAGAGGACGGCGTTGCCGGTGCGTCCAAGGCTCCGCGCGATCATGTTCGCGAAGATAAAACAGAGCGTGCAGAGCAGGCACACCGAGAGCACGACCGCGATGATGATCGCGAGCCTCGGACCGTAGCCGGCATCGCCCGTCAGGAGCAGCGTGGTCGCGATCGCGCCAGGACCGGCCATCATCGGGATCGCCAGCGGGAATACCGCGACGTCGGAGGCATGTTCGGAGCTTGCCTTGTCGGCCTCGCGAGCCTCGCGATGCGGACGGTCGCCGAAGATCATCTGGTAGGACACGCCGAACAGCAGCAGTCCGCCGGCGATCTGGAAGGCGGGGATGCCGATCCCGAGCTGGCGCAGCAGCCAGTTTCCGATCAGGGCGATCACCACCAGGATCGACGCCGCAATCAGCGGCGCGCGTAGCGCGATGGTGCGCTTGGTCTTGTCGGGCATACCTCCGGTCGCGGCAAGGAAGGCCGGCGCAAGGCCCACGGGATCGACCACAAGCAGCAGCGTCACGAACGCAGATAAGGTGAAGTCGATCATGTCTCGGTGGGCTCCCTGGACGCAGGAACGATGGCCGTCGGAGTGACTTAGCCCGACAGAACCGCTTTGAAAATCACCGGAGATGCACAATGAGCGACAGTGGAATTGGAATGTTGCTGGGCCAGCTTTCGGGCAACCTGCTCTGGCTCTGGTTCATCGGAGCCTTCGTGCTGGGTGCGGTCCTCGTCTACGGCGTGGCGAAGGCGGGGCGCCTGCGGCGCCACGAGCGCGCGCAGCTTGACCGCAACACCGAGGCGCGGCAGCGGCAGGAAGATCCCTACAAGCGTCCGACCTGAGCGCAGGTTGCCGTTTGGAACTTTCGTTCTCCGAAAGCTTTTGATCGCCTGAGGATTGCGGAAGGCGATGCCTTCGCGTGTCACCTCAAGAGGAGGATGTATGGCCAAGAAAGCAAAGAAGCGCACAACCAAGAAATCGTCGACGGGCCGTGCCCGTCAGGCGCCGAAGATGTTGAGCGACCTATTCCTGGAAACGCTCAAGGACATCTATTTCGCCGAGAACAAGATCATCAAGACCTTGCCCAAGATGGCCAAGGCTGCCAACTCGAAGGAGCTCGCGGCGGCTTTCAACAAGCATCTGCGCGAAACGCAGGGCCAGGTCAAACGTCTGGACCAGATCTTCAAAATGCTAGGCAAGCCGGCCCGCGGCAAGCCTTGCGAAGCGATCAACGGCATCACCGACGAAGGCGCCGAGATCATGAAGGAGTTCAAGAACGCGCCTGCGCTCGACGCCGGCCTGCTCGCAGCCGCGCAGGCGGTCGAGCATTACGAAATCTCCCGCTACGGCACCTTGCGCACCTGGGCTGAGGAGCTCGGCATGCAGGACGCCGCAAGGCTGCTGCAGGCGACGCTGGACGAGGAAGAGGCGACCGATCACGCGCTGACCGAGCTCGCCACCTCCGTGATCAACCTCGAGGCGGAAGAGGAATACCGCCAGGCGGCCTGAGCCGCACATCGCGTGACAACGGAGCGCCGCGGTCTGGAAGGCCGCGGCGCTTGTCTTTTCGGATCGCAGGATCCGCATGGCACCTCCGCGCTGCCGGGCTGGAATTCTTGGGAACCGGCCCCATATTCAGCGTTCCCCACCGCCGAGCCTGCATCATGCAACCCAAAAATCCCCTCGACTGGATGCTGTCCGAAGCCCTGGACTCGCTGACCCGCGCCGAACGGCTGCGCCAGCAGTTCGGCCGCCAGGAAGCCTGCTGGGAGCCTCCCATCGACGTGCTCGAAACCGAGCATGAGCTCCTGATCCTGGTCGCGCTTCCCGGCGTCAATCCCGACAATGTCGAGACTGTCATCCATGACGGCGTGCTCGTCATCTCCGGCCAGCGCACCCTTCCGCCGGAGCTTCGCAACGCCCGCATCCACCGGCTCGAGCTGCCGCAGGGGCGTTTTGAGCGCCGCATTGCATTGCCCGTTGGTCGCTACGCCATCAGCCGCTTCGTGATGGACGGCTGCGTCGCGCTGCGCCTCGCCAAATCCTGAGGTCGATCATGGCCACCGAACCAATGAATACCGCACCGACCAATCCCCAGAGCAATTCCGACGTGAAGATTCCCGAAGACGCGCTGATCATCATTCCCGTGCGCGAGATGGTGCTGTTCCCCGGCGCCATCGCGCCGATCGCGATCGCGCGGCCGAAGTCGGTCGCCGCCGCGCAACAGGCGCTGCGCGAGCAGCGGCCGGTCGGCATCGTCCTGCAACGCAGCCCCGAGACCGAGGAGCCCGGACCGGACGACCTCTATCGGGTCGCGACCATCGCCAACATCGTGCGCTACATCACCGCGCCCGACGGCACCCATCACATCGTCTGCCAAGGCGTGCAGCGCGCGCGCATCCTCGACTTCCTGCCGGGGACGCCGTTCCCGGCCGCGCGGATCCAGCAGATTCCGGAGCCGACCACGAGCACGCCCGAGATCGAGGCCCGCGGGCTGAACCTGCAGCGCCAGGCCATCGAGGCGATCGAGCTGCTGCCGCAGGCACCGCCCGAACTGATCGCGATGTTCCAGGGCACCACCGCGCCCGGCGCGCTGGCGGACCTGGCGACCTCGTTCATGGACATCAAGCCGCAGGACAAGCAGGAGGTGCTGGAGACCATCGACCTCGCTCTGCGTGTCGAGAAGGTGTCGAAGCATCTGGCCGAACGGCTGGAGGTGCTGCGCATCAGCAACGAGATCGGCCAGCAGACCCGCGCCAGCTTCGACGAGCGGCAGCGCGAAGCGATCCTGCGCGAGCAGATGGCGACCATCCAGCGCCAGCTCGGCGAAGGCGACGGCAAGGCGGCCGAGGTCGCCGAGCTGACCGCTGCCATAGCCAAGGCCAACATGCCGCCCGAGGCGGACGCTCATGCGAAGAAGGAGCTGCGCCGCTACGAGCGCATGCCGGAGGCCGCCGGCGAGGCCGGCATGGTCCGCACTTACCTGGACTGGCTGATCGAGCTGCCGTGGGCGCTGCCCGCGGAGAAGCCGATCGACATCAAGGAAGCGCGCCGCATCCTCGATGCCGATCACTTTGGCCTGGAGAAGATTAAGAGCCGGATCATCGAATATCTGGCGGTGCGCAAGCTGGCGCCGCAGGGCAAGGCGCCGATCCTGTGCTTCGTCGGACCGCCCGGCGTCGGCAAGACCTCGCTCGGCCAATCCATCGCACGCGCGATGGATCGTCCCTTCGTGCGCGTCAGCCTCGGCGGCGTGCATGACGAGGCCGAGATCCGCGGCCATCGGCGCACCTATATCGGCGCGCTGCCCGGCAACATCATCCAGGGCATCAAGAAGGCCGGCACCCGGAACTGCGTCATGATGCTGGACGAGATCGACAAGATGGGCCGCGGCGTGCAGGGCGATCCTTCCGCAGCGATGCTGGAGGTGCTCGACCCCGAGCAGAACGGGACGTTCCGGGATAATTACCTGGGCGTGCCCTTCGACCTGTCGCGCGTGGTGTTCATCGCGACCGCCAACATGCTGGACCAGATCCCGGGTCCGTTGCTGGACCGCATGGAGCTGATCAGCCTCACCGGCTACACCCAGGAAGAGAAGCTGGAGATCGCGAAGCGCTATCTGGTGCGGCGGCAGCTCGAGGCCAATGGCTTGACGCCGGAGCAAGCGGAGATCGAGCCGGAGGCGCTGCAGCTGGTGGTCAAGGGCTACACCCGCGAAGCCGGCGTGCGTAACCTCGAGCGCGAGATCGGCAAGCTGTTCCGCCATGCTGCCGTGCAGGTCGCCGAAGGCACGGCTGCCAAGGTCGTCGTGGCGCCGAAGGATATCGGCACCGTGCTCGGCCAGCCGCGCTTCGAAGGCGAGATCGCGCAGCGCACCAGCATCCCAGGCGTGGCCACCGGCCTTGCCTGGACGCCGGTCGGCGGCGACATCCTGTTCATCGAGGCCTCGCGGGTATCCGGTCGCGGCGGGATGATCCTGACCGGCCAGCTCGGCGAGGTCATGCGCGAGAGCGTGCAGGCTGCGATGACGCTAGTGAAGAGCAAGGCCACGCAGCTCGGCATCGATCCGCAGCTGTTCGAAAAGAGCGACATCCACGTTCACGTGCCCGCAGGCGCGACCCCGAAGGACGGGCCGAGCGCGGGCGTTGCGATGTTCACGGCGCTGACGTCCCTGCTCACCAACCGCACGGTGCGCAGCGACACCGCCATGACCGGCGAGATCTCGCTGCGCGGCCTGGTGCTGCCGGTCGGCGGCATCAAGGAGAAGGTGGTGGCGGCTGCGGCCGCGGGCCTGAAGCGGGTGATGCTGCCGGCGCGCAACAAGCGAGACTATGACGACATCCCGCAGAGCGCGCGGGATAACCTCGAATTCATCTGGCTTGAGCGCGTCGACGAAGCCATCGCCGCGGCGCTCGAGCCGGCCGAGGCCAAGATCGAGGCCAAGGTCGAAGCGGCGGAGTGAATGCGATGAAAAAACTGCTGGAAAGAGCGAAGCGATCGCGGACAACGCAACGGCTGCGCCAGTTGCTTGATCGCACCATCGACGGGATTCGCGATGCGCTGGCGGCATCAGGACCGCGGCTTCAGCCGGCCCCGGTCCGGGCGAAGCGCCGCAAGGGTTGAGCCCTCCGTCTCAAGTCCTCGCGACAGCCCCGAACAAAAGGCCCCCTCCACGCGAGGGGGCCTTTGCGTTGTTAGCCCACGGCGTCCTTGGCGGCCTTGACCGGGCGGGCGCGGACGATCTTCCGGGCCGGCTTGGCCTTGAACATCATCTCTTCGCCCGTGAACGGGTTGGTGCCCTTGCGCGCCTTGGTCGCGGGCTTCTTGATGACCACGAACTTGGCGAAGCCCGGCACCAGGAACAGGCCGTTCTTCTTGAGCTCCTTGTGACCGACGTCGGTCAGCGTCTCCATGACGCTCTTGACGTCACGCTTGGAAAGCTCGGTGGTGGTCGCGATCTTTTCGATCAGCTGCGATTTCGACATTTGGGTGGCCATCGTGTCTCCTCTGATTCGTTGACGGCTGCATATTAGACCAACCGGTGAAGGCCTATAGCCTTCTGCACAGTTTTGTCGGGGTTTTACGGGCTTTTTTGGCCCTCTGTGGCAAAAAACCCTGCTTTTTAGCCACTTCCGGAGCGGGAGAAGCCTCAGGCAGCGGATTTTACCTTGTTTCAAAGGCCCGCACGCAGCCTTGCTAAAGCTGATTCGATGCTTTCGACAAGCGACGACCGGCCTCTTTGTGAAAGGCCGGTCGCGATTCACCCTGGAAAATAAGGCTAGACCGTCGTGATGCGGCGATCGCGGGTACTTTCTCTCCCTTATTTCTAAGGAGCGCGGCGCTTCGCTCGCGCTAGATACGTTCGATGATGACGGCCGGGGCCATGCCACCGGCCGCGCACATGGTGACGAGACCGCGCTTCAAGTCGCGCCGTTCGAGCTCGTCGAGCACGGTGCCGATCAGGATCGAGCCGGTGGCGCCGATGGGATGGCCGAGTGCGATCGAGCCGCCATTGACGTTGACCCTGGCGCGGTCGAGCTTGAGGTCGCGGATGTATTTTTCCGCAACCACGGCAAAGGCCTCGTTGATCTCGAACAGGTCGATGTCGTCCACGGTCAGCCCCGCCTTCGCCAGCACCTTGCGCGTCGCCGGCACCGGCGCGTTCAGCATCAAGGTCGGCGAGTCCCCCATGTTGGCCATCGCGACCACGCGCGCGCGCGGCTTCAGGCCATGCGCCTTGGCATAAGCTGGCGACGCCAGCAGGATCGCAGCCGCGCCGTCGACCACGCCGGACGAGTTGCCGGCGTGGTGCATGAAGTCGATCTCGAGCTCGGGGTACTTCTGCAGGATCAGGCCGCGATAGGTCGTGCCCTTGTCGTCGAGCGCATAGTCGGCGACCGCGGGGAATGCGGGCTTCAACGCGCTCAACCCTTCCATCGTGGTCTGCGGCCGCGGATATTCTTCATGGTCGAGCGCGAGGCTGCCGTCCTCGCGATGCACCGGCACGAGACTCTTCTTGAAGTGGCCGTTCGCGATCGCGAAGGCTGCGCGCTTCTGGCTTTCGAGGCCGAGCGCGTCCACGTCCCTTCGCGTGATGCCTTCCATGGTCGCGATCGCGTCGGCGCAGACGCCCTGATGCGACTGCGGATGCCGCGCACGCAGGCGCAGATTGCCGTTGTCCATCATCATCGGGCCGCCGCCGCGACGTCCTTCCATCGACATCATCTCGCAGCCGCCGGCGACGACGAGGTCCTCCGCGCCCGCCATGATCGAGCTTGCGGCCATGTTGACGCTGGTGATGCCGGAGCCGCAGAAGCGGTCGAGCGTCACGGCACTCGCCCGCACGTCGTAGCCGGCGTCTAGCGCCGACATGCGGCCGAGATCGCCGCCTTGCGTTGCGACCTGCGCGCTGCAGCCCCAGATGATGTCGTCGACATCGGCGGTGTCGATGCCGGTGCGCGTCGCGAGCGCGCGCAGCACGGTTGCTCCCAGCTGCTGCGGATGAATGCCCGAGAGTGCCCCCTTGCCAGCCTTGCCGACGCCTCGCGGGGTCCGGCAGGCATCTATGATGAGTGCGTCGGTCATTGGCGTTATCCTCTATTTTGAATGGTTGAAGGCGTTTTGAATCAGGGACCGAAGGGAGTCAATGCGCGTCGGCGGAACCGCCTCACCCCACCCTCTCAGCGCAAGCCAAGCTCGTCGCGCCTCCGCAAGAACGGGGAGAGGGAGAGCAATCACGCCCCCGCCGCGTTCTTCGCGATCACGTTGCGATAGAAGCTGGCACTGAGTTTTGGCGTACGCACCTGCGTGTCGAAATTGACGTGGTAGAGCCCAAAGCGCTTGTTGAGCCCGAACACCCATTCAAAATTGTCCATCAGGCTCCAGAGGAAGTAGCCGCGCACCGGCACGCCTTCGGCGGTGGCGCGCTGGAGCTGAGCGAGGTAGTTGCGCAGATACATGATGCGGTCGGTGTCGTAGATCTTGCCATCGGGCGTCACGACGTCGTCGCCGGAGGTGCCGTTCTCGCTGATATAGATCGCGTCCGTCTTCCATATCTTCGCCGCCAGCTTCGGCACCCAGTAGATCGTCTCGGGGCCGACGCGCAGCCAGTCCGAATTCATGTGCGGGAACGATTTCGGGATCGGCAGCGGCATGAAGCCCGCGCCCTGGTCGGACGCCACCACATAGTTCTGCGGCGCGTAGATGTTGAGGCCGAGGAAATCGACGGGCGAAGAGATGATCTTCAGCTCCGCATCGGTGTATTTCGGCGCGTCGCGCCCGGCGAACTTCAAGAAGGCGTCGGTGTACTGGCCCGTCATGATGACGTTGAGATAGCCGGCGTTCATCTCGCGCAGCGCGATCTCGGCGGCACGGACGTTCTCCGGCGTGTCGATCGCGGGGGCGCAGGCATCGATGTTCTCGGCCGGCCCCACCCTGGTGCCGCGGCGGCCGTGGGCGCGGACCGCCTGCACCGCGAGCCCGTGCGCGAGTGCGCTGTTGTGCCTGATCTGGTTGACCTCGGCTTGTGGCAGTGTCACGCCGGGGGCGTCGATGCCGATGCCGTAGCCGAAATGGACGAAGCGACCGCTCTCGTTCAATGTGAACACGTTCTTGACGCGATCGGTCAGATGCTGGGCGACGTAGGCCGCGTAATCACCGAAAATCTTGCAGGTCTCCGTCGACCGCCAGCCGCCAAACCGGTCCTGGAGCGATTGCGGCAGGTCCCAATGATAGAGCGTCAGCCACGGCTCGATGCCGTTCTTGAGGAGTTCGTCGACCAGGCGGTTGTAGAAGTCGAGCCCCTTCGGGTTGGGTTTGCCATCGCCGTCCGGAAACAGCCGCGGCCAGGCCACCGAGAAGCGATAGGCCTTGCAGCCGAGCTCCCTGATGAGCGCGATGTCTTCCTTGTAGCGGTGATAGTGCTCGTTGGCGCGGTCGCCGGTGCTGCCGTCCTCGATCTTGCCGGGGATGCGGACGAACTTGTCCCAGATCGAGGCCCCTCGCCCGTCCTCGTTGACCGCGCCCTCGACCTGATAGGACGAGGTCGCCGTGCCCCAGACAAAGCCCGCCGGAAAGCCGTCCACGCTCCGCGGGGACGATGCGGGCTTGGCATCCGCGACCTCAAGAGGATTGGCGATTCCGGCTGCGGACAATCCCGCCAGCGTGGCGAACTGGCGGCGCGAGACCTTGTCCGACATTGATAGTGCTCCGGGTGATGCTCTTTGGGCGGCACCATGGCGAATCGCGGGTCGTTTGAGAAGCGGGCGAGCCGAGGGCCGAGGATGCAGGATTGCGGAATGCGACAAAGTCGTCCGAAAGGGACTAGGGCGATTGTCGGCAGAGCTACCCCAAAGCCGAAATACCAGCCCAATCCGGCGAGGAAGTTGTCAGTTCCCCTCGATAAGAGGGCCCGTAGGCTCACAGAATGCCCTAAACCGCTCGGAAATTACGACCAAAGTTCGAAAATATGGCGTATGGTGCAACCATCGCCGCTCCGCTCTGGGCGATTGTCTGTCTGCACCGGTCAAGCAAGAGAACGACTGAATTAGGACGCGGTTTGACCGCATGAGACTGTGGTCACCTCTTCCGCTTGACCAAGCGCCTGTCCCGCCAGGGATACATCGACTGACCCCGCGTCAGAGCCACTGTGAATTCGAGGTAGATATATGTCGTATGCCTACAAGCTGAATGAAGACGTTCGCCACCAGCCCCAAGGCCCACAAGGACGTGCCGCAACTGAGCCGCCGATGATTTACACCATCGTCCAGCATATGCCCATCGAGTCCGATGGACGTCTCCGATACCGCATCAAGTGCAAGTCGGAGAAAATCGAGCGAGTCGTCACGGAAGATCAGCTTTCGTATTCGCAGTGAACTGCTTGACGACGGCTTCCGCGATCAGCGTGAGCGCTTCGGCAATTTTGGCATCTTGTCGGGATTGAACGGCGGTATCTGCCGGGCTCGTTCGGGTGCGGGGGTCTGCTGTTCCGTCAGAATCAGCGTACCCTGTAGGACCATTCCCGGCACCTGCGCTGCCGTCGCCGTGTAAGTCGCGACCTTGCCCGGGCAGTTTCCCTCGATATCCAGCGTGAGCTCATCGTCGACGCCGAACACCGTTGCGCGTCCGTCGGTATGGCGCCTCGTCGACACGGTGGCGGTGAAGCGATCGCCGTCGACCTTGCAAGAGCCGTGATAGGTCATCAGGCTATCGCAGCCCCAAATCTGTCCGTCTGCGACATGGACGATCCCGGTCCCCTGATCGAGCGGCGTCTTGTACCAGGCGGCGTAGGTGCCGTCCTTCAACATGGGAGCAGTCTCCCGGTATTCCCTCGCGCATCATCGACACGATCAGCGCTAACAAAGCGTTAATCGCGCGGCCTGTGCCAATCCGGGCTATCCCTGCGCAGTTCGGCCTCCAGGTCTTCAATGATGCTGTGAAGCAGGCAGGCGGCAAGTGGATCGGTCACTTCGCGCTCCAAATGCCGGTAACGCGCGATTTGGAATTCCTGCTCTCTCAACTGGTGCTCTGTCATCGGACGGGCCCTCCGACGAAACGACGCAGAGACAGCCGAACAGTTTCGTTACAATTTTAGGATCATTCGCTATGGTTTCTGATCGGTAAAACAACGCAGGCCAGGCTTTGCCGACGCGCGGACCATGGGGCGTCAAAAGGTCGATACGCTGACACGTACCGCTGTCACGGCACCTCGCCGTTGTTGCGACTTCCGCCGATGCTGTGCGGCTTGTTGAGGAAGAACTCCCGGTTACCGAGAGCCGCCTCCGCGTACTGGTCGATCGCGACCTGGATGGCCTCGATGTGCATGCGGCACCAGCCCTCGAGGCAGGACAGGCGCCGCGCATGATGGAGAGCCTTCAGAAATTCCGGGGGCTCCGGCATGTCGGAGAAGTAGGTCGGCCTCTCCCCCTTCATGCCCGTGCCAACTCTCGCGGCGGAACAAGGCGGTGCGTCTCAACGCCGACGCGCGATGGCATCGGTCGCCGGCGGGGAACGAAGAGGCTGGCGACAATGATCGGGTCGGTGTCTCCGAGCCCGGCCCTCTCCTGAACGAGGCCGCTCATCACCGTGCGCATCTTCATGACTTCCCCCGCAACGAAGCTGCAGTCCTCGTCCCTGTTGATCTGCTCATGCATGATCGCCTCTGCCTCACGCATGCTGACGCGTAACGCTCTGATGATCCTGCGGATTTCGTTGATGCGGTTGTCCATGGCTCGCTCCCTTGGCTGGACGAGCATCATAAGAACAAAACATGAACAATGAGTCAATCGGCTTGAGGTAGAACACACCCATGCCGGCACGCCGCGCCGGCGAAGACCAGGCTCCTGATCATCCCATATGAGCCGGAGCTTGCGAGCCAGATCAGAACGTCACCCGCATCCCCGCATAGAATGCACGCGGCCTTGCCGGGCTGAGCGAGCGCGGGTCGTTGAAGTCGGCTGCGCCGTTGGTGAAGTTTGGCAAGGCTCCTGTGTCGAAGAACTGTCCATAGGTCGCGTAGCGCTTGTCGAAGATGTTGTCGATCTTGCCGTAGAGCTGGAAGTTCTTGGTCACCTGGTAGGACGTGTGCAGGTTGAACACGGTGTAGGACGGCAGCTTCGCATATTGGTTGGACTCGTCGCCGACCAGATATTGGCTGGAGACGAACAGCGCGTTGCCGCCGACCTTCCAGACGTCGGTGACGGCATAGTCGACACCGACCTTGACGCGATGGCGCGGGATCGCGGGGAGCTGGTTGCCGGGCAGCACCTGAATGGTCTCGGTGGCAATATCCCTGAACGGGCTTTCGGAACCGAGCGCGAAAGCATCGAGATAGCGTGCGTCGACGAACGCGTAGCTCGCCTGAAACTGAAGCGTGGGCGACTTGATGTTGACCTCGGCTTCGAGCCCCTGACGCCTGGTCCGGCCGACGTTGGAGAAATAACCGAACCCGGTGCGGCCGACTGCGGGAACGGCGACGATGTCGTCGTAATTGGTGGCGCGGAAGCCGCCGATTTTCCAACCGAGCGTGCCGATGTTGAGCTCCCTGCTGCCGCGCAGGCCCGCTTCCACGGTCTTGGACACGACCTGTTTCAGCGGTGGATCGGAGACGAGAAACGCGGCAATGAGACAGGGACGGGCGGGATCGGAGCAGCCGAGCTCGAGCGGCGTCGGAACGCGGTTGGCCTCGGAATAGCCGGCATAGGCCGTCAGCTCCGGTGTAATTTTGTATGTGCCGCCGATCACCGGATTGAAGCGGGTGAAGGTGTGATCGCCGTTAAGATCGGTCCCGAGCTGATCCTCCAGCGTGATGCGCGCCACGTTGAAACGGCCGCCGCCGGTGACGGCGAAGGCGTCCGTGATATTGAACGTGTCCATTGCGTAGAGGCCGTTATACTGGTTGACGGTCCGCAGCGAGACAGGGCCGGCAACGGTTTCAGGTACGCCGGTCGGCCCCAGGAAGAGACTGCTGCCGCTGACGACGTAGTTTTCTCCGATCGTGCCGATTTCGGCGGTGGCGTTGTAGCGCGTGACGCTGGCATCATAGGTCGTACCCATCACGAAGCGGTTGTCGTGGCCGAACAGTTGATCGGTGTTGGTGGCCTGCCCCGACACGCCGAAGGTGGTCGAGCGTATCGAGCTGCGGTCGATCTCGCCGAGGATGGTCCCGGACGCGAAAGGATTGGCAAGCGGCAGGCCGTTCACGCCGTTTGCCGGTGTGGCGCCGTCGCCGAAGCAAAGAAGGCCGGTGAGCCCCGGATCGGTGCATTCCTGCGCGTCGGTCGGATTGCCGTCGACGAGCTTCTGCTCGTAGCGGCGCACATGGGCCGTGCCTTCGAGCGTCCAGGTCGGCGTCGCATCGACCTTGCCGGTCAGGTTGAGATAGCCGACGCGATTGGAGGTGGTCTGCGGTGTCGTGTAGGTCGCACCCCAATATTTGTCGAGCAGCTCGGCGGGAACGGTGGCGCTGGCGCCGAAATCGTTCTTGGCGACGCCCATGTTGGCGTGGAATTCGCTGTCGCCGGCCTTGTAGCCGACATCGCCGTAGAAGCGCCGCACGTCCGATTGGGAGAAATTGCGGAAGCCGCTGTCGTGCAGGCCTTCGAGCGCGGCATAGACGCCGTAGTTCTTGTCGACCGTCTTCCCCCATTGCGCCGAGCCCTGGATGCGGCCGAACGAGCCGCCCATGAGATCAAGCTCCGCACCCTGATAGGTGAAACCATCCTTCATTTGCAAATTGATCGCGCCACCCAGCGCGTTGAGGCCGAAGGCGGGGTTGTTGGTCACGAGCGTGACCGACCGGATCGCCGCGGTCGGGATCAGGTCCCAATTGACGGCGTCGGAGAAGGCTTCGTTGATGCGGACGCCGTTCTGATACACGGCGAGGCCTTGCGGAGTGCCCGTCACGGGCGAGGCAACGAAGCCGCGGAATTCGACATCCGGCTGAAACGGATTGCCGGTGACCTCACTGATGTTGACGCCGGCAATGTTGTCGCGAAGCGCGTCGGTGATGTTGAGCGAGCCGGTGCGCCTGATCTGGCCGGCATCAACGGCGTTGATCGCCGACGGGACCTTGTCGACGTCGAGACCTCTGCCGGTACCCGGCGCGGTCGGATAGACGTAGAGGCGCGTCCTGGGGCTGGCGGATGACGGTGCCCCGACGTGCGCGACCGGACGCGACGATGCGGTGCGCCGCGCCGTCGACGGCGGTGGCGCCGTCACCTCGACCGGCGGCAGGTTCTGGACGTTGGTTTCCTCGTCCTGCGCGGCCCCCGCGGGGATCGCGAAGATCAACCCCGACACCAGCCCGGTCGAAACCGAGGCCATCACCAAACGACGCTTGAACCCAAGAGGCTTGAACCCAAAACGCTTGAACCGAACACGATCGCCCATCCCAGCCTTCCCATCCGTGACCACCGGCTGTTTTGATTTTCGCCGGTTGGTCGAGACGAGTGTAATCGGCAGAGATGCGTGCGCCACCCACAAAAGGTCGGGCCGTATCCGCACCAATTTTCCCCACAAAATCGGGAATTTTTCCCGACGCGATCAGACCGCCACCGTCGGAACCAGTGCTTCGACGGTCAGACCGCCATCACCGGAAACGACGTTGAGCGTGCCGCCCAGCGCCAGGATCCGCTCGCGCATGCCGACGAGCCCGAAGCCGAGCTTCTGGCCTGGCTCCATGCCGCGGCCGTTGTCGCTGACCCGTACCCGGGCACAGCCGCGGCCATCGCTTGCCGCCTGCGCCACCGGCTCGATGACGACATTGACCGAGGTCGCGCCGGCGTGGCGGAACACGTTGGTGAGCGCCTCCTGCACGATGCGGTAGATGGTGAGGTCGGCGGTCTCCCCGGTGACGCCAAGCGCCGGCGAGATCGCGGTCTCGATGGTGACATCGGGATGCGACTCCCGCCACAGCCGCGACAGCGATTCCAGCGCCTGGCGCAGGCCGAGCTCGGCAAGGCCGACGGGCCGGAGGCGTTCCAGCACCCGGCGATTGAACTGCTGAAGCGCGTTGATCTGCTCCAGCATGGCGCTGCCGTGTTTTCGTACGGCCTCCGCACTGGGGGCGCGTCCGTCCGCCTGCTTCGCCAGCGCGCTGGCATGCGCACGCAGCGAGAACAGGTATGGCCCGAACTCGTCATGGAGCTCGCGCGCGATCTCCTTGCGCTCGACGTCCTGGAGCGACACCGTTCGCTCGGCGAGGCGCCGCTTGTCCTCGATCGCCTCGCTGAGCGTTGCCGCAAGATGGTTGAGCTTGGTGCAGATCGCGGCGAGCTCCGGTGCGCCGCCCGGCGCGACGCGCGCCTGATAGCGCCCGTCTTCGAGCTCGGCCATCACATCCGCAAGGGATTGGAGCGGCGCCAGTGCCCGGCCGATCACATTCATCATCACCAGAAACAGCGCCAGCGCGATCACCGAGCCGACCTCGAGCTGGGTCACGATGGCATCCCAGATCTCGGCGATCTCGTCATCGGGATGGGAGGTGATCAGCAGCGAACCCGGCTTGCCATGGATCGAGACGGGTACGCTCACCGCGGTCTGCTCGGGATGGACCAGGCTGACGAACCAGGCCGGCGGCGCGCGGGTGTCGTCGTCGGCGTCGGTCCGGGGCTGCGTCAGCGGACTGCCCGCTTCGTCCCGAATCGCAATGCTGACATGGCGCAGGCGGCTGAGGTCGCGTGCGATCTGGTTCAGCCTGGCGTCCGGATCGGGCGCCTCGTTGAGATCCGCCACGATCATTTCGATGAATTCGCGCGCGAGCCGGATCACGCTCTGGTCCTCGGCCTGCACGCGCGGCCCGGCTTCCGCGACCTGGCGGCCGATATTGACGGCGAGCCCCAGCGCCAGCAGCAGCGCCAGCAGCAGGTTGATGCGCCCACGCAAGGATAGATTTTGCCACATTGGTATCGCCCGTGCCCCCGCGAAGGATTGGCCTGCGCCTGTCCGATAACGTTGACAGAGGCGAAGCGCCCGATATCTAATCGAAAGCGTACAGCAATCCCGGCCGGGCGCGAAACAGGCCAAGACGCTGTCGCGAGGAACGCCTATGCGCATTTTGATCGTCGACGATCATCCCATCGTCGCCTCCGGCTGCCGTGCCGTGCTGGCCGACGAGGGCGAGATCGAGATTTTGGAGGCCGCCGACGCCGAAGACGGCGAGTGCGTCTTCATCGTCGAGCGCCCTGACCTCTCGATCATCGACATCAACCTGCCGACCGTGTCCGGCTTCGAGCTGGCGCGCCGCATTCTGGAGCGCGCGCCCGAGGCCCGAATCATCATGTTCAGCATGAACGACGACCCTGCGTTTGCCGCGCGTGCGATCGAGTGCGGCGCCAAGGGCTACGTCTCAAAGACCGGCGACCCCGACGATCTCGTCGAGGCGATCCGCACCGTCGGCAGCGGCGGTACCTATTTGCCGAGCGCGATCGCGCGCAGCATCGCCTTTGCAGGACCCGCGCTGGCGCAAAGCCCGCTGTCGAAGCTGAACGCGCGCGAGATGGAGATCTTGCGGCTGCTCAGCGCGGGAAAGAGCCTTTCCGAGATCGCCTGGCTGGTGCAGTCGTCCTACAAGACTGTCGCCAACACCTCGTCCATCATGCGCCAGAAGCTCGGGGTGAAAACCTCTGTCGAGCTGGTGCGGCTCGCGATCGACAGCGGCGTGGCCTGAAGCCCGCCACGAATTCGGTCACACAAGCGTTGCAATCCTGATGTGGCTTGATGCCACGGAGCATAACGGCATGACGATCCAGACTGTCTCGACCAATACATCCTATGGCGGCGTGCAGGGCGTGTATCGCCATGCCAGCCAGGCGACCGGAACCGACATGACGTTCTCGGTCTATGTTCCCCCGCACGCGCAGGCCGCCAAGCTGCCCGTGGTCTGGTATCTCTCCGGCCTCACCTGCACGCACGCCAACGTGACCGAGAAGGGCGAATTCCGCAAAGCCTGCGCCGAGCTCGGCTTGATCTTCGTCGCGCCCGACACCAGCCCGCGCGGCCCCGACGTGCCGGGCGATGCGAACAATGCCTATGATTTCGGCCTCGGCGCCGGCTTCTATGTCGACGCGACGGAAGCGCCGTTTTCACGCAATTATCGGATGTGGAGCTACGTCACCGACGAACTGCCGAAACTCGTGGCGGAGAATTTTCCAGTCGACGCGAAGCGCCAATCGGTGATGGGCCATTCGATGGGCGGCCACGGCGCACTGACGGTCGCGCTGCGCAACCCGCACCGTTTTCGCGCGGCCAGCGCCTTTGCGCCGATCGTGGCGCCGTCGCTCGTGCCCTGGGGCATCAAGGCGCTGACCGGCTATCTCGGGCCGAACAAGGACAATTGGCGCAGCCACGACACGGTGGCGCTGATCGAGGACGGCGCGAAATTTTCAGGCTTCCTGGTCGACGTCGGCGAGGCCGATAATTTCCTGAAGGAGCAGCTTCGTCCTGAACTGCTGCAAGCCGCCTGCACCACAGCCAACATTCCGCTGACGCTGCGGCGGCAGGCGGCCTACGACCACAGCTATTATTTCATCTCGACCTTCATGGGCGACCATCTGCACTGGCATGCGGAGAGATTGAAAGGGTGATGGCTTCTTCTCTCTTGGAAGAACCTACTCCGGCTTGCCGTAGTTCGGTGCCAGCAACCGGTTGCGGATCAGATAGCTCATCGTGCGCGTCCAGGATTCATCCGTGTTGCCGCGCATGTCGGCGCTGGCGGCCGTGATCATATTGCCGGTCTTCACGTCGCGCAGGTAGATGTTCAGATTTATGATCAGGTTCGAAACCTTCTGCACCATGCCGGTGATTTCCAAATCGGCACCCAACTGCCCGGCAAGCTTGAGGTCGCAATTGCCGCAGGCCTGCAAATTGCTGTGACGCGCCGCATCCCGGATCGGCGCGATATCGAGCAGCTGGAACCTGCCTGACTCGACCAGTGCCTTGCGCAACTGCTCGCTGATGAGATCGAGCCGCGCCTCCTCGGGCTTGGATCCGTAGAACTCGCCGGGCAGGCTGGTGTCGATCAGTTCGAAATCGAACACGGCGAGTTTCGGCGGATCGGCGAATGCGACCGAGCCCGTCAACAGCAAAGCTGCGAAACCTATCAGCGCTCGCATGATCGTGATTCCCGGCCTCACGCGCGCGAGGACGAAATGCGGGGTTGCATGGCCTGACAAATCGGTCATGCTTTAGCATGAGACAATTCTCCATCGGCGGTCAAGCCGGGGAGTTGTACGGAGGAAACATGATCCGATGGTTGGTCGGCCTGATCGGCCTGGGACTTGCTGCGACGAGCGCGCTCGCGGCCGATCCCGTCATGATCGGCATCGGCTATCTCGGAGTCGCCGGCACCAGATCGACGCTGTCGCTGGTCGAGCAGCCCGCGGAGAATGACGGCGTCGCCGGCGCACGCCTCGCCATCGAGGACAACAACACCACCGGCAAGTTCCTCAACCAGCGTTTTGCGCTGGAGGAGCGGCGCATCAAGGAGGGCGAGGATGCCGTGCAGGCCGCGACCGACCTCGCCGCACGCAACGGCTTCATCATCGCCGACCTGCCGGCCGACGCGCTGCTGAAAGTGGCCGACGCCCTGCGCGAGCGCGGCACGTTGCTGTTCAACGCCGGCGCGATCGACGAGCGGCTGCGCGAGGCCGATTGCCGTGCCAACGTCATCCACACCGCGCCGACGCGCGCGATGCTGGCCGATGCGCTCGGCCAATATCTGGTGTGGAAGCAGTGGAAGCGCTGGCTGCTCGTGGTCGGCTCGCATGACGAGGACAAACTGTTCGCCGATGCGCTCCGGCGCACCGCGACGCGGTTCGGCGCCAAGATCGTGCAGGAGCGCAGCTTCGAAGACAAAGGCGGCGCGCGCCGCACCGACTCGGGCGTGACGCTGATCCAGCGCCAGATGCCGGTGTTCACGCAACAGGCTCCGGCCTACGACGTGCTGCTCGCGGCCGACGAGAGCGAGGTATTCGGCGCTTACCTGCCCTATCGCACCTGGGATCCGCGGCCTGTCGCGGGCTCTGCCGGCCTCGTGCCGCGGAGCTGGGACGCCGCGCAGGACCAGTGGGGCGCGATCCAGATGCAGAACCGCTTCGTCAAGCTGAACGCGCGGCGGATGACCGCGCTCGACATGCAGGCCTGGACGGCCGTGCGCATGATCGGAGAGGCCACCTCGCGCACCAATTCCGGCGACATCAAGAAGGTCACCGATTTCATCAAGGGTCCGGAGTTCTCGGTCGCCGCCTTCAAGGGAACGAAGCTGACCCTGCGCGACTGGAACCTACAGCTGCGCCAGCCGATCCTGCTGGTCGACGGCCGCATGGTGGTGTCGGTGTCGCCGCAGGAAGGTTTCCTGCACCAGGTCTCCGAGCTCGACACGCTCGGCTATGACCGCCCGGAGAGCAAATGCAAGCTGAAATGAGGAAGAAGATGTTGCGCTTGTGGCGTGTGGGACTGCTGTCCGGGCTGGCGCTGACGGCAGCGCCCGCGCATGCGTTCATCGCCTATGTCTCGAACGAGAAGAGCAACACCGTGTCGGTGATCGACACCGACAACTGGACGGTGACCAGGACCATCAAGGTCGGGCAGCGCCCGCGCGGCATCGACTTCACGCGCGACGGCAAGTTCGTGATGGTCGCGGTCGGCGACGACGACACCATCCAGATGATCGACGTCAAGACGCAAACCGTGGTGGACAGCCTGCCCTCCGGGCCCGACCCTGAACTGTTCGCCCAGGATGCCGCCGGCAAGGTCCTCTATGTCGCCAACGAGAACGACAACACAGTGACGGTGATCGACCTCGAGAAGCGCGCCCGCCTTGGCGACATCCAGGTCGGCGTCGAGCCCGAGGGCATGACCATCAGCCCGGACGGCAAGACGCTGATCAACACGTCCGAGACCACCAACATGGCGCATTTCATCGACACGTCGTCGCGCCAGATCGTCGCCAACGTGCTGGTCGATGCGCGGCCGCGCTTTGCCGAATTCAAGCACGACGCTTCCGAATTATGGGTGTCCTCGGAGATCGGCGGCACCGTCTCGATCATCGACCCCGGAAAGCACGAGGTGACCGGCAAGATCAATTTCGAGATTCCGGGGTTGAGGAAGGAGGCCATCCAGCCCGTCGGCATCGGCATGACCCGGGACGACAAGACCGCCTTCATCGCGCTCGGGCCCGCCAACCGCATCGCCGTGGTCGATACCGCCACGCGCAAGGTGACGAAATATCTGCTGGTGGGACAACGGGTCTGGCACATGGCCTTCACGCCGGACGAAAAATACCTGCTCACCACCAATGGCGTCTCGAACGACGTCTCCGTCATCGACGTCGCCGCGCAAAAGGTGATCAAGACCATTCAGGTGGGCGAACTGCCCTGGGGTATCACGATCGCGCCATGACCAACCCTGCTCCCATCGCCGAACAACGCGAAACACCAAGGCCCGATCCGACGGCGGTGCCCGCGCTGTCGATCGACGGCGTCAGCCACGCCTATGGACCGCGCCGCGCGCTGATGGACGTGTCCTTCAACGTGCAGCCCGCGAGCTTTACGGCCCTGCTCGGCCTCAACGGTGCGGGCAAGAGCACGCTGTTCTCGCTGATCACACGGCTGTTCGGCATCCAATCCGGCCGCGTCGGCATTTTCGGCCATGACGTCGGCAAAAGCCCCGGCGAAGCGCTGCGGTTGCTCGGCGTTGTGTTCCAGCCGCGCACGCTCGATCTCGATCTGTCGCTGACGCAGAACCTGCTCTATCACGCCGCACTCCACGGCATCAGCCGCCGCGAGGCCCGCGCGCGAGCCGCCGAGCTGCTCGGCCGCATCGGGCTTACAGAGCGCGCCGGCAGCAAGGTGCGCGATCTCTCGGGCGGGCAGATGCGGCGGCTGGAAATCGCCCGTGCGCTGCTGCACCGGCCGCGCCTGCTGTTGCTGGACGAGCCGACCGTCGGCCTCGACGTCAAGGCGCGCGCCGACATCATCAGCCATGTGCGCCAGCTCGTGAGCGAGCAAGGCATCGGCGTGCTCTGGGCCACGCATCTGTTCGACGAGATCATGGCCGGTGACAATCTCGTGGTGCTGCACCAGGGCAAGGTGCTGGCGCAGGGGCCGATGAGCCGCGTCGTCGCGGAAGCCGGCGCGCAGGACGTCAACACCGCCTTCATGCGTCTGACCGGCGCGCAGACCCTGCCGGGAGGCGGCGCATGAGCAGCATCGCCACCCGCGATGCCCCACGCGGCTTCTCGGCCGCCGAATACATCACCTGCCTCACGGGCATCGTCTGGCGCGAAGGCCTGCGCTTCCTGCACCAGCGCGAGCGTTTCGTCTCGGCACTGGTGCGGCCGCTGGTGTGGTTGTTCATCTTCGCCGCCGGTTTCCGCCAGGTGCTCGGCATCTCCATCATCCCGCCCTACGAAACCTACATCCTCTACGAGGTCTTCATCGCGCCGGGGCTGATGGCCATGATCCAGCTCTTCAACGGCATGCAGTCCTCGCTCTCGATGGTCTATGACCGCGAGATGGGGAACATGCGCACGCTGCTGGTAAGCCCACTGCCGCGCGGCTACCTGTTGTTCTGCAAGCTGCTCGCGGGCACCGCGGTGTCGCTGCTCCAGGTCTATGCGTTCCTGCTGATCGCCTGGTTCTGGGACATCACCCCTCCTCTGTCAGGCTATCTCACGGTGCTGCCGGCACTGATCCTGTCCGGACTGATGCTGGGCTCGCTCGGCATGCTGATCTCCTCCGGCATCAAGCAGCTGGAGAACTTTGCCGGCGTGATGAATTTCGTCATTTTCCCGATGTTCTTCGCTTCATCGGCGCTCTACCCGCTCTGGCGCGTGCAGGAGGGCAGCCCCTATCTCTACTACGTTTGCGAGGCCAATCCGTTCACCCATGCGGTCGAGCTCATACGTTTTGCATTCTACGGGCAAATCAACTGGATCTCGCTGGCGGTGGTCGCGACCTGCACAATCGTCTTCATGATCGGCGCGATCTATGCCTATGATCCCTCGCGCGGGCTGGCGCGACGGGGCCCTGCGGGAGGCGAAGGATGACGGTTCGGGTTCTGGCCATGGCCGCTCTGATGCTCGCAACCGCGAGCACGGCGGCACGCGCGGCCGATCCGCGCTATCCGGACTGGCCCTGCACGCAGGCCAAAGTGCCGGACATTTCGCTCGCGGCCGTCTGGGCCGGTCCTTCGCTCGACGACGTGCAGAACAAGTGGAAGGACGACGCCAAAGTCAGCGCGCTGGTCGCGAAACTGTCGGCACGCAAGACGCCGCTGGACGAAGCCGAGAAGTTGGTGAGGGAGTTTTTGGCGGGCTCCGCGGCCGACAAGACCGCGAATGCGAAACTGCTGTTCGCAGGCTTGTTCGACACGCTCAACGCTCAGCGCTCGCAGGTCATGAGCGGACTGGAACGCGTCAGCCGCAAGCAGCGCGAAGCCGCCGACAAGATCCGTGAGGAGAGTGTGCAGCTCCAGGCGCTCCAGGGCGCCACGCCGCGCGACGAGGCCAAGGTCGATGCGCTCAGCAACGAGCTGATCTGGAAGACCCGCATTTTCGAGGACCGCTATAAGGTGGTACGGTTCGTCTGCGAGGTTCCCACCACAATCGACCAGCGGCTGTTTGCGCTCGGACGCGTGATCCAACAGGAAATGGAATAGCGTCAGCCTCATTGACCGCTTGCGGCAGGTTCCCGCGCCCCCATTGCGATGATTAACCTGTCGCCGCGCTATATGCCGGAACCAAATCGATCCAGGATGTCTTGTCGATGGGTAATCCAAGGCATCGGGAGGCCTCGATGGGAACCACGAAATTCATCCTCGCAGGCGCTGCGGCCATCAGCATGCTCGCAAGCAGCGCATTCGCTGACGATTTGACCGGAATGGTCACCCGGATAGATCGGCTCAACAGCACGATTTCGATCCAGCAGACACAGAGGGGCACAGTCGGCGGCAGCGCAGGCGGCGCCGGCGCGCTCCAGGAGTACAAGGCCAAGGATGCCGCGATGCTTGACGCCGTCCACGCCGGCGACAGGGTGAGCTACTCTGCGACCGACAATAACGGCACGGGCACGCTGACGAAATTGCAGAAGCAGTAGGCTTTCCTCGCCTCTTCCCACGTGCGACAGGGCGTCATGGCCGGGCTTGTCCCGGCCCTCCACGCATAGCCACGCGGCACCAAGAACGTGGATGCCCGGGACAAGCCCGGGCATGATGATCTCTTGCCTACTGCTCCGGCCGCGGCTCCGGCTGCGCCTCCTCGGTCGGAAGTTTGGCGCGCTTCCAGCCGTCGGTACCATCGGGATACCAAGCGATGTTGGAGTAGCCGTACGCGAGCGCTCGCTTGGCGGCGTTCCAGGACATCCAGCAATCGGCCAGGCAATAGATCACGAGCAGCGCGGTCTTGTCGCCGTGTGATGCACGCGCGAGGCCGCGCTGGAAATAATCGTCCATGGCGGGCGGCAGCGTGCCGTAGCCGGTATCCGGCAACCAGATGCTGCCCGGAATGTTCTTGCGCGGCGGCTCGCGCCAGACGGTACCCGCTGGAAGGTTCTTCGGCTTCGGCGCGCGCGGCAGCACGTCGATGAAGGCGCCGCTCTTCGCGTGCCAGATCGTCTCGGCTTCTGACGTCGACAGCACGCGCGCGCCGCCCAGCGTCGCCGGCACAGGCGCGCGGTAGTTGTCGGTGCGATAGCCCTCGGGCTCGAACGGCTCCTGCTGCTGCGCAACGCCCGGCGCCACCAGCATGGCGGCGACCAGCGCAACGGCAAGGTGCCGCCTCATGGCGTCTGCCTCATGGCGTCTTTTTGGCCGTCTCCGCGCCGAGCGGCCGATCGTTCTCGTCCAGCAGCGGAACGCCGAAGTCGAGCAGGATCTTGTTGATCTCGCCCTGGTTCTCCTGGATCAGCTTGTTGAGCTGCCGCTTCCAGTTCTGGTCGGCGCCACGCACGCCCATGCCGATGCGATAGACCAGTTTTGGCCCGGTGGTTTCCTTGACCAGCGGGGTGACATGAAGCGAGCCCGCCTTCTTCGCGTAGAACCCCGCCATCGGTCCCCACAGCACGCCGGCGTCAATCTTGCCCGCCGTGAGATCATTGATCATTGCCTGCGCTGAATTGTCGTAGCGCGTGTCGATCATCAGCGGATAGGGCTTTGCATCACCCATCAGTCCCGCGATGGCCATGTTGGTGGCAGGCGGCGTGCCGGCGACGATGCCGACATGCTTGCCCTTCAGCCTGGCATCCTCGAGCGTGTCGACCTCCTCCAGCCCGCTGCCTGCTTTCGCGACCAGGGCATAGCTCGTGCGGTAATAGGGATTGGTGCCTTGCACGAGGTCATCGCCTTGGGGGAAGCCCATGATGACGTCGCAGCGATGCGAGCCGAGCGTCATGCGCACGAAGCCCGTGGCTTGCGGAAAAAAGACATAGTCGAGCTTCTTCTGGAGCTTGTCCGCAAACAGCTCCGCAAGCTTGTTCTCGAACCCCTCGCCCTTCTCGTTCGAGAACGGCAGATTGCGCGGGTCGGAACAGACGCGCAGCACCTTGGGGTCGACCAGCTCGAAGGAGAGGTCGCCCGTCTCGTTGGTCTGCGCGATGGCGACGTCGCTGAACGCGCAAGACGCAACCAGGATACTCAGTGAAAACAACCAGCGACGATGTCGTCCGGCCTCCGTCATCGCGCTTCCTCCTGGGCTTGTTTGAATGCTAGCCATGCAACGCATGACGCGCCATGTTTTGCTAGATTGTGTGCTGGCTTTTCTTTATTGCAGTGCAATGCGCGCAACCCTTTGAACTGAGGCGGAAAAGTGTCTCGCATCGCTCTCGTGATCGCAGCCTTGTCCCTGCTGGTGACAGCGACGCTAGCATGCGCCGCAGCGGCCGAATTGCCTGTGAGCGAAGTCGCACCGGGAATATTCGTACACTCCGGGACCATCGCCCTGATGACCCGCGAGAACGAGGGTGACATCGCCAATGTCGGCTTCATCGTGGGCGAGGATGCGGTGGCTGTGATTGATACCGGCGGTAGCGTTCGCGAGGGCGAGGCGCTGCTGGCGGCGGTGCGGGCCCGAACCAGCAAGCCGATCCGCTACGTCATCAATACCCACGGCCATCCCGACCATGTTTTCGGGAATGCGGCCTTCGCAGTCGGAGACACCATTTTCGTCGGTCACAGCAGGCTGCCGCGGGCGCTGGCTGCGCGCGGCCCGTACTATCTCGATAATTTTAGACGGATCATGGGCGACGAACTGATCTCTCCTGTGAAAATCGTGCCGCCCACAATGCTCGTCACGGACACAATGACGCTCGATCTCGGCGCACGCCGCCTGACCTTGCGGGCCTGGCCGGCCGGGCACAGCGACAATGATTTGACCGTGTTCGATGAGATGACGAAGACGCTGTTGACTGGCGACCTCGTCTTCCTCCGCCATATTCCGGTGATGGACGGCAGCATTCGCGGCTGGCTCGGCACCCTCGGGGAACTCGAGAGCATTCCGGCGCAGCGCGTCGTTCCCGGTCACGGGCCCGTGAGCGAATGGCCTGCGGCGCTGTCCGATGAGCGGCGCTATCTGATGGCACTGCTGGCGGACGTCCGGGCATCGAACAAGAAGGGCGAGCCGATCCGGACCGCCGCAGACAAGGCCGCCGCCTCCGAACGGCCGCACTGGGAGCTGTTCGACGACTACAATGCCCGCAACGCAACCGCAGCATTTTCGGAAATTGAATGGGAGTAGCGGACGCGCTACGATGTCCGTAACGTTGCTTCGTCCGCGAGACCATGACCATGATGGGATGCACGCGCCGCCTGCCTCTGATCGCCCTGCTCCTCGGCATTGCATTCGCCGTGCCGGCGCAGGCGGAAGACGCTTACGATCCCTGGCCGGGCCTGGTGCAGGACATCTTCAGCAACCGCCCGATGAATGACGGCGGCAATGTCATTGGCATCGAGATGCCGTATCGTGCCGAGGACGCGGCCATCGTGCCGGTCACTCTGCGCAGCAAGCTCTCGCCTGGCGATGCCCGCCGCATCCGTTCGATCACGCTGGTGATCGATCGTAATCCCGCGCCGATGGCGGCGAAGTTCGAACTCGGACCGGATGCCAACGTCACCGAAATCTCGACGCGCGTGCGCGTCAACAATTACACCGACGTCCATGCGGTGGCCGAGCTCAGCGACGGCCAGCTCTATGTCTCGAAGGTCTATGTAAAGGCTTCCGGCGGTTGCTCGGCCCCGGCAGGAAAGAATGCGGAGGAAGCCCAGAACCGGCTCGGGCAGATGCGTTACCGGCAATTCGCGCGCCAGGAGGCACCGGCGAGCCGCATGCGGGAGGCTCAGATCATGATCGGCCATCCCAATAATTCCGGGCTGCAGATGGACCAGGTCACGCAGCTCTATATTCCCGCCTTCTTCGTCAACCAGCTCAAGCTGACGCAGGACGACAGCCCCGTACTCTCGATGGAAGGCGGCATCTCGATCTCGGAAGATCCCAATCTGCGCTTCACCTATGTGTCCAACGGCGCCAGGCGTTTTCGCGCGGAAGCCAAGGACACGGACGGACACGTGTTCCGCAACGAGTGGGATGTGGAGAAGCCGGGGACGTAGGTCTCCTGGTCGTCATGGCCGGACTTGTCCCGGCCGCATGACGACCACTACAGGCGCCGCGAAGCGGTCAGAAACACCTCACCTCGGCTTCCGCCTGCGCTCGCCTCAAATCATTCACGGCCGAGTTCGCCTGCTCCGAGGTGCGGAACTGGACGCCGAGATTGCCGCGGACCTGGGACATGCTGAGCGCGGTTTCTGCGGTAACGTAGCGCTCATAGGATACGATCGAGGCCACCACGTCGATCGAACAGGAACATTGCTCGATCGCTTGCCGGCTCTCGCCATTGGCCTTCATGCAGCCATAGACATACTCGGCACGCGCCGACGTCGGATAATCATTGGCCTCTTCAGCCTGCGCGGCGAGCGCGGTCGCAGCCCACACCGCCAATGCGGCGACAATCGGTCGTAGCTGTCCGGCCAGATTCATGCGCGTCCTCCCGCTGGTTGCGACGGAAGTTATGCTATGCCTATTGTCCTGAAAAGCACTCTGTCTGAGGAAACGGCTCACAAGGTGATGAGAGCAATTGGTCGATCATTGGCACTTGCGGTGACGCTGGCGCTGACACTAGCCGGGCCCGGCCGCGCCGCGGATACAATCCGCCTTGCGGTGCAGAAGACCGGAACATTCTCTTGGGAGCTGGCCGCGATCCGCGCCGGCGGCCTCGACAAGGAGGCCGACCTGTCGCTCGACGTCACCGAGCTTGCGAGCCCCGAGGCCGGTAAGATCGCGTTGCGTGCGGGTAACGCCGACATCATCCTGTCCGACTGGCTGTGGGTGTCTCGCGAGCGCACGCTGGGCGCCAAGCTCACCTTCTATCCCTATTCCAGCGCGCTCGGCGCGGTGATGGTGCCGGCTTCCTCGCCGATCAGGTCGCTCGCCGATTTGAAGGGCCGCAAGCTCGCGGTCGGCGGTGGTCCCATCGACAAGAGCTGGCTGCTGCTCCAGGCGCGCTTGAAGCAGGACGGCATCGACCTGAAATCGGAGGCAACTATCGTCTATGGGGCTCCGCCCCTGATCGCCGCCAAGGCGCTCGACGGCGAGATGGATGCAAGCCTCAACTTCTGGAATTTCTGCGCACAGCTGGAGGCGAAGGGCTTTAGACGCCTCGCCGGCATCGAGGACATTTTGCCGAAGCTCGGCGCCAAGGGCGCCGTCTCCGCAGTCGGCTATGTCTTCGACGAGAGCTGGGCGGCGAGCCATCGCGAGGCCGTGGCGCGCTTCATCGTGATGACCCGCAAGGCCAAGCAACTGCTGGTGACCTCGGACACGGCCTGGGACAAGATCGCACCGCTCACCGGCACGAGCGATGCCACCCTGCTCAAGACCTATCGCGAGCGCTATCGCGACGGCATTCCGCGCCGGAGCATCGCTGACGAAGAAAAGGACGCGCGCGTGCTCTACCGCGTGCTGGCCGAGACCGGCGGACGCGACCTCGTTGGCTCGGCCGCTGAACTCGAGCCCGGCACGTTCTATCACGCAGTTCCCGGAGACTGAGGTGCTGCGTCTTCTGTCGTTTGCCCTGTTGCTCGCGATCTGGTGGACAGCCGCGCTGTTCGTCGGCGCCGCAAAGCTGCCCTCCCCGCCCGCCGTGCTCGACGTCGTCATCGCGGAAGCATCGAGCGGCGCGCTGTTCCTGCATCTCGGCGCCACGCTTGCCCGCGTAAGCCTCGCCTTCGTGCTGGCGATGTCGCTCGGCAGCGCCATCGGCTATCTGATGGGACGAGTGAAGCTCGCCGACCGGCTCGGCGATCCCTGGCTGATCCTACTCCTGAACCTGCCCGCGCTGGTCGTGATCGTGCTCGCCTATATCTGGGCCGGGCTCACGGAGGCCGCAGCGATCGCGGCGATCGCCATCAACAAGCTGCCGACCGCCATCGTCACCCTGCGCGAGGGCGCGCGCGCGCTCGACCGCTCGCTCGACGAGATGGCGAGCGTGTTCGCGATGCGGCGCTTGCGCGCCTTTCGCCACGTCGTGCTGCCGCAACTGGCGCCCTATATCGCAGCCTCAGCCCGTTCCGGATTGTCGCTGGTGTGGAAGATCGTACTGGTCGCCGAACTCCTGGGCCGGCCGAACGGCGTCGGCTTCGAGATCGGCGTCGCTTTCCAACTGTTCGACACGCCGCGGCTGCTGGCCTATTCACTGACCTTCGCCGCCGTCGTGCTCGTGATCGAGACCGCGCTGGTGCAACCGTTCGAAGCCCGCGCAACACGATGGCGACCCCGTGCGGCTTGAGGTCGATATCACAGGCAAGACGTTCAGGAGTGCCGCGGGCGGAACGCAGGAGGTGCTCGCGCCGATCAGCTTCGCGCTGCAATCCGGCGAGGTCGGCGTGCTGATCGGTCCGTCCGGCTGCGGTAAGAGCACGATGCTGCGCATCATCCTCGGGCTCGACCGCGATTTCGAGGGACGCGTCTCGCGCCCGCCGGAAGCGCGGATCGGCATGGTTTTCCAGGAGCCGCGGCTGCTGCCATGGCGCTCGGTCGAGCAGAATGTGCGGCTTGCGGCACCCGACGTCACTGATGCCAAGCTCGCCGAGCTGTTCAGGATCCTGGAGCTGGAGGCGCATCGCAGCCATTTTCCCGGCGAATTGTCACTCGGCCTCGCCCGGCGCGTCGCGCTCGCCCGCGCCTTTGCGGTGGAGCCCGACCTGCTCGTGCTCGACGAACCCCTCGCCTCGCTCGACGACGCACTCGCCGGCCGTTTGCGCGACGAGATCGCGACGCTGGTGGCGCGCCGTCCGGTGATGACGCTGCTCGTCACCCACAGCCTGGATGACGCGATCCGGCTCGGCGACCGCCTGTTCTTGCTGTCGCCGCGACCGGCGCGCATCATGCGGGAGGTGCCGATTGCCATCCCGCGCGCGGAGCGCAGCGAGGCCGAGCTCGGTAGGATCAAGGCCGAGCTCGCGGCGTTGCAGCTTGAATCAAAATGAGAAGTCATGGTCAACTGGACCAACGAGATTTTCGCGGGAGGTTCACCATGCGGCGCACGCTGATTGCGATCGGCATCCTGTTGGTTGCGATGCCGGGCGCGGCGCTCGCGCAGGCCAAGGGCAAGGGTATCCGGCTCTGGAATCTGACGACGGAGACGATCTCCGGCTTCCAGCTCTCGCCGGCCGGGAAGACCGAGTGGGGGCCGAACCAGTGCCTGAACGACAAGGACAAGGAGGTCGACCACGACGAGCGGCTGCGCATCACCGGCGTCGAGCCCGGCCGCTACGACGCCAAGGTCAGCTATCCCAATGCGCGGCAGTGCATCGTGCGCGACATCGAGATCAAGGCGGATGCGGTGTTCTCGATCGCCGACAAGGATCTGAAGGATTGCAGCAAGTAACGCGGGCTGCGTTACGAGCGTTTTCCCCTCATGGTGAGGAGCGCGGAACGCGCGTCTCGAACCATGCAGGCCCGTCTGTCGCCTGCGGCCATCCTTCGAGACGCTTGCTTCGCAAGCTCCTCAGGATGAGGACCTAAGCCAGTCGCGACCGGCAACGCAGCTCAGGGCTTCACGCCTTGTCGTTCGGGTGCGGATATTCGCAGCGCCACCGCACCGCCTGCCACTTCGGATGGTCGCCGACCCATTGCGCGATATAGGGCGGCGCAGCCATCGCGCATTGCGTCGGCGACCCCGCATAGTTGAACACCAGATGCTGCTCCTCGCAGGTCGCAGGCGAGAGCACCGCACACACAGTCACCACCAGGTCGATCGGGTTCATGCCGGGATCCTCGCAGAGGCGATGAAGTTAGCACAAAAGATTACGTTCCGAGGAGCGGGAAGTTTCAATCCGGCCGCGCGAAATCGAGCGGGAATCGCCCGTCGCCTGTCCCCGCAACCGGTGCGCGAGCGCTAGAAATTGACCCCAAACACCAGCCTCGCCTGATGGCGCTCAAAATTGACGAGGTCAAGATTGCCGCCCGATCCGGCCGGACGGCCCCAGGCCTGCATGCTCCAGCTCATGGTTAGGCGCGAGCGCTCCGAAAGCTGGAAATAGGCGGTCGGACCGACGAAGAGGGCCTGGCCTGCGAACTCGCCGAGGCCGATGCCTTCGTACTGCCGGAAGTAGCGCACCTCACCGCCGAGCAGCACATCGGGCCGCACGCGCACGAGGCCGGCGAACGCCGCGCCGATGGTCGAGCTCTTTTCGGACAGCCCCGTCATCTCGAAGCGCGCCCATTCCGGCTGATAGATCAGGTTGAGCGCCCCGATAGCAAAGTTCGGGATCAGCTCGCGATCGAAAGCGAGCGTGAAATCGGTACCGTACATCCGCCCTTTTGCGCCGGAGGTCTCGTCGATGCGGTCGCCATGGAGTTCGGCGGCAACAGTTAACCCGAATGGCGCGCGCTCGCGATCGAGCAGGCGATAGCGCAGGTCGAGCGAAGCGCCCTGGAAATTGAACTGGCGACGGTCGCCGATATCGGGGACGCCGGTGATGTCGTGCAGGGTGGCAGTGCCGCCGACCTCGACGCGGAAGTTCGGCAGCGGCACGACCTCGATTTCGACCTCCTGCGACAGCGCGCGATAGGTCCCGCCGCCTTTGCCGAATCGACCTGTCGTCTGGGTCTGGAATTCGCGCTCGCCGGGATTGCCGACATCGGTGCCGATCATGAAGCCGAAGATGTGCTCGGTATCGAAGCCCTCTTCGGCGCTGACGCATGCCGGCGCGAGCGCGACGGTGCAGGCGACTATGGTCCAGAATGTATGGGCTCTCGCTCGCATCCCCGACACTACCACGGCTTCGACGGTGTTTGCCATCGAAGCCGCGGCAGGTCGTCAGTCTTGCAGTCTTACTTGCGCAAAGCGCAGGCGTACATGTTGATTTCCATGCCGACCGGCACTTCCACGATCTTCGGAGCTTTCCAGGCCATTCGGGGACTCCCAAGGGATTGAGCGCGACATCGCGCCGGCCAAAACCTAGGGCTGCGTCAGGCACAGCGCAAGTCTGGAATCGCGCCGTTGACACAGCGAACTGTCGCATCGCGCTTGCAAATTTCTCTCTCGGGCAACTCGCCTTCGCTCTCAGTCAAGCGGCGCGGTTCTCACCGCAACAAGCGCAGCAGCGCGCGGCCGGCGCGCGAGTTCATCTCCTTCGCATCCAGCGTTCCGTCCTTGTCGGGATTCGCTGCGTTGAAGCGCTGCTCCACCACCGAGAGATATTCGTCGAGCGTGAGAGTCCCGTCGCGATCGGGATCGGCGGCGGCGAGTTCTTTCGCCGTTAACCGTCCGCGCAACTCGCGGGCGTCGAGCGTGCCGTCGTGATCGGGATCGAGCTTGGCGAACAACGCGGCCGCCGCCTTCTTCACCTCGGCGAGATCGAGCGTGCCGTCATTGTCGGTATCGAACGTCTTGACCGCATTGCCGGAGGCCGACCATGCCGGACCGGACAGCAGTGCAATCGTGAGCGCAAGTGCAACAGAGCGACGCGATATCATGAAAACCTCCCAGACCAAGAGCTCCGATTCGAGCCAGATCGACGACATAAGTCCCCAAGCGAGCCTCGGTTCAAGCCCCGAATTGCAGCCTGCGCCCGTACAACTTGCGGAACCCGTCGGCCCGACCATTGCCGTGGCGCACGCGCTCCTGCTCCGTGTCGCGGAATTTCTTCAGCGCCTGCGCACAAGTGAGAGTTGCTTGTCAGCTCTCCGTCAGATGACCGGCATCCCGCGCCGCCCACCATATCGGCATCGCAATTACGACTTTCGTATTGACGCGTTTTGCATTCGGGCGGAGTGTTGCTGTCGCAGCGTCAATAGGCGCGCATATTGGGAGGAACGGATGAAACGCTTTGCGATGGCCGCGAGCCTCGTCATGCTTGCATCGACTTGGGCAAATGCACAAACCAGCGAGCAGCTGGTCAAGGGCGCGACCGATACATCGAACGTTCTCAATTACGGGATGGGCTACAATCTCCAGCGTTTCTCGACGCTGAACCAGATCAACAAGGACAGCGTCAAGAACCTTGTCCCGGTCTGGAACTACTCTTTCAACGACGATCGCAGCGAGGAATCGCAGCCGCTGGTGTACCAGGGCGTGATCTACGTGACGTCGCACAACGCGACCATGGCGGTCGACGCCAAGACCGGCAAGCAGATCTGGAAATCCAAGGTCGAGTATCCTGCCGAAACGCCGCGCATCGTCTGCTGCGGCATCATCAATCGCGGCGCAGCACTCTATGACGGCAAGGTGTTCCGCACCACGCTCGACGCCAACGTGATCGCGCTCGACGCCAAGGACGGCAAGGAGCTGTGGCGGCAGAAGGCGGCCGATATCAAGGAGGGATATTCGATGACGGTGGCGCCGCTGGTCGCCGACGGCATCGTGATCACTGGCATCTCCGGCGCCGAGTTCGGCACCCGCGGCTTCATCGACGGCTGGGATCCCGCAACGGGCAAGCATTTGTGGCGCACCCATTCGATCCCCTCCCCCGACGAGCCCGGCGGCGACACCTGGAAGGGCGATACCTGGAAGCTCGGCGGTGGCTCGACCTGGATTACGGGCTCCTATGACCCCGAGCTGAACACGGTCTATTGGGGTATCGGCAATCCCGGACCGTTCAACTCGGCGGTTCGCCCGGGCGACAACCTCTACACCTGCTCCGTGCTGGCGATGGATCCCAAGACCGGCAAGATCAAGTGGCACTACCAGTTCTCGCCCAACAATCCATTCGACTATGACAGCGTGGCCGAGATGGTCCTCGCCGACATGAACGTCGAGGGCAAGCCGACCAAAGTGTTGATGGACGCCAACCGCAACGGCTTCTTCTACGTGCTCGACCGCACCAACGGAAAGCTGCTCGCGGCCAATCCCTACGTGAAGGTCAACTGGGCGACAGGAATCGACATGAAGACCGGACGTCCCATCGAGACCGACGTCTCGAAGGACGCGCGTGAGGGCAAGAAGGTGACAGTTTATCCGTCGATCCTCGGCGGCAAGAACTGGGAGCCGATGTCGTTCAATCCGCAGACCGGCCTCGCTTACGCCAACACGCTAGCCTTCGGCGGCAGGTACAAGACCGAACCCGCCACCTTCAAGCAGGGTGAATGGTATCTCGGCATGGACCTTACCGATCTCTGGGAATGGGGTGATGGCCCGCGCGGTCATCTGAAGGCGATCGATCCCATGACCGGCAAGGCGAAGTGGGAAGCACCAAGCGACATCCCGCGCTTCTCCGGCGTGTTGTCGACTGCGGGCGGCGTCGTGTTCTCGGGCGCGCTGACCGGCGAGTTCGAGGCCTTCGATGCCGACACCGGCAAGAAGCTCTGGCAGTTCCAGACCGGCTCGGGCATCGAAGGACAACCGGTGACCTGGCAGCAGGACGGCGTGCAATATGTCGCGGTGACGAGCGGCTACGGTGGCGTCTACTCGCTGTTCTCCGGCGACGAACGGCTGGCCAAAGTCCCGCCCGGCGGCTCGCTTTGGGTTTTTGCGGTCAAGCAATAACCACGGCACGATGCTGAGAAAGCTATCTCACAAGACGGTGGCGATCCTCGCCACCGTCGCGGTGCTGACGGTCGCGCTTGCGGCGACCGTTCGTGCCGCGGATGATTCAACCGGCAATCCCGTGCAGGCACAGATCGACCACGGCAAGTCGACTTATGCCGAGAAATGCTCGCACTGCCACGGTCCCAACATGATGAACCCCGGCACCATCACGCCGGACCTGCGCGCCTTCCCCGACGACAAGACGCGCTTCGTCACCACCGTGAAGAACGGCAAGAACAACAAGATGCCGCCCTGGGCCGATATTCTCAGCGACGAGGAGATCGGGAATCTCTGGGCCTTCATCTCGAGCCGGAGAAAACCATGAGGCGCTGGCTGGCCGCTTGGAGCATTGCCGCGATCCTCGCGGTGGCGGCCGCGGCTGCACGCGCGGCCGACGATCCGCTCAAGATTTGTCTCGACGAGGAAAGGCCGCCGCTCTCGGTGCATCACAAGGGCAAGCCGGGCTCGGGCTTCGACG
Source organism: Bradyrhizobium sp. URHA0013 (assembly GCF_000518345.1). Taxonomy (NCBI): domain Bacteria; kingdom Pseudomonadati; phylum Pseudomonadota; class Alphaproteobacteria; order Hyphomicrobiales; family Nitrobacteraceae; genus Bradyrhizobium; species Bradyrhizobium sp. URHA0013. The sequence goes on along the minus strand of NZ_JADK01000006.1, from coordinate 110,587 downwards.
TGCTGCTGGCGCAAGCGATCGCCGATCGGCTCCGACGGCCGCTGACGATCCAGTGGTTCGAGAGCAAGCTGGACGAGGATTCGAGCCCGCAGCTCGAGGCCAATGCGCTGCTGTCCGACGGCCGCTGCTCGCTCGTCGGCGGCTACGCGCTGACGACGGACTCCCTCGTCAAGCCCGGCATGAAAACGGCGCGCCTGCCGGATTTTGCCGGCGCCACGCGCGACGACCGGCGCCGCCGCGTCGCGCTCGGCGTGCTCGCGCCGAGCCAGCCCTATGTCTACTCGCCGATGACGGTCGTGCTCGGACCGAAGGCGCGGGGTCGCAAGATCGGCGATATCGGCGATCTCGCGGGCCTGCGCCTCGTCATCGAGAGCGGCTCGCTCGGCGATGCGATCCTCATGACCTTCGGCAAGGGGCGCCTGATCGACGACATCACCCATCTCGTCCCCGGCCGCGATGATCTCCTCGGTGCACTTGCCCGCGGCGACTATGACGCGACGCTGATCGACCTCGGCCGCCTCGACGCCCATCGCGCCGCGCACCCCGATACAGCGATCACCGCGTCCGGCTACTACTATCCGATCGGGGCGAATCGCGGCTATGTCGGGCTCGCCAGCGATCCCGCGCTGACCGACGCCGTCAACAAGGCGCTGACCGGGCTTGCTGCCGAGGGCAAGATCGCCGAATTCGGCAGGCAGGCGGGGCTGACCTATCTGCCGCCGCGTGAGCCCGCGATCCTCGGCGACGTCTGGATGAAGATCATTCAGCGGTGACGGAAGACGCTCTCGTGTCCCGCTGTGTCCGGGCTCGAGACTTAAGTCTTCGCCCGCAACTGCATGAACATCGTCATTGCGAGCGTAGCGAACCAATCCAGAGTCCCTCCAGAGAAAGACTGGATTGCTTCGCTACGCTCGCAATGACGGAGTGTGGAGCGGCGGCGGCGCACCTCTTGAATCAGCCCGACGGCATCGACTCGCTTAGTGGCGCCCCGCACCGTATGATGTCTGCATTCTCATTCGCCCTTTTGGTGCGCCGTGAATTTCCCGCCCACTAGTGCCAACCTGCGCGATCTCCTCTCGCGCGAAATCAAGACCGGCGAGCTGGTGCGGACGCTGATCGTCGTCGGCCCGATGGTCGCCGCCTATTTCATCGCGCGCGAGACGGCGCTGCTGAATCTCGGGTTGGTCGCGGTCTCGTTGCTCATTCCCGCACTCAGGCTGCACCTGCCGCCGAAAGTCGTCGCGTGGCATTATCTCGCCATCCTCCTCACCTTTGCCGCGCTGTTCCTCGCGAACCCGATCAAGCCGCTATTCGCAGTGCTGACGGCGCTCGCCGGATTCCTTGCGGTCGCAGTGACGCGCCACGGCGAACATTTCCGCACGCTCGGGAATTGGGTGTTCATCCCCGCCGTGTATCTTGCCTGCGAGGTGCGGGAGGGCGTGAGCGCCTCGGAAGCCCTGCGCCATGCCGGCATGATCATCGTGTCCTCTCCGATCGCGCTGGCTCTGGTCTGCGCCATCCGGATTTACGACCAGCGACGGTGCGGCGATGCCGCGACCTCGTTCGGAGCGCCCGCGGCCGAATGGTTTGTGCCCGCGGCGGCAACCGCCCTTGCGGTGTTCGCTGCGGCGGCTCTGGTCGAGATCCTCGATCTCGCGCAGGGCCAATGGGTGATGTGGTCGGCCGCAAGCGTCGTGGTCGGCGATCTCGCCGCTTCGACCGGCAAGCTGAAGCAGCGGGCGATCGGCGCCGTCGCCGGCGTGCCGCTCGGTTTCCTCGCCGGCATGGTGCTGCCGCAAAGCCGGGTCGGCTATACGCTCGCGGTTCTCGCGGCCACCCTCACGCTGATCTCGTTCTACCGCTACATCATCGGCTTCGGCCTGCGCTGCTTCTTCATCGCGCTGGCCGCCTCTTTCGCCGGCAGCGCCAGCGGCATCGCGGAGGAGCGCATCCTCAACGTGCTGATCGGCGGCACCTTTGGCTTGCTTGCAGTAGCCCTGACCGAAATCGTCTGGTTGCGGGTCATGCGAAAAGTGCGATTGTCCGGATGACGCCCGAATAGGCACAGCGCGGCCCTTCGAATGCGCCAATCTGTCTCGCCTGCCACCCATGGCAGAGGCGACCCGATGCAGTACCGTCGGCGACAACCCGGGAGAGAATCATGTCCCCAAAACTCGATCGCCGCCGCTTCATTGCCGCCGGCACCGCCACACTCGCGACGCCCTTCGTCTCGCGCAACGCCTCGGCGCAGGCTGCGTGGCCATCGCGGCAGATCCGCATGATTTGCAGCTATCCCGCCGGCGGACAGACTGACCTGCTCGCACGCGCCTATGGCGAATTCATTGCCAAGCAGGTCGGAAAGACCGTCGTCGTCGAGAACAAGCCGGGTGCCGCGGGCGCGATCGGGACGGCGGAGGTCGCCCGCGCGGAGCCCGACGGCCACACCATCCTGTGCTCGATCTCGACCACCTACATCATGAACCGGGTGGTGATGAAGACTCCGGGCTACGACATGGACAAGGATTTGACGCTCGTCAGCGTCATTCCGGGCGCCGGCCTGTTGCTGGTGGCGAACCCGAAAACCGGCGTCAAGACGCTGGAGGATTTCGTCGCCTTTGCGCGCAAGAGCGGCAAGGTCAACTTCGGCACGTATAGCGCGGGCTCGGCCCCGCATATGACGGTCCACGAGCTCAACAAGCAGTATGGCCTTGCCATCGAGCCGATCCACTATCGCGGCGAAGCCCCGATGTGGACGGGCATGCTGGAAGGTACGCTCGATGTCGCCATGGGCAGCTACACGGCAGCGCAATCGGTTTTGCAGAGCGATCGCGGCACAGTGTTCGCGGTTCATTCGAAGAAGGTCGACGCCATCCCCGATATCAAGACCCTCCCCGAGCAGGGCGCGACGTCGAAATTCTTCACCGTCAGCGGCTTCTCCGGCTGGGCCGTGCCAAAGGCGACACCGCAACCGGTCGTCGACCGCCTGGCGGAGCTTTGCGTTGCTGCCAACAACGATCCGAAGGTGAAGGAGGTTCTCAACACGTTCGTGCTCGAACCCGCGATCGGCTTCAAGGACACCAACGCGCTGTATCAGCGCGAGCTGCCGATCTGGATCGATAGCGCGCGGTCGCTCGGCCTCGAGCCCTCCTGAACCGCGAGACAAGACGCCCTTCGCGGCGCAGCATTCGACCAAAGCCTAGTGCCGGAAACGTATTTTCCCGCTATGATTGTGCGACGCTGCCGGGAAGCTCTCACCGGCGCGGACGAGAAAGGCCGATCCCATGACACCGGATGGCGTTGCCGTAGCCGTCATGATCATCCTGCTCTTTCCGATGGGCTATTTCACGTTGGCGTCTCCGGCCTTCCTGCTGGTGAAGCTGGATATCCAGCCCGTCGCCCAGCTTTTGCGCGGAATGTTCAATGCGCATTTTCTGGTGATGCGCGTTGCCGGACTCATCGGAGCGGTCGCTTTCCTGCTCGACGGTCGTCTGGTCGCCGCGATGGGCGTTGGCCTTCTTGCAGCCTTGGCGATCTACGGACGCCGCTGGTTCATGCAACGGATGGACGAACAGCTCAGCGCCAGGGACGCCGGCGATGCCGAGGCCCCGCGCCGGCTACGCCGACTACATTGGAGTGGAATGCTCGGCAATGCGGTGCTGCTCGCCGCTCTCCTGACCAGCATTCCCTACATCGCCATATCGGCGTGAGAGACATCGCGGGCGCGCGACGGTCAACCGTCGTCGTCGCCGAACCTGGCATTTGCCTAATGCTCGTCCGCGGCAACCGCGCCCTGTTGCGCCTTGTGGATCGAGGACGGCACTACGCCAAAATATTTCCGGAACACCCGGCTGAAATGCGATGAGCTGGAGAAGCCCCAGGAGAACGCGACGTCGGTGATGGTCTTGCCGGCGTGGGCCTCGAGCTCCTGGCGGCAATTCTGAAGACGCGCCTGCCAGATGTAGTCGCTCACCGTGGTGCCGCGCTCCGAGAACAGCATGTGCAGATAACGCTTGGAGCAGCCGAGCTCGCCGGAGATCTGGTCGATGCACAGATCCGGATCGCGCAAATGCTCGCGGATGAAGAACTGCGCGCGCACATAGGTCGCTTCGGGACCGACGCGATCGAGCATCGTGTCCGCCTCGCGCAGCGGCAGCAGCAAGAGGTCGATCAGCGAATCGGCGACGCCGACCGCACTATTCGCCGACAGCTTGGCCGCCTCGTCGAAGGTCGCATGGACGAAATCGTGGGCGATCCGCCCCGTTCCCGTGCGTGAGGTCAATTTGCAGGCCGGCATTCGCTGCGACGGGAACCCGCGGTCGCGCAGCAGCGCCTTGGGTACGATCACCACGTCGTGGCGCGTGAAAGCAGGGCTGATGATCGAATGCGGACAGGAGACGTCATAGGCGATGATGTCGCCCGGGTTGATCTCGATGTGGCGGCCTTCCTGCTCGAAATAGGACACGCCGTAAGTCTGGAAGTGGATCTTGATATATGGGTGTTCGTTGGCCTTGGCGCGCGCCAGTGTGTGCGCGATGCGATGCTGGCTGACCTCGATCTGGCAGAGCTTCAGGCGCGAGACGCTGGTGTAGTCGATGCGGCCTTCGAGCGAAGACGCTTCCAGCGGATCGACGTCGAAATGCCCACACAGGCTCGTCAGCCCGTCAATCCAGCTCTGGATCTGCCGCTTCGGCGTCATTCCCGTCGTCGAGAGCGTGTGAATTGTGTCGGACATTAATCCAGCCACTGGTTTGATCCGGAGATTTTGACGCGAATCGCGAGCCGCGCTGCCGGAGCCCTGAACCGTGATTGCGTGACGTTTACCTCGATTTTGAGCGATCTTCTGGAACGAGCGCCATCGTTCCATTGCCACCCTTGGAAGTTAATCCTCCGCCTTAGTTGCAGCGCCGTCAAGGGGAACCTAAGCGTGGAAGACAGTCCCAAAGCGCTGCGGAAGCCGCTGAATTCGCTACTGCAAAATCAAAATCTTCGCGGCCGTGCGCTGTCAAGCAAACCAGCTTCTCTCTTGGGCAAGTTTCCCGATGGCGAAGTCGCTACGGATGCATCAGGAACAACAAAAACGGGCCGCTCCTGCACGTGGACCCGTAGCTCTCATCAGGAGGAGAAAGCACCCAGCATCGTTTCTGGTCCCAAATGTGACCGCCCTGCACGAGCAGACACCGGACGAGAAGCCCGGTGATTGAGCAATGCTTCGGAAAAATAAACGAGACAACGGAGGAATGACTATGCGCAAGGTACTACTGGCGACCTTTCTTGGGTCCGCTGCGGCTCTCGCCGTAGGCAGCGCGTCAGCCAATGACGAGCTGAACAAGATGGCGCAGAACCCGAAAGACTGGGTGATGCCGGCGGGCGACTATGCCAATACCCGCTATTCCAAGCTCAACCAGATCAATGCTCAAAACGTCGGCAAGCTCCAGGTCGCCTGGACCTTCTCGACCGGCGTGCTGCGCGGCCATGAAGGCGGCCCGCTGATCATCGGCAACATGATGTACGTCCACACACCGTTCCCGAACAAGGTCTACGCTATTGACCTTTCGAACGAGAACAAGATCGTCTGGAAGTATGAGCCGAAGCAGGACCCGAACGTCATCCCCGTGATGTGCTGCGACACAGTCAACCGCGGCGTATCTTACGGCGACGGCAAGATCTTCCTGCATCAGGCTGACACCACCCTGGTCGCGCTCGATGCCAAGACCGGTCAGGTTGCATGGACCGCCAAGAATGGCGATCCCGGCAAGGGCGAGACCGGCACCTCGGCGCCGCTCGTCGTCAAGGACAAGGTGCTGATCGGCATTTCCGGCGGTGAGTTCGGTGTTCAGGCGCATATGAGCGCCTACGACATCAAGACCGGCAAGCTGGCTTGGCGCGGCTACTCTGAAGGACCGGATGATCAAATCCTGGTCGACGCCGAGAAGACCACCGCACTCGGCAAGCCGGTCGGCAAGGACTCCAGCCTGAAGACCTGGCAAGGCGATCAGTGGAAGATCGGCGGCGGCGCCACCTGGGGCTGGATCTCCTACGACCCCGAGCTGAACCTCGTCTACTACGGATCGGGCAATCCCTCGACCTGGAATCCGAAGCAGCGTCCCGGCGACAACAAATGGTCGATGACAATCTGGGCTCGCAACCCTGACACCGGCCAGGCCAAGTGGGTTTATCAGATGACGCCCCACGACGAGTGGGACTATGACGGCGTCAACGAAATGATCCTCTCGGACCAGCAGATCAACGGCCAGCCGCGCAAGCTGCTGACGCACTTCGATCGTAACGGCCTCGGCTACACGCTCGATCGTGCCACCGGTGAGCTCCTGGTCGCCGAAAAGTACGATCCGAAGGTGAACTGGACCTCTGGCGTCGACATGGACAAGAACTCGCCGACCTACGGCCGCCCGAAGGTGCTCGACGCAGCTTCGACCGACAAGGCGGGCGAGGACCACAACGTGAAGGGCATCTGCCCGGCCGCGCTCGGCACCAAGGACGAGCAGCCGGCAGCCTACTCGCCGGACACGCAGCTGTTCTACGTCCCGACCAACCACGTCTGCATGGACTATGAACCGTTCAAGGTGAGCTACACCGCGGGCCAGCCCTATGTGGGTGCGACGCTCTCGATGTATCCGCCGCAGGGTGAAACCCACATGGGTAACTTCATCGCCTGGGACGGCAAGACCGGCAAGATCGTCTGGTCGAACAAGGAGCAGTTCTCGGTCTGGTCGGGTGCGCTCGCAACCGCAGGCAACGTGGTGTTCTACGGAACGCTCGAAGGCTACCTGAAGGCAGTCGACGCCAAGACCGGCAAGGAGCTCTACAAGTTCAAGACTCCTTCCGGCATCATCGGCAACGTCACCACCTATGAGAACGGCGGCAAGCAGTATGTCGCAGTGCTCTCCGGCGTGGGCGGCTGGGCTGGCATCGGTCTGGCGGCAGGTCTGACCGATCCGACCGCCGGTCTCGGCGCAGTCGGTGGCTACGCGGCGCTCAGCAACTACACGGCTCTCGGCGGTACGCTGACCGTGTTCTCGCTGCCCAACTAGGCCTCTCAGCATCGCTCCGGCGCGTGGATCAACTCCACGCGCCGGCTCGTCTCACCGAATGCCTTCCGAGGAAAATCTCTTGCGTAAAATCTGCTCTGCCATTGCCGCGATGTTCTTGATCGCGTCCGGGGGAATTGCCGTCGCGGACGGCTCAGGTGACCCGACTGCCGTCAAGCAGAACGAAACCGGCGAATGGTCCGACAAGGAAGGCAACCCAACCTACAAGATCACCGACGGCTCCGTCGACTGGTATACCTATTCCGGATACCGCCGCTATCACTCGGACTGCCATGTGTGTCACGGCCCGGATGGCATGGGCTCGACCTACGCCCCGGCGCTCAAGGATTCGCTGAAGACGATGAGCTATGCCGATTTTCTCGGCGTCGTCGCCTCCGGCCGCAAGAACATCTCGACTGCCGCAGAGAATGTGATGCCGGCCTTCGGCGATAACCCGAACGTCGCCTGCTACATGGACGATCTCTACGTCTATCTGCGCGCCCGCTCCAACGAGGCCTGGGGCCGCACCAGACCTGGCAAGCACGACGACAAGAACGACGCCTATACCAAGAACGAAGATTCGTGCATGGGCAAGAAGTGAACGTGCGGAGCCCGACCAGGACCTGGTTCTTGGCGCCCTGCCGGAATTTGAGGAGCTTAAGATGAAGACACGTGCCGCCGTCGCTTTCGAAGCCAAGAAGCCGCTCGAGATCGTCGAAGTCGATCTGGAAGGACCGAAGGTCGGCGAAGTCCTGGTCGAGATCAAGGCGACGGGCATCTGCCATACCGACGCTTACACGCTCGACGGCTTCGACAGCGAAGGAATCTTCCCGTCGATCCTGGGCCATGAGGGCGCGGGCATCATCCGCGAGATCGGCCCTGGCGTGACCTCGGTGAAGCCGGGCGACCATGTCATCCCGCTCTACACGCCGGAATGCCGGCAATGCAAAAGCTGCCTCAGCCAGAAGACCAATCTCTGCACCGCGATCCGCGCGACGCAGGGCAAGGGCGTGATGCCTGATGGCACAAGCCGCTTCTCCTACAAGGGCAAGCCGATCTACCACTACATGGGCTGTTCGACCTTCTCGAACTTCACCGTGCTGCCGGAGATCGCGGTCGCCAAGATCCGTGAGGACGCGCCGTTCGACAAGAGCTGCTACATCGGCTGCGGCGTCACCACCGGCGTCGGTGCCGTCGTCAACACCGCAAAGGTCGAACCGGGCTCCAACGTGGTCGTGTTCGGCCTCGGCGGCATCGGCCTCAACGTGATCCAGGGCGCCAAGATGGCTGGCGCGGACAAGATCATCGGCGTCGACATCAACGACTCCAAGGAGGAATGGGGACGCCGGTTCGGCATGACCGATTTCGTCAATCCCAAGAAGATCACGGGCGACATCGTCCCGCATCTCGTGACCCTGACGGACGGAGGCGCCGACTACACCTTCGACTGCACCGGCAATACCACAGTGATGCGCCAGGCGCTGGAAGCCTGCCATCGTGGCTGGGGCACCTCGATCATCATCGGCGTTGCCGAATCCGGCAAGGAGATCGCGACCCGCCCGTTCCAGCTCGTCACCGGGCGAAACTGGCGCGGCACCGCCTTCGGCGGCGCGCGGGGCCGCACCGACGTGCCGAAGATTGTCGACTGGTACATGAACGGAAAGATCCAGATCGACCCGATGATTACCCACACGCTCAAGCTCGAAGACATCAACAAAGGCTTCGACCTGATGCATGAGGGCAAATCGATCCGTTCAGTCGTCGTGTTCTAACTCGAAAAGCGTCACCCCAAGGAGGATCGACCAATGACTGTTGCACTCCATCCCTCGATCGATAACGGCATCAAACAGGGCAGCGGCAGCTTCGCCGGCGGCACGCTCGCATGTAAATGCAGCGACCATCAGGTCAAGGTCGCCGTCAAGGGCGACGTCGCGCATAACCATGCCTGTGGCTGCACCAAGTGCTGGAAACCGCAGGGCGCGAATTTCTCCGTCGTCGCCGTGGTGCCCCGCCAGAACGTCACCGTGCTCGAGAACGGCGACAAGCTCCAGATCGTCGATCCATCGGCGGTGATCCAGCGCTACGCCTGCAAGGCCTGCGGCACGCACATGTACGGCCGCATCGAGAACAAGGGTCACCCGTTCTACGGCCTCGACTTCATTCACCCCGAACTGTTCCAGGAACAGGGTTCGCAGGCGCCGCAATTCGCCGCCTTCGTTTCGTCGGTGATCGAATCGGGCGTGAAGCCGGAGCAGATGGGCGGAATACGGGCTCGGTTCAAGGAGCTTGGTCTCGAGCCCTATGACTGCCTGTCGCCGGCGCTGATGGACGCCATCGCGACCCACGTGGCGAAGGCCAAGGCCGCCTAAGTAAAGGCCGCTTAAGCAAAGGCCGCCCGAGCAAAGGCCGCCTGACGTTTGCCGCGCCCGCCCGCTCGCTGGTTCCACCACACCCAGCGAGCGGACGGAGCCGACCCGGGACAATCGCGGCGATGCCGCCGCTTCTCGACTGCACTTGTGTGGGACCGTCAGCTCCCTCAGTCCTGGTCTCTGAATGACTGCGCAGGACCGCCGGCTTCCTGCTTGAGGTCCGCGGCCCCTGCGTTTCTCCCTCCCTCGACTGAGGCATCCTGCTTCGTCCGCACAGATCTTCTGGCGGACGAAGCTTTTTTTTATTGTGCCCATCTCAAGAGGCGCGTGGCGTGATGCGGCGCCCTGCTTTTGACAAACCTTCGTTGCAATCTTTTCCCATCGAGAACAGCTGACGAGAGAACACTTGGCTGTGACCGGACCGAAGCGATCCCACTAAGATCGCGTCGTGACGATGCCGCGCAAAATTCAATAATCAAGAACACGACGGGAGGTATCGAGCACATCCGGACATGAATTGGCATTCCTGAGTCCTGCCGGGATCTGCCCGCGCGGGATGACCGCAGGAATGCGACGCCGCGCAGCGGACATTGCACCGACCGGCATCTGGAAAATCTGAAATCAACAAGCTTATGAAGAGCGAGGGACGATCATGATCAAGGTGAAGATCAACGGCCAGGAACAGAGCTGGGACGGCGACCCGGATCTCCCACTACTCTGGTTCCTGCGCGACGAGGCCGGACTGACCGGCACCAAGTTCGGCTGTGGCCAGGCCCTGTGCGGCGCCTGCACCGTCATCGTCGACAAGGAAGCTGTGCGCGCCTGCATCACGTCGATCAACGACGTCGCCGGCCGCGAGATCACGACGATCGAGGGACTGCATCCGAACGGCGATCACCCGGTGCAGAAGGCCTGGCGGCAGGTCAACGTCCCCCAATGCGGCTTCTGCCAGGCAGGCCAGATCATGCAGGCCGCTGCGCTGCTAATGGACAATCCAAAGCCGTCGCACGACCAGATCCGCGAAGCGATGTCCGGCAACATCTGCCGCTGCGGCTGCTACCAGCGCATCGAGAATGCGGTCCATCTCGCATCGACGGGAGTGTGACATGAATTTCATCGACAATCCGAGGAAGCTTCGTGGCTTCGAGAAGAACATCAGGGTCGAAAAGGTCTCGCGCCGTAGCATCTTGAAGGGGCTCGGCATCACCGGCGGCTTTGTGCTCGCTGCTCCCGTGATGTCGCGCCAGGCGTTCGCCTACGAGACCGGCGCCGGCAAGATGCCGCACGGCGTCGTGGTCGATCCGCGCGTGTTCGTCGCGGTCGCACCCGACGGCACCGTCACCATCCTCGCCCACCGCGCCGAGATGGGCACGGGCGTGCGCACCAGCCTGCCGCTGATCGTGGCTGAGGAGATGGAAGCCGACTGGTCGCGGGTCAAGGTGGAACAGGCCCATGGCGACGAGGTCAAGTTCGGCAACCAGGACACCGACGGCTCGCGCAGCACGCGGCATTATTTGATGCCGATGCGCCAGATCGGTGCCTCCGCACGCACCATGCTCGAGCAAGCCGCCGCGAAACGCTGGGGTGTGCCGGCAACCGAGGTCAAGGCCGTCAATCACGAGGTCGTCCACAGCGCGACGAGCCGCAAGCTCGGCTTCGGCGAGCTCGCAGCCGACGCCGCCAAGGAATCGGTGCCGAGCATCGAAGGGCTCAAGCTGAAGGACCCCAAGGACTTCCGCTATCTCGGCAAGGGCCAGATCGGCATCGTCGATCTCCATGACATCACCACCGGCAAGGCGCGTTACGGCGCCGACGTGCGGCTGCCAGGCATGAAGTATGCCGTGATCGCGCGCCCGCCGGTGACCGGCGGCAAGCTGGTCAAGTTCGATCCGGACGCGGCGTTGAAGGTCCCCGGCGTCGAGAAGGTGATGCAGGTGCGCGGATGGCCGTGGCCGTCGAAATTCCAGCCGCTCGGCGGCGTTGCCGTGATCGCGCGCAACACCGGCGCGGCGATCAAGGGCCGCGACGCGCTGAAGCTGACCTGGGACGACGGCGCCAACGGCAAATACGACTCCGTCGCCTACCGCAAGGAGCTCGAGGAGGCCTCGCGCAAGCCGGGCCTTGTCGTGCGCCAGGAAGGCGACGCCGAGGCTGCTCTGAAGGGCGCCGACAAGATCGTTGTCGGCGAATATTATCTGCCGCACCTTGCCCATGTCAGCATGGAGCCGCCGGTGGCGGTCGCCGACGTCAAGGGTGACAAAGCGGAGATCTGGGCGCCGGTGCAAAGCCCGGGCGGCACGCGCGAGGACGTCGCGAAGACGCTCGGCATTCCCGAGGGCAATGTCACGGTCAACGTCACGCTGCTCGGCGGCGGTTTCGGCCGCAAGTCGAAATGCGACTTCGCGCTCGAGGCCGCGCTGCTGTCGAAGGAGCTCGGCGTGCCCGTCAAGGTGCAGTGGACGCGTGAGGACGACGTCCGCCACGATTTCCTGCACACGGTCTCCGTGGAACGGATCGAGGCGGGGCTCGACAAGAGCGGCAAGGTGATCGCCTGGCGCCATCGCAGCGTGGCCCCGAGCATCGCCTCGACGTTCGCGGCGGGTGCAAAGCATGAGGCGCCCTTCGAGCTCGGCATGGGCCTCGTCGACATGCCCTTCGAGATCGCCAACATCTCCTGCGAGAACCCGGAGGCCGCGGCGTTCACCCGCATCGGCTGGTTCCGCTCGGTCTCGAACATCCCGCGCGCCTTCGCGGTGCAGTCGATGGTGGGTGAGATCGCCCATGCAACCGGCCGCGACCAGAAGGAGACGCTGCTCGCGCTGATCGGCAGCCCGCGCATCGTCAAGCCTGCTGTGAAGGACATGTGGAACTACGGCGAGCCCTTGGACAGCTATCCGATCGACACCGCGCGCCTGCGCAAGGTGGTCGAGCTGGTCGCCGAGAAGGGCGAATGGGGCCGACAGGTGCCTAAGGGCCATGGCCTCGGCATCGCCGTGCACCGCAGCTTCGTCAGCTATATCGCGACCATCGTCGAGGTGGCCGTCGACGACAAGGGCAAGCTGACGGTGCCGCGGGTGGACACCGCCATCGACTGCGGCACCTATGTCAACCCCGAGCGCATCGCCTCGCAGATCGAGGGCGCGGCGATCATGGGGCTCAGTCTCGCGAAATACGGCGAGATCACCTTCAAGGACGGCAAGGTGCAGCAGAAGAACTTCGACGACTTCCAGGTCCTCAGGATCGACGAATCCCCTGCGGTGACCAACGTCTACATCGTGCCGCCCGGACCCGACACGCCGCCGAGCGGCGTGGGCGAGCCCGGCGTCCCGCCATTCGCGCCAGCGCTGATGAATGCCATCTTCGCTGCGACCGGAAAGCGCATCCGCAGCCTTCCGCTCGGCAAGCAATTGGAAGCGTAAAGGCGGGAACACAAGGCGGCCTCGCGCCGTTTGCATCGATCTGACAGGAGCAGATCGATGACCCATATCTCAAAGGCGCTCGCAGTCTCATTGCTGTCGAGCGCCTTTCTTTTGACGGCCACTGGCGCATACGCCCAGAGCAACACCACGCCGCCGACAACGGCGACGCGCCCCAGTACGCCGGACCAGAACTCTGTGCCCAACGCCAATGCCACGCCGCCCTCGACCACCCAGACCACCGGGCAGCACAATCCAGATCCCAAGGTTCGCGAGATGAACCAGAAGGAAAAGGACAAGGTCGAGCGCGAGGGGAAGTAGCGATCTGCGCATTGGCGTTTTGACGTCGTGATTATCGGCTCTACTTCTTCGCCGAACCGCATCGTTGTGCCCTCTCCCCTTGCAGGAGAGGGCAGCGACGCCGGTTGCCACGATCACGCTGGGTGAGGGGTATGCCTGCGCGAGCCTCGCACGTTGAGATGCGCGGATGGAACCCCTCATCCGGCGCTTCGCGCCACCTTCTTCCGCAAGGAGCGAAGGGAAGACGCCAACGCAAAATGCGGCGGACGTTGCCGTCCGCCGCATTTGCCCCCTGACACTCCGCTTCTTTCGATCCGCCAGCGGAGCTTATTTCTTGAGCGCGAACACCCAGATCACGCCGCCTTGCGGCACGTTGGCTTCGATGCCGATATTGTTGGTCACGAGTGCATCCTGGATGCGCTGCGCATCCACGCCCCATCCCGACTGGATTGCGATGTATTGCGTGCCGTCGATCTCATAAGACACCGGCATGCCCATGATGCCGGAGTTGGTCTTCTGCTCCCACAGCAGCTCGCCGGACTTCGCGTTGAAGGCGCGGAAGTTGCGGTCGTTGGTGCCGCCCACGAAGACGAGATCGCCCGCGGTCGCCGTCACCGAGCCGAACAGCTGCGATTTCGGGAAGTTGTGTTGCCACATCTTCTTGCCCGTAACGGGATCCCAGGCCTGGAGCTCGCCGAAATGATCCGCCCCGGGCTTCGTCTTCAGCCCGATGTCCTCCGGCTTGGTGCCGAGCCAGAGCTCGCCGGGCTTGAGCGGAACCTTCTCGCCGGTGAACCCGCCGCAGAAATTCTCGTTGGCGGGTACGTAGACGAGGCCGGTCTTCTGGCTGTAGGCCGCCGACGGCCAATCCTTGCCGCCCCACAGCGACGGACAGAACTCCACGCGCTTGCCGACCATCGGCTTGTGCGCGGGGTCGACGATCGGCCTGCCGCTCTCGGCGTCGATGCCCTTCCAGACGTCAGTGGAGACGAACGGCCAACCGGCGACGTAGTTGATCTTGGTCGGCGTGCGCTCGAGTATCCAGAAGATCGCATCGCGTCCCGGATGGACCAGGCTCTTGATGTTGCGACCGTCACGTTGCAGGTCGATCAACATCGGCGCTTCGACCTCGTCCCAATCCCAGGAATCGTTCTGGTGGTACTGGTGATAAGTCTTGATCTTGCCGGTGTTCGGATCGAGCGCGAGTACCGAGGAGGTATAGAGATTGTCGCCGGGATGCATCTCGCCGGGCCACGGCGCGGCGTTGCCGACGCCCCAATAGATCGTCTTGGTGTCCTTGTCATAATTGCCGGTCATCCAGGCCGAGCCGCCGCCGTTCTTCCAGTCCTCGCCCTGCCAGGTGTCGTGGCCGGGTTCGCCTTCGCCCGGAATCGTATAAGTCCTCCACAACTCCTTGCCGTCCTTGGCATCATAGGCGGCGACATAGCCGCGCACGCCGAACTCGCCACCGGAGCCGCCAACGATGACCTTGCCGTCGACGATCAGCGGCATCAGGGTCATGTACTGGCCCTTCTTGTAGTCCTGCACCTTGGTGTCCCACACCACCTTGCCGGTCTTGGCGTCGAGCGCGACGACATGGTCGTCGGTGGTGGCGAGATAGAGCTTGTCCTCCCAGAGGCCGACGCCGCGGCTGGTCGGATGCAGCTGGAACAGATCGTCGGGGAGCTGCCGCTTGTAGCGCCAATATTCGTCGCCGGTCTTGGCGTTCAGCGCAATCACCTGCCCCATCGGGGTTGCCACGAACATCACGCCGTTGTTGACGATCGGCGGCGCCTCGTGGCCTTCGACGACGCCGGTCGCGAAGGTCCAGACCGGGGTGAGGTTCTTCACATTCGAGGTGTTGATCTGGTCTAGCGGGCTGTAGCCCTGCCCGTCATAGGTCCGCCGGTACAGCATCCAGTTGGAGGGCTCCGGGTTTTCCAACCGCTGCGCGGTGACCGGCGCGTAGTTCTCGACCGGGCCTGATACGGCGGCGGTCGACGCAAGACACGTGAAGGCGACGAAGCCGGACAGTAACCACTGCTTCCTGGTCATGGACGTTCCCCTTTTTCATCCGTTTGAATTCTTGTTTTGAATTCTTGTCGTTCGTCCCGTCGTCCGCCCATCGGCGGATGCGGCCTCTCGTGACGCGGGCACAACCCGCACGTCCATCATCCCGGCTGCGCGCCACCTACCTTTCCGACGAAGTTTCCGGCGACGGTGAGCGAGCCGTCAGCCAGCGCCAGCGGCAGCGCAGCGAGCCGTCGCGGCGCCGGCCCGAACACGACCTGCGCGGCCGCGCGAGGATCGTATTCGGAGTTGTGGCACATGCATTTGAGCACTTCCTTGTCGCCGACATCGCTCTTCACCCAGGCCGTGACAGGACAGCCGGCATGCGAGCAGATTGCCGAATAGGCGAGGATGCCGTCGACAGCGCGCGCTTTCGTCTGCTCGTCGAGCTCGGCGGGGTCGAGGCGGATGATCAGAATCTCGTTGAGGCGCGAGGCGCTGCGCACGACCGACGTCTTCGGGTCTTTCGGCCAGGCATGCACCGGCGGGCCGCCGGCCGACAGATCGGCCGCGGTCACGGGCTTTCCCTCCTGATCGCCTTCGGAGAACACGAGCAGATCGCCCTTCTGAGGCCGCTCGTCGGAGCCGGGCGCATCCTCGCCCGCGTGGACCTGCGTGGAACAGGCGAGGCACGCCGTGGTGGCCAGCGCACTCATCAATAGCGCCCGCCGGGTTTGCCCCGTGCAGGCGTCAGCGTCGGATTCCGCTGTGTTGTCGGAGGATGAAGAGGATGTATCGAACGATGCACGCGACATGTCTGCAAGCAGGCGCTGGAACTCTGCCGAAAAAAAGGCAAAGATTTTTTACTGCAGTGCATCACACGGTTTTGCTCGCGCTGATTGAACGCGAACACGCGCGTTTATGCGCATTTTTTTAATTGCAACGTCACGCTACGCGACCGGCATGATGATTTTGCAGATCAGGTAAATGCTAGCGGTATTGGTGCAATGCGCCGACGCGCGGCGCGATCGTAGCGCCATCAGTGCCGCCTGCGCATTTCTCAGGCAGGCATTCTGTATTCTAGGAGCGGAGCAGGTGACGCGGCGAAGCGATGCGACCGGCCAAGGTTGCCGACGCCATCTCAAAGCTGTCGGCGATGCGGCGCGCCCTGTCGATGAACAGCGCGGCGGCCTGCGGCGGGCAGACCTCGCGCGCGGTCTGTTCGAACAAATCGAGCCAGCGGTCGAAATGATCTCCGATCAGGTTCAGTGGCATATGCGCCCGCATCGGCGAACCCTGGTAACGGCCGCTCATCAGCACGACCCACGACCAGAAATCCCGGAGCTTGGCCAGATGCTCGTCCCAATTCTGCACGACCGCGAACACCGGCCCCAACAGCTCATCCTCGCGCACGCGCCCGTAGAAGCGGGTGACGAGTTCCCCGATCATCTCTTCGGTGATCCCGGTGCGCTCGATTGCATCCAGGGTCAGCAAATTCCGCCGCACGGCCGCAGCCTCGCGCTCGGCCTTCAGTCGATCCGACATGTCCCTTGTTATCCGTTCCGTTGTTCCCGCAGGCCGCCCATTCGACATTGTCGGGCCGATTGCGCGCGGCGTCTTTGTCGCAGCGCAAATCGCGGGGTCCGGCGGCGAGCACTCAACGCCCGCCGCGCGCCGTTGTCAGGCGCTGTAGGTGTAAAAGCCCTGCCCCGTCTTGCGGCCGAGATGGCCGGCGTCGACCATTTCCTTGAGCAAGGGGGCTGGACGGTATTTGGGGTCGTTGAAGCCTTTGTAAAAGACCTCCATCACCGACAACATGGTGTCGAGCCCGACAAGATCGGCGAGCGCCAACGGCCCGATCGGATGGTTGCAGCCGAGCTTCATGCCGGCATCGATCTCTTCCGCCGTCGCAATCCCCTCCTGCAGCGCGAAGATCGCCTCGTTGATCATCGGACACAGGATGCGGTTGACGGCAAAGCCCGGGCTGTTCTTGGCCGTGATCGCCACCTTGCCGACGCGCTTGGCGAAATCGAGCGCCTTGGCATGGGTGTCGTCGGAGGTCTGCAGGCCGCGGATGAGCTCCAGCAGCGCCATGACCGGAACCGGATTGAAGAAGTGCATGCCGATAAAGCGGTCGGGGCGGTCGGTCGCCGCAGCGAGCTTCGTGATCGAGATCGACGAGGTGTTCGTGGCGAGCAGCGTGCGTGGCGACAGCGTCGCACAGAGATCCTTCAGGATCTTGACCTTGAGTTCCTCGTTCTCGGTCGCGGCCTCGATGACGAGATCGCAATCGACGAGCTTGGCGCGGTCGGTGGTGCCGGTGATGCGCTTGAGCGTGGCGTCGCGATCGCCCGCCGACATCTTCTCCTTTTTGACCAGGCGCTCGAGGCTGCCGCCGACCGTCGAAATCCCGCGGTTCACCGCCGCATCGGAAATATCGACCATCACGACCGAAAGTCCGGCCGCGGCACAAATCTGCGCGATGCCGTTCCCCATGGTGCCTGCCCCGATGATGCCAACGGTTTGGATCATTGCCTCAAATCCTTCATCCTTGCGGACGTGCCATACCGGCCCGCCCCTTTGTTCCTGCATCAGGGTCTAGCACCGCCCCCGGGCGGGTGCGACCTGATCCTCTCCCTTCCTTAAAGCATCCAAGGCGGGAATAAAGCCGCCTTTCGGCCGCCAAACGGCGTGATTTGGTGCCCCGGCCTGTTTGGCCCGGCCTATCTGCGGCATCCCGTCCCCGGAGGGCGCGATTGTGCGGGGAGCACCGGGCTCGAGGCGGTAGCGGCTTAACCGAGACGAAGCACCTTGCCCGGATTCATGATGTTCTTGGGATCGAGCGCCCGCTTGATCGTGCGCATGATGTCGAGCTCGGTCCGGGAACGGTAGTGCTGGAGCTCGTCGAGTTTCTCGATGCCGATGCCATGTTCCGCCGAGATCGAACCGCCCATGGAGGTGACGAGGTCGTTGACGGCCCGTGTGATCGCCGCGGAATACTGGGAGAGCGTATCGCGGTCCATGCCCTTCGGGCCCATGAAGGAGAAGTGCACATTGCCGTCTCCGATGTGGCCGAGCGGATAGGGGCGGATCGTCGGCAAAATGGCGAGCACGGCCTCGAGACCGCTGTCGATAAACTCGGGAATCCTGGAGACCGCAACCGACACATCGTAGCTCAAGCCCGGACCTTCGGTGCGCGATGCCTCGGCCACGCTCTCGCGAATCCGCCACATGTTGCGCGACTGCGCTTCGGTTTGCGCGATCACAGCATCCAGCACACGGCCCGCCTCGAGTTGGTCCGCCAGGAACTGCTCCATCCTGTCCGACATGCCCGTGCCACCGTCCTGCCGGGGCCGGGCCGACGACCATTCGAGAAGGAGGTACCATTCGGTCTCAGCCTTGAGAGGATCCTGAGTGCCGGGAAGGTGGCGCAGCACCATGTCGGTGCACGCACGGCTGATGAGCTCACAGGAGCCGACATTGTCATCGGAAGCGGCATGCGCTTCCGACAGAAGGTCGATGGCAGCCTTGGGATCGCGAATTGCGAGCCATGCCGTGCACACGTCTTTCGGCGCCGGCCAGAGTTTCAGCACCGCCTTGGTGATGATGCCGAGCGTCCCTTCGGCGCCCATGAACAGATGCTTGAGGTCATAGCCGGTGTTGTCCTTCTTGAGTGCACGCAGGCCGTCCCAGACATCGCCGTTAGCCAGCACGACCTCGAGACCCAGCACCAGATTTCGCGCGTTGCCATAACGCAGCACCTGCACGCCGCCGGCATTGGTGGACAGATTACCTCCGATCATGCAGGAGCCCTGAGCACCCAGGCTAAGCGGAAACAGGCGGTCGTGGCGCGCGGCTGTGTCCTGAAGCGTCTCGAGGATGCAGCCTGCCTCCACAGTCATGGCGTAGCCGACGGGATCGACGTTCAACACCTGGTTCATGCGACCGAGCGACAGCACGATGCCGCGGTGCATGGGCCACGGCGTGGCGCCGCCCATCAACCCGGTGTTGCCCCCTTGCGGAACGATGGCAATGCCGTTGTCATAGCAGAGCTTGACGACAGCGGAGACTTCCGCGGTGCTGGCCGGACGCACGACCGCCGCGGCCTGCCCCGCCAGTTCGCCGCGCCAGTCGGTCACGAAGGGCCGCTTGTCGTGCTCGTCCAGGATCAGGCCTTTGTCGCCGACGATGGCCCGCAAGCGGTCGAGAACGGCTGAGGTCACGGGTGCGGTCGGAATCGAGGGAGCGATGGGAAGGGCTGCACCCGGCATGTGTTCCTCTCTTTTTTCGGCCGTTCAGCGCCTTGGGGCGCGCAAGGCTTCGTTCTTGTTTTCATTCTGGGCGGTGGTGCAACGACCCTAGCATAGGGGGCGCGGTTGCGGGAACGTCCCCGGCAGTAAGCCTCGTGCGGATTTGCGTGGAATGCTGAATGCAGGCGCACTTCCGCCGAGGTCCCGCATACCCTACTGTGCCCCGATCAATTCGGATTGGAGCTCATGAGCCGTTTCTGGAGTCCGGTCGTCCACACGCTTTCCCCCTATGTCCCCGGCGAGCAGCCCAAGCAGGACGGCATCGTCAAGCTCAATACCAACGAGAATCCCTACCCGCCCTCGCCGCGCGTGCTGGCGGCGATCGCATCGGCCGCGGAGCGGCTGCGCCTTTATCCCGATCCGCGCGCAACGCGCCTGCGCGAGGCGATCGCGGCCCATTGCAATGTGGCGCCCGAACAGGTGTTCGTCGGTAACGGCTCCGACGAGGTTCTGGCCCACACCTTCCAGGCCCTTCTGAAGCACGACACGCCGCTTCTGTTCCCCGACGTCACCTACAGCTTCTACCCCGTCTATTGCAGCCTCTACGGAATAACGCATGACAAGGTGCCGCTCGATGCTGCGATGAGGATCGATATCTCCAACTACAGTCGACCATCGAGCGCCATCCTGCTCTGCAATCCGAACGCTCCGACCGGTATCGCCCTTCAGCGCGACGCAATCGCATCCCTGCTGGCCGAACGGCCGGACCGGCTGGTGGTGGTGGACGAGGCCTATGTCGATTTCGGCGCCGAGAGCGCCGTGCCGCTGGTTGCACGCCACGACAATTTGCTGGTCATCCAGACCTTCTCGAAGTCGCGCTCACTGGCTGGCCTACGGGTTGGTTTTGCCATCGGCCAACGACCGCTGATCGAAGCGCTGGAACGGGTGAAGGACAGTTTCAACTCCTATCCCGTCGATTGCTTCGCGATCGCCGGCGCTGTCGCCGCGATCAAGGACGAGGGCTGGTTCAGAGACACCCGTGCTCGTATCATCGCAAGCCGCGAAACCTTGGCCCGAGACCTTGGACGACTTGGCTTCGAGGTGTTGCCGTCGCTCGCCAACTTCGTCTTCGCGCGCCATCGAAGCCGGAGCGGAGCAGATCTCGCGGCGGCGCTTCGCCAGCGTGGCGTTCTGGTGCGGCATTTCGGAAAGCCGCGCATCGAGGACTTCCTGCGCGTCACGGTCGGAACGGAGGCGGAGTGTGCCCGGCTTGTTGAGGTGCTGCGTGGGTTGATCTGAGCCCCGACAGTCCCTGCATCGGCCAGCATCAAACGATGAGCCCAAACGCGGCATCGTGCCATGCCACCCGCGGCTTTGATTTCCGGCCAAATTCGGGTTACCAAACCTGCCTGCGGAGCGCGACCGCGCCGCTGCTTTACCCGACGATACCCTCAGGGAAATATACGTGAAACACCTCCGCAGTCCTGAAATCGACGCACCCAAGACGTCGTGGCGGGCGCCGAAGCTCGGGCACGGATGAACGACTTTGCGCGATCCATCGGCGCCGCATTCACGCTGATCGGCGAGGCCGATGCAGAGCTTCTGGGCATCGTCGGACTGTCGGTGCGCGTCAGCCTGACCGCCAGCATCCTCGCGCTTCTGATCGGGGCGCCGTTCGGGGTCCTGCTTGCGATCACCCGGTTCCGCGGGCGGCAGGTCATCATCGTCCTGACCAATGCCTTGCTTGGTCTTCCACCAGTCGTGGTCGGGCTCGCGCTTTATCTTCTGCTGTCGCGGTCCGGGCCGCTCGGGGCCGCCGGCCTGTTGTTCACGCCGGCGGCCATGGTGGTCGCGCAGACGCTGCTCGCCACACCGATCGTGGTCGCACTGGTGCACCGGCCGGCGAGCCTGCTGTGGGCGGAGTATGGCGACCTGGCGCGGATCGATGGGCTGTCAACACTACGCAGCATCGGCTTGCTGTTCGCGCTGGGCCGGACCTCGCTGCTGACGGCCTTTCTCGCGGCCTTCGGCCGCGCGATTGCGGAGGTTGGCGCCATCCTCATCGTCGGTGGCAACATCCGCGGTTTCACGCGCACGATGACGACGGCGATCGCTCTGGAGACCAGCAAGGGCGACCTGCCGCTGGCGCTCGGACTCGGGCTGATCCTGCTCGCACTCAGCGTCGCAGTGTCGACCGTCGCCTTCCTGCTAGTGGGACGCGTTGGGGAAAAATAGCTGCTCGCCCCCGACCTTGTAGCCGGCGATGGCCTCCTGCCCTTTCGAAGAGATCAGCCAGTCAATGAAGGCTTGCCCGTCCTGCGCCTTCGCGTTCGCATGCTTGGCCGGATTGACCAGCATGACGCCGTACTGGTTGAACAGCCGCTTGTCGCCTTCGGTCAGGACGGCGAGTTCGCCGCGGTTCTTGAATGACAACCAGGTGCCGCGATCCGACAGCAGATAAGCATTCGACGACGACGCCATGTTCAGGGCCGGACCCATGCCCTGGCCGATCTCGCGATACCAGCCGTCCTTGGCGGCACCGAGGTCGACGCCAGCCTCCTTCCAAAGCCGCAATTCGGCCGCGTGCGTGCCGGACTTGTCGCCGCGCGAAATGAACGGCGCCTTCGCGGCCGCGATCTTGCGAAGCGCCTCGGCCACGTCCTTGCCGCCGGCGATCTTCGCGGGATCGCTCTTCGGCCCGACAATGACGAAGTCGTTGTACATGACGTCGAAGCGCTTCACGCCCTCCCCTTCGGACATGAACTTGTCCTCGGCTGGCCTGTCATGGACGAACACGACGTCTGCATCGCCGCGCCGCCCGATGTCGAGTGCCTGGCCCGTGCCAACGGCAACGACCTTCACGTCGATGCCCGCGGCCTTCGAGAATAGCGGCAGCAGATAGCCAAACAGCCCCGACTGTTCCGTCGACGTCGTCGAGGCCACGGTGATGGCGCGCTCCTGCGCGAATGCGATCGTGGACCAGAGCAGAATCGCTCCGAGAGTCATTATCCTTTTCATGCCTCGTCCTTACACCAGATGCCGGATGTTCCAAACTCTACCGTCGACAGAGACGCACAGGGAACCCCAACAAGCGCCGCAACGCGCTTGGTCATGATCGTCGCGACGCTCCCCTGTGAGGAACGTCCGCTCCGCGCGCAAGTTGTCATCAAGTCAACCCAGGAGGAAACCAGATGAAGAAGATCATTTTGGCATCCGCGTGCATCATGGCGCTGGCGACCGGCGGCGCCTTCGCGCAGACACAGCCCGCCCCAGGCGCATCCGGTCAGGGCGACGTCGGGCCCTCGTCCCGAGGCCCCGCGACCAAGGGCATGACGACCGGCACGTCGTCGAATATGCAGAACGAGGCCGCCGACAGCAAAGGCAAGCAGGCTCCGAGCGCCGGTGGCAGTAACACCAATAACATGGGCAGCCAAGCCGGCGGCGGCGCGGGCTCCGGGAAGTAGGCCGGCATCGATCGGAAATCTGGAGAGGGGGCGGGCGATCGTCCCCTCTCCCAGATGTCTTAATGCCGTCAAAAGCTTGTCGACGTCATCCGCAAAGGTGTTGGTGTCGGACAAAGCGTATTGGCGAAGCTGCACCTTGATTGCAGTCACGCCAGCGAAACCGCAGCTTCGCGCTCTGAAAGCGTGGATGTTCTGCAATTGGTCCCACCTACATTGACATCAGTGTGACAGCCGGGGATTTTTACATTGCTGGCGAATCAGCGATGGCCTCAAGCCGAGTACCTCTTGGATAACTCCCAGTGCTTTCGAGACTGATATCGTTGCTGCGCCGCATCCCCGCGGTGAAATGGGCGTTCAACCGGCTCCGGCCCGCGCCGCACGGCGGCAGCATCGACGTCGCAGCTGATGCCGCGGACGCCTCGCCCGCCCTCGTTGCCGAGATTTTAGAAGCCGCTCCGGCTCTGGACACCAGCATCAGCGCGGATACGTCAAACTGCGACGTTGCGGCCGCCGCTTCAGCCGCCGAAGACGGGACCGCCAGACCCGTCATCGCGGAGAGCCCGTCGGAAGCGCCAGCCGATGTTAGCGGCAGCGACGATTCATTCCGGGAGACGGCGGCGGAAGTCGAGCTGGTCGTCGTGGAGGAAGCTTCGGTCGCGACCATCGATGTCGAGCGTGAGACGGTCGACGTCTCCGAACTCACCATCAACAGCGATCCATCTCCCGAACTCGCGGACGACGTTGAGCCCGTTGTCGTGGAGAAGGCCTCCTCCGTCGAGGTCGAGCTCGTCCCGGTTGATGCCCCCGCTCTCGCCATCAACGACGAGCATTCCTCCGCCGTCGACGTGGATACTTGCTCAACTCTCGACGACACGCGGGTCGCGCTTGCCTCCAGCGCGGCGGAAGTCGTCGCCAGCACGCCGAGCGTCGTCACGGATGTTGCGTCGGAGCCAGCCCTCGAGGCTCCCGCTGCGGAGATCACCAGCGCGCCGAAGATTCGTGCAAAGATCGCAGAACCCGCCGACCGCGCCGCGCTGATCCGGCAGCGTTGGACGGAGACCGGGAGCAGGATGTGGAATCCGCGCGTCCATGGCGCCGGTGATGCCACGCTGAACATCCAGGGAAGCGTCGGGCTGCTGCCGCCCGCGCCTGGCGAGACGATGCCGCGCTACGACAAGCTGGAATTCAGGCTGCTCGGCGGACAGATCGTCTGCGAAGCCGTGATCGTCGAAGCACCCGCGCATGCGAGCCAGCGCAGTTTTACGCGGCTCGCGGAGCCGGGGAAACCGGATCGGGTCCGCGAACCAATGCGGGAACGCCAGGCCGCTCTCGCCTGACCCTTTATTTCCTGCGACGACCAGCCCATACGATAGGCTAACGCCTTGAATTTGGGAGATCGCATGCCCACAAAATCATTGCGACTGGTTGTGATCGCCGCCCTCTGTGTCTCGCAGACATCGTTTGCAGAGGCCGGCAAGCTGCCGCGCCATGCGCCCGCGACCGATCAGGCGTCACCCTACAAAGCCGACCGCCTCTCCTTTTCGCGCGGAGAGACGATCCTCAACACGCCCGGCCAGACCACCGTGATGACGCGAGAGGTCCTCGACGACAAGAACGCGACGAGCCTCAAAGATGCCATGCGCTCGACCGCCGGCGTGACGATCGGACGCTAGGCCACTTCGCTCAGGGGAGCGGATAGCCCTTCCAGACCCACTCCAGCGCCGACGGCAGCGTCTGCGCGATCGTGGGCCGGTCGACGTGCTTGGCGTTGCGTACGAACAGAAACTGATAGTGGTAGCCCTTCTCCGCCAGCACCTTGGCCATCAGCGCGTTGGAGAGGGTCCAGTCGTGCATGCCGTCGGGGATGGTGGGGTTCGGATAGAACAGGTCCTGGTCGCCGCCGAAGAACCAGAAGCGGATCGGCTTGGTCGGCGCAGCGACGATCAGCGGCACGCCGGGCCGCTCGGCCGGCGTGAGCACGCCCGCCTTGGAGATGAGATTGGGTGTGGCCGGCCCCGGCCATGCGCTGTGATATTCCCAGGCGCCACCGCGCAGCGACGGGTCATACGGCCATTGCTGGTTGACCATGGTCGGCGAGAACGCCAGCACGCGGTGATAGAGATCGGGATAGAACCACGCCATCGTGAAGGCCGCCACGCCGCTCGAACTCAGCCCCATGGTCGCACGCCCATCGGGATTTTTGGTCAGCCTGACCTCGGCGTTCTTTTCGACCAGCGGCAGCACTTCACGCTCGACGAATTGCGCGTAGGCGCCTGACACCGCGTCATATTCGCGGCCGCGCTGACTGCCCTGCGCGTCCTGCCCGCCATTGCCGATCTGGATCGCGATCATCGGCGGCACGCGGCGCTGCGCGATCAGATTGTCGAGCGTGACGGCGAGATCCTTGTAGGCGTTGGAGCCACCGTCGCCGACCACGATGAACGGCGCCTCGCTGCCGCGCACATATTGCGCCGGCACATAGACGTCGATGGTGCGCGACCAGACGCCGGGATGGCTGGTGGTGACGATCATATGCGACTTGTCGTCCGGCGCCGTGACGGTCGTCATGATCGAGGAATTGGTGCAACCAGCAAGATCGTCGCGGATCAGACCCGGATTGTAGATGGTGCTCTCCTTCGACGACAACGTGAAGGACTTTGTCGTCCCACGCGGCACGCCCTCCTTCGCGATCGTCTCCGGCGCAGGATTGTGGGTGGGACCGATGATGAAATTGCCCTCGGCATCCGGTGGCGGCAGCGTTCCGTCAGGAAGCTCCGTGGCGCGTGGATAATTGGGATTGGAGGGATCACGCGTCGGAGGCGCCGTCTTGAAGTCGAGATCCGTCGTATCGATGAAGAACGGGCCCGCCTTGTCGGTGCTGTTGGCCCCAGGCGGCACCACCATGTTCTGGGTGACGCAGGCCGGCTGCGACAAGGCAATCGACGTGAAGGAGACGAGGGAAATCAGAGTCCCCGCAAGGACGGACAACGAATTGGTCATTTCAGCTCCCGATGCCGACGAGTCTTTCTGGCTCGCCTTGGCGCAAAGTATGACGAGCCGCCTGCGCGTGGTCAAATCCCGCCCGGCCGCGTTACCGCAATGGCCGCCATGCTCAAAACGGACAGACACCGCTATTCCGCGCATGCCACGAACTTTTTCAGACACGTGGCCGTTGCTGCCGCACCTCGCACGACGTAGCTTGCCGGTCGGCCGCGCGAAGGCCGCGCCCGATCAAGACGACAAGAACAATCTGCAAGAACAATCCCGGGAGACAAACCATGAAGAAGCTCACGGCCGCGCTGTGCGCGCTGGCGTTCCTCGCAACCGGCGCGCAGGCGCAGACCGTCAAGGACTTCCTGGCGGTGGTCACCAAGAAATGGACCACGCCGTTCGAGCCGTTCCAGCTCATCGGCAACATCTACTATATCGGCACTGACGGCATCGCCGTCTACATCATCAAGACCTCACAAGGCCTGATCCTGATGGATACGGCGCTTCCGGAATCCACCGGCATGATCAAGGACAACATTGCCAAGCTCGGTCTCAAGGTCTCCGACATCAAGATCATCCTCAACACGCACGCGCATTTCGACCACACCGGCGGTTTCGCCGAAATCAAGAAGGAGACCGGCGCGCAGCTAATCGCCGGCGACCGCGACAAGCCGCTGCTGGAAGGCGGCTATTATCCTGGCGACGAGAAGAACGAGGACCTCGCCTTCCCCGCAGTGAAGGTCGATCGCGCCGTGAAGGAAGGCGACAAGATCACGCTCGGCGACACCACGCTGACGGCTCACGCCACCCCCGGCCATTCGCCCGGCTGCACGAGTTGGGAGATGACCGTCAAGGACGGCAATCAGGACCGCGAGGTGCTGTTCTTCTGTAGCGGCACGGTGGCGTTGAACCGGCTGGTCGGCCAGCCGACCCACGCCGGAATCGTCGACGACTACCGTGCGACCTACGCCAAAGTGAAGGCGATGAAGATCGACGTGCTGCTCGGGCCGCATCCGGAGGTCTATGGCATGCAGGCCAAGCGCGCCGAAATGAAGGACGGCGCACCGAACCCGTTCGTCAAGCCGGGTGAACTCGCAGCCTACTCGACAACCCTATCGGAAGATTTCGACAAGCAGCTCGCCAAGCAGACCGCCGCGCTCGAGAAGAAATAGCGATCGTCTCGCGCTATCTTCACCTCTCCTTCTCTCCGGGGGAGAGGTGGAGCCGGCATGCCGGCTCGCACTGTGTCGATGCGACAATACGCTCCGCTGGCGCATATGGTTAGCAGAGCGTAGCCGCAATTTATGCAAGCTCTCTTTCAGCCAATCCCCGCACTTCCGCCGCCGGATATCGTTAACGCGGCCTCACCGGTGCGCGGATCGAGAAGGTCCGCGGCGCGTCGAACCTCTCGCGAGGACTCCAATCTAACGCCCCCTTTACCGCCGCCGTGCAAGATCGCCCGCGTTTTGAGGAAATTCAGGGCTGATATTGCAATGCCTGTCACCAATTTGAAGTCACATCTAGCTGCCGTTGCAGAGCTGTTTCGGGTGCCGGCCGACAATCCGGAGCTGATGCGCGCGCAATTCGACGCCTTCTCGAAACAGATCCCGCTGCTCTATTTCATCCTGATCACAAACACGATCGCGGTGGCTTATACCTATGTGCCGCTGGCACCGGCCTCGCTCAGTATGATCGTGCCGGCCGTGTTGATCGCGGTGACAGGCTTTCGCACATTCTGGTGGCTGCGCCAGCGCGGTGTCGTCCGCAACGATGCCGACATCCTGCGCAACCTGCGCCTCACCAATTGGATTGCAGCGCCGATCGCAGCGGGTTTTACTCTCTGGTCGTTTGCCCTGTATCCCTACGGCGACGCTTTCGCCAAGAGTCAGGTTGCCTTCTATATGGCGGTGACCGTGATCGGCTGCATCTTCTCGCTGATGCATCTGCGCTCGGCAGCGCTGATCGTGACGCTGGTCGTCGACGTGCCTTACGTGCTGTTCTACTTCGCCACGGGCGAACCGACGCTGGAGGCGATGGCCGTCAACAATCTGCTGGTCACCGGTGCGATGGTGACGGTGCTGTTCATCTATTATCGCGACTTCGCCGACCTCGTCGCCAGCCGCAAATCGCTGCTGGCGCAGCAGGCGGCCACCCAAGCCCTATCGGACGAGAACTTCCGCCTCGCCAACCTCGATTCCCTGACCGAACTACCGAACCGCCGCCGCTTCTTCGCCGAGCTGTCGAGCGCGTTCACCGATGCCGAGCGCAGAAACGTTCGCGTCGCGGTCGGGATCATCGACCTCGATGGCTTCAAGCCGATCAACGACAATTACGGCCATTCGGTTGGCGACCGCGTTCTGATCGAGGCGGGCCGGCGCATCCGCGAGGTCTGCGAGGGCTTCGGCCCGCAGCGGGTGGAATTCGCCAGGCTCGGCGGCGACGAGTTCGGCCTCGTCGTGTGCGGCGACCCTGACGATGCGGATTTGATGCGGCTCGGCGAACGGGTTGGTGACCAGGTCAAGCTGCCCTACCAGCTCGACACCGCCCATACCGGGCTGTCCTGTTCGATCGGTTTCGCGCTGTTCCCGCAATCGGCAACGACGGCAGAAGCGCTCTATGAATGCGCCGACTATTCGCTTTATCACGCCAAGCGCCATCTGCGCGGCCGCACCGTGATCTTCTCGAGCGAGCTCGAGGCCGAGATCCGCAGCCGCGGCGTCATCGAGAATTTGCTGCGCACTGCCGATTTCAGCACCGAGATGGACCTGGTGTACCAGCCGATCGTGGACGCCATGAGCGAGCATACCGCCGGCTTCGAGGTCCTGGCGCGCTGGCACAGCTCCCGCCTCGGCCTGGTTTCGCCGGCCGATTTCATTCCGGCCGCCGAGCGCATTGGCCTGATCCGGCCGCTGACGCAGGCGCTCCTGGTACGCGCGCTCGCGACGGCCAGGACCTGGCCCGACCACATCCGCCTGTCGTTCAACCTGTCCGCCCACGACGTCTGCTCGCCCGAGGGCATCCTGCCGCTGATCACCATCGTGGAGAAGAGCGGGCTGCCGCCGCACCGGATCGACTTCGAGATCACCGAGACCGCCGTCACCTTCGATTTCGTACGCGCACAACAGTCGATCGCGGCATTGAAGGCGATGGGCTGCGGCATTTCGCTGGACGATTTCGGCACCGGGTACTCCTCGCTGAGCCACGTGCACTGGCTGCCGCTCGACAAAATCAAGATCGACCGCAGCTTCATCGCCGACGTCAACGACAATCCAGTGAGCCACAAGATCATCAAGTCCCTCACGGGCCTCTGTGACGACATGGAGATCGCCTGCGTCGCCGAGGGCGTCGAGACCCGCGCTCAGCTCGACACCCTGCGCCGGCTGGGATGCGACTTCATCCAGGGCTACTACTTCGCCAAGCCCATGCATGGCGACGCCATCGACGAGTATCTCGCCAGGGAACGCCAGCGCCTCGGCGGCGCCGTATCCAGGGTCGTGGCCTAAAGTCAGACCGCGCAGTAGCGCTCCTGGATGTCCTTGTCCGCCAGCAGCGCCGCGGCGCTGCTTTGATGCACGACTTCACCCTGATCGATGATCACGGCACGGTCAGCGAGCCGCAGCGCCCATTCGACGTTCTGCTCGACCAGGAGCAGCGTCTTGCCTTCGTCGCGCAGGCGACGGAACAGCACGCCCATCTCCTCGACCAGGACAGGCATGATGCCCTCCGACGGCTCGTCGAGCAGAAGCATCTTGGGCTTTGCGATCAAGGCGCGTGCAATCGCCAGCATCTGCTGCTCGCCGCCTGACAGCGTGACACCCTCCTGGTCGAGGCGCTCCTTCAGGCGCGGAAAGGTCTCGGCGATCTCGTCGATCGCGACTCGCTCATCGATGTCGCTTCCTGCCGCGACGAGGCCGAGACGAAGGTTCTCGCGCACGGAGAGACCGGGGACGATGCGGCGCTCCTCGGGGACGTAAGCAAGGCCGAGATGGAAGCGCTGATGGGCGCGCAGCTGCAGAAGCTCCCGGCCCGCAAACCGCACGCGACCCGTCGCCTTCGGCATCAGGCCCATCATCGACCGCAGCGTGGTGGTCTTCCCGGCCCCGTTGCGGCCGACAAGGGCAACGACCTCGCCGGGCTGCACACGCAAGGAAATGCCGTGAAGGACGTGGCTCGCGCCATACCAGGCGTGGAGATCCCTGATTTCGAGCAGTGCAGTCTCAGCCATAGCCTTCACTCTGTCCGAGATAGACCCGGCGGACCTCCGGATTGCTCCTGATCTCATCGGGCGCGCCGTCCGCAAGCAGGCGGCCATGATGCAGCACCACGACGCGCTTGGATAGGCCCAGCACCATCTTCATCTTATGTTCGACGAGAAGCACGGTGCGCTTCTCGGCGAGCCGTTCGAGCAGCGCGACCATGTCCTTGGTCTCCTCCGGCCCCATACCGGCGGTCGGCTCGTCGAGCAGAAGCAATTCCGGCTCCGAAACCAACGCAATCGCGATCTCCAGCGCGCGCTGCTGGCCATGCGACAGGAACTTCGCCAGTTCGGCGCGCCTGCCAGATAGCCCGACTGCGTCGAGTGCAGCATCGGCGCGGGCATTGAGCTCTGTAAGTCGGGCGCGGTTACGCCAAATGTCGTAACTCACGGTCAATGCCTGCGCCGCCACGCGGACGTTCTCGTGCACCGACAGGTCCGGGAAGATGTTTGTGATCTGATAAGAGCGCGAGATGCCCTGATGCACGAACCGATGCTGCGGAAGGCCGTTCAGCTCGCGTCCTCTGAAATGCAGCTTGCCTGACGTCGGTGTCAGCGCGCCGGAGAGGATGTTGAAGAACGTGCTCTTGCCAGCGCCATTCGGCCCGATGATCGAGGTGAGCTGTCCGGCCGCAAAAGACACGGTGATGCCTTCGAGCGCGACGAAGCCGCCGAAGTGCTTGCCTATCCCCTCGGCACGAAGCAATTCGTCGCTCATGGCCGCGCCTTTCCGACACCCAATGTGTCGAGCAGCGTGCCCCAGATGCCCTTGGGCAGGAACAGCACGAACAGGACAAAGATCGCGCCGACGAAGAGCTGCCAGTGCGGGGTCCAGACCGAGATGACGTCCTCCAGAATCAGGAACGCCGCCGCGCCAACGAACGGCCCGAAGAAGCTGCGCGCGCCGCCGAGCAGCACCATCATCACGATCATGCCCGAGGTCTGGTAGTGCAGGATGTCGAGCGGCACGATCGACAGATGTAGCGCCAGCATGCAGCCACCGAGCGAGGAGATCGCGCCTGACAGCATGAACACGATCAGCTTGCTGCGCTCGACGTCATAGCCGCAGGCCCGCGCCCGCTGCTCGTTCTCGCGGATGGCCTCGATCACGGCGCCGAAGGGCGAGTTCAGGATGCGCGACTGGAACCACATCGCCAATGCGGCGAAGGCCATCAGCACATAATATTTGTTGACGGGGTCGAGGAAATTGACGGGGAAGCCGAACAGGCTGATGCGATCGACGGTAAAGCCGCGCAGGCCATTCTCGCCACCGGTGAAGGACGAGGCCTGGAGCGCCACGTAATAAACGAGCTGAGCCAGCGCAAGCGTCACCATGGAGAAATAGATGCCGCGCGTGCGCGTCGAGACGATGCCGATCGCGGCGGCGAGGCCTGTGCTGAGGAGGACTGCGATCGGGACCGCGGCGAACCAGGGCACGCCGTAACGGCCGATCGCAATGCCGGTGAAGTAGGCGCCCGCACCGAAGAACGCGGCTTGGCCGAACGACAACAACCCCGTGTAGCCGAACAGCAGATTGTAGCCCATCACCACGACGCCGTAGATCAGGACGTTGACGGCCAGCGCGTGGGACGGCAACAGCCAAGGCAACACAGCCAGCACCCCGATCGAGAGCAACACGCGTTGGTCGAGAAGCCGGCCGAGCCCGACGGACGAGAGTTTGGCGACCGCTTCGCCGCTCGATGGTGAGGTCACGCGGTCCTCCCTCTGATGCCGAACAAGCCCTGCGGGCGGATCAGCAGCAGCACGGCCATCAGTGCGAACATGACGATGGTCGCCATCTCCGGCGCGAACAGCGCGACCAGGCTGATCGAGATGCCGACCATGAGGCCTGCGACGACAGCCCCGACGATCGACCCGAGACCGCCGATCACGGTCACCACGAAGGCTTCCGCCAGCACCAGCGATCCCATCTCCGGATTGACGCTGCGCATAGGACCCGCGAGCACGCCGCCGAGCGCGGCCAGCCCGACGCCTAGCCCGAAGATCGCGAGCCAGACCCGGCCGATGTCGACACCGAGCACCTGCATGATGGTGGGATCGCGGGCGCCCGCACGCACGATCAAGCCGATCCGCGTCTTCTCCAGCGTCAGCCAGAGCACCAAGAGCACCACCGCCA
Organism: Bradyrhizobium sp. URHA0013; assembly: GCF_000518345.1. Lineage (NCBI taxonomy): Bacteria > Pseudomonadati > Pseudomonadota > Alphaproteobacteria > Hyphomicrobiales > Nitrobacteraceae > Bradyrhizobium > Bradyrhizobium sp. URHA0013. The sequence continues at coordinate 78,349 of NZ_JADK01000006.1, read as the reverse complement.
CCAGCGCAATGACGAACAGGCGGTAGCGCGGGAAGAAGCCGATGCCGAGATCGAGCACGCCGATCAGCTGCGGCGGGGTCGGAAACGGGATGCCGTCGCTGCCGAACACGATCCGGACGCCCTCGACCAGGATGTAGCTGAGGCCGAAAGTGAGGAGCAGTGGATCGTCGATCGAGCGCCCATAGAGCCTTCGGATCAGGACGAACTCGATCAGCATGCCGAAGGCGCCGATCAGGATGGGCGCCAGCAGCAATCCCCACCAGAAGCTTCCGGTGAGAGACGCCAGATACAGCCCCGTATAGGCCCCGATCATGAACAGCGCGCCATGAGCGAAATTGACCACCCCGAGCATGCCGAACACGATCGTCAGTCCAAGCGCAGTGATTACCAGGACCGCCCCAAGAGCGATCCCGGAAAGAAGCTGCATGATGATCAGCGACAGGTCCATTGCCCGGGCTTCAGGTCGCGTGGCCCAACTCGCTGCAACTGCGCAGCATGTCGTCGGAGCCAGTGTCGTTGGCGAGAATGGCGAACAGATCGTTGTCGTTGGCCATGGCGGACTTCTTCTTGGACTCCAGCACCAGCACCGGCTGCACCGATTGGTGATCGCATTTGCGGTAATGCTGCGGACCCTTGGTCAGGTCGTATTGCAGCTTCTCCAGCGCATCGACCACCTTGTCGGTATCGGTGCCACCCGCGGTTTGCATGGCCGCCAGCAGCGACCCGACGCCGGCATAACCGTAGGCGCCGTAGTCGGTCGGGATGGCGCCGCCATTGGCTGCCTTGAAGGCGGCGTTGAAAGCGGCGGCGGACTTGCTCTGCGTCTCCAGGCCCCAGTAATAGTTGGCGCCGCCAACCACGCCCTCGAACACGTCGGGGCCGACCGCGAGCCGCTGGTTGTGCAGGATCACCGGCACGACGATCTTCATCTGCTGCTTGACGCCGAAGTCCACCGCTTGCTTGATCGCATTGGCCTGGTCACGGCCGAAATTGGAGATGCAGAGCACGTCGGGCCGCAGCGACATCAGGCGCGGCATGAAGGTGGAATAGTCGGCAGCGCCGAACGGATGCAGGATCTCGCCGACGCTATCCGCGCCGATCGCCGCCTGCGCGCGCTTGAAGCCGCGCAGCATCTCATGCCCGTACGCGTAATCTGCGACGAGATGGGCAACCTTCATGCCCTTCTTCAGGGTCTGCCGTGCCACGGCGGCGGTCGTCATGTGCGGGTTCAGCGCCTCGTGGAAGGTGTATTTGCTGAAATCCTTGACCTCGTTGATGGTGTCGGACTGACTGATCGAAACATAGATCACGCCGCGGGCGCGGGTGACTTCGTTGACCGCGAGCTGCACGGCGCTGGAGAGCGCGCCGACCACGGCGTGAACCTTGTCCTTCTCGATCAGCTCCAGCGTACGGGTCGCGGCCTCGCCGGCATTGAGCTTATCGTCGCGCACCAACAGCTCGACCTTGCGGCCGCCGATGCCGCCCTTGTCGTTGGCGAGCTTGACCGCGAGCTCGGCGCATTTGACCTGGTCGCGCGCCTCCGCAGCGAACGGGCCGGTCAGCGGGGTCGGAAAGCCGATGCGGATCGTTTCGTCGGCAGCGCGCCCGAGCCGCGGCATGGCGAGCAGTGCCGCGCTTGCCGAGAGACCGGCGAGCGCGGTGCGGCGGGATATTTTCGAGGTGGAAGCGGACTTGGGCATGATTTCCTCCAATTATCTTTTTCTAGAATCGCTTCAGGGCTTTCAGGATTTTTGTAGGCGTGATCGGGATGGAATTGATCGTTGCATCGAACGGTGCGAGCGCGTCGTTGACGGCGTTCAGCACACAGGCCGACGCCGCCGCGGTGCCCGCCTCACCGCATCCCTTGGCGCCAAGCTCGGTGTCGGCGGTCGGTGTCTCGACATGGGCGATGACGATGTCAGGCATCTCCATCGGCATCGGGACGAGGTAGTCGGCGAGCGAGCCGTTCACGAGCTGGCCGGTCTCGCTGTAGCGACACTCCTCGAACAGCGCCGCGCCCAATCCCTGCACGATGCCACCGCGGAGCTGCTCGTCTACCAGCATCGGATTGATGACCCGGCCACAATCCTCGACGATGAAATGCTTCAACATCTTGATGAAGCCAGTCTCGACGTCCACCTCCAGCGAACAGCCCTGGATGCCGTTGGTGAAGGCGAACGGATAGCCCTGTGGCGCGAAGTGATGGCTCACGGTGAGCTGGGCCTGCGTGCCCGGCGGTAGCGTATCGGAACGGAAATAGGCAATGCGCGCGATCTCGGAGATCGGCATCCGCTGGTTTCGCGTGCCAGCATCGACGACCTCGCCATCGATGATGTCGAGTGCCGATGGCTGCTCCTGGAGGATGAGCGCGGCGATTTCCAGGATATTGCGCCTGAGCGCGCGCGTGGCCTGGAGCGCAGTCTCGCCGCCGATGCCGGCGCCGCGGCAGGCCCAGGTCGCACCGCCATGCGGCGTCACCTCGGTATCACCGGTAATGACCTTGACGTGCTCCTGCGCGAGGCCGAGCTGGTCTGCCACAATCTGGCTGATGATCGCCTCGGTGCCTTGCCCCTGCTCCGTGACCGAGATCAGGCAGCGCACTTCGCCTGATGGCGTCAGGCTGATGATCGCACCGTCCTGCGAGGAGATACGAGCTCCGCCAACGCCATAGAACGCGGGACTTGGATTAGTGATCTCGACAAAGGCCGCGATGCCGATCCCGCGATAGATGCCGCCCTTGCGCAACTCCGCCTGCTCGGCGCGCAGCGCGTCATAATCCATCATCTCGTGCAGCCGCTTCAGGCAGGCCTGATGCGACAACGCCTCGAAACGGTAGCCGGTCGGCGAGGTCTGCGGATAGGCATCATCGGCGATGACATTCTGCGCTCGGATCGCGAAGGGATCGAGACCGAGCTTCGCCGCGGCCATGTCGACCAGCCGCTCGGTGACGGCGCAGGCGATGGGATGGCCGACCGCGCGATACTGGCTGGTCTGCACCTTGTTCTGGAAGAGGACTTCGAGCGTCGCGCGGTAGTTCTTGAAGCGATAGGGCGCGCCGATCAGGCGGATGACCTGGTTGCCCTCCACCACGCTTGTACGCGGATAGGTCGAAAACGCCCCGATTGCGGTCAGGTCCATCACGTCCATCGCAAGGATCTCGCCCTTGGCATCAAGCGCCATCCGGGCGCGGACGCGGTGGTCGCGGGCATGGATGTCGGAGACGAACGATTCGATGCGGTCGGCGACGTATTTGACGGGACGGCCGAGCAGGATCGAGAGGCCGACCACGGCCATGTCCTCATGATAGACATGCAGCTTCATCCCGAAGGAGCCGCCGATGTCGGTCGCGATCACGCGAACGCGGGCCTCCGGAATGCCGAAGTGGCGCGAATAGAGATCCTGGAACTGATACGGCGTCTGTGTCGCGTGATGCACGGTGAGCATCTCGGCCGAAGGATCGTAATCGGAAACGATGGCGCGCGGCTCCAGCGTTACCGCGGTATGGCGGCCGAAGGACAACTCCTCCTCCACCACATGGGCCGCATGCGCGAAGGCGTCGTCGACGCTGCCGTTGTCGAGCTGGCTGCGGAAGCAGACATTGTTGGCACTGCCAGGATTGATCAGCGGCCCGCCGCCCTCACGCGCGCTGTCGACATCGGCGACGATCGGAAGGTCTTCGTAGTCGATCTCCATCAGTTCCAGCGCATCCTCGGCGATCGCACGGCTCTCGGCAACGACTGCAACCACCGCCTGCCCGGCCCAGACCACGCGGTCGAGCGGCAGCGGTAATTGCGGTGCCGAGGTCATCCCCTTGAAATGGTCGAGCGTGCCGGTCCAGGGCGTGCAGATCTTGGCGAGATCGGCACCGGTCGCAACAAGATGCACGCCTTCGAGCGCGCTCGCCCGCCCGGCATCGATCGAGATGATCTTCGCATGCGCATGCGGGCTGCGCAGGAACGCGGCATACAGCATCCGCGGCAGCCTGAGATCGCTGACATAACGCCCGCGCCCGGCGAGCAGCCGCTTGGCGTTCGGGCGCGGCACGGAGCGGCCGATATAGGAATTCGGGCGATCCAGTGAGATCAGCGGCGCGCTCATGTCACGCCTCCGCTTTCGCTGCGGGCTTTTGCCACCGCGTCGATGGCATCTACGATCGCTTCATAGCCGGTGCAGCGGCAGTAATTGCCCGACAGCGCGTCACGAATGTCCTTGCGGCTTGGCCGCGTCACCTGCGAGAGGAGTTCGTGCGCGTTGACCAGCATGCCCGGCGTGCAAAAGCCGCATTGCAGAGCGTTGCGGCGGTGGAATTCGGCCTGGAGGTCGGCGATCACGCCGCTCTCCGTGAGACCTTCGATCGTATCGATCGTGGCGCCGTCAGCCTGCACCGCGAACATCAGACAGGCGTGCACGGCTTTGCCGTCGAGCTGGACGAGACACGCGCCGCAGGCGCCCATCTCGCAGCCGGCATGCGTACCTGTCAGCTCGAGCGCGTTGCGCAGGCAATCGACCAGCGTCTCGCGCGGCGCGACCTCACAGGCCACCTTGCGGCCGTTGACGGTGAAGCGAACGCGCACGGTCTCGTCCGCATCATCCAGGAGGGATCCGTCGAAGCCGCTCATCCGCCCGCTCCCAGACGTCCGAGCATGCGTCCGAGCAATACGCGGGCGAGATGCAGCCGCATCGCCGGCGGCACCTCGTCGCTATCCGGTGGCGTCAGATCACCTTCTAGCGCAGCTTGCGCTGCGGCGATGCGTTCGGTGCCAAGGCTCGAGCCGATGAGCGTAGCCTCCGTTCCCTTCACCCGCGTCGGCGTATTGCCGACAGAAAAGAACGAGATCCTTATGTCATCGATGCGCTCGCCGGTGCAGGTTGCGAGCATGCCGCAACCGACCAGGGCATAGTCCCCGCGCCGCCGGGCCAATTCGTCAAACGCAAAGCGCTGATCGGCCTTGAACAGCGGGACGAAGACCGCGGTGATCAGCTCGCCGGGCTGCAAAGCCGTCTCGAACAGGTCGACGAAGAAGTCGTCGGCCTTGACGCGCCGGCTGCCCGAAGGGCCGACAATCTCGATCTCGGCATCGAGCGCCAGCGTCATCGCCGGAAATTCGGAAGCCGGGTCGGCCTGCGCGACACTGCCGCCGAACGTGCCGCGGTTGCGGATCGCGGGATGGGCGACGAAGGGCGCAGCCGCATGCAACAGCGGCGCGAATTCGGCGATCAGCGGCTCGCTCAGCATCTCGCAATGGCGCGTCAACGCACCGATGCGCAAATATCCGCCCTCACGCCTGACGCCACGCAGCTCGGAGATATGAGTGATGTCGATCAGCAGCCGCGGCGCCTGCAGCCGCAGCGACAACGCCGGCACGAGGCTCTGGCCGCCGGCAATGAAACGCGCATCGTCGCGGGCGCGCGCGTGAGCATCCAACGCCTGGTCGATCGTCGCAGCGCGAAAATAGCTGAAAGCCCTCGCCTTCACCGCCGTTTCCTCGGATTCCTCGGCTCATCAGCCGGGACGCCAGATTTGTAACCATCTGGTCTCAAAATCCTGACACGCCATCGGAAGTCGGTCAACAGGAGATGACCGTTTGGTTACAAATGCGCGTTGGGCTATGAAGACGACGGGACGTGCGATTCAGCGACGAAATGGCCCGCAAAGCGCAGAAAACGGCGAAGCGACCGGTCCGGAAGCGGTCCGAGACAGGCAGCAAGTCCGCGCCAAAGCGCCGCAACATGCGTGCGGCCGACCGCGAGCGCGCCATCCTGGACGAGGCAATCCGATTCTTTGCCGAGCGCGGCTTCGAGGGGCAGACGCGCGAGCTCGCCAAGCGCCTGGGAATCACGCATTCGGCGATCTACCGCCACTTCCCGAGCAAGGAAGCGCTGATCGAGCGTGTCTACCAAGAGGTTTATCTCAGCCGCTGGTCGCCCGATTGGGGTCCGATGATCCGCGACCGCTCGCTATCGCTCGAGGCCCGGCTGACGCGCTTTTATCTCGACTATGTCGAACGCGTGTTCGAATACAATTGGGTGCGGATCTTCGTCTTCTCAGGCATGAAGTCGTTCGGCATCACCGGCCGCTATCTCGACATCATCAGGCGCGAGATCATCGAGCCGGCGGCCGGCGAACTGCGCCACGACCTGAAACTGCCCGAAGCAAAGACACTTCCGCTCGGCGAGCGCGAGACTGAGCTGTTCTGGGGCCTGCACGGCCGGATTTTCTATCTCGCCATCCGCAAATTCATCTACGCGACGCCAATCCCGGCAGATCTCGACGCGATCGTTCGCGATGCCGTCCAGACCTTCATGGATGGCGCGAAGACCACAATGCCGAGGCTCCTGGCGCGCGACTGAGCCTGGCTACGTCGCCCGACTCGGCAGATTGAGCCCTTTGTCGCGGGCGCATTCGATCGCGGTCTCGTAACCCGCGTCGGCGTGGCGCATGACGCCGCTGGCAGGGTCGTTCCAGAGCACGCGCGCGATCCGCTTCGCCGCTTCCGGCGTACCGTCGGCGACGATCACCATGCCGGCATGCTGGGAATAGCCGATGCCGACGCCGCCGCCGTGATGCAGCGACACCCAGGTCGCGCCGCTGGCGCAATTGAGCAGCGCGTTGAGCAAGGGCCAGTCGGACACAGGGTCCGAACCGTCCTTCATCGCTTCGGTTTCGCGGTTGGGGCTCGCCACCGAGCCGCTGTCGAGATGGTCGCGGCCGATCACGATTGGTGCCTTCAATTCGCCACGCGCCACCATCTCGTTGAAGGCAAGGCCCAGGCGATCGCGATCGCCGAGCCCGACCCAGCAGATCCGCGCCGGCAGGCCCTGGAACTTGATGCGCTCCCTGGCCATGTCGAGCCAATTGTGCAGGTGCTTGTCGTCAGGCATCAGCTCCTTGACCTTGGCGTCGGTCTTGAAGATGTCCTCGGGATCGCCCGACAGCGCGGCCCAGCGGAACGGCCCGACGCCGCGGCAGAACAAGGGACGGATATAGGCGGGGACGAAGCCGGGAAAATCGAAGGCGTTCTTCAGGCCCATGTCCTGCGCCATCTGGCGAATGTTGTTGCCATAGTCGAGCGTCGGAATGCCCTGCGCATGGAAATCCAGCATGGCCTGGACGTGCTCGACCATCGAGGTCTTCGAGGCGCGCTCCACGGCCTTGGGGTCGGCGGCGCGCTTGGTTTCCCACTCGGCGAGTGTCCAGCCCTTCGGCAAATAGCCGTTGATCGGATCGTGCGCGCTGGTCTGATCGGTGACGATGTCGGGCCTGACACCGCGGCGGACCAGCTCGGGAAAAATCTCCGCGGCGTTGCCGAGCAGGCCGACCGAGATGGCCTTCATCGTCTTCGTCGCCTCCGCCATGATCGCAAGCGCCTCGTCGAGCGTCGCGGCCTGGCGATCGAGATAACCGGTGCGCAGACGCATCTCGATGCGGCTCGGCTGGCATTCGACCGCCAGCATCGAAGCCCCGGCCATGGTCGCAGCCAACGGCTGCGCGCCGCCCATGCCGCCGAGACCGGCGGTCAGAATCCATTTGCCGGCAAGGCTGCCGCCATAGTGGCGGCGGCCAACTTCAACGAAGGTTTCGTAGGTGCCCTGCACAATGCCCTGGCTGCCGATATAGATCCAGGAACCGGCCGTCATCTGGCCGTACATCATCAGGCCCTTTCGATCGAGCTCGTTGAAATGGTCGAGCGTCGCCCAGTGCGGCACAATGTTGGAGTTGGCGATCAGGACACGCGGCGCGTCGGCATGGGTGCGGAACACACCGACCGGCTTGCCGGACTGGACCAGCAGCGTCTGGTCATCTTCGAGCTCGCGCAGCGAAGCAACGATCCGGTCAAAGCTCTCCCAGTCGCGCGCAGCGCGGCCGATGCCGCCATAGACCACGAGCTCGCTCGGACGTTCTGCAACGTCGGGATCGAGATTGTTCATGAGCATGCGCAGGGGCGCTTCCGTCAACCAGCTCTTGGCGCTGATTTCGCTGCCGCGGGGTGCGCGAATGGTGCGGTCATTGTCCAGTCGGCGGTTCATGCGGAACACCTCGTCAGGCAAGTGTCGGAAACGGGTCGGTTGAAAGCACGGCGAGCGCCGCAGCCGGCAGCGCGTCGGCCTCGACCAGCGCTGCAGCCTTGGAGAGATCGCCGGCCATGTAGCGGTCGGCGCCGAGCGGCGGCACCTTCTCGCGAAGTGTGGCGATGACGGCAGCGAGCGGCGCGCTGGTTGCGTGCGGCGCGCGCAGCGTGATGCCCTGGGCGGCGACCAGCAGCTCGATGCCCAGGATGGTGGCGAGATTGTCGGCCATGTCCGACAGCCTCCGCGCAGCATGCGCGGCCATCGAGACATGGTCTTCCTGGTTGGCACTGGTCGGGGTCGAGTCGATCGAGCAGGCGGCGGCGCGCTGCTTGTTCTCGGCATAGAGCGCGGCCGCCGTCACTTCGGCGATCATGAATCCGGAATTGATACCGGGATCGGGAGTGAGGAACGGCGGCAGGCCGAAATTGAGCGCGGGATCGACCAGCGTCGCGATGCGCCGCTCGCTGATAGCACCGATTTCCGACAGCGCGAGCGCGATGGTATCCGCGGCAAAAGCCACCGGTTCGGCATGGAAGTTGCCGCCGGAGACGATCTCGCCGGTCTCGACCAGCACGAGCGGATTGTCGGTGACGGCATTGGCCTCGACGACAAGCGTCCGCGCCGCCTGCACGATCAGGTCGAGCGCCGCGCCCGCAACCTGCGGCTGGCAGCGCAGGCAATAGGGATCCTGCACGCGCTCGTCGCCTTCGAGATGCGACAGGCGGATGTCGCTGCCGTCGAGCAGCGCCATCAGGGTTGCCGCAGCCGCGGCCTGTCCGGAATGGCCGCGCAGCGACTGGATCTCGGGGCGGAACGGCGCAGTCGAGGCCATCGCCGCATCGACCGACAGCGCGCCGGTGACCAGCGCAGCGCGAGCCATGCGAAATGCGCGCAGCACGCCGGAGACGGCGTAGGCGGTGGAGAATTGCGTGCCGTTGATCAGCGCGAGCCCTTCCTTGGGACCGAGCGTCAGTGGCGGCAGGCCGGCGGCCGCGAGCGCCTCGCTGCCCGACACTGTCTTGCCGTCGACGATCGCCTGCCCTTCGCCGATCATCACAGCGGTCATATGCGCGAGCGGCGCGAGATCGCCGGAAGCACCGACCGAACCTTGCTGCGGCACCAGCGGTGAGACGCGCCGCGCCAGCATGGCCTGCAGCTGCTCGATCACCCCGCGGCGCACGCCGGAGGCGCCGCGCCCGAGGGAGATGATCTTCAGCGCCATCATCAGGCGGACGATCGGTTCGGGCGTCGCCGCACCGACGCCGCAGCAATGCGAGACGATAAGATTGCGCTGGAGCAGCGCGGTCTGATCGGGCGGGATGCGCTTCGACGCCAGCTTCCCGAAGCCGGTGTTGATGCCGTAGACGGGAGCATCCGCTCGCGCGGCCCTTGCTACGATCTCCGCGGCCGCGTCGACGCGCGGCCAGAACGAGGGATCGAGAACGACAGATGCGCCTTCGAGCACGCGCGCGAGATCATCGAGGCTGACCGTTCCCGGCTTGACAACGATCGGCGCGCGCGGCTCCGTCACTGTCCCCTCCACACCCGGCGGTGCAGCGGATTGAAGCCGATGCGGTAGACCAGCTCGGCAGGGCGCTCGATGTGCCAGATCGCAAGGTCGCACCATTTGCCGGCCTCGAGGGTGCCGATATCATGGAGCACGCCGAGCGCTCGCGCGCCTTCGCGAGTGACACCGGCAAGGCACTCGGTCACATTCATCCGGAACAGCGTCGCGCCCATGTTCATGGCGAGCAGGAGCGATGTCAGCGGCGAGCTGCCCGGATTGCAGTCGGTCGCCAGCGCCATGGCAACGCCGTGCTTGCGGAACGCCTCGACCGGCGGTTTTTGCGTCTCGCGGATGAAGTAGAAGGCGCCGGGCAGCAGCACGGCCACCGTTTTAGCTTTTGCCATCGCCGCTGCACCGGCTTCGTCGGTGTGCTCAAGGTGATCGGCCGAGAGCGCCGAGAATTTTGCGGCGAGCGCAGCGCCGCCGAGGTTCGAGAGCTGGTCGGCATGCAGCTTGACCGGCAGGCCAAGCCGCCTCGCTGCCTCGAACACCCGCGTCGTCTGCTCGCCGGAAAATGCGATCCCCTCCATGAAGGCATCGACGGCATCGGCCAAACCCGCCTTCGCGACCGCCGGCAACATCTCCCTGCAGACGAGATCGATGTAGCGATCCTTGTCGCCATCGGCCTCCGGCGGCAGGGCATGCGCACCGAGAAACGAGGTTCGGATCGCGACCGACCGCTGACGACCCAGGCTTCGCGCGGCGGCCAGCTGCCGCATCTCGGTCTCGGTGTCCAAGCCGTAGCCGGATTTGATCTCGACCGTGGTGGCGCCCTCGCCAATCAGCGCATCGAGCCGCGGCAGCGCGAGTGCTACGAGCTCGGCCTCGCTTGCCTTGCGCGTCGCGGCCACTGTCGAGACGATACCGCCGCCGGCCCGCGCGATCTCCTCGTAGCTCGCGCCCTTCAGGCGCAGCTCGAATTCATGAGCGCGGTTGCCGCCATAGACCAGATGCGTGTGGCAATCGACGAGACCGGGCGTGATCCAACGCCCTTCGCAATCGATGCGTTCGGCTGTATCGGCATTCGCCGGAAAATCGGCCTGCGCACCCGCATAGACGATACGGCCGGCGCGCGAGGCGATCACGCCGTGCTCGATTTCGCCGAGATCGGGACGATCGGCCCGCATCGTGGCGAGCCGGGCGTTATGCCAGATCCGGTCGAAGCGTTCTGCCATGCAACTGTCCCTTCGCGTGGGATGCTTGACTTATATGTCTAGACATATAATCGTGTCGCGGTTCTGTCCAGCCGGCATGGAAACATGACACGACTGCATTTCGCCTCCGCGCTCCTGCCTTCGGGCTGGGCCAATGACGTGCAGGTGGTGATCACCGCCGGCGCGATCGCCGAGGTGACGCCGGGCGTGGCCCCGGCCACCGGCGACGAACGCCACCAAATCGCGCTTCCGGGACTTGCGAGCCTGCACAGCCACGCCTTCCAGCGCGGCATGGCGGGTCTCGCAGAACTGCGCGGCGATAGCACCGACACTTTCTGGACCTGGCGCGAGACGATGTATCGCTTTGCGCTGGCGATGACGCCTGACGACGTCGCAGCGGTCGCGACACTGCTTTATGTCGAGATGTTGGAGCAGGGTTTTACCCGCGTCGGCGAATTCCATTATCTGCATCACGATCGCGACGGCTCGCCATACGCCGACATCGGCGAAATGGCCGCACGCATCGCGCAGGCCGCCGAAGCCTCGGGTATTGCGCTGACGTTGCTGCCGAGTTTTTATGCGCATGGCTCATTTGGCGGCGCAGCACCGCATGCCGGCCAGCGCCGCTTCATCTGCACGGTTGATCAGTTCGCCGCGCTGGTGAGCGCCTCGCGCAAGGCGCTCGCAACATTGCCGGGTGCCAACATCGGCGTCGCGCCGCACAGTTTGCGCGCTGTGACGCCGGCCGAGCTTGCGGCAATCCTTCCGCTCGCGGACGGCGGCCCGGTCCATATTCATGCCGCCGAGCAGGTGAAGGAAGTCGAGGATTGCCTGGCCTGGTCCGGACGACGTCCGGTGCAATGGTTGCTGGAGCACGCGCCCGTCGATCAACGCTGGTGCCTCATTCACGCCACCCATACCACGGCCGAGGAAGTCTGCGCCTTCGCCAAAGCCGGCGCGGTCGCCGGCCTCTGCCCCGTTACCGAGGCGAGCCTTGGCGATGGCATTTTCCCGGCTCGCGAATTCGTCGGTGCCGGCGGTGCCTTTGGCATCGGCACGGATTCCAACGTGCTGGTCGGCGTCGCCGACGAGCTGCGCCAGTTGGAATATGGCCAACGGCTCAAGCACCGCGAGCGCAACGTGCTCTCCCCCGGCGCGGGGCGCTCGACGGGACGCACGCTGTTCGATCATGCGCTTGCAGGCGGCGCGCGGGCACTGGCACAGATGTCAGTCGGTCTCACACCCGGTGCGCGCGCCGACATCGTCACGCTCGACACCACGCATCCCTCGCTGGCGGGGCGCGCGCGCGACGCCGTCATCGACGGCTGGATCTTTGCCGCGGGCAGCGGTGCGATCGATTGCGTTTGGGCCGGCGGCGACAAGGTCGTCGAGGGCGGCCGGCACAGACTGCGCCAGGCCGCGCGCGAACACTTCAACACATCGGTGCGGAGGCTCGTTGCATGAGTCTCGCCACTGATACACCGGACCAGCCGACGCTCTACAAACGGATTCGCGCTGATATCGAGAAGCGCATTCTGACAGGCGAGTGGCCGCCCGGGCATCGCATCCCGTTCGAGCACGAGCTGGTGGCGCGTTACGGCTGCTCGCGCATGACCGTGAACAAGGCGCTGTCGGAGCTCGCGCAAGCCGACCTGATCGAGCGACGGCGACGTGCCGGCTCCTTCGTCCGCCGGCCGCAACATCAGTCTGCCGTGCTCAAGATCGCCGACATGCGCGCCGAGATCACCGCGCTCGGGCGCGCTTACGGTTACGAGCTGATCGGTCGCAAGCTCCGCGCCGCGACCGCGGCCGACCGTGACCGCCTCGGTGTCAAGAAGGCCGGCAGGGTGGTCGCGATCACCTGCCGCCACAGCGCCGACGACGTACCTTTCGCCGTCGAGGACAGGTTGATCGATCTCGCGTCGGTGCCGGATGCAGCGACCGCGGATTTTTCGCGTGAGCCACCCGGCTCGTGGCTGCTTCACCATGTTCCATGGACAGAGGCCGAGCATACGATCAGCGCTATCGTCGCGGACGATCGCACGGCGGAGGCGCTCGACATCGCCGTCGGCGCACCCTGCCTCGTGATCGACCGCTATACCTGGCGCAGCGCGCGCACGATTACCGCGGTGCGGCTGCTCTATCCCGGTGACTCTCACCGCCTTGTCGCCCGATTCAAGGGAGGCTGAGAGGACGTGTCGGCACAAATCGTGCAACGCTTCGGGCAACGGTCCATGAGGACCGACCGAGATCAACAGGACGTCAATCCATCGATCGGCAAGAGGACGACAATCATGCGTAGTTCGAAAGTATTTGCGACAATCATTGCCCTCACAGCTTCCACGCCGGCGCTCGCCGACGACGTCAAGGTCGGCGTCGGCATCTCCGGATGGACCGGCTTCGCGCCGTTGACGCTGGCGAAGGAAGCCGGCATCTTCAAGAAGAACGGCCTCGACGTCACCATCAAGAAGATTCCGCAGAAGGATCGCCATCTCGCAATCGCCTCCGGCGACGTCCAGTGCGCGGCAACGACCGTGGAGACCTGGATCTCCTGGAACGCCAACGGCGTCGCGACCAAGCAGATCTTCCAGCTCGACAAGAGCTACGGCGCCGACGGCATGGCCGTGCGCAACGAGCTCGCCGCGATCAAGGATCTGAAGGGCAAGACGGTTGCGGCTTCCGCGCCCGGCACCTCGCCCTATTTCGCGCTGGCCTGGATGCTGAAGAAGAACGGCTTGTCGGTGAAGGACGTCACCGTCGTCAACCTCGAGCCGGCCGCGGCCGCGCAGGCCTTCGTCTCCGGCCAGAACGATGCCGCGATGACCTATGAGCCGTATCTGTCGACGGTTCGTGCCGCCCCCGACAAGGGCAAGATCATCGCGACCACGCTCGACTATCCGATGGTCATGGACACGTTCGGCTGCACGCCGAAATTCCTCACCGAGAACCCGAAGGCCGCCAAGGCGCTCGCCGACAGCTATTTCGAGGCCCTCGACATGATCGCCAAGGACCATGCCAAGGCCTACGAGATCATGGGTGCCGACGTGAAGCAGACCGGCGAGGCGTTCGGCAACTCGGCGAAGTATCTGCGCTGGCAGGACAAGGCCGCGAACCAGAAATTCTTCGCCGGCGACTTCCTGACCTTCAACAAGGAGGCCGCCGACCTCCTGCTCGAGATCGGCATCATCAAGGCCGCGCCGAAGGTCGAGGATCTCTTCGACGCCAGCTACATCAAGTAAATCTCCTAGCAGCCGCCGGCCCCGTCTCGCGGCGGGGCCGGTAAACTTGTTCACCGCTCGGATAGACAGTTTGATGCGTCCCCTCGATCCCGTGACGTCAAGGCAGCGCGTGGCTTACGGCCTTGCGTTCTTCGTAGTGTTCGTTGCCCTTTGGTCCTGGGCGACCTTCGGCGGCCACGTGTCGAAGGTGTTCCTCGCCAACCCGCTCACCATGGTGCAGGAAGGCGTCGATCTGATCATCAAACAGGGCTTCCTGTTCGACATCGGCATGACGATCTTGCGCGTCGTCGGCGGCTTCGTGCTGGCCGCACTCATCGCGGTGCCGTTCGGCGTGCTGATGGGCGCGTACAAGCCGGTCGAGGCGTTCCTCGAACCGTTCGTCTCCTTTGCGCGCTATCTGCCAGCCTCCGCCTTCATTCCCCTCCTGATCCTGTGGGCCGGCATCGGCGAGCTGCAGAAGCTGCTCGTCATCTTCATCGGCTCGGTGTTCCAGATCATCCTGATGATCGCGGTCACCGTCGGCACGACGCGGCGCGACCTGGTCGAGGCGGCCTATACACTGGGGGCCAGCGACCGCGGCATCATCCGCCGCGTCCTGTTGCCCTCCTCCGCGCCTGAGATCGCCGAGATCCTGCGGCTGGTGCTGGGCTGGGCTTGGACCTATGTCATCGTCGCTGAACTGATCGGCTCCTCCTCCGGCATCGGCCACATGATCACCGACAGCCAGGCGCTGCTCAACACCGGCCAGATCATCTTCGGCATCATCGTGATCGGGCTGATCGGCCTGGTCTCGGACTTCCTGTTCAAGGCGTTCAACGCTTGGCTGTTTCCCTGGAGGCTCGCATGACGATCCTCAAGATCGAACAGGTCTCGCGAACCTTTCCCGCGCGCCACGGCAACGCCCCGACCAGGGCGCTGGAGCCGACCGATCTTGTGATCGGCAACAACGACTTCGTCACCATCCTCGGCCCTTCCGGCTGCGGCAAGTCCACGCTGCTTCGCATCGTCGCCGGCCTCGATCGCCCGACCGGCGGACGCGTGGTGCTCGATGGACGCGTGGTGACTGGCCCGGGCGCCGATCGCGGCATGGTGTTCCAGTCCTACACGTTGTTTCCCTGGCTGACGGTACGCGAGAACATCGCCTTCGGCCTGCGCGAGCGTGGCGTATCCGAGGCGGAGCGAAACAAGATCGCCGACGCCTTCATCCGCCAGGTCGGCCTGTCCGGCTTCGAGAACCATTGGCCGAAACAGCTCTCCGGCGGCATGCAGCAGCGCACCGCGATCGCGCGCGCGCTCGCCAATGATCCCAAGATCCTGCTGCTCGATGAGCCCTTCGGCGCGCTCGACAACCAGACACGCGCCCTGATGCAGGAAATGCTGCTCGGCATCTGGGAGCGCGACCAGAAGACCGTGCTGTTCGTGACCCACGACATCGAGGAAGCGATCTTCCTCGGCAGCCGCGTCATCGTCATGAGCGCACGTCCCGGCCGCATCAAAGCCGAGATCAACGTGGACCTGCCGCATCCGCGCTCCTACAAGATCAAGACCACGCCCGAATTCGTCCAGTTGAAGGAACGGCTGGTCGAGGAGATCCGCACCGAGGCGTTGAAGGTTGCCGAACATGCCTGACACCTTTTCACGCGCAAACGGCGAGCGCGTTCTCGCCGATCTCAATGCGCTCCGTGCCATCGGCGCCTACAAGACCGGCGTGCACAAACCGACCTTCTCCGAACCGCACAAGCTTTCGCTGGATTGGCTGGTGCGGAAGCTGCCCGACGCGGGCCTCTCCGCCGCGATCGACGGCATCGGCAATGTCTTCGGCACCAGCGCAAAGGCGGGACCCAAGCTGCTCGCGGGATCGCATCTCGAAAGCCAGAACTACGCCGGCTGGCTCGACGGCCCGCTCGGTGTCGTCTACGCGCTCGAAGCGGCGCGCGTGCTCAATGCCGATCCCTCGCTCGAAGGCGCGGTCGAGATTGCCGCCTGGTGCGACGAGGAAGGACACTTTGGGCACTTCCTCGGTTCGCGCTCCTATGTCGGGCAAGTGAGCGAGGCCGACATTGATGCCGCACGCGACCGGACCAGCGGCCGCACCATGCGGGACGCACTCGCCGACATGGGGCTCGCAGGACGACCGCGCATCAC
This sequence comes from Bradyrhizobium sp. URHA0013, assembly GCF_000518345.1. Lineage (NCBI taxonomy): Bacteria > Pseudomonadati > Pseudomonadota > Alphaproteobacteria > Hyphomicrobiales > Nitrobacteraceae > Bradyrhizobium > Bradyrhizobium sp. URHA0013. Next base: position 62,174 of record NZ_JADK01000006.1, on the reverse strand, counting down.
CGCCGAGCCGGGCCGGCACGTCGGATATCTGGAAGCCCATATCGAGCAGGGCGACACGCTCGAAAGCGGTCGCCTTGCGGTCGGCGTCGTCACCTCCATCGTCGGCATCTGGCAATACCAGATCAATTTCGTCGGTGAGCAGAATCACGCCGGCACCACCCGCATGGCTGCACGGAAGGATGCCGGGCTGGCGCTGGCAAAGTTCTGCGTCGCCATCGACGAGCGTTTTCCCGAGAGCTGCGGTCCGCGCACGGTCTGGACCACCGGCCGCATCACGCTCGATCCGGGCGCGCCGAGCATCATTCCGGGTGGCGCCGAAATGCTGTTCCAGATCCGCGACGACGATCCTTCCGTCATCGCCCGGTTGGAAGAGCTGCTGCGGAGCATGGCGGACGAGGCCAGTGCGAAGGGTCCCTGCACCGTCACCGTGGAAAAACTGCGCACCGGCGCGCCGGCCATGATGAAGGCAGACATCCAGGACGCGATCGAAGCCGCGAGCAAGACTCTGGCCGGCGGACGATCCATTCGCATGCCCAGCGGTGCCGGCCATGATGCGCAGATGCTGGCGACAATCATGCCCGCGGGCATGCTGTTCGTACCGTCGATCGGCGGCATCAGCCATCACTGGACCGAGAACACCGCCGACGTCGACATCGTCACCGGCGCCCAGGTGTTCGTCGAAGCTTGCCGGAGGATACTTAGCGGCTAGAACGCCGCCCCACTCTCGTGTCCCGGAAGCGCTGCAACGCACCGTCGAAGAGACGCTGCGCTGCGTCCGGCACGAGAACGGAGTGTGGCGCACACTCTCTCCACATCGTCATGGCGAGCGCCGCGACTTGTCCGCCGAAGCTTTAGCGAAGGCGGAAGCAATCCAGAATCCCTTCGCGGCGGCAGACTGGATTGCTTCGCTGCGCTCGCAATGACGGAGCATGAGGCGGCAGCGGCACTCTTCCAGCTCGCATTTTAATTGTAGACATGCCTTCGCGTTCTCGGCGCGTTTCGCCCGAGCTTTGCTTCGTCGCTTCACCCTCTTGTCCAAGAGGGCGCAGGGAAGGCCGGGTGCCGGCTGGCACCCGCGGTCCGCTGCGCGAAAAGCACACGCAGGAAAACCGCACAGCAGCATACAGGTGTAGCCAATCACTCGGCCTTCCCTGCGCGATGGTTGGACGGCTTATGCCGTGCTCTCCCGGGAGCCGAGTTCCTTTTGGCCTCCCTCACCCCAACGAAATTCACCGACACCACGCCGGTTGACGCAGATGCCGCATTCGCCAGAGCTTGACCGTAGCAACGACGGCCAGGACCACACGGTTTTGCCGTACGCACGGCCCGCCATTTCGCCGCAGTTTTCCCAGCCCTGTCGACAAAGCCGGAAACTTACAGACGAGACGAAGCCTAGCAGCGCCGCTCGTCGGAACGAAGCCTCGGGCTCACGGAGAGCAATCCGCCCTGCCCTTGGCCTCTCGTACCCGAACGCTGCCGCGTCCACCGCAAGCCCGGCTCGCGAACATGACGACCACAAGATCGCCCCTCAAGGATGAGCCGGGATGGGCGACACATACGCCAAAACCGAATTTCGGTAAAGTGGAATATTTTTGCGCGGTGGGATTGACAGGAGGGCGACACAGAGGCGGTCGTGTAGCCCGGATGGAGCGCAAGCGTAATCCGGGACGGTGCCGAATGCGCGCAAGCGGCTCCGGATTGCGCTGCGCTCCATCCGGGCTACGAAGCCTCACTCCTTTGTTCGCACTGGCGTTCCGTCCGCCCAGGGCCGCCTGCGACAAATTCGAGTCCGCCGCGGACATAAAGACGCAACAATTGCGAGGCTTGTCGATCGCCCCCGCCCTAATTCCTCTCCCCGGAGTTCCCATGTCTTCTGCCGACAAGCCGGCGACACGCCTTGCGACCAGGCTTGCCTTCCTCGTCGCGGGCTTCGGCATCGCGTGCTGGGCACCGCTGGTGCCGTTCGCGAGGGCGCGGCTCGCCGTCGACGACGGCATCCTCGGACTGCTCCTGCTCAGCCTTGGCATCGGCTCGGTCATCGCGATGGTTCTGACCGGCGTGCTGAGCGCGCGCTATGGCAGCAAGCCGATCATCATTGCGGGCGGGCTCGGTCTTGCCTTGGTCCTGCCTCTGCTGACAATCGCGAGCTCGCCGGCGACGCTGGCGCTGGCACTTCTCGCATTCGGCGCCGCGCTCGGTTCCATCGACGTCGCCATGAACATCCACGCGGTGGAGGTGGAGCGCGCCGCGGGACGTCCGCTGATGTCCGGCTTCCACGCGCTGTTCAGCATCGGCGGCTTCGCCGGGGCCGCACTCATGACCGCACTGCTCTCGCTGCAACTCGGCGCGCTCGCTTGCACGCTGATCTGCTCCGTCCTGATGCTGATCGCGATGCTGGTGGCCTGGCCGCGGCTGCTTCGCTCCGTGCAGGTGCAGGAGGGACCGCTGTTCGTGCTGCCGCATGGCGCCGTGCTCCTGCTCGCACTGCTTTGCGCCATCACCTTCCTGGTCGAAGGCGCGATGCTCGATTGGGGCGCGTTGCTCGTCATCGGCGCGGGCCTCGTCTCCGAAGCGCAAGGCGGGATTGGCTATATCGTGTTCTCGGTCGCGATGACGATCGGGCGGCTCGGCGGCGACGCCGTCGTCGCGCGCATCGGAGACCGCACCACATTGTTCTGGGGCAGCCTGATTGCGATCGCGGGTTTCGTGGTCCTGCTCACGGCTCCCGTCGTGGCGGTGGCTGTGGCCGGCTTCCTGCTCATCGGCCTCGGCGCATCGAACCTCGTGCCGGTGCTGTTCCGCCGGGCGGCGAGACAGACGGTGATGCCCACGGGGCTCGCCGTCGCCGCGATCACGACCGCCGGCTACGCCGGCGTTCTCGTCGGCCCCGCCGGTGTCGGCTTCGTCGCACGTCTTGGCGGATTGCCGGTCGCGTTCTGGCTCCTGGCCGCGCTGATGGGCCTCGTCACGCTGACGGCGCGCATTGTTACGCGCGCCGACGGCTGAGCGGCCTCACAAATTGCTCAGCCCGATCGATTTGATCAGGGGCGCGAGGCTTGCGGATGTGGCCTCGACGATGCGCTGGAATTTGTCCGGGCTTGAATCGTTGTCCGGCTCCATGCCCTGGGCGCGATAGCTCGCCAGAAGCGCCGAATCGGCCATGGCGAGCCGCGTCGCCTGCGCGATCCGGTCGATGATCGCATCGCCGGTGTCCTTGGGTGCGAACAGACCGAACCAGCCCTCATACCGGATGCCGGGCATGCCGGATTCGACGGCGGTCGGGATCTCGGGCGCGCCGCTCAGCCGCGTTTCGGTGGTGACCGCCAGCAGTCTGACTTTCCCCGCTTGAGCCAACTGCTGCAATTGAACGGACATGACGGCAATGACGAGCGATATCTGGCCGCTGACGAGATCGTTGGTCGCCTGCGCGATGCCCCGATAGGGCACGTGGACGATGTCCAGCGCACCGGCCTGCTGCTTGAAGGACTCGCCGACCAGATGGTTTCCGGTGGCGATCCCCGGCGTGCCATAGGACAGCTTTCCCGGATTGGCTTTCGCATAGGTGATCAATTCGCGCAGGTTTGCGGCGGGCACCGAAGGATTGATGGCAAAAACCAGCGCGCTGTTGATCAGGCGGTAGATGGCGCGGAAATCGCCGACGGAATATCCGGGATTCGCCGACGTCATGGGAATGATGACCTGCGTGCTGCCGTTGCCGAGCAGCAGCGAATAGCCGTCGGGCTCCTCGCGCGCGACCGCCGCGGTCCCGATGGCGCCGCCCGCGCCGCCGATATATTCGACGAAGGTCGGCCCCAGCAGCGACGGCATCCTGTCCACCCAGGGGCGCGCGATCTGGTCGCCCGATCCGCCGGCTCCGTAGGGAATCACCAGGCGAATGGGACGAGACGGATAGTCGGCGGCTTGTCCGCTTCGGGGAAGCGCGGCGAGCGCCGCCGCGCTTGTCAACGCGTGCACGAATTGTCGCCGCGTGAAAGAGGCCATGCTGGAAATTCCGGAAGTCGGCAGTCAATGTGGTGGCGGGACCGGCTCCCGGACCATGCCATCGCAGCAATCCGGCACCACAGTCAATGCTCCATCCGGACGAACCCCGGTGTTATCGCATTGTCACGTCGGCCTAACTCTTTACTTTCCAAGCATAATTTCGCGAGCGAGCCGACCCAAGCCGTCCACGCAGGGCTGCCAGCCCTGCCCACTGCTTTCGGCCAGTTTACTGTACGCCTCGTTCTGGTAGACCAAAAAGTAATACCTTTTGACTCCCTTCGAGGGGGCGATGGCGCGTGCCAGATCGTAGCGAAGACTCGGCCATTTCCTTTGGGCCATTTCGACTGTTTCCGAAGTCCCGGCTCTTGGAGAAGGAGGGCTCGCCGCTTCATGTCGGCGGCCGCGCGCTCGACATTCTCATCTTCCTTGCCGGACGCCCCGGAGAAGTCGTCGACAAGAGAGAGCTGGTCAAGCGCATCTGGGCCGGCGTCAATGTCGACGAGGGCAGCCTGCGCTTCCACGTCGCGGCGCTGCGCAAGGCGCTCGGCGACACCGGCAAGTCGGCCCGTTACGTCGTCAACGTGCCGGGCCGAGGCTATTGTTTTGTCGCCTCGTTCGTTCAAGCAGCTCTGCCGGCCGCCCCGCTCCCGGCCGAAACCGCCCCTCCCCGCTCCCTGCCCGCTCAGCTCACAAGGATGGTCGGCCGGGAAGATGTCATCGAGAAGATCTCGAACGGACTTTCGCTCTATCGCTTCATGACCGTCGTCGGCCCGGGCGGCATCGGCAAGACCTCGGTCGCCGTCACCGTCGGGCATCGCCGTTCCCAGGATTTCGACGGGCGAGTCTTCTTCGTCGATTTCGGTCCGCTGAGGGATGCCAGCCACATCGCGACCACCATTGCTTCGGCGCTCGGACTGACCATCAGCGCGGAGGATCCGACGCCGGCTCTGCTGACGTTTCTGAAGACCGGCCCGGCCCTGCTGATCTTCGACAGTTGCGAACATGTGTTGGATCAATTGGCGCCGCTGGTCGAGCACATCGTTCGCGAGGCACCGCAGCTTCGTGTTCTCGCAACCAGCCGCGAATCGTTCCGCAGCGAAGGCGAGCGGATTTTCCGGCTGTTCCCGCTGGATTGTCCGCCCGAGCGCGAAGGGCTTGCTGTCGACGAGGTCCTTGCCTATCCCGCGGCTCAACTCTTTGTGGACCGCATTGCGCAGAGCTCGGGCCCGTTCCAACTCAGTGCAGAGGAGGCGCCCCTCGTCGCGAGCATCTGCCGGCGCCTCGACGGCATCGCGCTGGCGATCGAGCTCGCGGCGGGCCGCGTCAATGCTTACGGCATCGCCGGCACGGCATCCCTGCTCGACAGCCGCTTTTCGCTGCAATGGCGGGGCCGGCGTACCGCCGTGCCGCGGCACCAGACGCTCGCTGCGGCTCTCGACTGGAGCTACGACCTTCTGCCTCCCGTGGAGAGCGCCACGCTGCGACGCCTGTCGGTCTTTGCCGGGCCTTTCGCGCCGGAGGCGGCTGCCGCGGTCGCGTCCGGTGACGGACTCAATGCATCCGAGACTCTCGAAGCAATCGACAGCCTGGTGACCAAGTCGCTTATTTCGCCGTCCGGCTCGCGCACGCTGCGCTACCGGCTGCTCGACACCACGCGCACCTATGCATACGGAAAACTCAACGAGCTCGGCGAAGCCAGGCAGTTCGCGCGGCGTCATGCCGAGCATTTTCGCGATTTATTCCAGCGCGCGGAGGCGGATATTTCGACGCCGCTGCCCGAATGGCTGAGCATCTATGGCGCGGAGCTGGACAATGTGCGTGCGGCGTTGGACTGGGCCTTCGGCCCCGACGGCGAGCCGAGACTCGGTATCGCGCTGACGGCGGCCGCGGTCACGCTGTGGGTGCGTCTTTCGCTGTTCGCGGAGTGCCGTGAGCGCAGCAGAACGGCGCTCGCGGCGCTCGGAGACACCGCCGACGATAACCGCATCCGCATGCAGCTCCTGTCGGCGCTCGGCTGGTCGCTGATGTATGGCGAGGGCCGCGCGCGCGAGGCGCGGCCGATCCTCGAGACGACCCTTGAGCTTGCTGACAGGCTCGACGACAAGGATTTCCGGCTGCGCGCGCTCTGGGGCTTGTGCATCGACCAGTTCAACAACGGACAGTTCGGCAAGGCCCGTGCGCTCGCCGATCGCTTTGCGAACGCGGCCGCGAACTCGCCCGACAAGACCGATGTCATGCTGAGTGACCGGCTGATGGCCGTGGCGCTGCACTATCTCGGGGATCAGAACGAGGCTCGGCTGCGCATCGAGCGGGTCAATGCATCGCTGCATGTGTTGGCGGAGAAACCGAAAATCTTTCCGCTCGATCTGAGAATCTCGACGCAATATTTTCGGGCTCGCATCCTGTGGCTTCAGGGCCTGGCCGATCAGGCTCAGGCCCTTACCGCCAGAAACATCGAGGAAGGCCGGGCCAACGGCCACGCGCTGACCTTCTGCAGCGTGCTTGGACAAGCCGCCTGCCCGATCGCCTTCTGGTCCGGCGATTTCGACGCTGCGGAGCGTCACGGCGCCGAGCTGCTCGAACACACCGAGCGCCACGCGATCCGGCTGTGGGGCCTGTGGGCGCGGGCCTTCAATGCCGCGGTCATGGTCAAGCGCGGCGACGTCACGATCGGGTTGCCGCTGCTGCGCGAGGAGCTCAACCGCGCCGGCGATGCGCGCTTCCTGCCGCGCTTTCTGCCCCTGCTCGGCGAGCTCGCCGCGTGTTCCGGAGAGGCCGACCAGGTCGATCGTGGGCTCGACGTGATCGAGGATGTCCTGACCCGCTGCAACGACCGGCAGGAGCTCTGGTATCTGCCGGAGCTGATCCGCATCAAGGGAGAGTTGATGCTCAGGAGCACTCGGCATTCGGAAGACGCCGAGGCGCACTTTCGCGAGGCCACGGACATTGCCGTCCAGCAAGGCGCGCGCTTCTGGGAGCTGCGAAGCGCGGTCAGCCTGGCGCGGTTCATGATTGGGGCTGGCCAGACCACGGAAGCCTTGGCAATTCTGGAACGCGCATGCGGGCCTTTCAAAGAGGGCGCCGGCATCGCCGAGATCCGCAGCGCCCACGATTTGATCGAGCAGCTCCGGGCTTGACGAGTCGGCTGACCGGCACTGATTCATCCAGCCCGCGGGATGAATCCGGGCACGCCGGTCTCGACGACCGTGTTGAACCTGATGTTTGTCGTGATCTGGTCCCTCATCTCTCGCATGGCGTCTTCGGGCAAGGCTGAAATATCGAAGTTTTCCTGGATGCGCCGGGGATTGGTCGAAGTCGTCAGGAAAGCGGTGCCGCGCTGGACGGCCCACGCCAGCGCAATTTGAGCCGGTGTCTTGTGCAAACGCTCCGCGATGGCAGTGATCACCGGATCAGCCAGGACGTTCGGCTTCATCGCGTGTCCCAGCGCTGCAAACGCCTGCAGCACAATTCCGTGCTCTCGACAGAAGTCGAGCAGGTCCCATTCGGGGAGATACGGATGCGATTCGACTTGCACCATGGCGGGCCTGATCCGCGCGACCGAAACGATCTCGCGCAGCTTGTCCAGGGTGATGTCCGACAGGCCGATCGACTTGCAGTGCCCCTCGTCGACAAGGCGTTCCAGCGCCCCCCACGTTTCGGCCAGCGTAACCCCAGAATCATAGATGACCCGACCGTGCTCATCCCTCGGGTCCTGCTCGTCGCCGGGTTGAAAGGCAAAGGGCGTATGGATGATGTAGCAATCGATCTCGTCGAGCTGCAGCCGTCGGCGACTGGCGTCGAAGGCAGGCCTGACCCGTTCCGGCCGATGATTGGTGTTCCATAGCTTCGTCGTAACGAACAGGTCCTTGCGCTGAAGCGTCCCCGCCTTGAAGGTCTCCTGCAGCGCGTCGCCGACCGCTTCCTCGTTGCGATAGCGCTCCGCGCAATCAAGATGTCGAAATCCGGCCTCCAACGCAGCCTTGGTGGCCCGCCTGGTCACGAGCGGATCCGGAATCAGCGTGCCAAATCCCACCGCGGGAATCGTTCCGGATTGATGAGTTGGAATTCTCGTATAACGAAGCGTATCTGACGAAGTCATGCTGATGCTCCTTTGCTTGTCCACGGCTCCCTCAAAAGTGAGGGACGAGGTATTCGGAATTGACGATGCGATGTCGTTCCACGGCTCCAGGCGTTAACCGGTAGGCCGCGGCTTACGGAGAAAAAACACGAGCGGAATCACGACGAGCATGGCGAACATCAGGATCTCGAACTGGTCGATGACCGCGACGGTCGCCGCCTGACGCGTGACCATGCCGTTGAGGGCCGCAAGGCCCGGCTTGCCGACCGAACCCCCGACATAAGCGGCGACACGATAGGGCGTGAGATTCTTTGCGAGTGCGGCGTGCACAGCCTGCGTGTTGGCGTAGAAGAAGAGCTGGACGACCGCGATGCCAATGGTGCTGCCATAGAGGCGTGACAGATTGATCAACGCGCTGCCTTCCGGGCGGAGCTTCGGGTCGAGCGTACCGAACGCGGCCCTGGCGAGCGCGGGCAGCAACATGCCGAGACCCGCTCCCTGGAGCAGGCCGGCCTCGACCACCGGCCGCCAATTCATCGCCGGCGAATAGCCTAGCATCAGCCAGTTGGCATAGACCACCAGCGTCATTCCACCCACGAGGAACGGCCGGTAGTCGATCTGCGCGGGGACCAGGCTCGTCAGCACCAGCGCTCCCACCAGTGCGACGCCGCGCGGAACAGTCATGTATCCGGTGGTGTCGACGGGGTAGTTGAGCAATTCCTCCAGCATCGGGGACGTCAGGGCCAGGGTCGGCAGCAGCACGAAGCCAAGCGCGAAGGAGATGACCGTCGAGAGCACGAGATTGCGGTCCCTGAACAGCGCCGTGCGGAGAAAGTGCTCCTTTGTCGTCATGACGTGCACGATGAAGAGATAGAAGCCGAGCACGGAGGCGCCCGCCTCGATCCAGATTTCCGTCGAGGCAAACCATTCGAGGCGCTCCCCGCGGTCGAGCAACATCTGCAACCCGATCACGCCGACGGAGAACGTCGTCAGGCCGAAGAAGTCGAAGGGCTGGCTCCGCTCGGCCCGCTTCTCGCCGAGCAGCTGAGCCATCGTCAGGAAAATGAAGCCCGTCATCGGCAGGCTGAAATAGAAGATCGCGGGCCAGCCGTAATATTCACTGAGCCAACCGCCAATGGCTGGGCCGCTGCTGATGCCGAGCAGGGAGCAGACGGTCCACGCCAGGCTCATGCGCGCATGTCGCACCGGCGATGTCGCCTCGAGCAGGATCGCCAGCGAGAGCGGCGCCAGCGGTCCGCTCGCCGCGCCCTGGAGGATTCGCGCCAGCACGAACTGGATCGAGGTCGTCGCCAGTGTATCGAGGGCGAGACCCAACACGAAAATCGTGACGGCGGCCTGATAGACCACTTTCCGGCCGTAGCGTCCCGCCAGCCATTGCGTGATCGACATTGTCACGGCGCTCGCAGCGATATAAGAGGAAAACACCCAGCCGACCTCGTCATTGGCCATCGAGAGCGTCGCCTGAATATGAGGTAGCGCCGCGTTCGGTATCGAAATGTTGACGGCCTGCATGTAGGTCGCCATGAGGGCGGCCGCGGCGATCGCGTGACGACCACCGGGCGCCGTGGTCGATGGAAGGGGCGTACTCATTTTCCCTCCGTTGCGCGCGCGGGTTGGAGCAGATGTGCCCAGCTGCGGCGATGGCCGGTATCAACCCGCGCCGTCACGCTGATGCCCGAGAACAGCGGCCGGCTTGGATCGAGATCGTCGAGTTCCAGGCGCACCGCCAATCGCTGGACGACCTTGACCCAGTTTCCCGTCGCATTCTCGGGCGGCAGGAGCGAGAAGTCCGATCCGGTGCCGGGACTCATGCTGACGATATGCGCCCTGAACTTGCGATCCGGATAGGCATCGACGTCGATCGTCGCCTCCTGCCCTGGACGCATATGATTGAGACCGGTCTCGCGAAAATTCGCCTCGACCCAGACGTGCCGGCTCGACAGCAGCGAGAACGTCGGTGCCCCGGCATTGACGAAGCCGCCGATCTGGAGATCGTCCACCTTGGTCACGATGCCGTCCTCGGGCGCCGTCACGGTGGCATAGGAGAGATCGAGCCGCGCACGGTCGAGCTGTGCCCTGGCCGCGCGAACGGTCGGATGGCGATCGATGTCGATGTCGGCATCGCCATTGAGGGCAACGATTGTATTGGCGACCTGCTGTTCGATCGACACCATGCGGTGGCGAGCGACCTTCATGTCCGTCTCGGCCCGCTCGTAGACCGCGCGCGGCGTGAAGTCGGAGGCAACCAGCATCTTCTTGCGATCGAACTCGCGCTCGTCGAAGGCAGCAGATTCTTTGGCCGATTGCAGCTCCGCCAGCTGCTGACGATGGGTCGCCTTGAGGGATTCGATCTGGAGCCGCGCACTTCCGAGGCGCGCCTCGGCCTCGTCGACGGCAATTTCATAAGGCTCCGGGTCGATGCGAAACAGCACCTGGCCCCGCCGGACGCGCTGATTGTCACGCACGGCGATCTCGACCGCCTGGCCGGAAACCCGGGCATTGATGGTCACCTTGGCGGCGCGAACGAATGCGTCGTCGGTCGAGACATATTGCTCCTGCGCCAGATAGATGAAGGCGCCGACCACGGCCACCGCCATCGGCAGCGCGAGCATCAGCGGCCGTCGCAGCCGCTTGCCGAGCCCTGTCCCGAACCATTGCGCGGCGGCCTCGCTCGGGCGGAAGCTGTTGCGATCACCAAGCCCGCCGGCGATTGGCGCAAAATCGAAACGCATCGGAATATCCTCGGGTTCAACTCATTTAATAACAATCGTTACAAATATTGTACTCCGACGTGGCGATCAAGGGCGCGACCTTGATTTTTATAACGGTCCATACAAATATATGTGTGGAACGTGGCAACCGGGATTCTGACGACATGGCACGGAAAAAGAGCGAAACGAGCCCGGCCCGCCGGGGACGGCCACCGGCCTACGACGCAGAGACGGCCTTGAAGCGGGCAACGGAAACGTTCTGGAGGACGGGCTATTCCGGTACCTCCCTGGACAAGGTCGCTGCGGCGACCGGCATGAGTCCGCCGAGCCTCTACGCAGTGTTCGGCAACAAGCATGCGCTCTATCTCGAGGCGCTCGCGCGTTATTGGGAGATCAGCCTGGCCGCGACGCGTGAGGCTCTCGCCGGGGACCATCCCTTGGACGAAGCGCTGATGCTGGCCTATGACGCGGCGCTGTCGATCTATTTTTCCGGCAAGGGAGCCGCGCGCGGCTGCTTCGTGGTGGGGACGGCGGTGACCGAAGTCGCAGAAGATGCCGCGATCCGGAGCAGCGTCGCGGCGGGACTGCGCATGATAGATGCCGATTTCGAAGCCCGCTTCCGCCTCGCGCAGGACAAGGGCGAGCTGAAGCGCGACGCCGATCCGGCGGCGCTTGCCATTCTCGCTTCAGCCACGATGCACACCATTGCCATTCGCGCCCGTGCCGGCGCCCGCCGCTCCGAGCTGAGGGAGATGGCCCGAAAAGCGGTCGATGTGCTCTGCGGATCCCGGCGATGATCTCGCGGTTTTCGAGCATGGCTCTCCCCGGCAATAACGACGACCAGCTTTAGCCTGCCGCTGCAGCCCCGCGCCGCGGCAGCTTCCAGTCGGGGCGGAGGAAGTGGCAAGTGTAGCCGTCCGGATAACGTTCGAGATAATCCTGATGCTCCGGCTCGGCTTCCCAGAACTCGCCGGCGGGCGCGACCTCGGTCACGACCTTGCCAGGCCAGAGACCGGACGCCTCGACGTCTGCAATCGTGTCCTTTGCGATCCGCTTCTGTTCGTCGCTCGTATAGAAGATCGCCGAGCGATAGCTCGTGCCCAAATCATTGCCCTGGCGGTTGAGCGTGGTCGGATCGTGGATCTGGAAGAAGAACTCCAGCATGGTCCGGAAGCTGGTCTTGGCGGGATCGAAGGTGATCTCGATCGCTTCAGCATGACCTTCATGATTGCGGTAGGTGGCATTCTTCACCGTGCCGCCGGTGTAGCCGACACGGGTGGAGATCACGCCCGGCTGCTTGCGGATCAAATCCTGCATGCCCCAGAAGCAGCCTCCGGCCAGAATTGCGCGTTCCGTTGTCATTCGATGCTCCATCCGTTTAGCTAAGATGCTTACCGCTGTTCTGCGATGGCACGCAGGCGCGGGTCATCATGATCGTCGTGATACTCCAGGCCCAATGGGCCGATGGCTGAAACCTGCGTGACGTATTCGCCGGACTTCGCCCAATGAAAATGCCAGGTCTCGCCGGGCAGCACGATAACACTGCCCGGCGGATAAGCCTTCACTTTGTCGCCATCAAAGCTTTCGCCGAGCCCGATGTAGAACACACCCGACATGACTGTGTAGATGCGGTCCTCCGGATGCTTGTGCGGCATCAGCCTGGTGCCGCCGGGCACTTTCACCCGGACTACGTAAGGCCCGGGTTCACTGGGGTCGCCAACCATGACGGCCTGCCGCGCGCCCGGCGGGAATGCCGGAAACGGCTGCCATGCGATATCCTCGGGCAGGATCGCCCGGAACCTGTCTTCGTCCGGCTGATGTTGGCGGGGCATGACAGCAGTCCTGGTGTGTGCTGAGCTAGATGAGCTTGGCGTCGAGCGTGATCGCGGCATTGAGCACCTTCGACACCGGACAGTTCTTCTCGGCTTCGCCGGCGATCTTGGCGAAACCTGCGTCATCGAGGTTCGGCACCTTGGCACGCAACGTCAGCGCCGATTTGCTGATCTTGAAACCCTTGCCTTCAGGTTCGAGCGTGACCGCGGCTTCTGTCGAGAGTTCGTCCGGCGTGAAGCCGGCCAGTTGCAGGCCGAAGGCCAGTGCCATGGTGAAGCAACCGGCATGGGCCGCAGCGATCAACTCCTCGGGATTGGTGCCCTTCTCGTTCTCAAAGCGGGTCTTGAACGAATAAGGCGTCGCGGCGAGCACGCCGGATTCGCTCGACAGTTGACCAGTGCCATCGCGACCGGTGCCTTTCCAGACTGCTGTTGCCTTGCGGATCATCTCAATTCTCCATGTTTGATTTCAGCACCGGGGCTCGGTACCGGACGAAAGCGACATTGGCACGACCACCTGTCGCCGTTCCGCCCGGCCGAACGCCGCAGCGGTTCCGTTAGGCGCCGATCTGTCCGACGTGGAAGCCGAGCCGGTTCTCGACGTCACCGGCGCGGTGGAAGCCGCGCGACATCAGCGCCTTGATGCGGGTCTGACTCGCGGGGCGGCGGAGCGAGGCCAGAAACGCGTCCCATTCCGGCTTGATCTCGACATCCGGCGGCAGGCTCGCGACGTCGACGAGGCGCTTGGTCTCGGCAATCGCCTCCTTGTCGAAGGACGCGACACGCATAGCCAGCGCCTCGACGAAGCCGTCGAGCTCGGCATCCGGCAGCGACCGGTTCACATAGCCGTAACGTTCGGCGAGATCGCCGTGGATATCATCGGCGCCGAGCAGAACTTCGAGCGCGCGGCCGCGGCCCATCAGGCGCGGCAACCGCGCCATCGGCCCGCCGCCGGGCACCAGGCCCGCACCGACTTCCCATTGCGACAGAATCGCCTTTTCGCGGCTGGCAAAGCGCATGTCGCTCGCGAGCGCCAGCTCGCTGCCGACGCCGGTCGCGCGGCCCCGGATCGAGGCAATCGAGACGACCGGCGCGCGGCTGAGACGCACCAGCATGTCGGGCAGCGCCTGCAGGCCGGTCGGCCCGGGCGGGATACGAAGCGAATCCTCCAGCGGCGCGAGGAAGTCGTAATGCGTGATGAAGAAGCCTTCGACGGCGCTGTCGAACACCACGACCTTCACCTCAGGATCGGTCTCGATCGCCGTGACGACGTCGTCGAGAAGCGGAAGCTGCTTGGGGCCGAAGATATTCACCGGGGGCATGTCGAAGGTGACGCGCCAGTACGACGGCAGGCGACGTTCCAAGCGGATTTGGTCCGTCGTGAAAGTGCGTTCGGGGCGGTTCATGATTGCATTCCTGTCTGTGGGGAAAGAAGGGAACGCGCGGAAGTGCGCGTCCCCGCAGTTCTCAGATCGACTGACGCAGTGGTCGGAAGGCGGTGCGCATTTCCGCGGAGAACAATGCGGGCTGCTCCCAGGCGGCGAAGTGGCCGCCCTTGTCGAGGCGGTTGTAGTGCATCAGCTTCGGATAGGCCTTCTCGGTCCAGCTGCGCGGCGCGGCGTAGATCTCGTCCGGGAAGACGCTGACGGCGACCGGGATCTTGATGTGCTTGGGCTCGAAGAATGCCAGCTTGTTCTCCCAGTACAGCCGCGCCGAGGACACCGCGGTGTTGGTGAACCAGTAGAGCGTGATGTTGTCGATCACGTCGTCCCGCGACAGCCCTTCCGTCTTGCCCGCGAACACCCGGGCGATCATCGCGGTGCTGCGCGCATCATGATCGAGCATCCAGGACGCGAGACCCGCCGGCGAATCCACCAGGCCATAGAGGGTCTGCGGCCGGTTGGACATCTCGATCGCGTAGCCGAGACCGTGCTTGTAGAAGTCATCGAGCTGATCGTAAGCGTAGCGCTCGTCGGCCGAGAGGTTCGACGGCCGCGATCCGCCGGGCTGAAGCGCCTTGGCGATGTCGTCCGGAACGGTCGCGGGCATGTTGGTGTGGATGCCGAGCAGTTCCGGCGGCGCGATCACCGCCATCTGCTCCGTCACGGCATTGCCCCAATCGCCGCCTTGCGCGACATAGCGGTTGTAGCCGAGCCGTTTCATCAGCACGATCCAGGCGCGCGCGACGCGCTGAGGGTCCCAGCCCAGCTCCGTCGGCTTGCCGGAGAAACCGTGGCCCGGGAGCGAAGGGATCACGAGATCAAAAGCGTCCGCCGCCTTCGCGCCATGTGCGGTGGGGTCGGTGAGCGGGCCAACGATCTTCATCTGCTCGATGATCGAACCGGGCCAGCCATGCGTGACGATCATCGGCAGCGCGTTTTCGTGACGCGAGCGAACGTGAATGAAGTGGATGTCGACGCCGTCAATCTCCGTGACGAATTGCGGCAAGGCATTCAGCCGCGCCTCCATCTTGCGCCAATCGTAGTCGTTCTGCCAGTAGATCACGAGCTGCAGCACCGTCGCCAGCTGCACGCCCTGTGATTGATCGGCGACCATCTCGCGATCGGGCCAGCGCGTCGCCGCGAGACGGCGGCGGAGATCTAGCAAATCCTGCTCGGGCACGCTGACGTGGAACGGGCGAACCGCCCCGCTCACGCCCGCCTTCGCGGAATGCAGCGGCAGCAGGCTCGATACGCTTGCGGCAACCGCGGTCATCGCGGCCTGGCCGAGCAGTTGACGGCGGTCTGGATTGAGAATGTCGATACGTGCTTGCGTTGTCATGTTCGATCTCCCTGGCTTTGGTCGGTGACGTTGACCGAATTCGACATCAACGCCTCGGCTCGTCATGCACAGAGATTGGCGCAGGCCCTGGCAATTTGCTCGTTATGGGTTGTTAGACCGCGTTAGCCGTTGCGAGCCGCGCCGAGCAGGGCAAGCGGCGATCCGCGATGCGCACCGCCAAAGCAACACGGCGCGCGATGAGCTCAGTCATCGCGCGCCGTGTCGGCTTGCATCAGTCGAAGAATCTGTGCTGTCCAGCTCAGGATGGCAGCGGCTGGCCCGCCTGCTCGCGGACGATGTAATCGGCGTACCAATCGGCCCAGTTCTCGTCGTGCCCGCCGGTCCGCTTCTCGTGCTCGCCATGTGCCGCCGCCGCGCGGCGCAGTGCTGCGGCCAGCGCAGTCTGCGAAGCGAATGTCGTGCCGCCGCCCGCGATCCGTCCCGGCACTCGCGTCGTGACCTCCTGGAACAACCAGCCATTGCCGTCGGGATCGCTGAACGACGCATATGAGCCGTAGCTGCCGCGCTTCGGGTCAGCACCGCTCACCCGAACGCTGCCGGAGAGATAAGGCTCGTCGGTCCCGGCGTGAACATCGCCGGCACTGTGGAATGGAGCGCTGACCTCGACGCCGCGGTCGAGCAGATCCGTTCGCGCCGCCTCCAGATCGGAGACGATCAGGTACAAGCCTCGCGCCGAGCCCGGCGCTGCCGCCGTCACGTTCCTGCCGAAGATCACCGAGCAGGCCGAACCCGGCGGCGTGAACTGGATCACGCGCCAGTCATCGCCGGAGGCAAAATCGGCGTCCAGTCGCCAACCGAGACGCGCGTAGAAGGCCTTGGCGCGATCGACATCGGACACCGGGATCACGATCACCTCGAGCCGCTGATCGACGCTAGGCGATGTCGAAGGCGTCTTCGCAGACTTGTTGGAAGGCTTGTTGGAAAGCTTGGCCGCGGCGTCGCGGTCGATTTCGGTAGTGGCCATGTCGAACTCCCTGGGTTGGATCTAAGACGAGCTTCAAGCAGCTGTGATCGGCATCAGGATGGTTACGCGTGTGCCGTCTTCTCCGGCCTCGCCCTGCAGCCGGGCGTGAATGCTGCGTGCGAGTCCTTCGAGAATCCGGCTGCCGGTGCCCTGAAGCGGCCCGGTCGCGCCGATCCCGTTATCTGTTACGGTGCAGAACCAGGCGCCGTCGCGATTGGCCAAGTCGATGCGGATCAGTGCGTCGTTCCTGTTCGGGAAGGCGTGCTTGGCCGCGTTCGTCACCAGCTCCGTCAGCATCAGCGCAAGCCGATGGCATTGCGACGCCGGCAGCGTCCCGCTTTCGATCGCAGCCTCGCAGCGGATGCCTGCCGGCTCCAGCACGGCCTCGGAAATCGCTCCGCACAGGTTTTCGAAGAAGGCCGCGACCGGGATCGCCGTATGGTCGTCATTGTCGGACAAGAGCTGATAGAGCCTGCCGAAGGCGACGATGCGCCGCTCGAGCCGGTCCGCTGCAAGCGACACGTCCCTGGTACCCGTTCTGGTGAAATCGCGGCGGACTGACGCACCGAGTATCGTCAGCGTGTTCTTCATCCGATGGTGGGATTCCCGCAGCACGAGCTCCCAGTCACGCGACTGATCGTCAAGACTAGCCACAAATTGAGATCGAACGACGTGGTCATTCGGCCGAGCATCGATACCGGACATCGTAGCCTCCCCGTTGGAATTAACGCCAAACTCGGAACGGATACTGGATGCAGTTCGTGCGCATTGCTCGTTAGACGTTGCAAGATTCTGTTATGATAGCGGTACGACGACGGGCACTCCGAGCGTGAGCTGGTCGGTCAAGCACGCTGCCGGGTTGTCCCGATCGCTTCGCAAGATGCTCGCGTTTGAGTACAATTTGCGACGGATCGTCGCGCGCGACCGGCCAATTGCCGGCACCCTCCACGCGATTTCGCCACTTTCGACCAGTTTACTCAGGGTTCCCTTCTGGTAGATCAAAGTGCAGAGTTCAGCTCTTTCACTGGAATGATTGGCACGTGCCGGACACCAACGACCAGGATTCGGCCATTGCTTTCGGGCCATTCCGGCTGTTCGCAAAGACGCGGCTGCTCGAGAAGGACGGCGCCCCTGTTCACCTCGGCGGCCGCGCACTCGATATCCTCGTTTTTCTCGCCGAGCGCGCCGGCGAGGTCGTGGACAAGCGTGAGTTGATCCGGCGGGTCTGGGCCGACGTGAACGTGGACGAAGGCAGCCTGCGCTTTCACATCACGACGCTGCGCAAGGCCTTGGGCGATCCGGGCGAAGGCTCCCGCTACGTCGTCAACGTCCCCGGACGAGGTTATTGCTTCACGGCCGCGCTGCTCCAGGCCGCCCCGTCGGAGAGCCGGACCCGCCTGCCCGTTGCTGCGCCGCGCTCGCTGCCCTCGCCGCTGGCGAGGATGATCGGGCGGGACGATGCAGTCGAGAGAATTTCCGCCGAGCTTGCCTTGCATCGCTTCGTCACGATCGTCGGCCCCGGCGGAATCGGCAAGACTTCGGTGGCACTGGCGGTCGCGCATCGCGAGCTCCAGGCCTTCGACGGCCAGGTGTGTTTTGTCGATTTCGGCGCACTGAGGGAGACCCGGCTCGTTACGGGAACGATTGCGGCCGCGCTGGGCCTGACAGTCAATTCCGACGACCCGATGCCGGGGTTGCTGACATTCCTGCGCAGCCGGCGGATGCTGCTGGTCTTCGACAGTTGCGAGCACATCCTCGACGATCTCGCCCCTCTGGCCGAGCGCATCGTCCGGGAAGGGGGCGAGCTGCATATTCTCGCCACCAGCCGCGAATCTTTCCGCGCCGAAGGTGAGCGTGTCCATCGGCTATTTCCATTGGATTGCCCGCCACAGCGCGACGGGCTCGGCATCGCCGACATCCTTGCCTATCCTGCAACTCAGCTCTTCGTGGAACGCATCGCAGAGAGCCTGAGCGAGTTCGAGCTCAGCGAAGAGGATGCGCCGCTCGTCGCCGATATCTGCCGTCGGCTGGACGGCATCGCGCTCGCCATCGAGCTCGCCGCCGGGCGTGTGAATGCCTATGGCATCGCCGGGACCGCCTCTCTGCTCGACAGCCGTTTCTCGCTGCTGTGGCGCGGGCGGCGCACCGCTGTGCCGCGGCACCACACCCTGAGTGCGGCACTCGCCTGGAGCTATGATTTGCTGCCGGCAACCGAAAGCGCAACGCTGCGCGGATTGTCGGCATTCGTCGGGCCATTCACCCTGGAAGCCGCGCTTGCGGTCGCATCCTGTCAGGGCATTGGCGAAGCAGAAGCCGCCGAGGCGATCTCCAATCTGCTTTCCAAATCGCTGATCGCGACCTCGCCTGCGGAGCGGCGGCTGCGCTATCGCCTGCTCGACACCACACGTGCCTTCGTCGCGGAGAAGCTCGTCGAGAACGGCGAAGCGGACCGCGTCGCACGCGCCCACGCCGAGTATTTTCGCGACTTCCTGCGCGACATCGCGCTCCAATCCACGGGCATGCAGAGTGCCGGCGGCTTTCTTCCCTATGCCGACCACCTGCCCAATGTCCGGGCCGCGCTGAACTGGAGCTTTTCGGACGGCGGGGACCGAACGATCGGCGTGGATCTGGCGGCGTCAGCGGCCCAGTTCTTCCTTGAGCTGACATTGCTGACGGAATGCTACCGCTGGACCCAGCAGGCGCTGGCGTCCCTCGACGCGAGCGCGGAGGATGGCCGCAATGAAATGATCTTGCAGGCCGCGCTCGGCGTCTCCGCGATGTTCACGCAAGGCAATACCGAAGCGGTCCGCTCGGCATTCACGCGCAGTCTCCAGCTTGCGCGGGAGCTCCAGGATTTGCACTGGCAGCTCTGGCTGCTGCGCGATCTACCTCACCAGGGTCGGGGATTTTCACGGAGCACTCGGAATCGGTGAACAGGGCGAAAGCGTCGCGCGGAAGCTGAACGATCCCGCCAGCACGCTGAACGTCGAATGGATGTTGGGGGTCGCCCATCATTTAATCGGCAACCAGGACAAGGCAGTGCAGCTCTGCGAGAGCGCGATGTTGCATAATCCCGGCTCGCAGCGGCTGAATATCGGGCATCTCGGCTATGACGACCGCATCGTCGCACTGGTGGCGCTGGCACGCGGGCTTTGGCTCACCGGCCGGCCCGATCGTGCGATCGAGGCGTCGCGATACACCATTCGCGAAGCCGAGCTGCTCGAACAGCCGCTTACTCTCGGTATTTCCTTGATCTGGACCATCTACGTGTTCCTGTGGGTCGGCGATCTGGCCAATGCGGAAATCCTGATCGAGCGGCTGATCGATCATTCCGCGCGGCACTTCCTCGGGCCCTATCACGCGGTCGGCATCGGCCAGAAGGGTGAGCTGCTGCTTCGCCGCGGCGACATCGCCGCCGGCATCGAGCACCTCCGCCGCAGCCAGGCCACGCTGTACGCGACGCGACACCGGATCATGACGACGGTGTTTGCGACTGCGCTCGCTGAGGGTCTCGCCTTCCAGAACCAGGCCGGCGAAGCCTTGCAGACCGTCAATGATGCCATCGCCGAGATTCCCGATCATGGCGAATCCTTCGACATGCCGGAGATGCTCAGGGTCAAGGGCGACATCCTCGCCCGGTCGGGCAAGGCCGCGGAGGCCGAAAGCTGCTTCCGGGACTCGCTCGATCTGTCACGTCGCCAATGCGCGCTCGGCTGGGAGCTGCGGGGGGCCATCAGTCTCGGTCGGGTCTGGCGCCAAGCTGGTAAAGCCCGAGACGCCCGCGCCCTGCTCGCTCCGCTCGTCGCACGATACCAGGAGGGCCTCCAGACCCGTGATCTCGTCGCCGCCAGGGAGCTCCTTACGGCGCTGAATTGAGAGTATCTTCAATGGGATACCGCAAGGCTATCCGCTCGCAACTCCTAACAAATTCTAACACGCCAAGCCGCATCCGCCCCGCCATGGTGGTGACGCTTCATGGTGGATATGGCGGGACATGGCGCTTCTTGACGATGTAATTGATGCCAGCGGCGGAATGGCCCGCTGGAATAGCTTGAGCCGGTTCACGCTTCACCTCTCCGTCGCCGGAACGCTGTTCTCCAGCACCGGACATGCCAGCGAATTCAAGGACGTGACGGCGGAGGGCTCGACCCGCACGCAGTCGGTCCGCTTCACCGGCATCACCGGAGGCGAACACTCTGGCTCTTTTCAACCTGACGCGATCACGATCGAAAGCCTCGAGGGTGAGATCCTCAGGACCTGGCCCAATCCGAGCCTTGCGTTCACCGAGACCGGTTCGCCCGCGCTCGCGGACGAACTGCATCTCGTCTTCTTCTGCGGCGTCGCGATCTGGAATTATCTGACCAATCCATTCCTGCTCGCCCATCCCGACGTGGTGGTGGAGGAACTGCCGCCGTGGCAGGAGAACAACGAGTCATGGCGGCGGTTGCGGGCGCAGTTCCCGCCGGGCCTGATCACGCTCGCGCCCGAGCAGACCTTCTATTTCGACGACAACGCGTTGCAGCGGCGGACCGATCACGATCTGTTCGGCATGAAAGTCGCGCATTACTCCTGGGCCCATGACAGCTTCGGCGGCATCGTGGTGCCGACGCTCCGACGCGCGCAGACGCTGCGGCCCGACGGAACCGTGGTCGCCAAGCCCGTGCTGATGGACGTCGAGATCTTTGACGCCGTCTTCGAGTAGCGGCACGCGCGACATCTCCGTGCTCTCAACGTCTAACAATACATAACGCGCCAACAGCCGGCCTTGAGTGCAGATTGGGATCGCGAGCAACGAACGACGTGACGTGCTCGGACGAGATTCAGCTCGGCGCATCTCCACCGCAATGGAGTGCGTCATCGCCGCAAACGCACTCAAGGAGAACGGTCATGAAAATATTGATGGTCATCACTTCGCACGACCAGCTCGGCAACACCGGGCGCAAGACGGGCTTCTGGCTCGAGGAGCTCGCCGCCCCTTATTTCGTCTTTAAGGATTCCGGGGCCGAGATCACCCTCGCCTCGCCGAAGGGTGGCCGTCCGCCGCTCGACCCCAAGAGCAACGAGCCCGAATTTCGCACCGACCTGACGCCGCGCTTCGAAGCCGACGCCGACGCGGAAGCCCAGCTCGACAGGACGGTTCGCCTCGACAGCGTCAAGCAGGAAGATTTCGACACCGTCTTCTACCCAGGCGGTCACGGCCCGATGTGGGACCTCGCCGAGGACAAGGACTCGGTCAAGCTCATCGAATCCTTCCTTGCCGCCGGCAAGACAGTCGCGTCGTGTGCCACTCGACTGGCGCGCTGCGCCACGTCAAGGCGCCCGACGGCAAGCCACTGGTCCAGGACAAGGAGGTGACCGGTTTCACCAACGGTGAAGAGGAGGACGTCGGCCTCACCAAGGTGGTGCCTTTCCTGGTCGAAGATGAAATGCTGAAGCTCGGCGCAGTCTTCTCGAAAACGGCAAACTGGGGCGTTCACGTCGTCACCGACGACCTCTTGATCACGGGCCAGAACCCGCACTCCTCGGGTCCAGCCGCGCAGGCCCTGCTGGCCGCCCTGAAGGGCAAGCCGCTGGCACGCGCTTCGTAGTTCCCGGATGCGGCACATCACGAGAGGTGCCCGCAATCGGGCCTCTCGACGCCGACAGGCCGGAGGCATGCCCCGCAGCAAGCGCAATGTCCCGCACTTGCGACACATCTTCACGCCACATGCTGGATTCGGAGCGATGACATGAACATCCCAATCACTCTTGCCCTATCAGCCGCTTTGGCCTGCGCGACCGTGCAGGTCTCGGCGCAGGATCTGCGATCGAGCCGGCGCTCGATCAGCTATCACAAGGTCGACATCCGCGGCCTCGAGATCTTCTACCGCGAGGCCGGGCCCGCCGACGCTCCGACGGTGCTGCTGCTTCACGGGTTTCCCTCGTCGTCGCGGATGTGGGAATCTCTGATGCCGCTGCTCGCCGACAAATATCATCTGATCGCGCCGGACTATCCCGGTTTCGGCAACAGCAGCGCGCCGCTGCCGTCCGATTTCAACTATACGTTCGACAACATCGCCGCCGCAATGGGCGAGCTCACAACGAAGTTCGGCCTCACGGGCTACGTCTTGTTCATGCAGGACTATGGAGGTCCTGTCGGCTTCCGCATGGCGCTGGCGCATCCCGAACGCGTTCGCGCCATCATCATCCAGAACGCGGTTTCGCACGAGCAGGGGCTGAGCCCGCTGTGGAATGCGCGCAGGAAGTACTGGGCCGATCCGGCACGCGAGCTCGAGGCGCTCAAGGCCAACTTCACATCCCTGGAGGCGACGCGTCAGCGGCATCTCGGCTCCAGTCCGCGTCCCGAGCGCTACGACCCCGACGCCTGGATCGACGAATACGCGTTCCTGACGCGTCCCGGCCAGGCCGAGATTCAGACCACGCTGTTCCTGGATTACCGGACCAACGTCGCCTCCTATTCGAAGTGGCAGGCTTGGTTGCGCCAGACGCGGCCACCGACGCTGGTGGTCTGGGGCAAATACGATCCGTCCTTCACTGTCGCAGGCGCGACGTCCTATCGCGACGATGTGCCGGATGCCGAGGTTCACATCCTCGAAGCCGGCCACTTCGCGCTAGATGAAGCCACCGACGAGATCGCTACGCTTGTCCGCGACTTCCTGGCGCGGCTGGGTGGACACAAGGGTTGAGCACTGGTGGCGCGCTCAGCAGCGAGAAGGGCACGGTCGTGTCGACCTGGTCAGGCCGCCGGCCCGTTCAGCATATGCCGTGCTGCAATGAGATCGGCGGTCTCGAAACCTTCGGAGAACCGGGCATAGGTTTGAGCGAGCTGTGCGAGCGGATTTTGTACATGCTGCCGGATTCGAAGCCGCGCCAGCGACATTTCGGCTCGCAGCCGCCAGGACAAGGCGCCCTGCTGTTCGGCAAGCGAGATCGAGGCGACAAGATCCGCCTCGGCCGCGTCGGGATTGCCGCCAAGGATCTCCAGCTCTCCGCGCAGGCGGAGCAGCTCGGGCAGGTCGAAGGCGCCGCCTTCCTGTTCGACCCGAGCAATGGATTCGTGAAGAACCTGAATGCCTTCCGTCAATTGTCCCAACGTGACCAAACCTTGGGACAGATCCGCGGCGAACGCCGAGGCATAGAGTTCGTAGCGATCGGCATGCAGGCGTGGAAGCGCACTCCGCATTAGGTCGACGCCGCCGGCCACCTCGCCCCGGGCGATCATGCTCTGTGCCCGAAAACCCGTCGCGACGGCTTCGTAGGGCACGAGTCCGTGCATGCTCGCATGCGCCGCCAGGCGATCGGTCATGGCCTCGACTGACGACCAGTCGCCGAGCCAGCCGAACACCGAAGCGGACCAGCATAATGCGATACAATGCATGACCACGTCATGCGGCGCCGAAGCGCCGACGAGCGGCCGGACGCATTCGAGCGCGCGATCGGGAAAGCCGCGCAGCCATAGGACGCGCGCGAGCGGAATCTGCGGTGTGCGTGAATAGGCGAAATGCCCAGGTTGCGTCCCGCGGAGCGCAGCGTCGTCGCGCAGGCCCTGGTCGAGATGGGCTTGCGCCTCGGCCTGGTCTCCGGCGAGGTGATATGACACGCCGAGCAGCGCTTTGCTCCCGGCGATGCCCGCGGTATCGCCGATCAGACGGGCAATCCGCTCGGCGTGAAGCGCAGTCGGCACCAGATGCCGATAGCGACCGGTCCGGCGGTAGAACATGTTGAGCCGGGACAACAGCCTGAATGTGTTGGCGTGATCGGAAAGCGCTTCCGCTATCTCCAGCCCGCGCCTGAGCGCCGATTCCGCCTGCTCGCTGTTGCGCTCGGTGAACATGAAGGCGTGACCGAGCGTCGACTGAAGTTCGAGCTCCCATGCGCCGCCCCGGTCGGCCTCGTCCAGCATTGCGAGTGCGCGATCGGACCAGATGCGGGCCTCGTTCAGCAAATTGAGTTCGACGAACAGCCTTGTGCAGCTGCCGGCGAGCGGCACGCGCAAGCCGGCGCCGTCGTCGTTGGCATAAGCCCATTGCAGCGCAGCGCGGGCATCGGCGAGCAGGCTCGCGCGTTCCTGCAAACGTGACGCATGATCGCTGCCCTCCTTGTCCCTCATGCCCGCTTCGAGCGTGCATTGAACATAGAGAGCATGACGATGCGCGATCTGCGCCAGCTGTCCGCCGTCGGCCAGTTTCTGCAGGGCATAGGCACGCGTTGCGTCGAGCAGGCGATAGCGCCGCGATGCGCCGTCCGGCTGGGTCGAAACCAGCGACTTCACCACGAGTTGCTCCAGGGCCTCGACGACGCGATCCTCCGCCATCTCCGCCCCGGCCGCGACTGCTATCGCGCCCTTCAACGTGAAGTGACCTGCGAAGACGGCGAGGCGCTGAAATACGATCCGCTCGCTCTCGCCGATCAGACCGAAACTCCAGTCGAGCGTAGCGCCGAGCGTCTGCTGCCGCGGCGGCGCCGTCCGCCGCCCGCGCCATTCGAGCTGCAGCCGGTTGTCGAGCAGCGCCGCCATCTCGCGCAGTCCATAGAGACCGACACGTGCGGCAGCCAGCTCGATCGCCAGCGCGATGCCGTCGAGCTTGCCGCAAATCCGGGCCAGGACTTCGGCATCCTCGTCGGTGATGTCGTCGCGATGCCCCGCCGCGACGGCGCGATCGACGAACAGGCGCACGGCGGGATAGGCCAGCACCTCGCCGGCACTGAGACGGGTGCCCTGCGGCGGACCAGGGAGCGAAACGAGCTCGAAAATCTGCTCGCCTTCCACCAGCAGCGACTCGCGGCTGGTTGCGAGGATGACGATGCCGGGCGCCTCCCGGTAGATGTTTTCTGCAAGGCGCGCGACCTCCTCGATGACGTGCTCGCAGCTGTCGAGCACGAGAAGCAGCCGGCGGCCGCGCAGGAAATTGACGATGCTGGCCGAGGGGTCCTCGTGGTGCACGACGAGGCCCAACGCGGCTGCAACCGTGCTCGCGACCAGCGCTCCGTCCTTGAGCGGACCGAATTCGAGGAAATGGACCTTGCCGTCGAAGCTATCGCACATCTCGTGCGCGAGCGCGGTCGCAACGGTGGTCTTTCCGATGCCGCCCGGCCCTCGCAGCGTGACGAAGCGATCGCGGAGCAAGCGCGCTGCCAACTCGGCCACGGCGTCCTCCCGCCCGACCATCCGGTCCAATCGGCGCGGTAGCGACGGTGGCGGCGCGGCCCTTTCAGGCACACGCGACGCCGGTGTAGCCACCTCCGCGCGCCCGCCACGCCGCACGGGCGCGACAAAGCAATAGCCCCGGCCCGGGATGTTGGTGATGTAGCGGGCACCATCCTTTCCGTCGCCGAGCACCTTGCGCAGCTCCGCGACATGGACGCGCAGGCTGACCTCCTCGACGGAAAGTCCGGACCACGCATAGCCGAGAATTTCGTTCTTCGGGACCACTTCGCCGGCGCGACTGACCAGCAGGCGCAAAATATCCGTCGCGCGGCTGCCGAGCCTGACCGGCAAGCCATCCTTCTCCAGCAGCCGCGACCGAAGCGAAAATGGCCCGAACGCGACGGCATCGAGATCCAGAATCGTTGCGGCGTCGCTGCCGCGGGGGCCATGTCCTGCCGAGAGCTCGGTCATTTCTGACTCATCCTGACGTTCGCTCCTTCGAAATGCGGCGCGACTATACCCGGCACCGATGCGAGGTCCAGCGAGGGCAACGCATGGAACTCACACCGCCGCATCGATCTCCTCGCGACGTCCGGCGCTCTCCTGAGTCGGATCGAGAATGCGCAAATATCTGATAAATTGTACAAAAAGGACGCTTCCTGAGACGGGATGCCGCACCTGATGCGCTCCCACAAAAACTAACACATCCTAATCACCACTAACGAGCTTGCAGGTCAGCTCACGCCTATCCTCTCAACATGGAAAGCAGGGCTTTGCACGTTTGCTGGTTGCAAACAGCGGAGAACGCCCGGAGAGGACGAACGATGTTAACCAATTTGCAGGCAGGTGATGCCTGGATTGAATTTCCGGGCGCGTCGGGGGATTGCGAGCTCCCCCGGGCAACACAGGCGATCATTCGCGAGCATCAATGGCGTCAGGTCGATCCGCGCACGGGCGCGGTGGCAGAGGACATCGCGATCTCGCGATGGGAAGACCCGCGGAGCACCTCGTCGCACCAAGCGACGACGCCTGAGGATCGCTATTTCGTCGGCATCGCCCTCAAGACCACGCGGGCGAAACTGACCCGGGATCGCCAAGTCATTTTCGACGGGACCATGCCCGCGGGCACACTGTATCTCACCGCGCCGTCGAAGCCCCTTGCCGTGCAATTCCAGTCGCCATGCGCCTTCCTGCACATTCACATTTCCGCGGACCAATTTCCGGCACAATTTTCCGGGACCGAGGGATTGAATGATCTCGTCCTGTTGCGCGATCCGCTCGCAGCCGAGCTTGCCAAGGCGCTAATCGAACTTGGCGACGCCGCGGACCACGATTTTACGCGCTGCATCGGTCAAACCCTTGCGATGCATCTGGCGCGCCTGGAATTGCCACGCGCCAGGGTCAATGCCTTGCCGAAATGGCGACTGCGGCGCGTCGAGCAATATGTCGCCGATCATTTCCACCGCTGCATCAGCCTGTCCGAACTCGCCAACGTCGCCGGCCTGTCCAGAATGCACTTTGCGGCGCAGTTCCGCGTCGCGACCGGTTACCGGCCCCGCGAATATCTTCTCAATCACCGGATCGAGCATGCCAAGATGCTGCTGGCAACCACCGACCGGCCGTTGGCGGAGATCGCGCTTGCGGTCGGCTTCAGCACGCAGGCGCATTTTTCGACCGTGTTCAAGCGCATCAGCGATCAATCGCCGGCACGCTGGCGCCTCGCCAGCAAGGGCGAACGGCGAGAGGTGCAAGCACTCCCGCCGCGTCGTCCTTCTACGGAGAGAGACTGGATCAGCGCAGCCGCGTGAACATTCGCTCGCGCCCTCATCCTCCCGGGCCTGCGAGCCACTCGGGGCTGTCCCTGCACCCACAGGGCGGCCCCTTTTTTTCTACACCGGATCGAAAGCCCGGATCGGCGGCAGATTGCCGGTGAACTTCTCGACCTCGACTGTCGTGAGCTGGCCGGTGCAGCCCTGCGCGAAGGACGAGGTGCCGACGTCACGTGTGAGCACGTTCGGGTTGCCGTGCACGCAGAGCGGCGCGTCGTCTTCGGGGTCCATCGGGTCGTACCAGGCGCCGGTCGGGAGCTGAACCACGCCGGGCGCGATACCGTCGGTGACGTGAACCGCGGCGAGACAGGCGCCGCGCGCGTTGAACAGCCGAATGATGTCGCCGTGCTTGATTCCGCGTGCGTCTGCGTCCTGCGGGTTCATGCGCGCGACCTCTCGGCCGCGATGTTTGCTTTGAAGCGAATGTCCACCGAAATCGAGCTGACTGTGCAGACGCGTCACCGGCTGGTTGGCGACCAGGAAGCATGGCGCCCCCGGCTTCGGCATGTCGGACTTCTCCAGCCAGACCGGATGGCCCGGGCAATCCGCATCGCCATGACCCGCGATCTTGGCAGAGAATATTTCGATGCGACCGCTCGGCGTCGGCAAAGCGTGGTTGACGGGATCGTCGCGGAAGCGGCGCAGCCGGCCGCCGTCGTCGGGCTGTTGCGGCACCACCAGGCTGCCCCGCCGCCAGAACTCTTCAAAGCTCGGCGCCTCCAGGCCGCGCGCTTCGAGCGAGGCGCGGGTCGGCTCATAAAGATATTCCAGCCACTGCCGTGACGTCCGGCCCTCGGTAAAGGGTTCGCGCGCGCCGAGACGGTCGGCGAGATCGGCAAAGATCTCGTAGTCGTCGCGCGCAAGGCCGAACGGCACGGCGATCCGGTGCATCGCGACCATCAGCGGATCGTTGCTGGAATAGCCGATGTCTTCGCGTTCGAGCGTCATCGTCGAGGGCAGCACGATGTCGGCATGCCGGGCCGTGGCAGTCCATGCGAGCTCGTGCACGACCAGTGTGTCGACTTTCGCAAACGCCTTGCGCAAGCGATTGATGTCCTGGTGGTGATGGAAAGGATTGCCGCCGGCCCAGTAAACGAGGTGGATATCCGGATAGGTGCGCGTCTCGCCATTGTAGCGATAGGTACTGCCGGGATTGAGCAGCATGTCGGCGATGCGCGCCACTGGAATGAAATCGCGGACGGCGTTGCGGCCCTGCCCCAGTGTCGGCCCCGGCACGTCGTTGACGCGGCGGCCGTAATAGCCGATCGCCCCCAACGAATAGGCGTAGCCGCCGCCGGAGAGGCCGATCTGGCCGAGCGCTGCCGCCAGCACCATGCCCATCCACACCGGCTGCTCGCCATGCTCGGCGCGCTGCAGCGAATGAGAGACGGTGATGAGCGCACGCTTGCCGGCGAGCCGGCGCGCCAGCTTGCGGATTGTATTCGCGTCGACGCCGCAGATCGCGGCGGCCCATTCGGCGTGCTTGGGTTGGCCATCGCTCTCGCCGGTGAGATAGCGCAGGAAGACCGGCCATCCCTCGGTGTAGCGATCGAGGAAAGCCTGGTCGTGCAGGTTTTCCGCGACCAGCGTATGAACGATGCCGAGCATCAGCGCTGTGTCGGTGCCGGGCACGCATATCATCCATTCGGCGCCGGCCTCGACCGGCAGGTCTTCGCGCAACGGGCTGACCAGGATGAACTCGCAGCCGCGGCGGCGCGCGGCTTCCATCGCGCCGCGCTCGACGTGCTTGCTGATCGAGCCGCCTGCGACCATCGAGTTCTTCAGCGCCATGCCGCCGAACGCCAACACGACGTCGGTATCAGCCGCGATCTGCTCCCAGGTGACGTTGCGCTTGGTGATGTCCTCGTAACCGCAGAGGATCTGCGGCAGCAGCACCGAGGACGCACCGGAGGAATAGGAGTTCACCGAGCGCACATAGCCGCCCAAGGCGACGTTGAGGAAGCGATGCACCTGGCTTTGGGCGTGGTGGAAGCGGCCCGCGCTCGACCAGCCATAGGAGCCGCCGAACACCGCGCCGGGGCCGCGCGTGTCACGGATGCGTGCCAGCTCGTCGCCGAGCAGATCGAGCGCCTTTTCCCAGCTGACGGAGACGAATTCGTCGCGGCCGCGGCGATCGTCCGGACCGGGACCGCGTTCGAGCCAGCCGCGGCGGATCGCGGGTTGGGTGATGCGCGCCTGATGACGCAGCGCGCCGGGAAAATTGTCGATGATGCCGTTCGGATCGGGATCGCCCGCATAGGCCCTGACCTCGAGCCCGGCCTCGCCTTGACGTGCCGAGAACACGCCCCAATGCGAGGTGTGCGGCTTGAAACCGTCGGAGAGGTCGAGGCCGGGGTCGGGGAAGCCAATCGTATCGTCCATCGTCGCATTCCTTGTTCCGGTCGGCGCGGTCCCGGCCGTACCGATGTCATCCGGATAGCAGTATAGCGATCCGCTCTTCGATGTCGTCGAGTCTGGGCCGGCGAAAATGCCGGGCGCTCGTGCAAAGACAGATTGGCGAACATTTGCATGGACGACCGGCGGCGATTTTTCGACCAATTTGTACTTTTATTTTCAACGCGTTAGCCGTCTGCATTCAGAGCTGTGCAGGTCCGTCTTCCGACAAGACCTGGCGCGAGATCTCTTGCGACGACACTGACATTGAAATGTGCGATATCCCGGCCCGTCACACAGCAACATCGGTCCCATCATGATCAAGCGCGTCTTGCCCTACGAAGGTCTGCTCCACGAAGTGGTCGAGCATCATGGCGTGCTTTACATCGGTGGCATCGTCCCCGAGGACACGAGCCTCGACATGTCGGGCCAGGCAAACGACGTCCTCGGGCAGTTGGCGCAGTTGCTCAAGACCCTCGGATCCGATCTGAGCAACGTCTTGCAGGTGACCATCTATATGACCAGCCTCAGGGAGAAGGCAGAGTTCAATGCGGCCTGGAAGGCGCATTTTGCACAAGCTCATCTGCCGGCGCGCGCCGCAATCGGCGTGGCCGATCTCGGTCCCGGTGTCAAACTCGAGATCACAGCCGTCGCCGCTCGACCATAGTGGCATGCCAAGGCGCCGCAAAGAACCTCACACCAAACCCATTTTGTTCTCGGCAGGATCCACCTCAGATTAGCGCCGCTTGTGAAGGATAACCGCCACCAGCGACGTTGCTGTCAGCACGATTCCTAGCCCGACGGCCGGATCGCTGGCGACAATCGCCGCGAGAGAGGCACCGCATGCAGCGCCCGCCATTTGCGAGAATCCGAACAGGGCTGCGGCGATACCGGCCTTGCTGCCAAACGGCGACAGCGCTGCCGCGCTCGACAGCGGGCTCACCACTCCGACGCCGAACAGAAAGACGGAAGCCGCTAACAGAAATGGCAGCAGCGCGCCGTTCGCGAGCAGCACCGCGCAAAGCAGCCCGACGCCTCCGAGGACGGTTAATCCCAAACCGACCGACGTCGCACGGCAGGTACCAACCCGCGCCGAAAGCCTAGGCGCCAGCATGCCGGCCGCAAACACCAGGAAGACGACGCCCGCAAATAGCTGACCAAGTGTGATTGGCGAGAATCCAAACAATTCGAGCAGCACCCGCGGCGCGCTGGAGAAAATCGCGAATAGACCGGCCATCACCAGTCCAGCGGTTCTAGCAGGCGCAACGAACCGGCGATCCCGAACAAGCTCCAGATAGGCCCCGGCAATTTTGAGCGGGTTCAGAGAACGACGCGCGCCGTCATTGGTTTCGCCGACGAAGGTCGCATAGGCCAAAGCCGTGCAGAGCGCGAAGGCCGCGACAAAGGCAAATTCCGAGCGCCAGCCAAAGAATAGATCGAGCACACTCCCCAGCAGCGGTGAAAAGCCTGGGGCGGCCGCGGTTGCCATTGTGATCGACGCCATGACCTTTGCAAGTGCCTGGCCATCGAACAGATCCCGGGCGATCGCACGTGAAAGCACCGAAGCCGCACATGCGCCGCAAGCCTGCATCGATCGGCCGATCAGCAGGCTCGATAGATCGCGCGCGAAAGCGCACCAGATCGTACCGGCGATGAAAATTCCGAGTCCTATCAGGATCGGCATGCGTCGCCCGAACCGGTCCGACAGCGGGCCGGCGATCAATTGCCCTATGGCGAAAATCGCCAGAAAGATCGTGAAGGCCGACGTGACCGCCGCGCTGGATACATGCAAATCGGCCGCGATGACCGGCAGCGAAGGCAAGAAGATGTTGGTTGCAAGAATGCCTGTCGCCGCCAGGGCACAAATCACTATTCTGCGCGCCGCCGCCCCTGCTTTACGCCCATGCCCCGCCGCAGAAACCGTGCCCTCGACGTCAATGGACATGCTGCGCTCCCAACTCCTGTCCAGATGCGGCGAGGCAGGGACGCCTGATCACCTACCCCACTGCGTGCCGGCGGGACGCATGCCATCCTGAACAACCGCTGCTTGGGTGTCGTCCTGCGAACGTGGGAGGAGCGCGCAAATATTTGCTGCTTCTGGGTGCTGCAACGAGCGACCTCTCTCCTATTCGGCCAGCGGCGTCGTATAGCCTGCAACCAGCTTGACGAGATCCGCCTGGCGCGCGGCACCTGTTTTTTCAAACAACCGGCTGACATGCGTCCTAACCGTGCTATCCGCGACCCCGAACGCCATAGCAACCTCGGGAATGCCACCGACCTCGACGACGGCCAGCAACACGCGAAGCTCGGTCGGCGTCAGCTTGAACGCGCTGCCGATGGCTCCGGGAACAGAAGCGACGGCCAGCGACGCCTTGCGAACGAAGAAGGCCACCGTGGCGGTGTAAACAATACCGGCCCGCCGACGCGCGCCTGACGTGAGCGGCAAAGCATGGGCCACATAGCGGTCACCCTCCCTGCCGGTCAGCGGCACCGCGATGCCCCTTATACCAAGTGCGGCATCGCCCTGCCCCGCGGTGGCGAAGACATCTCGTAGGGTGCGATCGATCTGCGGATCGCTGGCGACCAGCCGCCCACCCACCGAACTCAAAATATCGCGGGCGTCGAGAATGGCATTCCCGGCCGTATTGGCGTGAATGAGACGTCCACCGGGATCGACGAGATACATGCCGGCACCGAGCCCGTCCAACGTGTCAACGAACGTCGCGAGTTCAGCGGCCTTGAACTCGAACATCTTCCCGATCACGACGGCACGCCTGACATGCGGCGCTATCAGCCTCATTTGCCGGCGCGCCTGCTCGTCTACGATCCCATTTCGCCGGTGGCGGAAGACCCCAAAAATGGCTGTGCTGACCGTGGTTCTGTCGACAACCGCGCTGACGAAATCGACAAGCCCCTGGGGCTCGGCCCACTGCCGGTATAGTTCACTCTGGGTGAGTGCTGCGAAGGACATCAAATCGGTCGTCGCGACCGGCTGTTCGAGGTCACCGAGAAAGTGACCCTCCGCGGAGGAATAAATCTGCCGAAAAAGTTCGACCCGCAACGGCACGTCAAATCCGAAGCGATGGGGCACCGTGGCGTGTTGAACACCAATGTCTTTGCAGAACAGCCCGCCTCCCGCGCCGCCAACGAATTGCACGATGCTGACGATGGCGTCTTCCCAACGAGAGGGATCGATTGCGGCATCGTAGATGACGCTGATCAGGTCGCTCAGTTGCTGCTGATCATCTGAATTGTCTTGCGACGATTCCGAAGCCGACCGCGGATGTGAAACCCTGTTCATTCGACGACGCGCCCCGGTATGAGGATAGCTATGAAACAACTTTAAGCTTTTCCGCTGATATCGAGCCGGTGTCGCGCTCAAATCATTTTGATCGTGTCCCAGCGGGGCCGCGGGGAATATCGGCCATCCTTCAAATGGAGGATGATCAGTGCGATCGGTGACATCTTGGCCGGACGCTTCAGGTTGAAAATGAGTTGATCAGAACGCGATGCGCACGCCGCCCCGCCCGTGTCGATACGGCTGCGAACGGACAACGCGCCGCCCTGGAACCCCGCCAAATAGCGCGACACTTGGCGCGGACGCGGCAATCAAGGCCTGCCCGGCAAGTGCCAGTCGCGCATAGCTTGTGCCCAGGCTCTTTCAATCCACCCTGCTTGCTGACTGATTGGCCTGTCTTGACGAGCGTCTTGGGTCAGATGTCGGCGTCCTCGGAAGCAGCGAATCTTCGGCCTGGAAGCGGGACGAGCATGGCCGCATGACGGCGGTAGCGGCGATACCGGTCGCCGAACTGCTGGATCAGGTCGTGCTCTTCCAACTGAATGCCGATCAGAATGTAGGCGGTGATGCCAAGCGAATAGAGCAGATGACCGATCGTCATCGCAGGCGTGGCCCAGACTGCGAGCAGGACGCCGAGATAGATCGGATGGCGGACATACCGGTAGAGCAACGGCGTGCGGAAGCTGGCTTCGGACGGTTGTTTACCGAACAGGCGCATGAACACCTGGCTTAGGCCGAACAACTCGAAATGATTGAGAAGAAACGTGCTGGCCACCAGCACGACCCAACCCAGCCAGAAGATGGCGTCGATTGCCCCCGCCGCGACCGGGTGGCTCACGGTCCAGACCGGCGTGGGGATCGGCTGCCACTGCCAGTACAGCAACAGCAGTGCAAAGCTGGCGAACAGCACGTAGGTGCTGCGCTCGACCGAAGCCGGCACGATTCGCATCCACCAGCGCTTGAAGCCCCGACGCGCCATCACGCTGTGCTGGATCGCGAACAGTCCGATTAGCAGCACATCGATAACAATGCTTGGCAGAACCGGACCAATGGCCCCGGAATCGACAGACTTTGGAACGACCAGGTTCCCGGTGAAGCCAATGAGATAGAGCAACGCGATCAGCGTCACCCCGTAAGCGGCAGTGCCGTAGAGGACCGCAACTAGACCCGCCATCAATCTTCTCCCAGAGAGTTCAATTTTTTTGCATCGATTCGTCAGATCGCGGCGGCTGCGGCGGTGCTTACAATGGAGAGATTTCGAGCAGCGACCGGCGCGGGTACGTCACCCCCGGGGCCGCTGCGGTTATCCCGGATTCTGCGCGGTGACCATCCAAGAGCTTGAATTCATCATCACGCCTTCAGGGCGGACGAATTGTTTCAACTCGTCCTTCAAGGCCGCCACCAGCGTATCAAACAGGCGAGCAGCCTTCGGGCCGGCTTCGCGATAGACTTCTCCTGCGGGACCGATCGCGAGCTGAAACGCGACCGCTTCGTCAAGATCTCGCCCAACCAGGACTTCGGCATCGATCCGTTCGAACCTGATGCCGCTGTAGCCGGCAATCATCAATTGCCGAGTCACGGCCTCGGGATCGGTCATGGAAAACGGTCCGGGGCCGCAGGTTGCGGCGTCTTTCCTGACGGGGGGCAGGTAACGAAGCAGAACCTCCTTCGACAGTGTAAGCCACGGATTGTCCGCCCGTTCGCGCCAGACGACCATCGTCATCAGTCCACCCGGCTTGAGCGCAAATCGCATGTTGCTCAAGCCAGCCGTTGGGTTTTCGAAGAACTGGGTTCCAAAGCGAGAGAAGCAAAAATCATGTACCGGCTCGAACGGATGGGTCTGAACATCCGCTTCGAGAAAGCTGAGATTGGTCACCCCTGCCTCCTTCGCATCTGCTCGGCCGACGTCGAGGAAGGCATTGCAGCAATCGAGGCCGAGGACGGATCCGGCCGGTCCGACGCGCCGCGCAAGTTCAATTGCGGTGTCGCCCCAGCCACATCCCACATCCAGGACCCTGCCGCCGGCTCTGATCGGCAGCGACGGGAATACTTTAGCGCTATGCAGGTGAAGGCCGCCGGCGAGGATGTGCCGCCACGCATTGAATTTCGGAGCCAGTATTGCGTTCCAGAAATCGATATACGGAGTGACGGTTGCGTTAGCCTGCGCGATGCTCATGATCGAGATGTCCGTCTGCTTGGTTGCCATCCGGAACCCCGTCGTGGCGTCCCGCTTTTCCGTTCTTCCGCAACCGGTTCCGCGTCCGCCTGACCGTCTGGACAGCGTCTCAAGGAAACGTGGAGGAATCGGTTGCTTGGCAGTTCATTCATGAGCCCCGTATAAGCGCGGGGACCGCCACGGTGAATGATCGCCCAGCCGGATCAGTTGACCGATCGTCCAAATCTGAGATTAGCCTAATGATCGATCCGCTATCGGAAGTGCTTCGATCGGTTCGCCTGACTGGCGGGATTTTTCTGGATGCGCGTTTCACCGCGCCGTGGAGCGTGCATACCCAGATCGTCGCTGAGGACTGCGGGACTTTCGCAGTCAAACCGTCGCTGTTGATCGCTTACCACTTCGTCATCGCGGGAAAATTATTGCTCAGCGTCGATGGTGAACCCACCATTGAAGTGCGGGCCGGGGAAATCGTACTGCTGCCGCGAAACGATGTTCATACGCTGGCCAGCGACGCGGGTCTGGTACCGACAAGCGCGCGTCATCTCATTCAACCCTCAGTGGATGGAGGGCTGGCAAAAATTCTGCACGGCGGAGGCGGTGAGCCGGCGCAAATCGTGTGCGGGTTTCTCGGCAGCGAGGAAACCTATAATCCGTTGATCGCGGCCCTGCCAAGAGTGCTGAAGCTCGACATTCGCGAGGGCGTCGCACGCGACTGGATCGAGGCTTCAGTGCGATATGCAGCCGGCGAACTGACGGCCGGCAGGTTCGCCTCGTCAAACCTGATGTCTCGGCTTTCCGAACTGCTGTTCGTAGAGGCGATGCGCCAGTATTCCGTGACATACACCGATCAAGATGGGGGATGGCTGAAGGGGATTGCCGATCCGCAAATCGGACGCGCGCTCGCCTCCATTCATCATAACGTCGGGCTGCCGTGGTCCGCGGAGTCCCTCGCGAGAGAAGTCTCGATGTCGCGGAGCGCCTTCGTCGATCGCTTCACAACCCTGATCGGGGTGCCACCAATCCGGTATCTGACCATCTGGCGGCTTCAGGCAGCCAAGGTGAGCCTACGAGAAACACGCAAGCCCATCGACCAAATCGCAGAGGAAGTGGGTTACGGATCCGGAGAAGCATTCAGCCGGGCGTTTAGGCGTGAATTCGGCCTGGCGCCAGCGCGATGGCGGCAACGCTGACAACCCAATTGATTGCACACGCGTCAAGTTTCAGAACGAGCCTCCATAGGGGACGATCAGGAAATGATGCGTCGCCGTCGCGGCGAGAGCCGTGGCGGGTCAAAACCGCCATGGACGGTCGGAATCGCACCTCTTGTCTACCTCGCACAGCGGAGCATGTGACCAGCTGATAGGCACGCCCAGTGCCCTCGGCGTGGACCTGGAGTAGGGGACGCGTCCCGCACGCCGATTTCGGTGCGCACAAACACGCGTAATATCGGCGATGGGTCGAGATCGGCGAAGGCACTCACATGGTTCTACTGGAGAAGAACCGGTTGCAGGCGTTCGACGCGATCAATCAGTTTCTCTCGAAACAGTATGAGCATGACTAGCGCGATCTCCGCGGATCCCGCCGCGAAATCGCTGGGGCTTCGCCTGAGCGCTCCTCGCGCTTCCGGTTCCCGAATCGTCCGATCCTTGAGGACGATCGCATGCGCCGTCTACTGTTCCGGAACCATTTAGACCGATAGTTCCTCCGACTTCCGGGCGCATGCTGGGCAGACAAACAATGACCTGCATGGAGTGAAACTATCAAAGTTTAATGCGCTCTGTCGTTCTCATCGATCAGATTGGGGACGGGTTCTGAGTTGTTAGGCGACCAATGCAGGCAGGATTTGCGTTCTCCAAGCTCGCCGACCGGTTGGCGAGCCTCACTCCCGTAACGGCCGACGATCTCCACCTGCTCGCGGACATGGCAAGCACAATCGCGCATCTAAGTTCGCGTCAGGCCGTTTTGCGGCATGGCGATGATGCCAGCCAGTGCTGTCTGCTCCTTCAGGGATATCTGTCCTGGCAGGATGCAGAGAGTGCGGACGGGCAGATCACGTCAATCCATGTTCCCGGTGACATCGCCGATCTGCACACACTTTATCGTCCTCGCGTTGACGGCAATTTGATCGCGCTCGGGCCTGCCATCGTCGCTCTCGTGCCCCACCGCTTCTTCCACGATTTGTCCGCGCGTTCGCCCGCGATGTCTCGCGCATTGCTGCTGATGCTGCTCACCAGCCACGCCATTCAGCGCAACTGGACAGTGAACCTGGGTAGCCGTGATGCATTGACGCGCGTGGCGCATCTGCTGTGCGAGATCACCACCCGCCTGCAAAGCGTCGGCCTGGCGAGAGATCTCAGGCTGCCGTCGCCCTTTACCCAATCGGACCTTGCGGCAGCATGCAGTATCTCCCCGGTCCACGCCAACCGCACGATTCAGGAGCTGCGACGATGCAACCTCCTGCAATGGCAGGGTAAGACGGTAACGGTCACGGACTGGCCGGGACTCGTGCGGCTCGCAAGATTCGATCCGACTTACCTGGGCATTCAGTCCAGCCGCGACGATGCGTCGTCCTCGCGTCTCAGGCCACTTACGGCGGACCTTGCGCTCGCCTGAGCTCGCTTGAGCCGTTTCGGGCGACACCTTGGAGGCTTGCGGAGCGCGCAATCAGGGCCTCCCGCGCCTCTCCAAGGACATCATCCCAATTGCCCGGTGTCCTCTGATGAAACAGCCGCAGGCTCGGATACCAAAGGGAATGGGACTCGGATGACGGCCAGCGCCAGTCGCAATCCGCATGCAACAAGACCCACGCGTCACAGCCGAGTGCTCCCGCGAGATGAGCCACCATGGTGTCGACGCAAATGAGGAGATCGAGTTGCTGGAGGAGATAACCGAGAACCGTAATGTCAGGCGTACTGACGTCACTTGCGCCGATCTTGGCAAGTTCGCACGTTCCGGCCCCGCGTTGCAGGGAGCAGAGCGTCACGCCGGGAACGGCAAGTTGCCCTAGCAGGGACGGCGGGATGGTCCTTCGCTTGTCCCAGTTGCCGACTTCCCAAACCAGGCCGACGGCAAGAGCTCCAACTTCAAGACCTCGGACTTGCTCGACCGCCGGCGGCAGCGATACGTAAGATGCACGCATCTCGACGTGCTCCCGCCTCGCCCTTATGGCATGCGGCACCTCCATGATCTCGATATCGACCTCGAAGTCGATCTCAGGTGCACCATCATGGAGCGCAAAAGCCCGATCGACGCCTGCCGCTCGCTCGACCAGCGGCAGAAGCTCGCCCTGGCACCAGACCGTGACGCGGCGCGCGACGTCACGAAGCGGCCGCATGAAGCGCAGGAACTGGATGGTGTCGCCGAGCCCGTGGTAACAGCGGACCAGTACATCCTTGCCCCTCAGCTCCTCGCCGCGCCAGATGCGCTGGAGGTGACGAGGCCCGGTATGCTTGGGTGGATACGCAAACGTTGCCAGATCGCGGTCGCTGATCGCCCAGGCGCGTTCGAACTCGCCTGCCCGCATCGCCTCGGTCCAGCTGCCGGACACGTGGTGATCCAGCTAGCGCCGCACGAATTTGTGAAAGCGGCTCGGCTTACCGTCCTTGGTGTGGTCCTGGTGGAGGAAGGCAATGCCGGCCTCGTCGAACTTGGCGAAGAATTCGTCCCAGCTGATCCGGTCGAGACCGTCGTCGGGCGGATCGAAATCGATGCGCAGGATACCGGCGTGTCCGTCCTCCTCCGTGGCCTTGACCGTCGCGGGCTTTCCGCCGCGCTCCTCCGCCCATTTCCGGATGACGTTGTGGCTGGTGGTCTGCTGGGCTTCGCTGGTTTGTGATTTGGATGACATGTGACACCTCGATTCCTGACAAGGAGCGAGCGACGGATCGGCCCTCGCGTCAGACTGTTTCGCCGTGAACGCCGGACGCGAGGATTTGTTCTTTCGCAGGCCGGACTCTCTCAAGCCATCATCTTCTTCATCTTCATCATGAAGCGTTTCGTTCCCGCCAAACTGCCGGGGATTTTATCCCAGGTTAAGCGCGTGAAATTTTTTCGGCCGAAATCCGACGTGAGGCGGACATAGTGCCGTGAGTTCAGGAACGAACATACGTTCCTCACGTTCGCCGACGTACTTACGTCAACACTGCATCTCTTCAACACTGCATGCCTTAGCGCTGCAATGCCTTCCGGAGGGCCTAGATCCATGCATTCTCGTCTTCAGGACAGGCGGCGCGTGCGCGTCGGCATCGTCGGTGTCGGCAATTGTGCGAGCTCCTTCGTTCAGGGGCTTTCCTATTACCGGGACGCCAAATCGAATGAGCCGGTGCCTGGGCTGATGAACGCCGATCTCGGCGGCTACCACATCAGCGACATTCAGGTCGCGTCGGCCTTTGACGTCCATGCCGGCAAGGTCGGACGCGACGTGGCCGAAGCGATCTTCGCAACGCCGAACAACACGCACCGCTTTTCCGACGTCGCGCCCACCGGCGTCGTGGTCCACCGCGGGCCGGTCATGGACGGCGTCGGCCAATATCTCAAGGACGACGTTCCGATCGCGGATGTTCCGGAAGCCGACGTCTCCGAAGTGCTCGCGACGTCGCGCACGGACGTGCTTGTGTCCTATCTTCCGGTCGGTTCGCAGCGCGCGAGCGAATTTTACGCCGCGCGCGCGATCGAGGCCGGTTGCGGCTACGTCAATTGCATCCCGGTCTTTATTGCCTCGAATCCCGACTGGCGGCGGCGATTCGAGGATGCAGGCCTGCCGATCGTCGGCGACGACATCAAGAGCCAGGTCGGCGCCACCATTCTGCACCGTGTGCTCGCCAATCTCTTCCGCGAACGCGGCGTGCGGCTGGACAGAACCTACCAGCTCAACGTCGGCGGCAACACCGATTTCAAGAACATGCTCGAGCGCGAGCGGCTGACATCAAAGAAGATCTCCAAAACCCAGGCCGTGACCAGCCAGTTCGACGTGCCCATGGATGCCGATAATATCCATGTCGGCCCGAGCGACCATGTGCCGTGGCTGACCGACCGCAAGCTGGCCTTTATCCGCCTGGAGGGCACGACGTTCGGCGGTGTTCCCTTGAGCGCGGAAGTCAAGCTCGAGGTCTGGGACTCTCCAAACTCGGCGGGCGTCGTGATCGACGCGGTCCGCTGCGCCAAGCTTGCCATGGACCGCGGGCAAGCCGGCGCGCTGACGGGCCCCTCGAGCTATTTCATGAAGTC
Source organism: Bradyrhizobium sp. URHA0013 (assembly GCF_000518345.1). NCBI lineage: Bacteria > Pseudomonadati > Pseudomonadota > Alphaproteobacteria > Hyphomicrobiales > Nitrobacteraceae > Bradyrhizobium > Bradyrhizobium sp. URHA0013. Next base: position 21,693 of record NZ_JADK01000006.1, on the reverse strand, counting down.
GCCGCCTCAGCAGTTCACGGACGAGGAAGCCGGACGGCGAACGCGCGCCTTCATCGACGACAAGGCGTACACCTGATGGCGAAGATCATTCATCTGATCCGCCACGGGCATCATGCCCTGCTCGGCCGCACGCTCTGTGGCCGGATGAAAGGCGTAGAGCTCGATGATCTCGGCTGCGAGGAAATCGCGCGATGTGCCGATACCTTCACGCCGCCGCCGAACATGGTTCAGTCGAGCCCGCAGCGGCGCTGCATGCAGTCGGCCTGCATCCTGGCCGCACGCTTCGGCTTGCCGGTGGAGATCGTGCCGGCACTCGACGAGCTCGACTACGGCGAATGGACCGGACTGTCGTTCGAGGCACTCGCCCGAGACCCCCGATGGTCGCGCTGGAACGAACAACGCGGAACGAGCCGCCCGCCGTGCGGCGAAAGCATGCGGTCGCTCCAGAAGCGCGTCGTCGCCCATCTGGAGCAGCTGCGCAATGATCATGGTAGCGGCACCGTCGTCGCCGTCAGCCATGCCGAGCCGATCCGCGCGGCGCTGCTGCATTATTCCCGGAAAGAGCTCGACGACTTCCTCTCAATCGAGATCGACCCCGGCAGCGTCAGCACCCTCAGCGTGGACAATCGCGGACTCAAGATCACCGGGATCAATCAGCGGGTGCCAGCGTGAAGATCGTGATTTTCGGCCTGACAATTTCCTCATCCTGGGGCAACGGTCACGCCACCTTGTGGCGAGGGCTTTGCAAGCATCTCGCGCGAGCCGGCCACAGCGTCGTCTTTTTCGAGCGCGACGTTCCCTATTACGCCGGCGCGCGGGATTTGCACGAAGTGCCCGGCGGCCAATTGCGCCTGTTCTCGAACTGGGACGATGTACTTCCTTTGGCGCGCAGCGACATTCGTGATGCCGATGTCGCGATCGTGACCTCCTATTGTCCCGACGCGATCGCCGCGACGGAACTTGCCCTGTCCGAGGGCCACGCGGTGCCCGTGTTCTACGACCTCGACACGCCGGTCACGCTGGCGAAGCTCATGGCCGGCGAGGCCGTTCCCTATATCGGGCCGCGGGGCCTGCGGGATTTCGCCCTGGTCCTGAGCTTCACCGGCGGTCCACGCATCTGCAACGAATTTCGCGACAGGCTCGGCGCCGGCAATGTCCGCCCGCTCTACGGCCATGTCGATACGGACACCCATCGACCGGTGTCGTCGCAGCCGCATTACCGTGCGGATCTGTCCTATCTCGGCACATATTCGCAGGATCGCCAGCGCGCGCTCGAGGCTCTGTTCGTCGAACCCGCACGCAACAGGCAGGATCGGCGTTTCCTGATCGGGGGTGCACAGTACCCGGAAGATTTTCCCTGGTCGCCAAACATCTACTTCGTGCAGCACTTGCCGCCGTCTGAGCACGCGTCGTTCTTTGCGTCGTCCCGGCTGACGCTCAACGTCACGCGCCGCGCCATGGCGGAGATGGGCTGGTGTCCCTCCGGCCGCCTGTTCGAAGCCGCTGCCTGCAAGGCCCCGCTCCTCAGCGACGACTGGCCGGGACTCGATGAATTCTTTGTACCCGGCCAGGAAATCCTGATCGCACACGATGCGAAGGACACGCTTGCTGCGTTGACGATGGCCGACGCCGACCTTCAGCACATCGCCGGGCGCGCATATGAGCGGACCATGGATCAGCACACATCCGACAAGCGCGCTGCCGAACTGATTTCGCTGCTCGAGCAGACGGCATCCCTCGGCGCGCGCCGACAGCAACCCGAGGAGGCCTGATCATGTGGGGCATCGTTCCGGCCGCGGGCCGCGGCAGCCGCATCCAGCCGCTCGCCTTCTCCAAGGAGTTGCTTCCGGTCGGAAGCCAACGGGACGACGGCATCGATCGTCCATGCGCCGTCTCCGAATATCTGCTGGAGCGGCTGATCCTTGGGGGTGCCGACAAGATCTGCTTCGTGATTTCCCCCGGCAAATCGGACATCCTCGAATATTTCGGCGATCATTACGGCAGCGCTCAACTCGCCTATGTCGTGCAGCCCGATGCGTCGGGGCTGTGCGATGCCGTGTTCAGGGCGGGCACGGTGGTTGGCCACAACGAAGACATCCTGGTCGGACTTCCGGATACCGTCTGGTTCCCAAAGGCCGCCCTGCAGGCGTTGCCGGCCGCTGACCTGTCGTTTCTGCTGTTTCCGGTCGAACACCCCGAGTTCTTCGATGCCGTCGTGCTCGACGGGGATCGCGTCACGGAGATCCAGGTCAAGCAGCCGGATGCGGCGTCGAAATGGATATGGGGCGCCTTCAAGATGTCCGGCAACGGATTTCGCGAGCTACAGTCGCTGTGGACGAAGCGCGAGCGCCGGGATGAATATTTCGGGACGCTCGTCAACGCCTACATCGCGGCCGGCGGCCAGGGTCTCGGCGTCAAGGCCGGCGAATCCTATGTCGACGTCGGCACCATCGACGGCTACCGGACGGCAATGGCGTTGCTCGCCGAAAGCTCCGTCGGGAACGGACGCTCTCGACTGCTGGCCGGCGGTTCGCCGGAGGCGGCCCGCCCGGCCCACGCAATGAACAATGGAGTGACCGCATGAGCAGAGGCGCCCTCTCCCGCGAGGAAATCCGCCAGCGCGTCGATGCGCTCGGGCCATGGTTTCACAATCTGGACCTGAATGGCGTGCCGACTGCGCCTTCACACTTTCTCGGTGACTATCCCAACGTGAAATGGCGCCGCTTCTCCGGGATCATCCCGGACCGCCTCGAAGGCAAGACCGTGCTCGATATCGGCTGCAATGCCGGGTTCTACGCGATGGAGATGAAGCGGCGCGGCGCTGAGCGCGTCCTCGGCCTGGACACTGACGACGAATATCTCGCACAAGCCCGCTTCGCGGCCGAGGTGAACGGGCTCAGGATCGAATTCCGCAAGATGTCAGCCTACGACGTCGGACAGCTGCGCGAAAAGTTCGATCTCGTGATCTTCATGGGCGTGCTCTACCACCTCCGGCACCCTCTGCTGGCACTCGATCTGATCCACGAGCACGTGGCCGGCGATCTCCTGCTGTTCCAGTCGATGCAGCGCGGCGACAGCCGCGTGGATTGCGTCGACGAGAACTACGACTTCTGGACAACCGATCAGTTCGATTCTCCGGGCTATCCAAAGCTGCACTTCATCGAGAACAAATATGCCGACGACCCCACCAATTGGTGGGTGCCGAACCGCGCCTGCGCCGAAGCCATGCTGCGCAGCGCCGGCTTTGCGATCGCGGCGCATCCGGAAGACGAAGTCTATCTATGCAAGCGGGTAGCAAGGCCGCAGGCGGAAGGTCCGGTCTATCCGTCGCGGGAGACCGGCCGATGATCGAAGCCGCCAAGATCTGGAACGAGCCCAACAACAAGTCGCACTGGGACATCCTGATCGATCCGGATTGGAGCATGTTCGCGAGCCTGGCGCTCGCTGCGGGAAAGGCGATCCGCAGCGCGCATCCCACACTCCCGCGCGTGCTTGGCGGTATATCGCCTATCGATCCGTCCTTCATCCGCAACATGCAGGCGCGCGGCGTGCTCGATCATGTCGATGCCGTGGCCGTGCACGGCTTTCCGCTGGACTGGAACCTGTGGCAGATCGCGGAATGGCCGGCCAAGATCGACGAGATCAAGGCCGTCACTTCCCTGCCGGTGTGGGTAAGCGAGGTGGGAGTCTCGTCCTTCGGTGCCGAGGAGGTGCAGGCCTGGGGACTGACGCGGACCGCCGAGCTGTTGACTGGCCGGGCGCCGCGGATTCACTGGTACAGCCTCTACGATCTTCCTTCGAGTTGGGAGGCGACGACGCGGCACAAGGAAGCTGAAGGTTCCTCCTACTATCGGCATTTCCACATGGGGCTGCTGCGCGAGGACGGCACGCCGAAAGCTGCCGCGGGCCTGTTCAGCCAATATGCACCTGCGATGGGCCTGTGCCAGTGGTTTCACTTCGAGGACCACCGCCTCGATGACGCCGTGCGCTGGATGCGCCGGCTCGGCGTGCAGCATCTCAGAACTGGCCTGTCCTGGGCCGACAGCTTCCGTCCCAATGCGCTCGCCTGGTTCGATCGGCAGATGGACGCGCTAGCCGAGTTTCAGGTCACCGTGACCTTCTGCTTCACCCCCGAACATCGAGGTATCGAGCCTCATCACACCAGCCCGCCGCTCGACGTCAACGAGTTCGCGGATTTCTGCGCACAGATGGTCGAACGCTATTGCGCGAAAACCGGACTCGCGCCGTCCGCAGCGTCTTCGCGCCCGGCCATCTCGGAGCCGACATGCGTGCCCTGATTCTGGTGATGGACTCCGTCGGGATCGGCGCCGCGCCCGACGCCATCAATTACGGCGACGAGGGCGCCGATACTGTCGGCCACATTGCCGAGATGTGCATGGCCGGCAATACCGACGGACCACGCCGGGAGGGGCCGCTTCGGCTACCCAATCTGGTTGCGCTCGGACTTGGCGAGGCTTGCCGTCTCGCCACCGGGCGCGTGCCGCCGGGGCTCGATGGCCGTCCTGAGCATGCGCGATTTGGCTGTGCGAGCGAGATCTCCAAAGGCAAGGACACACCATCCGGTCATTGGGAGATCGCCGGCGTTCCGGTGCCATTCGAGTGGGGCTATTTTCCAAGAACCACGCCGTGCTTCCCGTGCGACCTGATGGAGCGCCTGTGCGAACAGGCGCGATTGCCCGGCATCCTCGGGAACTGTCACGCCTCCGGCACAGAGATCATCGCCGAATTCGGCGAGCATCACATCAGAACGAGCGAACCGATCTGCTATACATCGGCCGACAGCGTGTTTCAGATCGCAGCGCACGAGGAGACGTTCGGACTCGAACGCCTCTATGAGGTCTGCCGCATTGCCCGCGGACTGGTCGATCCCCTCAACATCGGGCGCGTCATCGCACGTCCCTTCATCGGTACGTCGGCAGGTGGCTTCAAGCGGACATCGCACAGGAAGGACTTTTCCGTCCCGCCGCCGGAGCGGACGATCCTCGATCTTGCCGAAAGCGCAGGCCGTGACATCGTCACGATCGGAAAGATCGACGACATCTTCGCTCATCGCGGGACCGGGAGGAACCTGCGCGGCGATGGCAACCAGGCGCTGTTCGATGCCACGCTCAATGGGCTGGCCTCTCTCGCAGAGGGCGGGATGTTGTTTGCCAACTTCATCGATTTCGACACTCTGTACGGCCATCGGCGCGACGTCGCGGGCTATGCAGCGGCGCTCGAAACATTCGATGCGCGCGTTCCGGATCTGCTGAACCGCCTGCGCGACGATGATTTCCTGATCATCACGGCCGATCATGGTTGCGACCCGACCTGGAGCGGTACCGACCACACGCGGGAACAAGTGCCGATTTTGGCATGGAGCCCGCGCTCAACTTCTTCGATCGGCAAGCGCGCCGGATTTGCGGACATCGGCGCAGCGGTCGCTAGGCATCTTGAACTGCGGGCGCCGGGTCACGGCGTGCATTTCTAGCCCGCTGCACCCGGCAGATTCACCTGGGTTATTGATCCAGGTTAGAGAAATATTCGTTTGTAGGTTTCGCAGGAACGAACATTCCTTGCATCGCTTCTACTCCCAAATGTGACTGGCGCGCCGGTCGCCCGACCAGAACAGCAGCGCGCTTTCATTCTCATCACGGATTGATCCCGCAGGATCGATCTCACGGCGGCACGGAGCGGTGAATGACGCGAGTATTGATCACTGGAGGTGCGGGATTCATCGGATCGCATGCGGCCGACGCGCTGCTGGCGGCCGGCTATGAAGTCCGCCTGCTCGACAATCTCTCGCCGCAGGTCCACGGAGGCAACCGCCAGCGTCCCGCTTATCTTGCCAAAGACGCGGAGCTCGTCGTCGGTGACGTCACCGACGCTCTCGCAGTCGATCATGCGTTGCGCGGCACCGACATGGTCCTGCATCTCGCATCAGCAGTCGGCGTCGGCCAGAGCATGTACGACATCGAACCTTATGTCAGGACCAACGAGCTCGGCACCGCCGTGCTGTTGCAGACATTGTCCAAGCGCCCGGTCGCGCGGCTCGTGGTGGCCTCGTCCATGAGTATTTACGGCGAGGGCCTCTACCGGAGCGCCGATCAGAGCGTGGTTGCCTGCGAGGAGCGGGCGGTCGAGCAGCTTCGCCGCGGCGATTGGGAGCTGCGCGATGCAGCCGGCAAACCGCTCGATCCCGTCCCTACGCCGGAGACAAAGCAGCCTTCGCTGAGCTCAATCTATGCGCTCAATAAATATGCGCAGGAGCGCATGTGCCTGATCACAGGCAAGGCTTATGGCATCCCGACGGTGGCGCTACGCTTCTTCAATGCGTTCGGGCCGCGTCAGGCGCTGTCCAATCCGTATACCGGCGTGCTGGCCATCTTTGCCGCCCGGCTGCTCAACGGCCGCCCTCCCCTCGTCTTCGAGGACGGCCGGCAGCGCCGCGACTTCGTCCATGTCCATGACGTCGCCCGCGCCTGCCGGATGGCGCTGGAGGCGGAGCACGCGCAGGACGTCTTCAACGTCGGCTCTGGCCAGAGTCGCACCATTCTATCGGTCGCGGAGGATCTAGCCGAAGTCATGGGGCGCCGCGACATTGCGCCCGAGCTGACGCGGAAGTATCGCGCCGGGGATATCCGGCACTGCTTCGCCGACATGGGAAAATCCCGCGACGTGCTCGGCTTCGAGCCTCGCGTCGCATTCAGGGATGGGCTCGAAGAGCTGGCGGAATATCTCGCCGACCAGATCGCCGACGATCAGGCGGAGCGGGCCACCAAGGAGCTGCAGCAACGAGGATTGGTCGCGTGATGAGTGAACGAGACAACAGACCCGTCCTGATCACCGGCGGCTGCGGGTTTATCGGGTGCAACCTTGCCGACCGCCTCGCGGAGCGCGGCGAGCCGGTGCTGATCCTGGATAACCTCGCCCGCGCCGGCGTGCGGGAGAATGCGCAGTGGCTGAAGTCCCGGCATGGCGACCGGGTCACAATTACCGTGGCCGACATTCGCGAGCCGATCCCGGTGATCGACGCCGTACGCGAAGCCCGCGCCGTGCTGCACCTGGCCGCCCAGGTCGCCGTCACCGACAGCGTGAGCGATCCGGCCGCCGATTTCGAGATCAACGCGCGGGGCACATTGAACGTGCTCGAAGCCGTGCGCCTCCACAACAACGCCGCGCCGGTGGTGTTCGCCTCGACTAACAAGGTCTACGGACGCCTGATCGACGATGGCGAGATCGCGCTCACCGGCCGCCGCTACACGCCGACAAGCGGCCTGCTCGCCGCCGGCATCTCGGAAAATGCGCCGCTCGACTTCTACAGTCCCTATGGATGCTCCAAGGGAACGGCGGATCAATACGTCCACGACTATGCGCGGGTCTACGGCCTGCAGACCGTGGTGATGCGCATGAGCTGCATCTATGGGCCCCGTCAATTCGGCACCGAGGATCAGGGCTGGATCGCGCATTTCCTGCTGAGCACCATCCGCAGCAAAGAGCTGACGATCTATGGCGACGGCCATCAGGTCCGCGATGCGCTTCACGTCTCCGACGCGGTCTCGGCCTGGCTCGCCGTGCTCGATGGCATCGCGCTCGCCCGTGGACGCGTCTTCAATCTCGGCGGCGGTCCGGCTAACGCGATCAGTCTGCTGGAATTGATCGACCGCATCACCGATCTGACCGGCCGCAAGGTGGCCTATCGCTTCGCCGATTGGAGGCCCGGGGATCAGCCCTGGTACGTGACCGACACGCGCGCGCTCTCCAGCGCGCTCGGCTGGGCGCCTCAGGTTTCGTTCGCAGACGGCCTCCGATCCCTTCACACCTGGCTGGACGGCCGGTTCGGATCGTCACAAGGCAACCGCGAGGCGCTGGCATGACGCGTGTTGCCCTCATCAACCCGAATTGGGATTTTGGCGGCAGCATCTATTTCGGCTGCCGATCCCCTCACCTTCCGCTCGAACTCGGGATCTCCGAGCATTATTTGAAGGCGGCCGGGCACAAGACGCTGCTGCTCGACGCCCACATGTTTGACCTTTCTCTCGCCGATATCGAAGCCGAGCTGCGCGCGTTCGGCCCCGACCAGATCGTCATCACGACGGCACCGACCTATCTGTTCTGGCGCTGTGCCCCTCCCGAGCTCCGCGTCCCGCAGGAGCTTGCGAGGGCGGTGCGCGATCTGGCTCCGATCCTTATCGCGGTGGGCCCCCATGGCTCGACCGTGCCAAAAGCGGCGCTTCGAAAGCTCGGCACCGACATCGTCGTGATGGGCGAGTGCGAGGCCTCCTTATTGCGTCTCGCCAATGGCGAACGGGACTTTCCGGGCCTGTGCTTTGCCGATGGCGCCTCGCTCCGCGTCAATGGCGGCCCGCAGGCGGTCGCATTCAAGGATCAGCCGCCGCTTGACTGGCCGGAGGAGATGATCCGGCGGCACCACCATCACCACCACCGTTTCGAAGCCGGGCCGCAGGCGCCGGGCGCTGAGGTCGAGGCGTCCAGGGGATGTCCGTACAACTGCACGTTCTGCGCCAAGGAGAACTTCCGCAACGCCTACCGCAAGCGGCCTGCCACCATCGTTCTCGAAGAGGTCGAGGGCCTGCGCCGTCAAGGCATCGAATATGTCTATTTCATCGACGAGATATTTCTTCCGAACGAGGAACTGCTGGAAGGGCTGGCCACACGCGGGCTGAAATTCGGGGTGCAGACCCGCATCGACCTCTGGAAGCCGGACATGCTGGCTCTGCTCGGCCGCGCCGGCTGCGTCTCGATTGAAGCCGGCATCGAGAGCCTCACGGTCGAGGGCCGCGCCGCGCTCGCCAAGAACTGCAAGATGACGACCGACCAGCTTGCCGAACGGCTGGTCGAAGCGCGCCGTCACGTCCCCTTCGTGCAGGCCAATTTGATCGAAGTCCCCGAGGACGATGACCCCATCGTGCAGCGCTGGCGCCGCACCATGCAGGATGCCGGCATCTGGGCCAACGATCCGGTCCCGCTGTATCCCTATCCAGGCTCGCCGGATTATCGGAAGCTGTGGGGCGAGCCCGACGATTTCGCCTGGGAGCGCGCGCACCGGCACTATCTCGCGATGTTCGACCAGTTCAGCGACGTGCAGAACGATCGCCCGATCCCGCTCGAGACTCTCGAACTGCAGGTGGCGTCATGAGCCGCGGCTCGCAGCTCCGGATCCTGATGACGACCGATACCGTCGGAGGCGTCTGGACCTATTCGTCATCTCTTGCGTCGTCCCTTGCAGCGAAGGGCGCCGACGTCACCCTGGTGACGATGGGTCCGCGCGCGCGGGCCGGCCAGCTTAAGATGCTCCGTGGCTCGCGGGTCCGCCTGATCGAAACGGACCTTGCACTCGAATGGCAGGATCCGGAAGGACAAGATCTGTCCCAGGCCAGGCGCGTCCTTGCGAAGCTCGAAGCCAGAATCCGGCCTGACGTCGTTCACCTCAACAGCTTTCGCGAAGCGAACTTCGCCTGGCGCGCTCCAGTGGTGGTCGTCGCGCATTCCTGCGTCAACTCCTGGGGGCTCGCGTGCCGCGATACGAGCTGGCTCGGCGAACCGAAATGGCGCGGCTACACCGAACGGGTGACGGCCGCATTCGACACGGCACAGGCGTGGGTTTGTCCCAGCCAGTCCTTCCACGATGACATTGCGGAAATCTATCGGCCTCGCTCGCGCGGCATCGTGATCTGGAATGGAATTGACCCTCAGGGCCTCGCGGGACGGAAGCAAGACATGATCTTTGCAGCGGGCCGGCTCTGGGACCGCGCCAAGAACATCGAGGTCCTGGCGGCCGCGGCGCCTGGACTGGACTGGCCCGTTCAGGTCGCCGGGCCGGCGGATGAGTGCCCTTCGGCTTCCGTCACCTGGCTCGGGCAGTTGTCTCACGAAGCCATGCGCGCGCACTTGCAGCACGCTGCCATCTTCGCCAGCCCCGCGCTCTATGAGCCGTTCGGCCTCTCCGTTCTGGAAGCCGCGGCCGCGGGATGTGCCCTCGTCCTGTCCGACATTCCGACCTTCAAGGAATTATGGAGTGGGGCCGCGCTGTTCGTCGATCCCACCGACAGCAAGGCGCTGCATCGAGCGCTCGCAGGTCTGTGCACCGACGATCGCGAGCGGGTGCGGCTGCAACGTGCCGCCTTCGAGCATTCCCTGACCTACTCGCTGACCCGAACCACGAGCGCCTATCTCAGCCTGTACGAGGAGCTGCTTGCCGTCCATCACGCGCCCGCCCCCATGGAGGTCCGCGCATGAAATGCGTTCTGTTCTACCACGCGTTCACCTCCTGCTGGAACAACGGCAATGCCCATTTCCTGCGCGGTTATGCCCGCGAACTTCACGCGCTCGGTCATGAGGTCGTCGTGTTCGAGCCGATCGACGGCTGGAGCCGGTTGAATGCGATCCGCGAGGGTGGCAATCAGACCATGGAGGATATTCCAACGCTGTTTCCCGGCATCGGCATCCGCCGCTACGATGCCTCCCTTAATCTCGATGAGGCGCTGCACGGCGCCGATCTCGTCGTCGTCCACGAATGGAATTCACCTGATCTGATCGCAGACATCGGATCGAGACGGGCTCACGGCGCTCCGTTTACGTTGCTGTTCCACGACACCCATCATCGCGCCGTCAGCGCACCGGACGAACTTGCGCAGTTCGACCTCGACGGATTCGACGGTGTGCTCGCCTTTGGCGAGGTGCTTCGCCAAATCTATCTGAAGCTCGGCTGGGCCGACCGGGCCTTTACTTGGCACGAGGCGGCCGATGTCGCCCTGTATCATCCGCTGCCACATATCGAGCGCACCGACGATGTCGTCTGGATCGGCAATTGGGGCGACGGCGAACGCAGTGCCGAGCTCAACGAATTTCTGGTCGAACCCGTGGCCGAGCTGAAGCTGCGCGCGGGGGTCTATGGCGTCCGCTATTCGGACCCAGCCCTCGCCACCATTCAGGCCGCAGGTATTCGGTATGGCGGCTGGCTGCCGGCACACTGGGCTCCCATTGCTTTCGCCGGCGCGCGCGCGACTGTCCACGTCCCCCGCGGCCCCTATGTCCGCTTGCTTCCGGGCATTCCGACCATTCGCGTCTTCGAGGCGATGGCGTGCGGCATTCCACTGGTCTCGGCCCCCTGGTCAGACGCGGAAGGACTGTTCCCGGAAGGTGCCTATCTCAGCGCTTCCGACGGCGCAGAAATGAAGCGGGCGCTTCGTGCGCTGCTCGACGACCGGGACTTATGGTCCGCCACCGTGGAGACCGGATTCCGGACGATCAAGGAGCGTCACACATGCCGTCACCGGGCGGAGCAGCTTGTCGGCATCGTGCAGAACCTCCGGGCCTCACGCCACTCCACACCGCCCCTGCGATATATCGGAGCCTCCGCATGAAGATCTGCTTCTTCGGATCCAGCCTCGTCTCATCCTACTGGAACGGTGCCGCCACCTATTACCGCGGCATGTTGAAGGAGATCGCGGCGCTCGGCCACGACGTCACATTCTTCGAGCCCGATGCCTTCGAGCGCCAGGCCCATCGCGACATCGACGATCCGGACTGGGCGAAGGTGGTGGTCTATGCCGCGACGCCCGACGGTTGGCGAAGCTCGCTTGAGGAAGCCGCCCGCTCGGCCGACATGCTGGTCAAGGCCAGCGGCGTCGGCGTCTTCGATCAGGAGCTGGAGAACGCGGTCGCCGACATCCCATCGAATGCAATGCGCATCTACTGGGACGTCGATGCCCCCGCGACGCTGGAGTCGGTGGCGGACAATCCAGACCATCATCTGCGCCATGCGATCCGGTCCTACGACATGGTTCTGACCTATGGCGGCGGCGATGCCGTCGTATCCGCTTATCGCGGCATCGGCGCGCGAGACTGCGTACCGATCTACAATGCGCTCGACCCCGCCACGCACTTTCCGGCGCCGCCCAATACGCACTTCACTTGCGATCTGAGCTTGCTGGCAAACCGCCTGCCCGATCGCGAGCAGCGCGTCGAGCGGTTCTTCATCGATGTCGCACGCCAATTGCCCGACAAAACGTTCGTGCTCGGTGGATCGGGGTGGGATTCCAAAGACACGCCAGCTAATCTGCACAAGGTCGGGCATGTCGGGACCGGCGACCACAACGCGTTTTTCGGCTCCGGTCTCGCTACGCTGAACGTCAATCGCGACAGCATGGCGCGCTACGGCTTCTCGCCGCCAACGCGCGTGTTCGAGGCCATCGGTGCCGGAGCTTGCCTGATCACCGACCAGTGGGACGGCATCGATCATTTTCTCGAGCCAGATCGCGAGGTGCTGGTGGCCGCGAGCGGGGCGGAGGTCGCCGAGCATCTTGCCGCACTGCGCCCCGACCGGGCTCGGGCCATCGCAGCGCGCGCTCGTGCGCGCATTCTGAGCCATCACACCTACCGGCAGCGCGCGCGCAAGTTCAACGATCTCTTTGCCGCAAGCAGTTCGCGAATCGAGGCAGCAGAATGAACCTCACCATCGTCGTCGTCGGTCTTTCGGTTACTTCGTCCTGGGGCAATGGCCATGCCACGACCTACCGCGCCCTGATCGAAGCCCTGGCACGACGAGGTCACCACGTCACATTTCTCGAACGCGACGCCCCCTGGTATCGCGAGCATCGTGATCTTGCCAAGCCTTCCGCTTGGGCCGTCGAGCTTTATCAATCCTTGAAGGACATCCCGCAGCGTTTCGGCAAGATGATCCGAGATGCCGACCTGGTGGTCATCGGCTCCTACGTGCCCGACGGCATCGCGATCGCCGAATGGATTACGACCCACGCCCGGGGGATTACCGCCTTCTACGACATCGACACGCCGGTCACGCTTGCGAAGCTCGAGCAGGGCCTGGACTACCTTTCCGCGGCGATGATCCCGCGCTTCGACCTCTACCTGTCCTTTGCCGGCGGCCCGGTGCCCGGCATGGTCGAGGAGAACTATGGCAGTCCGCTGGCTCGAGTGCTGTATTGCAGTGCCGATACCGACATCTACGCGCCGCAACGCGCGGAGAAGAAGTGGGCACTGGGCTATCTCGGAACCTACAGCGAGGACCGGCAACCGGTTCTGGACCAGTTGCTGCTCGCACCCGCTCGCACTCTGTCACGCGAGCAATTCGTCGTCGCCGGCGCGCAATATCCCGGTGAGGTGGTCTGGCCCGCCAATGTCGCCCGGATCGAGCACCTCACGCCCAGACATCATCCGGGATTTTACGCAGAGCAACGCTTTACGCTAAATGCCACCCGCGCCGACATGCGTGCGCTCGGCTTCTCGCCCAGCGTTCGGCTGTTCGAAGCGGCCGCGTGCGGCACGCCCGTCATCTCGGACCGGTGGCCTGGAATCGAGACCGTCTTCGAGCCTTCGCGGGAAATCCTGCTCGCATCGAGCCCACGCGACGTCGTGGAGATCCTGCGCGACATGCCCGAGGAGCAAAGGCGCACGATCGCGGAAAACGCAAGGCGCCGCGTTCTGGCCGACCACACCTCCGACCATCGCGCCCGGCAAGTGGAGACCTACTACGCCGAGGCGTCGGTACGTCGCCGCCGGAAAGCACCGCAACTTCCCGCCTCGCGTCCCATGCAGGTCGCTCAAATCTGAAAGGCAGCACCATGACAGTTCAGACCCGCATCAACGCGTCCCGCCGCTCTCCCACCGTTCTGGTGGCCGGAGGCGCCGGCTTCATCGGATCCCACCTCTGCGACGCGCTTTTGCAGCGCGGCCACACCGTGATCTGCCTCGACAACCTGTTTACGGGAAGGATCGACAACATCCGGCCGCTGCTCAATCATCCGAACTTTCGCTTCATCGAACATGACGTACGCGATCCCGTCGAGATCGAGGGCGACATCGACCGGATCTACAGCCTCGCCTGCCCGGCGTCACCCCGTCATTATCAGAAAGATCCGGTCGGCACGATGAAGACCTGCGTGCTCGGCACTATCAACATGCTGGAGCTCGCGCAGCGGAAAGGCGCACGGGTCCTGCAGGCATCGACCAGCGAAATCTACGGTGATCCCGAAGTGCATCCGCAGCCGGAATCCTATCTCGGCAACGTCAATCCGATCGGACCCCGGGCCTGCTACGACGAGGGCAAGCGGGCCGCGGAAACGCTGATGTTTGATTACCATCGCATGTACGGGGTCGAAATCAAGGTCGCGCGCATCTTCAACACCTACGGACCCCGGATGCTGGAGAACGACGGGCGCGTGGTCTCCAACTTCATCGTGCAGGCGCTTCGCGGAGAGCCGATCACGATCTATGGAGGTGGTACGCAGACCAGGAGCTTCTGCTTCGTCGACGATCTCGTGCGTGGCCTCCAGTTGCTCATGGAGAGCCCATCGTCAGTCACCGGACCGTGCAACCTCGGTAATCCGCACGAGGTTACGATCGAGGCGATCGCGCGCGACGTGCTGGCGTATACGGAATCAGCCTCCCCGCTCCGGTTCGAGGAGCTGCCGAAAGACGATCCGAAGCGCCGCAAGCCCGTCATTGACACGGCCGTGAAGGCGTTGGGGTGGCGCCCGCGCGTGGCGCTCAAGGATGGTCTTCGCGCGACGATTGCTTATTTCGCCATGCGCATGGCCGGCGAAGCGCCGGCACTGGTCCCGGCCATTGCACCGCGGAGGAGCGGACGTACCGGGGCACGCGGCCAGCTCACGATCGCAGATCGGCAGTAACAGCCCACGAACCCGCGCGAGCCCTCAAGCGCGTGAAGCAGCCGCGCCACGGGCCGGCTTGCAGAGTTTCTCGAGATGGTACTGGTATTCGGAGATCGCGCGATTGGCCATCCGAATTCGGTTTGCCTGCCCTTCCTCGACCATCATGGTGATGCGTTGAGCCAGAAACACGCACGCCTCGAACTCATCGTGGATCGCCCCACTGCGGGCCAGAAAGTCCCATGCGATCTCATAGGCCTGTTCGGCAGCAGGATTGCGGTAGTCGCTGAAGATGATATGCGCCATTGCAGCAAAACGCGGATGAGAGGGTTTCGGTCGTGCGAGCCCATATGAGAACGCAGGCGGACTCAGCGACCGAAGCCGCTGGCCTCGCCCCTGCGGGTGTGATGTTCGATCAGGCCGCCTGGCGCTGATGCGCCAGATACTCCATCGTCACCTTCTCGACGTTTGAGTCGATCCAGGCGGCCATGCGCTGCTCCTCCTTCAGTGATGTCTCGAGCGGCTCCTTGGCCTCCGCGAAACCAGCGGCGCCGCAGAGGGCGAGCAGAGACTTGTAGGCAGCGATCTCGAAATTCTCGAAGGCATTGTTGGCGAAAGTGTTCTTGAGAATCTCGTCGCCAGCCACCGAGTGTGCCATGGCTTGCATGTTCGCCATCATGGATTGCGTCGTATCCTTGAGGCTGGAGGTACTCTCCCCGCAGGCTTCCAGGCATCTCTCCAGCCGCTTCAGTTGCTCGTTGGTCTCCTGAAGGTGAGCGGCGACCTTGGCCTTGACCTCGGGATATTCGTCCAGTCGTTCCGACTGACGTTCCATCAACTCTCGCGCCTGCACTTCCATCGCATGCGCATTGCGTAGTCCAACCACGAATGTATCGCGGGCTGCGTTCGTCATTTCATGTTCTCCATTCCACGGGGCCCTGTCGCCGCCAACCGCAGTTTCGATGGATCGTTCCTAGGGTGATCCACGACGCCAACGCCGGGTTCCGGCCGTCGGACCCGAAGCTAACCTGCGATAACAGAACGCAAATCCTCCTCCCGCCGCAGGAACGCCGCATGCAAATCACTGTTTCCCGGAGCGGGTGGTCGCATCGCCAAACGGCCGCAGCGCTCAGGGACACGAATGACAAACAATTTTCCGCACGTCGGCAGCTCAGGCCCTTCGCTTGACCGGCCTGGATCTGGGCGGCCGGGCGAGGGACGGCCGGACAACACTTCCGATCCGTTCTTCATGACGATCCGCGACGATCTTGCGGACAAGGGCTTCTTCACGGCGACGGCGGAGGAGCTGATCACCTGGGCGCGGACCGGCTCGCTGATGTGGATGACGTTCGGGCTCGCCTGCTGCGCGGTCGAGATGATGCAGATGTCGATGCCGCGTTACGACGCCGAACGCTTCGGATTCGCGCCACGCGCATCACCGCGCCAGTCGGACGTGATCATCGTCGCGGGCACGCTCACCAACAAGATGGCGCCGGCGTTTCGCAAGATCTACGACCAGATGCCCGAGCCGCGCTACGTGATCTCAATGGGGTCCTGTGCCAACGGCGGAGGCTATTATCACTATTCCTACTCGGTCGTGCGCGGCTGTGATCGCGTCGTGCCGGTCGACATCTACGTGCCCGGCTGCCCCCCGACCGCAGAGGCGCTGCTATACGGCGTGATGCTGCTTCAGAAGAAGATCCGGCGCATGGGTACGATTGAGCGCTAGAGAATTGATTACATCGGACCCGAATGAACATGACGCAGATCTCGCTTCCCTCTTCCGCCGACGCGGAGCACCCGCAATCCGACCTCGACCGCAATGACAACACGCGGCAGATCGTCACTGACGTAGCCTATCGTCAGCTTGCGATTGTCAACGTCATCTTCGTTGGCTTCGAGAACGCCGGCGACGGCAATTGGGTGCTGGTGGACGCCGGCATCCCCGGATCGGCTGGCGCCATCCGCTCTGCCGCCAAGGCCAGATTCGGAGGAAACGGCCGGCCCGCCTGCATCATCATGACGCATGGGCACTTCGATCACGTCGGCGTTCTCGAAACGCTGGCGAATGAATGGGAGGTGCCGGTCTATGCCCATGCGGCCGAGCATCCCTATCTTGACCGAAGCCAATCCTATCCGTCGGCCGATCCCGGCGTCGGTGGCGGGCTGCTCGCCCGGCTTTCTCCGCTCTTCCCGACAAGACCGGTGAACGTCGGATCGCGCCTCTATGATCTTCCCTTTGATCATAGCGTACCCTTCATGCCGGAATGGCAGTGGATCCATACGCCCGGCCATACCCCAGGGCATATCTCGCTCTGGCGCGAACGCGATCGCGTGCTGATCGCCGGCGACGCCTTCATCACGACGCGGCAGGAATCCGTTTACGCCGCGGTGACGCAAACACCGGAGATGCACGGGCCGCCGATGTATTTCACGCCCGATTGGGAAAGCGCGAAGACATCGGTGCGCGCACTTGCCGCGCTCGCTCCAGAGATCGTCGTCACCGGGCACGGCGCGGCCATGCAAGGGCCGCAGATGCGCGCGGCTCTCGATGCTCTCGCCGAACGGTTCGACGAAGTTGCCGTGCCTTCGCAATATCGACGCGGAGTCGTCGAGGACAGAGCTTGATCGCGCTGCACGGCTAGGAACGGTGGATGCTTCACATGATTGGTCCGACATCGAAACCTCAAGGAGAAGACAGATGCGTAAGACGATCCTGACGATCTTTACGGCAGCAATGCTTGCAGGCGCTTCAGTCGGCGCAGCGTTCGCGCAAGGTGCAGGCGGTGGCGCTGGTGGTGGCGCAGGCGGCGCAGGCGGTGGTGCGGGTGGCGCCGGAGGTGGCGCGGGCGGCGGCGCGGGCGCCGGGGCCGGCGGTGCGGGCGGCGGTGCTGGAGCTGGCGCTGGCGGTGCAGGAGCCGGCTCGGGCGGAGCCGGCGGCTCCGGTGGCGGCGGCATCACCCATGTCGAGCGGGGCGGACAAGGTGCTTCCAGTCCTCCCGGCATGCGCAACGAGACGACCCCACCGTCCAACGGCACCATGCCGCGGCGCTAACGGTTCGCGGTTCGCAACTTTCTAACGCGCGCTCCCTGCTGTTGCGCGCCTGAGAGCGGCCTCGGCGAGATCCTCTCCTCGCCGGGGCCGCATCGCGTTCACGTCGCAATTTAAAGGCTTTCAAAGTCGTCGCTAGAAACTTCATAGGAACGCAACCCGACAGCACTCATTGCGCAATAGCGTGAACACAAAAGGAGCTGCGCATGTACTACTTCGACAAACGACTGCAATATCCGGTCAGGGTCGAGAAGCCCGATCCGATCTTCGCCCGCCAGCTGCAGCAAGCCATCGGCGGCGTCGAAGGCGAGATCCGCGTCTGCCTTCAGTATTTCTTCCAGGCCTGGGGCGCACGGGGGCCGGCCAAATATCGCGACGTCCTGCTCAATACCGCGACCGAAGAGATCAGCCACATCGAGATGCTCGCGACCGCGGTCGCGTTAAACCTGGAGAATGCGCCGGCAACGATGCAGGAGACCAGCCTGCAGGCCAATCCGGTCGTCGGCGCGGTGATGAACGGCGGCGAGCGGCCGCGGCACGTGATCGAGGGCATGCTGCACCGGCATCTGCTCTCGACCGGCATGGCTGCCTTCCCTGCCAATTGCGACGGCGTTCCCTTCGATTGTTCGCATGTCTATGCCAGCGGCAATCTGGCCGCCGACATGTATTGCAACGTCGCGGCTGAATCCACCGGCCGGACCCTCGCCGTGCGTCTCTTCAACTCCACCAGCGATCCCGGCATGCAGGACATGCTGAGCTACCTGATTGCGCGCGACACCATGCATCAACAGCAATGGCTCGCGGTGATCGAGGAGATGGGCGCGGACGCCGCCCTGCCTATTCCGAACAGCTTCGACCGCAGCAAGGAGGCGACCGAGTTCAGCTACATGTTCATGGGCACCGAACGCAACGCGGCGCCGCTGCAGCCGGGGCGCTACTGCGAAGGTCCTTCGCTCGACGGCCAGGGGTCGTTCAGCTTCCGCGCCGGGTTCGAGCCTTTGGGCGAGGAGCCTGTGCTCGGACCGGCGCGGCCGGATAGCGGCGCACAGGTGGAGCAGATGAACGAGCCGCCGGTGACGAACGCGTTGGCCTGATTTTCGTGCAACGGCCGGGGTCGTCCGATGAAAGGGACGGCCTTGGCCGACGTCTAGCGACGCCGAGCCACCAGAACGCCCAGCAGAAACGCCGCAAAGACCGTTTGCAGCGGCGCTGCCTTGGTCATCTTCCGCAGTTGGTCGGCCAATTGCGCCGAGAGCGCCTGGGAAGGCGTGTCGGCTCCTGTTCCCGCATCGCTGTGCGGCTCATGCGACGTCCGCGCAATGAACTGATCGTCCACGAGGCCGGACGCTTCGGTCATGGCGGAGCTTTCCCTGATATCCATCCTGATCCTCCAATGCGGTTTTCCAGTCAGCGATCGACCTCGCCGAAGACAATGTCCAGCGACCCGAGGATCGCCGAGACGTCCGCGAGCAAATGCCCTTTGCAGAGAAAGTCCATCGCTTGCAGGTGGGCGAACCCCGGCGACCTGATCTTGCACTTGTAAGGGCGGTTCGTGCCGTCCGCGATGAGGAACACACCGAACTCGCCCTTCGGAGCCTCAACGGCGACATAGACCTCGCCGGCGGGAACGTGGAGGCCCTCCGTGTAGAGCTTGAAGTGGTGAATCAGCGCCTCCATGGAACGCTTCATCTCGCCACGTCGCGGCGGCGCGACCTTGTTGTCCTGCACGAGCACCGGGCCTTGGCCGTCCGCAGACTTCAGCTTCTCGATGCACTGCTTCATGATGCGCACGGATTGCCGCATCTCCTCCATGCGAATGAGATAGCGATCATAGCAGTCGCCGTTCCTGCCGACGGGGATGTCGAAGTCCATCTCGGCATAGCAGTCGTAGGGCTGTGCCTTTCGCAAGTCCCAAGCCGCGCCCGAGCCCCGCACCATCACGCCGGAGAAGCCCCACGCCCAAGCCTGATCGAGTGTCACCCGGCCTATATCAACGTTTCGTGCCTTGAAGATGCGGTTGAGCGAGAGCAGCCGATCCAGATCGTCGACGACGCGCAGGAACGGATCGCACCAGGCTTCGATATCATCGATCAGTTTGGGGGGAAGGTCCTGGTGCACGCCGCCGGGACGATAAAAGTTGGCATGCATCCGGCTGCCGGACGCACGCTCGTAGAACACCATGAGCTTCTCGCGCTCTTCGAAGCCCCAAAGGGGTGGCGTCAAGGCCCCCACGTCCATCGCTTGCGTCGTGACGTTCAGAAGATGAGACAAGATGCGGCTGATCTCGTGATAGAGTACCGTGATCAGCTGCCCTCGCCGCGGAACTTCAAGCCCGATCAGTTTCTCTATCGCCAGGCAAAATGCGTGCTCCTGCGTCAAAGGAGCGACATAGTCGAGCCGGTCGAAATAGGGGATCGCCTGAAGATAGGTCTTGGCCTCGATCAATTTTTCGGTGCCCCGATGCAGAAGACCAATGTGCGGATCGACCCGTGCGACGACTTCGCCGTCAAGTTCGAGCACGAGCCTGAGCACGCCATGAGCGGCGGGATGCTGTGGACCGAAATTGATGGTGAAATTTCTAAGGCTGGGAGATTGGTCAGGCATACGGCTTCCGATCGAGGACATCCGTCACCTTAATCGCGATCGGCATCGAACGGCTTCACACAGGTTAACGATTCGCGTCGAACCCGAGAAAGGAGCGATCAACGTTGCACTTTGGAACGCCGCTTCACGAGGGACGTTCAATGTTGAAATTGGAGATATTCATGAAACATCGATTGCTCCTGGCTGCCGCGTCTCTCGCGCTTGTGATGGGCTTCGGCTCCTCGACGGCCGCCGTCGCACAAGACCGCTACTGCCTTCAGGGCCGCGTTTGGGGCTATCCGGGCAACTGCCAGTTCGCCAGTTACGCTCAGTGCATGGCGACTGCATCGGGAACGAACGCCTATTGCGGCGTCAATCCTCGCTATGCCTATGCCCGGCGATATAGGGGATATCGGTGACCAGTCCCGCTTGCGGACTGGCAATCGAGCCCCGTTCTGACCGATCCCGCCGCTGAGCCGAGCGCCCCATGGCAGCAGAGCAAATGCTCACGGCTATCGTGTTCGCCGGTGGTCTTGGTCTGGGCGCGCATCGTGGCGGCGCAGTTGAGGCACTCACTTCTTTCGGTCAATACGTTGGCGGATGTCCAGCAAGAACCGGGTAACACCATCATCCGGGCTGACGCCATCGGGCGGCGCGATGGTGGTGATGCCCCAGTTCGCCAATACCGCTTCCTGCACCGGATTGCGCTGCGTGACGAAAGCGAAGGACCTCGGTCGGTCCTGGCGGTGCCCGGACTCCTCCCAACTCTGCCAAATCCGGTGCAGCAGGAGCCGAATGTTGGGATCGGACATGCTGTATCCGATGAAAAGCAACGTGCTTCCCAAGGCATCGGCGCGAAACCGATATCGAGTGGCGAGTCGAACGCGAGCCGGTTGAGGAATTCGGTCTCGGTCAGGACGAGCGAGGCATCGTCGTCGAAGTCGCCATGGAATTTGATGATGTGTGTGACGCCGGAACGGGCGCCCGCAATATCCTTTGCGTTGCTGATCTTGGCGTAGGGCTTTTCCAGGACGTCGAAGGCTGTCTCGAGGTTGCGGTCGTAGTTCGTGGTGTAAATGGTCGGAAAATCGAGCTCCACGATCAGCTTGTGGAGCCGCGAGGCCGCGATCCTGTCCGGGTCGACGCGCCAGTTGCGGTCGAGCCAGCTGCGGAGCGGGCCAATTCCGCCGCGCTTAAGCCGGTAGTACTCAGCCAGCATCTGATAGCCGCCGTGCATTCCATCGATCACGTTGCGCTCAAGTCCAAGGTCATCCAGCAGGTGGTCGATCAGAGACTGCCAGACGGCAGGCCGACAGCCATCGAGACGCCGGCACCGACGAACAGGATGGCGCAGCGCCGCTTGATCGCAGCGGCCAGGACCTCATGAGGCGGTCGCTCCTCGAATGC